>NZ_JAAILI010000043.1 GCF_012650175.1 Sphingomonas sp. S2M10
GCTCTTCGGCCCTATCGGGCACATCCCGCCCGCTGAGGCCGAAGACAATTACTATGCAGCCCTCGAGAACCTCGATATGGCTGCATAGCCAAATGAAAACTGCCTCCTGAAAACCCGGGGCGCTTCAATGCGCCTTCGGCCGATTTCGAGAGATCAGGCACAACGATCGGGGGCGCGCCCTGGTGGGCGCGATACCGTGCCAGCGTGGAGGGACGGCTCTCCCCGACCGCGCTTGAGGTGCTGGAGGACGACGCACGCTACATCGTTAGGAGTGCCCTGCCGAAAGGCGGCGAAGAGTTCGACCCGGCATCCTGGCCCGAGTCCCGGGTCCGGACCGGGATGGTCGTCGGCTCCGTCCAGTCCGGCAAGACGGCCAGCATGCTGGGCGTTGCGGCATTGGCGCTCGACGCAGGCGTCGATCTGTTGATCCTGCTGGCTGGCACCCGCGTGAGCCTTTGGCTCCAGACATACGAGCGTCTGCTCGGCCAACTCGATGGGTCGACCGCGGACAACGCATACCGTCGCCGCGCGGAGCGCCTGATCCTGCCGCAGCCCGCCGACATCCTCCACGAGCAGCGGGCCGATCCGTCGCGATACCTGCAGAGGCCGCTCGCGCGGCAGGCGCTGAAAGCCGGGCGGCCCATCATCTGCGTCGTCCCCAAGGAGGACGATCACCTCCTGACGCTCAGGCGGTTCCTCGGAGAGGTCATCTCCGACAATTTCCTCGACGGCCGGACGAAGCCCTACACCATCCTAATCCTGGACGACGAGGCGGACGACGCAAGCGTGCTCGACAGCGACCGCTCGCAGAAGCTTACGCCCCGGCTGATCACGGCGCTGTGGAGTGGCGATCCCGACGTGGCCGCGACGCGCCATCCGGCGCTTCTGGCGAGCTACGTGGCCTACACCGCGACGCCGCAGGCCAACTTCCTGCAGGCGACGCACAACCCGTTGAGCCCGCGGGACTTCAACGCCGCCCTCCGCACGCCGGGACCAGTCGGGTCGGTGAGACCGCGCTCGCTCGGCTATGCTGAGACGGCGGGCATCCGCTCCTACTACTGTGGCGGCGAGATGTTCTACGAGCGGCTGCGGAAGGCGGGCGACGGCGCATTGTGCCGCACGTCGCTCTTCCCCGATCCGCGCCCCGGCGAGTCGGACGCGGAACTCGCAGACCGGCGCGAAGGCCTACGCTGGTCGATGCTATCAGACGCGCTCCGCTGCTACATGGTCGGGGCGGCGATCAGAAGCCTTGAGGCCGGCTGGGAATCTGCGTTCGATCGCGGGCGCGTCTACACCTCGGCCGAGGACGCGCGCGCCGCCGCGCGAGGTCCGCACACGATGCTGATCCACCCCTCGGCGCGCAAGGAGGACCACTTCAACACGGCGATCGACGTGGTCCGCTGGGCCATGTCGGAGCCGGGGTTCGAGGCCGCGGTGGAACCGAACGAGGAGATGGCGGAACGGCTCGACATCTCGACCGAAGGCCTGACGCGCAGGCTCGGCCTCGAGGAGGCCGAATGGTCGGCGTGGCTCGCGCGCTTTGAGGCCTCCCGAATGGCCCTATCTACCCTTCCACAGGCCCCATACACCCCGATACCGATGGCCAGGTGGCCCGAGGTTCGGAGCGCTCTGCTGGAGAGGGTCTTCCCAAACGTCCGCCTACGCGTCCTCAACAGCGACCCGGCGTCGGATGACCGCCCGCGCTTCGAGGTCGAGGATGGCGCGGACGGAGACTTCCGAATCCCCCCGGACAGCCTGTCGATATTCGTGGCAGGGAACGTGCTCTCACGCGGCCTTACCCTGGAGGGCCTGACGACGAGCCTGTTCCTCCGCGGCGCAGCCGAGCCAGCCGCTGACACGCAGATGCAAATGCAGCGCTGGTTCGGCTACCGGGGTGGCTTCCTACCCTTCTGCAGGGTCTTCACCTACGAGGACCAACTTGAGCTGTTCAGACGCTACCACGTGAACGACAACGCGCTGAAGTCGGAGGTGATCGCCTCGATGGACTGTGGTGGCGAGGCGATCGGGCCGGCGCTCGTCCTCCAGGGCGCCTCATTCGTCGCGACGAGCAAGGTCGAGGCGCGCAAGGTTCCGCTGTCGCCGGGGCCCAGGCCCTCCATCCGGCTCGTCGAATCCGAGGACGACGTCCTCGCACGGCACAACATCGATGTCGCCGCGCGATTGCTCGACGATGGGGAATGGGTGCCCCTCAGGGACGACAACGGGCTGGAACGAGGTCTGATCAGAACGGAGCCGGTCAGCCTCCAACGCATCGCCGCGACGCTCAACGACCTGCGGTTCACCCGCCACGATCCCGACCTCGGCAACGAACTGAGCCAGCGGTGGGATCACTACTCCCGGCTGCTCGGCATCGACGACCAACTCTTCACGCCGCCCATGCGGAATCCGCAGGATTACGGGGCCGAGCCCCAGTCCTGCCCTTATTCAATCGCGGCCTACCTCAGGCTGTGGTCCCACCTCACAGGTGACCACTCGGCGCCCGGATTCTACCCGACGGACCGACCGGAGGTTCCATGGAACTACGCAGACACCCTTCGCTCGGCGACGCCCATGTTTTACATCGCGTTCAGGCATGGCCAGAACATCGCACGTGACGCCCGCTTGGCGGTGAGAGGAATAAAGGCCGTGACGCGCGAACGGACACCGAACGGCCGCGCACTGCAGACCCTTTGGGGCACCCGCGGATACGGTGGCACCTACTTCGGCGACGAACTGATTGACTATTACTTCCACCGTACTGCGCCCGTGCCGAGCATCCAGGGGGGCGCAAGCTGGCGTCCCCGCGGCCATCCCGGTCTCGCCCTCCTACACGTGGTCAACGCGCCCGATCTTCCCACCGACCAGTTGGCGATCGGCCTTGGCCTGCCGCACGGCGGCCCCGACCATATCGCGGCCCTCCGAACATGAGCGACACCCACTTCGAGTCGCTTCGCAACGACCTCGAGGCACTCGCCGTTCCCGAAGGTCACACCCGGAACCTGCGGTGGTTAGGCCTGCCGCTGGCGATCGGCCGCACCGCGTCGGGCGACTACGAGATCTTCATCCGGGGTGACGAATTGAGGGCGTCGTCGTCGCTCGTCCGGCGCCACGTGCAGCACGGCGACTGGCGGCCCGAGGAGGGTGGCGACCCGTTCTCGGCGAGCAGAATTGTCCTGCCCGCGGCGCCCCATTTCGCGTCGGTCGCGGCTCTGATCGCAATCGAACTGCTCCGGGCGGGCATCGGTGGACCAGCCGGAGTCCAGCCGGCATTCACGGACGTCGAGCCCATCATCGAGATGGCGATCCGTCGCGGCGCGCTGTCGGAAGAGGTGATCATTGGACTGATCGGCGAACTGACTCTCCTTCGCCAACTCCTCCTTGCGCGTGCCGGCGAGCCGGAGAAGATGCTGCGCTGCCTAGACTACTGGCACGGGTGGAGAGAGGGCGGCCGCGACTTCCGCATCGGCAATCACGCGATCGAGGTGAAGACGACGCAAGCGAGCGTCTCCATCCACGAGTTCAGCGGTCTTCACCAACTTGAGCCGGCCCAGCTTCCGTCAGGCGAGATCGAGAGCCTACACCTGATGAGCATCGGCCTCGCCGCATCAAACTCGATCGGCGAGAACCTTCCTGCGATCGTAAGCACTATCGTCAACCTGCTCTCCGCTCCAAAAATGGGCGCCGAACTGGCTGACGAGTTCCTGCGACGGGTGTCGCTCTACGGCACGGTATCAAGCAGCGGATATTCCCATTGTACCATGCAGGAGTGGAGCGCCTACGGAACGCGCTACACGCACACTTTCCTGCCGCGGCTCTACCGCGTCGACGACCCGGCGATGCTCACGCTAAGTCGGAACCTCCTCGCCCAGACATTCGTCCAAGCGCAGGGGCTTTCCTTTACGATGCACATTCCCGAGCAGGTCTCCGCCTTCAACCCCGCGCCGAGTTGGGAGGCCGAGTTGGAAACGATGGTAATAGATTGACGCCTCGTCCGCCGAGCCAATGTCGAGTGCTGGGCCCGACGCGTTCAAGCGCGCGGAGCCGCCGATTGGGCCCAAGAATCCGCTCTATGATGCGGATCGAGATGCGATTCACCGCTGATTAGCGCAGGTCGCAGACCCGCCTGCCCTGAAGATCGTTCGTGCCGAAGCGGCATTTCAGTGCCGCTTCGGCACTTAAATGCCCTACCCATTGCAGCGCATTTGTCCCTTAGCCATTATCGCATCGGATCGAACCGAGAGCCAGCCGAGCTACACGTTCTCTTGAACGATGAACCGCCGGACCTCGTGCCACGATCGATTGTGAGGCCCGGTGCGAGCGCCGCGCATCGGGGATTGCCAGCCATCGCCGTAGACGATGACCAGCGATCTTCTGTCGATGGAGCAACGTTGAATTACGGGGCTATGAGAACCTATGCTGCGTTCCCGAACGTGGCACGATAACGCGTGACAATTTTCCGCGCTTCGAGCGTCGGATGCTTGAAGAAGTTCGCGATGTGAGCCAACGTGGGAGCCATCTCTCGTCCGCCGGTTCGAAGGCGAAGTGATCCCGGTTCTGCCGGTCGAGACATCTTCCCCTTCAACCGCGCGGTGGCCGGTGCCGCCGCCTCCTTCTCTGTAAATTCTCGACAGCGATAACGTCGCCCGCTGGTGAACGACCGCCTCGGCCGCCGCGTGTCCGAATCAGGGCGCCGCAGCGAATCGCGCCGACGGCGTGTGCATCGAGCGCAACGCACCGCTTGGGCGTTGCGCTTGCGACTCAGCCGAGCCGCTGCGATGGTGAGGCGATGGAAAATCTCGACGCGTTCATCGCCGGCCTGCCCAAGGCCGAACTCCATCTGCACATCGAAGGCAGCCTCGAGCCCGAGCAGATGTTCGAATTCGCCCGCCGCAACGGCGTGGCGATCCCGTTCGACAGCGTGGAAGCGGTGCGCGCCGCCTACCAATTCTCGAACCTCCAGGACTTTCTCGACATCTATTATGCCGGTGCCGACGTGCTGCGCACCGAGGCCGATTTCCGCGACCTGGCCATCGCCTATTTCGAACGCGCCGCGACCGACGGCGTGCGCCACGCCGAGATCTTCTTCGATCCCCAGACGCACACCGCGCGCGGCATCGCGATGGCCACGGTGATCGAGGGGCTGCTGGCGGGCATGGCGGATGCCGAGGCGCGACTGGGCGTCACCTCACAGCTGATCCTCTGCTTCCTGCGCCACCTGGACGAGGAGGATGCCTTCCGCACCCTGGAGGCAGCCGAGCCGTGGCTCGACCGGATCGCCGGCGTCGGGCTCGATTCGTCCGAGCTGGGGCACCCGCCCTCCAAATTTGCTCGCGTGTTCGCAGCAGCGGCGGAGAAGGGCCTGAAGCGCGTCGCCCATGCCGGCGAGGAAGGCCCCGCCGACTATGTCCGCGAGGCGCTGGACCTGCTTCAGGTCGACCGGCTCGATCATGGCAATCGCAGCCTCGACGATCCGGCCCTGGTCGCCCGGCTGGCGCGCACGGGCATGACGCTCACCGTGTGCCCGCTGTCCAACGTCAAGCTGTGCAATGTCGAGACGATCGACGCGCATCCGATCGACCGCATGCTGGAACTCGGTCTCCGCGCCACGGTGAACTCGGATGATCCTGCCTATTTCGGCGGGTATGTCGGCGAGAATTACCGGGCGGTGGCGCGCGGACGAGGCCTCAGCAGGCAACAGCTGGCCATGCTGGCCCGCAACAGCTTCCTGGGCTCGTTCCTGCCCGACGAGGCGGTGGCGGCGCACTGCGCGGCGATCGACGCCTGGATGGCGGAGGCGGCGTGATGGGCGAAATCGTCTTCACGCTCTTCACCCACGATCAGCTCGTCAGCGGGGTCCATGCGATCGCGGGCGCGGTGGCGGATTGGTCCCCCACCCTGCTCGTCGGCGTCGGACGCGGCGGGCTCACCCCGGCGGTGTATCTTTCGCACCGGATCGGGCTGCCGCTCGTGTCGATCGATTATTCGACCCGTATCGCCCAGTTCGCCGAGGAACTCGTTGCGGTCCTCGCCCGGCGGACCCGCGACGGCGAGCGGCTGCTGTTCATCGAGGACATCAACGACAGCGGCAAGACGATCGGCGAGTTGCGTGCCGCGCTCGCCGCCGAGGGCGCGGTGGCCGGGCAGGTCCGCTTTGCCGTGCTGCTCGACAATATCCGCTCGTCGCAGCGTGTCGACTATGGCGCAGAGACCATCGATCGCGCGGTGCAGAAGGACTGGTTCGTCTTTCCCTGGGAGGCGATGGCGCCGCAGACCAGCCTTGAAGCCGACGCCCGAGACGTGCCTGATCGGATCGCTTGACAGGCCCTGTTCAGCAACCGTCAATCGCTTGCATGCCACGCCTCATCGCGTGAACGCGCGGGAGAGTTTCGCCGGCTCGCGCGTTCGAGGGGCATGTGGCGACGTTTACTGTTTGGAAGTGTCGGAGGAACAATGCCAATTTCATCACAGAAGGACCGGCGGCTGGCAGCACTCGGCCTGATGGTCGCGGGCAGCCTCTCGCTCGCCTCGTGCATGACCGCAACGCCCTATCAGCCCGCCTCGGCGAGCGGATCGGTGCGCAACGGCTATTCGGACGAGCAGATTGAGGAAAATCGCTTCCGGGTGAGCTTCTCGGGCAACAGCCTGACCTCGCGCGAGACGGTGGAGCGCTATCTGCTCTACCGCGCGGCTGAGCTGACGCTGCAGAGCGGCTATGACTATTTCCTGCTCGCCGATCGCGATACCGAGAAGAAGACCCAGACCTATGCGACGCCGGGGATCGGCGGGGCGGGCTTCGGCGGCCCCTGGGGCTATTGGAACCCCTATTGGCGCTATTACAGCCCGCGCTGGGGCTGGCGTAGCTGGGATCCCTTCTGGGGCGATCCCTTTTTCGACCGCAACGTCGATATCCGCACCGTCGACCGGTACGAGGCGATGGCCGAGATCGTGATGGGCAAGGGCCCCAAGCCCGCCGACAACATCCGCGCCTTCGATGCGCGCGAGGTGAAGGAACGGCTGGGTCCGAAGATCCAGATGCCGCAGACCCGCTGATCGCGGATCGCGGGGAAACAGAAAGGGCGGCGCCGGGGATCCCGGCGCCGCCCTTTTCTTATGTTCCCCTCCCGCAAGCGGGAGGGGAACGCAGGTGCTTACGCCACCTGGCCGTGGCAGTGCTTGTACTTCAGCCCAGAACCGCACGGGCACGGCGCGTTGCGGCTGACCAGCCCGACCCACTCCGACGGATCGGTGCCATAATCGTCGCCCGCGGGCCGCGGGATGCCGAGCGGTGGCAGGCGGGTGGTGACCAGCCCCGCAGAACCGCCGTCCCAATCATTGGTGTTGTCCATGCCGGTCAGCGGATCGATATGGGTGGTCAGGAACGCCGGCAGCTCGGGAAGCTCGGGGGGCGGTGCCATGCGGAACTGGGCGAAGGCCATGGTGCGCGTCACGTCCTCGCGGATCGTGTCGAGCATGCGCTGGAACATCGAGAACGCCTCGTGCTTATACTCGTTGATCGGCGTCTTCTGCGCATAGGCGCGCAGGTGGACGACCTGGCGCAGCGCGTCGAGCATCGCGAGATGCTCCTTCCAGTGATGGTCGAGATTTTGCAGCAGGATCGACTTCTCGATTGAGGTCCAGGTCTCCGGCTCCAGATCCGCTGCCTTCTCGGCAATCGCGGCATCCGCGGCCGTGCGAACGCGCTCCTCCAGGATCTCCGGATCGATCGCTTCCTCATCCTTCACCCACTCGTCGACCGGCAGGTCGAGATTGAGCGTGTCGGCGAGCCGCTCCTTGAGACCGGCGATATTCCACTGCTCGGGATAGCTGTTCGGCGGGCAGGCCTCGCCGACGATTGCGTTCACCGTCTCGTGGCGCATGTCCTCGACCACCTGACCGACGGTGTCGGCATCCATGATGTCGGCGCGCTGCTCGTAGATGACCTTGCGCTGGTCGTTCATCACGTCGTCATATTCGACGACCTGCTTGCGCACGTCATAGTTGCGCGCCTCGACCTTGCGCTGCGCGGTCTCGATCGCCTTGCTCAGCCAGCGCGACGGCGGCATCGCCTCGCCGTCCTCCAGGCTGGAGCGCATCATCCGCGAGAACAAGGTGTTCGAGCCGAAGATGCGCAGCAGATCGTCGTCGAGGCTGAGATAGAAGCGGCTGAGGCCCGGGTCGCCCTGGCGGCCCGAACGACCACGCAGCTGGTTGTCGATGCGGCGGCTCTCGTGGCGCTCGGTGCCGAGCACGAACAGGCCGCCGGCAGCCTTCACCTTTTCCTTCTCCTCGGCGACCTCGGCCTTGATCCGCTCGATCGCGGCGTCGCGCTCGGGGCCGTCGGGCATGTCGCGCAGTTCGTCGGCCACGCGGAACTCGACATTGCCGCCCAGCTGAATGTCGGTGCCGCGGCCCGCCATGTTGGTCGATACGGTGACCATGCCGAGACGGCCCGCCTGCGCGACGATATGCGCCTCACTCTCGTGGAAGCGCGCGTTGAGCACCTCGTGCTTCACGCCCTCGCGGTGGAGGAATTCGGAAAGCAGCTCCGACTTCTCGATCGAAACGGTGCCGACCAGCACCGGCTGGCCGCGCTCGGCATGCGCCTTGATCGTCTTGGCGATGCCGGCGAACTTGTCCTCGGTCGACTTGTAGAAAGTGTCTTCCTCGTCGATCCGCTGCACCGGCAGGTTGGTCGGAATGGTGACGACGTTCATCTTGTAGATGTCGAAGAATTCCGCCGCCTCGGTCGAGGCCGTGCCGGTCATGCCGCCGAGCTTCGGGTACATGCGGAAATAGTTCTGGAAGGTGATCGAGGCGAGCGTCTGGTTCTCCGGCTCGATGTTCACGCCTTCCTTGGCTTCCACCGCCTGATGCAGGCCGTCCGACCAGCGGCGGCCATCCATCATGCGGCCGGTGAACTCGTCGATGATGACGATCTTGCCGTCCTTGACGATGTAATCGGTATCGCGCTTGAACATCACGTTCGCGCGGAGCGCCTGGTTCAGATGGTGCACCACCTGCGTGTTCTCGAAATCATACAGGTTGGCGCCGACCAGCAGCCCTGCTTCCTCGAGCATCCGCTCGACCTTCTCGGTGCCTTCCTCGGTGAGGACGATGGTGCGCTGCTTCTCGTCCTTCTCATAGTCCTCGGCGCTCAGTTGCTTCACCACCACGTCTACGCCCATATAGAGCTCCGAACGGTCATCGGTCGGGCCGGAGATGATCAGCGGGGTGCGCGCCTCGTCGATCAGGATCGAGTCCACCTCGTCGACGATGGCATAGGCGAACGGACGCTGCACCATGCTCGCGCGATCATATTTCATGTTGTCGCGCAGATAGTCGAAGCCGAACTCGTTGTTCGTGCCGTAGGTGATATCCGAGCCATAGGCGTCGCGGCGCTGCTGATCGGACAGGTTGGGGACGATCACGCCGGTGGTGAGACCCAGGAAGCCATAGACCTGCGCCATCCACTCGGCGTCGCGGCGGGCGAGATAGTCGTTGACGGTGATGACGTGGACGCCGTTGCCGGGCAGCGCGTTCAGATAGGTGGCGAGCGTCGCGACCAGCGTCTTGCCCTCGCCGGTGCGCATCTCGGCGATCTCGCCCCGATGGAGCACGATGCCGCCGACCATCTGCACGTCATAGTGGCGCTGGCCGATCACGCGGCGCGCGGCTTCGCGCACCGTGGCGAAGGCCTCCGGCAGCAGGTCGTCGAGCTTGGCGCCATTGGCCAGCTGTTCGCGGAACTTGATCGTCTGCTGGGCCAGCGTGTCGTCGCTCATCGCCTGGAGCGCCGGCTCGAAGCTGGCGATCTTCTGGACAATCGGATTGAGCGACTTGACGTAGCGATCGTTGGACGAACCGAAAAGCGACTTGGCAATACCGCCGAACATGCGAGTTCCTGACCTGTTTGTAGGGAGTGCGCGAAGGCTGCCGGACGAGGCGGAGCCATCACGGGTGCACCGCGAGCAAGCGCGGCGACGAAAGGAAGAAGGGCCCGAACACGCGGGCCGGAAAGGCTATTCGCGCCGCTGCTCGAAGGCGAGGCGAAGCGCAGGCCGCGGCGTGGCGGCCAGATGGAACACCGGGATGGTGACGACCCGCACCAGCGCGGGGAGCGCCGCCGCAGCCGCCACGATGTGGCGCGACGGGACGGTCGCCGCCTGGGCCGCTTCCGCCACGCGCACCACGGCGACGCCCGGGATCGGACGCAGCCCACGCTCGCCCAACCCGCCGGTCAGGCTCGCGAAAAGCGCAGTGAGGAGCAGCAGCAGTTCCAAGCGAAACCCTGTGGTACACGGTGGTGATGTCGCAACCGACGGGCGGCAACGCACGACACATAGGGATCGACGCACGGTTCGTCTAATCAAAAGCTGCCCCGGTAGAGAGGCATAGTGCCACGGGTGTCAGATTAGGCCAACTTTCCGACTTGGCCCCACCGCGCGTCATTGCGAAAGAACCCACCTGAAGCGGTTTCTGTAGATAGCCGCTACCGGCCGGCCATCGGCATCCAATGCCGGGACGAACCGCGCGCGCTCGATGAGCAGGCCACAGGCCGTTTGGTCGAGCCGCGCAGAACCGCTGGAAGCCGTAACCTGGCAGCGTCTCGGCGTTCCTTGTTCATCGATAAAGAGCGTGAAGGCAACGCTGCCCTGCTCCCCCGCACGCTGCGCTTCCAGGGGATAGTCATCGTTCGTGACCCACGATCCCGGCGGGTTCCTCGGGTATAACGCGCGGGGGCCGCCGGGAAGCACCTCCGACACATGGGGTAGGATCGTAGTAGTGGGCTTGGAGCTACCGCCTTTCTCATCAAGTCGCGCTACTGACTTCCAGCCTCCGTCGACCCACTTCGGGATGCGAGGGGCAGCTTGCCAGACACCATATCCGGCAAGGGCCAGGAGGGCGAGAATGAGCAACCCGATGGCGGCAAGAACGAGCCGCCGCAGCCCGTCTCCGTTTCCGACAATGGCGAACTTCACGCCGCTGCCTTCAACCCGTTCCTCACCGGCGACCAAGGCGCACCAAAAGCATTGATCTTTATCCCCCCATGCACGAAGCACGCGCCGCATCCTAACCACAGGCGGTTCCATGTCCACCAGCACCTCCCCGCTCGCGCTGCCCTTCCCCGCCCTGCCCGCGATCCCCGGCGTCACGCCGCGCATCGCGCGGGCGCGGTACAAGAACTGGGATCGCTGCGACCTCACCTTCGTCACGCTCGACGAAGGCACCAGCGTCGCCGGCGTGCTGACCAGCAGCAAATGCCCCTCGCCCGAGGTGGAGTGGTGCCGCAAGGCGCTCGTCCTCGGCAAGGCGCGCGCGCTGGTGGTGAATGCGGGCAATTCCAACGCCTTCACCGGCAATCGCGGCCGCGCCGCCGTGGAGGCGATCGCCGCTCGCACCGCGCAGCATCTCGGCTGCGATCCCTCGGACGTGTTCGTCTCGTCAACCGGCGTGATCGGCGTGCCGCTGCCGATCGACAAGGCCGAGGCCGGGCTCGACGCCGCCTATGCCGCCGAGCCGTGCAGCTGGGAAGACGCCGCCGCGACGATCATGACCACCGACACCTTTACCAAGGGCGCAGTGACCACCGCCGTCGTCGACGGCCGCACGGTGACGCTGGCTGGCATCATCAAGGGTTCCGGCATGATTGCGCCGGACATGGCGACGATGCTCGGTTACGTCTTCACGGATGCAGCGGCAGACCCGGTGTTTCTCCAGCGTGCGCTCGCCGATGCCAATGGCGCGAGCTTCTCCTGCATCACGGTCGATGGCGACACCTCGACCAGCGACACCGTCCTCGCCTTCGCCACCGGCAAGGCCGGCAACGCGCCGCTCACCAGCGATGACGATGCCGGCGCCGATGCGTTCCGCGCTGCGCTTGCCGATCTGTGCCGTCAACTCGCGCTGCTCGTCGTCCGCGACGGCGAAGGCGCGCAGAAGCTGATCGAAATCACCGTCGAGGGCGCCGAGAGCGACCGCAGCGCGCACCGCATCGCCATGTCGATCGCCAATTCGCCGCTGGTGAAGACGGCAATCGCGGGCGAGGATGCGAATTGGGGCCGGGTCGTGATGGCCGTCGGCAAGGCCGGCGAGCCCGCCGAGCGCGACCGGCTCGCCATCCGCTTCGGTGCCACCCAGGTGGCGCGCGAGGGGCTGGCGGTCGAGGGCTATGACGAGGCGCCGGTCGCCGCGCACCTCAAGGGACAGGAAGTGGAGATCGGGGTCGACCTGGGCCTCGGCGAAGGTCGCGCCACGGTTTGGACCTGCGACCTGACCCATGGTTACATCTCCATCAACGCCGACTATCGGAGCTGAGCGCCATGCACCGCCACCACGAAGCCGTCTCCGCGCTGATGCGCACCGTAGCAGAGGCGGTGGTGATGCCGCGTTTCCGCAACCTCGCTGCCGAGGAGATGCTGGAAAAGACCCCCGGCGAGCTGGTGACCATTGCCGATCGCGAGGCCGAGGAACGGCTGACCGAAGGGCTCGCGACGATCGACGGCGACACGGTGATCGTCGGCGAAGAGGCCTGCGCGGCCGATCCGGCGCTGATCGAGCAGGCCACCGCCGCCAGGGCCTGGGTCATCGATCCGATCGACGGCACCGCCAATTTCGCGTCGGGGCAACCGCCCTTCGGGATCATGATCGCGCTGGTCGAGAACGGCATCACGCAGGCAGGCTGGCTCTACGATCCGGTGGCCAAGCGCATGTGCCACGCAATATTGGGTGGCGGCGCGTTCCTCGACGACGCGCCGATCCGCGCCCGCGCCAGCGGTGCTCCGCGCCCGCTGGCCGCGGTTTCCAAGGTCGGCCAGTCCGAGGACGAGCACGCTGCCCGCGCCGCGCGGTTCGGCGGCCCCTTCGAGCTGGTACCGCTGCCGCGCTGTGCCGCGGAGAATTATCCGCGGCTGGTGCTGGGCCAGAACGACGTCGCCGTCTTCCGGCGGACCTTGGTATGGGATCATGCGCCGGGCGTGCTGTTCCTCACCGAAGCGGGAGGCTATGTCGCCCGCTGGGACGCCAGCCCCTATCGCATCGGCGACGACGGCGTCGGCATTGTCGCGGCCGCTACGCCCGAACTTGGCAGGCG
The DNA here is from genome assembly GCF_012650175.1 of Sphingomonas sp. S2M10. Classification (GTDB taxonomy): domain Bacteria; phylum Pseudomonadota; class Alphaproteobacteria; order Sphingomonadales; family Sphingomonadaceae; genus Sphingomonas. Next base: position 13,091 of record NZ_JAAILI010000043.1, read on the forward strand.
CGCGACCGAGCTGCTGTTCGATTGATCCTGGCAGTCCCCTCCCAAGCGCGGGAGGGGGCGCGCAGGCGGTGCGGGATCACATCTCGCGTTCGATCCACTGCTTGATCGCGCTCTTGGGCAGCGCGCCGACCTGGGTCGCGGCCTGCTGGCCGTTCTTGAACAGGATCATCGTCGGAATGCCGCGCACGCCATATTTGGTCGGCGCGTCGGGATTGTCGTCGATGTTGATCTTCACGATCTGCACCTGGCCCGCCATCTCCTCGGCGATTTCTTCCAGCGCCGGGGCGATCATGCGGCACGGGCCGCACCACTCGGCCCAGAAATCGACGAGGACGGGCTTGTCCGCCTGCAGCACGTCGGTCTCGAAAGTGGCGTCGGTGGTCGCCAGAGTGGCCATGTCAAAATCTCCTGAACTTCGTGTTGGTCGGCTATCTATGATCACCGGGGTCATCGCTCAAGCGCATGGGCGCAAGCTTTGCTCCTACCCCGCGTAGCCCGGCTTGTGCGCGGCAAGAAGCGCCTCCGGCAATGCGTAGAGCACCGGACCGGCAGAATACAGCAGCGCCGCCTCCACCGCACGCTCCGGAAAGATCACCCGCAGCGCGGCGACATAGGCGGACATCTGCCGCAGATGATAGGGGGGTACGTCCTCCAGCGAAGCCGGCGCCCGGCGACCGGTCTTGAAATCCACCACCCGCACCCGGTCCGGCAGCACCACCAGCCGGTCGACCGTGCCCGACACCACCACCCCTTCGGCCACCACCGCTGCAATCGGCGCTTCCCCCAGCGCGTCCGGACCGAACAGCTCGGCAAAGCGCGGATCCTCGGTGACCGCCAGCGCCGAGTCGATCAGCGCCGCGCGCTCGCCCGCATCGACAAGCCCGCCCGCCCCGGCCAGCCAACGGTCGGCTGCACCGCGCCGCTCGGACGGCGAGACGCCGGGAAGGCGCTCGAACAGCGCGTGGAGCAGCCGTCCGCGCTCTGCGGCGGCACGCAGCGCCGGACCGGGCGGCGGATCGGCGACGCGGTCGTCGCCCAGTGAGGAGGGTGCCAGCGGCCGCGGCGGACGCGCTTCCTGCGGCGCCGGTGCATGAAGCCAGCCGGGCAGCACGGGTCGGGAGGCTGGCGGCTCCGCCGGCGAGGCGGAGACCGCGCGTACCGGAGCCTGCGGCACCACGCCGTGAAAAGCACGGACGCCCGCCTCGTCCGCCGGCACGCCCAGCGCATCGAGCGCAGCGGCACTCGCCGCGTACCAGCTCGCCTTGGGCGGTTCGCCCTTGGCCTGGGGGCCGAGCGCGCCGGCAATCACCAGCCGTTCCTCCGCCCGCGTGGCTGCCACATAGAAAAGCCGCCAATGCTCCTGCAGCTCGCGCGCATCGGCCTCGGCCAGCGCCTCCGCCAGCGCACCGTCGCGCTCGGCGCTGCGGGGGCGGAAGATGGGGAGTTTCTCGTCCCCCTCCGGCGCCCATTTGAGAAAGCTGCGCGGACTGCGGGTGGGATCCACCGTTGCGTCGGCGAGGATCACCAGCGGCGCCTGCAAGCCCTTGGAGCCGTGCGCCGTCATCACCCGCACCGCCGGCTGCGGCTGCGCGGCATCGCGGACGATCTCGACATCGCCGCGATCGAACCAGTCGAGGAAGCGCTGGAGCGACGGCGTCGCGCGCGTCTCGAAGGTCAGCGCGGCGTTGAGCAGTTCCTCGATCGGATCACGCGCTTCCTCGCCCAGCCGGGTGAGCAGCTTGCGTCGCCCCTGCATCGGCCCGGACAGGAGTTCCTCGAGGAAGCGGTACGGCGTGGCGAGATCTGCGCGGCGCAGCAGATCGTATAGCGGCGCAAGCTTCTCGGCCGGCTGCGTCTCGCGCAGGTGCCGCCACAGCCCGCCGCGTTCGCGCACCGCGCCCGCCATCAGCGCGTCCTGGCTCCAGCCGATCAGCGGGGAGACCAGCAGCGATGCCAGCGACAGATCATCCTCGGGCTGGAGCGCGAAGCGGATCGCCGCCAGCAGATCCTGCACCGCCAGCGGCGCGTTGAGCCGCAGCCGGTCGACGCCCGCCACCGGTACCCCCTCGGCATAGAGCCGCGCGACGATCAGCGAGGCGAGTTCGCCGCGGCGCTTGACCAGCACCATCACGTCGCCGGGCGCGAGCATTCGGCCCTTGCTGGCAAGCGGGAGCGTGCCGATCCAGCCCTTGATCGCCCGCGCGATCCGCGCCGCCAACTCGCGGGTGGCGTCGCCGAGCCAGGATTCTTCGTCGGCATCGCTGCCGCCTTCGATCACCGGCGGCCAGAGCGTCACCGTGCCGGGACCCGGCACTTCGCTGGCATGCGGCTCGCGGTCGCTCATCGGGCCCATGCCGGGCTCGGGCAACAGGCCCAGTGCGGTATCGACGAATTCGAGCACCGGCCGGGTCGAGCGGAAACTGTGGGTGAGCGACAACTGCTCCAGTTCGCGGAGTTCCGCCTCATAGTCGCTCTGGATGTTCGCCAGCTGCTTGAACCGCTCGAACGCCGCCTGGAAGAAGATCGGATCGGTGCCCTGGAAGCCGAAGATCGCCTGCTTGTAGTCGCCCACGGTGAACAGCGTGCGCAGCCGGTCGCCGCGCGCGCCTTCGCCCGCGAAGAATTCGTCGGCCATCGCCGAGACGATCGCCCATTGGCTCGGATTGGTGTCCTGCGCTTCGTCGATCAGCACATGCTCGGTTACCTGATCGAGCTTGTAGCGCACCCATTCGCCCATCCCTTCCTGACGGAGCAGGGCAATGGTGCGGCCGATCAGATCGTCGAAATCTACCGCCCCCAGCCGCCGCTTGGCGGCGGCATAGGCACGGGCATAGTCGCGACCCGCCTCCAGTCCGCGCGCGAGCAGATCGACATAGGCGGCGCGCACCTGCATCGCGAGCAGTTCGCCGCAGCGGCCGTGGAGCCGCATCGCCGCTTCGGCATAGTCAGGATCCTGTGGCGCCTGCCCCTTGGCGAAGCTGCGCGGTTCTCCCTTCGCGGTGGCCCAGACGAGGTGGAGCTGGTCCAGCGTCGCCGCCCGCTCCTCGGGCGATCGGCCCAGCCAGGCGGCGATGATGTCGGCCCGGTCCAGCCCGCGCGCGGTGCCCCAGGCGGCGTTCGCCGAACCAATATTGCGTAGCGTTCGCACATCAAAACCATTGTCGCCACAGCTTGTTGCAAGCGATTCTCGAATGTCGCCGGCCGGGAGGTCGAACGCGCGGCGGAGCCAGGGCTGGATGCTTCTGGGCAATCCTTCCAGCGCCTCGCCGGCCCGCGCACACTCCTGCAGAAAGCCTTCCGCACCCCCTTCGCCGAGCCGCAGGCTGAGCGCGCCGATCGCTTCGATCACACCCTCCCGGCCTTCGCGGCGGGCGTCGACCAGCATTTCGGCGAGCGTTTCGCGCGCCAGCACCGCCTCCTCGCGCGCTTCCAGCGGGCGGAAGCCGGGGACCAGCCCCGCCTCGATCGGAAAGGCGGCGAGCAGCGACTGGCAGAAGCTGTGGATCGTCTGGATGCGGATGCCGCCGCCCGGCGCATCAAGCACCTTGGCGAACAGCGTGCGCGCGGTCGCCCGGCGCTCCGGGCCGATGCTCTCGCCCAGCGCCGCGAGATCGGCGGCCAGTTCCTCGTCCTTGGCGCGCACCCAATAGGCCAGCCGACCGGTGATCCGCTCGGACATCTCCGCCGCGCCGGCCTTGGTGAAGGTCAGGCACAGGATCGCCGACGGATCGGTGCCCGCCAGCAGCAACCGCCACACGCGGGCGGCCAGCACCTGCGTCTTGCCGGTACCGGCAGAGGCCGACAGCCAGATGTGCCGACCGGGGTCGCTCGCGCGCTTCTGATTGCCCTTCAGCGGGTGGAGCTTGGCGGGGCCGCGGCTCATGCGTTCAGTCCCGCCCGTACCATTCGTCACGTCGCATCAACTGGTCATACTCTGCATAGGGCGCATATTCCGGCACGAGCTTGGCGGTGAACGGACGATCGCCGGTCAGCCATTCGCCGGCCGCCACGGCGAAATGCTCTGCTGCAATCGACACGAAATCCTCCGCCGGCACGGGCTCGCGCTTCTTCGGATCGACCGGCGAGTCGACATAACCGAACCCGCCGCTCTTCGGGTTGCGCGCCAGCGACCAATATTCGAAGGCGCGCGCGGCCCCTTCGATCCCCTTGAATCCACCCCGCTCGGCGATCAGCCCAAGCAGGCCCAGTTGCAGGCTGAACCCTGCCTTCACCGCGCGCGTGCTGGGCGGCTGGCCCGTCTTGTAATCCACGATTGCGAGCGCGCCGCCCTCCAGCCGATCGACCCGGTCGAACTTCCCGCGCAGCGTCACCCCGGCGAAGTCGATCGCCCCCTCCTGCTCCACCGCCAGCACCTTTCGGCCCTTCGCACCCTGCTCGACGAGTTCGCCCGCGATCCAGTCGATCGCCTCGATCAGCCGGGGCTGCCACAGCGCGCGGATCAGCGGGTGGGTCCGCGTGTCTGCCAGCATCGCCTCGGCGCGGGCCCGGAGCAGGTCGGGGCGACAATCATCCTCCTCGAACCATTTCTGCAGCACGTCATGCACCGCCGTGCCGCGCCACGCGGCGCTCGGGTCCGCATCGACAGAGTCGAGCGGCATCAGCCGCAGCATCCGCCGTGCATAGAAGGCGTAGGGGTCGGCCTTGAGGCGATCGACCTCGGTAACCGAGATGACCTTCGGCCGATCCTTGGCCAGCGGCGCCGGTTCGGGGCGGGCCACCGGCGCGAACATGCCGGGCGCGTCGATTGCCGCCATCCAGCCGGCGAGGTCGTCCGCCCGCTCCAGCCCGCCCGACAGCGCCTCCAGCCGCAGCCAGAAGCGCGAGGCGATGGTCGGCGCGCTGGCGTCACGGCGGGCGCGGGTGAGCAGCACCGCGCGCGCGCCCAGTCCGATGGCGAGATCATGCGCCGAAACGCCGATCCGCCGCTCCAGCCCCGGCAGCCCCAGCTCTGCACGGATGCGCGGCGCGAGCCAGGGATCGGGCGCGGGCAGGCCGGGCCAGACGCCTTCGTTCAACCCGCCAAGGATCATCAGATCGGCGCTGTGCAGCCGCGCCTCGATCAGGCCGAGGATCGCGAGGCGCGGATGCCCGCCCTGCGGGGGTCGCACCGCCACTTCGTCCATCAGCGTGCGGAGCATAGGCGCGAGACTGTCCGGCTGGGCCAGCGCCGGGCCGTGTACGGCCTCCCGCTCCAGATCGTCGAGTAGCAGCGCGGCGGCGCGTCCGTCTTCGCGGCTCCACAGCATGTCACCGCCCAAGGCCTGCGCCGCCTCCCGAAGCGCGGCGACCAGCCCGGCGAGCGGCTGCGCGCCGCCCGCGAACACTGTCTCCAGCGGCGCGAGCAGCGGCCGGGCGGTTTCCCACCAGCCCGCAGCCGTGCGCCGCAGCGCGCCTTCCCGCCCGGCCTGGTCAGCGAGGTGCGCATCGATGCCCGCCAATCCCGGCGCCGGCCTCGGCCCGCGCAGGGCCAGATCGAGCGCGCGTGTGCCGTCCAGCCACTCGGCACGCTCGTTCGGCTGCACCAGCGGGTGCTTGAGCAGCGTCAGCAACGGCATCGGCGCAAATGCCTGCGCCGCGCCGTCCGCCAGCGCGAGCAGCAGCGTCCCCGGCGGGGTGAGCGACAGCGGCTGCCCCGCCGAGTCGTCGACCGCGATGCCCCAGCGCGCGCAATGCGCCGCCACGCGGCGGGCGAGCGCGCGATCGGGTGTCACCAGCGCGGCGGTGCGCGCCGGCGTCTCCAGCGCCTCGCGCAGCGCCAGCGCGATCGCCTGCGCTTCCTCTGCCGGCGTCGCCAGTTCCAGCGCGCGAACCCCGTCCAGCCGCCGCTCGCCGGCCGGAAGATCGGTCCAGCGATGCGTGAGCTCGGGCGGCTGCATCGCCGAGGCGATCGCCTTGCTGCGCGCGGGCGGCGCGTCGAGCTCGCTGGCGACGCGCCACTGCTGAAATTCGCCGCGCGCCACGCCCATGCGCTCGAGCAGCAGCTTCAGGTGAAACTGCGGGTGCGTCTCCAGGTTGCGCCGCCGCCGGCCGGTCATGGGATCGGGCGCGTGCGGCCCCAGCGCCGCCCATTCCTCTTCGCCCATCGCGGTCGCCAACCCGGGCAGCACCACCATGCCTTCGGGCAGCCCAGCCACGACGCGGAGCAGCCGTGCGATCGCCGGCGCCGCCGTGGTGATGCCCGCCGCGCAGACGAACCCCGCCGGCGCCGCCGCTTGCCACCGCGCGGCGACACGGTTCAGCAGGCGTCGCCGCCGCTCAGGCAGGTCCACGCGCCCCAGCGCCGCCAGCTCGGCGGGCCAGCGCGTGAGGACGATCTCGAACAGCGCCAGCGAGCGTTCCCAATGTGCAGAAAGCTCCGGGCCCAGCTCCAGCTCCCGCAGCCCCTGGGGCGAGACTTCCTCGACCAGCAGCTGGTCCAGGGTCGTGCCCAGGTCGCCGGCCAGCCGCACGGCCTCCGCAGCGTCGAGCCGCGCATCATGCCCCTGGAGCAGCCGGGCGAGTACCATACGGCGCTGCAGCGGATCGATCGCGGGCGGCACCGACTCGGCATCGTCCACCGTCTCGAACACCGCCTCGTCGAGCTCGGGGTCACCGATCGCGACCAGCCGGGGCAGCAGCAGCCCGCCGCCGCTTTCGCGGACGAACGCGTCCTGCATGGCGCGCTTGGCGCGGTTGTTCGGCAGCAGCACCACGCCGCGCGCCAGCCGCAGCGGGTCCCCGCCGAAGCGGCGGATCAGCCCGATCGCCAGCGCGTCGGCGAAGGCGCGGTGCGGCGGGATGGTGTAGAGATGCAGAGCGTGCGACATGCGGATCCGCGAAACGGGAACGGAGCGCGAACCTTAGCGGCCGTCCCCGGCTCCGCGCAAGCAGCGCGGTCGGATCAGAGCTCCGCCAGCGCCAGTTCGGTCTCGCGGATCGCGCGGGGCGAGCCGACATCGAACCACAGGCCCTGATGCACCGCGCCCCACAAGCGCCCGGCTTCCATCGCGCGGTTCCAGAACAGGTTGGTCGAGAACGGCCCTTCCGGCCAGTCGCGGATCACCCGCGGCGAGAGGATCTGCACGCCGGTGTACACGAATGGCGCGAGGCGGCCGGGCCTGCGCCGCTCGGTGATCCGCCCAAAGGCGTCGAGCCGGAAGTCGCCCTGGCCGCGATGGCAGGTCGCGCGCGCGAGCGGCACGAGCAGCAGAAGCGCGTCCATCTTCGCATCGTCCCACTGCGCGGCAAGCAGCCGGATCGCATCGCTGGGGCCGTCCACCCACAGATTGTCGCTGTTGACGCACAGGAAAGGCTCGTCGCCCAGCATCGCGCGCGCCTGGACAAGGCCGCCGCCCGTCTCCAGCAATTGCCCGCGCTCGTCCGAGATCCGCAGTTCCATGCCCTTCACCCGCGCACGCAGATGCGCCTCGAGCTGATCGGCGAGATAATGGACATTGACCACCGCGCGCTCCACGCCCGCCGCACTCAGACGATCGAAGACATGGTCGATCAGCGGCTTGCCCGCGACTTCGATCAGCGGCTTGGGCCGGGTGACGGTGAGCGGGCGCATCCGCTTGCCGAGACCGGCGGCCATCACCATCGCGGTCCGGGGCGCCGGCGCGACCGGCTGCGGGCGGAGCGCGTAGATCGTCACGCCGCGACTCGCATCGGATCGCCGCGCTTCTCGGACGGTACATTGGCGGCGAACCAGTCCGCCACCGGCTTCAGCGCCGGATGGGCAAGGTCGCGCTCGAGATAGGTCCAGACGCGCGGGCAGAGCGACGGGTAGCGCGGCTTGCCGTCGCGCTTCCACAGCCGGGTGAAGATCCCGAGGATCTTGGCGTTCCGCTGCGCGCCGAGCACGTGATAGGCGGTGTCGAACGCCTCTCCCGCCCCCGTGGCTGCCCGATAGCGCGCCAGCATCGCCGTCTCGGTCGCCTCCGGCACGTCGCGCCGCGCATCCTGCAGCAGCGAGACGAGGTCATAGGCGGGATGGCCGGCGAGCGCGTCCTGGAAGTCCAGCAGTCCCAAGCCTTCGCCACCCTCGATCAGCATCAGATTCTCGGCATGGTAATCGCGCAGCACCGTGACGGGGCGATGACCGTCGAGCAGCGGCGCCAGCACGGCGTCCCAGGCGGCGCGATAGCCGGCGGCATCCACTTCCAGCCCGACGGCCGGGCAATACCACTCGACGAACAGCCCCGCCTCGCGCTGATAGACCGCCAGGTCGTAGGGCGGCTCGACGCCCGCGTCCTTCTCGTGCAGCCGCACCAACAGATCGACGGCGGCGCCGTAGAGCCCCAGCTCGCGCGCGGGTTCGGCATCCACCGTCTCGCGCAGCCGCACGTCGCCGAAATCCTCCAGCAGCACCAGCCCCTGGGCGAGATCCTCGTGCAGGATCGCGGGTGCGGCAAAGCCATGCTCGGTCAGCCACCGGGCCACCGCGAGGAACGGCCGCGGATCCTCATGGGGCGGCGGCGCGTCCATCAGGATCGCGCTGCGGCCGCTGTCGACCACGCGAAAATAGCGGCGGAACGATGCATCACCGGCGACGGGGAGAATATCTGCTCCCTCCCAACCAGCGGAAACGAGAAATGCGGGCGCGCCAGGCGGCGGAGTCATGTCAACGGCCATCGGCCCTCCCATGCCGCCGGCACGCGCGCTGTCAAGCTGCGGGTGCCGTCCGCCGCGACGTCCAGCGTCAGCCACAAGGCGTCGTGCCACGCGGAGGCGGGCAGGCGCTCTGGCCATTCGACAAGCAACAGCGAATCCGCGCGCGCATCGTCAAGACCCAGTTCCTCGGCTTCGTCGGGATCCTCGATCCGGTAGAGGTCGACATGCAGCACCGGCAGCCGCACCTCGGGCAGGTCATAGGGCTGGACGATAGCGAAGCTCGGCGACGGCGCCTCGCCCTCCAGCCCAAGCGCGGCGAGCAGCCCGCGAGCGATGCTGGTCTTGCCCGCTCCCAGCGGCCCGGAGAGTGCGATCACGTCGCCGGGGCGGACCACCGCCGCCAGCCTGGCGCCCAGCGACAGCGCCGCATCCAGCGAGGTGAGCGTCATTTCATGCCCGGTCATCCGCGCGGCAACTCCACCGTCACAAGCGTGCCCTGCCCCGGCTCGGACAGCAGCTCGATCCGCCCGCCATGCGCCTCGACGAACTGCTTGGCGAGCGGCAGGCCCAGCCCCAGCGCACGATCCCCGCCGCGCGACGTGCCGACCTGGGCGAAGCGATCGAACGCCCGCGCCACCGCTTCGGGCGCCATGCCCGGCCCGTCGTCGCTGACGATTACCCGCGCCACCCGGGCATTGCCGTCGAGATGCAGCAGCACGCGCCCGCCTTCCGGCGTGTGCGACACGGCGTGGCGCAGCAGGTGCTCCACCGTCTGGCGAATGCGCCGTGCGTCGCCCTGCACCACACCCGCGGTGCCGGCATCCTCGATCACCAGCTCGATTTGCTTGCCCTTGGCGAGCGGCGCGATCACGTCAGCGGCGCTGGTGGCGGCGAGTTCGACGTCCACCGTCTCGCGCTCGATCGGCTGGCCCTCGCTCTGCGTGAGGTCGAGCACGTCGTCGATCAGCCCGCCCAGCCGATCGACCGACATCAGGATCGCCTCGACATATTCCTTGCCGTCGGCGCTCAGCTTGCCCGCGAAGCCGCCCTGCAGCATCTCGCCGAAACCCTTGATCGAGGTGAGCGGGGTGCGCAGCTCATAGCTCATATTGGCGACAAAGGCGGTGCGGACGCGGTCGGCCGCCTCCAGCGCCTCGTTGCGGTCCCGCAGCGCGCGCTCCACCCGCTGGCGATCGGTAGTGTCGAGCATCGTCACCAGCGCGTTGCCGTCGGGCAGCGGCACCGCGGCGATGTCGAAATGACGGCCATTGGCGAAGGTGATGCTCGAGCCGCGCTGCTGGCGATCCTTGGCGGCGAGCCGGATAAGGTCGCCGATGATCTCGGCCCGCGCCGGATTGACCAGCTTGCCCCCCGCCGTCTTGACGATCGTGGCGATCTGCGGATGCCCGTCGAGAAACCCGTCCTCGAATCCCCAGACCTGGCGGAACTTGCGGTTCCACAGCTGCAGCCGCCCCTTGCCGAACACCGCGACCGCCTCGGCCAGGCTGTCCAGCGTGGCGGTGCGGACCTGCTGCATCTCGCCATGCTCGCGCTGCAATTCGAGCTGCTGGGTCTGATCCTCGAAGATCAGCAGCAGCCCACCTTCGGGCAGCGGCTGGGCGACGACGCGGAGGTGGGTGGTGCCGATGCTCCAGCTTTCCTCCACCGCCTCGGGTGCGGTGAACCATTCGCGGCGCTCGGCTTTCCAGTGCGGGAAGTCGCGCACGTCGGGCAATTTGCGCGCCTCGCGCATCCGCTCCAGCACGCGATCGAACTCGGGCCGGTCCGCCAGCCATTCGTTCTTCATCGCGAACATGCGCCGGAACGGCTGGTTGCAGAAGACGAGGCTGCGATCCGAACCGAACTGCGCGACCCCCGCCGACATGCGATCGAGCATTGCGCGCTGGGCCTCGGCGAAGCGCTTCAGGCCGCCCCGGGCACGCTCCAGTTCCTCGATATCGACCGCGAAGCCCGCGATTCCGCCGGTCGGCAGCGGCACGTCGTGCAGATGGAGCATGCGCCGTGCACCGGCGATCGTCGCCGGCATCGCCGCCGATTGCGGCTCCTGCGTGTCGCGCGCGATTGCGGCATTGGCCAGCGGACCGCCCAGCCCGGCGCCGTCGACCAGCTCGACCCCACGCGATACCACATCCTCGGCATCGCGCCCTTCCACGGCGTGAACATAAGCGGTGTTGACCATCAGCAGCCGCAGGTCCGGCCCGCGATACCACATCGGCATCGGCGCGGCCTCGATCAGCGCGGTCAGCGCGTCGAAGGCGGCGCGCAGCCGATCGGCTTCGCGCTCCAATGCGCCGACCTCGGCCTGGCTGTCGGTCGCGTCGAGCACCCAGAGCAGCACGCTGCCCGGCGTCTCCACCGCTTCCGAGGCGCGTTCGCCGAGCACCAGCAGCATCCGCTCGGATCCGCGCACCGGCAGCGACAGGCGGAAGGATTGGCCGGCGCGCTGGGCCGCCTCCACCTGCTCGCCGAGCAGCGTGACATCCTCAGGATCGAGGCCGGTATCCTTCTGGGACAAACGGGACAGCGACTCGACCGGCCCGTCCAGCCCCAGCCAGGCGGCAAGGCGCGGCGACATCTCGATGCGGCCGTCGGCACGGACCAGCATCGGCAGCGCCGGCGAGGTTCGGGCGAAGCGCAGCAACCGCCGGTTCTGCTCATAGGCGGTGCGCGCCGCCGCCCGCGCAGCGAGCCCGGCATAGAGCGCCCAGATCGCCGCGATCAGCACGGAAGCGAGCACCGCGCCGACAATGGCCGCGCCACTCTGCGAGAGAACGATCATCGGAGGAGATGCCGGCAAGCCATCGCCTCACCCTTATGCGCATCCCGGCGCAAACGAAAAGGGGCCCGGCGGATGCCGAGCCCCTTCGCGTCCAAATTTCCGGTCCCGATCAGAACTTCACGCTCGCGGCGATCCGGGCGTAGCGCCCCAGAATGCCGGAGAAGTAGCTCGTCGTGCCACCACCGGCTGGTGCCGGATAGGGCGGGCTCACGTCGAACACATTGTCGACGATCAGCTTCAGGCCGAACTGCTGGTTGACCCGCACGCCCAGCGTGGCGTTGATCATCCACCAATCCTTCACGCCCGCGATGTTGCGGGTGTTCGGCGCCTCGTCGAGATCATAGGCGCCCTTGCCGGTATATTGTGCCTGCACCAGTGCGTTGAAGCGGTCGCTCTCATAGGTGAAGTTCGCCGTACCCGAGTGCCGGGGATAACCGATCTCGCCGGCGAAATGGTTGATGTCGCCGACGCCGACCTGCTGCTCCAGCTTGTCCCGGTAGAAATAGTTCACCGAGAGGCCCGCCACGCCGCTGCTCGACATGCCGAGGCGCGCAAGCGGCAGGCGATAGGCGGCGGTGACCGTCAGGCCTGCCGTCTCGTACGAAGAGGCGTTGTAATAGCCCTCCCGGATCAAGGTGATCTGACCGTCGGCATCGCGCGTCACGAGGCCGCAGAAGCTGTTGGGATAGGATGCCGAGTCGTAGCAGGCGTTGAGGATGTCGTCGCCGCCGAGCGAGACGATCGCCTGCTTCAGCCTGATGTCCACCCAGTCGACCGCGATCGTGAGGCTCTTGGCGAAGCGCGGCTGGATGATCGCGCCCGCCGTCCAGCTATTCGCCACTTCGTTGCGCAGACCCGGATTGCCCGAAACCGTCACCGGGATGGTGAAGTTGCTGTAGTCCGACTGGAAGTTGGCCGGGTCGATGCCTGCTGCGCGGCAATTGGCCTCGCGGACGGCCGGATTGGGGCCGCTCTGATAGCTATTGACGTCGCACGGATCGGAACCGGTGTCGAACGCGCGCGAGGTCGGGTTGAACGCCTCGGTGATCGCCGGCGAGCGGATCGAGCGGGTATAATTGCCGCGGAAGGTCAGGTCCGAGATGAAGCCCAGGCGCCCGCCCGCGGTCCATGCCCAGTCGCCGCCCGACAGCGAATTGTCGACATAGCGGGCGGCACCGTCGAATTCGACCGTCTTCAGCCAGCTGAGGCCGTTCTTCGACGTAACGAACGGAATGACCAGCTCGCCAAAGGCTTCGTTGGTGTGGAAGCGGCCGCTCAGCGGATCAATCGGGATGGTACGGCCATATTGTGTTCGCGTGCCGTCGCCATTGTCCTCTCCGTAATAGAAGCTGCCCGGATCGAACGAGGTCTTCTCACGGCGATGCTCATAGCCGGCTGAAATGCTGACGTCGTTGCCGAACAGCGTCGCCACGGCGCCGGTGATGTTGGCGTTGAACACCAGCTGCTCGTTGGTCGAAACCGGGCGCGCGATCGCGAAGATATAGTCCTTCGCTGCCTGGCTGGCCTGGCCGATGCCCAGAATGTTCAGCGGGGCGCAGGTCTTGCTGATCGTGTCGGCGGTGGAGTTCGTCACCCCCGGGCGGCAGGTAATGTTGCCATTGGCATCGCGCACCGCGTCGATGGCGTTGAAGAAGTTCCGGTTGTCCAGCTCGAAGTTGCGACCCTTGGTCTGCGAACGGCCATAGTTGACCGACGCTTCCCAGTTGAAGCTGCGGCTGCCGACGCCCAAGTCGCCGGCGAGGCCGCCGACGAAACGATAGGTCTCGATGTTCGCCTCTGCGCGACCGGTGGTGAGATCGCTCAGCGCCCGGCCGACATAGAACTCGTTCTGCCCCGCAGGCAGCTGCGAAGCGATCGTGGCGCGGTCCGCAGCGCTCAGATACGGATTGTCGAGCGACACGATCAGGTTGCCGTCGGGCGTACCGGCAGCGTCGAACAGGCCGGTATTGTAGTTCGGCTGGTCGATCAGGTTCACGCCCTTGGTGTGCGTGTACCAGCCCTCGCCGAAGAAGCGCACATGGTCGGTGAATTCGTAGTTCAGCTGGGCGCTGGCGATGTAGCGCTCGGAATTGGTAAGCAGGTTGCTCTGCGCGGGCAGATCGAAGCCATTGCCGCCGCTGCTGATATAGCCCTGACGCAGGACGGTCCCGAGATCGAGCGGCACGAGCGTGCCGTTCGACCCGAACTGCAGATACTGGCCGGCCGCGTTGCGAATGCCGGAATCCTGCACGAAGACATCGTCGGCGACGAACGGTACGCCGCCTGCGGTGAAGGCGGAATAGCGCTGCTGCGGGTAGAGCAGGCGGCGGAACTGCGAATCTGCCTGCGGCGGCGTACCGAAGAAGTTGCCCTGCGCGGTGATCGCGCGATCGCTGGCAACGAGACCGGTGGTGTGATTATATTCACCCGACACCACGATGTTGCCGCGGCCGCCCGCGAAGTTCTTGCCCGCCAGCACGTTCAGCCGCGCCTCCGGCGCATCGCCCCGTTCGGAAATGCCGTACTGGCCGCCGAACTCGAGACCCTCGTAATCCTTCTTCAGGATGATGTTCACCGTCCCGGCGATTGCGTCCGACCCGTAGATCGGCGCGCCGCCCACGGCGACCGTCTCGATCCGCTGGACGAGGGTGGTCGGGATGTTGTTCAGATCGACCTGCGTGCCCGGATTCACCGGACCGAAGATGCTGGCCGTGTTCGACGAAACGAAGCGTCGACCGTTGACCAGCACCAGCGTGCGCTGCGTGCCCAGACCGAAGAAGTCCACGAAGGTTTGCGACGGGCCGAACGACGACTGCGCACCCACGGAGCTGTTGCCGGGAGGGCCGAAAGCTGGGATTTCCCGCAGCGCCTGACCGACATTGGTGTAGCCTCGCGATTCGATCTGCGCAGCGCCGACGACCTGCGTCGGCTGCACCGTATCGAACTCCGGGCGGGCGATGCGCGACCCGGTAACGACAATCTCCGCAGGCTCCTGTGCCTGCGCGGCCGGCGCTGCAGGTGCTGCGGTCTGATCCGTCTGCGCGAATGCAGCCTGTGCCGCGATCATTGCAGCAAGCGACGCGGTCAGCTTCAGGCCGCCGTGGCGACCGCAACCAGTGAAACGCATATCTACCCCTTCTACGGACATCCTTATGACTTCGGTGGAGGACATGGGCGCGTCCCCCATTTTGCCGATGTGTCCGAATCGCTTCCATCCGGCGTCCGCACGTCGCGAAGGCAGTCATGGCAGAAATGTTACACCGTTTTCAGAACGGTATGTGACATTGGCGCAACAGCGACGACGCAATATTGCACGAACTTGCAAACGAAATGGCCGCCCCCTCGCGGGGACGGCCATTTTTTTGCGGCAAGATCTGTGCAGATCAGTAGCGATAATGATCAGGCTTGAACGGCCCTTCCACCGGCACGCCGATATACGCCGCCTGCTTCTCGCTGAGCTTCGACAGCGCGACGCCCAGCTTCTCGAGGTGCAGTGCTGCGACCTTCTCGTCGAGGTGCTTCGGCAGGACGTAGACTTCGTTCTTGTAGTTCTCGCCCTTGGTCCAGAGCTCAATCTGCGCCAGCGTCTGGTTGGTGAAGCTGGCCGACATCACGAAGCTCGGGTGGCCGGTGGCGCAGCCCAGGTTCACCAGGCGGCCCTTGGCGAGCACGATGATCTGCTTGCCGTCGGGGAACTCGACCAGATCGGTGCCGGGCTTCACTTCGGTCCACTTGTAGTTCGACAGCGCCGAGATCTGGATCTCGCTGTCGAAGTGGCCGATGTTGCAGACGATCGACATCGGCTTCATCGCCTTCATGTGATCGGCGGTGATCACGTCGGCGTTACCCGTGGCGGTCACGAAGATGTCGGCGCGCTTGACGGCCTCGTCCATGGTGACGACCTCGAAGCCTTCCATCGCCGCCTGCAGCGCGCAGATCGGATCGATTTCGGTCACGAGCACGCGGGCGCCGCCGTTGCGCAAGCTCTGGGCCGAGCCCTTGCCGACGTCACCGAAGCCGGCGACCGCGGCGACCTTGCCGGCGAGCATCACGTCGGTGGCGCGACGGATCGCGTCGACCAGCGATTCCTTGCAGCCATAGAGGTTGTCGAACTTCGACTTGGTGACGCTGTCGTTGACGTTGATCGCCGGGAACGGCAGCTCGCCCTTCTTGGCGATCTCGTACAGGCGGTGCACGCCGGTGGTGGTCTCTTCCGAGACGCCCTTCAGGTTCTTGACCGTCTCGGTCAGATAGCCCGGATACTTGGCGATGAACGCCTTGAGCGCGCGCTGGAACTCAACTTCCTCGTCATTCTCCGGCTCGCCCAGCGTCGCGCCGGCTTCGAGCTTGGCGCCCCATAGCGCGAACATGGTGGCGTCGCCGCCGTCGTCGAGGATGATGTTGGCGGTGGTGCCGTCACCGTCGGCGCCCCAGTTGAAGATGTCGCCGACATAGTCCCAATATTCGGCCAGGCTCTCGCCCTTCACCGCGAACACCGGCACGCCGGTCGCGGCGATGGCGGCGGCAGCGTGGTCCTGCGTCGAGAAGATGTTGCAGGTCGCCCAGCGGACCTGCGCGCCGAGCGCGGTCAGCGTCTCGATCAGCACCGCGGTCTGGATCGTCATGTGCAGCGAACCGGTGATGCGCGCGCCCTTGAGCGGCTGCGATGCGCCGAATTCCTTGCGGAGCGCCATCAGGCCGGGCATCTCGGTCTCGGCGATGTTGATCTCGGCGCGGCCGAAATCGGCGAGGGCGATGTCCTTGATGACATAGTCGTTCTTAGCCACGGGCTGCTTCTCCAGTTGCAGGCAAATGCTGGCGCGCCGGGACTCCTCCCGGCCGCATGGGTGCGCCCCTAGCCGCTTCGGATCAGAGGCGCAATGTTAATATAAAGATATCTTTATATGCCGTTCGGGCGAATTCAAGCGGTGCCCGTGCTATTTGCCAGCAGTCGCGGATCGATGCCTGCGCCGACAAAGCCTTCGGCCCAGCGCTCGTACACATCGGTGTCGTAGAGCAGGCCGATATCGGCGGGCGTGTTGAACCAGCCGTGCCGCGTCAGTTCGGTTTCCAGCTGCCCCTCACCCCAACCGGCATAGCCGAGCGCGACCAGCCAGCGGCTGGGGCCCTTCCCTTCGGCGATGGCGCGCAGCACGTCGATGGTGCCGGAGAGCTGCCAGCGCCCGGCGACGTCGATCGTGTCCTGCCCGCTCCAGTCGGCGGAGTGCAGCACGAAGCCGCGGCGCGGCTCGACAGGCCCGCCGAAATGCACCGGCACGTCGGGCACCTCGCCGGGATCGATCTCGAACTGCTCCAGCAGATCGTGCAGTCCCAGTCCCTCGATCGTCGCGCCGATGCCGATGCCGAGCGCGCCTTCGACATCGTGCGCGCACATCGCGATTACCGCCCGTTCGAAGCGCGGGTCGCCGATGCCGGGCATCGCAAGCAGGAATTGGCCAGTGAGGGAAGGCGTCGAATCCATGCGGTCCACCATATCGTTTGCACTCCCTACGGGCCACGCTTGAATTTGTTGCGAGGGATGCGATGGAGGCGCGGCGGCCTTGGGGCCGCAGGATTCGCACAAGGAGAGAGCAGCATGACGATCCAGACCGGCGACCGCATCCCCGACGCCACGCTCGTCAAGGTCACCGCCGAGGGGCCGGACCAGGTCGAGGCCCCCGCCTATTTCGCCGGCCGCAAGGTTGCGCTGTTCTCGGTTCCCGGCGCCTTTACCCCCACCTGCTCGGCCAAGCACCTGCCGGGCTTTGTCGAGAAGGCGGAGGAGATCAAGGCCAAGGGCGTCGACGAGATCGCCTGCACCGCGGTCAACGACTTTTTCGTGATGAAGGCTTGGGGCGAGGCCAATGGCGTAGCCGACAAGGTGACGATGCTGGCGGACGGCAATGGCGGCTTTGTCGAAGCGCTTGGCCTTACCATGGACGGTTCGGCCTTTGGCCTCGGCACGCGCGGCCAGCGCTTCGCGATGATCGTCAACGACGGGGTTGTCGAGCAGATGTTCGTCGAGGCGCCCGGCGCGTTCGAGGTGAGCTCGGCCGACTATGTGCTGAGCAAGCTCTGATCGCGGGCGAGCGCGAACGACGCCTCCATCTCCATCGTCATTCCCGCGAAGGCGGCAATCCATTTGCCAGGATGTCTCGGCAGGCGCCGTGACGGCACCATGGATGGATCCCCGCCGTCGCGGGGATGACGATCGGAATGGGGGACAGCGCCGCCGACCCATTGCCCCTTTTCCGCCCCCCCGACTTGCCAGAGTCATCTTCCGCGCTTAGCGGTGGAAGATGACTCAAGCCTCCGATATCGTCGCCGATCTGGATCGGCTCTATCGCGCCTCGGTCGAACGACTGCAGCAGGCGCTCAACCGCTACATCACCGACGGCACCACGCCGGACCCCGAGACCCGGACCGACGGCAGTTTCTCCTATCCGGAGCTGCGCGTCACCTATCGTGGCGGCGTCCACAAGCCGATCCCGCGCCGGTCGTTCGGCCGCCTTGTCGAGGCGGGCGACTATCGCATCACGGTAACGCGTCCCGCGATGTTCGCCGACTATCTTACCGAGCAGCTGACCTTCCTCATCGAGGATTATGACGTCGAGGTTCACGCGGTCACCGGGCGCCAGGAAATTCCCTTCCCCTATGTGCTCGATCCCAACACGATCCTCAGCCTGGACGACATCTCCGCGACCGAGCTCGGCCGGCACTTCCCGGCAACCGAGCTCTCGCATATCGGCGACGAGATCGCCGACGGTATCTGGATCAGCCAGGACGAGACCCGGCCGCTGGCGCTGTTCGATGCGCTGCGCACCGATTTCTCGCTGGCGCGGCTGAAGCACTATACCGGCACGCCGGTCGAGCATTTCCAGCAATATATCCTGTTCACCAACTATCACCGCTATGTCGACGAGTTCGTCCGCTGGGCCTGTGCGCAGCTGGGGCCGGACAGCCGTTTCACCGGCGTGTCGGGCGCGGGCGGGATCGTCATCGAGGACCCTGCGGATGCCGACCGGCTGGTCAGCGACGGCGCATGGCGGCGGCACCAGATGCCGGCCTATCACCTGATGGCGGAGGGTCGCACCGGCATCACGCTGGTCAATATCGGCGTGGGGCCCTCCAACGCCAAGACGATCACCGATCACCTCGCGGTCATCCGCCCGGAGGCGTGGCTGATGATCGGCCATTGCGGCGGCCTGCGCCCGAGCCAGCGGATCGGCGACTATGTGCTCGCCCATGCCTATCTGCGCGACGACCACATCATGGACGACGTGCTGCCGCCGGAGATCCCCATCCCCGCCATCGCCGAGGTGCAGCAGGCACTGGCCCGCGCGGCGGAAACCGTCTCCGGCCAATCCGAGGACGAGCTGAAGCAGCGCCTGCGCACCGGCACGATCGTCACCACCGACGACCGCAACTGGGAGCTGCGCTATTCGCAGTCCGCGCTGCGCTTCTCGCTGAGCCGCGCGGTGGGTGTCGACATGGAGTCGGCGACGCTGGCGGCGCAGGGCTATCGCTTCCGCGTGCCCTATGGGACGCTGCTCTGCGTCTCGGACAAGCCGCTGCACGGCGAGCTCAAGCTGCCTGGCCAGGCCAACCGCTTCTACGAGCGGGCGATCGCCGAGCATCTCAAGATCGGCATCGAAGCCTGCGAAGAATTGCGCCGCGAAGGCGCCAAGCTGCACAGCCGCAAGCTGCGCGCCTTCAACGAGCCGCCGTTCCGGTGATTTTTGAAATCCTCGCCCCGCGAGGGGAGAGGATAGCGGAGCTTGGCGCGCAAGCGCCTAGCGGAGCTTGGAGAGGGGCGGGCGGCGCGAAGCGCCGCTAAACAGGCCCCTCTCCCTCCCACTGCCTTCGGCAGCGGGCCCCTCCCTCTCCCCGATGGGGAGAGGTTTGCAGATCAGAACACCGTTTCGAGCAGCACCACGCTGGGATCGCCCTCGACCTCGCGCGCGACGAACCCCATTTCGCGCTCCAGCTCGATCGCCAGATGGTTCTCGCGGCTCTCGATCGACTGCAGCCGCTTCACGCCGCGCGCCTTGGCTTCGCCGGTGATATAGTTGAGCAGGCTCCAACCCACCCCCTGCCCCTTGCGGTCGGCGCGGATCGAGATCGCCACTTCGGCGGTCTCCATCGTGTCGTCACAGGCAAGCATCCCCGATCCGACCAGTTCGCCCTCGGCGGTGAACGCCAGATAGCTCTCGGTCTGGTGGTGATCGACGTCGATGAGCGCCTTGGCCTGATGCGGCTGGAGTTGGGGGCTCGCCGTGAAGAAGCGAAACCGGCGATCATCGTTCGAGACGTGGTCAAAAAAGTCTTTCAGCAGCGCCTCGTCGTCGGGACGCACGGTACGCACGTCGATGACGAGCCCGGAGCGGGTCGGCAGCTGGACAGGCTCGGCGGTGGTCGCGGTCATGACGAAATCTCCCGGTGTTGCTGCCTCGCCCGTACCATGGCGGGCCGGATCGGCCATCCGTAAACGCCCGATGGCTGGCAATTTCCGCGAAAAGGCCTATGTGCGCCAACGATCATGGCAACGCGACTCCCCGAAGCCCCCAAGGTGGGCATGGTGTCGCTCGGCTGTCCCAAGAATCTGGTCGACTCCGAGCGTATCCTCACGAAGCTCCGTTCGGACGGCTATGCGCTGTCGCCGGACTATGCCGGCGCGGACGTCGTGCTGGTGAATACCTGCGGGTTCCTCGACAGCGCCAAGGAAGAATCGCTCGAGGCGATCGGCGAGGCGATCGCCGAGAATGGCCGGGTCATCGTCACCGGCTGCATGGGCAAGGAAGCCGAGGTGATCCGCGCCCGTTTCCCCAATGTGCTCGCGGTCACCGGCGCGCATCAATATGAGGAAGTGGTCGGCGCGGTGCACGACGCGGCGCCGATGCCGCCCTCGCCCTTCGTCAATCTGGTGCCGGACAGCGGGCTCAAGCTGACGCCGCGCCACTATAGCTATCTGAAGATTTCGGAGGGCTGCAACCATCGCTGCAGCTTCTGCATCATCCCGTCGCTGCGCGGTGATCTGGTCAGCCGCCGCCCCGACGCGATCCTGCGCGAGGCGGAAAAGCTGGTCGCCGCCGGCACGCGGGAATTGCTGGTCATCAGCCAGGATACCTCGGCCTATGGCATCGACATCCGCAAGGAGCCGCGCGCCTGGAAGGGCCGCGAAGTAGTGCCGCACATGACCGACCTCGCCCGCGAGCTCGGCCAGATCGCGCCCTGGGTGCGGCTGCACTATGTCTATCCCTACCCGCATGTCGACCAGGTCATCCCGCTGATGGCGGAGGGGCTGGTGCTCCCCTATCTCGACATCCCGTTCCAGCACGCAGCGCCCAATGTGCTGCGAGCGATGAAGCGCCCGGCGAACGAGGCCAAGGTGCTCGAGCGGCTGCGCGGCTGGCGCGAGATCTGCCCGGACATCGCGATCCGCTCGACCTTCGTCGTCGGCTTCCCCGGCGAGACCGAGGAGGACTTCCAGTACCTGCTCGACTGGCTCGACGAGGCGCAGCTCGACCGTGTCGGCGCGTTCCGCTTCGAGCCGGTCGAGGGCGCCTCGGCCAACGACCTGCCCGGCGCCGTGCCGGAGGACGTCAAGGAAGCGCGCTACGCCCGGATCATGGAGAAGACCGCGGCGATCAGTGCCGCCAAGCTCCAGGCCAAGATCGGCCGCAAGCTCGACGTTATCATCGACGCGGTCGACGAGGACGGCGGCGCCACCGGCCGCAGCCAGGCCGATGCGCCCGAGATCGACGGCGAGGTGTTCCTCCGCGACTCCGGGCATCTGGAACAGGGCGATATCGTCAAGGTCCTGATCGAGGACGCCGACGAGCACGATCTGTACGGCGTGCCGATGGGTTGATCCGCGTTGGCAGGGTGCGCGGGGAGCGCTAAGCGTCGGGCATCATCTTCCGGAGGCCCGATGTTCCGTTCCGCTTTCGCCGCCACCTTGCTGATCGCCACGCCCGCCGCCGCGCAGCAGCTTACGCCCGAGCAGACCGCCAAGGTCGACACGATCGTCGCGGACGCGCTGAAGAGCAGCGGCGTGCCCTCCGCATCGGTGGCGATCGTGCGCGAGGGCAAGATAGTCTTCACCAAGGCGTACGGCGATCAGGGGCCCGGCATCGCCAGGGGGCCGGACGTCAACGCCAAATACCAGATCGCCTCTGTATCCAAGCAATTCACCGCCGCGGCGATCCTGCTGCTGGAGGACGAGGGCAAGCTCAGCCTCGACGACAAGGTGTCGAAATGGGTGCCGGACGTGACCGACGCCGACAAGATCACCATCCGCCAGCTGCTGAGCCACACCGCCGGCCTGCAGGATTACTGGCCGCAGGATTATAGCTTCAAGGCAATGGAGACGGCGGTCACGCCGCAGCAGATCGTCGACCGTTGGGGCAAGAAGCCGCTGGACTTCACGCCGGGGACGGCCTGGCAATATTCCAATACCGGCTATGTCGTCGCGGGCATGATCATCGAGAAGGCGTCGGGCAGGAAGCTGCTCGACTATCTCGAGGCAAAGATCTTCAAGCCGCTGGGCATCCACGCGATCGACCAGGACCAGGCGGTCGGCAAGGGGTTCCCGCAGGGCACGCATCGCTATGCGCTGGGGCCCGTCCGCCCCGCCAAGCCAGCCGCGGACGGGTGGCTGTGGGCGGCCGGCGAGCTGGCGATGAGCGCCGCAGACCTTGCCAGGTGGGACATCGCACGGATCGACCGCAAGGTGCTCACCCCCGAGGACTGGGCGGTGCAGGAAACCGAGGTGAAGCTCGCCGATGGTTCGCCCACCCGCTACGGCCTCGGCGTTTCGCTGGGCGAGCATGGCGGAAAGAAGGAAGTGTCGCACGGCGGCGAAGCGGTCGGCTTCCTGTCGAGCAACCTCGTCATCCCGGAAGAGCGGTTCGCAGTGGTGTCGCTCGTCAGCGCCGATTTCGGGGGAGCGCATGACGTGATCGCGCAAGGCATCACCGATCTGCTGCTGCCCGTCGCAGCGCCCGCCACAGCCCTCACCCTCGACCAGCAGCGCGACGCGCTTGCCCGCAAGCTGTTCGACCAGCTCCGCGCCGGCACGCCCGATCGCAGCCTGATGACCGAGGATGCGAACTATTTCTTCGATGCCACCGCGCTGGGCGACTATTGCGACAGCCTTGCCCCCCTGGGCGAGCCGCTGGTCTTCGCGCCGATCGGCAAGCCCCGGCTACGCGGCGGATTCGTCAACCGCAACTACATGATCCGCTACAAGGATCGCACGCTGGTGGCAGTGACCTATGCCGAGCCCGGCGCCGCGGGCAAGTTCGAGCAGTTCCTGGTGATGCCGCGATGAGCGACGAAGCCGAAAGCCGCGCCAGGGACCGCGCCGAAGCGGCGAAGGTGCGGCGTCGCTGGGTGACGCTCGGCGAGGTACTGGGCGTCGCCGCAGTGCTGATCTCGGGCCTGACGCTGTGGAACAGCTGGTCCGATCGTCGGGAGACCAAGGCCGAGAAGGCGGCGATCGAGCAGCGCGCCTCCACCAGGGCCGCGAAGCTGGTGCTGGTGGCAGCGGATGGCGGCAAGCAGACGCTGGCGCTCAAGCCGGCAGCCCCGGAGCAGTCGGTGCAGAGCCAGACCGTGTTGTTTCCAACCGCCCTCGGCATATCGCCGGCTGCGACCACCGGCGAGCCGCGCATCGAAGGCGGCTGGTTCGAGCATGCGCTGGTAAAGGCGCGCGAAACGGCCGGGCTGCCTGACAACAGCCGCGGCGACGAACGGCTGCCGGTGGTGATCGTCTCCCGTTTCCTGGCCGATGGCGACGCCCATGAGGATGTCGCGCTGTATGATGTTGGCTATACCATCACCGGTAATTTCATCGCCGGGCACAGCGTCACCCTGCGCGGCATCTCGCTGGTGGCGAAGGTGAAGCGCGGACAGGCGCAAGCCAAGCTCGATACCCGATGGAAGACCCTGCTGCCTGCAGCGAAGTGACCCGCGGCCCCTGCCCAAAAAACCAGGGGGTTCCGGGCTAGGCGCGGGGCACCCGGCGTCCTAGATCAGGTGCATGACGGATCTCAACACGCTCGTTCAGCCCGATCGCGGCCAGGCCGCTCGCACCATCCACCTCATCGACGCCAAGGGCTATGATGCCTGGCTCGCTGCCCAGCCGCCGCGCCACCGTGCCGCCGCCGCCGCGCAGAAGCTGAGCGGCTCCGCCTATGCCAGCGCCATCCTTCCCGGCGATGCGCCCGAAGACTGGTCGGTCGTCAGCGTCGTCGCCAATGTCGAGAAGCTTTCGCCCTGGTGCCTCGCCAAGCTCGCCGAGACGCTGCCCGAAGGCAGCTACCGCGTGGAAGGTGTAGAGCCCGGCAAGGCGATCTATGGCTGGCTTGCCGCGCAGTACAAATTTGATCGCTATCGCAAGGCCGATCCCAAGGCGCAGGGCCCGCGCGTGCTGCTCACCGGCGATCCGGTGAAGATGGAAGAGGCCGTGCGCATGGCCGCCGTCGCCTTCAAGCTGCGCGACCGGATCAATACCGGCGCCAACGACATGAGCCCGGCCGATCTGGAAGCTGCCGGTGCTGAGCTCGCCAAGGCCTATGGCGCCGCCTTCTCGGTGGTGAAGGGCGACGAACTGGCCCAGGGCTATGGCATGCTCCATGCCGTCGGCCAGGCCGCCGGCAAGGGCCGCGAGCCGCGGCTGATCGAGCTCGAATGGGGCAATCCCGAGCATCCGCGCATTGCGATCATCGGCAAGGGCGTCTGCTTCGACAGCGGCGGGCTCGACATCAAGCCGGCCAGCGGCATGCGGCTGATGAAGAAAGACATGGGCGGCGCCGCCCATGCCCTCGCGCTTGCCGAGCTGGTAATGCAGAACAAGCTGCCCGTGCGTCTGCACATGCTGGTCCCCGCCGTCGAGAACTCGATCTCGGGCGAGGCGACCCGGCCGGGCGACGTGATGATCTCGCGCAAGGGCATCACCGTCGAGAACAGCAACACCGATGCCGAGGGTCGCCTGATCCTGGCCGACGCGCTGACCAAGGCCGAGGAAAAGGATCCCGAGCTGGTGTTCGACTTCGCCACGCTCACCGGCGCCGCGCGCGTGGCACTCGGCGCGGACCTGCAGGCACTGTTCGCCAATGACGACACGCTGGCGGCGGAGATCATCGCTGCCGGCGAGGAAGAGGCCGACCCGATCTGGCGGATGCCGCTCTACGACCCGTACAAGGACCTGCTGAAGTCCGACGTGGCGGACATGGTCAATGCGGCCGAGGGGCCTTTCGGCGGCGCGATAACGGCGGCGCTGTTCCTGAAGGAATTCGTGCCGGCCAAGGCCCAATGGGCACATTTCGACATCTTCTGCTGGAACGGCAGCCCGAAGCCGGGCCGGCCCAAGGGCGCCGAGGCGGTGAGCCTGCGCGCCACCTGGAAGGTGCTCAAGGACCGTTACGGCGGATGAGCGCCTCGGCCGCCGGCGGCACCGCGCCGCCGGCGAGCCATTGCTCGACTTCTTCCTTGGCCATGGGGCGACCGAACAGATAGCCCTGCCCTTGCGCGCAGCCGAGCGCGCGCAGCATCTCCGCCGTTTCCAGCGTCTCGATGCCCTCGGCGACCACCGGCAGCTCCAGCGTCGCGGCCAGCCCGAGAATGGCGCGCACGATCCGCAGCGCTTCGGTGCTCTCGCTCAGCGACTCAACGAACGAGCGATCGATCTTGATCTTGTCGAACGGCAGCATGCGCAGGTGCTGGATCGAGGCATAGCCGGTGCCGAAATCGTCGAGCGCCAGCTGCACCCCCTGGTTCTTGAGCGACTCGATCGCGTGATGCGCCTTCTCGGCATCGACGATCAGTGCATTCTCGGTAATCTCGACGGTCAGCCGCTGCGGCGGAAAGCCGGTGCGGGCGAGGACGGACAGGATCTTGTGGCTCAGCCACTCGTCGCGCAGCTGGCCCGGCGAGATGTTGATCGCGATGCTGGCCGGCACGGGCCAGTCGCGCGTCTCCGAACAGGCGCGATCGAGCAGATCGAGCATCAGCGTGTTGAGCAGCCCGCATTCCTCGGCGATCGGGATGAACTGGTCGGGCCCGATTTCGGCATCGTCGCGGCGCCAGCGCGCGAGCAGCTCGAAGCCGGTGACGCGGGCGGTACGCAGGTCGACGATCGGCTGGTAGCGCGGGTAGAAAAGGCCTTGGGCCAAGCCGTCGCGCATTTCCGCCTCGATGGTCGAACGGCGGCGGATCTCGGCGTCCATCTGGGCGGCAAAGGCGCAATAGCAGCCGCGCCCGGCTTCCTTGGCCTGGTACAATGCCACGTCCGCCCGACGCATCAGCGTGTCGGCGTCGAGCGCATCCTGCGGATAGAGCGCGATGCCTACGCTTGCACCGATGTGGTGCATGCGCTCGTCGATCAGGAACGGCCGCGCGACCTCGCGGACGATCGTATGGGCGACGCTGCGCACGCGATCGAGATCGTCTCCGTCGAACGGCAGGGTAATCGCGAATTCGTCGCCCCCGAGCCGGTAGCTGCGTCCGCCGTCGCCCACCACCCAGCTCAGCCGGCCGGCCACCGCGCGCAGCAGCTGGTCGCCGATAGGGTGGCCATGCACGTCGTTGATCGACTTGAACCGGTCGAGATCGACCAGCATCAGCCCGAATCGGTGCGGTTCGGCGTCCTGGAGATATTCGGTGAGGGCGCGGCGGTTCGGCAGGCCCGTCAGCGGATCGTGATAGGCGAGCTGGTGCGCGCGCTGTTCGGCCAGGCGGGCGCGGCGCTGCCCCGCCGCCATCTCCGCTCGCGAAGCCAATACCTCGACGAAGCCGGAGTGCGCAGCACCGAACATCCGCAGCGATACGGCGGACACCAGGATGATGTTGATCCCCAGCCCGATCAGAAACCGGTCGCCGGAAAAAATCAGGCAGACGATGACCGGCGAGGCACCGCACGCCATCACCAGCCACGCCGCAATCGGGAAGGTCTGGAGACAGTAGCAGCAGGTGATCGCACCGATGAAGATGTAGAGCGCGATCGAGGTGCGTCGCGCAAGGTCTGCCTCCACGAACAGCACCAGCGCCCAGCCGCCGAACGCAAGGCTCAATATTGCGGCCGCGAAGATCGTGCCGACCAGGTATCGCCGGATGCGGCGAAGGCTGGGAATCACGTCGCTGCGGCGGGTGATCCACAAGAGGCTGCGTACGGCGGCGGCGATGCCGAGCAGGGTCGGCGCGACCACGCTGAGTTGGGTGGAGACCGATCCGTAGGAGGCAAATCCGAGGAACACCGCGTCGAGGAAGACGAGCGTGTACATCAGCGGAATCTGCTGACCCAGCACCCGATATTGTTCGGTCAGAATCGCTCGATCGAGCCCGGTCCGTCCTGACCGTACGAGATGAATCCGCCGCAACATGGAGGCCTTGTAGCGCCAGACCCCCGACAACAGGTTAATCCGCCACCGCGATCTTGGCAGCGGCCTCGATGATCGGCACGAACTTGTCCGCCGTGAGGCTCGCCCCGCCGACCAGTGCGCCGTCTACATCGTCCACCGCGAGGATCGCGCCCGCATTGGCGCCGCTTACCGAGCCGCCATAAAGGATCCGCATGGCGTTGGCGGAGGGCCCGATCATCCCCCGCAGCTTGGCGCGCAGGATCGCATGCATCGTCGCGATTTCGTCAAGCGTCGGCGTCTTGCCGGTGCCGATCGCCCAGCGCGGTTCATAGGCGATGGTCAACCAATCGGGCGCGGCACCGTCGGGCAGCGACTTTTCGATCTGCGACTGGACGATCCGCTCGGCGCGGCCCGCATCATGCTCCGCTTCGGTCTCGCCGCAGCAGAGGATCACGTTCAGGCCATGCCGGCGGGCGGCGGCGGCCTTGGCCCAGGCGTGGTGGCTGGTCTCGGCCTGATCGGCACGGCGCTCGGAGTGACCGACGATCACGACCTTCGCCCCAGCCTCCACCAGCATCGGCGCGGAGACGTTTCCGGTATGAGCGCCATAATCGTTTTCATGCACGTCCTGCGCGCCGATCGTGAAGCCCGGCGCCATCTCTGCCGCGGTGGCGATAAGGGTGAAGGGCACGCACAGCAGCGCGTCGACACTGGGATGCGCCTCCGCGGCGGCGGCGATCGCCGACACCTCGCGAAGATGCGATCGCATGCCGTGCATCTTCCAGTTTCCCGCGACCAGCTTTCGGCGCATCCATCACTCCCCTGTGGTTTCGGCACAGTCGATACCGATTGCGCCGCGCGGCACAAGCTTGAAGGCGCGTCGTACCGGCCCTAAAGCGGGCCCAAATTCCTCGAACGAACGGCTCTCCATGCTCAACGCCTTCCGGAACTTCACCAAGTCGCGCTACGGCCTGATCATCGTCTTCATCTTCTTGGGCCTGCTCGCGATCGCCTTTGCGGCGAGTGACGTCACCGGCATGCGCCAGGGCGTGAGCGGCGCCAACAGCGGGACGCTGGCGACGGTCGCCGGCAAGGACGTGACCGAGCGCCATGTCCGCGAGACGCTGGAACGCTATGTCCGGGCCGCGCAGGCGCAGGGACAGAACATCACCATGGCGCAGGTGCTGGCGCAGGGCGGGTTCGAGGCCGCGCTGAACGACGCCATCAACACCGCCGCGGTCGAGGCGTTCGCCAACCGGAACGGCATGGCCGTCGGCAAGAAGCTGGTCGATACCGAAATCGCCAACAATCCGCAGTTCGCCGGCATGGACGGCAAGTTCAGCCAGGATACCTTCGAGCAACTGCTCGCACAGAACCGCCTCACGCCGGCGCAGTTTCGCGAGGGCATGACGACCCAGCGCTACCTCGCCTGGCTGGTCGGCCCGGTCGCGCTCCGTGCGCCCGCCCCTGCCGGCGTGGTGACCCCCTATGTCGCGACGCTGCTGGAGCGCCGCACCGGCATCGTCGGCTTCGTCCAGTCGCTGGCGATGGACCCGGGCCCGGCACCCGACGCAAACGCGCTCGCCGCCTATTATGCGCAGAATCGCAGCCGCTATCAGGTGCCCGAACGCCGCATCGTCCGCTACGCGCTTGCCCAGCCGGACGCGCTGAAGGCCCAGGCGACGCCGACCGAGGCCGAGATCGCCGCCGCTTACAAGAAGGATGCCGCCAAATACGCCGCCAGCGAGAAGCGCGGTGTCGAACTCGTCCAGGCGATCAGCCAGTCGGTCGCCGCCAAGGTGGCGGACGGTGCGAAGGGCGGCGACCTCACCGGCGCCGCCAAGGCCGCCGGCCTGGAGGCCCGCACGATCGAGGCGAGCGACAAGGCGGGCCTCGCCAAGCAGGTTTCCGAAGCCTTTGCCAATGCCGCCTTCGCCGCACCGACGACCGGTCTGCAGGGCCCGGTACAGCTCGGCGGCGCGTGGTTCGTGTATCGCGTGAGCAAGGTCGAGAAGATCGCCGCCCGGACGCTCGATCAGGTCCGCACCGAACTCGCCGAGGAAGTGGCCAAGCGCAAGCTCGCTGCGCTGCTGGCGGATTCGCGCCAGGCGATCGAGGATGCCGTCGGCGACGGCGCTACCTTCGACGAAGCGGCGGCCAAAGCGAAGCTCGCCACGGTCCGCAGCCCCGCGCTGATCGCCAACGGCACCGATCCCGACAATGTCGCCTACCAGCCGGACGCCGCCGTCGCGGCGGTGATCAAGGCCGGCTTCGGCTTCGAACAGGCGGGCGACGAACCGCAGGTGGTGGCCGTCGGCCAGGACGGCAGCTTCGCGCTCGTCTCGCTGGAAAAGATTGTGCCGGCGGCACCGCGCCCGCTCGCCCAGATCACCGAGAAGGTGAAGGCCGACTATCTGCTCGATAAGGCGCTCGCCAAGGCGCGTGCCGCCGCCACCGCGATGCTGCCGAAGCTGCAGAAGGGCGTGCCGATGGCGCAGGCGCTGGCCGAGGCCGGCGCGACCAGGGGTGCGCCGCCCAAGCCGTTCGACTTCAAGCGCAGCGAACTGCGCGGCAAGGAGAACTTCATCCAGATGGCGTTCGACATGCCGGCCAGGACGGCCCGTCTGGTCGAGGCGCCGAACCGCGCCGGCTATTACGTGGTCTATGTCGATACCATCCAGCCGGGCAGCGTCGCGGGCGATCCGCAGGGGCCGCAGATGCTGCAGTCGATCACCCAGGCGCTCGGTCAGGTGGGTGCCCGGGAATATGACCAGCAGTTCCGCGCCTCGCTGGTGAGCGCGCTCAAGGTCCGTCGCAACGAAGCGGCGATCGCCCGCCTCCGCGCTGATCTGCAGCGCAACGGCGCGCAATGATCCAGGGCCTCGACGCCGCCCGTGCCGCGCTCGCTGACGACCGGCCTGCGCTGGTGTGGCGGCGGCAGGTTGCCGACACCGAGACGCCGGTCGCCGCCGCGCTGAAGCTGATCGAGCCGGGTCGGGGCGACTTCCTCCTCGAATCGGTGGAGGGCGGGTCGGTGCGCGGACGGCACAGCCTGATCGGCCTTGCACCCGACCTGGTGTTCCGGGCAACCGGCGCCGAGGCCGAGCTCAACCGCCACTGGCTCACCGACCGCGCGGCGTTCGAGCCGCTCGCCGCCGATCCGCTGACGGCGCTGCGTTCGCTCGTCGCCGATTGCCGCATGGACGTGCCGGCCGAATTGCCGCGGGCGCTTGCCTGTCTGGTCGGCTATTTCAGCTATGAGACGGTGGGGCTGGTCGAAAAGCTGCCGCGCCCGCCGCAGAGCCCGGTCGGCGTGCCGGACATGATCTTCGTGCGGCCCACCGTGCTGCTGGTCTTCGATCGGCTCGCGGACACGCTGTTCTTCGTGGCGCCGGTCTGGCCGGGTGCCGATCCGCAAGCCGCCGCCGACCGCATCGACGCCGTCGCCGCGCAGCTTGCAAGCGCCCCCCTGCGCGCACCCGTACGCGCCGATCCGCTGGCGATACAGCCGACGCCGGTGCTGCGCGAAGGCCGCTACGGCGAGATGGTCGCGGCGGCGAAGGAGTATATCGCCGCGGGAGACATCTTTCAGGTGGTGCTGGCCCAGCGCTTCACCGCGCCGTTCCCGCTGCCGCCGTTCGAGCTCTATCGGGCCTTGCGCCGAATCAACCCCTCCCCCTTCCTCTACCATCTCGATCTGCCGGGCTTCGCGCTCACCGGATCCAGCCCCGAGATCCTGGTCCGGGCGCGCGACGGGGAGATCACCATCCGTCCGATCGCGGGCACGCGGCCCCGCGGCCGCACCGCCGCGGAGGACGAGGCCAACCGCACCGCGCTGCTCGCCGACCCCAAGGAGCGCGCCGAGCATCTGATGCTGCTCGATCTTGGTCGCAACGATGTAGGCCGCGCCGCCGCGCCGGGCACCGTCAAGGTCACCGACAGCTACACGGTCGAGTTCTACAGCCATGTGATGCATATCGTTTCGAATGTGGTCGGGCGGCTGCGCGAGGATGCCGACGCGATCGACGCGCTGTTCGCCGGCTTCCCCGCCGGCACGGTCAGCGGCGCGCCCAAGGTCCGCGCCTGCGAGATCATCGCCGAGCTGGAGGCGGAGACACGCGGCCCCTATGCGGGCGGAGTCGGCTATTTCTCGCCCGATGGGTCGATGGATTCGTGCATCGTGCTGCGCACCGCGCTGGTGAAGGACGGGGTGATGCACGTCCAGGCCGGTGCCGGTATCGTCGCCGACTCCGATCCGGCCTATGAACAGCGCGAGTGCGAGGCCAAGTCGGGGGCTCTGTTCGCCGCTGCGCGCGAGGCCATCGCGCGGGCAAACGAGGCGGGCTTCGGCCAATAGGCCGGCCCGCCTTCGGGCTCACGGAACCCGCGAGGCCTTCACTTCGCGGTCCAGCTTTTCCTGATACCATTGCTGCAGCATCTTGCGCGTGCAGCCGGTCTGGCCGCCGCTGCCGACCGGCGAACAGCTGTTCGGCAGGCCGGCGCGGTTGAAATCTTCCACCACCTCCATGCGGCGCGACCAGCTCGTCGAGGGTGCATCCTCCTTGGGCTGATCCCGGAAGCGCTTGGGGATGCGGTAGGGCGAGTCACCGGCATCCGAGCAGACGACGATCTCGTCGGGATTGGCGGGCTTGGGGCAGCTTTCCTGCCCGTACAGCAGAATGCTGCGCACGCGCTTCGGCGGACCATCGGGCGCAGCCTGATCCTGGGTCTGCGCCAGTGCCGGCGCGGCGAGCAGGGCGGTGGCGATCATCAAACGGGCAAACATCCGGCAAACTCCTTGGGTGACACGTCCCTGCCCTGCCAGCGGTGCCGCCGCACTATGGCCGCCGCATGGCCGGATTGTGCTGGCGCGCGTGAGCGCCTAGGTCTGGCGCCATGATCCTCGTTCTCGACAATTACGACAGCTTCACCTGGAACCTCGTCCATTATCTGATGGAGCTGGGCGTGGAGGTCCGGGTGGTGCGCAACGACGCGCTGACGGCAAACGAGGCGATCGCCACCAATGCGCAGGGTTTCCTGATCTCGCCCGGCCCGTGCACGCCCAACGAGGCGGGCATCAGCCTCGATCTCGTCGCGGCCTGCGCCGATCTGGGCAAGCCGCTGCTCGGCGTGTGCCTGGGGCACCAGGCGATCGGTCAGCATTTCGGCGGCAGCGTGGTGCGCGGCGGGCTGATGCACGGCAAGACCTCGCCGGTCCGCCATGACGGCACCGGGTTGTTCGCCGAGCTTCCCTCGCCTTTCACCGCTACCCGCTATCACTCGCTGATCGTCACCGATATTCCGGACAGTCTGGTGGTGAACGCAACGGCGGAGGATGGCTCGGTGATGGGTTTCCGCCACGCGGCGCTGCCGATCCACAGCGTGCAGTTTCACCCGGAAAGCATCGCCACCGAACATGGCCATGCCATGCTCGCCAATTTCCTGCGTCTCGCCGGGATAGAGGCCAAGGCCACCGCCTGACCCTCTTCAGCCTCGGTTCATCGCAGCATCTGTAGGAGGAATGCCATGAAACCGATCCTCGCCTCCCTGCTCGCCGGTGCCGCGCTGCTCGCGGCGCCCGTTGCCGATGCGCGCCACCGCGACACACCCGAACAGCAGCTTGCCAAGCTGCTCAAGGGTCGAGTCGCCGGCAAGCCGGTGGACTGCATCAGTCTGGTTCGCACCGGTTCCAGCCAGATCATCGACGGCAAGGCGATCGTCTACACAGTCGGCAGCACGCTCTATGTCAATGAGCCGCGCGGCGGGGCAGAGCAGCTCGACGACAATTCGATTCTCGTGACCAATACCTTCGGGTCGCAGCTGTGCAGCATTGATCCGGTGCGGCTGATCGACCGCAATTCCTATTTCCAGCGGGGCTTCGTCTCGCTGGGCCAGTTCGTGCCCTATACCAGGGTCAAGAAGAGCAACTGAGGCGCCCAAGCAGGATTTGCTCGACAGGCCGGCCGCGCCCCGGAATAGAGGCGGCGTGACCAGCCTGAGCCTGCTTCCCGATCCGTCCTCCCCGCTCGCGCGCGAGACCGCCGCGCAGGCCTTTGCCGACATTCTCGACGGCACCGCGCCGGAGACGGAGGTAGAGGCGTTTCTGATCGCCCTGTCCGTGCGCGGCGAGACGAGCATCGAAATCGCCGAGGCCGCTCGTGCGCTCCGCGCCCGGCTGATCCCCGTCACCGCGCCCGAGGGCGCGATAGACGTGTGCGGTACCGGCGGCGACGGGCACCATACGCTCAACGTCTCCACCGCCGTCAGCCTTGTCGTGGCAGCCGCCGGCGTGCCGGTGGCGAAGCATGGCAACCGTGCCGCCTCGTCCAAGGCCGGCGCGGCGGACACCCTGGAAGCGCTGGGACTCAACCTCGATCGCGCCGCGGCGCGCGCGGAGGAGAGCCTGCACGAGATCGGCATCGCCTTTCTCTTCGCGCAGCACCATCACCCGTCGCTCGGCCGGATCGCGCCGATCCGCCGCCGGATCGGGCGACGGACCATCTTCAACCTGATGGGGCCGCTCGCCAACCCGGCGCATGTCCGCCACCAGCTGATCGGCATCGCCCGGCCGGACTATGCGCCGGTCTATGCCGAGGCGCTGGCGCAGCTCGGCGTCGAGGCCGCCGCGATCGTCTCGGGCGAGGATGCGCTGGACGAGCTCTCGACCGAGACGGCGAGCGTCGTGGTCAATGTCGGCCATGCCAAGCTGCCGACCCGGATCACGCCGGAGGACGCGGGCCTGCCCCGCCATCCCCTTTCCGCCATTCGCGGCGGCGATCCCGCGTACAATGCCCTCGCGCTGCGCCGGCTGCTGCAGGGTGAGGAAGGCGCGTATCGCGACGCGGTGCTGCTCAACGCCGCCGCCGCGCTGATGGTCGCGGGCCGGGCCGATGATCTGCGCGAAGGCGTGGAGGAAGCCACCGAGATGCTCGACAACGGGCTTGCCAACGCGCTGCTCGACTGCTGGATCGCCTTTGCATGAGTACCATCCTCGACACCATCCTCGCCACCAAGCGCAGCGAAGTCGCCGCCCGCAAGGCGAACCCGCGCGCCTGGCCGGCACCCGGCGCGCCGCGTGGCTTCAAGGCGGCGCTCGACGCGCGTGCGGCAGCGGGCGGCTATGGGCTGATCGCCGAGATCAAGAAGGCGAGCCCGTCCAAGGGCCTGATCCGCGCCGATTTCGATCCGCCCGCCCATGCCCGCGCCTATGCGGCGGGCGGTGCCGCCTGCCTGTCGGTGCTCACCGACCACGACTATTTCCAGGGGCATGAAGACTATTTCGTCGCCGCCCGCGCCGCATGCGACCTGCCCGCGATCCGCAAGGACTTTCTGATCGACCCGTGGCAGGTCGCGGAATCGCGGGCGATGGGCGCGGACGCGATCCTGATCATCGTCTCGGCACTCGACGACGGCCAGATGGCGGAGATCGAGGCGGCCGCGATCGAGCAGGGCATGGATGCGCTGGTCGAGGTGCACGACGCCGCCGAGCTGGAGCGCGCGCTCGCGCTCAAGTCTCGGTTGATCGGCGTGAACAACCGCAATCTCAAGACCTTCGAGGTCGACGTGCAGAAGACCTACGATCTTGTGCGGCATGCGCCCAAGGATTGCACCTTCGTGGCGGAATCGGGCCTCAACACCCGCGCCGACCTAGACGCGATGGCGGCGCACGACATTCGCTGCTTTCTGATCGGCGAGTCGCTGATGCGGCAGGCCGACGTGGAAGCTGCGACGCGGGCGCTGGTCGGGTGAGCGGGCTCACCCATCTCGACGCAACGGGTGCGGCGCATATGGTCGATGTCGGCGGCAAGGCGATCACCACGCGCGAGGCGGTGGCGCGGGGCCGCATCACCATGTCGGCGGAGGCCGCAGCGGCGATCCGCGACGGCAGCGTCAAGAAGGGTGACGTACTCGCCACCGCGCGCATCGCCGGCATCATGGCGGCGAAGAAGACGTCCGAACTGATCCCGCTCTGCCATCCCCTGCCCCTTACCCGCGTCGCAATCGACCTCGAGCTGGACGAGACCGGTATCACCGCCACCGCCACTGCGGCTACCGAGGGCAAAACGGGCGTGGAAATGGAAGCACTCACCGCCGTGTCCGTCACGCTTCTCACGCTCTACGACATGGCCAAGGCGCTCGATAAGGGCATGGTGTTGAGCGACATCCGCCTGCTGGCCAAGACCGGCGGCAAGTCGGGCGATTGGCGCGCGGAAGGCTGACTCCCGGGCGGCAAAGAATCCCTTAGCCGCCCCAAACCGATCCTCCATTGCCCCGCCGCGGCCAGCGGGCCATGTGCGGCACCATGGCAACGCTTCTCGACCCCCATTCGCGCGGCCGCGTGATCCTTGTCGGTGCCGGGCCCGGCGACCCCGGCCTGTTGACCGTTCGTGCCGTGGAAGCACTGAAGGCGTGCGACGTGCTGGTCCATGACGGGCTGGTCGACGATCGTGTGCTCGATCTCGCGCCACAGGCGCACCGCATCTCGGTCGCCAAGCGCCGCTCCAAGCACACGTTGCCGCAGGAATCGATCAACGCGCTGATCGTCGCGCACGTGAAGACGGGCGCGGTGGTGGTACGGCTGAAGGGCGGCGATCCGTTCATCTTCGGCCGCGGCGGCGAGGAAGTGGAGGCAGTGCGCGAAGCCGGGCTGCGCGTGGAAGTGATTCCCGGCGTTTCCGCGGCGCTCGGTGCCGCCGCCGAGGCGATGCTGCCACTCACCCATCGCGACTGGTCGAGCGCGGTCAGCTTCGTCGCCGGCCAATGCAAGGGGCTGACCGACCAGGACTGGTCGGGTCTCGCCGGCAAGGGCCGCACGCTGGTGATCTACATGGGCGTCGCCACCGCCTCGGCGATCGCCGACAAGCTGATGGCAGACGGCGTCGCACCGGACATGCCGGTCGCGGTACTGGAACGCGCGACGCTGGAAGGCCACCGCGCCATCCGCACGCTGCTCGCCGATCTCGGCCCGATGGTCGAGCGCGAGGCGGTCCAGAGCCCGGCGATCATCGTCGTGGGTGAGGTGACGATGCTGGCGGATGCCGAGGACAAGCTCGCCCGCTGGGCGCGCACCGCCGAGACTCTGGGGGAAGAACAGGCATGAAGCTTTTGACGGGTAACGATCTTCCCACCGGCGACGTGGTGTGGTGGACGGGCGATAGCTGGTCGCGCCACCTCGCCGACGCGGTCGACGTGGGCGACAAGGGTGATGTGCTCGCCGCGACCGAGGAAGCCGCGCGTCGGGTCAATGTGCCCTATGTCATCGATGCCGTGGCGACACCGGAAGGCCCGCGGCCCGCGCATATCAAGGACCGCATCCGCGCGCTCGGGCCCACCGTGCGCCCGGACCTGACCCTCAAGCCCGTCGACCCGCAGGCCGGAAGCTGGGTGATCTGAACCATGTACAAGTATGACGAATATGACGCCTCGATCGTCGCCGCGCGCGTCGAGGAATTCCGCGACCAGGTGCAGCGCCGCCTCGCCGGCCACATGACCGAGGACCAGTTCAAGCCGCTCCGGCTGATGAACGGGCTCTACCTGCAGCTCCACGCATACATGCTGCGCGTGGCGGTGCCCTATGGCACGCTGAACAGCCGCCAGATGCACCTGCTCGCGCACATCGCCCGCAAGTATGATCGCGGCTATGGCCATTTCACCACGCGCCAGAATCTCCAGTACAACTGGATCAAGCTGGAGGACGCACCCGACATTCTCGCCGAGCTGGCGACGGTGGAGATGCACGCCATCCAGACCAGCGGCAACTGCATCCGCAACATCAGTTCGGACCAGTTCGCCGGCGCTGCGGCCGACGAGATTACCGATCCGCGTCCCTGGGCCGAGCTGCTCCGCCAGTGGAGCACCTTCCACCCCGAGTTCAGCTATCTGCCGCGCAAGTTCAAGATCGCGGTGATCGCCAGCGACACCGATCGCGCGGCGATGCGGCTGCACGATATCGGCATCCAGATCGTGCGGAACGACGCGGGCGAACTCGGCGCGCGCATCTATGCCGGCGGCGGCATGGGCCGCACCCCGATGATCGCGTCGCTGATCAAGGAGTTCGTGCCCTTCGCTGACTTCGTCAGCTATCTCGAGGCATGCCTGCGCGTCTATAATCGCCACGGCCGCCGCGACAATATCTACAAGGCGCGGATCAAGATCCTGATCCATGCCCTCGGCGCGGAAGAATATGCGCGCCAGGTCGAGGAAGAGTTCCAGGCCGTAAAGGCGCTGGGCATCGACCCGCCCCAGGCTGAGTTCGATCGTATCGCCGCGCACTTCGCGCCGCCCGCGTTCGAGGCCGATGCGCCCGACACCGTGGACCGCCGCGATCCCGATTTCGCCGTCTGGCTCGATCAGAATGTCCACGCCCACCAAGCGCGGGGCTATGCCGTGGTCACGATCAGCCTCAAGCCGATCGGCGGCATCCCGGGTGACGCCTCGGCCGACCAGATTGACGTGATGGCCGGTCTCGCCGAGCGCTACAGCTTCGACGAGCTGCGGGTGACCCACGCCCAGAACATCGTGCTGCCGCACGTCCGCAAGGCCGATCTGTACGTGGTCTGGACGGCGCTGCGCGAGGCGGGACTGGCCGAGGCCAATCTCGACCTGATCGGCGATATCATCGCCTGTCCGGGCCTCGATTATTGCAGCCTCGCCAATGCCCGTTCGATCCCGCTCGCGCAGAAGATCAGCGAACGCTTCGCCGATCCCGCGCGCCAGCGCGACCTGGGCGAGCTCAAGCTCAAGATCTCGGGCTGCATCAACGCCTGCGGCCACCATCATGCCGGCCATATCGGCATCCTCGGCGTCGACCGGAAAGGCACCGAGAACTACCAGCTGCTGCTCGGCGGCTCGGGTGCGGAGGATGTCAGCCTGGCCGACATTACCGGCCCAGGCTTCAGCGAGGACGGCGTGGTCGACGCGATCGAGCGCGCGACGGATGTCTATGTCCGCGAGCGCACCCCCGGCGAGCGTTTCGTCGACACCTATCGCCGCATCGGCATGGCACCGTTCAAGGAGGCCATTTATGGTTGAGTTCCTGCGCTACCGCGACGACGAGGCGCATGACGAGCCCGCCGTCACGCTCGACAGCTTCTTCGGCCAGTCCAATGCCACCGCGGTGCGGATCGAGTCGGGCGAAGACGCCCGCGCGCTCCTCCCGCATCTGGGCCGTATCGCGCTGGTCGAAGTGAGCTTCCCCAGCTTCCGCGACGGCCGCGGCTATTCCTCGGCCCGCATCCTCCGCGAGGCCGGATACAGGGGCGAACTGCGTGCCCAGGGCGACGTGCTGGTCGACCAGATCCCGCTGATGCGCCGCTGCGGTTTCGACAGCTTCGCCCCTGATGCGCCGATCGATCCGGAGACGCTGGCTGCCGCGCTGGATCGCTACGATTTCCGCTACCAGGCGGCAGCGGATCCGGTGGTGCCGGTGTGGAAGCTGCGGCATGGCTGATGCGGCGCGCCCCATCGATCGGATCGACGTTTCGCCCCGCTTCACGGAGGCGGACGCGATACGGCTCAACACCCGGTTCCTGGGCGTTCCCACGCTGGAGATGCTCCGCGCCGTGCTGGCTGAACGGCTCACCGGCGAGACGGCGATCGTGTCCTCGTTCGGCGCCGAATCGGCGGCATTGCTGCACCTCGTCGCCAGCGTCGATCCGTCGGTGCCGGTGCTGTTCCTTGATACCGGCAAGCATTTCCCGGAGACGCTGGCCTATCGCGACCTGCTCGTCGGAAAGCTAGGCCTGACCGACTTTCGCAACCTCCAGCCCGATCCCGCCCTGCTGGCCAAGCGAGATGCCACGGAACTCCGCTGGTCCTACGACCCCGATGGCTGCTGCGACATTCGCAAGGTGCAGCCGCTGGAAGCAGGCCTTGTCGGCATCGACGCCACGATCACCGGCCGCAAGGCGTTTCAGGCGATCACCCGCGCCGCCCTGCCTCGCTTCGAGCTGGACGGCGATCGGCTGAAGATCAATCCGCTGGCCGACTGGACCAAGGCCGATCTCGACACCTATTTCGTTGCGCACGACCTGCCCGTGCATCCGCTGGTCGCGCAAGGCTATCTCTCGATCGGATGCGCGCCTTGCACCAGCGTGGTCAAGCCGGGTGAGGATCCCCGCGCCGGGCGCTGGCGCGGCTGGGACAAGACGGAGTGCGGCATCCACACACCCACCGGAGACGACGACGCCAACCAGCCGGTGTTCTGATCCGGCCTGCGCGGATGCGGCAATGCCGGCCCTGTTTGACGCGCGCACGTCCGAACCCGAACTGCAGGAACGCGTGCCGATCTGTCGGCTCCGGCCGCTCCTCGTCCACCTGAAGCCGTTCGGCAGCGGCGATGCCGCCGCGGGTGGCGCAGGTCAGCCGAACAGCCGGGCGAGGCTCCGCTCCAGCATCACCAGCTGCCATAGAGTGCGGCCATGCTCGGCGCGGCCGGCGCGGTGATCCTCGGCGAGGCGGGCGATGGTCCGCGGCTCGAACCAGCCGCTCTGCAGGAGCAGTGGCGAGCGGGCGAGCGCCGCCGCCTCCTCCGCCAGCGCGTGGCGGAACCAGGCGCTGATCGGGGTCACGAACCCCATCTTGGGCCGATACAGGATCTCGCGCGGCAACCAGGGCTCAAGCGCCTTCTTCATCAGCCACTTGCCCTGCCCGCGGCGAATGCGCAGCGCAGGCGGCAACGACGCCTCGAACTCCACCAGCCGGTGATCGAGCAGCGGCTCGCGCGCCTCCAGCCCCACCGCCATGCTGGTACGATCCACCTTTGTCAGGATATCGCCCGGCAGCCAGTGGCGGATATCGGCATATTGCGCGCGGTCGATCGCGTCGCGTGCTGGCGCGGCCCGCATCGTCGCCACGTAGCGCGCCTCCGCCCGATAGCCGTCCAGCGCGGCCCGCGCCGTGTCGCTGTAAAGCAGGTCCCGCAGCGCCGGTGCGGTAACGCCGACCGCCTTGGCATAGCCCGCAGCGCCGTCCTCGGCGAGCGCGAGCAGCGTGGTCTTGGCGCGGAACGGACGCGGTGCCCAATCCGCCTTGGGGTACAGCGCACCCAGTTGCCCGAACACCCGCGCGCGAAGATCGAGCGACAGCAGGCCACGCACCCGCTCCTCGGCGGCGAAAAATCGATGCCGGCGATAGCCCGCCATCGCTTCGTCGGCGCCGTCGCCGGACAGGGCTACGGTCACGCTCTCGCGGGCGAGCTGGCAGACGCGATAAGTCGGCAGGGCCGAGGCATCGGCGAAAGGCTCGTCGAACGCGGCGACCAGCGCGTCGATCAGGCCGTAATCCTCTGCTCCCACCCGGCGTGTGCGGTGGCTGGTGGCAAAGCGCTCGGCGACCTTGGCGGCGTGCGCAGTCTCGTCCAGCCCGGCCTCGTCGAAGCCGATCGTGCAGGTCTTCACCGCCGCCTTGCTGCCCTCCGCCATCAGCGCGACCACGGCCGAACTGTCGACCCCGCCGGAGAGGAATGCGCCCAGCGGCACGTCCGCGATCATCCGCGACCGCACGGCGACGCGCATCCGCTCGACCAGTTCGGCCTTCAGGTCTCGGGTGCTGCCGGTGACGCGGCGGGTGAAATCAATGTCCCACCAGCGCACCGGTCGCGGCACGGGGCGCCCGCGCTGGAGGAGGAGGAAATGGCCCGCGGGCAGCTTCTGTACCCCGGCGACGATGCAGGTGTCGTCGGGCACATAGCCGAGCGCCATATAATCCTCGACCGCGTGGAAATCGGCGGCGCGCCGAAGCAGCGGATGGGCGAGCAGCCCCTTCAGCTCGGAGGCGAAGGCGACCGCGCCATCGGCCAGTTCGGCATAGTGGAGCGGCTTCACCCCGAAGCGGTCGCGCGCGAGAAACAGGCTGTGGCTCGTCGCATCGTACAGCGCGAAGGCGAACATCCCGTTCAGCCGGGCGAGCATGTCCGGCCCCCAGGCTCGCCAGCCGTGCAGCAGCACTTCGGTATCGCTGTCGGAAACGAAACGCGCCCCCAGCGCCTCGAGTTCGGCACGAACTTCCCGGAAATTGTAGATCTCGCCGTTGAAGGTCACCGCGAGGTTCTGGTCGGGCAGCGCCATCGGCTGCACGCCGCCCTGGAGGTCGATGATCGCCAACCGCCGGTGCCCGAGCCCCACCCCCGCGACGCACCAAACGCCCGAGCCGTCGGGCCCCCTATGGGCCTGGGCGTCGCACATCGCGACGATCCGTGCGGGATCAACCGGCTTGGCGAGCGCGGGATGGAACAGGCCGGCGATGCCGCACATCAGCGCACGCCCTCTCGCTCGCCCATTTCCGTCCTATCTTCGCCGTTCATGATCCGCATCGTAGCGGCCCGGTACCAAGCGATCGCCACGCGCGCCACCCCGCCGCAACCGCGGCGCCACGGGGGCGTCCAGCAGTGCGTCCAGCGGTGCCAGCCGAGCCTCCCAGCTATAGCGGGCGATCACTCGGGCCCGCGCGGCAAGCCCCAGGGCGGCGGCGATCTCCGGTTCGGCGAGCAGGCTCAGTACCGCGTCCCCGAATGCGTCTGGGCTATCGGCGACGCGAAGCGTGCCGGCATGGTCGATGCCTTCGGCGGCGGCAGGCGAGGCGACCACGGCGCGCGCCATCGCCATTCCCTCCAGTACCTTGTTCTGGATCCCCCGGGCCAGTTGCAGCGGCGCCACCACCAGCGCGGCGGCGGCCAGCCAGTCGCGGACATCGGGAACCGCGCCGGTGACGATCACGCCCGGTCGATCCGCAAGCGCCCGCACGGCTGCCGTCGGTGCGCGGCCGACGATCGCGAATCGCGCGTCTGGGTACGACTGGCGGACGCGCGGGAAGACCCGCTCGGCAAACCAGGTCACCGCGTCGATATTGGGCCGATAGTCCATCTGCCCCGTGAAGACGAGCAGCGGACCCGCACCGGGCACCGGCTCGAACCGCTGGTCGGGATCGTAGAACACCGTGTCGATTCCGTTCTCGATCGCGTGGACACGCGGTGCCGCCGTGCGAGCCCGGAACAGCGCCGCCTCCGCCTCGCTGACGAACAGGCTGGCGTCCGCGCCGCAGGCGACGCGCTGCTCGTGGCGGAGCAGCAAGGCGGCCTCCCGCCGATGCACCCAGCCCATCGGGCCGTGCGCGCCCTCGGCATAGGCGGCGAACTTGGCCGAATCCATGTCGACAAAGTCCATGATCACCCGCTGCTCCGGTTGCGGCGGCAGATACTGCGCCATCTGGCTCGAATAGAGGAAGATCGTGTCGATGGGATGGGTCGACAGCAGCCGATCCACCGTCCGGCGGACCGCGGGATCGGCGAAGGCGACCAGCGACACCGCGCGGCGCTGCAGCACCGCGCGCAGCCCCGTCCACGCGGAGGGAGGCTCCCGCCAGACGATCTCCCGCGTCACCGCATAGGGCGCAAGGCCCCCTTTGCGCTGCAGATCCTCGGGATCGTCGGCGAAGGCGACAAGGTGAACCCGGTGGTTCTTGGAGAGATGGCGGAGCAGGTGATAGGCGCGGATCTTGTCGCCGCGATCCGGCGGATAGGGGATGCGGTGCGCCAGAAACAGGATGTCGCCCATCAGCCGAGCCCCCGCGAAATCCACGGGCCGAGCCGGTTCGCCGCCCAAAGCGGCAGCCGCTTCCACGCCGCGATCTGCAGCCGGTATTTGGGATCCATTGGGTTGATGCTGCGCGGTTCAGCCCCCGCCGCATGGCGGGAGAAATAGACCAACGGCTCGGGCGTGAAGCCCCAGTTCTTCTTGAACGCCGCCGGCCCGGTGCCGGCCTTGGATCGACCGAAATCGAACCGGGCGCAGCCGCGGGCTCGGGCATGCGCCATCAGGGCGAAATACATCCGGTCGTTGGCACGCAAGCTCCGCGCCGCTGCAGCGCCCCCGCCCCAATAAGGATAGACGGTCCCACGCCAGTAGAGACTGAGCACGCTCGCGATCGGTCGCCCCTGGAAACGAACGGTGAGGATGTCCGCCTCCGCCCCGAAGGCATCAAGCACCGCGCCGAAAAGCGACGCCGGAAAAACCGGCGTACCGAGGTTCCTAACGCTTTCCGCATAAACCGCGTAATGCGCCCGCCGCGCCGGACGGTCGGCACCCACTTCCACCGACAGATCCGCAGCAAGCGCCTTACGCACCTCGGCGCGCTGCTTGCGGGGAATGGCGAGCAGCTCGGTCTCGTCATCCGCCGCGAGCCGACGAACAAAGCCCAGATAGGTGGCATAGTCGCGGTGCCAGTCCTCGCCCGGGCAGGGGCCGCCACGCAAGTCGATGCTTGGGCATCGCAGCTCGGTCGCGCGCCGCCAGCCAGCCTGTGCGAGCGCGGCGACCGCCAGCGGCTGCTCGGCGAGTATGCCGCCGCCGACGCCGAAGCCTGTCGAGACCAGCGCCCGCCCGAACAGCGGTGACGCGATTTCGGTGAGCGGCAGCACGCCCGCGATGTCGCCGCCTCGCCGCTCTGCCACCAGATAGTGACTTTTCTGCCGGCAGCCCGTCGCAACCGCGATGCTCCACTCCGGAAGGTGGAACGGCGTGCCGCCGGGATGCCCGTCGATCCATGCCGCCAGCCGCCCGCGCTCGGCCTTGTCCCGCAGATCCGCGTGCCGGACGGAGATCGTCACGCGAACCGCTCCGCCGCGCGTTCCGCCACCTTGTCCACCCGACCCCATTCGTGCGCGGCGAGCAGCGTCCGCAGCTTGCCCGCCATCGCTCCCAATCGCGCATAGTGCCGCAGGCGCGACTTGAGCGGTGCGGCATGAACGCGCGGCTGGCCGGGATCGATCTCCCAGGGGTGGAAATAGAACATGGCCGCCTTGCCTTCCGCGTTGGCGGTGCGGATCGCCCGATCGGTCACGCCCTGCGGCAGCAGTCGGAAGAAGCCGCCGCCTGCGGTCACCTCGCGGCCGAGCACGCGGGCGATGGTGATCGGCAGCTCGATCAGTCCTGCATCGGGCAACGGCCGGAACGGCGCACGGGGCGCATCGGGCCAGCCATAATGGTCATGCGCGATCGGGGCGATGCTGGAGGAATAGCGATAGCCCGCCTCCGCCAGCTCCGCATGGGCCCAGGGCGTACGCCGATCGATCGAGAAGCTCGGCGCGCGATAGCCGGTCACCGCGACGCCGCCGGCATCCTCCAGCACGGTGCGGGCACGGGCAAGGTCGGTGCGAAACTGCTCCGGCGTCATCGTGAAGACACGGGCATGGTCCCAGCCGTGGCTGGCGACTTCGTGCCCGGCCTCGGCGATGCGGCGGATCAGCCTCGGATGCCGCTCGGCCACCCAGCCAAGCGTGAAGAAGGTGCCCTTGGCTCCCGCTTCCTCGAACAGCGCCAGCAC
The DNA here is from genome assembly GCF_012650175.1 of Sphingomonas sp. S2M10. Classification (GTDB taxonomy): domain Bacteria; phylum Pseudomonadota; class Alphaproteobacteria; order Sphingomonadales; family Sphingomonadaceae; genus Sphingomonas. The sequence goes on from NZ_JAAILI010000043.1 coordinate 57,185, forward strand.
GCGATCGGTGTTCGCCTCGACGCGCCGTTCCAGCCCGTCCCAGTCGCTCCGCGCGATCGTCGTCTCGAACGCGCCGACCTGGAACCAGTCCTCGACGTCGACCGACAGGCCGTTGCGCACGCCCATCGCTCAGGCCGCGCTGCCGCGAAGGGCGTCGAGGTCGATGCCGCTGCGGCCATCGTCCTTCTCCACCCAGTCGACCAGCAGCGACAGCACGCGACGCAGCGCGTCGGACTGCGAGGCAACCTGCGCCTCCAGCTCGGCGACCCGCCGTTCCAGCGCGCGCGCCTCGGCCGAGCCTTGCGGAACCGCGCGCAGCTCGGCGACGCGACCGGGGCGCGCCGCCACGGCTTCGGGCGCGGGGTCTGGCGCCGCTTCGATCACGTCTTCCTGCTCGATGTCCTCGATCACTGCGGCGACGTCCGGCGCGCCGAAATTCTCGATCTGCTCGACCGCCCCGTAGAGCAGCACCCGGCTCGCCAACTGGTTGAGGCGGCGGGGAATGCCCCCCGACCAGCGGTGCATCGCCGCCATCGCGTCGGCGGTGAAGCGCGGCCGCCCGTTCCAGCCAACCAGCGTGAGCCGATGCATCAGATAGGATTCGACTTCCTCCACCTCCATCGGCGCGAGGTGATGCATCGCGATTACTCGCTGGCGCAACTGCTCGAAGGCGGGCTGCTGCAGTACCAGCCGGAACTCGGGCTGGCCGAGCAGGAAGATCTGAAGGAGCGGATAGCCGCCGGCCTGAAAGTTGGAGAGCATGCGCAGCTCGTCAAGGCTCTCGCCCGGCAGCGCCTGTGCCTCGTCCACCACCAGCAGCGTGCGTCGGCCGGCACGCGCGATGTCGTTCAGGCCGCGCTCGATGGCGAGCAGCAGCGACGCCTTGGAGACGTCATCCCCCGGCAGGCCCAGCCCCTGCGCCACCAGCCGCAACAGGTCGTCGGCGCGTAGGTGGGTGGAAACGATCTTGATCACGTTCAGCCGTTCGCCGTCCAGCTCCGCGAGAAGATGGCCGAGCAGCGTGGTTTTGCCCGCCCCCGGATCGCCGGTGATGACGACGAAGCCCTCGCCCTGGCTGAGACCATAGCCGAGATAGGCCATCGCCTTGCCGTGCGTGGCGGTATCGAACCAGAAGCGCGGATCGGGGGTCAGCTGAAACGGCCGGCCGCGCAGCCCGTAATGATCTTCCATCATGCGTGCAGTCTCTCAAAAGCCATAACGCGCGCCGATCAGCGCCTGTGCCGATACTTGGTCCGGGCCGTCGCGGGTTGAGCCGTACAGTCCCGCTGCGGCGGTGAGGTTCAGCTGCCCCAGGCGGCGGGTGTAAGCCGCATTTGCGCCCCAGCCGAGCACGGCGGTGCTGCCGGGAATGTCGCCGTCATAATAGCTGGCCAGCAGGTTGAGCCCGATCGTCCCCTTTGGACCGGCGGCGAGCGCGGCAAAGGCTTGGGCGTAGAAGCTTTCGTCCCAGCTGCCGCTGTCGGCGCCAGCGCCGGCGGGCGTGAGGAAATCGCGGCGGGCGAAGCCGCCGCCCAGCCCCAGCCGGGTCGTGCCGCGGCTCCACACCGCGTTGGTCGTCAGGCCGCGCCCGCGATAGGCCGCCGTCGCGGACGAGGAAAAGGTACTGGCGATGCACCCGCCCGCCGCCGCGCCGCTGCTGCCGTAGATGCACCCGCCCGCCTGCGCGCCGAACGGATCGGCGGTGGTGACGAAGCCCACGGGCAGCGCCGCGAGACTGCCGCCGACTTGCTGGCCAAAAGTCTCGACCGTATCGTACACCGCCACCTGGATGCCGCTGCCGCCGTTACGCTGGAAGGTAAAGCTGCCGGTATAGCGCATCGCCCCGTATCGGCGGCCGATCCGCAGCTCCAGCATGGTCCGCCGGCTGGGCCGCCAGAGGACGCCGCCGTCCCAGAACAGCCCGTCGAAATCATAGGCGAGCCGCGCGGGGGACGCAGGATCGGTGACATAGCGCCCTGCCCCGTCGATCACCGGCACGCCGTTCGCGCCGATCAACGGGTCGCGCTGGCGCACCGTAATCTTCTCGTACCCAACGCCGCCGACCGCCGCGACCGTGCGGCTGACCGGCGCGATCGCATCGCCGCGCCCGGAGCTGCTGGCGAAGCGCTGGTCAAGCTGGCTGGCGTTCTCGCGCACGAGGCCGCCGGTGAGGCTCAGCCCGATCGGCAGCACCACGCCCGGCTTGGCACCGATGCTGGCGTTCACCGCATGCGAGGTCGACCGGTCAAACCGGTCGACACGCGGGAGCATGGGCGACACGCCCGTCGCCGCGCCGTCGTCGACCTTGCTGAACCCGAAGCGATAGGCACCCTGCACGAACAGCGGCCCGGCATGCGTGTCGAGCTTGGGGCCGATATAGCCGGAATAGAGCTGGCTGAGATTGCGGGCATTGGCCACATTGGTGGTCAGCGCCTCACCGCGCGCATCGGTGCGGGTTCGTGTCGCCACGCCACCGGCCTCCAAGGTCAATCCTCGCGCTGCCGTGATGCGCGCCTGGGCGAGGCCGTTGTGGCTGTCTCCGGATTGCAAGCTACCTTTCTCGGCGAAGCGATGCTGGTACTGATAGCTTACCTGCACCTGCATCCGGCGGGTGCGCATGCTGCCGTCGATACCGGCGCCGAGCTGCGAATAGGTCAGCGTCTCCCCGCCGTTGAGCTCGGCGGTCGCGACCTGGCTCACCTCGATATAGGGCGTGATGGTCGCGCGGCGCTGTGCAGCCGCGGGCACGATCGCGGCCGCGCAGACGGCCAGTACGACCGTGCCGCGAATCACCGGCCGGCCTGCGCGTAGTAGCTGCCGAAGCGCCGGCCCTGCGGCTGGAACGACACCGCGTTGAGGACGAGCTGGATATGCTCGCACCCGTCCAGGGCGGCGACGGCGGCCCGCAGGTCCTCTTCACTGGTTCGGTCGGCGCGCACCACCATCATCGTCTGGCCGACATGCAGCGCGAGCACCGAGGCGGGAGAGGCCGCGAGCGCCGGGGGCGAATCGAAGATGACGATACGGCGCGGATTGGCGGCGGCGAGGCGGTCGAGCATGGCTCGCGCCCCGTCGCTCGCCAGCATTTCGGTATCGCTCACGCTGCGCGTGCCGGCAGGCAAGATCGCGAGCTGCGGCACATCGGTATCAACGATGCACGCCTCGACATCGATCTGCCCGGCCAGCGCATCGAGCAGCCCCGGCCCCTCCCCCATGCCCAGCCGCTTGGAGACGTCTGGCTTGGCGAAATCGGCATCGACCAGCAGGATCTCGACGTCCTTCTCGGCCGCCATCGAAAGCGCCAGGTTGATCGCGCAGAAGGTCTTGCCTTCGTCTGGCTGCGCCGAACAGACCAGGATCATCCGGGCCCGATCGGCATCGACCCCGGCGACGCCTCGCGCGGTAAGCAGCAGCTGCCGCTTCACCATGCGGAACTCCTCGGCGAGCGGCGTTATCGGCCCGCCGGGCACCAGCATGCCGGCGGCGGCCAGTCGATTACGATCGATCGGCGCCAGACGACGCTCCGGGGCAGGCATCGCCGCCTGTACGGCGCAGTGCGATGGCGTTTCTTCCGCGGGAAGGCCGGGCATCATCGCCAGCGCACGCTGGATCAGCGAGCCTTGGAAGCGCTTGGGGGAATGGTCGTTCATCGCTCAGGCCCCCGGACCGCGGTGGAACATGGCCACCAGCAGGATCACGGCATAAGCGGCGCCCAGCCCCGCCGCCCCGCCGAGGAACTTCCGAAGCTGGCGCCGGCGGCGTGCGTGCTGGCGCGGCGTAATCACTTCGCCGATAGACCCGATCACCGGCATGCCGCTGGCCTTTTCGAGGCGGGTCGCCGTGTCGAATGTCGTCCGCAGCTTGGCGAGCAGGAACGCCGCCGCCATGCCCGCGCCCAGCCCGGCAAGCAGCACCGCCGTCAGCAGCACCGATCGCCTGGGTGCGCTGGGGGACTGCGGTTGGGTCGGGGGATCGATGACGCTGAACTTCACCGCATCGGTCTGGCTCTGCGCTTGGCTGCTGATCCGCAGCTGCTCGCGGTCGGCGAGCAGCTTGGCATATTGGTCCTTGAGCACCTGATAGTCGCGGTCGATCTGGCCCTGTTCGGACGCCGCCTGTGGCGCTTGGGTGAGCTTGGCGCTGAGGGCGGCGAGATCGCCCTGGATCTGCGCACGCCGCTGGCTGAGGGCTGCGACCTGCGCCGCCTTGTCCGCCTGCATGGATCGCAGACTGAGATAGAGCGGATTAGCGAAACTACCGCCGCCGCCGTTCGTCGGCTCGCGCGCGGCGGCGGCTTGGGCACCGGCGATCTGCCGCTTGAGCGCGATCACATCCGGATGCATCTCGGTAAAGCCCCGTGCCCGGGCGTCGGCGAGCTGGCCCTGCAGGTCGGCAAGCCGCGCCCGTGCCGGGCCGCTGCCGACAGTCGCCGGTCCCTGCCCGGCCACGCTCGCCGGCGTGCCCGCCATCTGCGCGTTGACCGCGCTGAGGCCGCTTTGCGCCGCCGCTAGGTCGCTCTCGATTTGTTGGAGCTGCTGCTGTGCCGCGCCGATTCGGTCGTCGAGCGAGCCGGTGCCCGGCAGGCTGCCGAGGAAGCGCGACTGGAAGTCGGCGCGCTTGGCCTCGGCCGCTTGCAATGCCTGCTGGCGCTCGGCGAGCTGCTGGTCGAGAAAGGCAAGCGACTGACTGCTCTCGTCGCGGCTGTCGGCCAGCTTGTTGTCGCGGAACAGCGCGATCAGCTTCTCCACCACCTGGCGGCAGATCGCCGGATCGGCGCCGGTCACCGCGATCTCGAACAGATTGTCCTGCTGCGCGGTGAGCTTGATCGCCTTTTGCAACCCGGCAATGCGCGCCGAGAGATCGGCGGGCTTGGTGATCGTCCTGGCGAGATCGGTACCGCGAACGACCTTTTCCAGGTTGATCGCGCTGGTCAGCGTCTGGCGGATGCGGTCGATGTCCTGCTGCTGGCTGGCGGTACCCACACCGCCATCGCTGGGCAGTACCTGGCGCAGCTCCACCAGCACCCGCGCCTTGGACTCATAGCTGTCCGGGATCCGCGACACCGCTACCCAGCCGACCACGCACACCGCCCACGCGATCGCCAGCGCCAGCGTGCGGCGCATCCAAACCGCATGGAGTGCACTGCGAACCTCGTCGAACAGGCTGCCCATCAGAACATGCTCTGCGGGATGATGATCACGTCGCCTGGCTCCAGTCGGACGTTGGCCGACGTGTCACCGCCCTTGATCAGGTCAGACAGGCGCAGCTTGTATTCGCGCTGCTTGCCGGTCTGCGGGTCGTAGCGGACCAGCCGGGCGCGATTGCCGGCGGCGAATTCGTTGAGGCCGCCTACCGCGATCATCGCGTCGAGGATCGACATGTTGGCGCGATACGGCAGCGACGCCGGCTTCTCGCTCGCGCCGACGACGCGGATCTGCTGGCTGAACGTGCCCGAGAAATTCTCGACGATCACCGAGACGATCGGATCCTTGATATACTCGCCGAGCGCGAGCTTCAGGTCGTCGGCAAGCATCGCGGGCGTTTTGCCGACGGCCGGCATGTCGTTGATCAGCGGAGTGGTGATGCGGCCGTCGGGCCGCACCTGTACCTTGGTGGAGATCTCCGGATTGCGCCAGACGAAGATGCTGAGCTGGTCGAGAGGGCCGATGACATATTCCTCGCTCGGCGCCTGCCTGGCGCCGACGAAGCCCGCGGCAGGAAGCTCAGGACGCGGGCCGCCGCCGCATGCCGATAGCTGTGCCGTCAGCGCCAGCGCCGCCGCCTTCACCCCGAACGAAACCGCCATCACCGTGCCTCCAAGCGGCAACGTAACGGCGTTTCGCGCGCCCGTGCCGGACGGCGAGCTATGGCGCAGGACGCGTAAATTTAGCGTTAGGCGTCAGACCCCTGCCAGAAGCTCGCGAACCGGCGGATGGCCGAGAAATGCCTGTGGGCTGGCGCTGGCACCGTACGCGCCGGAGGCGAAGATCGCGATCAGGTCGCCCACCTCGGCGTGCGGCAGCGCAACGCGGTCCGCCAGCCGGTCGAGCGGCGTGCAGAGCGGACCGACCACGGTCACCACTTCCTCGGGCGCGTCCTGCATCCGGTGCGCGACGGCGATCGGGTAGTTGCGGCGCACGACGGTGCCGAAATTGCCCGTGGCGGCGAGATGATGGTGGAGCCCACCGTCAACGACGAGGAAGGTCTCGCCTTGGCTTTCCTTGCGGTCGACCACGCGGGCGAGATAGATGCCGGCTTCGCCCACCAGCCAGCGGCCGAGCTCAATGGCATAGTGGGTGTCGAGCCGGTCCAGTTCGTTTGCCAGCGCCGCGCCGACCGCCTCGACGTCGAGCGGCAGGTCGCCCGGGAAATAGGGGATGCCGAAGCCGCCGCCGAGATTGACCAGCGGCGGAAGCGTGCCGGCTTCGTCCGCCAACCGTGCGGCGAGGCCGATGGTGGCCGCCTGGGTCTCGATCACCGCCTCGGCCGAGAGCGCCTGCGAGCCGGCATAGATGTGGAAGCCGCGCCAGACCGCGCCCCCGGCGATCAGCCGCCGGACGAGTGCGGGCACCCGCGCAGCGTCGACCCCGAAGGGCGAAGCACGGCCGCCCATCTTCATGCCGGAGCCCCGCAGCTCAAAATCCGGATTCACCCGCACCGCCAGCCCCGGCGCGATGCCCAGCCGTTCGCCGATCGCCAATGCGCGTTCGGCTTCGCCCTCCGACTCAAGGTTGAGCGTGACCCCGGCGCGGATCGCAGCTTCCAGCTCCATGTCGCGCTTGCCGGGGCCGGCGAAGCTGATCGCCGAGGCGTCCATCACCGCGCGCGCCTTGTCCATCTCGCCTGCCGAGGCGACGTCGATCCCGTCGACATGCTGCGCAATGGCAGCGATCAGCGAAGGCAAGGGATTGGCCTTGATCGCATAGTGCAGCGCAACCTGCTTTGGCATCGCCGCCCGAAACCGCGCAATCCGCGCGTGCACCGCGCCCGCGTCGTACAGATAGAGCGGCGTGCCCGCTTCCGCCCAGTCGGCGGCGTTGCGGCCGGCGACCTGCAGGTCGGGCTGCCCGGCATAGTCGGCGGGAATGGGCCCGGTGGGTTTGGCGTTCATAGGATCTCCGTCTTCAGCCCGGACCGGTCGAGCTTGCCATTGGCGTTGCGCGGCAAGCGCGTCCGCCAGACATAGCGTGCCGGCTGCTGGAAGCTGGGAAGCTCGCGCCGCAGCCGCTCGCGCAGGTCGGCCTCGCGGCTACCATCCCCACGCGCGATCACGAGGATCGCCTGGCCGAGCCGCTCGTCCGGGATGCCGAACGCCACCGCCTCGCTGGTCTCACCGCCAGCTACCACTGCTTCCTCGATCTCGGTCGGACTGATCCGGTTGCCCGAAGACTTGATCATTTCGTCGTCGCGACCGACGAAGCGCAGCAGTCCAGCGGTGTCCTCCGCCACCGTATCCCCGGACCATACCGCCAAGCCCGGATGCTCGGCAAAGGCGGGTGCCGGACGAAAGCGCAGCGCCGTCCGCTCCGGATCGCGCCAATAGCCCTTGGCGACCAGCGGGCCGGCATGGACGAGTTCGCCCTGCGCCGCCCGCCGCCCCCCGGCATCGACGATCAGGATCTCGGCAAAGGGGATCGCGCGACCAATCGATTCGGGGTGCGTGTCGACGAGTGCGGGATCCAGATAGGTCGACCGAAATGCCTCGGTGAGGCCGTACATTGGATAGAGGTCGGCCTGGGCGAACCGGCTGCGCAGCCCCTGCACCAGCGGCCGGGTGAGCGCGCCGCCCGAGTTGGTAAGCCGCTGGAGCGAGGCCGCAGTGTCCGCAGGCCAGTCCGCTTCCAGCAACTGCACCCACAGCGGCGGCACCCCCGCCAGCGTCGTGATTCCGAAACGCGCCACCGCCTTCACCACGTCGCGCGCGGTGAGATAGTCGAGCGGCACCACCCGCGCGCCCGCGGCCCAAGTCGAGAAGAGCTGGTTCTGGCCGTAGTCGAAGCTAAGCGGCAGCACGGCCAGGACGCGATCCTCGGGCACGAGCTTCAGGTAATGCGCGACGCTGATGGCTCCGAGCCATAGATTGGCGTGGCTCAGCATCACCCCCTTCGGCCGCCCGGTGGAACCCGAGGTGTAGAGGATCGCCGCCAGCGCATCGGCATCGCCTCGCGCCGGCGGCAGGCTGCCGGTGCCGGCCAGTTCCGCCTCGGTAAGGATCCGGCACTCGGCGGGCACGTCGCCCGTCTCGAGCGCCGCCAGCCGGGCTTGCTGGGTCACCAGCACCCGGGCGCCGCTGTCCGTCAGAATATGGGCGAGTTGCGCGCGCTTGAGCGCCGGGTTGATCGGCACATGGACGAGGCCGGCGCGTGGCGCGGCGAGCGGCAACAAACAGGCGGCGCGCGTCTTCGGCAGCCAGCTCGCCACCCGCTCGCCAGGCTCCAGCCCGTGCGCGGCCAGCGCCTGCGCCATGCCGCCGACCGCCGCCTCGAGCTCGGCATAGGTCAGCGAGCCTGCCTTGTCCTCCAGAGCAACGGCGTCCGGCGCGCCACGCAGCGGCAACGCGTCTATAAGATGCGGGGTAGGATCCAGCGCGATCATGCCACCACCCATAGTCTTGGCAGCGCCGCCGCCAAGCCTTACGGAAGCGCAAATTTCTTGCAGGGGAACCCCATTGCGGCCTGAAGCCATGCTCGACATCGAAACCACCGTCCGCGGCGTGCTGCGCGACGTGCTGGGGTTGAGCGACGATCGCGTTGCTGCTTTCGACGAGAATACTCCCCTGTTCGGCGCGCTGCCAGAGCTGGATTCGCTGGCGGTGGCCGGCGTGCTCACCGAGATCGAGGACCGGCTGGGCATCCTGATCGAGGATGATGAGGTGGATGGCGAGATGCTGGAAAGCTTCGGCACGCTCACCCGTTTCGCCGCACAAAAGGTATTGGGGTGATCGAACCCTATGACTGGGCAGGCGGCCGCGAAGCGATGCTACGCTTCGGTCCCGGCAGCGGCCCGGTTGTCATCGCGGCATTGCCGCTGTTCGAGGAGGCGAACCGCATGCGCGCATTCGCCGCCACGATCTTGCGATCGCTTGCCGAGAAACACAGGATTGCGGGCGTGCTGCCCGAGCTTCCCGGCACCGGCGAAAGCCTGATCCCCAGCGAACGCATCGCCATTTCGGACTTGCGGGCGGGTTTTGCCGCCGCGGCACGCACCGCGGGCGGCCGGGCCTATTCCATGGCCCTTCGCAGCGGCGCGCTGTTCGACGGCAGCGTTGTGATCCGCCACCGTTGGCACTTCGCGCCACAGCCGGGCGACGCCCTCCTGCGCGCGTTGCGCCGCATTCACCGCACCGGGGGTGCCCCCGGCTATGGCGGCCATCGCCTGCCCGACACCTTCCTCGACGAATTGCCCGATTGCCATGTCGAGCCGGCGCGCACGCTCCGCCTGGAAGGCGACACCCGCCCGGCCGACCGCCTCGTCCCCGGTCGCCCGTTGTGGCGTGAGCCGAGCCCGGACAACGACGTCGCGCTCGCCACACTGCTTGCAGACGATCTCGCCGCTTGGGTGCGGATGTGCGAAGCCTGATCGGTTTCCCTTGCCTGGGCGACATGCTGGTCGGCACGCTGGACAGCGCGTCGGGGAGCACCGGCTTGCTGATCGTCTCCGGAGGGAACGAGATCCGCAGCGGCCCGCATCGCAGCATGTCGCAACTGGCACACCGCATCGCCGCGGCAGGCTATCCGGTGTTTCGCTTCGATCGCCGCGGCATCGGCGATTCGGCGGGCAGCAATCTCGGCTTCCTGGAAAGCGCGCCGGACATTGTCGCGGCTGCCGGCATCTTCCGACGCGAGGCGAAGCTGCGCCGCGTGATCGCTTTCGGCAATGGTGACGGCGCGACGGCGCTGGCGCTGTTCCATGCCCAAGCGCGGATCGACGCGCTGCTGCTCGCCAACCCGGTAATCGTCGGACCGCCGGCCGCGCCGGAGGAACCCGAGGAAGCCGAACCCGGTCGCGGCTGGATGCGCCAGATGATCGAGCGGGTCGCGGTGCGCAGGCAGGTGACGCAAGTCGGCCTCGGCAGCGAACTGGCGGCGGCAATCACCGGCGCCGAGGTGCCGATGACGGTGCTGCTCGCCACACGCGACAAGATCGCCGCAGATTTCGCCGAGTTTCTGCACAAGCCGGCCTTTGCCGCCGCCGGAACGCGCGTCCGCCGCAAGCAGTTCGACACCGCCAGCCACGTCTTCGCCGGCACCACCGACAAGGCCTGGCTGTACGAGCGGGTGATCGAGGCGCTCGCCGAGCAGCGCGCGCCCTGACCGTCGCTTGCTCGGCGGAACGTTCTATTCAGCCGCCTGGGCCACCGTCTCGAAATCGGCTGCGGCCAGGAAGCGCTCGGCATCGAGCGCTGCCATGCAGCCGGTACCTGCGGCGGTGATCGCCTGGCGGTAGTGCTTGTCCATCACGTCGCCGCAGGCGAACACGCCGGGCACGCTGGTGTTGGTCGTGCCCTTCTCGACCTGGATATAGCCGTCGTCGTCCAGCGCGATATGGCCGCGGAACAGCTCGGTCGCCGGATGGTGGCCGATCGCGACGAAGCCGCCGTCTACCTCCAGCGTGGAGAGCTCGCCGGTCACCGTATCCTTCAGCTCGATGCCGACGAGGCCCTCGGGCTGGCCGCCGCCGATGAAGCGGGAGACTTCCTTGTTCCAGGCCATGGTGATCCGCTCGTTGGCGAACAGGCGTTGCTGGAGGATCTTTTCGGCGCGCAGCGAATCGCGGCGGTGGATCAGCGTCACGTCATGGCTGTGGTTGGTGAGGTACAGCGCTTCCTCGACCGCGGTGTTGCCGCCGCCGATCACCGCCACCTTCTTGCCGCGGAAGAAGAAGCCGTCGCAGGTCGCGCAGGCGCTGACGCCCCTGCCCTTGAGCAGCTCTTCCGAATCGAGGCCCAGCCAGCGCGCCTGCGCGCCGGTGGCGATCACCAGCGTATCGCCGGTGTAGACGGTGCCGCCGTCGCCGACCATGCGGAACGGACGCTGGCTGACATCGACCTCGACGATCGTGTCCCACATCATCTGCGCGCCGACATGCTCGGCCTGGGCCTGCATCTCCTGCATCAGCCACGGGCCCTGGATCACCTCGCGGAAACCGGGATAATTCTCGACATCGGTGGTGGTCATCAGCTGGCCACCGGGCTGGATGCCCTGGACGACGATGGGGGCGAGGCCCGCGCGCGCGCCATAGATGGCGGCCGAGAGGCCGGCGGGGCCCGAGCCCAGGATCAACATGCGGGTAGAATGGGTGGCGGTCATGCTCTGCTTTCCGACGAATCTTCGATGCCGCTTCTAGAGACAGGGCATCGTCGGAAGCAACATGGCGTCGCGGGGCATATCTGCAACGCCGCGCCGGAACGGAAAAGCTGTCATCCCGCCAAGACGAACTTGGCAGCGATCAGCGCAGGATCCAGACCGCGACGCTCGCCCAGAACAACACGCTTCCCATCGCCATGAGCAACAGGCTGCGCGATGCGGCGGGATCGACACCGCGGCCTTCAACCTGCTCCGGCGGCAACTCATGTAATGCACGCATCTACGCAACTCCGTTCAAGCAACCCTCTTCCTATTGTTCGTTATAGACGATCGGGTCGGCCGCGCCGTTCCGGTATTATGCCTAATTTGTTACAGGGTGCGGCGGGTACAAATCCAGGTCGGGGATCGCCATGGGCGCGTCGGCTGGATCGAGGAAGCCGATGACGGCATCCTCTTTCCCCTCACCGGTAAAGATGAGCGTCTTCGGCTCTGTCGGTGCGGCATCGGCAAAGGAGTAGAAGACCAGCAGCCGGGTTCGCGTCGCACGTTCGCCATTGTGCAGCACCAGCGCCAGTCGGTCGGAAGCCAGCCGCACCAGCAGCCCGGGTGGATACAGGTTGATGCTCCGCATGAACTGGAACAGCAGTTCCCGATCGAAATGCCCCTCCCAGCCCCACATCGCATCGAGAGCGCGCGCCGGCAGCCATGCGCGCTTGTACGATCGGTGGGAGGTCAACGCGTCGTACACGTCGCAGATCGCGCCCATCCGCGCGGGCAGGCTGATATTCTCCTCCTTCAGCCCATGCGGATAGCCCGTGCCGTCCCAGCGTTCGTGATGGTGCAGGCACACCTCCATTGCCAGCGCAGGCATGGTCGGGTCTTCCTGCAGCAGTGACATGCCGCGCTCTGGATGTTCGCGCACCAAGGCGAACTCCTCGGCGGAAAGGCGGCCTGGCTTGTCCAGCACGGAATCGGGAATGGCCACCTTGCCGACGTCGTGCAGCAGGCCCGCGAGACCCAGGGCGCGGACATCTTCCTCGTCCATTCCCAGGTGCCGGGCCAGATTGACCATCAGCGTGCAGACGGCGACAGAATGGAGGTAGGTATATTGATGCTTGCTCTTCAGCTGCAGCACACGGAACAGAGCCGATGCGTTCCGGTCGAGCTGGCCGGCAATGTCGTCGACAAGCGCGGCTACCTTCTCGCGAGCGATGGCGCGGCCAAGGCGCACATCGTCGAAGGTGCCGCGCACGGTCTCGAACGCTCCTGCAACGAGGGCGGCGGCCCGGGCCTGTTCCAAGGAGAAGCTGGCCTTCGCACGTGCCGCCGCCGCATCGGTTTCACCAAGCGTCATCGACGAGGCCGCAGGGACAGGTTTAGCCTCGTCATTTTCCATGGGCGCGTCGACGCTCGCTGCCGGGGCTGCCTGCGATCTGGCCACATCGATGATCACGCCGCCGCGAAACGCGCGAAGCTTCTGAAGGTCCTGCAGATCGGTCAGGAGGAACCGCGTGCGCCAGAAGGGGTGCTCCCACCATGAGCCTTCGAAGCCATGGATGAACATCCCCAGTCGGACATCCGCAGATGGAACCGTTTTCAGCGCCGCCATCGCTCGCGCCCCTCTTCCGCCGATTGCGGCACTCCGAAAGAGCGCCCCTCCCCTGCCACGTTACCCAGTCTCCCGCACGTTCTGCACCTGAACGTCAGCCTAAGTATAGGTGCCTAATCGACCATGTTCGAACAGCCTTAGCCAAAAACTAATGGATGCGGCAGGCTTTACTATTCCGACCCGGGGCGTCGAGGCGGAACGCGCCCCCATTGTCGCATCTGCTACTCAGGATAATTTGGGGCCCTTGCCTGTAGCCGAGAGCGCGGCCCCACCCGTCAACGTTCCACGGTAAGCCGGACTGTCGTGCCGATCGGGTCCCCGCGGAGAACCTCCAGCGTCGCGCCCAAGTCGTCGGCGCGTTCGTGCATGCCGCGCAATCCAAAATGACCCGGTCGACCGCCCGCCTCGATGACCTCCGTCGGGATGCCGCGCCCGCGATCCTCGACGGCGATGCGGAGCCAGCCCTCGCGACTTTCCACCCGTATCTGCGCCAGCCGCGTCCCCGCATGTTTGCGTATATTGGCGAGCGCCTCGCGCACGATCGCGGCGATCTGCTCGAGCATCTCCGGCGGGAAGCGCAGCGGCGGGCCTTCGCGGGTGACCGTCACGATCAGCCCTTCCTCCTCCATGCAGCGGGAAAGTTCGTCGATCAACGGTTGCGGATCGCCCGGGCCGCTGATCCGGCGCAGCGCCAGCACACGGTCGCGCGCTTCCAGCATGACGTCGTCGGCACGCTCCAGGGCACCGTCGATCATGGCGTGCGCGCGCGATCCCGGCTCGGTGGCATAGGCGGCCGCCTGGAAGCGCAGTATCAGGCCCTGCATGCTCTGGAGCAGCGTGTCGTGCAGTTCGCGCGCGATGCGCTCGCGTTCGGCCAGCTTGGCTTCGGCACGCGCCCGTGTCCGCGCCAGCTGTTCTCGCAGCCGCCAGACATAGAGCAGCCACAGCGCGCCCGCACCGGCACCCAGGGCCAGCAGCCGGAACCACCATGTCTGATAGAAGCGCGGCGCGATGGTAACGGTCAGGGTCGCGCCCTGCCTGTTCCACACGCCGTCATTGTTGGCGGCGATCACCTGAAAACGCCAGCTGCCCGGCCCGAGATTGGCGTAATAGGCTTCGCGTGCGGTACCCGCGTCGATCCAGTCCCGATCGACGCCAATCAGCCGGTAGCGGAAGCGCACGCGTTCCGCCTCCGCCAGGCTCAGCGCGGTATAGGCGATCCGCAGATTGGCCGTGCCGGGCGGCAAAGCGACATCCCGCGGCGCCGCATAGCTGCGATCATTGGCGGTGAGTCGCAGGATCGACACCGGCGGCGGCAGCCTGTTGTGGACGATGCGCGCCGGATCGATCCAGCCGATACCGACATTGTCCGCCACCCAGATGCGGCCGTCGCCGCCGCGGATCACCGTACTTTTCTGCGACCCCTGCTGGGCGACGCCAGGCAGCCCGTCCGCCGCGGTGAAGAGCTGGTGCTGCAGGGGTGCGTTCGGGTCGGCGAAGGCCCGGTCCAGCGCCGTCTTGCTGGTCTGCACCAACCCGCGTACGCCGTTGATCCAAACCGATCCGTCGGGCGTCTGTGCAATGCCGGTGATGCCGCCGAGGTCGGGTATTCGGTCATCCGAAAGCGCACGCAGGCGCCCCTGCTCGACTCGGCCGAGCCCGAGCTCGCCGCCCACCAGGGTTCCGGCCGGCCCTGTCGACACCATCGCGATGCCGCCGATCCCGTCACCCGGGACGGCGCGAAGCCCGCTATGGTCGCGTCGATACAGCCGATCGCGGCCGTAGAACCAGCCTTCGCCGCCTACACCCGATGCGGCGTACATCCGGGCAGCAGGCTGATCGGTCGCCTCGAGTGGGTGCCAACGGTTTCCCGCCAGCCGAAACGCACCGACATCCTCTACCGAGATCCACCGCGCCTCCCCATGCCGCCCCCAACTCACCGCGGGGCCGGGAAGCGGCGGCGTACGAATCGCGGTGAAGCCGTCGCGCCGCAAGCGCAACAACGCCTCGGGAAGCGCCACGATCAGATCGGCGCCATCCGCTTCGATCATGTGGATCACCTGATCGAACCTGCGCAGCCAGCGCAGCGGCTCGCCGGGACGAGCGCGGTAGAGATTATGCGGGTTTGCCGCATAGACGGTGCCGTCCTGCGTCACCGCGAGTTCGAAGCCCCCCAGCACCTTGTCGTCGACGCGCAGCGCGGTTGCTGCGCTTACCGGCCGCAGGCGGAACAAGCCGAGATTGGTGCCGATCCAGAGATTGGCCTCGCGATCCTCCAGCAGCGGCACCGCGACGAGCGAGGGCAGACCCTGCTTCGTCGTGAGCCGGGTAAATGCCGGGGGGCCACGTTCCCCGCCCACGCTTCTGGTCTGCAGCACCCCGCCGGCGAACAACGTCCGCCACAGCGTCCCGTCCTGCGTGAAGCGCATCCGATCGGCGGCGGGCGGCCGCAAGCCGAGGGCCAGCGGCGCAATACGCAAGCCCGCCGCACGGGCAGCGGTTGCGACCGCAGGATCGCCCGATGCCCAGACTTGTCCGTCCGGCGCCAACGCCAGTCGGGTGCGGTGCGGCGCACGAGCGACGATCTCGAATCGTGCAGCTCGCGGGCGAAGCACCCGGATATCGTGCTCCGTCGCTGCCCAGATCGCTCCGTCCGCCCCGGCGATGACGCTGAAGACCCGACCGGCGGGGATTCCCCTATCCTCGCCGACACGGATGAGCCCCTTCCCGCCGACGCGGAACAGCCCGCCTTCCAGACCGGTCATCGCCACCCAGATCGTCCCGTCCGGCTCGCGCGCGAACTGCTCGACAATGGCGTTGGGGCCGCCGATTCTGCGGACGCTGCCGCCGCCGAACTGCGCGACCTGTCCGTCGAAATAGCCAATCCACAGGCTGCCGTCCGCGTCGGCGAGCAAGGCGGTGATGTTGCGCGACGGGAAACGGCCGCGCATGGGCGTGATCAGCTCGTACGTGTTGCCGTCGAACCGATAGAGGCCCGCGCCCGTACCAAGCCACAGGAACCCATCGCGAGTCTGGGCAAGCGCCCATATGTCCGGCGGGGCGCCGTCTACCAGGGTCCAGGCCCGCAGATTATACTGATCGAGGCTGCGCTGCTGCGGCGCCTGCGCGCAGACCGGCGCGGCGACGAGGCCCGCCGATGCCAGCACCCTCCACCAGATATGTCTGCGCAGCATCGTTCGCGTATGGCCTCCTTCGCGATCTCGTGCCCTGCGAAGAGGCGCGTCGCAAGGTCACCAGAGGTCGACGAGGCGCGAGCCTGGACGCGAGAGGAAGATGCCAGGCGCACCCTCTTGCGACGTTATGCTGACCGCAACGGATCGGGGAGGCAGCGAGACCGGCCTTTGGCCGGCACTCGCAATCGGCAAACCACCTGCGCGGCAGTCCATCCGAACTGCGACGCTGGTAGCGGAGGAGGGACTTGAACCCCCGACACGCGGATTATGATTCCGCTGCTCTAACCAACTGAGCTACTCCGCCCCGAAGCGAGAGCGGGCCATCTATTGCGGTGTGCGCGATCCGTCAAGCGAACATGTGGCGGGAATGCAATTCCCATGGTCCGCCGCGATACCACCAGCTGGCGAGACCGGATATTTCGACGGTTTTCGGCGCGAAATCGGCCTCCAGCACGCCTAGCAGGGCCTTGGCAAGAACGGGGCGCACCTTGTTTTGGACGGTCACATGCGGGCGCCAGCGCCCCGCATCTTGCGGCGTGAGCAGGCCGGCGAACGCCGCCAACAGCCCGGCGCGAATCGCGTCGAGCTCCGGCGCCTCGATTCGGTACGCCACGCCCTGCCCGAGCGACATCAATCCGCTGACACGCGCTCGCGGCGCGCGAACACCGCGCGTTTCCTGGCTCAGGCGATGCTTCAGTTCCTCCGCCACGGAGGGGGGCAGATGATGAAATAATGTAAGGTGCGCGTCCAGCTGGTTGCGCTCGGGCGGAAAATGCGCGCGGCGCAGCGAATCGAACCAGGCCTGGTCCTGCCTGCCGAACAGCGCGGTGACGATCAGCGGCGCAGGCGTCGCGCTCAAATCTCGACCTGGCTGCCCAGCTCGACCACGCGGTTGGTCGGCAGGCGGAAGAACTCCATCGCGCTTTCGGCGTTGCGCAGCATCCAGGCAAACAGCTTCTCGCGCCACAGCATCATTCCCGGCCGCGAGGAGGGCAGCAGCGTCTGGCGGGCCAGGAAGAAGCTGGTCTCCATCATCTTGAACTCGGCCCCGCAGGCATCGACCGACTTGAGCGCCGCCGGCACGTCCGCTTCCTGCATGAAGCCATAATAGAGAATCATGCGGTGAAAGCCCTTGCCGAGATCCTCGACCATCATGCGCTTCTCCTCGGGCACATAGGGCACGTCGCTGATCTTGACGGTGAGCAGGATCACCCGGTCGTGCAGTACCTTGTTGTGCTTGAGGTTGTGGAGCAGCGCGTGCGGCACCCCGTCCGGCGTCGAGGTCATGAACACCGCCGTGCCGCGCACCCGGGTTGCCGCATTGGCGGCCGATTCGATGAAGATCTGGATCGGCATCGCGCTTTCGCGCAGCCGGGCGATCATCAGCTTGCGCCCCTTGGCCCAAGTGGTGAGCAGGGTGAAGATGATGAAGCCCGCCATCAGCGGGAACCAGCCGCCGTCCGGCACCTTGGTCAGGTTCGCCGCGAAATACGCGAGATCGACGGTGAAGAACACGGCCAGCAACGGAATCGCATAGCGCTTCTTCCAGTGCCACAGGTTGAACAACACCACGGCCAGCAAGCAATTGTCGATCAGCATCGCGCCGGTGACGGCGATGCCATAGGCCGCGGTGAGGTTGGACGAGGTCTGGAAGCTGAGCACCAGCAGGATCACCATGATCATCAGCGCCCAGTTGATCACCGGGATGTAGATCTGCCCGGCGGTCGCGGCGCTGGTATGGTCGATGCGCAACCGCGGCACGAAGCCCAGCTGGATCGCCTGCTGGGTCACCGAGAAGGCGCCGGAGATGACTGCCTGCGAGGCGATGATCGCCGCGGCGGTGGCGACGAACACCAACGGCAGCCGCAGCGCCTCTGGCGCGAGCAGGTAGAAGGGGCTGCGCAGCGCCTCGGCATCGCGGATCAGCAGCGCCCCCTGCCCCATATAGTTCATCATCAGTGCCGGCAGCACGAACCATAGCCAGGAGATGCGGATCGGGTTGCGGCCGAAATGTCCCATGTCCGCATAGAGCGCCTCGGCACCGGTCACCGCCAGCACAACCGAACCGAGCGCGAGAAAGGCGCGCAGCGGATCGAGCGTGAAGAAATGCACCGCATGGTGCGGCGACAATGCCTGAAGGATATAGGGCGTCTGGACCATGCTGATGACGCCCAGGGTGGCGATGACGACGAAGTAGAAGATCATCACCGGCCCGAAGAAGGCGCCCACGCGCGCCGTGCCGGTCCGCTGGATCGAGAACAGCATGACGAGGATCACCACCGCGATCGGCACCACCAGCCGGTGGAAGCCAGGCGCGGCGACGGCCAGGCCCTCGACCGCCGAGAGCACCGACACCGCCGGGGTGATCATCGAATCGCCGTAGAACAGCGCCGTCGCAAACACGCCGAGCAGCACGATGCCCTGCGTCCAGCGACGCTGGCCGCCGCGGCCCGAGATCAGCGCGAGCAGCGCCAGGCTGCCGCCCTCGCCCTTGTTGTCCGCCCGCATGATGATCGTGACATATTTTAGTGTCACCACGACCATCATCGACCAGAACATCAGGCTGATCGCACCCAGCACATGCGGGGTATCGAGCGGCAACTCGTGATGCTCGTTCGCGAAGGTCTCGCGAAACGCGTAAAGCGGGCTGGTGCCGATGTCGCCGAACACGATGCCGATAGCACCGAGGGCGAGCTTCCATGTCGGGTCTTGGCCGTGATGGCCATGCCCGCCATGCGGTTCCGAATCGGGGAGGAGCGCAGCAGCGTCTCCGGTCGCGGCGGCGTTCACCGGTGCGACAGACGCTGAAGGGAGCGAACCGACCTGGCCATAGCGACCTGTGTTCTCATCATCATCAGGATGCGGGCCGTTAGCATGCGCAACATGCCCTATCAACTATCGTGTCCAGGGCCGGTAGACGCACCAGCCGCCCGCCCGTTCCCATGGGGCGCAAGATTGTCACCGCGCACCGCCGAACAAGGCATCGCCTTCACCGCGAGTCGGCACCTCGCGCAGCACGAAGCTGCTGTTGATCGTCACCACTCCGGGCAGCCGGCCGAGATGTTCGCGATGGAGCCGCTCGTAATCATCGAGGTCGCGGCACAGGATTTTCAGCCGATAGTCCTGCCCGCCCGAGACCAGGGCGCACTCGACCACACCGTCGATTCCGCCGACCGCCTGTTCGAAATGCGCGAGATCTTCCTCCACCTGCGTGCCGAGCGTGATGTCGACCAGCGCCGTTACCCGGAAGCCGACCCGTCGATGGTCGAGTCGCGCCCCATAGCCCCGGATCAGGCCGCCAGCCTCCAACCCCTGGATCCGCCGGGTGCATGCCGATTGCGACAGTCCCACCATGGCCGCGATGTGGCTGACAGGGGCGCGCGCGTCGGCGGCGAGCAGCTTGAGAATTGCTGTGTCGATTCGATCCATCGTGCATGAATTGCCCGCATACTGGCAAAAATTGCAAGATCCATGCGAAGCGGCGCGACGATATGCATGCGCTTTGCAGGGATTTCCGATGATGTTTCGCGGTAGGAAAAGCCGTCAAAATTTAGGAGAGTTCCCATGCGCATCGGCGTTCCCAAGGAAATCAAGAATCACGAATATCGCGTGGGCCTGACCCCCGCTTCGGTGGCGGAGCTGGTTCATGCCGGCCACAGCGTGCTGGTCGAGACCAAGGCAGGAATGGGCATCGATTTCGACGACGCTGCCTATACCGCGGTCGGCGCAGAGATCGCCCCGGATGCTGCAAGCGTGTTCGCCAATTCGGAAATGATCGTGAAGGTGAAGGAGCCGCAGGCACAGGAAATCGCGCTGCTCGAGCCGCGCCACCTGCTGTTCACCTATCTCCACCTTGCCGCCGACAAGCCGCAGGCCGAAGGCCTGATGGCGTCGGGCGCGACCTGCATCGCCTATGAGACGGTTACGTCGAACTCGGGCGCGCTGCCCCTGCTCAAGCCGATGAGCGAAGTCGCCGGCCGCATGTCGGTCCAGGTCGCCTCGCACTATCTGGAGAAGGAACAGGGCGGCCGCGGCGAACTGCTCGGCGGCGTGCCGGGCGTGGCGCCGTGCAAGGTCGCGATCCTCGGCGGCGGCGTGTCAGGCATCAACGCCGCGCAGATGGCGACCGGCCAGCGCGCAGACGTGACGATCTACGACATTAACAACGAGCGCCTGGCCGAACTCGACATGCATTTCGGCAGCCAGATCAAGACCGCCTATGCCAGCAAGGCCGCGATCGCCGAGGCGGTGCGCACCTCGCAGGTGGTGATCGGCGCGGTGCTCGTACCGGGTGCCGCGGCCCCCAAGCTCGTCACTCGCGACATGCTGAAGACGATGATGCGCGGCTCGGTGCTGGTCGACATCGCGATCGACCAGGGCGGCTGCTTCGAGACCAGCCGCGCCACCACGCATGACGATCCGGTGTTCGAGATCGACGGCGTGATCCATTATTGCGTGGCCAACATGCCCGGCGCGGTCGCCCGCACCTCGGCCTTCGCGCTCAACAACGCGACGCTGCCCTTCGTGCTGAAGCTCGCCAACCACGGCGCGGAAGCCGCCATGAAGGCCGACCGTCACCTCGCCAACGGCCTCAACGTCTCGGGCGGCAAGATCCGTCACCAGGCGGTCGCCGACGCGCTCGACCTGCCGTTCGAAGCCTGGGCGGGCTAAAGAGGCGGATCCCCGCTCGGGCCTTGGTCCGAGCGGGGATCCCATTCAGGCAGCGACCGCGCTGCTCTCGGGCAGGAACTCGACGAGGTTGCCCAGCTGCACGCGCGGCGAGCGCAGGCGGGGATCCGCCATCGCCGCAAGGAACGCCTGATATTGCGGGTGATCCGGCAGGAACACCGCCTTCGCCGCATATTCCGCCGGGGAAAACGTGCCCCAGTTGGTTATCTTGCCGAAGTAGATGCTGGTCGCGTTGAGCGCCTCCGCGAGCGCGACGCCCTGGCCCATCTCATGGAAATTCTCGGCCTGGACGGTGAAGCTCAGCGACAGCCGCTCGATAAGGCCCTGCTCGAGCAAGCCCGCCGCAAAACGAAGATTCTGCTGCATCACTTCCCAGCGCGCCCCGCGGCGGAGCAGTTCGTGCGTGGCGGCAGACGCCCCGTCGATGCTGATCTGCAGCGAGAACACCCGCTTATGGAGTGCCGGAAAGCGCTCCCACTCGCGCGGTGTGAACAGCATGGCATTGGTCATGATGCGGAAACGCAGATCCGGATATTCGTCCGGGGTAAGCTTTTCCATCAGGCGGCGGAAGTTCTTGCTGGCGAACGGATCGCCCGATCCGGTGATGAACACCGTCTTCGCATCGCGCAGCATCGGCAGGATCGCGCGTTCCTGCATCGCGTCATAGCGCTGCCGGGTCGCCTCGTCGGCCGCAATCTTGTGGGTGCGGCAGCTGGGGCAGGACAGATTGCAGGTAAGGTCGTAGGCGAGGTTCACGTCCTCGGGGCCCGCCGGCATCACGGTTTCCAGGTCCGTGATCAGGCTCGCCAGCGTCGGCCAGTGCTCCGCCGCCGCTTCCTTGGTCGGCAGCGTGCCGGACTGAATCGCCGGGCACGCCATCTTGTTGCAATGCCGATAGCTGCCGTCATGGATGCTGGCACGAACGGCCTGCGCCGATTCCGAGTTCCAGACCTGCTCCCACGGGGTGGTGTTCAGATCGCCGGCGGACTTGTCGAGCCAGCTGGCGCAGCACTGGTGGGTGGAGCCCTCCAGGACGTGCAGTTCGAGGAACGGCTTGGCGCAGAAACGCCCTTCCAGCTTGTATTTGGGGTTCTCCGGGTCAGCCATGCCATGAACATGGAACAGCGCGCCCTGTGCCATGATCGAGTTGTTCTGCAGCGTCGTTACCCGGGTCAGGCGGCCGATCGCGAGGTCCAATGCCCCTTCATGTGCCTCGCACATGGCAAGCAGTGTCTCCAGCGCGATCGCCACGCGCACGTCAAGCTGCACGCCACCGCCGGCAGCCTTGGCGTGGCTGTTGCGAACTACCCGGGAGAACATCGGCAACGCAGACAGGAACTGCGGGAACGCGGCCCAGATTTCCGGCCGGTCGTCCGGCTTGAGCAGATCTTCCAGCATGACCCACAGCATGTCTTCCGCCTGCGCATAGGCGGCTAGGTCGGCGTCGCTGAGGCCATGCTGCATGAAGTCGGCGGCGTTGCCGCTCTGGATGTGCATTGTCGGACCCCTGTATCCGCTGGAACGTGCAGCACCGCGGGCGAGCGGTACCGGTTCTAATATAGAGGGATAACGACGTGTTAGCGGGCAGCGGACGGATTTGCGGATAATGCGGATCGCGCCGCCGCCGCGAGTCCGGGATCGAGCTTCAGCATCACACCAACCATCTCGTTGCGATAACTGGCCGTCGGCGGCACGAGGCGCAGCGCCCTGCCCCAAGCCTGCCTCGCCGCGGCCAGATCCCCGGACCGCGCAAGCGCGATGCCGCGATAGAAAGGCGGCCCGGGATGGTTGGGCGCGAGTTGCTCGGCCCTGTCGAAGGCATAGCGGGCAGCGGGGGAAATCTGGTCGCCGTCATGCTCGGCGAGCGCAAGCCCGAGGCCGGCCCATAGCCCCAGATCATTTGGCGCCTTGCGCACCGCCCCCAGCATCACGGTCGCGGCGCGTTGCGGTGAACCGACCCGCGTCATCGCATCGGCCGCCATGAAGTAGCTATAGTCGAAGTTGAACCGCCCGAAGAGCCCTTCGCGCGCCGCGATCAGATCGGGATCGAGCGGTCGCACGCTGGTGACGCCTTGGGCCGGGCGATCGGGCAGGCCGGGCTGCCCTTGCCAGGCATAGCCAGCGCCCGCCAGCATCACCGCCATCGCGGGCACCGTCCAGAAGCGCCTTGGGAAGCGAATGAGTAGCAATAGCGCAAGTGCGCCTAGCGCGAAGCCCCCAAAGACAAGCCAACCCGTCATGCCGTCTTTCCCTTGAACAGGCGGCGCGCGATCAGCAGCCCGAAGGCCAGCAGCACCAGCGGCGTCAGCCACAGCGGCGCGGTCGCCCAGCGAAGCGGCGGGTCGTAGGTGACATAGTCGCCATAGCGCTCCATCAGCCACGTACGGACCTGGGCGGGGCGCTCGCCCGCAGCAATCCGCTGGCGCACCAGCGCGCGCATCTCTCCCGCCATGTCGGCGTCGCTGTCGGCGATGCTCTGGCCCTGGCAGACGAGACAGCGCAGCGTCTCCATCAACGCCTTGGCCTGCGCTTCCTGCTCGGGGTCTGACAGCTGGGTATAGGCGAGCGGCGACGCCGGCAGCGCCGAGTCCGCGTGCGCGGGGGCGGCCAGCAGCAACGCGAACGGCAGCAGCTTCCGCCTCATCGCGCCTTTTCCAGTGCGGCGAGCAGCCGGGGCACGTCCTCGGCGCGGATGTCGCCGACATGCTGGTCGACGATCACGCCGCGCGCGTCGATCACGAAGGTTTCCGGCACGCCCGACGATCCGAGCGACAGCTGCGCCCGCATCGCGGCATCGTCGCCGATACGCGTATAGGGATCGCCGTTGCGCGCGAGAAAGGCCTGCAGCGCCGGCGCGGTATCGCGCACGGCAATGGCATCGATCTCTGCGCCCGCCTGGCGCAGCTTGAGCAGTTGGGGCGCCTCGGCCACGCAGGGGATGCACCAGCTGGCGAAGACATTGAGCAACCGCGGTTTGCCCTTGGGCAACAGCGCGGTGTCCAGGCCGGGCTTGCCGTCGACGATGGCGGGCAACTGCATCGCAGGCAGCGGCTTGCCGATCATCGCCGAGCGGACGATGCGGTCACTCGGCTCGATCAATCCGTTCACCACCAGCGCGAAGACCAGCACGAACAGCGCGAGCGGCAGCCAGATCAGCAGCTTCTTCATGCCCATTCCTCCTGCGCGCGCGCTTCGCGACGCGCCCGCAATATCCGGCCCAGCAGCGATAGGAGTCCGCCCAGTGCGATCAGGCCGCCTCCCGCCCAGATCAGCGTGACGAACGGCTTCCACCACAGGCGAAGCTGCCACCGCCCCGCCCCGTCCGCCGCGCCGAGCACGGTGTAGATCTGCCCGTCCCACAGCGTGGCGATCGCAGCCTCGCTGGTCGTCGTCGGCGGATTGGCGAAGAAGCGCTGCTGGGGTAGCAGCTCGAAGGGCGCGCCGGTCCCCCGCCGGACCTGCAGCCGCGCCTCCATCGCCGACCAGTTGGGGCCGAGAGCGGGGCGGACTTCCACCAGCGTGACCTTGAACGGGCCGACGGTGAGATTGTCACCCGCCGCGATCGCCGCCAGCCGTTCCTGCTTGAACAGCGTGTCCGCCGCCATGCCGGCGAGGCTCACCGCCATGCCCAGATGCGCCACGACCATGCCGTAGATCGGCAGCGGCGTGCGGCGCAGATTGCGCTTCCACAAGGGCGCCACGCTGGCGGCAGCCAGCCCGAAGGCAAGGGCCAGGGCCAGCACCGCGACCGGCGCGGTGAACCCCGACAACGCGAAGAAAAGCGCGAACGCCACGCCAGCCACCGCCACCGGCACGGTGAGCCGCGAGAGCAGCGCCTGGGCGGAGTCCTTCCGCCAGCGCAGCAGCGGCCCCGCGGCCGTCCCCAGGATCAGGAACAGTGCGATCGGCACCGCGGTCTTCTCGAAGAAAGGCGCGCCGATCGAGAGCTGCACCCCCATCGCCTGCGCGACCAGCGGATAGAGCGTGCCGATCAGCACCACGCCGAGGATCACGCTGAGCAGCAGATTGTTGAGCACCAGCGCCGCCTCGCGGCTGACCAGCTGGAAGGTCGCGCCCTGCGTCACCGTGCCCACCCTCGCGCCGAACAGCGCCAGCGCCCCGCCGATATAGAGGCCGAGCAGCGCGAGCAGGAAGGTCCCGCGCGTCGGGTCCACGGCGAAGGCGTGGACGCTCACCAGGATGCCCGAACGGACCAGGAAGGTGCCGACCATCGACATCGAGAAGGCGACCACCGCCAGCATCAGCGTCCAGGCGCGCAGCCCGTCGCGCGTCGCCAGCACGTTGACCGAGTGGAGCAAGGCGGTTGCCGCGAGCCAGGGCATCAGCGAGGCATTCTCCACCGGGTCCCAGAACCACCAGCCGCCCCAGCCGAGCTCGTAATAGGCCCAGTAGCTGCCCGCCGTGATGCCGATGGTGAGGAAGATCCAGGCGGCGAGCACCCAGGGCCGCATCGCCTTGGCGAAGGCGGGGCCCACGTCGCGCATCAGCAGCGCGGCGACCGCGAAGCTGAACGCCACCGACAGCCCGACATAGCCGAGATACAACGTCGGCGGGTGGAAGGCGAGGCCGGGGTCCTGCAGCAGCGGGTTGAGCCCCTGCCCGTCCGCCGGCGCGGGGTTGAGCCGCGCAAAGGGGTTCGAGGCGAAGGCGAGGAAGGCGTAGAAACCGATCGCGATCGTCGCCTGTGCTGCGAGCGTCGCCGACAGCGTCTCCGCCACCAGCCGCCGCTCGAACAGCGCGACGCCGGCCCCGGCGACCGCCAGGACGGTGACCCAGAGCAGCATCGAACCCTCATGGTTCCCCCAGGCGCCGGCGACCTTGTAGAGCATCGGCTTCAGCGAATGGCTGTTCTCCGCCACCAGCAGCACCGACATGTCCGAGGTGACGAACAGCCGGACCAGGATCAGGAAGGCGAGCAGCGCGAACAGCGCCTGAACCATCGCAATCTTGCGCACCGCCGGCAGCAACGCGGTTGGGTCGCCGGCACGCGCGGCGGCGGCGCCCAGCAGCAGCTGCGCAATGGCGAAAGCCGTGGCGAGCCACAGCGCCGCAAGCCCGGCTTCGGCGATCATGGCTCCAGCGACTCGCTCTTGTGCATCTTCCCCGCCATTTGCGGCGGCATGTAGCGCTCGTCATGCTTGGCGAGCAGATTGTCGGCGGTGAAGCTGCCATCGGGCTGGAACTGGCCTTCCGCCACCACGCCCGATCCCTCGCGGAACAGGTCCGGGGTCACGCCGCGGAAGCGGACCGGCACCACGTCCCTGCCGTCGGTGACCTTGAAGGCGATCGAAACGCCGTCCTTCGCGCGCACCAGCGAGCCCTTCTCGACCATCCCGCCCAGCCGCACCGCCTTGCCCAGCGGCAACGGTTTGCCCGCGACGTCCGCCGGTGCGTAGAAGAACGCCGCCTGGTCCTTGAGCGCGGACAGCGCGAGCAGCGCGGCGCAGACGATGGCCGCCACCGCCAGCAGCGCGAGCGTCAGCCGTTGATGCTTTGCCTTCACCGGCGCCGCCCCAGCGCTTCCGCGGTGGCTTCGGCGCGGCGCATCGCCCGCCAGCTCGCCGCGGCAAGACCGCCGGTGCCGAGCGCCACCACCAGATAGGCGGCCGTCACGAACCACCAATGATTCATTGCGCCGCCCTCCGCCGCAACCGGGCTTCGACCTTCTGCCGGGCGAGCAGCGCGCGCATCCGCATCAGCACGATCGCGCCGAACAACAGGCTGAATCCCGACAGGGTGAACCACAAAGGCCAGAGCATCGAAGAATCGATGCTGCTGCGGGTAAGCCCGATGCTCTCCCCCTGGTGCAGCGTGTTCCACCACACCACCGAATAGCGGATGACGGGCAACAGCACCGTGCCTGCGACGCCGAACAGCGCCGGGATGCGCCCGTCGCCGCTCCGCTCGGCGTCGGCGCGGGCGAGCGCGATCCAGGCGATATAGACGAAGAACAGCAGCAGCATGCTGGTCAGCCGCCCGTCCCATTCCCACCAGGTGCCCCAGGTCGGTCGGCCCCAGATCGATCCGGTGATCAGGCACAGCGCCGCGAAGGTCGCTCCCACCGGCGCGATCGCGCGCGCGGCGACGATGGCCAGCGGATGCCGCCAGATCAGATAGCCGAGGCACGCCGCCGCCAGCCCGCTCCACCCGCCCATGCCAAGCCACGCGGTGGGCACATGGATATAGAGGATGCGCACGCTGTCCTTCTGCAGATAGTCGGCGGGTGTCTGCGTCAGCCCCGCCCAGGCGCCGAACAGCGTCAGCGCGAGGCCGACCCAGAACAGGGCCGGCGTCAGCGGCCGGGCGATCTTGAGGAAGCGCGCCGGGTTGGCGAGGGCGTGAAGCATCGGCACCGCGATGGATTAGCCGGGTTTCTCCCCCGATTCCAAGCAGCGATTGCATCGCATCGTTCGCCTGGCGCGAAGGGTTGCATTGCCGTGCAGCCTCCGCTACGCGCCCCCGGTCATCTGGGGAGTAGCCAGCCGGTGCCATGCGCACCGGGCGCCCGCGTCAACATACTTGGCCGAGAGGCCATGGCGCAGGCGGAGCCGCGAGGTTCGGGCGAGACCAATGGCGTCGCATCTCCGCTCGTGCCGGGCGGGGAGGTGCGATGTCGTTGGATTTGCGTCCGCCCGGCCTGGAATCGTTTTGGAAGCCCTTCTTACCTCCACCCTGGTCGTGGCGCTCGCCGAAATCGGCGACAAGACCCAGCTGCTGGCAATCTTGCTCGCCACCCGCTTCAGGAAGCCGGTGCCTATCATCTGCGGCATCCTTGTCGCCACCCTTGCCAACCATTTCCTCGCCGCCCTGGTGGGCGCCGAAGTCGCCGGGCTGCTGGACAGCCCCTGGTTCCGCTACGCGATCGCCGCCTCGTTCGTCGCGATGGGGCTTTGGACGCTGATCCCGGACAAGCTCGACGAAGAGGAAGCCCCGAAACCCGCCAGGTTCGGGGCGTTTCTCACCACCGCGATCGCATTCTTCCTCGTGGAAATGGGTGACAAGACCCAGATCGCCACGGTTGCGCTCGGCGCGCGCTTCCACGCGGTGCTGCCGGTAACGGCGGGGACGACGCTAGGCATGATGCTCGCCAATGTGCCGGCGGTGTTCCTCGGCAAGGCGGTGATCGACCGCGTGCCGCTGACGACCGTGCATCGCATCGCCGCGCTGCTGTTCATCGCGATGGGTCTGTGGCTCGCCGCGCAGACGGCCGGGTGGCTGTAAGACTGTAGATTCCTCCCCTGCGACCGCAGGGGAGGCGGACCATTCGCGCCAGCAAATGCCGGAGGGGCGGCCGCGACACCCCGGCGGTTGCCCGGAATGCAAAAGACCGCGCCTTGCGGCGCGGCCCCTCCACCACCCGGCGATGCCGCACGGCCCCCTCCCCGGCTCTGCTGGGGGAGGATTTGAACGATTACCGGCCGATCAGGCGCTGGGCAATGCGGTCAGCGACTTCGCTCGACGGATCGCCGGTCGCCTCGCTTTCGTCCCACACCTGGTTGAGGCGCAGCGGGATCTTCTCGACCCGGGCATCGACCTCGGAACGGTCGCCCTGCCCCAGATATTCGAGCGCGACGTTGATGATGCCGCCGGCGTTGATCACATAATCCGGTGCGTAAACAATACCGCGCGCATGCAGGCGATGCCCGTCCTCGCGCGTGGCGAGCTGGTTGTTCGCGCCGCCCGCGACGACGCGCACCTGGAGCGCCGCGATCGACTGTTCGGTAAGGATCGCACCCAGCGCGCAAGGGCTGAGGATATCGGCCTCATGCGTCAGGATCGCATCGGCATCGATCGCCTCGGCGCCGAGCTCTGCGGCGAGTGCCCTGGCGCGGTCGCCATGGACATCGGCCAGCGTCAGCTTTGCGCCGTCCGCCGCCAGCAGCCGGGCAAGCCCGCCGCCGACCGAGCCGACGCCCTGGATCGCGACGCGGACGCCCGCCATCGACTCTACACCAAGGCCACGCTTCGCCGCCGCCTTGACACCGAGATAGACGCCGCGCGCCGTTACGGGACCCGGATCGCCGCCGGCGCTGCCTGCCGCCACCGGGAGGCCCGAGACGTGCTTGGTCTGGGTCGCGACAACTTTCATCCGGGCTTCGGACATGCCGACATCCTCGGCGGTCACGTAGCGGCCATGGAGCGATTCGACCGCACGGCCGAACGCCTCGAGCTGCGCCTGGGTGACTTCGGCTCCCGGCCTGTCGGCCAGGATCACGCCCTTGCCGCCGCCCATCGGGAGATCGGCCATGGCGTTCTTGTAGCTCATCCCGCGCGATAGACGGAGCGCATCGGTGATCGCGGCGCGGTGATCGGCATAATGCCAAAAGCGCACGCCGCCCGCCGCAGCACCTAGCGCCGTCGAGTGCACCGCGATGATCGCGCTAAGGCCCGAAGCCCGATCCGAGAAGAGGTGAACGCCCTCGTGGTCGTCGAAATCGGGAAAGCCCCAGTCGGTGATCATGGATGGATCCGCGCTGCTATGAAGGGGAAAATGGGGCGACCAACGGGGATCGAACCCGCAACCTCTGGTACCACAAACCAGCGCTCTAACCGATTGAGCTATGGTCGCCGTGAAGGAGTGCGCGCTTAGCGGGCTCCGAAGCGGAGCGCAAGATCCTTACGCGTCATCCGCGCGAAATTCTCACCGCCTCCTCCGGCGTCGTCACGCCCGCGCGCGCCAATGCCCGTGCGGCGGAGCCCAGATTGGGCGTGCTGATAAAGGCGTGGCGCGCGAGAATCGCCGCGTCACCGCCATCATTCACCAACCGCCGAATCGTCGCGTCGCCGCGAATGGCCTCGAACACGCCGGTCTGGCCGGCAAAGCCGCTGCCGTCGCACGCCGCGCAGCCCGCGGCGCTGTAAACGATCGCCCCGGGATCGAAGCCAAGCAGTGCCGACACCGATCCGGTCGCCTGCTCCGGTGCGCGACACTCCGCGCATAGCTGCCGCACGAGCCGCTGCGCCAGAACCATTCCCAGCGCGGAGGCAAGGTGGAAGGCTTCCACGCGCCATTGTCGCATCTGCTGGATCGCTCCCACGGCATCCGCGGCCTCGATCCCGGCCAGCACGAGCCGCCCGGCCTGGCTAGCCTGCACAGCCGCAGCAGCACCGGCGCGGTCTTCCAGCGAATCGATCATCAGCACGTCGAAATCCTGCTCGATCCCGGCGCGCAGCATATCGCCCGTGGCCATGGCCGCGGCGTCGGCCCAGGTGACACCCAGCATCTCCGGCATCGCGCCCCGCCCCACGGCCAGGCCCAGCCGGGTTCGCGAAACCGCAAGCGCCAGCAGCGCCCGCAGCGTCGTGCTGCGGCCATGACCGGCAGGTGCGGCCACCAGCACCAGCCCGGGCCGCTCCAGCACCGCGCGCGTCTCGTTCGCCAGCGCCGTGCTCATACCCAGCGCTTCCAGCTCCCGATGCGCCGCCTGGCGCAGCGACCGCCGAAGGACGACGCGCTGGCCTTGCACGACCGGCAGCAGGAACAGGTCCACCGCCTCCCCCGCCCAGCGCAGCGTGCCGCGCTGCGCCGTCGAGGCGGAGGGCGCAAGCCCGGCGGCAGAGGCGATCTGCGTCACCAGCATCTGGGCTTCCTCGTCGCCCAGCGCGCGGAAAGGGTGAATAAGCCCGGAGGCGCGCAACGAGATCGTCGCGCCCTTCGCGGTGGGCTCGATATGCAGGTGCGACGCCTCGACCTGGGCGGCTTCGGCGAGCAGCGCGTCGAGTTGCGCCGGCCCGGTTGTTGCCGGGCCCGTGATGGCCTGCTTGGCGCGGGCATGTTGTTCTACATCGATAGGCATTCGCTGTCCCCCTGCTGGACCGCGCCGCGCTACGCAGACTTTGTGACGATCGGCCTGCAACCTTATGACAGTTACGCGTCACGCTGGCATCGATCGACCCGTTTTGGCAGAAGCGCCCCATGCAGGCGTCTTCTATTTCCTCGCTGGGCAGCGGTCACCCGTCCGAACCCGTGGTCGAGCATATCCTTTCCTTCCCCGGCGTACAAAGGGTACCCAGCCCGAAGGTGACCTTGTTCATGGTCCGCAATTTCCTCGACGCGGCGCAGTGCCAGGCGCTGATGGGGCGGATCGACGAACATCGGCGGCCCTCCACGCTCGCCAATGCCGGCGATGATTATGCCTTTCGCACCAGCGAAACCTGCGACCTCGCGGCGGAGGATCCGCTCGCGGTCGATCTGAAGCGCCGCATCCTGGATTTCATCGGGCTCGATCCCGCACATGCCGAACCGATGCAGGGCCAACGCTATGCCGTCGGCCAGGAGTTCAAGGCGCATACCGATTATTTCGATCCCAGCAGCGCGGATTTCGAGAAGTATTGCAGCGTCGCCGGTCAGCGGACCTGGACGGTGATGCTGTACCTGAACGCGGTGGATGCCGGCGGAGCGACTCGCTTCAAGGCGATCGACAAGATCGTGCAGCCGGAGGCGGGCAAGCTGCTGGCGTGGAACAACCTTCGCCCCGATGGCTCGGTCAATCCCTCGACGATTCACCACGCGATGAAGGTGCGCGCCGGCACCAAATACGTGATCACCCAGTGGTTTCGCGAACGTCCTTGGGGATGGTGAGGCCCGGAGGACGAAGCCTCCGGGCCGGATGCCGATAGAGCCGACCGATCAGAAGGTCGTGCTCAGCCCGATGCTGAGCGTGCGGCCCTGGATGTAGCGATTGGCATAGACGATCTTGCCGCTGTCGAACGTCTGGCTTTCGCTGAAGCGGGTACGGGTCAGGTTGCGACCCTCCAGCTTCAGTTCGAACGCCGCGCCGGCGATCTCGAACCCCTGGCGGGCGACGATGTCGAACCGGATGCCCGGCCGCTCGATCACGTCCGGCTGGAAGCCGGAGCCAGACAGATTGGACGGTCCGCGATTGGTCACGCGGTCGCTGGCATAGTTGAACAGGAAGGTCAGCTGCGACAGCCGGCTGGTATCCTCCAGGCTGAGCTGCAGGTTCACCAGATGGTCCGACTGGCCGGTCAGCGGCGCACCGTCGCGGAACTGCAGTGCCGCCGGGCCGAAGCCCGCCGAGCAGGAGCCGATCGTCTGGTTCAGAACGTTCGGCACGCAGCTGTCGTCGGCGGTGATTTCCGAATGGGTGTAGGTGTAGTTCGCGATCGCCGTGAGCCGGCGGGTCGCGAAGAACGCCCCCTTCAGCCCGTCCAGCGGGATATATTTCTGCACCTCCACTTCGCCGCCGTACAGCGTCGCCTTGGGCAGGTTGGTGAAGCCGGTCTGCAGCCGATCGTCGGCGCCGGTATAGAAGCCCACCTGCTCGATCGGGTTCAGGATGCGCTTGTAGAAGCCGGCCAGGGTGAAGCGCTGGTCGCGGGCGAAGAACCACTCGTAGCGCGCCTCGAGATTGTCGAGCTTCGAATCGCGCAGCAGCGGGTTGCCGAAGAACAGGCGATCCGAGTCCGGATCACGGAACTGCTGCGGCGCCAGTTCGCGGAACTGCGGCCGCGAGATGGTCTTCGCATAGCTACCGCGCAGCTGCATGTCCGGCGCGAAGTTCCAGGTGAGCGTCAGCGCCGGCAACCAATAGTCATTGTTCAGGCGCGTGCCGGTGGTGCCGATCGGCGTGACGAACTGCCGGGCCTTTTCGTAGCGGACGCCGCCCACCGCGCGCAGACCGTCGATCGCGCTGGTTTCCGCCTGCAGATAGCCGGCATGGATCCGCAGCCCGGCGTCATAGGCATAGGCGCCCAGCGGCGTGTTGAACTGCAGCTGGATGGTGCAGGCACCGGTGCCGACCTGGGGACAGGCGTTGTTCACCACGTCCGGGCTCAGCAGATAGTCGGGCCGCAGCAGGTTGTAGGGATAGCCCGGCGCGGTGCCGCCGCCGACGCTGGTCTGGTAGTTGAACTGGAGACGCCGCGAGAAGCGCGTCGTGTCCGAATAATAATAGCCGGTCGAAAGCGTCAGCGGGATCGCGTTGGGCAGCGTGTAAATCAGGTCGCCCTGCCCGGTCCACAGGTTCTCGTTCAGGTCGGAGAAGATGATCGAGGCGAAGGGCGAGAAGCGCTGCGTCACCTGATAGGCGCCGTCACACTGGAAGCCGGTGGCGCCGTTGCCGCCGTCATAGGTGATCGTCTGCCCGGTGGTGGTGCGATTGGAGCAGAGATAGTCGAACTGGCGCTCATAGGGCGCGTTGCGCTTCGAATTGGCATAGGCGCCGCGCAGGTCGAGCTTCACGCCGTCCAGCGGACGGAACTCGCCCACTGCCTGGGTCTCGAACAGCTCGCGCTGGAACCAGTTGGTGTTCTGCTGGAAGCGCAGGCCGCTGGCGTTGTTGTAGACCTCGGCGGCCGAGCCGCGCGCCTGCTTGAGCACGTCGCGGATATAGACGTTAGTAAGGCGAATGGTGTTCTCGCCAAAGGCATAGCCGATCCCGAGCAGCGCATTGCCGACCACCCGGTTGTCGGTGAGCAGCGTGCGATAGTCGTTGCGGAGATCGCCCTGCGCGTTGACGCTGTCCTGCTGCGTGATCAGGCGGGTGCGCCAAGTGTTGCTATAGCCCACCGACGCGACCAGACCGAGCTGGTCCGAGCCGAAATCGAGCGCACCGCCGCCGCTGATTTCCGCCGACCAGTTCGCCGGCAGCTGGTCGTTGCGCTGGAGCAGCGTGGTCGACGCATTGGAGAGCTGCAGCACCTGCTCGGCCGGGATGATGCCCGAGCCGCTCGGCGCGTTGCGGATGAAATCGGGCACCGAGCGGGTGCCGTCGTCGAAGCCGAGCCAGTCTTGCTTGCCGCCATAATAGGTATAGCCGAGCTCGCTGGTCGTCGCGTCATCGGCCGCCAGCGATCCGCCGACGGTCAGGAAGTCCTTCTTCGGGATCGCTTTGGTCGTGAGGTTGATTACGCCGCCGCCGAATTCGGCGGGATAATTCACCGAATAGGTCTTCTGGACGAGCGCCGAGCCGACGATCGTCGTCGGGAAGATGTCGAGCGGGACCGAGCGGCGCAGCGGCTCGGGACTCGGCAGCGGCGAACCGTTGAGCAGCGACGAGGAATAGCGGTCGCCCAGGCCGCGGACATAGACGAAGCCGCCGCCGACGACGCTGAGGCCGGTCACGCGGCTCAACGCGCCGGCGATGTCGCCCTCGCCGGTGCGTGCGATGTCGTCGCTCGACAGGACGGAGACGACCTGCGGCGTCGCGCGCACCACGTTCGGAATGAACCGACCGGTGACGACGATCTCCTCCGGCACCTGCCCGTCGAAGCCGGGGGCCGATACCTCGACCGGCGGCTGCGTGTCCTGCTGCTGCGCCGTGTCCTGCTCGGCAGGGCCGGCCGTCGAAGGCGTCGGCGCGGCAGTGCTCTGGGCAAGCGCCGCGGCGGGCACCAGCTGGGAGGTCAGAAGAAGAAGCGTGGCATAGGCGTGGCGTCGCTGCATGGCCGTGTCATCCAGTCAGAAGAAGGTGCAATGCCGGGGCGATGACAGGCATCGCCCCGGGTTCGCTCGAGAGGCTGGCCTCAGCGGCCGTTGCAGGCGAAGAACACCGAGTTGAACACCGGCGGGCCCTGGTCCTGCAGCGTGTCGTTCTTGGCGCGGATGGTCGAGCGGTCGGTGGCGCTGGTCTCGCCGGCGACCAGGTTGACGCAGCCAACGCCCGACGGCGACTTCACGATGCCGTTGACGAAGGTCATGTCCGCACCGCCGCGCAGGCGGATCGCCGCCGGCGCCAGCGCCGTCTGGATGAAGGTGAAGTTGGCGTAGCGGCCCCAAGTGCGGGGCAGCAGGTCCTCGGCATTGTTCGAGTCGATCTCGGTCGAGAACGAGTCGGCCGTGGCGCCCGAAACCTTCTGCGCGGCGATCATGAACTGGATGAAACCGCGCCAGCCATTGTCGACGTCGAAGCCGTCATCGTCCGCGCCGGTGACGGCGATGTACTTGATGTTGGAGGCACCACCGAAGATCTCGATGCCGTCATCGGCCGAGTTGTGGCTCTGAATGTGATCCAGCACCGTGCCCGAGCCGACGCCGCCCAGCGTGAGGCCCTGCAGCTCATTGCCGTCCGAGATGGCGATGCCCGAATAGCGGATCTGGACATAGGACATCTGGCCGCTGTTGTCGGCATCGTTGGTGCCGCCGTAGAAGCGGCCGGTGACGCCTTCGATCGCCTGCTGGCAGGGCGTCGGGTTGCTGCCGCCGGTGCCGGTGGCGCAGACCGCGGTGCGGGCGCGGCCGAGCAGGATGATGCCGCCCCACTGGCCCTGGGTCGCGTCGCTGACGCCGTTGCTTCCCAGATTCTGCTGCGAGGTGAAGATGATCGGCGTGTCACGGGTGCCGACGGCCTGGATCTTCGAACCGCGATTGACGAGCAGCAGGTCGTTGGTCGCCTCGGACGAATCCGCCGCGATCACCACGCCGGCGGCGATCGTCAGCGTCACGCCGGCGCCGCCGGTGGCGCCCAGATCGGTGCCGACTTCGGTCTGACCGCGCAGACGATAGAAGACGCCCTGGATCTTCGGAAGCGAGAGATCGGTCGTGATGGCGGCAGGCAGGCGGCAGGCGCGGAAGGTCTGGACCAGGCCGTCATCGATGGTGCCGGTCGGGCAGGCCGCGGTCGAACCGCCGGTGCCGACTGCCGGCACTGCGGTGCAGGCCGCGCCGGTGCCGCCGAAATTGGCGGTGGTCGAGTTGCAGGTCCACTGCTGGAAGGCGGTGTCCGTCGGGCCGTTGAGCGCGCCGACATAATTGGTGCTGCTGAAGAAGCTGCCCAGCGACGACGGATCGAGCGCCGTCGTCAGCGACGTCGCGGTCGCCGGGAACAGCCCGCTGATGCCGGCGCTGGTGCCGTTCACATTGTTGTTGGTCCCGCCCTTCACCAGCGTCAGCTGCTCGTCCGCCGTGATCGAGATGCCGTTGACGGTGGTCGCTGCGGCGAACTGCGCCGCAGTGATGTCCGCCGTGGGGGTGGGCGTGGGGGTAGGCGTCGGCGTCGGCGTCGGCGCGACGATCACGACGCTGCCGGCGCCCGGCGATGCCACATTGTCCGCGCCGTTGCAGGCGGAGAGAGCCGCCGTGGCGGCGGTCGTCAGGAACAGTTGGCCGTAGCGCTTGAAGCTCGCCATCGCGCAGTATCTCCCGTCATTCGTTGCAAACCGGGCGCTTGGCGATGCGTGCGATGCCCCTTTCGCGCCCGAACCGGGCCCTAAACGCCCTGCATGACTCGATCATGCGGTTATCGTGACGATATGATGACATAGATATAATGCTTATGTGACATCACGCGAGGTCGGGCTAATCCCTTGTCGGTATACAGGGGAGGGACCGAAACTGGGGGCTGCAACGGCCGGCGCGCCTAGAGTCCGGCCGTCAGCACCACACCGAGGCAGACCGCCAGACCGGCGATCGCCTGCCGCACGCTCAGCGCCTCGCGAAAGAGCCGGTGGCCGGCCACCGCAGCGATCGGCATCTCCACCACGCCGAGCGATCGCACCGCCGCCGCCGGGGCGAGGTTGAGCGCGAAGAACCAGCCGGAAGAGGCGAGTGCGCCGAACAGCCCCGCACCCAGCGATCCGCGCCAACCGGCGATCACCGCGCACAATGCGGCCGGATCGCGCCATAGCAGGAAGGCGACCAGCCCGACGGTCTGCACCGCCTGCACCAGCGTGACGCTGGTCATGGCGGCGAAGAAGGGATGCGCCGGCTCCAGCGCCAGCCCGGCATGACGGAAGCCGTTTAGTGCAAGCCCGAACAACAGGCCGGACAGCGTGCCGAACACCACGCCGGGCAGCAGTCGCCCCTCCCCGCCGACATCGCGCGGCCAGACCAGCAACGCCAGTCCGGCGGTCGTCACCCCGACGCCCAGCCAACCGAGCGGGCTGAGCGTGTCCCCGAACACCAGCAGCCCGGCAAGCGCCGCCAGCGGCACCGAGCTTTGCTGGAGCGCCATCCCTACCGCGAATCCGGCATGGTACATGGCGTGGAGCAGCGCCGCGGTGGCCAGCACCTGCGCAAGAGCCCCGAGCAGCGCCGGCCACCAGAAGGCCCAGCCCAGTTGCGGATGCAGGTGCCCCGGCCCGATGGCGAGAATGGCCGCGAGCATCAACGCGGCCGAAAAGGGTAGCCCGAAGAGGAATCGCACCAGCGTTGCTCCCCAGGGCCCGCTCGATGCCATCATGCCGCGCTGGAAGACGTTGCGTGCAACCTGGAACGCCGCCGCCGCCACCGTTGCCCCCGCCCAGATCATCGCAACCCTTTCCTGCCTGCCCCTGCGCGGCAACCAGCAGGACCGGCAATCGGGATCCACGTGCGCCTATCGCCAGGCGGCACGCCGGGCAACGAAAAAGCCCGCCGGACCCAGGGGGCCGGCGGGCTTTCTCTACATGGTGGGCGCGGCTGGGATTGAACCAGCGACCCCTGCGGTGTGAACACAGTGCTCTACCACTGAGCTACGCGCCCATTGGCCTGTGGGTGAAACCCTGCGGCCGAAACGGGAAGCGGGCCTTTACGGTGCGCCTCGCAGCCTGTCCAGCCCCGTTTCGCACCCCGCCCGCATTTTTTTGGTACTTAGTTCACCGAATCCTTGAGCACCTTGCCCGGCTTGAACTTGGGCTGGTTCGACGCCTTGATGGTCATTTCCTCACCGGTGCGCGGGTTGCGGCCGGTCGACGCCTTGCGCTTGCTGACCGAGAAGGTGCCGAAGCCGACGAGACGGACTTCGTCGCCCTTCTTGAGCGCGCCGGTGATCACGTCGAACACCGCTTCGACGGCCTTGACGGCGTCACCCTTGGCCAGGCCGGAAACATCGGCGACCTGACCGATCAGCTCTTGCTTGTTCATGCTGGTGCAAACCCCCTGAAACTGTGCGGGATACCGCGTTAGATACGATTGGATGGCCGAATGAGTCGCGGCGGCTGCGCTGGCGTGCGAGTCAGCACGGGCGAGCCGCCGGAGTCAAAGCCTTTCGGACGGAATTGCGTCAGAAAAGTTACGGAATGTCAATGATGCAACGCATCTCCAATTGCCGGCACGCCGGCGGGCGGCTGGGTAGCGAGTTCATCGGCATCCGACCAGTCGATTGCGGTGAGCGGTTCGGTCAGCGCCAGCCGGAGCACCTCGTCGACATGCGCAACCGGGATGATTTCCAGCCCTTCGCGAATGTTCGCAGGAATTTCGGCAAGATCCTTCTCATTCTCGGTCGGGATCAGCACGGTCTTGATGCCGCCGCGCAGCGCCGCGAGCAGCTTCTCCTTGAGGCCGCCGATGGGCAGCACCCGGCCGCGCAGGGTCACTTCGCCGGTCATCGCAATATCCTTGCGGACGGCGACACCCGTCAGCGTTGAGACGATCGAGGTGACCAGGCCGATGCCCGCCGACGGACCATCCTTGGGCACCGCGCCCTCGGGCAGGTGGACGTGGATGTCCTTGCGCGCGAACAGGCTCGGCTTGATGCCGTAGCTCGGGCTGCGCGCGCGGACGAAGCTGAACGCGGCTTCCACCGATTCCTTCATCACGTCGCCCAGCTTGCCGGTCGTCTTGATCGCGCCCTTGCCGGGCACGGTGACGCTCTCGATGGTCAGCAGCTCGCCGCCCACCTCGGTCCAGGCGAGGCCGGTGACCGCACCGATCTGGTGCTCCTCCTCGCCCACGCCGAAGCGATACTTCCTGACACCAGCAAAGTCGGCCAGATTCTCGGGAGTGATGGTGACCTGGGTCTCCTTGCCCTCGAGGATCTTGCGCAGGCTCTTGCGGGCGAGCTTGGCGATCTCGCGCTCCAGCGTGCGCACACCGGCTTCGCGCGTGTAATAGCGGATCAGGTCGCGCAGACCCTCGTTGGTGAGGACGAATTCGCGCTCCTTCAGGCCATGCGCATCGATCTGCTTGGCAACCAGATGGCGCTCGGCGATCTCGACCTTCTCGTCCTCGGTATAGCCTTCGAGCCGGATGATCTCCATGCGGTCGAGCAGCGGCTGCGGCAGGTTGAGCGAGTTGGCCGTGCACACGAACATCACGTCCGAAAGATCGATGTCGATCTCCAGATAGTGGTCGTTGAACTTGCTGTTCTGCTCCGGATCCAGCACCTCGAGCAGCGCCGAGGCGGGATCGCCGCGGAAGTCCTGACCGAGCTTGTCGATCTCGTCGAGCAGGAACAGCGGGTTCGAGGTGCCGGCCTTTTTCAGGTTCGACACGATCTTGCCCGGCAGCGAGCCGATATAGGTGCGGCGGTGGCCGCGAATCTCGGCTTCGTCGCGAACACCGCCCAGCGACTGGCGGATGAACTCGCGGCCGGTTGCCTTGGCGATGCTCTTGCCCAGGCTGGTCTTGCCCACGCCCGGCGGGCCGACGAGGCACAGGATCGGCCCCTTCAGCTTGTTGGTGCGCGCCTGGACCGCGAGATATTCGACGATCCGGTCCTTCACCTTTTCCAGGGCATAGTGATCCTGATCGAGCACGCCCTGCGCCTCGGCGATGTCCTTCTTCAGCTTGGACTTCTTGCCCCAGGGCAGGCCCAGCAGCACGTCGAGATAATTGCGCACGACGGTGGCCTCGGCCGACATCGGCGCCATTGTCTTGAGCTTTTTCAGCTCGCCCTGCGCCTTGGCGCGGGCTTCCTTGGAGAGCTTGAGCGTGGCGATCTTCTGGGTGAGTTCGGCGACCTCGTCGCCCTCGCCCTCTTCGCCCTCATTGCCCAGCTCGCGCTGGATCGCCTTGAGCTGTTCGTTGAGATAATATTCGCGCTGCGTCTTCTCCATCTGGCGCTTGACGCGGCTGCGGATCTTCTTCTCGACCTGCAGCACGCCCAGCTCGCCCTCCATGAAGGCGAACACCATCTCAAGGCGCTTCTGGGGGTCGTTCTCGACCAGCAGTGCCTGCTTGTCGGCAACCTTCACCGAGATATTGGCGGCGACCGCGTCGGCCAGGCGCGACGGATCCTCCAGTTCGCCGAGCTGCACGGCGGTTTCGGCCGGCAGCTTGCGGTTGAGCTTGGCGTAATTCTCGAACTGCTCGACGACCGAACGCATCAGCGCCTTCAGCTCGGGGCTGAGGTTTTCTGGCGTCAGCTTGGAGACGGCCTCGTCGACACCTTCCTGCGCGGCTTCGAGCGACGTGTCGCCTTCTTCCACCGGCTCGACATGCGCAGTGAGGTAGGCGCCAGTCTCCTCGATGGAGAGCAGGTTGCCGCGCTCCTTGCCGGCAACCAGCACACGCACGGTGCCGTCGGGCAGCTTGAGCAGCTGCAGCACTTCGGCGGAAACGCCGGTATCGTAGAGATCCTCGCGGCCGGGATCGTCCTCGGCCGGATCGAGCTGCGCGACGAGGAAGATCTCCTTGTCGGCAGCCATCGCCGCTTCCAGCGCCGCGACCGACTTATCACGGCCGACGAACAGCGGCACGATCATGTGCGGGAAGACGACGATGTCGCGAAGCGGCAGGACGGGATAGGACTGCTTCATGAAAACTCCGGGTCGGCCCCCAGCTGGGAGCACCATAGCCTTATATATGGGGCCTGGAACGAGCGCATCAATTGCGCAGGGGCATTAACCCAGATTGCGGTGGAAAACTCCAGTCCGGTAGAGGCTGGTCTCCGCTCGCGTCCTCCTGCGGCGGCGCTATCATTGCGCCTCACCACGCTGATTCGCCCCGCCCATGAATCCGCGTGCAGCGCTGGGGATGAACTTGAAACTATCGACGATGCGCCTCGCTCTGCTGGCGAGCGTGGCGATGACGACGGATGCCGCGGCGCAGAAGCGCGGGGAGCCGCCGATTACCGCGACCACTCAGGCGTCAGGCGGCGCCATCGAGCCCGCCCGCGCAGCGCTGCGGCTGGAGCATGCCGATCTCGCGATCGACGTGCTGCCGACGGCCTATGCGCTGCACGGCGTGGCGACGCTGACGCTCCGCACCAGCGCACCGCAGACCGAGCTCCAGATCGACCTCGACCGCAATCTCCCGGTTACCGCGATCCACATCGACGGCAAGCCGCTGAACCCGGCGGCGTGGCGTAATCCCGAGGGGCGCCTGTTGATCACGCTGCCCCGCCCGCTCCAAGCCGGCGACCGCGTCGTTGCCGAGATCGCCTATGGCGGCACGCCGCACGTCGCGGTGCGCGCGCCGTGGGACGACGGGCTGGTATGGGCGACGACGCCCGGCGAAAAGAAGCCGTGGATCGCGACCACCGCCGAGGGCTATGGCTGCGACCTGTTCTGGCCCTGCCTCGACTTCCCGCAGGGCGAGCCCGCGCTGGTCGACCTGCACATCACCGTGCCAGCAGGGCTCAAGGCCCCATCGAACGGCAAGCTGCTCCGGGTGGAAACACGCGCCGACGACCGCACCACATGGCACTGGCGCGCGACGAGCCCCAATCCCTATGACGTCGCGCTCAATATCGGCCCCTATCAGGAGCTGACCGCCACCTATAAGAGCCGCTTTGGAAACAGCTTCCCGCTGCACTATTGGTATTTGCCCGGCCGCGAAGCCAAGGCCAGGGCGCTGTTCGCCGAGTTCGCGCCCACGGTCGATTTTTACGAAAGCGTGATCGGCCCCTTCCCTTGGGGCGACGAGAAGCTGGGCGTCGTAGAGACGCCGCACATGGGCATGGAACACCAGACCATCAACGCGTACGGCAACAACTATCGCAAGACGCCTTCGGGCTTTGACGAGATCTTCCAGCACGAGCTCGGCCATGAATGGTTCGGCAACCAGCTGACCGCCGCCGACTGGGACGATTACTGGCTGCACGAAGGCTACACCCAATATATGCAGCCGCTGTACGGCCAATGGCGCGAGGGCGATGCCCGGTACGCCGCGATGATGGACGAATTTCGCCGCGTCATCCGCAACAAGGCGCCGATCGTCTCGGGCAAGTCCCGCACTGAAGAAGCGGTGTACGAGGAGGACAAGGGCGGCGCCGGACAGGACATCTACTACAAGGGCGCCTGGGTGCTGCACACGCTGCGCTACCTGATCGGCGACGACAACTTCTTCGAGGTGACCCGCCGCATCGTCTATGGCCGTCCCGATCCCCGACCCGGCAACTTCAAGCCGCGATTCGGCACCACGCCCGAATATATCGGCATCGTCCGGCAGGTGACCGGCGAGGATCTGCAATGGTTCTTCGACGTCTATCTTTATGCCGCCGAGCTGCCGGAGCTGATCGAGGAACGCGCCGGGGATCGGCTCACGTTGCGCTGGAAGGCTCCCGGCGATCGTCCCTTCCCGCTTCCGCTCGACGTGTCGATTGACGGCAAGGTGCAGAAAGTGCCGATGCCTGGCGGCACCGCGACACTCACCGTTCCGGCGGCCGCGCATGTGGTGCTCGATCCCGATGCGCATATCCTGCGCCGCGCCGAATCGGTGGAGGCACTCCAACGCTGGGCACAGCAGCGATAACCGCAATCTTCGTGCCCGGGCCGATAGGTGTGCACCTGAATCCGGGTGGTTACGGCAGAGGCGATACTGCCCGCACCTTTCGGTGGCAGAACGAACGTCTATGCTGCCTGCGTGAAGCGCGGCGTGTCCGTCGCTCCTGACCCACATGCAGGACGCATCGGCATGGCGCGGCTTGCATCGCTCGCACGTCTCTGCGACCCTTTGGCTGCACCACGAGACGCGCAAGACCTGCTGGGGTGAGGAATGAAACTGCTTTGTGGCCTGATCCTCGGGCCAGCCCTGCTGTTCGGCGCGCTGCCGACCAGCGCGCAGGAGGACCTGCGCATCGAGGGCGACTGGACGCACACCGCCAGTGGGATGACGTTCCCCGAGCGACTGGGGAATGCACTCCGCACGCGCATTCACAGCTATGATGCCGAACAGCTCGACGTCAGTGCCGGGTATTCGCTGCGCCAGGGCGGCGAACTCGGCTTCGTGACGCTCTACGTCTACCCTGCCATGCCCGCTCGCGATTGCGAGAAATCTTTCGACGAGATCGCGCGCAACATTGCCCAGAGCAATGTCGATGTGAAGCTGGTGGCGCAGGACCGCTGGCCGTCCCCGTCCGGCCGCACCCCAGAGGTCGCCTATCATGCGCGCTTTGGCATGATCGGGAAGCTCGACGGCAAGGAGCAGCCGCTTACCTCCGAGAGCTATCTGTTCTGCCCGGCGGGCGGAACCTGGCTGGTGGCGGCACGCGGCACCTGGGCGCGCTCGGCAAAGCTTGAATCTGCATTCGCCGAACTGCTGCACAGCCTGCAATGGCCCCCCGAACTGGACAACGCTGCGGACAGCACCGGCAAGGACTGAACGATGTTTCCAGGCCACCGGCTTCGCCCTCCGGACTAACCTGCACGAAAAAGGCGCGCGGGTCGGGTGACCCACGCGCCTTTCCATGAAACGTCCCCGGATCAGGCGGCGCTGCCGGCCTTTTCCTTCTTGGCGTAGATGCGGACCGGCTCCTTGCGGCCCTCGACCACATCCTTGTCGACCACCACTTCGTCGACGCCGTCCATGCTGGGCAGGTCGAACATCGTGTCGAGCAGGATGCCTTCGAGGATCGAACGCAGGCCGCGCGCGCCGGTCTTGCGCTCGATCGCCTTTTTCGAGACGGCGGTGAGTGCGTCGTCGGTGAAGCCGAGCTTGACCGCCTCCATGTCGAACAGCTTCTGATACTGCTTGACCAGGGCGTTCTTCGGCTCGGTCAGGATCTTGATCAGCGCGTCGACGTCGAGGTCCTCGAGCGTCGCGATCACCGGCAGACGGCCGACGAATTCGGGGATCAGGCCGAACTTGAGCAGATCCTCCGGCTCGGTCTGGCGGAGCAGTTCGCCGGTGCGGCGTTCGTCGGGAGCTGCGACATGCGCGCCGAAGCCGATCGACTTGCCCTGCAGACGGTCACCGATGATCTTCTCGAGGCCCGAGAAGGCGCCGCCGCAGATGAACAGGATGTTGGTCGTGTCCACCTGCAGGAATTCCTGCTGCGGGTGCTTGCGGCCGCCCTGCGGCGGAACGCTCGCGGTGGTGCCTTCCATCAGCTTGAGCAGCGCCTGCTGCACGCCCTCGCCCGAAACGTCGCGCGTGATCGACGGGTTCTCGGCCTTGCGGCTGATCTTGTCGATCTCGTCGATGTACACGATGCCGCGCTGGGCCCGCTCGACATTATAGTCCGAGGCCTGGAGCAGCTTGAGGATGATGTTCTCCACGTCCTCGCCGACATAGCCGGCTTCGGTGAGCGTGGTGGCATCGGCCATGGTGAACGGCACATCGAGGATGCGCGCCAGCGTCTGCGCCAGCAGCGTCTTGCCGCAGCCGGTGGGGCCGACGAGCAGGATGTTCGACTTGGCGAGCTCGACATCGGCACCCTTGGCGCCGTGGTTCAGCCGCTTGTAATGGTTGTGCACCGCCACCGAGAGGACGCGCTTCGCCTTCTTCTGCCCGATGACGTAATCGTCGAGCACGTCGCAGATTTCCTGCGGCGAGGGGACGCCCCCGTCCTTCTTGGACACCAGCGAGGACTTGGTTTCCTCACGGATGATGTCGTTGCACAGCTCGACGCACTCATCGCAGATGAACACGGTCGGGCCGGCGATGAGC
Organism: Sphingomonas sp. S2M10; assembly: GCF_012650175.1. Taxonomy (GTDB): domain Bacteria; phylum Pseudomonadota; class Alphaproteobacteria; order Sphingomonadales; family Sphingomonadaceae; genus Sphingomonas. Next base: position 101,495 of record NZ_JAAILI010000043.1, read on the forward strand.
TTGCGCACCTCGTGCTGGCTCTTGCCGCAGAAGGAGCAATAGAGCGTGCTCTTCGAGTCACCGCCGCTGAGCTTGGTCATTCAATCCATCCTTCGCGCCTCGGGCGCGTAACGCTCGCCTGCCATCCTACACGCAGGCGAAATTCCGGCAATCCATAATCGCCCCCGCCCGCCCGACGGTTCCATGCACCGGGAATCGTCAGGCGGCCGAGGATAGGGATATAGTGTTAATTAGCCGCTGCCGCATCCTCGCTCGGCACCGGGCGCTTCTCGTACACCTCGTCGACGATGCCGAAGGCCTTGGCCTCCTCGGCTTCGAAGAACGAGTCGCGGTCCATCGTCGTCTCGATCTTCTCGATCGGCTGGCCGGTATACTTCGAATACAGCGCGTTCATGCGCGCGCGGATTCGCAGAATTTCCTTGGCCTGGATCTCGATGTCCGACGCCATGCCCTGCGCCCCCCCCGAAGGCTGGTGGAGCATGATGCGGGCGTTGGTCAGCGCCACGCGCAGCCCGGGCTCGCCCGACGCCAGCAGGAACGAGCCCATCGACGCCGCCTGGCCGATGCACACCGTGCCGACGCGCGGACGGATATACTGCATCGTGTCGTGAATCGCCATCCCCGCCGTGACGACGCCGCCCGGCGAGTTGATGTACATCCAGATGTCCTTCTTCGGATTTTCCGATTCGAGGAACAGCAGCTGGGCGGTGATCAGCGAGGCCATATGGTCTTCCACCTGGCCGGTGACGAACACGATCCGCTCCCGCAGCAGGCGCGAATAGATGTCGAAGCTGCGCTCGCCGCGGCTCGACTGCTCGATGACGATAGGAACGAGTGCGCCGGTAACGGGATCGATGGTCATCTGACCGGAAAGCGGATGCATGTGGGATGATCTCGTGGTTGTTGTATTGCCCGCGACTACATCGGCGCTCCGGCTGCGCAGCGCAAGAGGGGCTTTGCCGGAGGGGCACCCCGGCCATGGGAAGGGCAGTTCCGATGGAGCAGCAGAAGGGGGAGGCGCTGCCCCCCCTTCCCCGCCTCAGGCCGCGTCGACCATCACGATCTCGCTATCCTCGATCGCGGTGATCTTCACGCGCTCGACGTCCTTGATCGCGGCGCCGTCACGGGCGTTCACCCGCACGCCGTCGATCTCCACCGCGCCGGTGGCAGGCACCAGATAGGCGCGGCGATCGCTGCCCAGCGTGTATTCCGCCGTCTCGCCGGCACGCAGGGTCGCGCCCACGACCCGGGCATCGGTGCGGATCGGCAGCGCGTCGCCGTCGCCCTCGAAACCGCTGGCCAGCACCACGAACTGGCCGGCGCGGTCGGTCTTGGGGAAGGGGCGCGTGCCCCAGCTCGGCTTCTCGCCGCCGCGGGTCGGCTGGATCCAGATCTGGAAGATGCGGGTGGTCTCGTCCTCGCGATTATATTCGGAGTGCGCAATGCCCGTGCCTGCCGACATCACCTGCACGTCGCCGGCCACGGTGCGGCCGTGATTGCCCAGATTGTCCTGGTGGGTGATCGCGCCCTCGCGGACATAGGTGATGATCTCCATGTCGCGGTGCGGGTGCGGCGGAAAGCCGGTCTGCGGCGCGATCGTGTCGTCGTTCCACACGCGCAGATTGCCCCAGCTGGTGCGGGCCGGATCATAATAGTTGGCGAAGGAGAAATGGTGCTTGGCATCGAGCCAGCCATGGTTGGCACCGCCAAGGCTGGAAAAGGGGCGAAGTTCGATCATCCTAGGTCTCCCTGCGGGGGCGCGCCGGGCTGCGGCGCCGTTTCGATGGCCGGGATATAGGCGGGCTCGACTTCTCCAATCAGTGGGATAAGTTGGAGCGAAACGTTCCAGGAAATCGAAATGTCAAACCCGGGCACGCCCACCTTCGACCAACTCCGCATCTTCCTCGCCGTGGTGGACAGCGGCAGCTTCGCGGGCGCCGGGCGGCAGCTCAACCGCGCCGTGTCGGTGATCAGCTACGGCATCGCCAATCTCGAGGCGCAGCTGGGCGTGCTGCTGTTCGACCGCGAGGGCACCAAGAAGCCCCGCCTCACCAGCGCCGGCGAAGCGGTGCTGGCCGAGGCGCGGACGGTGGCGCAGGGCATCGACGGGCTGCGCGCCAAGGTGAAGGGCCTGCTCGACGGGCTGGAGGCGGAGGTGAACCTCGCCGTCGACGTGATGCTGCCGACCCGCCGGCTCGGCGAGGTGCTGCGCGCCTTCCGCGCCGAATTCCCGACCGTGACGCTGCGCCTGCACGTCGAGGCGCTCGGCGCGATCACCAGCCTGGTGCTGGACGGCAAGGCGGTGCTCGGCATCTCCGGGCCGCTGGCGCAGGGGATGAACGGCATCGAATGCGAAGCGGCCGGGTCGGTGCCGATGGTGCCGGTAGCGGCCCCCGACCATCCGCTCGGCCGGATGAACCCGATCCCGCCCGGCGCGGGGCGCGACCATGTCCAGCTGGTGCTTTCCGACCGCTCGCCGCTCACCGCCGGTCGCGACTTCGCGGTGATGAGCCCGCGGACCTGGCGGCTCGCCGACCTCGGCGCCAAGCACGCGCTGCTCCGGGAGGGGATCGGCTGGGGCAATATGCCGCTGCCGCTGATCGCACCGGACCTCGTCGCAGGTACGCTGGTACGCCTCGCCATGCCGGAGAGCCCGGGCGGCATGTACCGCTTCAGCGCGATCTGGCGGCGCGACGCCCCGCCGGGACCCGCCGCGTCGTGGCTGCGCGCGCGGTTCGTCGATGCCGGACAGGGAGATGCGGATCTCGAGCAGTTGGGCGAGGTTTAGTCAAAAGGCCCCGGCGACCTACCATGTCTTGACCGCCGGATGGCATGATCAGATCCTTGCGCGACAAGACAGACATGGAGGGCGATGCGATGATGCAGGGTTGGTTCGTCGTCTCACCCGAACAAGGCGCCAAGCTGATCCGCCTGACGATGGGCGGCTTCTTTGCCAGCGCGACGATCCAGCAGCTGCGGGCGGAGCTGGTCCGGGCGATCGCATCGCTTTCCTGCCCGCCCAATACGCACGTTACCCTGTGCGACATTCGCCAGATGGACATTCAGAGCCAGGAGCGCGTAGAGGAATTCTCCAGGCTGGTGGGCAGCGAGGACATCCGGTCGCGCAAGCTGGCCTTCGTCACCGCGAAGAGCCTCGCGCGCCTGCAGGCGAAACGGCTGACCTCGCGCGAGGGCGTGGCGTTCTTCTCGGATATCGACGCGGCCCTCGAATGGCTGACCGGCTGAGATCCGCGACCGATGATGCCGGCGGAGACGCTTCTGATCATGGCAATGGCTTCGGCTGGACTTCCCTCCCCACCCTCCGCCCTGCAGGAGCAGTCGGAAATCATTGTCACCGGTGCCCGGCCGCTTGCGACCAAGATCGATTACCGGCTGCGCGGCGCGGCGCTTGTCTATTGCGGCGCCAGGGACCGGCAGCAGAATGCATCGGCTGTCGCCACGATCTGCACCATTCTCGATACATGCGTGCGCGGCGGCGCGCGCTCCCAACAGGCGCTCTCGGCGTGCGTCGAGGACAGACGCGCGAGGCGGCCTTCACCGGGCAAATGATTCGGTCGCCTCCGGCAGGTCAGAACAGAACCGCCCCGCCCGCTACCAGCCGGACGTCCGGCGAGCGGTGATTGAGCCCCGCCACGGCCAGCACGTCGAGCTGCAGCACCTTGGTCGGCTTCCATGCGGTAGAGAGCGCGGCCAGCGCATGGGTTTCGTGGCCCGCGGGATCGTTGTCCCGCTCCAGAAAGACCTCTGCGGTGGTCGTCACCCTTTCGCTCAGCTTGTAGCGCAGGCTGGTGATGCCGCTATAGGCGAGGTGCCGCCCCTGCCCGCTGTCGTCGGCGGCGGCGTCGGCCTCGCCCGTGAAGGAAACCGCCAGCTTCTCGGTAAGATCATATTGCACCGGCACGATCGCGCCGGCGGACCAGGTGCCGTCGCCGATCGGAGCCTTGCCGGTCGGTGCGGTCACGAAACCTTCGATGCCCGCCGAGAAGGGCTTGCCCTTTTCTCCCGCAAGATGCTGGCGAAGGGCAAAACGCAGGTCGCCGCTCGAACGCACCGTCTCCATCGTGCCGCCGGCCTTGTCGCGGGTTCGCGCGCGGCCATAGCCCGTCCAGCCGACCTGAACCTCGGTCTTCGACGCCACGCCCACCCGCACCAGCAGATCGGCGGCGAGGATCTGATCCTCCCGCTCCTGCGCACGGTCGTCCCGCTGCCAGTCGAGGAACGAGGTCTCGACATGAACGCGGCCCGGCTCGGTGGTGCAGCTCGATCCCCCGATGCTCGGCCGGGTCGGGCAGAAGCGGGGATCGTCGTCTGCCAGCGCATTGTCCGCCGCGAGCAGCGCGGCAACGAGCCCGGATATGCATGCAGCTCGAACCATGTCGTCCCCCGATGTTGTGGAGGGCCCAACGATGTCGCATCAGAAATGTTTCGACACACACATGTGTCAGTCGTCGCGGACTGCATGCTCCAGATCGGCGGCGTGGGCGGCGGCCGGCTCGGTCGGCGCGATGGCGTCAGCGAGTTCGGTTTCCACCCGCGCACCGCCGGTCAGGGTACGGTGCACCGGGCAGCGATCGGCGATCTCCAGCATCCGCGCGCGCTGGTCCGGATCCAGATCGCCCTCGATCTCGATCCGGCGGGTGAACAGGTCGGCGGGAACCATGCCCACCTGGCGCTGATGGCCCGCCAGCGTCCGGATGCCGGTGACCGGCCAGCCCTTCTGCACCGCGTACACGCGCAGCGTCATCGTCGTGCAGGCCGCCAGCGCCGAGGCGAGCATCTGATACGGCGTCGGACCGGATCCCAGACCGCCGACCGACGCGGGTTCGTCGAGCACCAGCGCGACGCCCGCAACCTGCACCGCCACCTGAAACTTGCCCGCGCCGGTATCGCGGGCAATCGCATCCAGTGCGCGTTCCGTCGTCATGCCGCCTGCTCCGCCAAGTGGGTCTGGATTGCGATACCCTGCTTCAGGGTCAGCGTCACGGGCGTGCGCTCGGCGATTTCGGCAAGCCGGATGCGGGCAGCCTCGTCCGGCCCGGCGATGCGCAGCACGCGGCGGATATGTCGGACCTCGGGCGTGCCAAGGATGCGCAGATCGACATCCAGGGCGTCGATCCGCCAGCCCTTGCGATCGGCGTACATGCGCAGCGTCATGGCCGTGCAGGCGCCCAGCGCGGCGAGCAGCAGGTCGTAAGGCGCCGGACCGGCATCCTGGCCGCCGTTGCTCGGGGGTTCGTCTGCCAGCAGCGGGTGATGGCCGGCCTGGAGGTGCGTCTCCAGGAGATCCGGGCCGATATGCGCGGTTGCGTGGGCCATGTCGCGCGCCTCAGATCGCGAGCAGCGCGATCGCTTCGATCTGCGCGGGGTTGAAGCCGTGATCGGCCAGCACCGGGACAAGGTTCTCCGCAGGCTTGCGCTGCCGCCGGGTGGTGCAGACGAACGCGCGGATCGCCTCCAATCGGGGATCGGCGAGCGGCGTCGGCCGGCGCGACCCGAACAGCGCATCGGAGACGCGGCCCAGCAGCGACGGGCGCGCTGTCGCGGAAGCGGCCGCGCAGCCGCAAGCGGCGGCATCCTGGAAAGCGACGGAGACCGCCGCCCATTCGGTCTGGCTCAATACGGGCTGGGTTGAACGATCCATTGGAACCTCCTGCGTTGGGCACCTTGTACCGCGGAGCAAATATTCGGATCAGCGGGATAGTCTTGGCGATTTCGTTCGAGATTGTGGAAAAGACGCTTTTCCAGTTCATCGAACATTCCGCGCAGATTTATTTCACTCCCTGAACCGAGCAACAACGCGCATCTCTCCGTCACGAGGCGAGGCAGATTGGTCCCCGCCGATCACTGGAGACACATCATGGCTACCCTACCGTTCGCTACCGCTGCGACCCCTACCAAGGTTCAATCGGCCCTGCCGCTGGTTGGCCGCATCGGCATCGCCGCCATCTTCCTGTTGAGCGGCTTGTCCAAGCTCGCCGCGCCCGCCGCCACGATCGGCTATATCGCCGCGTCCGGCCTGCCGCTGCCGCAACTGGGCTTTGCCATCGCGCTGCTCGTCGAACTGGGCGGCGGTGCGGCACTCATCCTGGGCTATCGCATCCGTGCCGTTGCCGCGGTGCTCGCTGCCTTCTCGCTCGCCACCGCCTTCGCCTTCCACGCGGCGCTGGGCGACCAGAACCAGTTCATCCACTTCTTCAAGAATGTCGCGATGGCCGGCGGGCTGCTCCAGATCGTCGCGTTCGGCGCCGGGGGCTGGAGCCTCGACGCCCGCCGCTGACACCGGCGATGTCGCACCGGGAGAGGAGCCGCGGCGATCGCTGCGGCTCCTTTTTTTCGTATCCCCATCCACAGGTACAGGCGCACCACCGCCGCCGCGCTGCTACACCCGCGGCGGAGGAGATCGCGATGCCCCGCTGCACCCACATGAATGCCGAAACCGTCCGCACGGTAACGCCGAGCGCGCAGGGGTGCGAGGAATGCCTGAAGCGCGGCAGCTGGTGGGTGCATCTGCGCCTTTGCCGCGCATGCGGCCATGTCGGCTGCTGCGACCAGTCCCCCAACCGCCACGCCACCGCGCATTTTCATGAAACCGGCCACGCGATCATGGAAGGCTATGACCCACCCGAAGGCTGGGGCTGGTGCTATGCCGACGGCATCGGCGTCGACCTGCCCGACCAGACGCCGCAGCGCGGGCCGATCCCCCGCTTCTTCTGAACGGCGCGTGGACAGCCGCGCGGCGGCCGCTAAGACAGCGGCAATGCCACCGGTTGCCCCGCCCCGATGAACGATATGCCCGCGACGGCGCCCCGGGCGGCCCTGCTGCTGTTCGGCGCCGGAGACTTCGCGTTCAACCTCTACTGGCAGGCGGTGAACCTCTACCTGCTGTTTTTCTATATCGACACGCTGCGGCTGGCGCCCGCGCTGGCCGGCACGCTGTTCCTGATCGGCGCGGCGTGGGACGGTGCCGCGGATTTTGCGGCGGGCGTGGTGGCCGAGCGGATGCGGCGGCCCTATCGCTGGCTGATCGGTTGGGGCGCGCTGCCGCTGGGGCTGGCGTTCGTCGCGATGTTCGCCGCGCCGGCGGGCGCCTGGCCATGGGCGCTGGTGGCGCAGCTCGGCTTCCGCACGCTCTATGCCTTCACCAACATCCCCTATGCCGCCTGGACCACGCGGCTCGCCGGCACCAGCGCGGAGCGATCGCTGCTCGCCGGGTTGCGAATGATCTTCGGCGCCGTCGCCGCAACCTTCGTGGCGGGGATCTTCCCGCAGCTCGTGCAGGTGATGGGCGGCTATGCGGCGGCCAGCGCGCTGCTGGCGCTGCTCGGCGTGCCGCTGCTGCTGGCGATCGCCTTGCGGGTGCCCGAGCGACGCCCGCCGCCAACGATCGCGGTCGCACCCCGGATCGGCCCCGCATTGGCCCTGCTGGCACGAAACCGGGCGTTCGTCGCGCTGAACCTCGCCGCGGCGGCGGGCGCGGCGGCGGCGGCGCTCACAACCCAGTCGGTGCTCTACTTCTTCCGCTATGTGCTGGCGGATGATCCGGCGGGTCCGCGTGCGCTGGCGGCGATGGCCTTCGCCAGCCTGATCGCGACGCCGCTCTGGACCATCGCGGCGCGGCGCGCGGGCGCACGGGCCGCGTGGCTGGCGGCCTGCGGACTGGCGCTCGCCCTGCCCGCCGCGTTCGTGCTGCTGCCGGCCCCCGGCGTCGCCGCGGCGACCCTGTTCCTGCTATGCATGCAGGTCGCCTTTGCCGGTTTCGGACTGGCGGCGTGGACATTGCTGCCGGACTGCGTCGACTGGGGCGCGGCACGCACCGGCGTTCGGGTGGAGGCGATCGCCTTCGGCGCCTTTGCCCTGGCCCAGAAGGCCGCACTGGCCGCCGCAGGGTTCGCGATCGGCGCGATCTACCAGGCGAGCGGATTCGTCGCGGGCGCACCGCAGACCGCGACGAGCCTCGCCGCGATCCGCTGGCTGATGCTGGCCGGCCCCGCGCTGCTGCTGCTGGCAGCGCTGGCCGCAATCCTCGCTTTGCCCCTGCGCAAGAACACGTTGGCCGACTTGGCCACCTGAGGCCTCCGCCCTATGGGCGGAGGCCGCTATTGCTTTGCAATAGCCGTCAGATCAGCTCGAACGTGCCCGACACGCCTTCGGCTTCGGCAGACGGTGCGATCCAAAGCTGGAACGTCCCCGGCTCCACGGTGGGCTTCAACGCCCGGCCGATGAACAGCAGGTCGGCGCGGGTGAGCGTGAAGGTCACCCGCTTGCGCTCGCCGGGCTTGAGCGCGACGCGGCGGAACGCCTTCAGCTCGCGAACCGGGCGGGTAACGCTTGCCGCCACGTCGCGAATATAGAGCTGCACCACCTCTTCGGCCGCGCGCGTTCCGCTGTTGGTGATCGTGGCGGCGACGGTCAGCTTGCCGTCCGCCGTCAGCTTGCCGCCGCCCAGGTCGAGCTCGCCATAACCGATCTCGCCATAGGTCAGGCCATGGCCGAACGGAAACAGCGCATTGTTCGGGAACTCGCGGTAGTGCGTCTTGTATTCCTGCAGCGGCCCTGCCGGGTTGGGGCGGCCGGTGGGCTTGTGGTCGTAATGATAGGGCTCCTGCCCCGTCGCCTGCGGGAAGGATACCGGCAGACGCGCCGAAGGCCCGACCGCGCCGAACAGCACGTCCGCGATCGCCGGCCCGTCCTGCGAGCCCAGGAACCAGGTGACCAAGATTGCGGGGGCCTTGAGCACCGCCCCCTCCAGCGCCAGCGCCCGACCGTTGCGGAGCAGCACCACCATCGGCTTGCCCGTGGCGGCGACCGCCTCGGCCAGCGCCATCTGCGCCGGCGGCACGACGATGGCCGAGCGCGACTGCGCCTCGCCGGACATGCGGGCATGCTCGCCCACCGCCAGGACCACGATGTCCGCCGCCTTCGCTGCGGCCACCGCCGCCTCGATCCCGCCGGCGATGGGGCCGTCCAGCCCGGCCCCTTCGGTAACGCTCACCAGCGCCGGATCCTGCACCAGCGCCTTCACGCCGGTCGCCAGATCCACTGCTTCATTGTCGGTGCCGTAGACATTCCAGGTGCCGATCAGATCGTGCAGCCCGCTGGCGAAGGGACCGATCAGCGCGATCTTCTTGCCCGCGCGGGGCAGCGGCAGCAGCTGGCCCTCGTTCTTGAGCATCACAATCGAGCGCGATCCCGCCTCGCGGGCCAGCGCGAGGTTTGCACGGGTGCGGACCCGCGCCTTCTCCCGCGCGGGATCGATGCGGCGGAACGGATCGTCGAACAGGCCAAGCTGCACCTTCAGCGCCAGCACCCGGCGCACCGCCTCGTCCAGCCGCGCCATCGGTACTTCGCCCTTGGCGACCAGGTCGGGCAGGTGCTTGATGTAGAAGCCGCTTTGCATGCTCATGTCGACACCGGCCAGGAACGCGAGCTTGGTCGCCTCGCGCGCATCGGCGGCGAAGCCGTGCGCGATGAGTTCCTCGTCGGCGGTATAGTCGGAGACCACCAGCCCGTCGAAGCCCCATTCCCGCCGGAGAATGTCGGTCAGCAGCCATTCGTTGGCAGTCGCAGGGATGCCCGACAGCTCGTTGAAGGACGCCATCACGGTCGGCGCGCCCGCCGCGAGCGCCGCCTCGAACGGCGGGAAATAGGTTTCGCGCAGCGTCCGTTCGGAAATGTCGACGGTGTTATAGTCCAGCCCGGCCTCGACGGCGCCATAGGCGGCAAAATGCTTTGCGCAGGCGGCAACGGCGTCAGCCGCCTCCAGCCCCTTGGCGCCCTGGAAGCCCCGCACCCGCGCCGCTGCGATCAGCTTGCCGAGCAGCACGTCCTCACCCGCCCCTTCCACGCTGCGGCCCCAGCGCGCGTCGCGGGTGATGTCGACCATCGGCGCGAAGGTCCAGTCGATGCCCGCCGCTGCCGCCTCGACGGCGGCGACTCGGGCGGTGCGCTCGGCCAGATTGGGGTCGAAGCTCGCCGCCTCGCCCATCGGCACCGGGAAGACGGTGCGGAAGCCATGGATCACGTCGGCGGCGAACAGCAGCGGGATCTTGAGCCGCGATTCACGCGTCGCCACGGTCTGCATCCGCTTGGCCATCGCCGCGCCATTGCCGTTGAACACGCCGGTCAGGCGTCCGGCGCGCACCTCCGCCAGCTGGCCGTCGAAGTTGGACGAAGCCCCCGCCGGATTGAGCGTCACCGCCGCGCCGCCCGACCAGGCGGCGGCCATCAGGGTCAGCTGCCCGGCCTTTTCCTCGATGGTCATCTTGGCGAGCAGCGACTCGACCCCAGCGGGCAGCTTCTTGGCGCCCGCCTGGAGCAGCATCGCGCGCGCCGGGCTCGCCGCCCAGGCCGCCGCCGCGCTCGCCCCGATCAACACCGCACGCCTCGAAATCTGGCCGTCGTTCACGCGTTTCCTCCCATGGCGCGGCCTCAACTCCAGCCGCTGCATCATCAATCTTGCAACCCGCTATTGCTTGATGTAACCGGTTACATCAAGAGCTTCAGACCGCCAGCAACAAAACGAGCGGTTTCAACCGCGATGAAGGAGGGGACGCAACCACGCCATGCCGAACGCAACGATCCGTGATGTCGCGCGGGAAGCGTCGGTGTCCGTGGCGTCGGTGTCGCGTGCGCTGAACGGCGCCACCAACATCCGCCCCGAACTCCGCGATCACATTCGCGATGTTGCGGCGCGGCTCGGCTATGTCCCGCATGCCGGTGCCCGCAACCTCAGCCTTGCCCGCTCCTCCACGATCGGCGTCGTCGTTCCCGATCTGCACGGCGAATTCTTCTCCGAACTGCTGCGCGGCATGGATCGTCAGGCGTCCGAACTGGGTCTGCACCTGCTGCTGATGGTGATGCACGGCGAGGCCGATCGCGGCGTCACCGCGCTCCACGCCATGCGCGGCCGGGTCGACGGGCTGGTGGTGATGGCGCCGCAGATCACCTCGGACGAGCTGTTCGCGCATCTGCCCCGCTCGATGCCGTCGGTACTGGTCAACTGCGCTCCGCACGAGGGTGTGCGCCCGGAGCTGCGCGTAGACAACGTTGCCGGAGCAGTGGCGGTGATCGAGCATCTCGCGGCAGGGGGCTGCCGGCGGATCGTCCATATCGCCGGGCCCGAGGCCAATATCGACGCGCGCGAGCGTCTGCGCGGCACCCGCGACGCCTGCGCCCGGCTGGGGCTGGAACTGCGCGTGTTGCAAGGCGACTTCAACGAGGACTCCGGCACCGCCGCGATCGCCACGCTGCAGGCCGAGCATGCCGAGTATGACGCGGTGTTCGCCGCCAACGACATGATGGCGGTGGGCGCGCTGATGGCACTGAAGCGGGCCGGCGTTGCGGTACCCGAGCAGATCGCGGTGGCGGGGTTCGACAACATCCCGCTCACCCGCCTGATCTCGCCGGCGCTCACCACCGCCAGCATCGACATTGCCGAATTCGGCGCGCGCGCCGTGGTGCGCCTCGCCGGACTGATCGACGGCGCCGCCGAGGACACGCTCGAATGGCGCGCGCCGATCGTCATCGCGCGGGAGTCCACCCGCCAACCCACGAAAACAACAACAGAAAACCCGATCCGCCGGGGAGATAGAGAGTGACCATGAACAAGCTGGTATTGCGATCCGCATTGCTGACGATGACCGTGCTGGGCAGCGGTGCCCTGCTCGCCCCTGCCCCCGCCATGGCCCAGGTCGGCCAGGCCTCGCTGCGCGGCACGATCACCACGCCGGCGAACAACCCGGTGACCGAAGTGACCGCGATCGAAGTGTCGACCGGCATCCGTCGCAGCGCGACCGTCGGCGCCGATGGCAGCTACAATTTCGCCTCGCTGCGCCCGGGCACCTATCGGCTCGAGATCAAGCTGCAGACGGGCGTGCGCAATTCGGATGCATTCACGCTGCGCGTCGGCCAGAATGCCGGCCTCGACCTCGATCTCACCACCGTCAGCAGCCCGGCGCCCGACGCGGGCGCAGCGGCCGAGGGCGGCGACACGGCAGCGCCGGCGGGCGACGAGATCGTCGTCACCGGCAACCGCATCCGCTCGCTGGACGGCGGCCAGGTCGGCATCAACATCACCCAGCGGCTGATCGAGCAGCTGCCGCAGAACAACCGCAACTTCCTCGCCTTCGCCGATCTGGCGCCGGGCGTGCGGTTCATCGAAAGCGCCAACGGCGAATCGCGCATCCAGGGCGGCGCGCAGAACAGCAACACGGTGAACGTGTTCATCGACGGCGTCAGCCAGAAGGACTATGTCCTCAAGAACGGCATCACCGGCCAGGACAGCTCGGCGGGCAACCCCTTCCCGCAGCTCGCGATCGGCGAGTATCAGGTGCTCTCGTCCAACTACAAGGCGGAGTTCGACCAGGTCAGCTCGGTGGCGATCACCGCCGCCACCAAGTCGGGCACCAACGAGTTCCACGGCGAAGGCTTCATCGACTATACCAATCAGGACCTGCGCTCGCGCCGGCCGAGCGAGCTGTTTCCGACCAAGCTCGACAAGGTGAATTCGAACAACAAGCAGTTCGGGCTCGCGCTGGGGGGACCGATCATCAAGGATCGAGCGCATTTCTTCGTGACCTACGAAGGCAAGCGGATCGACAGCCCCTATGACGTGCGGCCGGACAACGGCATCGCGCCGAGCACGCTGCCGCAGCAGTATCAGCAATATTTCGGCAGCTTCTCTCAGCGCTTCAACGAGGATCTCTACTTCGGCAAGCTCGACTTCGAGCCGAGCGAGAAGGATCTGATCGAACTGACCGGCAAGTACCGCAAGGAATCCGGAGTCCAGATCTCGACGGGCGTGGCCGCTTCCAGCACCGCGACGCTGAACAAGGTCGAGGAAAAGCGCTTCATGGGACGCTGGCAGCGCAGCGAGGACAACTGGATCAACGACGCGCGCGTCTCCTACCAGGACACGCGCTGGGCGCCGACCCCGGCGACCAGCGGCATCACGACGCTGTTCCAGGCGACCCCCGTCGCCAACGGCGCCCGCAGCCGCTTCGCGCTGCTGCGCTTCGGCGCGGGCAGCAACCAGCAGGACAAGGGCCAGAAGGGCTGGACCGTCCAGGACGACTTCACCTGGACCGGCTTCGACGGGCACACCATCAAGGTCGGCGCCAAGGCGAGCTGGATCAAGCTGCGCTCGCTCGAGCAGAATTTGACCAACCCGCTCTACACCTATGACGTCAACGCGTTCAGCCAGACGGGTTTCAACGACACGATCCCCTATCGCGTGGAGTTCGGCGCCGCCTCCGCCTCGGGCTCTACGGACGTTCGCTCGAACAACTTCCAGCTGGGCATTTATGCGCAGGACGACTGGGACGTGACCTCGCGCCTCACCCTCAACCTCGGCCTGCGCTGGGATTATGAGCGGACGCCCGCCTATCTGGATTTCGTGACGACGCAGGAGAACATCACGGCGGTGTCGCCGGCGAACTATCCCAACCTCGTCAACGCAGATTACGACATCAACGACTATATCTCCAACGGCCGCAACCGTAAGGCGTTCACCGGCGCCTGGCAGCCGCGGCTCGGCTTCACCTATCGCTTCGATGAAGCCGGGCGCTTCGCGCTGTTCGGCGGGTATGGCCGGTCGTACGATCGCAACCAGTTCGACTTCCTCCAGCAGGAACTGAGCCAGGGCGCGTTCCCCACCCGCAGCTTCAACTTCATCGGCGCGGATTCGCAGAACCCCTGCACCCCGTCGACGACCTGCGTCGCCTGGAACCCGATCTACCTCACCGCCGAAGGTCGCCAGCAGCTGCTCGCCGGCACCACCGGCGGCGGCCGCGAGTTCCGCTTCCTCAACAACAATCTCAAGGTCCCCTATTCGGACCAGTTCAGCCTGGGGCTGCGCGGCCGGTTCGATCTGGTCGGTCTGGAAGTCGGCTACACCCACGTCACCAGCAAGAACGGCTTCGTCTTCCTGCTCGGCAATCGCCGCCGCGACGGCAGCTTCTTCTTCAACGATCCGGCAAGCGCGACCGACACGCCGTCGGCGCCGTTTGGCGATCCGCCCCCGGGCTATGGCGCGATCATTCTGGGCACCAACGGGCTGCGCACCGCGTCGGATTCGGCCTATTTCAAGGTCACCAAGACCTACACACAGGCTTCGCCCTGGAGCATCGACGCGACGTACACATTCACCGAGGCCAGCGAGAACCGCCAGTTCGGTGAGACCTTCTCGCTCGATTATCCGTCGATCAGCGACTATCCGACGCTGCGGTCGTCGGGCGTGCCGCGGCACCGGCTGGTCATCGCCGGCAGCGTGGACCTGCCGCTCGGCATCGCCCTCTCGTCCAAGCTGCAGGTCGAGTCCGCGGCGTACCAGAAGGGGTTCATCGACCGGGCGGACCCGTTCGAGCGCGTCCTGGTCGGCCGCTTCACCGATGGCACCGGCGGCGGCTGGGGCCGTCGCCAGATCGATCTGGCGGTGACCAAATATGTGCCGATCCGCTTCATCAGCGACCAGACCCGCCTGCGCTTCCGCGTCGACGTGCTGAACGTGTTCGACGACTGGAACTTCGTCGACTTCAACAACAACCCGACGTCGCCGGATTGGGGCCGCCAGGTCGGCTACAGCGTCGGCGGCAATCCGCCGCGCACCGTCAAGCTGTCGGTCGGCTACTCCTTCTGATCCCCCCTCGGGGGCGGGGCGCATCACCACCCCGCCCCTCTTTTTTGTTCAGGACTCCATCATGATCGACCGCAGGCAACTGCTCGGCTCCGGCGCGGTGGCGCTGGCGGGCCTCGCCGGGGCGTGCACCACGCCGGGCGCGCGTATCGGCGGCACCGGCCCCGCACCGGGCGCAGACCCGCTGATCCGCGACCTGCAGGAACGCACCTTCCGCTATTTCTGGGACACTACCGATCCCGAGACCGGCCTTGCCCCCGATCGCTGGCCCACCCCCTCCTTCGCCTCGATCGCCGCGGTCGGCTTCGCGCTCACCGCCTATCCGATCGGCGTCACCAACGGCTGGATCACGCGCGACCAGGCACGCATCCGCACGCTCGCCACGCTGCGCTTCTTCGCCACCGCGCCGCAGGGCGACGGGCAGAGCGACGCCAGCGGCTATAAGGGCTTCTTCTACCATTTTCTCGGCGTCACCAAGGGCCGCCGCTTCGCCCGCGCCGAGCTGTCGACGATCGACACCGCGCTGCTGCTGGGCGGCGTGCTGTTCGCGCAGAGCTGGTTCGACGCCGACGATCCGCAGGAGGCCGAGATCCGCAGCCTCGCCGATCAGCTCTATGCCGCGGTCGACTGGACCTGGATCACCCCGCGTGCGCCCTTCGTCTCGATGGGCTGGCACCCGGAGAGCGGGTTCATCCCTTCGGACTGGAACATCTACAACGAAGGGCTGCTGCTCTACGTGCTGGCGCTAGGCTCCCCCAGCCAACCGCTG
The DNA here is from genome assembly GCF_012650175.1 of Sphingomonas sp. S2M10. Lineage (GTDB taxonomy): Bacteria > Pseudomonadota > Alphaproteobacteria > Sphingomonadales > Sphingomonadaceae > Sphingomonas. Next base: position 116,917 of record NZ_JAAILI010000043.1, read on the forward strand.
CCGCCCGAGACCTGGAGTGCCTGGACCGCGCGGTTCGACGCGCAGTGGAGCGACAAATGGGGCGAACCGCACCTCCATTTCGCGCCGCTGTTCATCCACCAGTATAGCCATTGCTGGATCGATTTCCGCGGCATCCGCGACGGGTACATGGCCGCCAAGGGCATCGATTATTTCGAGAACAGCCGCCGCGCGGTGCGGGCGCAGCGCAACTATGCGATCGCCAATCCCGGCGGCTGGACCGGCTATGGCGAGGACGTGTGGGGGCTGACCGCCTGTGACGGGCCTGGCGACTTCCGACAGCGCATCGCGGGGCGCGAGCGCGAATTCTTCAGCTATTCGGCGCGCGGGCCCGACGATCGCGACGACGGCACGCTGGCGCCGACGGCGGCGGCGGCCTCGATCGCGTTCGAGCCGGAACTGGCCGGCCGCGCGGTGGCGACGATGCATGCCCGTTATGGCCGCGGCATCTATGGCCGCTACGGCTTCCTCGACAGCTTCAACCCCACCCTCACCCGTACGACCGAGCCGCTCAAGCACGGCAAGATCGTGCCCGGCATCGGCTGGGTCGACAATGACCATCTCGGCATCGATCAGGGACCGATCCTGCTGATGATCGAGAATCTCCGCAGCGGCATGGTGTGGGAGGTGATGCGCCGCAACCCGCATATCCGTCGCGGGCTGCAGCGCGCTGGCTTTAGAGGTGGCTGGCTCTAGGGGCGGCTGGCTTTAATCGTCCTGCCGGTCCGTCTTCTTGGGCGCGACCCAGACATGGACCGGCACGACGACCTTGCCCGGTGCAGGCTTGCCGATATCGACGCGGCTGGCCTGCACGAGCTCGCCGTTCGAAAGGGTGAAGGACGCCCAGGGCTTGGGCATGCGGCCGAACGTCATCTTCTGGATGGGTTCGCCGGTGTTCGAATTCATGATGGTAGCAATGACTGGCATGTGCCTGCCGCTATTCGGGCGGGCGCCGCGCTGTCCAGCGGGGGCGCCGACGAATCTGTGGATAGCGCCCCTTCCCCGCCGCGCGATCGGCGCTAAAGCCGCGGGTGAGACACCGGCAGAAGGGAGCAGCCCATGATCATCCGCAGCGACGAGACACTGGATGTCGAGGTGTCCGGCAGCGGCCCGATGCGGGTGCATCTGTTCCGTCCGGCGGTAGAGGGTCGCTTCCCCGGCGTGCTGCTCTTTTCCGAAATCTATCAAGTCACCGCGCCGATCCGGCGGCTGGCGACAATGCTGGCCGGCAATGGCCTGCTCGTCGCGGTGCCGGAGGTCTATCACGAATATGAGCCGGCCGGCACGGTGCTCGCCTATGATCCCGCCGGCACCGAACGCGGCAACGCGCTGAAGGTCACCAAGCCCGTCGCAGCGTTCGACGCGGACGCCGCCGCCGCGCTGACGGTCCTTGCCGGACACCCGGCGTGCACCGGCAAGCTCGGCACCTTCGGGGTGTGTCTTGGCGGGCACCTCGCCTATCGCGCCGCACTCGACCCTCGCGTGTCGGCCGGCGCCTGCTTCTACCCTACCGACATCCACTCGGGCAGCTTGGGCGAGGGCCGCAGCGACGACAGCCTGGCACGGATGGCGGAGCTGAAGGCCGAGCTGCTCCTCGTCTGGGGCCGACAGGATCCGCATATTCCGTTCGCCGGGCGCGAGGCGATCCGGGCGCGGCTGGAGGATGTCGGCGCGGCCTATGCCTGGCACGAGTTCAACGCCCAGCATGCCTTCCTCCGCGACGAGGGCTCCCGCTACGATCCCGCGCTGTTCCTCCAGGCGATGCAGCTGACGCTCGACTTCTATCGCCGCACCCTCGCCTGATCGCGCGCGGCAGCGACGGCCTTTGACCTTTGCCGCGAGATTGCCCACAAGCCCGAGGGATGCCGGACAAGTTGCGTAGCGTCGCCTTCGAGGGCGTGGGGAAATCCTATCCGAAGGGCGTGCGGGCGGTGGACGGCGTGTCGCTCGACATCTCCGGCGGCAGCTTCGTCGCCCTGGTCGGCGCCTCGGGCTCGGGCAAGTCGACCCTGCTCAAGATGATCAACCGCCTGATCGAGCCGAGCGAGGGCCGGGTGACGATCGACGGCATGCCCGTCGATGCCGAACCGCCGCACCTGCTCCGCCGACGCATCGGCTATGTGTTCCAGAATGTCGGGCTGTTCCCGCACCTGACCGTCGGCGAGAATGTCGCCATCGGGCTCAAGCTGGCCGGCGAACGCGATCGAACCGCCCGGGTCGCCGAATTGCTGCGACTGGTCGACCTGCCTGAGGACATGGCGGCGCGAATGCCCGATGCGCTATCGGGCGGGCAGCGCCAGCGGGTGGGCGTCGCCCGTGCGCTGGCGACGGCGCCCAAATTGCTGCTGATGGACGAGCCCTTCGGCGCGCTCGACCCCGTCACCCGCGATGCGCTGGGCAAGGCAATCCGCGCGCTGCATGAAGCGATGGACCTGACCACGATCCTGGTCACGCACGACATGGCCGAGGCGCTGCTCCTCGCCGATCGCATTCTGGTGATGGAGGCCGGCAAGCTGGTAGGCGATGCCTCCCCGCGGGACCTGCTGGCGGGTCGAGGCGGCGCGGCCGCCGATGCGCTCGTCGCGGTGCCGCGCGAGCAGGCCGAACGGCTGGCGGCACTGGCCCGATGAGCGCTGCCTTCGCCCGCGTGCCCGACTTGCTCGCGCAGCATCTGCTGCTCGCCTTCGGCGCGTTGCTGCTGGGGATCGCGATCAGCCTGCCGCTGGCGGTACTCTCCGCCCGGCACCGCATTGTCGCGCGCGCGGCGCTGGGACTGGCGAGCCTGATCCAGACCATCCCCAGCCTTGCGCTGCTGGCGCTGTTCTATCCGCTGCTGCTGTGGTTCTCCGCGCTGATCGGCGGGGGTATCCCGGCCCTGGGTTTTCTCCCCTCGCTGCTCGCCCTCACCCTCTATGCGCTGCTGCCGATCCTCCGCAACGCGGTGACCGGGCTGGTCACGCTGAACCCGGCGGTGCGCGAGGCGGCGGACGGCGTCGGCATGACGCGGTGGCAGAAATTGTGGCTGGTCGAGGCGCCGCTGGTCGCGCCGGTGGTGATGGCCGGGATCCGCACCGCCGCGGTTTGGACGATCGGCGCGGCGACGCTGTCCACCACCGTGGGCCAGCCGAGCCTGGGCGACCTGATCTTCGCCGGGCTCCAGACGCAGAACTGGACGCTGGTGCTGACCGGCTGCATTGCCGCCGCCGCGCTGGCGCTGGCGGTCGATGCGCTGCTCGGGCTTGCCGAATGGGGCATCGCGCACCGCCGCCGGGTGCTGGTGTGGCTGAGCCTCGGCCTGCTCGCCGCCGCCGCGCTGACCGCCCTTGCGCCGGCGTTGCCCAGCACGCGCGGCGTAGTGACGATCGGCGCCAAGGGTTTTTCCGAGCAATATATCCTGGCCCGGCTGATCGGTGCCCGGCTGGAGGCGGCGGGCTATACCGTCCGCTATCGCGAGGGACTGGGATCGGGCGTCGCCTATGGCGCGCTGGCAAGCGATGCCATCGACGTCTATGTCGATTATTCGGGTACGATCTGGACCAACCAGATGCACCGCAGCGACGTGCCGCCGCGCGCCGCGATCGTCCGCGGCGTCGCCGATTGGGCAAGGCGTACCAGCAACGTCATGCTGCTGGGGCCGCTCGGCTTCGAAAATGCCTATGCCTTTGTGATGCGGGGGGACGACGCGCGGCGTCGGGGAATTGCGAGCATCACCGATCTCGCGCGGGTGGCGCCGTCGCTCCGGCTGGCGACGGACATCGAGTTTCTCGAGCGGTCGGAGTGGAAGGCGGTGCAGCGCGCCTATGGCCTGCGCTTCGCCGAGGCACATCCCTATCAGCCGACCTTCATGTACCGCGCGCTCACCAGCGGCGCTGCCGATGTGATCCCCGCCTTCTCCTCCGACGGGCGGATTGCGGCGCAGGGCCTGGCGGTGCTCAAGGACCCCAAGGGCGCCATCCCTGGCTATGACGCGGTGCTGCTGATCGCACCCCGGCGTGCGAACGACCAGCGTTTCCAGGCGACGCTGCGCCCGCTGATCGGCGCCATTCCGGTCGAGCGGATGCGGGAAGCCAATTACCTGGTCGACCGCGACGCCGACAAGCAGAGCCCCGACGCCGCCGCCCGCTGGCTGGCGGCGCGGCTGGGGCGCTGATCAGAGACAGCGCGGATCGCGCACCGGCGCGTCGCCGCCGCGGGTCAGCCAGCGGCCGTCGGGCGCGCGGTATTTCTCGCCCGGCGCGGTGCGCAGGATCAGGTTGCAGCCGGTGACGAACGCCATCTGCTCCACGGTGGAGCTGGCGGCGGCCTGCTGCGTGTACTGGCGCTTGCGCTGGATATTGATGTTGTTGACGATCGCCTGCAGCTCGGGCGTCGCCGCGCCGACAATGCCGAGATAGCCGTCGGGCTGTTCGCCGACCTTGCCCTGCTGCCGCGCGGCCTGATAGGCAGGATCGCGCTGCGCCAGGGCCGGCGCGACCACGCCCGCCGCAATCGCTGCCGCCATGCCGAAGGTGGAAAGCAAGTGTCGCATCAGAAAATCCCCGGATTGTCTTGGATGATGGCCTTCGCCTTGTTGTCGAGGCGATAGACCACTTCCTGGGTGATCGAAATGTTGAGGTTGATCACGATCGGCTTGTCGGGCGCGTTCACCGTCACGCAGCCGCCCAACAGCGCCAGCGGCACGATCCCGCGGGCACCCAGCCAAATGGTCGAACTCCGCTTCATGCTTCAACGCTCATAGACATGCCTTTCATGGACGAGTGGTGCTTTCGGCGGGCTGAACGGTCGCTTGGCCCGCTTCCTCTGCACGTTTCTGCTCGTCGAGCAATGTCGGCAGGTTGCGCTCGATCAGGCGGCGCGGGTCATACCAGGATTGCACCGAATCCAGCAGCTGGCGGAAGGGCGCATTGATCCGGACGTTGAACACCAGCGGCAGCCGCGCCAGCCGCCGAATGAGGAAGTTCGACCTTGTACCCTCGCCCTGGCTCAGGCCGGAGAAGCTGATATCGGTGATCATCTCGCCGGCCAGCGGCCCGTGCATCCGGATAGTCAGGTTGCGATAGTCGAGCGACTTGAGCGCCTGGAACGCCATATTGCCCCAGGTTCCGAGATCCTCGCGCGACACCTCGCCGACATAGGCGATGTGCCCGCCCGCCCGCGCGCGCAGCTCGCCGCCCTCGATGCGGCCGCCATCGGCATCAAAGATCATCGGCAGCGTTCCGTCGAAAGTGCCGGTCGCGTCGAGATTGTCGAACGCCATTTCCTTCAGGAACAAGGCGGCGTCGACGCCCCTCACCTGGAAGGTCATGCGGCGCTCGCCCGCTTCGTTGAAGTCCAGCGTGGTCGGATCGAGCACCAGCTCGCCGCCCGCAAAGGGCCAGCGCGCACCTTCCACCCGCACCCGGCGACTGTCGAGCAGCTGATAGCGGAACACGCCGTCGCGTACCGGCACGCCGGGATTGATCTCGGCGACCCGCGCGACCTGGCTTGGCGCGGTTCGTACAGCCAGCAGGTCGGTGAAGTCGAGCTGGGTGTTGATCCCCTGTACCGGCCCGAACGCTGCCGCCAGCGCTACATCGGTCGCGGTGAACCGGCCGGTGCTGGTCACCGCGTCGCCCGACCAGGTGATCCGGCCGCCGCCGGAAATCAGGCCGTCGACATCGGCGATGACGCCCAGCGTGAGCGGGGTCAGATCGGTGGGCTGCAGTCCATCCAGCTGGAAGCGCAAGCCGGGCACGTCGAGCAGCGCCTGCCCCGCACCCGCCGCCAGATCATGGGCGATCGTCACCCTGGCGACCTCCAGCGGACGCTTGGTGCCGAGGAGCGTCGCCTGCGCCTCGATCTGGTTGCCCGAAAGCCGCAGCTGCCCGTTCGCGGCGCTCAACGGTTCGAAGCGCGGCGTCGGCTCGGCGTCGGTGAGCCGGAAGCCGCCAAGCAACGCGAGCCCGCCCTCGGCCATCCGCCAGCTGCCCCTGCCCTGCGACAATATCAGCGGTACCGCGCCGATCTGTCCGCCCAGGCCCGCGAAGTCGCCGCCCGGCGTTCCGTCGAATGCGCCTCGCAGCTGCCCGATGTCGAGCCGCGTCGGTCGCTCCGCACCCATGCGGACGGCCACGGTGTCAAAGGCAAAGCTGCGCCGCGCCAGATCGATCCGGGCCGCATCGGCCGCGAGCTGCAGCGGGCTGCTGCCCATGCTGCCCGCCAGTGCGATGCCGGTCGTGCGGACGCCGCCCGCAAGCTGCTGCCCGCGCCAGGCCAGCATCGCCGGTCCGACCGGACAGAGCCGCTGGCGGTGGCTGCGCAGCACCATGCCGGACAGCGCCACCCGGGCGAAGCCGAGCGTCTGGCAGTCCCGGTTCACCAGCACATTGCCGCCGCTCCACTGCGCCACCAGCGGCATCGACAGATCATCGACGCGTCCGTCGCCCACCGGCCCCGACAGCGTCGCCACGGTGTTCGCGACCCCCGATCGCCCGCGGACCCGGAAATACAGCTTGGCCAGCGCGAGGCGCGCGCCGCCGGCCGCATAGGGGCGCAGCGTGCCGGTACCCTGCAGCTGATCGCTTCCCGGCTGCCGCACAAGGTCGAGCATGAGGTCGGGCAACCCGCCGCCGCCGATCGAAAGCCGGCCGGCAAGCGCGAGGCTTCCATCCGGCAGGTCCAGTATCGCGGCCCCTTTCCCGGCGAAGCGCAACCGCCCGCCCGAGCGTGCGGCAAGATCCAGACGCTGGAGGCGCACCGTGGCTCCGCCGCGACGCGTTGCAACACCGATCGCCGCCGTGCCGTCGAAGCGCCGCCCCGCCGCCGCCACTGCCGAGACGAATTGCGCGGCGAGCGGCGCGACCGGCGTTCCCTGCACCCGTCCGCGATAGGCGCCCAGTCGTTGCAGCAACGCCCCGTCGACGGCGGCGTCCTGCACCTGGAGGCTACCATCAAAGGCGGTGCTGTCGCCTACGGCATATCGGCCGGACACGGATAGCACGCCCGCTTTCAGCGCGTCGGCCTTCACCGCAGCGCCGCGCAGGTCGAGCGTGCCCGCCGTCCGCGCACGATCGCCGGCGAAATCGAGGCGCCCGGCGGTGGCGCCCATGTGACCAAGGCCGGAGCTGAGCGACGCCAGCCCGAGGCGGGCGGTGCCCTGCCATTCCTGCAGCGCGGCATCCAGCGTGACCCGCAGATCGCCGCGGGGCTGCGCCGCGCGCATGTCCGCGCACGCCAGCTGTTGCGCAGCCAGCGGGCCGGACAGGCTCGGTGCGCCCCGCCGAACATGAACCCGCATGTCGGCATGCACGTCGCGCAGATCGCAACCGCCGACGCGCAGGTGCGCGGACTGCGCCCGCACGGCACCGTCGAACCCATCGGTCAGCAGGCCCTTGCCGCGCAGGCCGAAGACCATCAGGCCGGCGCCGCTATCCAGCCGCAGCTGGGCATCGGCCACCTCGACGCTGATCCGCGGCAAGGAGAAGGGCTTGCCGGACGGGGTCGGCATCAGCCGATCGAGCGCGCCGAGCGACAGCGTGCCATCGACCAGCCGCCCCTTCGCGCGCACCTTGCCCGCCTTCACCACCAGCACCTCGGCGCGCCATGGCGAGAGTGCGGTACGCAGTTCGATCCAGTCGGCGGTGAGGTCGGGGTCGCGCGGGTCGCCGATTGCAACGTTGGTCAGTCGCTGCCGCCAGGGGGATAGCTGCTCGATCGTGTAACGGGCGGGTACGCCGCGCCGGGCCAGCTCGCGGTCGACAAAGCCTTGCGCGATCGTCCGCCGCTGCAGCCAAGCGGTCGCGACGGTGGCGGACACCAGCGCAAGCAGCGCCACGACTGTCCGGCGCCGTCGCTTCGCACGTCCTGCTGCGCGGTTCCGCCGAACCTCGGCGTCGGTGTCGTCTTCGCTCCGGTCCACGCCCGCTCCAGCCGCCTGATCGTTGCGGCCCTGCCATAGCACGCCGGGCGTGCAAAGGTTCCTTGCCGCTCGTCGCCGGGGATCGGTCAGTGCTTGCGGCGGGCCGTGTCGGTCGAGGCCCTATCCTCCGCATCCTGCCAAAGTGGCTGCGCCATGGCGGCGAAGGCCTCGGCAGGCGCCTTGGCGACGGCGCGATCATAGGTCAGCAGGCCATTGATCTCGCCTTCCACGTCCGTCGTCTGCGTGTAGACCGATGCGCTGAGGCCGTGGACCCGTGCCTGGCGGACGATCTCCTCGAACTTCCGCCGGTACCGCGCGAGATAGTCTTGGGAGTCGTTGGTCACCTGGTAGCTCCAGCGCTTGTCGTCGCGCCACAGATGCCCCTCGATCGGCTGACCGACCCCGCCATATTCGCCGATCACGATCGCCCGCTCGCTTTGCCGGGTAGGCACGTGCGGCACATCCTCATAGGTGTGGATGTCGAACACGTCCGACGCCCCCGGCGCCACGTCCAGCCACCCGCTATCGGCATTCACCAGCCGGCTGGGATCCATGCCCTTCACGAACCGGGCGAGCGTGGCGGAATCATATTGGCCCCAGCCTTCGTTGTTCACCACCCACAGCACGATCGAGGGAAACGCCCGCAGACGGCCGATCATCCGCGACAGTTCGACCTGCTGCTGCGCCATCACGTCGGACGAGAGCACGGCCTGACTCTGGCTGGACCCGGTGACGAACTGGTCCTCGCCGCCGCCCGACGGCATGTCCTGCCAGATCAGCATGCCCATGTGATCGGCATCGTAATAGAAGCGGGCAGGCTCGACCTTGATGTGCTTGCGGACCATGTTGAAGCCCGCCTTTTTCAGGAACTCCAGGTCGTAGCGCATCGCGGCTTCGCTCGGCGGCGTCAGCAGACCGTCCGGCCACCAGCCCTGGTCGAGCACGCCGTTCTGGAAATAGGGCTTGTTGTTGAGCAGCAGCGCGGGCTGGCCGGTGACCTTGCCGGGTCCGACCGAAATCTTGCGCATCGCGAAATAGCCGTTCACCCGATCGCGCGGCGCACCGGTCACCTCGGCGGCAGCGTAGCTCGCGATCTCGCCGCTGGTGAAGCGCGCATCATAGGCGGCGCGATCGCGTTCAGGCTTGCCGGCATAGGGATCGCGAACCGTCACCAGTTCGGCGACGAGATCGTAGAGGAAGGGATCCTCCGGCGACCAGAGATGCGCATCGGGCACCGCGATGCTGGCATGGCGATTTGCGCGAACGATCGTGGAGGCGATCGTCTTGCCAGCGGAACGGACACTCAGCCGCACCACGTCGGTGTCGGCCGCGCTGGCGCTGAGCGCGACATCGACCTCGACTCTGCCGGTGTCGATATTCGGCGTTGCCCGCACCTCCTCAATGTGCAGCGCGGGTACCGGCTCGATCCACACGGTCTGCCAGATGCCGCTCACGGCGGTGTACCAGATACCGTCCGGCTCCAGTATCTGTTTGCCGCGCGGCTGGCTGCCCGCGCTGGTCGGATCGGCGACCTGCACCACCAGTTCGTTGGCGCCTGGCTTGAGGAAGGGCGTGATGTCGAAGCCGAAGCTGTCAAACCCGCCTTGATGCGCGCCGACCATTGCTCCGTTCACCCATATGCGGGCGTCGTGATCGACTGCACCGAAGTTGAGCATCACGTTCTGCCCTGCCCAGCCGGGGGGCACGGTGAAGCTGCGGCGATACCAGATCCGGTCGGCGGGCGTGACCTTGCGGGCCACGCGCGAGAGGCGGGATTCAACCGGGAAAGGTACCAGGATCTGCCCGTCCATCCGCACCGGCTGCGGCGCGGCTGCGGGGGTGATCGCATAATCCCACAGGCCGTTCAGATTTTGCCATTCGCTGCGCTGCAGCTGCGGGCGTGGATAGCTCCGCCAGGCATTGTCGGGGGTCACCTCGCGACCCCAGCCGGTGGTGATGGCGCCGGTATAGACGGCATCCGGACGCGGAGTTTGCGCGATGGCGCTCGCGGGCACGTTTGCCAGCGCCAGGGAAAGGATCAGGCTGCGCATGGGAATGTCCTCAATAGCGGGTAAGAGATGGCAGGGCATCAGCGGGGTTGCGGCCCCCCGGGATCGGGGAGGTCCCGCGTCATTTCCACCATGGTTCGATGAAAGCCGATCGAGCCGAACAGAGCCTGCGCCTCCGCATTCCGCTCGGCGGTGAAGAGGACAAGGCGCGGAACCCCCCGGGCGCGTAGCGCTTCGACGGCCTCTGTCAGCAGCGCGCGGCCAATCCCCTGGCGGCGAGCCTCCGGCGCAACGATCAGGTCGTAGATGACCCCCGCCGGCCCCCGCAGCGCCATATAGTCGTTTCCCTCGACCCCGGCATACACATAGCCGAGCACGCTCTCTCCTTGCACCGCGACGCGCAGCACCGCGTCCGCCCGGCCGATCTGCCCTACAAGGAAGCCGCCATAGGCTTGCGGCGTCTCGGGCGTCGGGGCGATGAAGCGCCTTGCGTCGAATCCGTGATGCACGGCGACCATCTGCGCGCCAAGCCGTCCCAGCTGGTCGCGCTCCGCCGGGATCGCCGGCCGGATGGCGAAGCTTGCAGCAGGGGTGCCGGTCATGCCTGTTCTCCGGGGCCGTGGATTTCCGCGCCCTCGCCGCCCTGGAACAATGCGGCGAGTTCCTCCAGATCGAGATCGCGCTCCAGATTGTGGAGTACCTCGTCTTCGATCATGCCCGCGCGGTGGAGACGGATCAGTTCGTTCCGCCCCGCCGCCACGGCGGTGAGGACGATGTCGAAATGCGCGCGAATGCCGGGCATGTAGGTGCCCGCGTCGCCCGCATAGCGCTCGGTCACATGGTCTCGCTTGCGATATTCCTCGAGCAGCCGCGGGTGGATGAGCGTGCCGCGTTCGTCATAGGCGTGCGCCTCGACCGCGACGTGCTTGGCGCGCGCGATCGCCGCCTCGGCCTGGACAAGCGTGACCCGGGGCGGCGGCTCGCGGTCCTGCGGCGCCACCGTCCGGATCACCCAGCCCAGGCTGGCGCCCTGTAGCACGACGGTGGCCAGGATCACCGCGAAGGCGCTCACCAGCATCAGGTCGCGCCCCGGCATGGCGGTGGGAAGCGACAGCGCGATCGCCAGCGTCACCACGCCGCGCATCCCGGACCAGGAAAGGATCGTCGCCTGCCGCCATCCAAGCGGACGCGCCCGCGCCACGCCGGCCTGCTTCAGCGTGCCGAGCAGGATCTCGCTGCCGAATACCCAGGCGAAGCGCGTCAGCAGCACCGCCGCGACGATCCCGATTACCGGCAGCGCCATGGAGGTAACCACCCGCTCGAGCCCAACCCGCTCCAGCACCCCGCGCAGCGAAAAGCCGATCAGGATGAAGACCAGCGCTTCCAGGCTGAAGACCAGGGTGCGCCAGAACGCGCTTCCCTGCATCCGCACCCGCGCCGGCAATATCTCGTGCTGGTACCAGCCGAATACGATGCCGGCGGTCACCACCGCGATCACACCCGAAACATGCGCCGCCTCGCCGCCGAGATAGGCCGCCCAGCTGAGCAGGGTCGCGGTCGCCACGATCAAGGTCTGGTCGGGCAACCGCCGCAGGATGAACACGCCGGCAAAGCCGATCGCGGTGCCGACCAGCACGCCGCCTACGGTCAGAAGCGCGAAGTTCGCACCGGCCTCGACCGCGTCGAAGCTGCCGGTAAGCGTGGCCGCCACGGCGAAGCGGAACAATACCAGCCCGGTGGCATCGTTGAGCAGGCTCTCGCCCTCGAGCAACGCCTGCAGGCGGCGAGGCAGCCGCACCCGCTGCAAGACCGAGCGCGCGGCGATCGCATCGGGCGGCGACACGATCGCGCCCAGCGCAAAACATGCTGCCCAGGGCAGTCCGGGCACCAGCAGGTGCAGCACCAGCCCGACGATCAGCGTGGTGAACAGCACCGCGCCGATGGCAAGGGACAGAATGCCCGGTAGATGGCGGCGCAGGCGCCCAAACGCCGCATAATAGGCGCCGTCCATCAGCAGGGGCGGCAGGAACAGCACGAGCACGAGTTCGGGATCGAGCGCCACCTTGGGGATGTTCGGCAGGAACGCGAGCGCGCCGCCGCCGAGCAGCAGCGCCGCAGAGGGCAAGAACGAAAAGCGCTCCGCGGCCCAGTGCAGCGCGATGGTGGCTGCGAACAACACGAGGACCAGCTCAAACGTCTCGACCGGATGCATCGACACTTCCCCCCTGAATTCCGCATCGCGGGCGACGGCGTATCGCCGCAGCGGGCGATCGGGTTCCGCGACGCCGACGGCCAGTGCCACGCGCACCCGCTTCCCCAGCCTTACCTGCCGCGCGGCGCGAGGCTAGCGCGATCCCGCAGGCCTAGCCAGTGCCGCGCCCGCGGCAGGCGCACGAGCACCAGCCGCTCCACTGCCAGCACCAGCACCAGGCTGATCCCCATCAGCGGCAACAACAGCCCCAGCACCGCGACCAGCACGAAGAAGGTCAGCGCGGCGGGCTGCGGCATGGTTGCGCGCGGCGCGCCCAGCACACCCTCCGGCCGCCGCCGCCACCACAGCATCACGCTGCTCACGGCAAGCAGCATAAGGCCCAGCGCGGTCACCAGATTGAGCAGCTGGTTGAGCCAGCCAAACGCCTGCCCCTCATGAATCGCCACTCCATAGCCGACCAGCCGATCAATGAGCCGCCGCTGGGCGAAGTCCTTGCGCGTCAACAGCTTGCCTGTCTCACCGTCCAGCGTCAGGTCGGTGCGCAGCGGCCGGTTGGCGGCGTCCGACTTGGCGGTCCAGGGCTGGCCCGGCCCGGTCGGCGGCGCGATCAGCACCGGCGTCGCCAGCCGCAGCGGCCCCAATGTCGCGATCAGCCGGTCAAGCGGGACATAGGAGACCGCCGGATGCGCCATCGCCATGCCACGATGCTCGGCATGCTCGCCCATCATTGCTCGCGTGCCCGCGTCTGCCGCAGCGCGCTGGCGCAGCTCGTCCGCACGGCCGGTGGTCCAGTCCTGCCTGACCGGATGGCCTTCCACCACGCCGCGCACCGCCTTGAGATAACTGCCCCAGCTCTTCGCCCAGGGCAGGCCCGAGACCAGCAGGAACAGCGCGAAGGTGGAGACCCAGAAGCCGGTAACGGCATGCAGGTCGCGCCAGAAGCGTCGCCCGCCCGCGTTCAGCCGGGGATAGACGACGCCGCCCAGCCCCCCCTGGCGCGGCCACCAAAGGAACAGGCCGGAGAGGATCATGACGATCGTCCAGGACGCTGCCAGCTCCACCAGATACGAGCCCGGCGTTCCGGCCAGCAGCTCGCCATGCAGCCGGAAGACCACCCGCATCAGCCGCTGATCCTCGTCTACGGTCTTGAGTACCGCCAGCGTCTGCGGATGAACATAGACGCGGGTTTCATCCCTCCCCTTGCCGACGATGATCTGCACTGCCTGCCGGTCGGTGGCGGGCAGCTGGTAGCGGTGGAGCACCGACCCCGGTACGGCGCGCACCGCCGCCGCCGCCTGCTCCGCCGCCGAGGCGCGCGGGCCGCTGATGGGCAGATCGGCATAGGGCGCGTCGATCAGCGCCTCCACCTGCGGTCGGAACAGGTAGATCGAGCCGGTGACAGCCAGCCACAGCACGAAGGGAATGCAGAACAGCCCCGCGTAGAAGTGCCAGCGCCAGACAGTGGCGGTGCCGGGCCAGCGGCGATGATGGATTTGCTGCATCGTCCCGTCCCCTATCAGAACCGCGCCTTGACGCCGGCATAGACCGTGCGCGGCTGCCCGGCGTAGACCGAGCCCGTGGTGTTGGCGAGCACCGATGCCGGGTTCTCGGACCCGGTGTTCGCCAGACTGTTCGCGATCACCGACGCGGAGCCGACATAGGTGACGTCGAACAGGTTCTGCACGGCGGCGTAGAAGCTGAGGCGCGACAGCGGCCCGCTGCCCCGCGGCGGATCGTAATGCAGATTCAGATTCACCAGCGTCGCGGAAGGCATCGCCAGCAGGTTGCTGTTGTCGACAAAGAAACGATCGCGATAGGAAAGCTCGGCAAAACCCCCGATCCCGCGCAGCGGCCCTACCGGCTGATCATAACCCGCCCGCAGGTTCGCGAAATGCGGGATCACGCCGGGGATCGCCTTGCCGTTGCGACCGAGCACACGCGAGACGCTGCCGGCGGTCAGCCGCTCCTGGAAGTCGGTATAATATTGGTCATTGTAGCTGTAGCTCGCATCCAGCTTCACCCCGCCCAGCGGCTGCCAGTGCATCCCCAGCTCGATGCCGCGATGCACCGAGCGCGGCACGTTCGACGTATAGGCGAGCAGGTTCACCCCCGCCGACTGGCTGACCAGCTCGTTGGTGAACCACTCGTAATAGCCGGTCAGCTCGGCCTTGAAGCTGTTTCCGATCGTCACCTCGGCGCCGAGGTCGACGCCGGTGTTGCGCTGCGCCTTGAGGCTGGCGTTGTTGCCAGCCACGCCCGCCGCGGTGACGAACAGGTTGCCGGACTGCGGGATGCCGTATCCCGTTCCAACGCGCGCGTGCAGCCGCACCGCGTCCATTGCCTGCCAGAACAGCGCCGCCTCGGGCGCGACATTGGTGAAATGGCGGTCAGCAGGGGTCAGTCTGAGGACGGGGCTCGCGCCCACCGGATAGGTATAGGCGGTCTGGCGCATGGCGAGGATCGAACGCTCCGCGCCGATCCCGCCGATCAGCTGGAGGCGGCCGGTCAGCTGCAGCTCCTCGCGTGCCCGCACCCCGAGATTGCGGACGTCGCCGAACACCGTCTGGGTCAGCGCGCCGAAGCCGTTGCGGCCCGCCGGCGTCTTGTTGAAGCTAAAGCTCTGGTTGTCGAGATAATTGTAGAAGATTCCAAGGAAACTTGTCGACGCCATGCCGCCGATGCTGCCGTGATGCGTGATGTCCGAGGTGAGGTTGTAGCTGTCGAGCGTGCCCTTGAACGGCGTGGCACTGGTCGGCTGGTTGACGACGCGGCTGTCGAACGTCGCCTGGGTACGCCAGGTCGTCTCCGGTCCCAGATCATGTTCGTAGCGCGTGCCGACGATCGTGCGGCGGTCGTTGCGAGCGAGATCGCCCTCGTCCGCCGTCTGCGCGATGCGCGCGCCGTTGACGCCGTTGACCAGTACCGAGATCGTGCCGCAGCCCGGCGCGGCAGCGGCGGCGGTGCGGCAGCCCTGCTGATAGGGATTGGCCAGATACTGGTTGTACGAGAGCCGGGTCGACAGGCGGAACTCGCCCTCATTGTAGATCAGCTTCACCGCCACCCGGTTGCGGCTGCCCAACTCGAACCGCGCCAGGGCATTGAGCGTGCCCGTCTCGTAGCCGGTATGCCCGGTCGCGCCGTCGCCGCGGACATAGCTGCCGAACACCGCGATATCGTGGTTCGCATAGCCCTGTCCGATCGTCGCATAGAGATTGGCGAAGCCGTCGCCGCCGGCGTCAAAGCCGGCCTCCACGCCGTCGATCTCCCGGCCCGACCGGGTGCGGAAGTTGACCGCGCCGCCCAGCGCGTAATTGCCGTAGCGCGCAGAGGACGGTCCACGCACCACGTCTACCGCGCCATAGGCGTGCGGGTCGGTAAGGTCGAAGCGGGCGAGGCCGTCGGGCTGGGTGACCGGGAAGTCGTCCTCGAACACCTGCAGGTTGCGCGCGCCGAACCCATTGCGCGCATTGGAGCCACGCACCGACACGCTCACGTCGCGCGGACCATTGCCCTGCGTGACGGCGACGCCCGGCGACAGGCGCACGATATCGGCGATGGTCGTGGCGGGCGTGTTGCGGAACAGCGTGGAGTCGATGGTGGTGACCGTCTGCCCGCTGACGCGCGTGGTGAGCGACAGCGCCTTGCTGGTGACAAGGATCTCGTTTCCTGCATCGACGGACGCCGTCGAGGGCACGGCCGGGCGGGGTTGCGGCGTGGCGGCATCCAGCTTGGCGAGTTCGGCGTCGATGGCGGCGCGCTGGCGGAGCAGCTCGGCGCGCCGGCCGGCCTCGTCGGTCTGCGCGGACGCGGCGGATGCACAAAGGACGGCCGAGACGGCCGCCGAAACCAATAGCTTTGACATGAAGACTTCCTGATCCGGCGTGCGTCTGCGCAAGGCGCGGCAGGACGCACGAATATTGGGGACGATGGAATCAGGCGGCGCTTGGTGGTCCGCGCAGGGGTGGTCGCAGATAGATGCGGGCGATCGTCGGGATCGCCGCGGCGGTACGGATCGCGCGTTCGAGTACGAAGGCGATCGCGAGCAGGAGCAGCACCGGATCGACCGCCGCCAGCCCCGGCATGGCGAGACCGGCAAAGGCACACGGCATCTCGCCCACGGCACGGTGTTCGTCCGGGGCGGTGCGTCCCTCGCGATCGGGGATCGTCACCACGATCGTCTGGGGGCCGTAGCCGGAGCAGAAACCCAGCACCAGCGTGCCGCCCGCGTGCATGGGCATGAAACCCGCCGGCAGCACCGCCTTCATCAGCAGCGCGGCCGCGATCAGCCACCCGCACAGCAGGCGATGCTCCAGCAAGAGGCGACGAAGGGCGAACACGAACGCCTGCCTACGCAGCCCGCCGCATTTTGTCGAACGGTTCCGCGCCCGCAATCGGCGACGTCTCAATCGCAGGCATGCGCGCCCTCAAGAATCGGCAGGAGCGCGTCGCGCGCCATCTTCGCCGCTGCGACGGGCGAAACGTGGAGATTGTCGCCATAATAGGCGGCAAGCGCGCGCTCCGCCGCCGCGATGTCGGCCGGGCCTATCCCCTTGGGTTTAGGCAGCGCCTTCGCGTTCGACGCGGTCACCATGCCCAGACGGGCGCGGTCCACATCCTGGCTGAAGCCGCTGTAGATGGCGAAACGGATCGTGCCCTCGCACGGAGGCCAGTGCGCGTGGAGCTTCTTGACCAGCGCATCGAGCGCGGGGAGCGGCGGCAGGCTGTCGCCGCAGTCGTTGCGGAGGACGAAATTGTCCATCGTCGATCCGAACACCGGGCCATTGGCGGCCAGCAACTGCGGATGCCGAACGATCGCCGCGCAAGGCAGATCGCGTGGCATATCGGGTTGTTTCGGCGCGTCGAGATAGGGACCCAGCACGTTAAGGAAGGCGGCGAAATGGCGGTCCGAACGGAACAGGTCATCGATCGTTCGCACGGCGACCCCGTCGCCCGACGGATCGGACAGGATCGCGTTGCCGAACGATCGGTCGGCGTTGGTCTGCAGGGCCGTTAGATAGGGCTGCAACAGCGTCGCGATCCGGGCGCGGCTCCGCACCCGCTCCGGTGCGGACCAGTTGGCGTTCGCTGGCGCTTCCGCCCAGCGTTGCACCGCTTCCAGGATCGGCGCGAAGGCCGGATCGCCCGCGCGCAGCACCGGGAGCGCCTCGGCCGGTGCCGCCAGTAGCGCGGCGATCGCCAGTTCCTGATTGCGAACGGCGTAGTGGGTATTGAGACAGGTGGCGAGCGGCTGGGACGCGCGCGGCCCGACGCAGGCGCGCATCTCCTGCAAGGCCGTGCGCTGCGCCGCCAGCTGGTTGGACGCGCCGCTGCCGAACGCGCCCCGCTTCGCGATGCCGAAGAGCTGCGCCATGGTCCGGTCCTGCGCCGCGAGCGCCGGATCGCCGCAGATCGCCTTCTCGATCGCAGTGGCCGCCGATGCGCAGGAAAAGCTGGGCCCCGCGTCTCTCTGCGGCGCCGGGGCCGCGACGGTAAGCGCCGTCAGCACGAACGGCATCAACGCAACGGCATTCAAGTCTCTCTCCCTTCCCTCATCCTGCAGGCGGCCGCGTCAGGCGATAGCGCCAATGCGTTCGAGATAGCTCCGGTGCGGCTCGGCCAGCGCCAAGGCCCGGCCCAGCGCCTCCCGCATCCGGGCGAACGCGCCTTCCAGTTCGCGGTCAGTGAAATGGTCCGCCAGCGGATCGTAGCGCTGGGGCATCAGGTCGAACCCTGCATACATCGACAGCCAGCTGGGATCACGGAAGGACTCCCATTCGTAGCGGGCGAAGACGCCCCGGCTGCGGAACAGCTGCACCTTGTGCACCAGCTCCTCCGGCAGCGGAGTCGCGCGGCAGGCATCCCATAGCGGCTCCCCGGCGCGGCCGTTCGCCCAATAGTGCAGCAGCAGAAAGTCGCGGATTCGGGCATATTCGAGCGCGGTGATGCGGTTGAACTCGTCCGCCAGTTCGGGCGCGTATCCGCGGTCGGGCATCAGATTGCCCAGCCGCTCCACGCCCGACTGGACCAGCGTGAGGCTGGTCGATTCCAGCGGCTCGAGAAAGCCCGCGGACAGCCCGAGCGCAACAACGTTCTTTTCCCACACCCGCGCCCGGTGGCCGGTGGTGAAGCGCAGGAAGTTCGGTTCCGCCAGCGCCTCTCCTTCCAGACGGCTACGCAGCACCGCCTGCGCTTCGTCATCGGAAAGATGCGCACTGGCATAGACATAGCCGTTGCCGACGCGGTGCTGCAGCGGAATGCGCCACTGCCATCCCGCCGCCAGCGCAATACTGCGCGTATAGGGCGTGAAGGCATCGCCATGGGCACAGGGCATCGCCACTGCGCGGTCACACGGCAGCAAATGGCTCCAATCGACCATGGGCACGCACAGCGTGCCGCCGAGCAGCAAGCTGCGAAAGCCAGTGCAGTCGAGGAACAGGTCCGCCTCGATTCGGCTGCCGTCCTGCAGCGTCACGCCGGTGAGAAAGCCGCTCTCACCGTTCTGCTCCACGGTGGCGACGGTGCCTTCGACATGCCGCACGCCCCGCCCCGTTGCGAGCCGTGCGAGGAAGCGGGCGAACAGCCCGGCATCGAAATGCACTGCCCAGTCGAAGACGCCGAGATCATTGGGCGGACTTTCGGCCGGGGGCATGATCAGGCCGCGCAGCGCCATCTGGGTGGCCAGGCAATAGTCGGCGATCGGCGTGTAATCACCGGCGGCGCGGCGCTTCAGCCAATAGTGATGGAAGCCGATGCCGCGTGAAGCGATCCCGTACAGCCCGAACGGATGGAAGAAGCTGTCGCCCGGCCGGGCCCAGTCGCAAAACTCGATGCCCAGCTTCGCCGTGCCTTTGGCGGCGCGCAGCACCTCCGCCTCGCTGACCCCGATCGCGCGGAAATAGTCGCGGATCGCTGGTACCGTCGCCTCGCCAACGCCGACGGTGCGGATGTCGGGGCTCTCCAGCAGCGTGATGGTGACCGGCTGGCGCTCGAACAGCCGCTCGAGCAGGGCGGCCGCCATCCAGCCGGCGGTCCCGCCGCCGACGATCAGGATGGAGCGGAGGGGCTGTCCGGCTGCGCGCATATCCTGTTCCTAGGGCCAAGCCGCGACGAGCGGAAGCACCCGGAAAAGACGGCGCCCCGCTCCTGCCCGGAGCGAGGCACCAGGGAGAGAGCTCAGAATTTCGCGCGGACACCGGCCATGAAGCGGCGCTCATAGATGTTGTTGTAGGCGCGCTCGTCCGGATAGACGATGTAGTATTTCTCATACTCGCCGGTCAGGTTCTGGCCCTGGCCGTAGATCGTCAGGTTCGGCGTGATGTCGTAGCTGATCGATGCGTCAACATAGTTGGTCGGCGCCTGGTACAGTTCCGATCCGGTCAGGCCATTGACGAAGTTGGACTGGACCGCACGCTTGGACCGATAGTTCCACGCAACACGCGCCTGGAGGCCGTGCGCCTGATAATAGAGCGCCGCGTTGGCCTGGTACTTGGAATTATCCTGGAACGGAATGTCCTGCCCGGCCAGATCCTTGTCGCCCGTGCTGGAGGGCGAATAGGTGAAGTTCAGGTCGTAGCCGAAATCGCGCAGGAAGGTCGGCATGAAGCCGATATCGCCAAGCGACTGTTTCCACGACGCCTCCACGCCCTTCAGCGTGCCGCCCCCGCCCTGCACCAGCGTGTTGATCGGCACCGTTCGGTTGCGCACCACGCCGTCATTGTCGGGCAGGTCGCTGCGATAGATGATGCCGTTCTGGATGAAGCTCTGCACGTCGATGTAGAAGGCCGCGAGGCTGATCATCGAGGCACGGCCGATATAATATTCGACCGATGCGTCGAGATTGTCCGCGCGCCACGGATCGAGCTGCGGATTGCCCGCCTGGCTGCCGCCGGTGACGCGGAACAAGCCGGTCGAGGTGTCGATCGCATAGCCCGGGGTCAGGCCGCCGCCCCACTGGTCGAGGTTGAGCAGCGTCATCGTCCGCGCATAGGCAAGGCGCAGACGCAGCTTCTGCGTGAAGTCAAACGCCAGGTTGAACGCGGGCAGGAAGTCGGTGAACTCGCGCTGCGTGCGGAGGTCGCCGCCATCCTGGTTCGACAGGCCATAGGGCAGCGGGCCGCCCACGACGTTCTGGCGGATGTCGAGCTTGGTGTTGATCACCCGCAGTCCGCCATTGCCGCGCACGGTCATGCCGCCCAGTGCCAGATCCTTGAAGTTGAGCTGGAAATAGCCCGACCACTGCTTGATGCCGACGTCGTAGGACGCGCCCGGGTTCAGATGCTCCTGCTCGTTCGGATAAAAGCTGTTCTGGAACGCCGCGGCATTGTCCATCGTGTGCGGATCGAGGACATAGACTGCGGGGAGCCCGTTGCCGGGCAGATTATATGGCTTTACCTGGCCGTTGAACACCGGATCGGTCGCCTTGCGGGTCAGGCCCGCGGTGTAGAAGCGGGTACCGTCACCCGCCGAGCAGGTGGAGTCGTTGACCGAAACGTCGAACGCCTTCCACTTGACCAGGCAGCCCGAGGCATTGCTGGCGCCCTGGCCGGCATAAACCGGCGCCACGCGCTCGAACTGGTAATTGTCGACCGAGCGATCGCTGTAGCGCACGCCGCCGGTGATGTTGAACATGTCGCTCACGTCATATTCCGCGTCGAAGCGGCCGACCTTCAGGTCCGCGCGACGGCGGTAATTGTCCTCGGAGGACATCGTCTTGAGCGCATAATTGGACGCATCGCCAAGCAGCGAGGTCAGCTGGGTCGGCAGGCTGAAGCTGGGCTCGTCGCCGCTATAGTCGACCGTCGCACGCAGCGAGTTCAGGCCGGCCAGCGTGTTCACGGTATAGCCGCCGGGGTTGAAGGCGCGGTCTCCGCCCAGCGCCGCCGGGTAATGCCCGATCCCGCCGGGCTGCCACTGGATGCCGTTGCTCAGGCTGAACTGGAGGTAGCTCTGGTCCTGGTTCTGCGTGGCCTTGCCATAGAGGCCGCGCAGCGTCGCCCGGAACTTGCCGCCGTTGTCGAAGCGCAGCTCGGCATTGTAGTTTTGCGATTCCGACTTCCATTTATAGGTCTCGGAATAGGAATCGAAGTTGCCGAGATCGTACTGGTACACCTGTGTCGTGTTGACGTTGTAGCCACCCGAAGTCGCTCCGGTATCCTGCGACTTGAGCGGCACGAATTCCGCCGCCTGCCAGTTCACATTCTGCATCTGGATGCCGGCAGTGCGGTTATATTGGGTCTGCTGGGTGTAGAAGCCGTCGGCGGTGAAGCTCAGCGCGTCGTTCAGCTTGGCCTGGAACGAGCCGTTGATGCCCAGGCGCTGGCGCTGAGTGATGCGATTCCACGCGGTAAAGCCCTGCGGCACGATGAACGTGTCGTTGGCGTCGCCATCGCCGTTGACGTCGATACCGCCTGCAACCGGCGTGCCGCGGGGTCGCGCGGTGGCGGTGCAGCCCGGTGCCTGGGGCGAGAAGCCGCCGCAGCTGGTGGCATCTGCCACCCCCTCGTTATGCAGCGCGGCCCCATAGCCTTCCTGGATGCCGTTGTGCGAGTTGGAGAGGTTGAGGTCCGAATAGGCGGCCGAGACGATAAAACCGACGCGCTCGTTCTGCCAGCCGACCAGGCCGTTGACGTTGGGATCCCAGCTCTTGGTCTTGTCGCCGTACGATCCCTCCGCCGTTGCGGCAAGGGTGAGGCCACGCTTCAGATCGAACGGGCGCCGGGTACGCAGGTTCACCGTGCCGGTGATGCCGGCGTTGAGCAGGTCCGCCGTGGTCGACTTGATCACGTCCGCGCCGGAGAAGAGCTGT
Organism: Sphingomonas sp. S2M10; assembly: GCF_012650175.1. GTDB lineage: Bacteria > Pseudomonadota > Alphaproteobacteria > Sphingomonadales > Sphingomonadaceae > Sphingomonas. The sequence continues at coordinate 138,858 of NZ_JAAILI010000043.1, forward strand.
GACGGGATGTCGTTGAAATTGGGCTGGATCGTGGTGATCGAATTGGCGCCGAGATAGGCCTCGCCGTTGAGCAGCGTGGTCACCTGCGGCAAGCCGCGGATGTTGATCGCCGCGCCCTCGCCCGCATCGCGGCGGATCTGCACGCCGGTGATGCGCTGGAGCGAATCCGAGATGGTCACGTCGGGCAGCTTGCCGATGTCCTCCGCCGAGATCGCATCGACCACCGAAGCGGCGTCGCGCTTCACCTCGATGGCGCGAGCCTGGGAGGCGCGAATGCCGGTGACGACGATCTCGCTATCCTGCCCGGCAGCGCTGTCAGCAGCTGGAGCACTGTCCTGCGCATGCGCCAGGCCGCTCGTGGCGAGGCAGAGAAGAGAGGCTGCACAAAGCAGATTGCGGCGGCGAAGGCGGAAGGACTGCACCATGTCTCAAACTCCCAAGCAATGGGAGGCAGCCGCGGTGCGCCTATTGCAGGTGCGCAACCTTTCCCCTCCCTGGACAAGCGGCTTTTGCCGTCTCTGCCACTAGTTAGAGATCAAAGCGAAGACGCGGTCAACTTAAATAATTCAACTGTTCTTTTTGATTGCGCGGAGATGAACCCGCGCGCCTGGCAACGCTACAGCGTATCGTGGAGGGCACAGGCTGCAGGGGTTTCCACATCGACGGTCCGCAGCCCGCCGGCATCGAACTGGGCTATCCGGGGAATTTTCCCGTCATAGCGCGGCCATGCGACAGGATCGGGATTGCCGGTGTGCGCGAAGCGCACCCAAAGACGTTGCAGCAACGCGGGCCGACCGGCAATAGGGAGCCCGTCGAAGACATAGGGAAGCTCGGATCCATGGCTGCTTCGGCCGCCGTCCCGCGCAAGGTCGAAGCGATAGCGCCACACCGGCCAGCCGCGATCCGCCAGCAGGTGCGCCAGCCGATCGGTCGGGCAGCCGAAGATCAGGTCCGTGGACAGGGCGAGCAAAGGTCCCCCGCGACGGGCATCCGGCGCCCGATAGCGGCGCGCGAGCTTTTCACCCTGCATGCCAAAGGCGGCGCGCAAGGCGTCGGCCAGCGCTATCGATCCTTCCGGCGGGCCGAACTCCGCGACGCTGGTGCCGAGGATTACGGGCCGTGGCGGCGCTAGCAGCAGCAATGCACGGGGCGAGCGGGGAAGCACCCTGCCGTCGATCTGCGGACGCAGCCACACCATGTCGTCGTTCCACACGGCGTTGGGACGCGCGATCACCGGATCGTGCAGCTTGCGGTCGGCCGCCAGCAGCGCAGCCGCAGGCGCGCGCCGCAGGCCGGCGATGCCCTTCGCGCCCACCAGCCGGGCCGCCTGATCGCCGAGTGCGAAACCCTCTGCGCGCGTCCGCGGCGGCATACCGAAGCCCGGCGTGCCGCTCTGCAGAATGGCCCGGGCGAACAATCCCCGCGATGCCGGCGCCGCGAGCAGCAGCGATACGTCCTGCGCCCCCGCGCTTTCGCCGAAGATCGTGACGTTGGCGGGATCCCCGCCGAACCTCGCGATATTGGCGCGCACCCAGCGCAACGCGGCGAGCTGGTCCATCAGGCCGTAATTACCGGCATGGCCGCGCGCCTCCGCAGCGGCACCGCGATGCGCGAGGAACCCGAAGATCCCCAGGCGATACTGGATGGCGACGAGCACGACGCCGTTCGCCGCCAACCGGGACTCGACCGTGCCGCGTGCCGATCCCGCACGGTTCGATCCGCCATGGATCCACACCATCACCGGCCGCCTGCCCTGCACGCCCGGGGTGCGGATATCCAGGGTAAGGCAGTCCTCGCTGGCGTTCGCCGCGTCCGCCTTGTTCCAGCCTTGGTCCGGCTGGAGACATGCCGGCGCGGGCGCGGCAGCCGGCCGCGTGCCGCGCCATGGCCGAACGGGCTGCGGCGGCTTCCAGCGGTTTCCCGCGAGCGGCGGCGCGGCATAGGGGATGCCGCGGAAGACCAGGGCGGCATCCTCGCCACGTCGCCCCGCGACATGACCGCCAGTCACCGCAACCCGAGGTTCCGGCGCCGCGGCACCGGCCAGCAGCAGCATCCAAATCGGCGCGAACAACAGCTTCATTCTGGCCCCTCCCCGCCGGGCGGCCACTCGCTGCCGGCCCCGGCCCGTTTTATTCACCAAATTTAGCAATTCAACGGACTTCCGGCCTTCCTGCTTGCGCCACGACCACAAATCGATTGTTATCGATGGGGCGCCGCACCGCCGCCGGCCCAACTGGGATCAGGCGCGGAAGGTCGACAGGAAGAGGGACCGAGCATGGCGGCAGGCACGCAAAGCAGGATCGCCGTGGCAGCCGCCCTGGCAGGCTTGTTGTTCGGGTTCGATACCGCCGTCGTCTCCGGCGTCACCGCCCCGATCACCCACGCCTTCGCGCTCAGCCCCACGGGGACGGGCATCGCGGTTTCCGCCGCACTGGTCGGCACGCTGATCGCCGCGCTGGGCGCAGGCATCCCCGGCGACCGATACGGTGCCCGCGCCGTGTTGCGCTGGGTGGGCATCGCCTTCATCCTTTCCGCCTTGGGATGCGCGCTTGCCTGGGATCTGGCGAGCTTCGTGGCATTCCGCTTCATCGGCGGGTTGGCGATCGGCGGCGCCTCGGTGCTCGCGCCGGTGTTCATCGCGGAGATCAGCCCCGCCTCGCGTCGCGGCGCGCTGGTCGGCCTGTTCCAGCTGTCGATCGTGAGCGGCATCCTGGCGGCCTATTGCAGCAATGCCGTGGTGGCGGCGCTGCTGGACGACAGCAGCGGCTGGCGCTGGAAACTGGGCGTGATGATCGTCCCCGGGCTGATCTTCCTGGTCGCGATGTTCACCATCCCGCAGAGCCCGCGCTGGCTGGCTGCGCGGGGCAGGCAAAGCGAAGCGCTCGACATCGCCGCCCGCATCGGGCTCACCGACTGGACGCTGACCGCCCCCGATGCGGAAGCGGCGGTGGAAGAGCGGCTATCCTGGACGCTTCACCGCAAGCCGATCCTGCTCGCCGTCGCGGTCGCCAGCTTCAACCAGCTCACCGGCATCAATGCCATCCTCTATTATCTGAACGATATCTTCGCAGCCGCCGGGTTCAGCCAGGTTTCGGGCGACGTACAGGCCGTGTCGATCGGCGCGGCCAACCTGCTGGCGACGCTGCTGGCGATGACGCTGATCGACCGCGTCGGCCGGCGAACGCTGCTGCTGATTGGCGCCGCAGGCACCAGCGTAGCGCTCGCCGGCGTCGCGGGCGTCTATTCGGGCAGCGGCCGCGAGGCGTTGCTGCTGCCGCTGCTGGTGCTGTTCATCGGCTTCTTCGCCGTGTCGCAGGGGGCGGTGATCTGGGTCTATCTCTCGGAGATATTCCCCACCCGCGTCCGTGCGCGCGGTCAGGCGCTGGGCAGCGCGACGCACTGGATCTGGGCGGCGGTGCTCAGCTTCGGCTTTCCCATCGTCGCGCGCGATGTCGATCGCAGTCTCCCGTTCTGGTTCTTCGCGGCCGCCACGTTGCTCCAGCTCGTCATCGTCTGGCGCTTCTTCCCGGAAACCAAGGGCATCCGGCTGGAGCGGATGGAAGAAGCGCTGCGCGGCAAGCACTGAACCAAGCGCGGTGCGTCCGCCGGAAATTCGACTAGTACGATCGCGCCCGCACCCGCTAAGCGATCCGGATGGACGTGCCGCTCACTCCCCTGCTCCCCTGGCTCGATCTTGCCGGGCTGTCCGTCTTCGCCGCCTCCGGCGCGCTGGCCGCGGCCCGCAACCGGCTGGACTTCGTCGGCGCCTGTTTCTTCGCGCTGATCACCGCCACCGGCGGCGGCACGCTGCGCGACATGCTGATCGGCGCACCTGTGTGGTGGATGCATGATCCGCTGCCCGTGCTGCTCTGCGTCGGCGTTGCGGTCGCCACCTGGCTGGTCCCGCTACGCTGGTGGCCCGAACGCGCGCTCGAATGGCTCGATGCCGCCGGGCTTGCCGCCTATGCGGTCTACGGTGCCGGCAAGGCCCTCGCCTTCGGGATCACGCCGGTGTCCGCCGTCGCCGCCGGCGTGGTTACCGCCTGTATAGGCGGGGTCATCCGCGACATCACCGCCGGCGTCCCCTCGGTACTGATGCGGCACGAACTATATGTCACGGCGGCGCTCATCGCTGCGGGCGTGTTCGTCGGGCTGACCGCGTTGCGTCTGCCCGCCCCCTGGCCGGCCTATCTGGCGACGTTGCTCGGTTTCCTGCTGCGGGGCGCCGCGATCCGGTGGCGGCTGGCACTGCCGCCGCATGCCGGTACCTGAGATCGCCAGCCGCGCGGCCGACGGGCAAAAGGGCTGCCCCTGCCCGAAAATCGCCGTAAGACGGGGCCTTGCCAATCCGTCCGGAGGGATCCGGTACGCCCAAGCCGCACAAGGATGCCGATGATGCTGCGTTCGCTCGCCCTCCTGATTGCCCTGCCGCTGGCCGCACCGGCCCAGGATTCGAAGGAACTCGCCCGCGCGCTGGTCGGCGATGCCCCTGCCGCCCGCCAGCGGCTGGTGCTGGCCGACGTGCCGAAGCCTGCCGGCAAGGCGATCGCGCTGTTCGACGGAAGATCGCTTCGTGGCTGGCAGCCCTGGCTCGGCTATGCGGACCCGTCGATCACCTATCGGGGCGAGCCGGGCGCGCCGCCGCTGGGCACCTCCCGTGATACGAGCGGCGATTTCGCCGTCCGCACGATCGATGGCGCGCCCGCGATCTGGATCAAGGGGCAGACCTGGGGCAGCCTCGTCCACCGCGCGGACCTGCACGACTATCATCTGCGGCTGCAGTTCAAATGGGGGCCGAAGCGCTGGGCCCCGCGCGATACCCAGCCGCCGAACAACGGCCTGCTCTATCACACGCATGGCCGCCCCGGCGCGGTGTTCGGCACCTGGCAGCCTTCGGTGGAGTTCGAGGTCATGAAGGGCTCCACGGGCATGCTGGTGATGGTGGGCAAGCAGTTGCGCGCGCACACCACTGCCGCCTATGATCCGGCGTTGATCGCGCCGCACCTGCGCTTCCGCACTGACGGCCATATGGTCGACATGATCAACGGCACGCCGACCTGGAATGTCGAGGCCGCCACCGATGCCGAGAAGGCGGAGGGCGAATGGAACACGCTCGATCTCTATGTCGTCGGCGATCGCGCGGTGCACGTCGTCAACGGGGTTCCGGTCGCCGAGGCGCGAGACCTTGCCGTGCTCGGCCCGGACGGCAAGCGCACGCCGCTGACCCACGGGCATGTCCAGCTTCAGTCCGAAGGCGCCGAAACCTGGTTCCGCCGGATCACCGTGGAGCCGATCCGGCGCCTGCCCCGCATCGTCGCGATGCCGAGCTGAGCGCCGAAGGGCGCGTCGCAGCGGGAAAGCTGATCGCTTGCGGAACCGCACCGCTCCCTGCGCTGGCTCGTACCGCGCCAATTCGCGGAGGAACAGTCCAGCAACCGGCTTTCTCGGCAAATGACAAGCGCGCCTTCGCCGGCACCCAACGCTCCGTGCAATTAAGTATTGCATTCCTCCAGAGCGGGGCGTTAGCCTTCTTCCAAAGACGAAAGCCGCGCGAATGAATGAGACGAACTGCGGAAATGCCGTGGAAACCTTAACAGAGCTACGTCGTCAAGCACGGGTATTGACGAGCGGCGTGTTCGGGATGGGTGGCGATGCCGAGCTATCGCGCATCGTGGAGCAGGCAGCCGCGGAAACAGGGTTCCCCTTTGCCGCCGTTTCGATCGTCGATCGATCCCGGCTGTGGCTCGCCGTCGCCTATGGGTTCGATCCGCGCGAGTTTTCCCGGCCGGACAGCTTTTGCGATGCGGCAATCCAGGTCCCCGGCTTCGCGCCGCTCTGCGTGGCAGATGCCTGGCGGGAGCCCCGGTTCAAGTTCGCCCCGGCGGTCATCGAAATGAACGTGCGCGCTTATTATGCGGCGCCGCTGGTCACGAGCGACGGCTTCGCGCTCGGCACCTTGTGCCTGCTGGACCAGAAACCGCGCAAGGTGGATGCGGCCGCGCTCGAACGGCTGGTTTCGCTCGCGGGCAACGCATCGGCGGTGATCGATCGCATGCCGAACGCCGTGGCCTATGCCGAATATGCCATCGCCGAACTGTGCACGCGGATGCGCTTCGCTGTGGCGGAGCAGGATGACGCCACTGTCGCGGTGCTGGACGAGGAGTTGCGTCTGTTCGAGGCGAAGCTGGCGCCGCATTGGCACGCTGCCTCTTCCTGACGCATCCGTGCTTCAGCGGAGGATCAGGCCGCGTTGTCCGATGCGCACCCGCGCCGGGTCGATGCCCAGCAATGCGCGCAGATATGTACCTCCCGCCGTCTTGAGCGCGGCCGACCGTCGAGCATCGGGTTGTTGCTTCAGGGCCTCGCGCATCGCGGCGAGATAGGTGGCGAGGATCGCGATCGTGACGCGGCCTTGGGCATCCTGTTGCAGGGCCTCCGCGCGCTCGGCCGCCAGCCCCCGCATCTGCGCATAGAGCGTGCGAAACGCGCTATCGCTCACCTCCGCATCCGCAAAGGCCATGTAGCTCGCCGCCGTCAGCGAGGCGAGGCCGCCGGCCGGGTCGCCCGCCACGATGCCGAGATGCCGCTCCAGCAGACCATAGCGTTTGTACATTTCGCCGAACAGTTCCGCGGCCTCGGCGCGCTGGTGCGCGGGGAAACCCGACACAAGCTCGGCGGCGATCTGCCGCACGATGGTCGGCGGCGCCGCCGGACGGGGCGAGGGCGCTGGGGCGGGCGCGGCGGGACGTACCGGCCGCCGAAGCGACTCTTCCACGCTTTCGTGAAAGATCTGCTGGTGCGATCGCCGCAGCATCGCATCGGCCTGCATGTTGAAGATCGCGCTGTCGAAGCCGCCCTGGCCGAACCAGCCGCCATCCTGTGCCGACGCCGGCGCAGCCATCGCGAGAGCGATCACCGCCATACCCTTCAACCGCATCTTCCTGCCCCCGTATCGGTTTGGCCGACAAATAACGGAAGCAAGGTCCGCACACACGCTCACGCGGCGGCGTCCGTCCTGTTCGGCACACGCATGGGCGACACGACTGCATGCTTCGGCCGCCCGCCGGAGGTCCGAAGGACGGCAGTCTAGTCCGCGATCGGCCAGCCTGCGTTGGTCCAGCGCAGCGGCTGGATCCGCAGCGTCGGCCTGCCATTCCGCTGGCGATCATAGGCATGGTAGACAATATGGTCGCCGTCGGCCTGCTGCAGGATCGATGCCCCGCCCCGCCCGACAAAGCGGCTGCCGTCGCCCTGCCCGCTGGCAAGCACTGCCGTGCCGCCGCCCTGAAGCATGGGGATGCCCTCGCGATCGACATAGGGCCCGTCGGGCGCGGATGCGCGGCCGACGACGGTGTTGTAGGTGCTCGCACGCCCCTTGCAGCAGGAATCGAACGAGACGAACAGATAATAATAGGCCCCGTGCCGGACGATGAACGGCGCCTCTACCGCGCCCGGCGTGGACCGCCGCGCCAGCGACCGCGGGGCGGTGTCGCCGGCAAGCCGAAGGCCGGTCGCCGGATCGATTCGGATCAGCTTGATGCCGGTCCAGAAACTGCCGAAGACCAGCCACGACCGCCCGTCCGCATCGCTGAACGCCATCGGATCAATGGCGTTGAAGTCGTCGCCGGGCCGCGATTGGATCACCGCTCCCCGGTCCACCCAATGCGCTGCGGGGGCGGCGGGGTCGATGCGGTTCGCCGTCGCCAGGCCAATGGCCGAGTGGTTGCTCCCGAAGGTCGAAACGGCGTAATAGAGCCGGTACTCGTTTCCCGCCTTGGAGATATCGGGCGCCCACATCCCGGTCGCCCCGGGCACCGCCGCTCGCGCCCAGCCGGGCAGCGCCGTGTAGCTGCCGCCCCGGAGCGTCCAGGCGTGCAGATCACCCGAGGTTCGCAGCGCCAGCAGCCCGGCCGCGTCCCCGGCATTGCCGGTGGTGAACAGATAATAACGGTCCCCGTCCTTCAGGATCGATGGATCATGCGCCGGGCTGATCGCGCCGCGCAATTGCACGGAGGCCGAGGACGGCATCGGCCCTCCCTCGCGCGGGGCAGGCGCTGCATTACCGGCGCCGCAGCCCCAGGCGAGCAGCGGCAGCATCGGCAAGAGCGAAGAGAAAGGCTTCACGGTCGATGTCTCCCAAAGCGGCAGCGGGCGAAACATGCAGCTTCCGCGCCGGGAATAGCGGGAAGCTGCCGCAGGCACCGCTGCACATCCATTCCCGTCACATCGCGCGCAGCGGCCCGTTCGCGACCGGCGTGCCGAACACCGGCGTGCCGTCGGCCGCGTAGCGGAAATATTGCATGCGGGTGTGCCGGTTCGGATCGAACAGCGGGTCGCCCTGAATTTCCGCATAATCCCGCGCGTGATAGACCAGCACGTCGCGACCCGCTTCATCCACGGTGAAGCTGTTGTGGCCGGGGCCGAAGATCTTGTGCTCGGCCGATGTCTTGAACACCGGCTGCGGCGACTTCGTCCAGGCGGCGGCATCCATGATATCCGCATCGGCGCGGGCGGTGAGCATGCCCATGCAATAGCGGGCGTCGGTCGCGCTCGCCGAATAGGTCATGAACAGCTTGCCGTTGCGGGCAAGCACCGCCGGCGCCTCGTTCACCTTGAAGCCCTGGACTTCCCAGTCCAGCGTCGGCACCGACAGCCGCACCGGCTTTGCACCAAGCGTCAGCGCGGAGGCGAGCGGCGCAAGATACAGATTGGAGTTTGTCTCGACTCCTGGCTCGCGCTGGGCCCAGGCGAGATAGCGCCGCCCCTTGTGAACGAAGCTGGTCGAATCGAGATTGAAGCTGTCCCACGGCGTCTGCAGTTGGCCGAGCACCGACCAATTGCCCGTCATCGGATCCGGTCCGTCACACGCCACCGCATAGGTGCGGATGCGGAACACGTCCTCGCCGCCGCCACTGGGGCCTGCCGCAAAATACATCACCCACTTGCCGTCGATCCGATGCAGCTCCGGCGCCCACAGGAAGCCGGACATCGGCCCGCTGGCCAGATGCCGCCACAGCACCCGCTCCTCCGCCGTCGCCAGCCCCGCCAGCGACCTCGAACGGCGCAGCACCAGTCGATCATATTCGGGGACCGATCCCGTCATGTAGTACCAGCCATCGGTATGGCGGAACACCTGTGCATCGGCGCGCTGCCGAACCACCGGGTTGACGATCGGCGCGGTCGATCCGCGAGCAAGCGCGGGTGCCGCCGAGGCCGCAGCGGCACCGGCTAGAAAAAAGCGTCGAGTAAGCATCGGGTCCTCCGCCATGGTCGTGCCGTCTGCCGGGTCGGGGCCCGCAGACAAACCGGAAGCGGTCCGGATTGGCGCAGCATCCCCGCCCCCGGGCGGCCATTGTCGGCGGTTTAGTCCGACAAATTTGTGCGGACGTCAACTGCTGCGACACCCGGTGTCGACCGGCAGCCTATGCCCCTGCGGCAGGGCTCCGCCCCCTCGACGGGAAATGAAAAGGGCCCCGGCGAGGATCGCCGGGGCCCTTCTCGATGTCGCTCGGGGCGCGTGGTCGTCAGAAATTGCCGCGCAGGATGAACGAGAAGCGGCGATCGTTCATGAAGTAGGATCGCGGCGCCAGGTCCTTCGGATCCCCGGTATAGGCCTGGGTGGTCTTGGTGACCGTGTTCGTCAGGTTCACCCCCTGCACGCCCACCTTGATGTCTTTGGTCAGGTTCACGAACAGCGACGCGTCGAGCGTCCCCACCGGCTCGTTGAAGATCGAGAAATAGGGGAAGATCACGTCCGATGCGGTGAGCAGGAAGCGCGAACGCCAGTTATACGCCGCGCGCACCGAGATACCGCCCAGCTCGTAGAACACCGCCGCGTTGACGTTGTGCTTCGACAGCTGCTCGAGCGGAAGGCTGCCCGACGGGGCCACCGTGGAGACGTTCGACGGCGAACCGCCGTTCAGGAAGCTGTTGGGCAGGCCCGAGCTGTCGATGAACGTGTAGTTGGCCGAAATGCCGAGGCCCTTCAGCGGTCCGGGAAGGAAGTCGTAGGTCTGCTGATAGGCAAACTCGAAGCCCTTGATCTTGCCGGTGCCGTCATAGTTGGCCGGGCCGCGGACGAACACTTCCTTGGTGATGCCGTTGCTCGTGAGCGACCGGTTGGTGACCTGCTGGTAGAAGAACCCGTCGATCGCCTTGTAGAAGCCGTTCAGCGTCAGCGAGCCGACGCGCGCGAAATACCATTCGAGGCTCGCGTCGAACTGCCAGGCGGTCGCCGGCTTCAGATAGGGGTTGCCGGTTGTCGCCGTAAGCTCGCCGCTGGTACCAAGACCGATGGTCAGGAAGTTGCGGATATTGGCGTTGTCCGGGCGCGTCAGCACCTTGGAACCGGCGAGGCGCAGCAACAGACTGTCCGACAGGCCGAACTTCAGGTTCAGACTGGGCAGGAAGTAGCTGTAGCTGTTCTTGGCGGCGTTGTACGTGTCGAAGCCGGCCCCGGCGAAATTCTGGAGCTGCGCATAGCCCGCCGCTCCCAGCGTGCAGACGCCGCCCTGGGCCTGCGGCGGCGTGCCCGGGGGCGCGCCCGGCGGCACGGTGAGCGCGCAGCGCTCGGAATAGGGCTCGGCGATGTTCAGTTCCGCCTGGCTGGGTACGCCGATACGACCTTCGGAGCGCACATTGGTGCGAACCCAGCGAAGGCCAACGTTACCCGAAAAGCGGATTCGGCCGAACAAAGTATCCGAACCGAAGCTCGCCATGCCGTACGCCGCGCTGTCCAGCTGGCTGACCGGCTGGATTTCCGAAGGGAGGTAGGGCGTGCCGGCGATCGCCCGCGCACGGCCCGATGCCGGCACCCAGGTCGGCGACGCGCCAAGGCCGGTTGCGATGGCCTGGATCGACTGGAAGTCCTTCACCGCCCCCGCATAGTTTCGGATCATGTCGCCGGCATAATAATAGGCACCCGGCGGCGCTTTGGTCTGCCCGCGGAAGAAGTTGGGGAAGTCGTAGCGGGTCATCAGCCCCGCCGGCGTGTCGCCGAAATTGACCGGACGCGAACCCGACCAGGTTTCGCTCAGCATGCCCCAGTTATAGGTGGAATAGCGCACCGTCTGGTCGCGATCCTGATAGCGCGCACCGAACTTCACACGACGCAGGAACGAGTCCTCGTCGAATTTATACTCCACATCCCCCTGGAACGCATATTGCGTGCCGGTGCTGTCTTCCAGATGGTCCATCGCCGCACGCCAGAACTGGAAGCGCGGATCCGTGAAATATTGCGCATCGGTGGCGCCGGCGAGCGCCGCGTTCGGCGTCGACCAGGTATAGCCGAGATATTGCGGCTTGTGCGGCGTCACCACCGGAAGCTTGCCGGAAATGTCGAGTTCCTGGTCGGCGAAGCTCGAGCCGAATACCGAAATATCGAGCTGCTCGCGGTGCGACTTGGCCACCTGCCCGTCCAGCGTGACGGTCAGGCGATCGGTGAGCTGGGTCCGCAGCCGAAGGCTCCAGTCCTGGTTCAGCGTCTCCTCGCGCGACTGGCGCCGGGCCAGCGACTGCTGAAGACCGCCGATCGGAACATAGGGCGACGTCGCCGGGTCGCCACGCCAGCCATTGCTGGTGTTGACGATATAGCCCGACTGGAACAGGCCGTTGGCGTCGTACACGAAGTCCTGGAACTGACCGACCGGGCACTGCGCGCGCGACGTTGCCGCCCCGGCGCTGCGGTCGGCGGGCAGGGTCAGCGGACCATCCGAATTCTGCAGGCAGCCCTTCGGATAGGTCGTGTACTCGGCGAGATCCGGGGCGGTCTCGAAAGTATATTCGCTCCACTCCTGCGTGGTATGCGAGCGGACATATTCGGCAGTGATCGTCGTGCGGCGATCGATCGATTCGAACTGCGCCGCCACCGACATGCCGTCGCGCTTGCGATCGAATTCCTGCGTGCGGAACTGGCCGCCCGCCGGCGCGATGCGCATCGCGGCATAATCGGCAAAGCCGTCGGCGCCTGCCGTTCCGTTGTTGCCGCAGGCATAGCCTGCCGCCGGGAGGGTCTGGGTGTCACCGGACGACGGCAGCGGATTGCGGCAGACCAGCGTGCCATCGGTGTTGGCGGCGTTGACCAGCGTGTTGTCGCGCGTCTGGTAGTTGGCGACCTGGATGCCGTCCGAACGGCTCTTGATCCGCGAATAGGCGCCGCTGGCGAGCAGGCCGAACCGGCCGATGCCGGTATCCCAGGTGTTCGAGAGCAGCCCCGAGATCGTCGGGGTCCACTTCTTGCGCATGTCGCCGTAATTCGCCTCGAGGCTGAGCGCGCCGTGCAGGCCCGGCCGATCGAACGGCTTGCGCGTGTTCAGGTTGACCGTGCCGGCCAGGCCGCCCTCGATCATGTCGGCCGTGGTGTTCTTGGCGACGATGACCGAGCCGAGCAATTCGGACGGAACGTCGGCGAAGTTGAGCGCCTGCCCACCCACGCCCGCGGCGAAGGCGGTGCGGCCGTTGAATTCCGAGCGTACGAAGGTGAGGCCGCGCACCGCCACGCCCGAACCTTCGACCGAGAAGTGATCGGGATCGTTCGAGCCGGCGAAGCGGTTGATCGACACGCCCGGCACGCGCTGCAGCGCTTCAGTGACCGAGCGATCCGGCAGTGAGCCGATGTCCTGCGACGTGATCGCGTCGACGACGGTATCGGAATCCCGCTTGATCGACTGGGCCGTCGCCAGGCTGGCGCGGATACCGGTGACGACGATCTGGTCGCTCTGCTCCTGGCTCAGCTGCGCGCCGCCGGCGGCTGCCTGGGCATCGCCATTCTCCGTCTGCGCGTGCGCCGAGCCCATTACGCCCGCCACGCACAGCGCCGTCACGGAAGCCCCGCGCAGGAAAGTCCCTAACGTACGAATATTGCGCAGGCGCGCATGCGACGACCGCATCATCCCCTCCTCCCATATGTTTCCGTGACTCGTTGGCCACGACAAGGTTGTCACGTTTTTACACCAGATCACGAAACATTTGGCAATGCGACCGCTAACATTTTCTGCGAGGTTTCAGCGCACTGTCACTCTGCAGCAACAACCCGGGGGTGCCCCGATCCCGCACATGTCCAAAGGTTGGGTTTGACAGAAGCCCCGAAAATGCTGGTATTCCCGTGAATCTGGAGAGGGTGAAGCGATGGCCGGACCGCCGAGTCTGCGCGTGATAATCGTCGGAGGGGGTACGTCGGGCTGGATGACGGCGGCCGCGCTGGCGCGTTTGTTGCCGAAACGTTGCCAGCTGCACGTCGTGGAGTCCGAAGCGATCGGCGTCATCGGCGTGGGCGAGGCGACGCTCCCGCATATTCGCGGGTTCATCGAAAAGCTGGGCATCCGAGAAGCCGATTTCATGGCCTGGACGCGCGGCACCTTCAAACTCGGGATCGAGTTCCGCGACTGGGGCAAGATCGGCGACAGCTATGTCCACCCGTTCGGCACCTTCGGACGCGGCAAGGGCGAGGTGGACTTCCACCATTACTGGACACGGCTGCGCAGCGCCGGAGTCGACCTCCCGCCCCTCGAGCAGTTTTCCTATGGCTGCATGCTCGCCCGCGCCAACCGCTTCGACCTGCCGGCGAGCGACCCGGAGCAACTCGCCTCCACCTATGGCTACGCCTATCAGTTCGACGCCCTGCTGTTCGCCCCCTATCTACGCAGCATCGCGGAAGGGCTCGGCGCGCGGCGCACCGAGGGCAAGGTGGTGGAGGTGCTGCGCGACGGCCTGACCGGGAACATCACCGCGATCCGGCTAGAGGACGGGCAGATCCTCGAAGGCGATCTGTTCGTCGACTGTTCGGGGTTCCGCTCGCTGCTGCTGGGAGAATCGCTGGAGGAGCCGTTCGAGGACTGGAACCACTGGTTGCCCGCCGATCGCGCCGTGGCGATGCCGTGCCGCACCGAAACCTCCGTGACGCCCTATACCAGCGCGATCGCCATGCCGGCGGGCTGGCGCTGGCGGATCCCGCTGCAGCACCGCACGGGCAACGGCTATGTCTATGCCAGCGCGTTTACGTCCGATGATGACGCGGCGCAGGCGCTGACCCGCGCGGTGGAAGGTGCTCCCCTCGCCGATCGGCGCCAGCTGCGCTTCCGCGCGGGACGGCGGCGGCGCAGCTGGGTGCGGAACTGCGTCGCGATCGGGCTGGCCAGCGGCTTTCTGGAACCGCTGGAATCAACCAGTATCTATCTCGTGCAGCAGGCGATAACCGCGCTGGTCGAGCTCTTTCCCGCCTCCGCCGACGCCACCATCGAACGCGACGAGTTCAACCGGCTGATCGACCTGGAATATGATCGGATCCGCGACTTCCTGATCCTGCATTATCACGCGACGCAACGATCGGACTCGGACTTCTGGAACTATGTGCGCACCATGGCCGTGCCGGACAGCCTGGCCGAGAAAATCGAGCTGTTCCGCCGCGCCGGGCGGGTGGTGAAATATCGCGAAGGCGTGTTTCTCGATGCCAGCTGGATCGCGGTCTATGTCGGTCAGGGCATCGTGCCGGAGGGTCACGACCCCCGCGCCGACGCCCCCGACACGGCAACCTTGGTGCAGGCGATGAGGGCGCTGCACGGAGAGATTGCCGCCACCGTCGCGCGCGTGCCGGAGCATCTCCGCTATATCGATCGCTATTGCCCGATGGCGGCCGCAGCATGAGCCTCAAGCGGGTCCTGGTGGTGGGCGGCGGTCTGACCGGCTGGTCTACCGCCGCCGCGCTCAAGCGCCGCGTGCCGATGCTGGAGGTTGTGATCCTCCCGCTGGCGCCCCCGCCCGACGCTCTTGCCGACCACATCGCCACCACCCTTCCCTCGATCCTCGGCTTCCACGCCGATCTCGGCATCGGCCTGGGCGACGGCGTGGTGCGTACTGGCAGCATCTACCGGCTCGGCACGCTGTTCCGCGATTGGGTGGACGGCTTGCCCGACTACGTCCATGCCCATGGGCCGCACGGCAGCGCGATCGGCGGCGTGTCTTTTCACCCGCTCTGGGCGCGCGCGGCGCGGGACGGCAGCGTGGCGGCTTTCGACAGTTTCTCCCCAGCCGCCACGATGGCGCGTGCGGGCCGCTTCGTGCTGCCGGGCGGCGACGGTCTGCTGGCGGCGCACGGCTTCGGCCTCTCGCTGGACCTGCCGCGGTACCGGGCGATGCTGACCGCGTTCGCCCGCCATGTCGGCGTCCGCGAGCAGCCGGGGGCGCTGGCCGGCGTGGAACTCCGCGCGGACGGCGGCCTGGAAGCGGCGGTGCTGGACGACGGCAGCCGGCTGTCTGCCGATCTGTACTGCGACTGCACCGGCCCCCGCGCGCTGCTGCACGGCGCGATGCAGGCGCCACGCGAAGATTGGGGCCATTGGCTGCCCTGCGATCGGCTCCTGCTGGAGGATGTCGCGCCGGACGCTGATCCCTCGCCGCTCGACCTTGCCACCGCCACCGCGAACGGCTGGCGCTGGACCGGCGCGTTCCAGCGCGGCGCGGCATATTGCGCGGCATATGGCGGGGAACAGGGCGAACCGATAAGGTTGGATGCCGGCGCTACGCTTGCGCCGTGGCGACACAATGTCGTTGCGATCGGCGACGCCGCCGTGGCGATCGAGCCGCTGGAATGGGGCAATCTACACCTCGCCCACAGCGCGATCGACCGGCTGATCACGATGCTGCCCGCCGCCGCGCCGCACCCGCTCGAGGCGGCAGAATATAGTCGCCAGGCGCTCGCCGAGGCACGCAGGGTGCGCGACTTTGCGCTGCTCCACTATGTCACCTCGCGTCGCGAGGGCCCCTTCTGGCACGATGTCGCCAGCACCGCGCCGCCGGAATCGCTCGCCCATACGCTCCGCCTGTTCCGCGAACGCGGTCGCCTGCCCTATCATGAGGAGGAGACGTTCGACCGCGACAGCTGGCTAGCGGTGCTGTTCGGCCAGGGCGTGCTTCCGCGCCAGATCGATCCTGTCGCCGATGCCGTCTCGCCCGCCGATGCTCGCACAACGATGGCACGGCTGAGCGCCGAGATCGTCCGGGCGATCCAGCCCCTTCCCTCCCTCGCCGCCTTTCACGCCGCGCAATCGAGGCACCTGCATGAACGAGCATAATATCCGCGACGTCGTCATCGTCGGCGGCGGCACCGCCGGCTGGATGGCCGCCGCAGCCTTTTCGCGCTTCCTCAACAACGGCTATACCCGCATCACGCTGATCGAATCCGATGAGATTGGCACGGTCGGCGTTGGCGAGGCGACGATCCCGCCGATCCTGCGCTTCAACCAGATGATCGGGCTGGACGAGAACGAGTTTCTCGCCGCCACCGGCGGCACCTTCAAGCTGGGAATCGAGTTTGTCGACTGGGGCGGGCTGGGCGAGCGCTATTTCCACCCGTTCGGCAATTTCGCCCAGGATCTGCAGGGGGTCCATTTCCACCAGCTCTATCTGCGCGAGCGGGCGCGGCGGCCGATGCCGGACATTGCCGACTGGTCGATGAGCGCGGTGGCGGCGAAGCACGGCAAGTTCGGGCGCCCCTCCCCCAATGCCCGAACGCCGGTGCGCGAACTGTTCTACGCGTTCCATTTCGATGCGGGCCTCTATGCGCAACTGCTGCGGCGCCTGTCGGAAGCACGGGGCATCGTCCGCGTCGAGGGCAAGATCAGCGATGTTACGCTGCGGCCTGAGGACGGCTTCGTCCAGTCGGTGACGCTGGCGGACGGCCGCACCGTGGCCGGGGACCTGTTCATTGATTGCTCGGGCTTTCGCGGACTGCTGATCGAGGAGGCGCTGAACACCGGCTATGAGGACTGGCGCCACTGGCTGCCGTGCGACCGCGCCGTGGCGGTGCCCTCCGCCAATGTCGGCGCGCCGGATCCCTTTACCCGGTCCACCGCGCGGTCGGCCGGCTGGCAATGGCGCATTCCGCTGCAGCACCGCACCGGCAATGGCCTGGTCTATTGCAGCGATTTTCTCGACGACGAGATGGCCGAGCAGCAGTTGCTCGGCGCACTGGAAGGGCCCGCGCTCGCCGATCCGCGGCGGCTACGCTTCACCACAGGGCGGCGACGCGAGAGCTGGTCGCGCAACGTGGTCGCGCTGGGCCTGTCCGGCGGCTTTCTCGAGCCGCTGGAATCGACCAGCATCCACCTGATCCAGAGCGGCATCGCCCGGCTGATCGCGCTGTTCCCGGACAAGCGCTTCGATCCGATCGAGCGGCTCGAATATAACCGCCAGATGCGCGACCTGTACGAGGACGTTCGCGACTTCATCATCCTCCACTACAAGGCGACCACCCGGACCGACTCGCCCTTCTGGAACCAAGTCCGCACCATGGACGTGCCGGAAAGCCTCGCGCACAAGATGGCGCTGTTCGCGCACAAGGGCCGGCTGTTCCGCGAAGGCAATGAGCTGTTCACGACGACCAGCTGGGTCGCGGTGTGCCTGGGCCAGCACATCGTGCCCCGCGAACATGAACCCGCTGCCGACGCGCTGGACGAGCGCCTGGTTGCCGAAGCGCTCGAACAGATGCGGCACGGCTATTGGGAGACCGCCCAGCAGATGCCGACCCATGCCGAATTCCTGGCGCGCATCGCGCCCCAGCCCGCGCCGGTCGGCGTGGCGCCGGCGGCAGAGCCGCTGCCGGTCTTCGCCTTCACCGAGGAAGACCCGTTCGGCCAGCCAGGCGCCCCGGTATGAGGGGGGATCGGCTGCGGCGCATCGTCATCGTCGGCGGGGGCACCGCCGGCTGGATGGCGGCCGCGGCGCTCGGCAAGCTGGTCGGCGGAATGCCCGACCTCAGCATCGAACTGATCGAGTCCGAGGAGATCGGCACGGTCGGGGTCGGCGAGGCGACCATCCCGCAGATCGTGCTGTTCAACGCAATGCTCGGCATCGACGAAGCCAGGTTCGTCCGCGAGACCAACGCCACCTACAAGCTGGGCATCGAATTTGTCGACTGGACTCGGATCGGCCATCGCTATGTCCACCCCTTCGGCTTCTATGGGCTCGACATGCTGGGGGTGGAGTTCCACCATTTCTGGCTCAAGGCGCGCAGCCTGGGCGACGCCACGCCGCTCGACGCCTATTCGCTGGCGGCGGTCGCCGGACTGCGGGGCCGCTTCGCCCATCCTCGAACCGATCAGCCCAATTCGCCGTTGGCGAAGCTCGGCTACGCCTTCCAGTTCGATGCCGCGCTTTACGCCCGCTTTCTGCGGACGCTCGCGGAAGCCGCGGGCGTGCGGCGAACGGAGGGGCGGATCGTCTCGGTCCGCCGCGATGGCGAGAGCGGCCATGTCGCGGCCGTGCAGCTGCAATCCGGGGTGGATATTGCCGGCGACCTGTTCATCGACTGCACCGGCTTTCGCGGGCTGCTGATCGAGGGCGCGATGGGCAGCGGCTTCACCGACTGGACTGGTTGGCTGCCCTGCGATCGCGCGGTCGCCATCCCCTGCGCGCTGGGCGGCGACAATGTGCCGCTGACCCGCTCCACCGCGCGCAGCGCCGGCTGGCAGTGGCGCATCCCGCTCCAGCATCGCATCGGCAACGGCTATGTCTATGCGAGCGCCCACCTTTCCGACGACGAGGCGACCGCGACACTGCTGGCGAATCTGGACGGCGCACCGCTGGCCGAGCCCCGCCAGCTTCGCTTCCGCGCCGGCCACAGGGAACGCGCCTGGATCGGCAATGTCGTCGCGCTGGGCCTGGCCGGCGGCTTTCTCGAGCCGCTGGAATCGACCAGCATTCATCTCGTCCAGTCGGGCATCGCCCGGCTCATGGCGTTCTTCCCGACGCGCGGCTTCGATCAGGCGGAGATCGACCGGTTCAACCGCGCCACGGCGCAGGAATATGTCGACATTCGCGACTTCCTGGTGCTGCACTATAAGGCCACCGAGCGCGACGATAGCGCATTCTGGCGCTATTGCCGCACCCTCGCCCCGCCCGACGGGCTGCGCGACAAGCTGGAAATGTTCCGCAGCAACGGCCGGATCGTGCGGGAGCATCAGGAGCTGTTCACCGAAACCAGCTGGCTTTCGGTACTACACTGCCAAGGGATAGAACCGCGGGGCTATCATCCGATCGCCGATCTGCTATCCGACGAGGAGACGCTGCTGCGTCTCAAGCACATCGCCCAAGTCATTGATCAGACGGCCGACGCCATGCCAATGCAGGATGACTATCTTCGCGATATCGGTTGCCATCCGGCGCCCGCGCGGCGCGCGTCGTGACCAGCCTTCCCGATCCGCGCCCCGTGCGCGAACTGGGCGTGATCGATCGTCAGCGCTTCGATTCCGAGATCCGTCCCGCGCGCGAACCCGTGGTGCTGCGGGGTCTCGCCGCCGCATGGCCCGCCGTGCAGGCGGGGCGCGCGGGCGCGGACGCGATTGTCGCCTATTGCAAGCAGTACAGCCATGACCGGGCGGTGAACGCGATCGTCGGCGATCCGGCGATCCAGGGCCGCTTTTTCTACAACAACGACCTGACCGGCATGAACTTCGTGCGCGGGGTCTCGCCGCTCGGCCCGTTTCTCGACCGGTTGCTGCGCGAGTGCGAGCGTCCCACCGGCTATGCGATGGCGGTGCAGTCGGTGCCCGCGCCCGAGCTGCTTCCAGGCTTCGCGGAAGCGAACGGCATCGCGCTGGTCGACAACGCGGTGGTGCCCCGCCTCTGGCTGGGCAACCGGCTGCAGGTGGCGGCGCATTATGATCTGATGGAGAATGTCGGCATCGTCGTTGCCGGCCGCCGGCGCTTCACGCTGTTCCCGCCCGATCAGGTGGCGAACCTCTATATGGGGCCGCTCGAATTCACCCCTGCCGGCACGCCGACCAGCTTCGTCGACGTCACCAAGCCGGATCTCGAGCGGTTCCCGCGCTATGCCGAGGCGGCGCAGCAAGCACAGTCGGCGGTGCTCGAACCCGGCGATGCGCTCTACATCCCCTTCCGGTGGTGGCACGCGGTGGAGTCGCTGGATGCGGTGAACCTGTTCGCCAACTATTGGTGGACCCCGCCCCAGCCGGCGATGCTCAATCCGCACGATGCGCTGCTGCACGCCCTGTTCTCGTTGCGGCTGCTGCCCGAGGACCAACGGCTGGCGTGGCGCGCGATGTTTGATCATCTCGTGTTCCAGGTCCATGGCGACCCGATGGCCCATGTTCCCGCATCCGCGCGCGGCGTGCTGGGCGCGGCGACCCCGGACAAGGTTCGCGATGCCCGCGACGCGCTTCGCCACGCGCTCGACATGCGGCGTTAGAGCGCGGAAACCATGAAGTTGCGCACCCGCAAATGGCTGGCGGTGGTGCGCAGGCCGAAATGCCCGGCGCGGTAAGGCGCGGGATCGCGAAAGTCGAACAGCGTCCGGCCGTCGCGGGCGAAGGTGATCCGCTCGCCCTCGGCCGTCATCCGCAGATGCTGCCAGGCATTGGCAACCAGCAAGTCCGCCGCGGCCTGCCGGTCATTCTCCGGCAGCAACGGCCGATCCCCCGGCCTGCCGGTATAACGCCGGAAGCGTGTGGAGCTGTTGGTGTTGCCGCCGAGCCCGACATAATAGGTTTCCAGCGTGTCATAGGACTCGAAGCGGCCATCGCGCGGGTGGGCGAGCACGTCGCCTTCCGGCGCGGCGGGATCGCGGGCCATCCAGAAGCAGTTGGCGTCGCTCACCCGGTCGAACGGACCACCGGCCGACACCGCCTGCAGGTCATAGTCGATCGCAACCGGTCCGCTGAGGCGCGGACGGAACCACAGGGTCAGCCCGGCGGGCGCGACGATGTCCAGCACCCCGCCCCGGGCGCTGACTGCCGCAGGCTTCGCCGCCTCGATCACCCATTGGCCGAGCCCTTGGCGGAAATCATCCCGGGCGATGGTGCGCGCGCGATGCTTTCGCTGTCGCCCGGCGGCCAGCGCGGCGATCCCGGCCAGAACTTCGCGGCGCAGCAGCATCACGGCGTGGTCCGCCCGCCACAAGCCCGCACACAGGCACGGGCCATCTCTTCGCGGCTGAAATCGGTCAGGTTGATGCCCTCCGGGAACAGCGACTTGTGCATGCAGCCGGCAACACCGAAACGTCCAAAGGCCGCGCCAGAGCAGGACGTTGCCACGATCTGCCGCCGCGATCAAATGCCGCCGCCCGATGCGCCGCCACCTGCGCCGCGACCGGGCGGCTGGCGCAGGGGCCCGACGCCGCTGCCGTACCGGCTGGCGCCAGCGTCTCACTCCTCATCGGGATAGGGCCCCTTGCCGCCTTCTTTGATGAATTGGTCGGTGCGCTGATCGATGACGGTGAGCGGCACCGCTCCCAGCTGGAGCATCGCATCGTGCCAGGCGCGGATGTTGAACCTGGCCCCCAACGCCTTCTCGGCACGGGCGCGGGCATCGAGAAACGCCAATTCGCCCATATAATAGCTGAGCGCCTGGCCGGGCCAGCTGATGTAGCGATCAACCTCCGTCTCGATCTCGTGATTGCTGAGCGCGGTGTTGTCGCGGAGGAAGGCTTGGGCCCGCTCGCGCGTCCAGCCCATGGCATGGATGCCGGTATCGACCACCAGCCGCGCCGCGCGCCACATCTGATAGCTGAGCATGCCGAACCGATCATAGGGTGTATCGTACATCCCCATCTCGACCCCCAACTTCTCCGCATAGAGCGCCCATCCCTCGCCATAGGCCGAGAGATAGGTGTCGCGCCGGAAAGGCGGCAGGTCCTTGTTCTCGTTCGCCAGCGGCATCTGGAAGGCATGGCCCGGCGCGCTTTCGTGGAGTGTCAGCGCCGTCAGCTGGTAGAAGGGCCGGGACTTCAGGTCATAGGTGTTGACCAGATAGATGCCCGGTCCCCCGCGCCCCGCGGTGTAGAAGGGCGCCAGATCGTCCGGCACCGGCACGATCGCGAAGCGGCGGCGCGGCAGGCGGCCGAAATACTGCCCCGCCTTGCCGTCGAACTGCTTGGCCGCCCATGCGGCGTGGTAGAGCAGTTCCTGCGGCGTCTGGGCATAGAATTGCGGGTCGGTGCGCAGAAAGTGGAGGAAGGCCGGCAGGTCGCCGTCGAACTTGGCCTCGGCCTTTACGGTCATCATCTCGGCGCGGATCTTCGCCACTTCACGCATGCCGACCGCGTGAACCTGCTCGGCGGTCATGTCGCGCGTTACATATTCGCGGATCTTCGACTGATAATAAGCCTCGCCATCGGGAAGGTCGGTCGCCGCAAGCGTGGTGCGGGCACCGGGGATATAATCCTTGCGAAGAAAGTCGAGCAGTCTGCGGTGCGCCGGGATCACTGCGTCGCGGATCGCCGCCGCCCCCTCGCGCCGCAGTTCCGCCTGCACGGCCGCCGGAATGGCACTCGGGAACTTCCTGAACGGCGTGTAGAACAGATTCTCCTCTGGCGGCGCGTCCACTACCTGCGCCACGCCGACGTCACGGCCGCTCAGAGTCACCTTGGGCGGCGTGAAGCCGCGGGCGAGGCCCGCGCGCATATTGGCGATGTTCTGGTCGAAATATCGCGGCATGTCGCGCAGCGTCCTGAGATACGCGCGGTACTGGTCCTCGCGGACCAAGGCATCGCGCGCAGACCCGGCAACGTCGCTCCAGAAGCTGGTGTCGGCGGTCAGCGGCTTCTCGTAGTCGCGGTAGCGCTGCTCGGCAAGCAGCGCGTCAATCTGTCCCTTGTAGACCAAATAGTCGATGCGCCCCCTGGCGCTCAGCGTCGCGGGGTCGATCGCCGCAAGCAGACGCGACACCGACGTCCAGCGCGCCAGCCGCGCCGCCTGTGCCGCCGGGCCGACATCGGGCAGACCGCCTTTTGCGGCTGCGCTGCCCTCGCTCGGCCCCTGCTGTTCGACCCGCAACCCATATTCGCTGTCGATGATCCGCTTGAGCCGCGCATCGGCGCTCACCGGCCGGGCTGATCTGGGCGCAGGTGCGGCGGCGGTGACGAGCAGGGCTGCGGCTAGAAGGGGAATCGGGTTCATGCGGTGAGGCTCGCTTTCCACGCCGGGACATCGGCAAAGCGAGTTTCGGGGATGCGCACGCCTTCGGCAAGGCGGCGCGCGCTCCGCCGACACCACCGCATCACTCGGCGGCGCGCAGCATGCCGGCCTCCGCCTTCGCCCGGCATGATGGGGCGCCCCAAGTCGGCGGGAGCGCCCCGACCATGATTTAGAACACGAAGTTCACCGCCAGCGCATAGGTCCGCCCGAAATAGGCAGTGTAGAGCGGGTCCTTGCGCACCGTGTCGACGGTCAGCCGATTGGTTTCGTTGGTGATGTTCTGCACCTCGGCGATCAGCTTGATGTGATCGGAAAGATTGTAGGAAGCCGAGGCGTCGACGAAGATCGACCGCGCATTGGCGGTCGAGTCCGCGTCGACCGAGCCGCTGGGCACGGCGGTGAGGAAAGACGAGCGGTAATTGACCGTCGAGCGGATGCTGAACTTGCTGTCCTCGTAATAGAGCGTCCCGCTCGCCGTCTCCGGCGACAGCCCGACCAGTGGCGCGGTCCGCGAGAGCGTCGGCGAGATGATGTAATTGATGTTCGACCGCACCCGGGTGAAATTGCCCAGCGCCCCGAAGTTGCTGAGCAGGCCCGGCAGGAAGGTGAAGGGCAGCTGCACGTTCACCTCGACGCCGCGCAGCGGGCCGCCCGGCGTGTTGTTGCTGCGCTGGACGGTGAACTGGTCGCCCGGGCGCAGCTGGGTGCCGTTCAGCAGCGACAGCGGCAAGCCGATATCCTGGAAGGCCAGGCTCTGGCTGGTCGTCTGGATATAGGTTTCGATGTCCTTGTAGAAATACGCGACCGAGAGCAGCGATCCCGGACGGAAATACCATTCGAGCGCCGCGTCGAAGGTGTTGGCGCGGATCGGATCGAGGAACGGGTTGCTGAACGACGCGGTCTGGATGACCAGATTGGCCGATCCTGCCGGGATCAGCTGGCCATAGGCCGGCCGCGACATCACCCGCGCTGCTGAAACGCGCGCGATCAGGCTGGGGGTGAGGTCGAGCGCCAAGTTCATCGAGGGCAGCCAGTCCTCATAGGACCGGTTGACGTTCGAAATCACGAAGCGCGAGGGGTAGAGCGATCCCGCCGGCGAAGCAGTGGTGATCGGGCCATAGGTATCGAGGCTGGTGCGGACATAGCGCACCCCCGCATCACCGCGCAGCTTGAACGGCAGGATGTCGGCGGTGTCGAACTTCGCCATCAGATAGCCGGACGCATATTTCTCGTCCACGCCGCCATAGGTGCCCTTGGCGCATTCGACGCTGCAATAGACATAGTTGTCGAGCCCGACGACCTGCCGGAACTTGTCCGGATCGATCGAGACGAAGTCCTGCAGCTGGCCGTCCAGATTCTTGCCGATACCGGTAGTGACGAAGCTGAAATTGGCGATCGACGCACCGGCCGGCAGCGCCAGCGGAGTGTTGGTAGCGAGCTGGCGCTCGCGCGCGGTGTATTTGTTGGTGCGATACTGGCCGCCGGCCTGGATCGAGAAGCCCCGCGTCACCATCCAGTCGGCATTCAACTCGAAGGTCTTGCTGGTGATGGTGTTGCGGCGGATGAAGTTGGACAGCTGGCCGCGCTGGTCGCCATTGGCCAGCGGCGGGCCATATTGGAACAGCGCCGGGTTCGTCGTGTCGATCCCATAGCCGATCTTCGGGATGTCCGGGTTGTCGCGGAAATCGATCGACCAGTTCCGCGTGTCGTTGGAATCGATCGCCACCTGCAGCCGGTTCACGTCGAGCTGCGACTGGTTGATGCCGGCCAGGCCGAACAGCCGCAGATGGTCCGAGAAGCGATGGTCGAAGTTGAGGTTCGCCTGCTTGTATTCGGAGGTGAACCGCTCGTCCTGCATTTCGGAGCGCAGGTCGACGCCGTCGAACAGGCCGTGGACCAGCGACCCGTTGTCGTTGACCTCGATTTCGCGCACTGAGGTGAGCGGCTGGCCGTTATTGGAGATGGCACGGCCAAACGAGCGTGCGTCGAACATCGTGTCGAGCCGCTTGACCTTGAACCGCGAATACAGCCCGTCGAGCGAAATGTCCGTATTGTCGTCGGGCTTGAACTGGAAGGTCAGCGAGCCGGCGAGCCGTTCCTGGTTCTGGCTGCTCTTCACCGGGCGTGGCAGGCGGGGCAGATAGACGCCGCCGCCGGGCCGCCCGTTCACGCCGGTGCGGCTCATGATATAGTCATAGGCCGCCTGGGTGCCGGTGCGCGGATTGTTGGTGCTGCAGTTATTGGCATCGGCCCCGATCGCGGCACCGCTCGGCTGGGTGTAGCCGGCAACCGGACTGTTCACCGGGGCGCCCTTGTAGATATAGCCCACCGGCGTGCAGAACGGGAAGATCACGCCGGCATTGGCGGTCCCCGCAGGCTGGGCGAGGCCGTACACCGTGGTCGGCACCACATCGACCGCCGAATAGGCATATTCGTCGATGTACCGCTTCGAATAGGCGATGCTGCCGAGCACGCCGAAACTGTCCCCGAACTTCTTGGACACCAGCGCCGAGAGGCGCGGATCGGCATCCTTGCGGATATCGTTGTAGATGCCCCGCGCGGTCGCCGAAAAGACGAAATCCTTCTTCTGGTCAAACGGCTTGGGCGCACGCAGGTCGACGGTGGCGCCGAGCGAGCCTTCCTCCACATCGGCCGAAGTCGTCTTGCGGACGGCGAGCGACGAGAAGATTTCGGTCGGGAAGGTCACGAAATCGAACGAGCGGCCGGTCGCGACGCCGCCCCGGATGTCGCTGCCGCTGACCTGCGACACGCCTTCCATGCCGTTGATCCGTACCCGGGTAAACTGCGCGCCGAGGCCGCGCACCGAGATGTTGCGCCCCTCGCCGCCATCGCCGCGCGACAGCGCGACGCCGGGGATGCGCTGCATCGATTCCGCCAGG
This sequence comes from Sphingomonas sp. S2M10, assembly GCF_012650175.1. Taxonomy (GTDB): domain Bacteria; phylum Pseudomonadota; class Alphaproteobacteria; order Sphingomonadales; family Sphingomonadaceae; genus Sphingomonas. The sequence continues at coordinate 164,683 of NZ_JAAILI010000043.1, forward strand.
TTTGAATCCGGGAACTTGCCGATGTCTTCGGCGACGATGCTGTCGATCGCAGCGGTTTCGGAACGCTTCTGGTTCAGCGCGCTGTTCAGCGACGCACGAAAGCCGGTGACGACGATTTCATCTGCTTGCACGCTACCGTCCTGTACGGCGGCAGGCGGTTCCTGCGCAGTCTGGGCGATGGCCGAAGTGGCGCATAAGCTGGCGAGGACGCTGGACGAAACGAACAAGGCGCATTTGTGGCGACGATAGGTGCCCACTTCCCCTCTCCCATTTCGCGCGCACCTTTGTTGGAGCTTTGTGGTGCGCGGGTGATGCCGCCACCTTTTCCAAGTGTACGGCTGCAATTATGCGTAACAGCACCGTGACGGTCTGGCAACTGTGCCTTACCAATTCCTCTGATAGCGTTGTCAGGTTCGGTCGGTGCCAGACAAGCTACTTGCAAGTGGCCCGACCAAGTTTTACGCCTAGGCAATCGAGAGCTTTTCGGCGCAAGCCTTTGGCAGCGTACGGAGCCCGAACGTGAAATGAGGGAGAGACCGTGGTTCGCACTTTGGCGTTACTGGCCTTCGCCGCCCTTCCGTCCAGCGCGCTGGTCGCTCTCGCGCCGCCCCCGGTGGCCCAGCCCGCCGCCACCGCGCCTTGGCGCGATCTCATGCCCAAGCCCGACCTTGCCGGCTGGCACCGCGCCGGCGGCAACGCCACCTACACGGTGGTCGGCGACGAACTGGTTGGACGGGCGGTGGTCGGCAAGGGCAATAGCTGGCTGGTCTCGGACCAGATCTACGGCGACTTCATCGTCGAGTTCGATGCCAAGACCGATCCGTCGCTCAATTCGGGGATGATGATCCGCGGACAGTCGCGCCCGGAATATCGCAGCGGCGTCGTATTCGGCTATCAGGCGGAGATCGACCCCTCCCCGCGCGCATGGAGCGCGGGCCTGTATGACGAGCAGCGCCGCCAGTGGCTCTACACGCTCGGCCGCAATGACGCGGCACGCAAGGCGTTCAGGCCGGGCGAGTGGAATCACTATCGCGTCGAGGCGATCGGCAACCGGATCCGCACCTTCCTGAACGGCGTCCCTGCGGCCGACATTGTCGACGATGCCGATGCGCGCGGCTTCCTCGCCTTTCAGGTGCACGCGCTTCCCGATGCCGTGGCGGCGAAGGGCCCCGAGGTACGGTTCAAGGGTCTGCGCATCCTCACCGACTCGCCCGCGCGCTACGCCATGCCGGAGAACGGGCTGGAGCAGCAGGGCTGGCAGTCCAACCGCCTGACCGCCGCCGAGCGCCGCGCCGGCTGGACACTGCTGTGGGACGGCCGCAGCGGCAAAGGCTGGCGCTCGGCCCGGGGCCGCGGCTTCCCGGCAAAGGGTTGGACGATCGCCGACGGCATGCTCACCGTGGAGAAGAACGGCGGCGGCGGCGACATTGCGACCGAGGCCCGGTATCGCGACTTCGAACTCTCGGTCGACTTCCGGCTGAGCGAAGGCGCCAATAGCGGCATCAAATATCTGCTGCCACCGCTGCAGAACGGCGGCGTCTCGAACGTAGGATTCGAGTATCAGTTGCTGGACGATGCGCGCCATCCCGATGCCAAGATGGGCCGCGACGGCAACCGCACGCTTGCCTCGCTCTACGATCTGATCCCGGCGCGCAACCTTTCGGACCCGTCGAGCCCCGGCAAGCGCGGCAACCCGCCGGGCGAGTGGAATCGCGCGACGATCCTGGTGCGCGGCCGCCATGTCGAGCACTGGCTCAACGGCTTCAAGGTGGTCGAATATGAGCGCGGCTCGGACGCGCTGAGCGCCGCGATCGCCCAGAGCAAGTTCGCCAAGGTGACCGGCTTCGGCACCACCGACGAGGGCGCGATCCTGTTGCAGGATCATGGCGATCGGGTCGACTTCCGCTCGATCAAGCTGCGCCGACTCTAAGGAACGTCCGCGACACGCTTGAAAAACGGCTTATATTAACGCGAGGGGATGCACGGCCATGTTCGATCGCCGATCGATGATGAAGGGGGTAGGCGCCGCCGGCGCCATGGCGATGAGTGCGCGCAGCTATGCGCGGATCCTTGGCGCCAATGATCGCATCCGCGTCGGCATCGTCGGCGTGAACGGTCGCGGCCAGGCGCATATGAGCGCCTTCACCAAGCAGCCGAATACCGAGGTCACGTACTTTGCCGACGTAGATTCGGCAGTCCTGGCCAAGCGCGCCGATGGTTTCGCCAAGCGCCACGGGCACAAGGTGGAGACCACGGGCGATTATCGCCGGCTGCTCGACGCCAAGGCAGTCGATGTCATAACCGTCGCCACGCCCGACCATTGGCATGCCAAGGTCGCGATCGACGCGATGAATGCCGGCCGCAACGTCTATATCGAAAAGCCGATCGGCATCGCCCCTGCGGAGGGCGAGGCGCTGATCGCCGCGCAGAAGCGCACCGGGCGCGTGCTGCAGGTCGGCAATCAGCAGCGATCCAGCGTCGAGACGCGCCAGCTGCTCGATCTGGTCCGCGCCGGCGAACTGGGCGAGGTGTACGAGGCGCAGACCTGGTACGCCAACAACCGCAAGTCGATCGGCAAGGGCGAGATCGTGGCGCCACCCGCCAATCTCGATTGGGCGATGTGGCAGGGTCCTCGACCGCGCGGGCCCTATCGTTCGAACCTCGTCCACTATAATTGGCACTGGTTCTGGAAGTATGGCACCGGCGAGCTGTGCAACAATGCGATGCATGAACTGGACGTCGCCCGCTGGCTGATGGGCCTCGCCTATCCGACCAGCGCCACCGCGCGCGGCGGCCGGCGCTTCTACCGCGACGACGACTGGGAGATGTATGACTCGCTCGCGCTGACCCTGGGCTTCGAGGACGGGCGCCGCATCCGTTGGGACGGTGAGAGCTGCAACGGCATGCTCCGCTACGGCCGCGGTCGCGGCGTGCTGCTGCTCGGCACCAAGGGCTCGGCGGTGGTCGATCGCAACGGCTTCGAACTGTACGATCTGGCCGGCAAGCAGATCCGCGAGGTGAAGGCTGCTGCGGAGTCGGAGACGACCGGCACCGTCGGCGAGGGCGCGCTCGACGTGCTGCATGCCGCCAACTTCCTGGGCGTGATCCGCGGCACCGAGAGCGCGCTGCACTCGCCGATCGTCGAAGGGCATATCAGCACGACGCTGTGCCACCTGGGCAACATCGCCTATCGCACCGGCGGCTCGCTCACGCTCGATCCGAAAACCGGCAAGCCACGGGAAGCGGCGGCGCAGAAGCTCTGGTCGGTGGATTATGAGCCCGGTTGGGAGGTGCGCGGCTGACATGACAGCGGACGAGCCGAGCGTCGCGCGGTTCGCCGCCATGGGGACGCGGGTCGAGCTGCATCTGTTCGGCGCCGCCCCCCCGGCCGCGCTCGCCGCCGCGCAGGCCGCGATCCTTTCGGTCGAGGATTCGCTGACGATCCATCGTCCCTCCCCCGCCACCGCGCTGAACGAAGCGCTGGCGCGCGGCGGCAGCGCGACCGTTGCGGACGGGCTGCTGTTCGAGGCGCTGCTGCGCGTCGACCTGCTCTGGCGCGCCACGGACGGGTTGTTCGACCCCAGCCTCGGGCACTGGTCCGCCCTGTCGATCGACCGCGCGACCCGCCGCGTCGACACCGCACGCGGGCTCACGCTCGACTTCGGCGGTTTCGGCAAGGGCTTCGCGCTGGACCGCGCGGTGCTCGCACTGCGTGCGGCGGGCGTGCGGTCTGCGCTGCTGTCCGCGGGGGAGAGCTCGATCGCGCTCCTCGGCGCGCATCCGCTGGGTGGCGGATGGCCGCTCGCCGTGCCCGATCCGGTAATGCCGGGTCGCTCGCTGGTCGTGCTGGAGGTGGAGGATGCCGCGCTCTCCATCTCGTCCACCACCGGCGCCGGCGCCGCCAAGCCGGGCCGCGCCCCGATCATTCGCGCAACGGACGGCGCGATCGTCACTGCCGCCGCCACGGCGGTCGCGGTGGCGTCCACCGGCGCGGAGGCCGAGGCGCTGAGCACGGCGTTGCTCGTCGCCGATGCCGCCGCCGCCCGGCGATTGTGCGCGGCCGATCCTGAATCCCGTTTCCGCTTCTCCCATGCCGCGCCCGCCGGCGCCGCGCGACCGATGGAACAGATGGCATGACCGACGACGATTTCGCGCTTTCCCGCCGCCGCTTCCTCGACCGAGTGCTGATCGCCTCGGCCGGCATGGGCGTGAGCGCCGCCGCCCCCTGGGCAGCACAGGCCGCTAAAGATCCCGCTACGGGCCCACAGGTGCGGATCGGGATAATCGGCACTGGCGATCGCGGCCGCACGCTGATCCAGAACCTCAACAAGACGCGCAACTGCACGGTCGCCGCACTCTGCGATCCCTTCGAGCCGCACATGGCCAAGGCGCGCGCCTATGTGCCGGCGAACACGCCGATCTTTACCGATCACCGCAAGATGCTCGACGCGCGGCAGATCGACGCGGTGGTGATCGCCACCCCGCTCGATCTCCACGCCCGCCACACCATGGACGCGCTTGATGCCGGCTATCCTGTGTTCTGCGAGAAGGCGATGGCGCGGACGATCGCCGATTGCAGCGCGATGGTCACCCGGGCCCGCCAGCGCGGCAAAGTGCTCCAGATCGGTCACCAGCGGCTGTTCAACCCGACCTATCTGAATGCCTTGAAGCGCGCCCAGGCCGGCGAGATCGGCCCGATCACCCAGATTCGCGCCAGTTGGCATCGCAACCGCAGCTGGCGCCGCCAGGTCCCGCCCGGCGGCACCGAGCGCGAGATCAACTGGCGGCTCTATCGCGATCGCTCGGCCGGGCTGATGACCGAACTCGCGACGCACCAGCTCCAGGTCGCCAATTGGTTCCTGGGCGGCGTGCCCGAACGCGTGATGGGCTCCGGCAGCATCTGCTTCTGGAAGGACGGCCGCGACGTCTATGATCAGGTCGCGCTGATCTACGATTATTCGGACGGGCGGAAGCTGGTCTACACCTCGATGCTCAACAATGCCCGCTATGGCTGCGAGGAGCAGATCCAGGGCAGCAAGGGCACCATCGAGCCCGAACTGGGCCGCATCTACCGGGAGGTGCCGCCCGCCGCCGTGCCCGCCCTGGCGCGAATGCGGCAGGACGTGCAGGCCGGCCGCAAGCGCACGGTGCCGATCGGCGGCGCCACCTGGTTCCCAGAATTGCCCATCACCACCCCCGGCGATTCGCTGGGTTGGGGCGAATATGACGAGACGATGCTCCAGTTCGAGGGCTTCGGCGAAGCCGTGCGCAGCGGCAAGGAAGTGCCCGGGCTGCTCGCCCAGGCCTATTATGCCAGCGTCGCCTCGCTGCTCGGCGAGCAGGCGATCGATCAAGGCAAGGCACTCGCCTGGCCGACCGACCTCGTCACCTTCTGACCCTTTCCTCCCCACGGAGCATCGCCATGGACATGATCGACCGCCGCTTTCTCCTCGCCAGCGCCGGCCTTGTCGGCGCAGGTCTCGCCGGCACCGCGCGCGCCCAATCGACCGCGCAGGGCAATGGCGTTTCCGCCGACGCCGCGCCGAAGGCGGCGGACCCGAGCGCCAAGCACCGAATCCGCTTTGCCGTGATCGGGCTCGACCATTCGCATATCTACGCGATGACCGATGCGCTGATCCGCGGCGGCGGCACGCTGGTGGCGGTGCATGCGAGCGACCCCAAGCAGTTGGTTCCCTTCCGCGCCCGCTATGGCGACGTGAAGGTAGCGCGCAGCGAGGCCGAGATCCTCGACGACAAGAGCGTGCAGGTGGTCGCCAGCGCCTCGATCCCCAATCTCCGTGCGCCGCTCGGGATCCGCGTGATGCGCGCGGGCAAGGACTTTCTCTCCGACAAGCCGGGCATCACCAGCCTCGCCCAGCTCGCCGAAGTGCGCCGCACGATCGCCGAGACCAGGCGCAAGTTCGCGATCATGTATTCGGAACGGCTCGAGGTCCGCGCGGCGGTGAAGGCCGGCGAACTGGTCCATGCCGGCGCGATCGGCCGCGTCGTGCAGACGATCAACATCGCCCCGCACCGGGTGAGCGCCCCCAGCCGTCCCGAATGGTTCTGGGACGTCGCCAATTACGGCGGCATCCTCACCGATATCGGCAGCCACCAGGCCGACCAGTTCCTGTTCTACACGGGATCGACCGAGGCGCAGGTGGTCGCGTCGCAGGTCGGCAACTTCGCCACGCCGGCCCATCCGAAGTTCCAGGATTTCGGCGACATGATGCTGACCGGCAATGGCGGTACCGGCTATGTCCGGGTCGACTGGTATACCCCCGACGGGCTGCCGACCTGGGGCGACGGCCGTGTCTTCATCCTCGGCACCGAGGGCTATATCGAGCTGCGCAAATATGTCGACATCCAGGGGCGACCTGGCGGCAACCACCTGTTCCTTGCCGACCGCCAGGGCACCCGCTACCTGGATTGCAGCAAGGTGCCGCTGCCGTTCGGCCCGCAATTCGTCACCGACGTGGTGGAACGCACCGAAGTGGCGCAGAACCAGGCCCAGGCGTTGCTCGCCGCCGAACTGGTGCTCACCGCGCAGGACAAGGCACGCAGGCTGTCCGGCGGAGAGCGCCTTCCCCTCCAGGGCGGCTGAGCGCCGGTTCGGGCGTTCAGCGCGCCCGCTGCCGCGTCGCTGGCGCAGCGAGATACACGGGATTGGCGTAGAACCACAGATCCTGCCAGGGGTCCTCGCCCGCGACATCGGGTTGCGGCTCGCCCTGCTGCGTATTGGTGCCGCGAAGCCGCAGATAGCCATTGCCCGGCGCCGGCATCGTGTAGCGGATCACCTGCATCTCCCCTTCGCGACGCCAGTCCTTCGCCGTGAAGCGGCGGACCAGCCGCGTCGTCGGGTTCCGATCGCCGTCGTCGGCCCGAACGCTCCCCGCGATCAGATCGACATGGTCGACCTGCGGCACCTGCCCGCCCGCATTGGCGCGCGATGCGGGACGAAAGCGGATGGTCACGCGCAGCGGCTCGCCCGCAGGTGCGCGAAGGGTCTGCCCCATCTCCGCCGCCGGTCCTGGCCGGCCACTGCGGGCGACGCGAAAGTCGATTCCTTCGATCAGCCCGCCCGTTGCGGCAAAGACGCGGCCGGCGCGCAAGCCCGATAGGATGTCGGCCGGACGGCGCGCGGCGAACACCCAGGTCTTGGCATATTCGCCGGGCCAGAAATCCGCGCCGCCCTCGCGCCAATGGCCGTGCGAATCCGACGAGGCGGTGATCGTCCAATGGAGACCTTGGCCCAGCAGCGCATCCCAGGCGCCGCCCAGCACGGCCACCATCTGGTCGAAACCACCCAGCGTGGGGTAGCCGCCGTACAGCCCGCGCATGCTGTGCGCCGCGTCGATCCCCGTCGCGGGCCTAGCCGCCTGGTGCCCGGGCGCGCCCTCCATGCCGATAGCCACCATCGGCGCCACATCGCGCCAGCGGCGATATTCGGCGGGCGCATGCAACCCCCATCGGCCGAGGCCCGTGGCCGTGCGCGAGGGGTGGTTGGCGATCAGCACCGGCGTCACGGGCAGCGCCGCCATGTAGCGGAGCGCCGCGATCATATGCGCCTTGGCGTTGCGCGTGGGATCCGCCGGGAAGGGCTCGCGCTTGCCGAATCGCGATTCGATTGCGCGCAGCGTGTCGCGCTCGGCCGGGCCGTACGGGAGGATCAGGCTGGCATGTTCGCCGCCGGGCACGTCGAACTCCCAGCCGTAGAAGAGCACGAGGCCCGGGACCGCCTTGCGCGCCGCGACGACATCGGGCCAGGCGCGCGCATGGTTGAGCGCGGAATGGCCGGGGCCGCCATGATCGGTGGACACCATCCAATCGAGACCGAAGCGCCGCGCCATCCGGGCGTTCTGCAGGATCGTGTGCGCGGAATCACCGCCGATCTCCGGCACGGGTGCGCGATCGGGATGGGCGGGATCCTCGCGATAGCGCGCGCTGTAGATGCTGTGGACATGATGGTCCCCGGCGAGCCAACGCCGCCCCGCGCCCGACTGCGCCGCGGCTGGCATGCTGAGGCCGACAAGAAGGGACAGGGCCAAGATCGGTTCGCGGTACATCGCGCCTCGCGCATTTAGGAGAAAAGGTTTGCCGCCCGTTGCGGCTGGCAGCGCAACACGGACAAGGGATCGCCGCAGCATCGAGCGGCGATCCCTTGCCCAACGCGGTACGATCAGAACTTCGCGCGCACGCCGAAATTCACCGTCCGTCCGAAGGTGTGGATTTCGGTGAACTCACTCGTGGTTCCGGCGAAAGACACCTGCCGCTGGTCGAGCAGGTTTACCACTTGGCCGAACAGTTCGACATTCGGCTTCACCCGGAAGCTGGTGCCCAGATCGACGATGCCGAAGCCCTTCTGATAATAGGCGACGACGTCCTCCGGCGTCGGCAACGAGGTGACCAGCGCGCCGGAATCGGTGATATAGTCGCTGCGATAGGTATAGCTGACGTTGATTTCGAACGGGCCGGTCTCAAAGAAGGGCGTGATCGAATAGCTGACGTCGGACACGCCCTGAATGCCCGCCGTCTGCAGGCCCACGCCCGTGCGGTTCAGCTCCAGCTTGGTCGTGGCGAAGGTAGCGGTCGCGGTCACGCCCAGGCCGAAGGGCAGCTTGTTGGTGAAGCCGAATTCCACGCCCGAGATCTTGGCATCGCCGACATTGGTGGGCGTGGCGACCAGCACGTCCACCGGTAGCGTCGATCCGTCCTTTACCGCAAAGGCCAGCGTGCGGGTCTCGAAGTCCGAGGCGACATAGTCGCTGATGTCCTTGTGGAACGCAGCGATGGTGAACGCACCGAACTTGTTGAAATACCATTCGAACGACGCGTCGAAGTTCCACGCGGTATAGGGCCGGAGATTGGGGTTGCCGGCGGTCGCCTGCAGGTTGATCGTCGGATCGGCCAGCGCGGCAGCGCCCTGATTGTAGATGCTGGTAACGGTGACGCTATTCGTATTGATCGAGTTGCGCAGCTCGGACAGCGACGGTCGCGTCATCGTCTTGGCCACACCGAGCCGCAGCTGGACGTTGTCGAGGAACTTCAGCGTCGCGTTGGCGCTGGGCAGCCATTCGTCATAGCGCGCGCGCGTCGTCGCCGGGGTGACGGCGGTAGTCACCCCGCCCTTGCCGTCCGAAACCGGCGCGACCGTGGTGCCGCGCACGTTGGTGCGGGTCTGCACATAGCGCACGCCCAGATTGCCGGTAAGCGGCACCCCCCCCAGGTCAGCGGCGAAATCGACGCGGCCATAGCCGGCGGCGATCTTCTCGCCGATGCGGTAGGAATTCTGGAGATCGGCCGCGGTCGGCGCCAGATCATAGGCGCTGGGGTTCACGCCGTCGAACTCGGTGCCCAGCGTGTAGTTCTGGTTGAACAGCCCCCAATCGACATTCGCCCATGGCTGGCGGCGCTCGATCGACTGGTCGAACGCGTTCGACGGCACCGGATAGCTGATATAGTCCGTCGTGCGCGTGGCGCCCGTGCGCAGCACGGCGGCGTTGCGGTCGCGGCGCTGATAGTCGCGATAGCGATCCGAATATTGGCCGCCGAAACGCAGACGGGTGAAGCGCACCCCGCCGACGCCGAAATCGAGATCGCGCCCGATGTTCAGCACCCCGGTCTTGTCCTCGTCCTTCGAATTGATCGGGCGCACCGCGAAGCTCTCGAAGAGCATGCCCGAGCCGTTGGTGAGATCGAGATCGGTGAACAGCGCGTTGACCTTGCCGTCGTTCACCACGTCGTTGCTGAAATCGAAGGTGAGATTGCCGCCCGCGCGATCGGCGGTGCGATATTGCACGCGCTGGATCGGCGTATCGAGATCGCTGGTCGCCTGCGCAAAGCTGAAGCGTGGTTCGATCTGCCAGCCGCCCAGCTCGAGTTTCACGGTGCCGTTCAGCTGGAGGTTGCGGTGCGACTGGTCCATATATTCGGCATAGTTGCGGATCCGCGCGCCGCGGATGGTTCCCGCCACCAGCCGACCGTCGCGCACCACCGCCGTGGCCGGATCGAGCCGGGCGATCTGGCTGGGAATGTAATAGGTAAGGCGGCGTTCGGTGGTCTCGTTGTTGAACTGCGAGAACAGGCCGTCCAGCTTCACCTCGACGCCGTCCGCGGGGCGCCATTGCACGCCGGCAACCGCGCTGATGCGCTCGCGATTTTCCAGCTCGAGATAGGGCTGCGCGTCACCGGGCGCGCGGATCGTGCCGAAGCCGGGCACCGCGGTGCTCTGCCAGCCCACGCGCAGGCGATCGAACTGCACGTTGCGCTTGGTATAGGAAAGGCCCGCGAGCACGCCGAAGGTCTGCGCGGCATTGCGCCACCCCGCCGAGATCGCGCCGTTGGGCTGCAGCTTGTCGGTCCGCGCCTCATAGCCGCCATAGGCGCTCACCGCGAGGAACGGGGTGCGGTCGAGCGGCTTGATCAGCCGGATGTCGACCGAGGAACCGATGCCGCTCTCGACCAGATCGGCGGTCGGCGATTTGGTGACGACGACGCTGTCGATCAGCTGGGCGGGCAGCACCTGCAGCCGGAACTGCCGGCCCGACTGGCCGGAGTTGCGGATATTTTCGTTATACGCCAGCGGCATGCCGTCGAACGTCACCGCCTGGAAATTGGGACCCAGGCCGCGCACGCTGATGAACTGGCCTTCGCCCGCCTCGCGCACGATGGTGACGCCGGGCACGCGCTGCAGCGCCTCGGCGACGTTGAACGCGGGCAGCTTGCCGATATCGGCGGCGACCACCGCGTCCGAAATCGAATCCGCGTTGCGCTTCACGTCCAGCGCGCGCTCGACACCGTCGGAGAAATTGGCAGTGACGACGATTTCTTCGGCGGCGGGCGCCGTGTCGACAAGGCTAGCTGACGCCTGGCGCGACGCCGTGGTCGCGGCGCGGACGATCAGCGCGCCCGATCCGTCGCGCACCACGGTCAGCGGCGTGCCGGCGATCAGGCGGCGCAGGGCGGTTTCGGCATCGAACTCGCCCGACAATGCGGGTGCCCGGAACTGCGCCACCGCATCGCGGGTGAACAGGATGTCGCTGCCGCTCTGGCGCGCGAGCTGCTCCAGCGCCCGATCCATCGGCTGGGCCGCGATCGCGAGGTGCACCCGCCGCGCCGCGCCCCGCGCCTGCGCCTGCGCGGCCGTCGCCATGGCGAGCGTGGATAGCGTGAGCGCAAGCGCCGCCGACCGGCAAAGCTGCCGCTTCAACTTGGTCATGAATCTGTTCCCCTTCCGCGCTCCTGGCGAGCGCCCGATCCCTCGACGTCGGGGGCCGCGATTTCCCCACCCCCGCCGCGGAAAAAAATCAGGGGTCGGTGGATTCGATGCGGATCGTCTGCCCGTCGCTGGACACGCGCACCGGCAGCAGCAGCGCCAGCGAGCGGGCAAAGGCCTCCGGATCGCCGACCCGATAGACCCCGCTCAGCCGCATCGCGGCGGCGCGGGGATCGGCGATGACCAGCGCATGAGTCGAATAGCGGTTCATCTCGGCCGTCGCCTGGGCCAGCGTTTCGTCACGAAACGCCAGCCGCCCGCTCTGCCAGGCGATCAGGTCGTCGAGTTCGGGATGGTCGACCCGGTCGGCCCGCCCTGCCGCAATGGCGATGCGGCTGCCCGGGGAAAGCGCCACCGGCGCCCCTGCTGCGTCGACCCTGGCACTGCCCTGGATGGCGGTCAGCGCCACCATGTCGCCCTCGCGCCGCAGATCAAGCCGGCCCGCCTGCGCCGTCGCCCGCCGTACACCCAGATCGATCACGAAGGGCCGTGGATCGGCGGCGATGTCCACGTCTACCCGTCCCAGGCCCAGCGCCAGCGTGCGCACGTCGCGCCGCGTCCGGAAGCGGATCCGTGTATCGGTATCGAGCATCACCCGGCTGCCGTCTTCCAGCACCAGCCTGCGCTGCTCGCCGACCTCGGTACGATATACGCCGGCCTGCGCTTCCCGCCAGCCAAGCGTGAGGCTGCCCGCCAGCACGAGTGCGCCGCCGCCCGCCAGGACCATCCGGCGCGACACCCCGCCGGCCTCCACCGGTGCAGCCGCCGGCGCGAAGCTGCTCCCGGAGAGCCCGGGCAGCGCATCCCAGATGGTGGAGGCGCGTTCGAACGCATCACGATGGGATGGATCGGCACCAAGCCAGGCCCGGAACGCCGCATCGTCCGCCGCCGTGCGATCGTCCGCATGCAATCGTGCCAGCCACTCTCCCGCCTGCCGGTTGGCATGTTCCGGCTCGCTGCGGAAGATCACGTCACCAATGCTCCATCCAGTCCGTAAGATGCGCCATCGCCTTGGCGATGTGCTTTTCGACGGCACTCTGGCTGATGCCGAGTTCTTCCGCGATCTCGCGATATTTACGCCCGTCCAGCCGGTGCATCAAGAAGATCTCGCGCGTGCGCGGGCTGAGCTGGCCGACGCCGATCCGCAGCCGTTCCAGACGATGACGGGCGATCAGCATCTCATCTTGCAGCGGCCGCAGATCGGCGACGGCTTCGCAGGCACGCGGCGGATCGGCCAGCAGCATCGCGCCGATTCGCCGCTCACGTCGATAGGCGTCGATGCCGCGATTGGCGGCACTGCGCGCGAGCAGGGCCGCGGCGTTGGCCGCCTCCCCCTCCCGCTCCGCCACGCCGATCCAGGCATCGTGGAGCAGGTCCTCGGCGTCGTCGCGGCGGGTCATGCGCGCGATCTGATCGCGCAGCCGCGACCAGCCCGTTCCCAGCACCGCTTCGAAGACGCCCCTGCTCGCTGCCATGCGGTGATCGCTAGAAAGTTGTGCATACGTTTTGATGACAGGTCGGCGACACGGCGATGACGCACGGGCATAAACGCGCCGCACCTTCCGCCGGGTCGCCAATCTGTCAAATTCACCCGCTAGCGCGCCCGCAACCGAGGTGGAGCATGCGTTGAGCTGGCTGCGGGACATCGATCGCTGGTTTCTGGCCGAGGTGCTGCCGCACGCAGCGGCGTTCCGCGCGCGTGCCGCACATTTCTGCGGCCGGGACGAGGCGGAAGACCTGGTGCAGGAAGCCTATGCGCGCGTGCTCAAGACGCCGGACCACCGCGCCATCGCCGCGCCCCGTGCCTTCGTCCTCACCATCATCCACAATCTCGCGCTGGAACGGCTGCGCCGCGCCGCCGTGGTGCGCATCGATCTGCTGGCGTCGCTGGACATGCCCGACCTCGCCGATCCGGCCCCGGATGCCTTTGCCGTCGCCGCGGGGCGCTCGGAGCTCGACCACCTGCTCGCGCAGATCGAGGCGCTGCCGCCGCAGTGCGCGCGGGTGCTCCACATGCGCAAGATCCAGGGCATGCCGCCGGCCGCGATCGCCGAGGCGCTTTCCATCTCGCTCTCGACCGTGGAAAAGCATATCGCTAAGGGCCTCGCCCTGATTACGAAGGGTCGCCGCGATCGCGCGCTCCCGGTGGAGGAATCTTGGCCGACCCGATCGAACCCGCACAGCGCCACGAAGACCTGATCGACGATGCCGCCAAATGGCTGGCGGCGCTCGACTCGGGCTCGGCGAGCGTCGCCGCGTTCGAGGCCTGGCGATCGGCCGATCCGCGGCACGCGGTCGCCTTCGCCGAAGTTGCCGGCAGCTGGCGCGACCTCGATGCGCTGCGAGTCTCGCAAAGCGATCTGCCGCCGCCCCCGCTTGCCGCAGCGACGGCGGACGCGCTGCGCCCGCGCCGTCATTTCCTGAAAGCGGCGACCGGCGCGATCGCCGTCGCGGCTGCGGGCGGCGGCTTCGCCTATCGCGCCTATGCCCGCGGCAAGGCGGAAACCGCGGTCGGCGAACGCACGACCATCACGGTGGCGAAGGGCATCGCGGTCGACCTCAACACCGACAGCCGCATTTATTGGCGCGAGGGCGATCCGGCGTCGCTGTGGCTGGAACGCGGCGAGGTGGCGATCCGGCTGAACGCGGGGCAGGCGCTGGAGCTGCACACCCCCGGCGGCCGCTTCCGCTGCGCCCCCGGCGCCTATAATGCGCGGCTGCGAGGTGCGGCGTGCGAGCTCGCGGTCTTGGCCGGCAGCGTTGCCGATGCGCGCGGCGTGAAAGCCACCACCGGCATGATCGCGCTCGCCACGCAGGGCGATCTCGACCTGCGCGCCGAGGACGCCGATCTCGCCCGCATCACCGCCTGGCAGAACGACACGCTGGTGCTGAACGGCGAGAGCCTGGATTACGCGCTCGCCGAGATCAACCGCTACCAGCGGCACAAGATCATGATCGGCGATCCGGCGCTCGCCCGGTTGCGGCTGGGCGGCACCTTCGCCACGCGCGATCCGGCCGAATTTCTTGGCGCACTGCGCAGTTCGTTCGGCGTCCGCGCCGCCACCAGCGCCGACGGCAGCATCGTTCTCACCAGAGGCTGAAATTTTTTTCGGGCCGAATGGCGGTTTCGCCGCTCCCATCCATCCTTGCTGGGACAAACGTTTCCAAGAGCGGGGTTTCCATGCACAAGTTTCTGACGACGACCGCCCTGGTGGCGGCCGCGCTGCCGGCTGCCGCCCATGCACAGGCGCCGCGCATCGCGTTCGACATCAAGGCCGGTGACACGGCATCGGCGCTCAACAGCTTCGCGCGCCAGGCGCGCGTCCATGTGATCTTCCCCTATGACGCGGTGGCCAGCCGCAAGGTGGCGGCGCTGCGCGGCAGCTTCACGCGCGGCGAGGCGCTGCGCCGCCTGATCGCCGGCCAAGGCTTGGTCATCGCCGAGGAAACCGCCTCGATGATCTCGCTCAAGGTCGCCCCCGTTGAGGCGCCCAAGCCCGAGCCGCAAACCGCCGACGCCACCATCGGCGAGGAAATCGTCGTGCTCGGCACCGGTGAATCGCGCCAGGTGCAGACCGTTTCCGAGGTCGCCATGCGCAAGACCACGCCGGGTAGCTCGCCGCTCCGCTCGCTGAGCCGCCTGCCGGGGGTGAACTTCGATTCCTCGGACGCCCGCGGCACCTATGAAGCCGCGACCCAGCTCTCGATCCGCGGCTTCCTCACCGATCAGATGGGCTATACGTTGGACGGCGTGCCGCTCGGCAACATGCAGTATCGCAACAATAACGGCCTTTCGATCAACCGCGCGCTGCTCAGCGAGAACAATGGCCCGGCGACGCTGTCGCAGGGCGCCGGCGCGCTCGGCACCGCCTCGACCAGCAATATCGGTGGCACCGTCGACTTCACCTCGATCGATCCGACCGTGCGGTTCGGCGTCGATCTCGAGCAGAGCTATGGCAGCGCCGACAGCTGGCGCAGCTTTGGCCGGGTCAACACCGGCGCGCTGCCCTGGGGCGGCATGCTCGCGCTTTCCTATGCGCATGATCGCCAGGGCAAGTGGAAGGGCTGGGGCAAGCAGGAGCAGGATCAGATCAACGCCAAATATGTCCAGCCGCTGGGCGACGGGATCAGGTCCACCACCTTCCTCAACCTGATCGATCGCCGCGAGGACGATTACAATGATACGTCGCTCGCTCGCCTCAAGACCTATGGCTGGGACTTCGACAATATCCCGACCTTCGCGCTGGCCGAACAGCTGGCGGTGCTGACCCAGACCGGCGGCACGGCGCCCGCCCCCTATCAGGCCCCGGACGATACTGTGTACCAGGGCGGCGGCGTGCGACGCGACCTGCTCGGCTATGAGAAGCTCGAATACCGGATCAGCCCGCGCCTTTCCGGCTTCACCACCGCCTATCTGCACCTGGACAAGGGCATCGGCACCTGGGCAAGCCCCTATGATCCGACGCCGGCAGCGTTCGGCGGCTCGCCGGTCTCGGTGTCGGCGCTGCGCTACGACATCGATCGCAAGGGCGTGATCTCGCGCCTCACCTTCGATGCCGGCAGCCACAAGATCGAGGCGGGCATCTGGTACGAACGCAACGTGTTCAACCAGGGCTCCTATCTCTACGGACTGCAGAAGGGCGTGACGCCGAGCAAATTCCAGCGCTTCTACACCAACCCGTTCCGCACCAAGTTCCGCAATCGCTTCGTCACCGACACCGTGCAGATCGACCTTGGCGATACCTGGCAGGCGACCTCCGCGCTGCGCCTGAACGCCGGGGTGAAGGGCGTCGTCGCGACCAGCACCGCGACCAGCATCACCAGCGCCACGCCGATCAACGGATCGATCCAGGCGAAGAACTGGTTCCTGCCGACCGCCGGCATTCTCTACACACTGGGCGGCGGCAGCGAGGTTTTTGCCGATTATACCCGCAACATGGCGGCGTTCGTCGCCTCCACCTCGAGCGGGCCGTTCTCGAGCAGCTCGCAGGCCGGATTCGACTATATCCGCAACGATCTGAAGCCGGAGATGACCAACACCTTCGAGGCCGGTTACCGCTATCATCATCGCAGCGTGCAGCTCTCGCTCACCGGCTATTACGTCAAGTTCACCAACCGCCTGCTCGCCTCGTCGATTAGCGCGGTGGTGGTCGGCAACCAGAACGTATTGCAGAATGTCGGCGGCGTCTCGTCGCGCGGGGTCGAGGCGGCGGCGAACTGGAAGTTCCTGCCGCACTGGTCGCTCTATGGCAGCTGGGCCTATAACGACGCGACCTATGATGACGACGTTCAGCCGCTGGGCGGCACGCGGATACCCACCAAGGGCAAGCAGGTCGTCGCCTCGCCGCGCCATGTCGGCAATGCCGAGCTCAACTATGATGACGGCACACTCTTCGGCACGCTCTCGGCGCATTATCGCAGCCGGCGCTATTACAGCTATCTCAACGATGCCCCGCTGCCGGGTGCGGTGAACGTCAACCTTGCGGGCGGCTATCGCTTCAGCCGGTTGCTCGACCTGCAGGTCAACGTCACCAACCTGTTCGACAAGCGGTACATCGCCTCGACCGGCACTGCCGGCTTCGTCACCGCGGACCCGAACGGCACCTACACGACGCTGCAGCCCGCCGCGCCGCGCCAGGTGTTCGCAACCGTCCGCGTCCATTTCTGAGGGGCCACCGGCGGGCACGCCTTGTGCGTGCTTGCCCCGACGGCCGGCGTTGCACCAGGGCGGCGTCGGCCGTTCGGATTGCTGAAAGGTTTTGAGATGCATCGCAGGACTCTGCTGCGCGGCGCGCTGGCCGCCCCGTTCGCTTCCGTTGGCTTGAGCGCCGCGAGCGCGGACACCGGCGCTTTCACCTTCGCCCTTCTCGGAGATTGCCACATCCGGCCCGAGCTCGATGCGGTGCGCGGATGCACGATGTGCTTCGAGCAGGTCTCCGCCTCGCCCGTCGATTTCGTCATCCAGAATGGCGACCATATCGAGGACGCGCTGGAAACCAACCGTACCCGCGCAACGATGCTGATGGACCTGTATCAGCAGACCGAGCGCGCGCATCTGCGCAAGAAGGTGTATCATGTGCTCGGCAATCACGATTGCCTGGGCGTGTTTCCCGCGAGCGGCGTCTCGCCCGATGCGCCCGACTATGGCAAGCGCTTCTACACCAATCGCTTCGGGCCGCGCTATTACGCTTTCGATCACAAGGGCGTACACTTCGTGGTGCTGGATTCGGTCGGGATCACCGCCGATCGCAGCTATGAAGGCCGTGTCGATGCCGATCAGCTGGCTTGGCTGCAGGCGGATCTCGCCGCCCAGCCAGCGGGCGCCCGGATCGTCGCGATTACCCACATTCCGCTCATCACCGCCATGCGCTGCTACGAGCCCGAAAGCTGGCTGGACACGCCGCACAACTGGACCAATGTCGTCAATGCCCGCGAGGTGCTGCGTGTCCTCGGCGCGCACAAGGTGTTGGCCGTCCTGCAGGCACATAGCCATGTCTACGAGCGGATCGAGCTCAACGGGATGGCGTTCATCACCACCGGTGCCGTCGCGGGCGCGGACTGGCGCGGTTCGTTTCTGGGCACGCCCGAAGGCTATACCGAGGTCACGATCGCCGGCAGGACCGTTGGCAGCCGATATCGAGCATATGGATTCGCCAGCGTACATCGCGGGGATGTAGCGATCTGACGGAGCACGCCGAGCGATTACCCTCGGCCTTGTCGGCTCCGCGCCCGATGCCGGTGACGAAGTTTTCGACTCCGCGGTCAGCCGTCCGCCTTGAGACGATACCCCACCCCCAGTTCGTTGGAGATCACGCTGCCGATCGGCCCCGGCGCTTCCAGTTTCTGGCGCAGGTTGCGGATCACGATCCGCAAATACTCCACCCGCGGCTCCTCGTCCCCGCCCCAGGCGGCGGCGAGCACGCGGTCGTGGGTCACGACCCGGCCGATATGTCGCGCCAGCACCGCGAGCACGTCGTGCTCCTTGCGGGTCAGATGCAGTTCCTCGTCGCCGCGGCAGACGATGCGCCGGTCGAGATCGATGGTCAGGTCGCCGCGCTTGACGATCTTCGGCGTCGACTCGGACAGCCCCTGATGGCGCAGCGCGACGCGGAGGCGCGCCAGCAGTTCCTCGGTGTCGAACGGCTTGGAGACGAAGTCGTCGGCGCCGAGGTCCAGTGCGGTTACCTTCTCGTCGACTGCGTCGCGGGCCGAGACGACGAGCACCACGGCGTCGCCGTTCGCACGCAGTAGCGGGATCAGTCCCAGCCCGTCGCGATCGGGCAACCCTAGGTCGAGCAGCACCGCGCTCGGATGCTCGATCGCCGCCTGGCGTAGCGCCTCCCGGGCATCATGCGCTTCGACCACCGCATAGCCGGCGCGGGCGAGCGTATTGCGCAGCAGCCGGCGAATAGCGGTTTCGTCATCGACGACGAGGATCTTGGCAGGCATCAGACGGCACTTTCCCGCGCGGTGTCGCGTACGATCAGGGAGGAAGGAAACAGCAGCGCGAAGGCGGCGCCGGTTCCATCGGCGCGATTACGGGCCTCGACGCGCATGTCCATGGCTTCCGCGAATGCCTTGACGATGGCGAGTCCGAGCCCGGTGCCGCCGATGGCGCGATCGGAACCCTCGAGCCGGCGGAAAGTCTCGAACACCTCGGCCTCGCGGCCGGGCGGAAGGCCAGGCCCATTGTCCAGCACGGCGAGCTGGATCTGCCCATAGTGATGCCGCCCCTCGATCACGATCTCCGTTCCTGGCTCGCCGTAGCGGCCGGCATTGTCCAACAGGTTCAGCAGACAGTGATGCAGAAGCTGCGGATCAGCGCGCACCAGCGGCAGATCGGGCGGCACGTCCAGTCTAACGGAATGTCCTTCCAGTGCGCGACGGGCATCGTGCGCGGCACCCGTCACAGCATCGCCGAGATCGACCGCTTCGATGTTCAGCTTGAGCGCGCCTGCCTCGACCCGCGCCATGTCCAGCAGATTGGCGATGAACCGGTTCAGCCGCGCCGATTCCGACTTGATCGTGCCGATCAGTTCGGGGGTTGCGCCATGCTCCAGTTCGTTGGCCGCGGCGATGACGGCGGTCAGCGGCGTGCGGAGATCATGGCTCACCGAGGACAGCAGCGCCGCGCGCAGCCGATCGCGCGTGCGCACGGCGTCGACGTCGCGCATCTCGGCCTCCAGGCGGAGGCGCTCCAGCACCAGCGCGGACTGGTCGATCAGGCTGGCGAGCAGCGGCAACTGATCGGCACGGATCGGATCGTCGCCCGCGTCGCGCGAGACGCCGAGCACCCCCAGCACGCGGCCGCCGGCCTTCAGCGGCTGGAACAGCCATTCGGATGCGGCGAGCGTCCCCGAACCCTTGCCGGCGCTGACGCCATTGTCGAACGCCCAACTCGCCGCCGCCTGGTCCATCGTGTCGAGACGATAGCCGGGGTCGGTCGCCGCCTGCACTTCGAGCTCCCCGCCGAGCGAGGGCACGAGCAGCACGACCTGGACGCCGAACAGGCGCTTCACGTCGTCGCAGATCATCTGGCTGGCTTCAGTCGGATCGTTGATGCTCGTGATCTGGCGCAGGAAGCCTGCAAGCGTGGCGTTGGTCCGCGCGCTGGCGGCGGCCAGATCCGCCTGCGCGCGCACCCGCGAGGTGAGCTGGCTGGTCGCGATCGCCACGCCCAGCAGCACGAAGATCGAGACGACATTTTCCGGATTGTTGACGGTCAGGGTGCCGGTCGGCGGCAGGAAGAAGAAATTATAGGCGAGGCTGGAAAGGAAACCGGCGAACAGGCCCGTCCGAAGGCCGTACAGGCTCGCCGCCGCCATTACCGGCAGCAGATAGAGCAGCGCAACATTGCCGAGATTCAGGATATGAAAGAGCGCGCTGGCCAGGGCGGTGATGGCGGCGACACCCAACAGGCTCGCGACATATCCCGTCGGCGTGCCCCAGCCGCGCCCGCGAGAGCGCGCCGACCTGTCCGCTTCCGTGCCGTCCTCGATCGGCACGACATGCACGGTGACCCCCGGCGTCGCGCGCACCAGCCGGTCGACGACCGATCCGTGCCGCAGCTCGAACCAGCGCGAGCGCTTCGACTTGCCTAGGACCAGCTGCGTCGCGCGGGCATCGGCGAGGAAGGTCTGGATGCCCTCGGTAACGGATGGCGCCGGCACCGTCGCGATCGCGCCGCCCAGCTGCGTCGCCAGCGTCATCGTCGCCGCCACGCGCTGGTGCTGCGCATCGGTGAAATGCTGCGTGCGAGGCGTTTCGATGAACAGCGCGGTCCAGGGCGCCTTCAGCGCGTCCGCCACCCGCTTGGCGACGCGGACCAGGCCATCGGCGCCGGGCAGTTCGGACACCGCGACGACGATGCGGTCGCTGCCTGCCCAGGTGCCGCCGACGCCCATCGCGCGGACATGCTCGAGCATCTGCGCGTCGACCGCCTGCGCCGCGCGGCGCAGCGCCAGTTCGCGCAGCGCCGAGAGATTGGATTTGGAGAAGAAATGGCCGAGCGCGCGGGTCGCTTCCTGCGGCAGATAGACCTTGCCGGCCTTCAGCCGGTCGATCAGCTCGTCCGGCGGGATGTCGACCACCTCGATCTCGGCCTGCTCCAGGATGCTGTCCGGCACGGTCTCGCGGACGCGGACTCGGGTGAAGCTGGCGACGACGTCGTTGAGGCTTTCGACGTGCTGGATGTTGATCGTGGAATAGACGTCGATGCCCG
This sequence comes from Sphingomonas sp. S2M10, assembly GCF_012650175.1. Lineage (GTDB taxonomy): Bacteria > Pseudomonadota > Alphaproteobacteria > Sphingomonadales > Sphingomonadaceae > Sphingomonas. Next base: position 185,679 of record NZ_JAAILI010000043.1, read on the forward strand.
CGGCCAGCAGCTCTTCCACGTCCTGGTAGCGCTTGGAATGCCGGCTGCCGGGCGCATTGGTATGCGCGAGCTCGTCGACCAGCACCAGTTGCGGCGCCCGGGCCAACACGGCGTCGAGATCCATCTCGTGCAGCGTGCGCCCCTCATAGGCAACGGCGCGGCGCGGGACGATCTCGTGCCCCCGGGTGAGCGCCTCGGTCTCGACGCGCCCGTGCGTCTCCACGACGGCGACCACCACGTCCACGCCGTCGCGCTTCTTGGCGGCGCCTTCGGACAGCATCTCATAGGTCTTGCCGACGCCGGGGGCGGCGCCGAGAAAGATCTTGAGCCGTCCCCGGCCCTCCTGCGCGGCGGCGCGCAGAAGGGCGTCGGGATCCGGCCGGCCGTCTCCGGATGCGCCCATCAGCGCGACAGGGCGTCCAGCGCGCGATTGAGGGCGAGCACATTGACCCGCGGTTCGCCCAGGATCGAGCCTTCGACCTGCTGGGTGACCAGCGCACGCACCCGCTCGACCGGGAGGTTGCGGACGCGGGCGACCCGGGGCGCCTGGGCCAGCGCCGATGCCGGCGAAAGATCGGGATCGAGACCCGAGCCGCTGGCCGTGACGAGGTCGGCCGGCACCGGTCCGGTCACGCCCTCGGCGCGCCGCTTGGCGATGTCGGGCTTGACCCGATCGACCAGCGCCTGCGCCGCGGGGCCCAGGTTCGAGCCCGAGGACGCGAGACCGTCATAGCCCTTGCCGGCGGCCGACGGGCGGGTCTGGAAATAACGCTCGCTGGTGAACGCCTGGCCGACGACCGACGAGCCGATCACCCGGCCGGCATTGTCGCGGACGAGGCTGCCGTTCGCCTGCGCCGGGAAGATGGCCTGGCCGATCCCGGTCATCGCCAGCGGATAGGCGAGCCCGAGGAGCGCGGCGAACAGGATCGTCATGACGATCGCCGGTCGCAATGCGGAAGTGAAATCCTTGCCCATGTCCTACTCCTTACGCGAGCCCGAGCCCGCCGACCACGAGGTCGATGATCTTGATACCGATAAACGGCGCGACAAGTCCCCCCAGGCCATAGATCGCCAGGTTGCGGGCGAGCAGCGGCCCGGCGCCCATCGGCTTGTACGTCACGCCCTTCAGCGCCAGCGGCACCAGCAGCGGGATGATCAGCGCGTTGAAGATGATCGCGCTGAGGATCGCCGATTCGGGCGAGCCGAGCCGCATGACGTTGAGTACCGACAGGCCGGGATAGAGCGCGACGAACATCGCCGGGATGATCGCGAAATATTTGGCAACGTCGTTCGCGACCGAGAAGGTGGTCAGCGCACCGCGGGTCATCAGCAGTTGCTTGCCCAGGCCCACCACCTCGATCAGCTTGGTGGGATCGCTGTCGAGGTCGACCATGTTGCCGGCCTCGCGCGCCGCCTGGGTGCCGGTGTTCATCGCCACGCCGACGTCCGCCTGGGCAAGCGCCGGTGCGTCATTGGTGCCGTCACCGCACATCGCGACGAGCTTGCCGCCGGTCTGCTCCTTGCGGATCAGCGCCAGCTTGTCCTCCGGCGTCGCCTGGGCGAGGAAGTCGTCGACCCCCGCCTCGGCGGCGATGGCGGCGGCGGTCAGCGGGTTGTCGCCGGTGATCATCACCGTGCGGATGCCCATCGTCCGCAATTCGCCGAAGCGCTCGCGAATCCCCGCCTTGACCACGTCCTTGAGGAAGATGGCCCCAAGCAGCCGGCCATTCTTGGCCACCGCCAGCGGCGTGCCGCCGGCCCGCGCGATCTCGTCGGTCGCGCGGCGCAGCTCGGTGGCGGCCGCCGTCTCGCCGACGCCGGGATTGGCCTTGAGGATCGAGTCGACCGCGCCCTTCTGGATCAGGTCCGCGCCGGCGCGGACGCCGGAGATGCGGGTCTGCGCAGTGAACGGAATCACCTCGGCACCCTCGGGGAGCGTCGCCGTCCGCACGCCGAAGCGTTCGCGGGCGAGCACGACGATCGAGCGCCCTTCCGGCGTCTCATCCGCCAGGCTTGCGAGCAGCGCCGCCTCGGCCAATTCGGCCGCACTGGTACCGCCGACCGCGCGGAACTCGCTGGCCGCACGGTCGCCGACGGTGATGGTGCCGGTCTTGTCGAGCAGCAGCACATCGACGTCGCCCGCGGCTTCCACCGCGCGCCCTGACTTGGCGAGCACGTTGAAGCGGACGAGACGGTCCATGCCGGCGATGCCGATCGCGGACAGGAGCGCCGCGATGGTAGTCGGGATCAGCGTGATTAGCAGCGCCGCGAGGATCGCGATCGGGATGCTGCCGCCCGCATAGGAGGCGAAGCCGGGGATCGTGCCGACGGCGATCAGGAAGATGATCGTCAGTCCGACCAGCAGGATCGTCAGCGCGACCTCGTTCGGCGTCTTCTGCCGCTCGGCGCCCTCGACCAGCGCGATCATACGGTCGAGAAAGCCCTTGCCGGGTTCCACCGTCACCTTGACGCGGATCTCGTCGGAAATGACGCGGGTGCCCGCCGTCACCGCCGAACGGTCGCCGCCGGCCTCGCGGATCACCGGCGCGCTCTCGCCGGTGATCGCCGCTTCGTTGACCGACGCGACGCCGGTGACGACCTCGCCATCCGAGGGGATCAGGTCGCCGGTCTCGACCAGCACGATGTCGCCGATCTTGAGCTGGCTGGCGGGCACCGAGTCCCAGGTACGGCCGTCGCCGGTCAGCCGCTTGGCGGTAAGCTCCGCCTTGGTGGCGCGCAGCGAGGCGGCCTGCGCCTTGCCGCGCCCTTCCGCCAGCGCCTCTGCAAAGGTGCCGAACAACACCGTCAGCCACAGCCAGACGGCCAGCTGCGCCTTGAAGGCGAAGCTGAGATTATCATGCCCAACGACGAGCAGGATCGTCATCAGCGCCGCCACCGTCGCGGTGACGAACATTACGGGATTGCGGATCAGTTCCTTGGGATTGAGCTTGAGGAACGACGCCTGGATCGCCGGCACGACGAGATCGGCCGTGAACAGGCTCTTGCTTTGGGTTTTTGCCATGGTGGCCCCCGATCAGAACAGCTGGCCGCGGATCATCGCGAGATGATCGGCGATGGGACCGAGCGCGAGGCTCGGCAGGAAGGTGAGACCGCCCAGGATCAGCACGATGCCGACGAGCAGGCCGATCCACAGCCCTCCCGTGGTCGGGAAGGAGCCGGCGCTCTCGGGCGTGTACTTCTTCGCCGCCAGGCTGCCCGCGATGGCGAGCATCGGCACGATGACGAAGAAGCGGCCGACCCACATCGCGACGCCGAGCAGCCCGTTATAATAGGGCGTGTTCGCCGTCAGGCCGGCAAAGGCCGATCCGTTGTTCCCTACCGCACTGGTGAAGGCGTAGAGGATCTCGGAGAAGCCGTGCGGCCCCTTGTTCAGCGGCCCGGCCAGGCCTTGCGCCAGCACCGACGAAAGCGCGGTGAAGCCGAGGATCATCAGCGGCAGCACCGCGATCGCCAGCACGGCGAGCTTCACCTCGCGGCTCTCGATCTTCTTGCCGACATATTCGGGGGTGCGCCCTACCATCAGCCCGGCGACGAACACCGCAAGGATCGCGAACAGCAGGAAGCCATAGATGCCGGCGCCGACGCCGCCGATCACGACTTCGCCCAGCTGGATGTTGAACAACGGGATCATGCCGCCCAGCGCGGTGAAGCTGTCGTGCATGGCGTTGACCGCGCCGCACGAGGCGGCGGTGGTGACGACCGAGAACAGCGCGCTGGCGGCGATGCCGAAGCGCACCTCCTTGCCCTCCATGTTGCCGCCGGCGACACCGAGCTGGTGGAGCACGGGGTTACCGGCCGCTTCCTGCCAATAGGTCACCGTCACGCCCGCAAGGAACAGGATGACCATCGCGCTGAGGATCGCCCAGCCCTGACGGGTGTTGCCCACCGCCTTGCCGAACGTCCAGGTGAGGCCGAAGCCGATCAGGAAGATCGACAGCATCTGGACCAGATTGGTCAGCGCGGTCGGGTTCTCGAACGGATGCGCGCTGTTGGCGTTGAAGAAGCCTCCACCATTGGTGCCGAGCATCTTGATCGCCTCCTGGCTCGCGACCGGACCGGTGACCAGCGTTTGCGCCGCGCCCTCGATCGTCTGGATATGGATCGTGCCCGCCATCGTCTGCGGCACGCCCGAAGCGATCAAGAACACGGTGTAGACGATGCAGATCGGCAGCAGCAGGTACAGCGTGACGCGGGTGACATCGGCCCAGAAATTGCCGATCGTGCCCGCCGAGCGCCGCGCGAAGCCGCGGAACAGCGCGAACGCCAGCGAGATGCCGGTCGCGGCGGACAGGAAATTGTGGATCGTCAGCCCCAGCATCTGGCTGAGGTTCGACATGGTGCTTTCGCCGCCATAGCTCTGCCAGTTGGTGTTGGTGGTGAAGCTTACCGCGGTGTTGAATGCGAGGTCGGGAGACAGCCCCGCCAGGCCCTGCGGGTTGCCGGGCAGCACGCCCTGCAGCCGGAGCACGGCATAGGTGAACGCCATCAACGCGATGTTGAACAGCAGCATGTGGAGCGCATAGCGGCGCCACCCCTGCTCGGCGTTCGGATCGACTCCGGCGAGCTTGTAGAAGCCGCGTTCGACCGGGCCGAGCGCGAGGTGGAGCGGCGTCCGCCGCCCCTCATAGAGTGCGTGGAGCCACATGCCGACCGGCTTGGTCAGCAGCAGCAGGATGGCGACGAAGCCAAGGATCAGGAGCCAGCCCTGAAGTGTCATGATGCCGCTCCCTTCAGAAGCGTTCGGGGCGGATCAGCACCGCCACCAGATAGACGAGCAGCCCGAGCGCGGTGATCGCGGCGAGCCAGAGATCGAGGGTCATGCGTTCACCTCACGCCAGGGGTCAGGCCGCGTCGCACAGCCGGGCATAGGCAAGCGTCGCCGCCGCCAGCCCCAGCAGGACGAGGATCCAGAGAAGGTCTTGCATCCGCCAGTTCCTTTCAGAAGGCAGCCGTCAGCGAGACCACGGCGGTGCCGCCGGCGATGTTGCCGGTGCCGTCCTGGCCCTTGCTGAAGCTGGGCCGCAGATAGGCGGCCTCACGGTTGGAGATGTCGGTGCCGATATAGCTCACGTTGAGCGTGAGGTTCTTCCAGGTCGCATCGGCACCCAGCGACCAGTCCCAATACTCCCCGGTCGGCGAGACCGCCGTCGCGTTCGGGCCGAGGCCGTTCTGACCGGAGCTGTGGCCGATATGCGCCTTGGCGGTAAGCGGCGTGCCCGCGATCGCCAGCGCGCCGTCGCCCCAGAGATAGAGATTGTCGTCCTTGGCACCCGGGTTGTCATAGGTGCCCGCCGCCGCCGAGGCGCCGCCATTGTACCATTTGCCCAACGCTTCCTGCCTGGGCGCATAGGCGACGCCGGCGGTCAGCGAGGCCGGCCCGGCGGTGCCGCTCAACTTGGCATACGGCTCGGCGAAGTCGGTCTTGTCGGCGCCGCCCGGATAGACATACCAGGTGATCCCCACGTCGAGCGTGGCATGGTCGGAAAGCTTGGCCTTGTAGCCGCCGATCAGGTCGAGCTCCATGTTCGCGCCGCCGAACGTGCCCCAGCCGGCGAGGTTCGACGCCCAGGTGCCGACATAGAAGCCGCTTTCGTGCGCCACCGTGATGCCGGCCTGGACCGCCATCTGCTGGTCGGATTGCGACACGCCGCGGAAGCGATAGTCGGATGCGATCGTGGCGGCGCCGCTGACGGTGATCGCCGGGGCCGATGGCGCGCCCGCGGGCTGCGTGTCCTCGGCCGTCGACTGCGCCTGTGCCGTCATCGGCAGGGCAAGCATCGCCAGCGCCGAGATCCAATAGATGTTCTTCATTTTCGCCCCCAGAAGAGCTGGCCGCCGCTGAGTCGGCGGTCTTCATGGACGGGCGATTAGGCGCTTCGGCCGTAGCAATTCGAGATCGATTGCCGCTATTCACATATAGGCCGCATATAGCTGGCGAATATTTTGCGCAGCGGCTCGCGCTGTCGGCCTGGTCGACATGCCGTGAAGGCCGACTGGACGCAGGCGCGATCCGAAACACCGTGCCCGCCGATGCCCGCATCAGGTTCGGGTCGCACCTGGCGCCCAACGTCCTTGAAGTCGCGGTCCGGCGCATCGCCGCAAATACCGGCGCGACGAAACACCGGGAATCTGCTGTTGTTGCATCGCATCCCGGACTTGCTTGCCTAGGCGGCACGCTCCGCCGGCAGCATTCGATCCGCCACGATTTCGAACATATCCCCGTCCACCATGACCTGCGGACTGAGCGCACGGCAATTATAGCTCGATGCCATGGCAGCGCCATATGCGCCGGTGGCGTGGAAGATGGCCAGATCCCCGCGACGGACACGGTCGATTTCCCGCGCCGACGCGAAAGTGTCGCCCGTTTCGCATATCGGCCCGACGATGTTCGCCGTCATGCGCTCCGCCGAACGCTGCACTGCTTCGAAGCGGTGATACGCGCCATATAGCGCGGGCCGCGCAAGATCGTTCATCGCCGCATCCACGATGACGAAGGGGTGCGTGGCGCTCGGCTTCACCCACGTCACGCGCGTGACCAGCACGCCCGCCAGCCCGGCGATGACACGCCCGGGCTCGAAGATGAGCTCGACGCCCCAACCCTCCGTGACCTGCCGGACCATCGCAGCATATGCATCGAGCGTCGGCACCACGTCCTCCGATCGATACGCGATGCCCAGTCCGCCGCCCAGATCCACTCGTGTGATCGCGTGCCCAAGCGCGCGCAACGCATCGACGAGCGCACCCGCCCGGCGATATGCGGTCTCAAGCGGCGCCAGGTCGCACAGCTGGCTTCCGATGTGGAGCGCGACACCGGTCAGGTTCAGCCCCTCCAACCGGGAAAGCCGATCGTAGACGCCGACAGCCCCGTCGATCTGCACCCCGAACTTGTTTTCCCGTTTCCCGGTCGAAATCTTGGCGTGCGTACCGCCATCCACGTCCGGATTGACGCGCAGGACCGCGATGGCCGTTCGGCCCCTGCCCCGCGCGAGTGCGGCCAGAACTTCGCCTTCCTCCTCGAGCTCAAGGTTGAATTGGCCGACACCCGCCGCCAGCGCCTCCTCCAGCTCGCGGTCGGTTTTGCCGACGCCGGAAAACACGATCTTTTCAGGTGCGATCCCCGCGGCGATCGCCCTGCGCATCTCGCCGACGGAGACGATATCGGCCCCGAAGCCACGATCCGCGAGCAGGCGAAGCACGGCGGTATTCGGGTTGCACTTCACGGCGAACGCCACCCGAACCCGCGGCAGGATCGACAGGGCCGCAGTGAAGCTATCCGCTGCGTGCCGCAGCGCTGCGGCCGAATAGACGTGCACCGGCGTACCGACGGCGTCTGCGATAGCGGGCAGCGGCACGTCCTCGGCGTGCAGCACGCCGTCACGATGTTCGAAGAAGGACATGATTCTTTTCTTTCAGAAGTCGCTGGATTTGCCGCTGCGGTGCAGGCGACGGAGCCGCGCGGCGTGCACCGCTGCGGCGGTATTGCAATGGCCTCGGCGTTCTGCCCGGATCGCCACGGCGACGCGCTTGCCGTTGAGCACGAGCACGATCCCCAGAACCGCGATGAGGAAATGCAGCACCACCCAAGGCGAGCCATCGCGGGCGATCGCGGACGCCGTACACCCGCCGACGAACAGGCATGCACCGGCAGCCCGCCACACAAGGTCCCGCCCCGTCATGCCGCGGCGCGCCAACATGGTTCGTCGCCGCGCACGACGAAGTCCGCCGCGCCGAGCAGCAAGCACCGAAACGTCTCGTTGCAATCCGTTGCGATCGGCGGTTGCCAGAGCAGGATGTCGGCCGGGAAGTCCTGTTCCTCGCGAAGTGCGGCGAGCATCTCCCCTAGGTCGAAGGTCACACCGATCGCGGGATCGCGCCAGCGTGCGGCGGCGACCCGAGCCCGACCGACCAGCGCGGGCGACGTGTCAACCCCGCGTCCCTCGATGGCGAGGAAGCCCAGCGCGCGCGCATGGGCGGCCGCGTGGAGCAGCAATCCGCCAGCGCCGCAATCGACATCCACGATACGGACCGACCGACGACCCGCCTGCCTGAGCCAGAGCAACCTGGCGGCCAATTGCGGCCAGCGCGTGTCGTGCGCAGCGGTCCAGGCGCCGGGGCTCGACCTCCTATGCCTCAGGCTGGGCGCGAGTGGCATGCCGATGGGGTTATGGTCTGCGTCCATGCTACCCTCCTCCTTTCAGGCGGCATGGGGCAGGACGCGTTCGTCCTGCCGCGCGGGCTCGAAAGGGATCAGCGGCGTCAGGGGGGCTGTCGCCAGTTCCAGCGTCGCGCCATAGATCTCGCGCTCTGCCTGTGCGAAATGCATCGCCGCTCCGCGCGAGATGAAGCGGCCTTCCAGGGTCCGCCTATTGTCCTGTACCAGCCAATGGCCGGCCCCGTCCTGACCGACAAAGATGATGCGGCCCGTTGGATCGGGCTCCGATTTGATATCCGCCGACATGATGTCGAAGTGCCTCCAATGATCGAGCGTCGCTGCTCGAACATCGATGTACAAAGGCTGGTATAGCGTTTCGAGATCGATCCGCACTATCTTCATAGTGTCGCCATAGTGATGCGGCTCAGCCTGCCGCATCTTCGACTTCTCGCTAGAACTGCTTGAAGAAAGTTTCGCACAGCGTGCGGAAGGATGGCGAATACCGTCCTAGCCGAAGCGGCTGTGCAGCTCGGGCATGTGGCCGAAATGCATCCCGTAGATACGGCAAGCTGTCGGGTGATCGCGCCTGTGCGCTGCTGCGCCATCGCAGCGACGTCGGGCATGCTCCAAGTTCCGTCTTGGGTCCGCTGGACGGCCGATCAGCGGTTTCGGTCTGTCGTCAGCGGGACGGTTCGCAGGCGATGCCGTGCGGCATGGATGGCGCAAAATGCCTGCAGCCCTGCGACACCGTCCCTCGTATCCAGAATGCCGGTGCCGGGGCGTACGGGCTCCTGAAAAAAGAGATGGAGATCGCGACGGCGGCGATCGGTGCGCAGATCGCTGCCCCACGATCTTCCAGCGCAAAGTTTGTCGCCATGGAGGAGGAGGAGCATCCCCAGGCTCGCGAGCACGAAGCTGGTCAACGCCAGGCCCATTTCCGCGGCTTGTGCGGGCCCGTGCCGCGCCATTGTCCAGATCGCGCGATGGACGAGGGTGGTGCCGCACGCAGCCAGGATCATCAGCACGCCGACAAGCCGATGCCCCACTTTACGCATCGTCCTGATCCCGGCCGGCGCGCACCGTCGCCAGCGACCGCCGGCCCTGCAGCCGCGCCCGCCGTGCCGGGGCGACGGCGATCGATGCGGACGGCCGTAGGCGCAGTCGGCGCCGCGCGAAGGACCCGGCGGACCCGTTGTTCGCGAAACGGCCAGGGCGCACGGCGATGGGTGCGTTCACCGCTGCCTCCCGAGCCATCGTGCGAGAGCATGCGGATCCTGCGCGCTACGATGCTGCCAGCGGGTGCTGAGCTGAACCTCGTCGAACAGATGCCTTCCCAGCATCGTCATCGCGCTGCCGATACTGCCACAGACGAATCCGATCGCGGCCAGCACGAGGCCCATCATGCTTCCGGCCTGCAGCGGCTGCGCGAGCGCAGCCAGACGCGCGACGGCGAAATAGGCCACCGCACACAATCCTAATCCCAACGCGCGCAGACCAAGGTCTGCCCTGCGCGACCGATGCCACGCCGTCATGCCACATCCTTTCATGCAGCAGCCCAGCTATCGGGCCCGACGTAGCAATTCGAGAGTGAAAGCCGCTATTTGCGTATAGGCAGCATAGTGCGCGACCAAGTTTTCGATTCCACGGTCAGCCGTCCACCTTGAGACGATACCCCACGCCCTGTCCGTTGAAGAGGACGCTGCCGCTGTCTCTTCGGAACCTCGGACGCCCAGCGATATCCGCGCTTTTCGAAAACCTTAGCGACCGTTCGACAATGTCGGACGCGCCTCCAGCCCGAGCAGGCGATCCAGCGACACCGCCCCCGGCCCCGCAGCAATCAAGGGCAGTAACAGCCCTGCCCAGCTGAGATGGGTCGGCCAGGCATCGGGATAGACGAAGACCTCGATCACCGCTGTCATCGCGAGCAACGCCAGCGCGGCGGGGCGGGTGAACAAGCCGAGCACCAACAGGATCGGAAACAGGTGCTCCGAATAGGTTGCGAGATGGGCGGCGAGCGCCGGGGGCGCGAACGGGAGGGCATAATCGGTGCGGAACAACTCATAAGTGGAATCGGCGATCGTCAGCCACCCCTCGACCTTGGTACGACCAGACAGGAAGAAGATGGCAGCGATGCCGAACCGGGCGACGAGCAGCAGCAGCGACGGGGGCAGCAAGCGCGCGGCGAGGTCGCCCGCGCGAGCATAGACAGCGGCGAAAGAGCGCATGGCGGGCTCCGGGCGTCAGAGGATGCCCGGCCACGCGCGCGACCGGGCGGAGGTATCAGGCCTTGGGGGTCAACGAACCATTGCCCTTGGGCGTCTTGATGGCGGTGCAGGTGCCGGCCTTTACCAGCTTCCAGGCGTTGCCCTGGTAGTTCCTGGTCGACGTGCCGGCGCAGCTGGTGCCGGCGCCCGCCTTGCAGTCGTTCTTGCCGGCGAGCGCCACGCCGTAGCATTTTTCCATCTTCGGCTGCTGGGCATGGGCGGCGGTGGCGCCGATACCGAGGGCGAGGGTCGCGGCAAGCGCGGCGGACGTCTTGATCATGGGACTACTCCGTTTAAGGGGCCTCGCGCGCGGCGGCTCGCAGGGGGCACGGCCGCCGCGCGGTGACCCCGAAGAAGGCGGAGGCGTCGGGTCACCCCCCGCCGTACGCCGCGAGCAAACGGGCGGTTACGACTCCGGCCGCGCGCGCCCGCGATTTCTTTTCCACACGGCTGCTGTAACCTGTCGTCATCCGCCCACGTACGCCCGACCAGGAGTGGGAATGCGGCACAGCGAAGCAGAGCTACGAGCGTGGATGACGGCGGGGCTGGACGGCGATGCCGCGGCACACACGGCGTTGCTGCGTGCGCTCGTACCGCTGCTGCGCGGCTTTTTTCGTCGGCGGATGCGGGGGGATGAGGATATCGAGGATCTGGTGCAGGAAACGCTGATTGCCATCCATACCAAGCGCGGTACCTATGATCGCGATCGTCCGTTCACCGCCTGGCTCTATGCCGTTGCCCGCTATCGACTGATCGACCATCTCCGCAGGCGCCGGGTCTCGGTGCCGATCGAGGCGGTCGAGGCGATCCTGATAACCGAAGGCTTTGAGGACGCGGTGACGGCGCGTGTCGATATCGACCGGCTGCTTTCCGGCCTTTCGGGAAAACAGGCCCGGGCCATTCGCGACACGCATCTGGAGGGGCTGAGTGTTGCCGAAGCGGCGGAAGGCGCACGGATCGGGCAGTCCGACGTCAAGGTTTCGGTGCATCGCGGGCTCAAGGCGCTCGCGGCACGACTGCGGGGGCACGAATGATGCCTCCCGAACCCGATATCGACGGCACCGAACGCCTGATCGCGGCGCTGTCCGCCAAGGTGCGGCCCGTCCCGCCCCGCTTCATCATCCGTCGCATCGCGCTCGGCATCGCTGGCGGCGGCGTGGTGAGCATCGGCCTGGTCTTCGCGCTGTTCGGGGTGCGGGCCGATTTTGCGCAGGCGATGTTCGGCTTCTCCTTCTGGATGAAATGGGCCTACACCTTATCGCTCGGGCTGATCGCCGTCGCGGCGACGATGCGGCTGGCGCGGCCGGCCGGCGGATCGCTGCGCATGCTGTGGCCGCTGGCGCTGCCGATCCTGCTGCTCGCGGCGCTCGCCGTCGAGGAAATGTTGCGTACACCCATGCGCGACTGGCTTTCGATGTGGCTGGGGGGCAGCTGGACCCGCTGCCCTTGGCGGGTGCTGCTGCTTGCGGTCCCGATCTTCCTCGGCCTGCTCTGGTCGTTCCGCAAGCTGGCGCCGACCGATTTGCGCGCGGCCGGCGCCGCCGCCGGGCTGGCGGCGGGTGCATGGGCCGCTACGATCTATTGCCTCCACTGCGACGAGGTTGCCGCGGTGTTCGTGCTGACCTGGTACAGCCTCGGCATCCTGCTGGCGACCGGGCTGGGTGCGTTGCTGGGGCCGCGCGTGCTGCGGTGGTGAGCGTGTAACCGGCCTTGCCGCCGGCCCGTAGAGGGAAGGCCGAACCGGCACCAGTCCATCCAAGGGAGCACGCCATGATTACCCTGCACACCGGCGCAAGCATTGCCGCCACCGCCGCCCTCGTCGCCCTGTCCGGCACCAGCGTCGCCGCCCCTGCCGCCTCGGCGGACAAGGTCGTTCATTGCTACGGCATCAACAGCTGCAAAGGCACGTCGGACTGCAAGTCCGGCAACCACGACTGCAAGGGCCAGAACGAGTGCAAGGGCCAGGGCTTCAAGGCGGTGTCCGCCAAGGCCTGCAAGGCGCAGGGCGGCAGCCTTACCGAACCGAAGTGAGCTGCCCGGCGGCCCGACTTCCCCACCGGGCCGCCCCGTTTTGAAGGAGCAGGGCATGACCCACCCGCACCGCTTCGGCCTTGGGCTGCGCAAACCGCATTATGCGGACTTTCTGGAGGCCGCGGCGCCCGTCCCGGTCGACTTCGTCGAAGTGATCTCCGAGAATTTCATGGTTCCCGGCGGCCGCCCGCGCGACATATTGCGCCGGGTGCGCGAGCGTCATCCGGTGGCGCTGCACGGCGTGTCGATGTCGATCGGCTCGGCCGATGGCGTGGACCGCGATTATTTGCGGCGCCTGCGCGCGCTGGTCGACGCGATCGAGCCGCTGTTCGTCTCGGACCATCTCTGCTGGACACGCTTCGGCGACTTCCAGTCGCACGACCTGCTCCCCCTGCCCTATACCGAAGAAGCGCTGCGTACCGTGTGCGACAATGTGGACGCCGCGCAGACCGCGCTGGGCCGCCCGATGCTGCTCGAAAATCCGTCGAGCTACATCGCCTTCGACGGCGCCGAGATGACGGAATGGGCGTTTCTCGACGCGCTGTGCGCCCGCACCGGCTGCGAACTACTGCTCGACGTGAACAACGTGTTCGTCAGCGCGACCAACCACGGCTTCGACGCGCATGCCTATCTCGCCGGCATCCCCGCCGCGCATGTGCGGCAGATCCACCTCGCGGGGCACCGCCGCGGCGAAGCGTTGCTGATCGATACGCATGATCGGCCTGTACCGGGCCCCGTCTGGGCGCTCTATGCCGACGCAATCGAACGTATCGGGCCGGTCGCGACGATGATCGAGCGCGATGACGCAATTCCCCCTCTCGCTGAACTGCTGGAGGAGCTGGATCATGCCCGCGCGATCGCCGCGCTGGACCTGGCGGCGTGAAGCTATCGACCCTGCAGGAAGCATTCCGGCATTGGCTTCATGCAGAGCGCGCCGATGCCGCGGCGCAGCTGGGCGGCGGACCCGGCCTGAACGTCTATCTCAACAATTATCGCAGCCAGCTGATCGCTGCCCTGGAAAACAGCTTCCCCCAGCTGCAACGCTGGCTGGGCGACACCGCGTTCCTTGCCGCTGCCGCACGACATGTCGAAGCGTCCCCGCCGCGCAGCTGGACGCTCGACGCCTATGGCGAGGATTTCCCGGAGACCATTGCAGCGCTATATCCCGACGATCCCGAGTGCGCCGAGCTGGCACGCCTCGAATGGGCGCTGGCGACAACCTTTACCATGCCGGACGTCGTCGCATTTTCCGCAGAAGCGCTCGGCACCATAGATTGGGAGAGCGCGCGGATTGCCTTTGTTCCGACCTTGGCGCTGCTACCCGTTACCACCGATGTCGCCGCCTTATGGCGGTCGCTTGCTACGGGGATCACTCCATCTGCTGTGCAGCGCTCGTCGGGAACGGGCGCCGTGCTGCTCTGGCGCAGCGGGTTCAACCCCAGCTTCCGGGCGATCGAGCAAGCTGAGGCCGAGGCGATCGCTCAGTTGGACGCGGGTACCCCATTCGGCGTGCTCTGCGCCAGGCTGGCGGATGAAGATGGCGAAGCGGCGGCCACCGCCACCGTCGGCGCCTGGCTGGGCGATTGGCTTCGAGACGGGCTCATCACCGCGATCCGCTGATCGTGGTCAACGACCGGCGCGGCATCCTCGCTCGAGCGCGCGCAAGGGCCACGCTCTGAGTAACCGTCCGACCAAGGCCGTCCGGGGAAAATCGGCTGTCCGCTCTCGCCCATTTGCAGACATTCGGCAATTGCCGCACATACCTGTCATGAGAGACTACGCCGAAGTTGATCCCGTCATCGACGCTTGGGCGCAAGTGACGGTTGAAAAGCTCTTCGCTGAGTGGGCAGGTCGGCCGGATAGGTTCGCTTACCTGCCGGGCTTACGCCCGTTCAGTGCTTTCAGATCGCGATCGAACCGCCTCTTGCCGGTCGTATAACCGTTTTTGCTCGGTCAGTAGATACTGACGACGGAAGCGAGTTCAAACAACGCTGGGCTTAGCTACTGAATAAATGCAAAAACGTGCAATTTACTGCAAAACCGTAGATGGAAATCAGGGGATTTTCACGGATTGTTCCAATTTCCTTGGGCATTCGCATCCGCAGTCGACGGAACGCTGGCGAGTGCCTGATGCGCTTCCCAAGCTCAGCCTTTCCACCTTCCTTCGGCGCACTTGCCGGCCATCATCAATGGGCGCATCGCTCCCCGCCGCTGGCATCGCTCCCGGCAGCTGGCGGCCCAAGTTTAGCCGTTCGTGTCAGCGGCTTGGAATGACCGTTCGGGCCAAAAACGGCCCTAGCACGCTTCAATCGCTCCATCGGCCGCCGCGTCGTTAAGCCGGCGCACAGGATCACGCCATCCTTGGCAAGCGCTACTCACGGTTTTGCGGCGTCACGATTAGTAGCGAGATGCCTTGCCGCGGCAGACGAAAGCGGAGCGTCGAGCCCGACACCGGCGTGGGCGCTGGGTCCATCCTCGCCAGCGCCGCGGCCTTGAGCAGCGTCGCGCGCTGGGCGTCGCTGGGCGCGATCGGCGATCCCATCGCGCGCCAGGCCGCGAAGGCATTCGAATGTGCTTCGTCGATGCGATAGTGCACCAGCCGGGCCCCCTTGGCGAGTGCCTGGGGCAGGCCGCGAAGCTGCAGCGTCACCGCCGCATCGGGACCGGGCACGTCGTCGTCATGATAATGCCAGACGAGGATCGACAGCGTGTCGCCATCGATGCTGGCCATGCTGCCGATATCGGGATCGCCGCGCACACCGTCCTGCAGCACCGTGTCGAGCGGTGCCTGATGGTCCGAGGCAGTGTGGACATAGTGACCGCGCATCTTCGCCAGCAGCTTGAACAGGTTCATCACCGGCAGGTCGATGCCGGCCGAGGTGAGCTGGCGGAACCCGGCGAAGGGCGGCTGGTCCTCGAACTCGAACGCCCAGGACAGGATGCCCTCCAGCGTCAGCCCCCGCCGGGCGGCAAGCGCCTGGAGACGGGGGAGCGCGGCGGCGGTGTAGCTCGAATACATGGTGCCGTTGCGATAGGCGTTGGCGGGGCCCTGGCAGGCGGCGCAGCCTTCGGGATCGGATTCGCCGATGACGATCGGCTTGGTCCGCCCCACCGGATCGGCAGCGATCGCGGCGAATTCGTGATCGGCGGCGCGCAGGTGCGTGTTGAGCCCCATCCGCACATGGCCGCCCTGCCCGTCCGCGACGACGACCGGCTGGCCCTTGGCGTGGAAGGACAGGAAGTCGGTGGGCGTGCCGGCCGCCTTCACATGGGCGAGGAACGCGGCGAGAAAGTCGTCGCCGGCCCCGGCGCTGTCCGGACCGCCCACCCGCGCTTCGGGCAGCGCCCGTCGCACGCCGCGGATCGCGTGATCGTGCAGGCGGAAAAATTCCTCGCGGGTGCCGCCCCAATAATATTGCGGCAGATTGGCTTCGTTCCAGGTCTGGAAATACCAGCTGGCCACCTCGGCGCGGCCATAGCGGGTGACGCAGTGGCGGACCCATTGGAAGACCAGTTCCTCCCACTTCGCATAATCGCGCGGCGGATAGGCCCAGCCGGTGCGCAGCGTGCCGCTGCCGGGGCGCCAGTCGTGCTGGTATGGCTGCGGCTTGGTCGACATCGCCTCGGGCATGAAGCCGAGCTCGACATAGGGCTTCACCCCGCGCGCCCGATAGGTGTCGAAGATGCGATCGACGATCGTCCAGTCGTAGATCGGGCGGCCTTGCGCATCCTCGCGATAGATGCCGGTCGAGCCCCATTTGAGCGCCGGGGTGCCGTCGCCCGAGGTGAACAGATTGTGGGTGCGGAAATAGACGCGATCGGGCAGCAGCGCGCCGAGCGTGGCGAGCGTCGTCCGGCCATCCTTCATCGTCGCGTAATTGGGCTCGTCGGCACCGAAGAACCGCCAGACCGGCCGGACGGGCCCCTCGTCCCGCGCCGCGTCGACCGCAATCGCCACGGGGATCGGATCGGGATCGGCGGCGGCGAGGCCCGGCAGAAGGGTCGATGCAGCGGCGAGTGCAAGAAACAGCGACTTCACTTGGCGTTCTCCAGCGGCACGATCTTGCCGCCCTTCATCACGAAGCGCACGGCGCGCACCGCCTGGATGTCGCGGGTGGGATCGCCGGCGACCGCAACGAGATCCGCGAACAGGCCAGGCTTCACGCTGCCCAGCCGCGCGGCGTCCCCCAACCAGCGCGCGTTGCCCGAGGTCGCGGCCAGCAGCACGTCCGCCGGCCGCATGCCCGCGGCAGCGAGCAGCACCATCTCCCGGGCATTGTCGCCATGCGCATAGACGCCGACATCGCCCCCCATGCAGATCGGCACCCCGGCGCGGAGCGCGAGCCGGAAGCTCTCGCGATTGGCGCGGACGGCGGCGGGTGCGGGCTCCGCCCCGTTCCAGCCGCGATAGCGCGATGTCGCATCGGAGGCGGCGAGCGTGGGGCAAAGCGCGATCTTTTTCGCGGCCATCGCGGCAAAGAGTGCGGGCGTGCCGCCATAGCCATGCTCGATCGTATCGACCCCCGCCTCGATCGCGCGGCGCATGCCCTCTGCCGTAGCGGCGTGGACCGCGACCGGGCGCCCGGCGTCATGCGCGGCGGCGACGGCGGCCTTGATTTCCTCGAGGCGCAGCGTGGGGCGGCTCTCCTCGCCGGGACGCCAGCGATAATCGGCATAGAGCTTGATCCAGTCCGCGCCCGCCGCGATCTGGCGGCGCATCGCGGCGACCATCTGCTCGGGGCCGGAGACTTCCTCGGCACCCTGCGGCACCTCCACGCCAGGCTCGAAGCCCTTCGGGCCATAGGCGCCGAGCGCGACGATCGCCCGCGTCGCCACCTGCAGCCGCGGCCCTTCGACGATCCCCTGATCGATCGCCGCCTTCAGCCCGACATCGGCATAGCCGGCACCCTCGGTGCCGAGATCGCGCAGGCTGGTGAAGCCCGCGCGGAGCGTCGCGCGCGCCTGCGCCACTGCGCGTGCGGTGCGCAGCGCCAGCGGCTCGTGCAGCACCTGATCGTCCCAGCTCGCTTCGTTATAGGGGTGGAGGAAGAGATGGGCATGGCCCTCGATCATGCCGGGCATCAGCGTGTCGCCGTCCAGCGCGATCACTGCCGCGTCGGGCGGGGCGGCGAGATCGGGGCCGACCGCAACGATGCGCTCGCCCCGCACCAGCACCTGCCAGCCGGGATGCGCCTGGCCGTCGACCGCGTCGAACACCGCCATTGGCTTGAGCAGGATGGCCGGCACCTCGGCCTGTTGCGCGCCCGCCGCGCCGCCCAGCGCCAAGGCTGCAAGAACCGCGAACCAGTGCTTGGCCATCCGCTCCCCCCATTCTAGTCTGCCGCCATGGATACGCTGATCCGGCGCGCACGCAATCCGTTGCTTCTGTTGGCTTTGCTCGGCACCACCGCCGCTGCGCCCGATCCCGAGCGGGCGCGCTGGCAGGCGCAGGCCGAGCGGGTGACGATCACTCGCGACGACTGGGGCATCCCCCACATTCGCGGGCGGAGCGACGCCGACGCGGTGTTCGGCATGATCTATGCGCAGGCCGAGGATGATTTCGCACGGATCGAGGCCAACTATCTCACCGCGCTGGGTCGCACCGCCGAGGCCGATGGCGAGGACGCCCTGTGGGGCGATCTGCGCCAGCGGCTGTTCGTGGATCCGGCAGCGCTGCGGCAGGACTACGCCCGCAGCCCCGCCTGGCTGCGCGCGCTGATGCAGGCCTGGGCCGACGGCCTCAACTATTATCTCGCCACCCATCCGCAGGTGAAGCCGAAGGTACTGACGCGGTTCGAGCCCTGGATGGCGCTGAGCTTCACCGAAGGCAGCATCGGCGGCGACATCGAGCGGATCTCGCTGAGCGACCTCAAGAGCTTCTACGGCAGCCCGACGCCGCCAACGCCCGAGGAACGCGGCATCGTACCGCGCGAGCCCTCGGGCTCGAACGGCATCGCGATCGCGCCCAAGCTGACGGCGGACGGGCGCGCGCTGCTGCTGATCAACCCGCATACCAGCTTCTATTTCCGCTCCGAAGCGCAAGTGACCAGCGACGCCGGGCTGAACGCCTATGGGGCGAGCACCTGGGGGCAGTTCTTCGTCTACCAGAGCTTCAATGCCCAGGCGGGCTGGATGCACACTTCCGCGACGGTCGACAATGTCGATGCCTTTGCCGAGCGCATCCTGCGCAAGGGGAATGGCTGGGCCTATCGCTATGGCGACGAAACCCGGGCGGTGCAGGCGCGGGTGGTGACGCTGCGCTATCGCAAGCCCGACGGATCGGAGAAGCCGTGATCGGCCATCAGCTTCTCCACCGCAGCGTAGCACTCCATAGGCCGCGTCAGTTTTTTCCCAACAGATCCTTCAGCGCCGACACGTCGAGCATCGACTCCGCCAGCAGCTTCTTCAGCCGCCGGTTCTCGTCTTCCAGCGCCCGCAACCGCGCGGCGTCGGAAACCGTCAGGCCACCATATTTCGACTTCCAGGTGAAAAGGTCGCATCGCTGATCCCGTGCTTCCGGCACAGGTCGGCGGTCTTCACGCCAGCCTCATGCTCCCGCAGCACACCAATGATCTGATCCTCGCTAAATCGGCTTCGCCGCATCACTCTGAACCGCACCGGGTCTGCCGGAGGCATTGGGTTGTGAGTCATGCTGCCATATCGATGTTGTCCGCGGCAGCATAATATCGTTCTTCGGCTTCGGCGGGCGGGATGTTGCCGATGGGGTCGAGCAGCCGACGATGATTGAACCAGTCCACCCATTCGAGCGTGGCGTACTCGACGGCTTCGAAGGTACGCCACGGCCCGCGCCTGTGGATCACCTCGGCCTTGTAAAGGCCGTTGATGGTCTCGGCCAAAGCGTTGTCGTAGCTGTCGCCGATGCTGCCGACCGACGGCTCGATCCTGGCTTCGGCGAGGCGCTCGGTGTACTTGATGGACAGATATTGCGACCCGCGGTCGCTATGATGGATGAGGCCGCCCCGATGCGCCGGCCGTCGATCATGAAGCGCCTGTTCCAAAGCGTCGAGGACGAAGCCGGCATGCGCCGTCCTGCTGGCGCGCCAGCCGACGATCCGCCTGGCGTAGGTATCGATGACGAAGGCGACGTAGACGAACCCGGCCCAGGTCGGGACATAGGTGAAGTCCGACACCCACAGCATGTTCGGTGCCGGCGCATAGAATCTCCGATTGACGTGATCGAGCGGACACGGCGCCGCTTTGTCGCTGATGGTGGTGCGCACCGGCTTGCCCCGGATCACGCCCGCCAAGCCCATCTCGCGCATCAGCCGAGCGACGGTACAGCGGGCAACCGGAAAGCCTTCCCGCAGCATCTGACGCCAGACCTTGCGGACGTCGTAGACCGCGAAGTTCTCGGCGAATACGCGTGCAATCTCTGGCTTCAGGACGACATCCTGCTGCGCTCGCGTCGACAGGCGTGTCGGATCCTGCCGCTGCGCGAAACGCTCGAAATACGTCGATGGGGCGATCGGCAGAACGCGGCAGATCGGCTCGACCCCATAGGCATCGCGGTGATCGTCGATGAAGGCGATCATCGCCGGAACGGGCGGTCGAGCTCCGCCTGGGCAAAATACGCAGATGCCTTGCGCAGGATTTCGTTGGCCTGGCGCAACTCGCGAACCTGGCGCTCCAGCGCCTTCATCTTGTCGGAAACCTCGGTCGGCACGCCGGCACGTTTGCCGCTGTCGACCTCCGCCTTCTTCACCCACTCATGCAGGGTCTGCGGAACGCAGCCAATCTTCTCGGCGATCGATACCACCGCTGCCCAGCGAGAAGGGTAATCGCGCTCGTGCTCGATCACCATCCGCACCGCCCGCTCGCGGACCTCGGGTCCAAACTTGTTCGTCGTCTTGCTCATACAGGCTCCACCTTTTCAGGAGTTGGAGCCTCCGGCAAACCCGGTGCGGTTCAGTTCGCCCTGGGGTCTTTGGGGCTATTTCAAGCTGAAGAGCTATATCCAGAGGAATGGAGCACCTTCTGCGAGTACCATGACGATCAGCGCCAACTGCAAACTGCCTATAGACTCAAGCTCGAACAGCGGCGCGCGGAGTCGATCTACGCAGCGACCGGTCGTACGCCGACTACCCATGGCAAGTGGGACGTCCACCTGGATTTGTCGAACGCGCTGATGGGCCATGACGTCGACGGGGGTATCTGCCCCTGGCGTTGGATCTACGTGCGCTTGGTTCTGGATTCGTAGAACCCGACGGACTTAACGTAGGCCGTGAGAAAATACTCGCGGTTCTTAGGGAGGCTCTCACTGAATTCAAGCGCTCAGGTATTCTGAGAGATGTTCCTGATTACCACGCGACGTTTTTGTTTTAATATGAGATGTGATTTTGCCGCTCACAAAGGAAGTCAATATGGCGTTTCATAACGAATATGTTGATTCTTCTTCGGATGAAGCCAAGGAATATAACCTAGATGGAGTACGTAGAAGTTTTCACCGCCCGTTAGATACGAGATATTCCTGGACGATAGATCGAGATCGGCGAATATTTCTAATGTGGATTAAGGGTGGCCGAGAAGAATTTTATCAAAGGCAAAATTTTTGCCTCTGGTGGAAGGGGTGCATAATCTCACTGGATTTATTGCAATCGGAAAATGGGTTCTCTGATACGACATGGGATTTGGTCAGTTCATCGTTCACTATTCCTGAGGGAGTTATCGAGGGGCGGGACAAAATAGTATCATTACTTAAAGAGGCTTTGATCGAATACAAACATGCCGGCATTGGCATGGACGTTCCCGATCATAAAGCCACATTTCTCTTCTGAGTGAAGGACTGAACATGCCCCTTTCATTCGCTCAGGCAATTCAACTCCTCCGTACGAACCCCGGCGCTTATGAACCGCATCGGGTCTGCCGGAGGCATTGGGTTGTGAGTCATGCTGCCATATCGATGTTGTCCGCGGCAGCATAATATCGTTCTTCGGCTTCGGCGGGCGGGATGTTGCCGATGGGGTCGAGCAGCCGACGATGATTGAACCAGTCCACCCATTCGAGCGTGGCGTATGAGGGTCCCCCGGTTTCTCATCCAGCCTAGGCGTGAGTATCCGGCGTTCATTCCGCGGCGATCTTGGCCGCGGCGGCAGCATATTCGACCGGCGTCAGCCAGCCAAGCGATGTGTGAGGACGGCTCTCGTTATAGTCCCGGCGCCAGGACTCGATCTTGGCCCGGGCATCGGCCAGTGACAGGAACCAGTGGGCATTCAGGCACTCGTCGCGCAAGCGACCGTTAAACGATTCCACGAAGGCGTTGTCGGTGGGCTTGCCTGGCCGGCTGAAGTCCAGCGTGACGCCGTTCTCGTACGCCCAGCGGTCGAGTGCCTTCGAGATGAACTCCGGTCCGTTGTCCACCCCAATGGTCCGTGGGGCGCCTCGGATCGAGGATATCCGCGCCATCGTCGCAACCACCTGCTCGCCCTTGATGCCCTGGTCCACATCGATCGCCAGCGCCTCGCGCGTGAACGCGTCGACCACCGTCAACGCCCGCAAGCGCCGCCCATCGAACAGGGCGTCGGACACGAAGTCCATCGACCACATCTCGTTCGCAGCCGATGCCGCAGGTTGCCGCACCCGGTTGGCGGCGCTGACATTGCGCCGGGGCTTCTTGAGCCGAAGGCTCAGTCCATCCTCCCGATAGAGCCGATACACACGCTTGTGTGCGGATTCCGAGGTTATCCCGGCCACCATTCCGATTTGATCCCGGCCGGCGTTCCGACCTGATCCCGGCCGGTATTCCGATTAATTCCCGGCCACCTGCCGGGGGATGAGAAGCCTGATCGTTGGG
>NZ_JAAILI010000044.1 GCF_012650175.1 Sphingomonas sp. S2M10
GCGTGGTGGTGCAAGCCAACGTGCGTGGCCGCGACGTCGGATCCGTCGTGGCGGATGCGCAGGCGGCGATCGGCAGCCAACTCCGGCTGCCTGCCGGCACCTATCTCGAATGGGGCGGCCAGTTCGAGAACCTCCAATCGGCAAGCGAACGGCTGAAGCTGGTCATTCCGGCTTGCTTCATCTTGATCCTGCTGCTCCTCTACGGGGCGTTGGGATCGGTCCGCGACGCCGCGATCGTGTTCACCGGCGTGCCTTTCGCGCTGGTGGGCGGCGTCCTGTTGCTGTTCCTGCGGGGCATGGACTTCTCGATCTCGGCGGCAGTGGGCTTCATCGCCCTCTCGGGCATCGCGGTCCTCAACGGCCTCGTCATGGTCAGCTCGATCCAAGATCTGATCCGATCAGGGATGAGCCGCGAGGAAGCCGCGCATGTTGGCGCGATGCAGCGTCTGCGACCCGTCATCATGACCGCGCTAGTCGCCAGCCTCGGCTTCGTGCCGATGGCGCTGGGCGAAGGCGCCGGCGCAGAGGTTCAAAAGCCTTTGGCGACGGTCGTCATCGGCGGTCTGATCTCGGCGACGCTTCTTACGCTGTTCGTGCTGCCGACACTCTATGCCCGGTTCGGGCAGAAAGTGATCGAGAAACCCGAGCACTACAATGAGGAGCATGAAGGGGACGACCACGGTCAGACCTTCGTGAACAACTTGGCCTGATGGATGGGCGGGGCGATCCGCGATCGCCCCGCCCATCTCTGGGAGATGGGGATATGCCTCGCACCATAACCAGCTCGATGCTTCACGGCGGGCCACTGCGCATCTGGTCGGCACTCACCGATCCGGATCATCGCCGGGCGTGGAGTCCGCTCGTATTTCTCGATGATCCGTCCCGGCTCGGCGACACAGAATGCACCTTTGCGATCCAGGGCATCACCCGGCCAATTCGGACGCCAGCACGGATTGATCGATTCGATAAACCGCACGCCTTCGCTTGGTCCTGCGGCATCCCCTATCTGTTCACGCTCGAAGAGCGGTACGAGCTGGCGGGGGACGATGGCGGCACCAGGCTAACGCATAGCTGCACGCTGCGCGGGGCGCTCTCCCTGCCGTTCGCGGCGATGATGTTGCGCCGCCTGCGATCCCTGATGGTCGAATCTGACGATCGCCTCGCAACCTATCTCCGCTGGCGGGTAGGTCAGCCTGCCCGGGCTATCAATCGTCAGCGCGTCCCCTTCCGCTACAGGAGGAAGGCGCGATGATGATGCACTGTAAGCGGGTGCTGCCCGCCGTCATCCTCGTTGTCGGGCTCGCGGCGTGCTCGGAAAGAAAGCCGCCAGCCCCGCCAACGGAGCAGCAGATCCATTCGTCCGACAGCGCCGTGGCGACCGGGGAAATGGGGCGGCATAGATATCGCTGTTCCGACGGGGAACCGCTGTTCGTCGATTACAAGGACAACGGCCTGCAGATCGATTTGCGGCGCTCCAACGGGGGACCGCCGATGATGCTGACCGCGCCAGCGCAGGGCCTGCAATATGTCGGCGAAACAGCCACCGCGACCTTCAAGGGGTCGCAGCTCACCATCGTGGAAGGCGATGGCCGTACCCGGATCTGCGAGCGGGAAGGCACGCGATGAACTGCCCTGCCTTCGAACGCCACAGGGCGCTTCGTCGGAAGAGACCGATGTCTGACACGTCGATTTCAAATGTGACAACCTTGTGCGGCCTGAATCGGGCCGGTCTGGCGATCGCGCGCCTCGGCGTCGTTCTCGTCTCCGGGGCGGTTATAGGGGCGTGTAATCCAGCGCCGACCCAGCCTACCGAGCCGGCGCATGAAAAGCATCTGACGTCGAAACTAATCGCGCAGCGCATCATGTACTGCGACGACGGCACACGCGCCGATGTCGACTTCATCGATGACGGCTTGAAAATGGCCGTCACCTGGCTGCCGAAGGGCAGGACCGAGATCCTGCGCGCGCAGCGAACCGGTGACGAGTTTCGCGGCGACCATTCGCGGGCTGTCGTGGCGGGCGGATCGATCGCGTTCACGCGACGCGGGAAGATCCGCGTCTGCCACCGAACCCCGGAGGAGTCCTAGGAAATGCAGGCACTGCTCTATACGCTTGCGCCTGTGCTGGCGGTCGTGCTCGGCGCGATTGTCGCGAGCCGCACCAAGTTGAAACCTGGCCTCGTGGCGGGCCTACAGCATCTCGCTGCCGGCGTCGTGTTCGCGGCGGCAGCGACCGAAATCCTGCCGCAGGTCAAGCATGAGGCATCGCCCAGCGCGACGTTGATCGGCGGGGCGGCGGGCGTCGCGACCATGCTGGGGCTCAAGGCTCTTGAGGCCCGCTTCAAGGGGCCGATGGCGCTACTC
Organism: Sphingomonas sp. S2M10; assembly: GCF_012650175.1. Lineage (GTDB taxonomy): Bacteria > Pseudomonadota > Alphaproteobacteria > Sphingomonadales > Sphingomonadaceae > Sphingomonas. Next base: position 2,364 of record NZ_JAAILI010000044.1, read on the forward strand.
GCCGCGATCGGCATCGACATTCTGGTCGACGGCCTGGTGCTCGGCCTCGCTTTCGTGGCGGGCGAGAAGGCAGGTCTCCTGCTGACGATCGCGCTCACTCTGGAAGTGTTATTTCTGGGACTGACGCTGACCGACGAGCTGGCGGAAACCTATCGCTCGCGCTTGCGCATCATCGTGATCGTCTCGGCATTGGCCCTGCTGCTGCCGATCGGCGCGCTCGCTGCCGTGCCGGTCGCCGCGCTGTCGCCGGTGATGATCGCCGGCTTCCTCAGCTTCGGGCTGATGGCGCTGCTCTACCTCGTCACGGAGGAGTTGCTGGTCGAGGCGCACGAGAAACCCGACACCCCGCTCATCAGCTCGATGTTTTTCGTCGGCTTCCTGGCCCTGCTGACACTTGAGGAGATGATGGGATGATCCCGGGCAACGACAACAATGGCGGGCAGGAGCGCCGCACACTGTGGATCGTCCTGCTGCTGAACGCGGCGATCGCTGCGGGCTTCTTCGTTTCCGGCTTCTTCGCGGACTCGAGCGCGCTGATCGCCAACGGCGTCGACAACCTGTCCGATACGGCTGTGTATGCGCTGAGCCTTGTGGCGCTCACCCGGGGCCAGACATGGAAGACACGCGCCGCGGTCGCTTCGGGCGTCATGCTGCTGATCTTCGCGGGCGGCATCTTGATCGATGTCGGACGGCGCTACGTGCAGGGCAGCGAGCCCACCGCCGCAGTCCGTGTCGCGGGATCGCCGACGAGGTAGCTAATCGTATTGGTCGGCTCGTCGAAAAACGCCTCGATGAGGGGCTGAGTCATGATTTTCTCCGTTAGCGCTTGCTAATATATTAGCTGGTGCTACATAAGCAACACCTAATGGAGTGGCGATGATGCTCAAACCGCCGATGGACCTGGCGACATTCGAGGCGAAGGCCGGGCAGGTCGCCGACACGCTGAAGGCGATCGGCAATGCTCGCCGGCTGATGCTGCTGTGCAAGCTGGTCGAGCATGGCGAGATGACGGTCGGCGATCTGGCCCGTGATGTCGGCTTGTCGCAGTCGGCCTGCTCGCAGCACCTGGCCAGGATGCGCGACGAGGGTCTCGTCACCTACCGGCGGGAGAGCCAGACGCTCTGGTACGCCATCGCGGATGCCCGCGTCGAAACGCTGCTCGGCACTCTCTACCAGCTCTACTGCAAGGATTGATGCGATGACGCTCGCGACCCTTTCTCCCGACGATACCCGTGCCGCGATCGATGCCGGTGCGCGCCTGATCGACATTCGCGGTGCCGACGAGCATGCGCGCGAACGCATTCCCGGCGCGATGAACGTGCCGCTCGACCGGATCGGCGATCTCCCGCGCGACGATCGTCCGGTCGTCTTTCACTGCAAGTCCGGGATGCGCACCGCCGCCAATGCGGCGCAGCTCGGCGCGGCAGCGGGTGGCGCGCCGGCCTATATCCTGGGCGGCGGCATCGATGCGTGGCGGCAGGCAGGACAGCCCACCGTCGCCGATCGGTCGCAGCCGTTGGAAATCATGCGGCAGGTGCAGATTACCGCCGGTGGGCTGGTGCTGATCGGCGTTCTGCTCGGCACGTTCGTCGCTCCCGGCTTCTTCGGGCTGTCGGCGTTCGTCGGGGCGGGGCTGATGTTCGCGGGCGTGACGGGGTGGTGCGGCATGGCCAACCTGCTGCGCGTCATGCCCTGGAACCGGCGCGCGACAGCCTGAGGCGATCGTGGACACCGCTGCCACCCTTGCCGCGCTTGCATCGGGCGGCGTGATTGGCCTGATCCTCGGCCTTGTCGGCGGAGGCGGGTCGATCCTCGCCGTGCCACTCCTGATCTATGTTGTCGGCGTCGGATCACCGCACGCTGCGATCGGGACGGCCGCTGTCGCCGTCACCGTCAATGCGCTTGCCAGCCTGGTCGGCCATGCGCGAGCGGGCCGCGTGAAATGGCGGTGCGCCAGTGTCTTCGCCGTCTCCGGAATGATCGGCGCGGCGCTGGGGGCGGAGTTGGGCAAGGCGTTCGACGGCAAGCGACTGCTTGTCCTGTTCGGGCTTCTGATGATTGGCGTCGGTTTGTCGATGTTGCGCAAGCGCCGCACGGCGGAAGCGCCGGACGTGCGACTGACCCGCGATAGCGCCTCGACGCTGCTGCCGCGCTTGGTTCCGATCGGGCTGGGCGTCGGGCTTGCCGCCGGCTTCTTCGGGATCGGGGGCGGCTTCCTGATCGTGCCGGGGCTGATCCTCGCGACCGCGATGCCGCTGCCCTTCGCGATCGGCACGTCGCTGGTCGTCGTCAGCGCGCTGGGGTTGACCACCGCCTTGTCCTACGCCCTGTCGGGGCTGGTCGACTGGAGCGTGACCGCGATGCTGGTCGTGGGCGGCGTCGCTGGAACGATCGGCGGTATTGCATTGGGCAAGGTTCTCGGCACCCGTAAGGGGCTGCTCGAACGTGGCTTTGCCGCCGTCGTGATTGCGGTAGGAACCTACGTTACGGCATCGTCGCTCTGAACCTGAGCAGCTTCAGCCGACTGCTATCGGCGCCCTCGCGCCAACAGCTTTTCACCATCGGGCCTGATCTCGCCCTTCGGCGTGACGTGTCGGTAGAGTGTTTGGCGCGTCACGCCGAGTTCGGCGCATAGCTCCGCGACCTTGGTTTCCGGTTTGCCCATCGCGGCCTGGGCGAGACGCAGTTTGGCCGGCGTCATCTTGAACGGACGCCCGCCGTGCCGACCGCGTGCCCGAGCGGACTCCAGACCGGCGCGCGTGCGCTCGACGATCAGTTCTCGCTCGAACTCGGCGAGGCCGGCGAAAATCGCGAAGATCAGCCGACCGTTGGCGGTGGTTGTGTCAATCGACGCGCCTTCGCCCGCCAGCACCTTCAACCCGATGCCACGCTTCGTCAGATCACCAACCGTATTGACGAGGTGGCGCAAATCGCGGCCGAGCCGATCGAGTTTCCAGATGACCAGCGTGTCGTCGCGGCGCAGCGCCTTCAGGCAGGCGTCCAGTCCCGGTCGCTTGTCGAGCCGGCCCGATGCGGCATCCTCATAGATATGCTCGGGATCGACGCCGGCCGCGACCAGCGCGTCGTGCTGCAGGTCGTGGACCTGGCTGCCGTCCGCCTTGGACACCCGCGCGTAACCGATCTGCGTTGTCACATATACGTCCGTTCACGTGACGGAGCGGCATTGCCCGTCGATCAATCGCGATAATGTCACATAACCCGTCTTCTGGTCTATGCTCCATGAACGGGTACGCTTTCCTGTTTCGTGACGAACAGGAAGCCGATGCCGACCAAGACCATCCTGTCGCCCGCGCAGCGTGCTGTGATCTTCGACCCGCCTGCCGATCGCGCGACGATCGAACGGCTCTATACGCTCGGTCCCGACGATCTGGCACAGGTGGCGCGACGTCGGCGCGGGGCGAACCGGCTCGGCTATGCGGTGCAGCTTTGCTACCTGCGTCATCCCGGTCGCAGGCTACTGACGGGGGATGCGGTGCCCGCCGCCATGCTCGCGCTGCTCGCCGATCAGATCGGGTGCGTAGCCGACGACTTCACCGGCTATGCCACGCGCCCCACGACATTGCGCGAACACCGGGCCGAGATCGAAGCTCTGCTCGGTCTGCGCGCCTTCGCGCGGGTGGATGTACGGGCGATGCTGGCGCTGGGATCGGAGATTGCCGCTTCGACTGATAGAGGTGAGACGATCGTCACAGGCATGGTCGATCGCTTGCGGGCGGACCGGATCGTACTGCCGGCGACATCGACGCTGGAACGGCTCGCCCTCATCGTGCGGACACGGGCGCGCAAGGCGGCCCATTCCAATCTGATCCGCGACTGTTCGACCGAACAGGAAGCCGCACTCGAACACATGATCGCCTCCGACGATGATGGGCGCACCCGGCTAGGATGGATACGCGAATGGCCGGAAGCACCATCGGCCGCGAACCTGAAGGGAATCGTCGAACGGCTCGACACCGTGCGCGGCATCGGGATCGCGGCTGATCGAGCACGACGTATCCATGCTGCTCGCTATGCCGTCATTGCGCGGACCGCCGGCATCGTCACCGCCCAGCACCTGCGGCGTCTCGAACGTCCGCGCCGGCTCGCCATGCTCGTAGCTTCCGTGATCGAGATGGAAGCGACGTTGACCGACGCCGCGCTGGTCATGGTGGAGAAGATGGTGGGCGCGCTGTTCCGCCGTGCCGACCGCACCCGCTCCGATCGGCTGCTCGGCCAGGCACGGATGCTGAAGGACACCGCGCGTTTCCATGCCCGGCTCGGTCGCCTGCTGGTAGATGCTCGTGCGAGCGGGCGCGATGCCTTCCGCGCGATCGACGCGAAGATGGGCTGGGATCAGCTCGAACGCAGCATCCGCTTTGCCGAGGATCTGACGCGCTCGGCCGATGACGGGCTGGAAGAAGTGGTCGAACGCTATCCCGCCGTGCGGCGTTTCGCCCCGACGTTTCTCGCCGCTTTCACCTTCCGCACCGCGCGGTTGGCTGATCCGCTGCTCGGCGCGATCGAGGTGCTGCGCACGATGTACCGCGACGGTCGATCGGTCCTGCCGAAGCGAGTGCCGACCAGCTTCATCAAGCCGCGCTGGCGCAAGGTCGTGCAGCCGGCGGAAGGGACGATAGACCGGCGCGCCTATGAGATCGCAGTGATCGCCCACCTGCGCGAGCGGCTCGGCTCGGGCAGCATCTGGGTGGACGGCAGCCGCGCCTATCGCACGCTCGACGACTATCAGCTGCCCATGCCCGCCTTCGAAGCGATGCGCGCGAGCGGCGATCTGCGCCTGGTTGTGCCGACCGACTTTTCCAAATGGTACGAGGAACGCCGCACCCTGTTGGCCCGGCGCATGACGGAGGTGGAGCGCGCAGCCGCAGCGGGCGAGCTGGTCGATGTGACGATCGAACGCGGGCAGTTGCTCATATCGTCGATCCGGCGATCCCCGTCCGACGATGCCGATGCGCTAAAGGCCCGGCTCTACGCGATGCTGCCGCGCGTCCGAATCACCGATCTGCTGGTCGAGGTCGCCGCATGGTCGGGATTCGCCGACCGTTTCGTCCATGCGCGCAGCGGCGCCCCCGCCTCCGACCAGTCCGCGCTGATGGGTGCGATCCTCGCCGATGCGACCAACCTCGGCCTGGGCCGCATGGCCGAAAGCTCGCGCGGGCTGACGTTGTCTCGCCTGCGCTGGACGGCGGAATGGCATGTGCGCGACGAAACCTATCTGTCGGCGCTGGCGGCGATCGTCGATTGCCATACCGCGCATCCGCTCGCGGCGGTCTGGGGACCGGGCGATACATCGTCGTCGGACGGGCAGTTCTTTCGTGCCGGTGGTCAGGGCGAGGCCCGCGCCGATCACAACGCCCGCTATGGCACCGAACCAGGCGTGCTGTTCTACACCCACGTCACCGACCGCTTCACGCCGTTCCACACCAAGGTCATCGCCGCCAATGCCGGCGAGGCCGCGCATGTCCTCGACGGCCTGCTCGACCATGAAAGCGAGCTGGTCATCCGCGAACATGCGACCGATACCGCCGGCGCGGTCGATCATGTCTTCGGCCTGTGCCATCTGCTCGGCTTCCGCTTCGCGCCCCGCATCCGCGACCTCAACGAGCGCCGGCTCTACAGCCTGTCGCCGCTCGACTCGTGGCCGACGCTGCGCCCGCTCGTCGCCGGTCCGGTCAAGATCCGCGCGATCGAGGAGAACTGGGACGAAACCCTGCGCCTTGCCGCCTCGATCCGCGCCGGCACGGTGAGCGCCTCGGTCATGCTCCGCAAGCTGGCGGGCTTCCCGCGTCAGAACTCGGTCGCCCGCGCGCTGCGGGAGATAGGTCGGATCGAACGCACCCTGTTCATGCTCGACTGGTTCGATGATCCCGACCAGCGTCGTCGCACCGGCAGCATTCTCAACAAGGGCGAGGCCCGCAACGCGCTCGCCCGCGCCATCTTCTTCAACCGCCTCGGCGAACTGCGCGACCGCACCTTCGAGAACCAGCGCCATCGCGCCTCCGGCCTGACCCTCGTCACCGCGGCCATGACGCTCTGGAACACCGTCTATCTCGACCGAGCTGTCCGTCATCTGCGCGGCAGCGGCGTCGACGTGCCCGACGAGCTGCTCGCCCACGTCGCCCCTCTGGGCTGGGAGCATATCGGCCTCACCGGCGACTATCTCTGGGGCGAGATCGACAAACCTCGCGAGCGGTTCAGGCCGCTGCGCCTCCACCAGCAAAGCCGGGACGCTTAGACCCCATGACTGCCGGAGCCGCGGGGGCTCAAATCTGAGATGCTGACGATGGATTTGTCAGCACTGGAGGCGAGTCATGACGGAAGCAGTGAAATACGTCGGTCTGGACGTGCATAAGGA
>NZ_JAAILI010000045.1 GCF_012650175.1 Sphingomonas sp. S2M10
TTAGCGCGAGCGTTTACACCGTGCTGTTGGAGATCGACCGGCCGAGTCCGCTGAACGATCCTCTATCGGACAGGGGGCGATCACCATGGCGGATGGTCGAAGATCGGAGACAGGAGGCGCGGAGGTGGCGCGGCGAATGGCGGCACTTCGCGCCCATCTGCATGGTGGCGCGTCGCTGGCCAAAGTCGCGGCCGATGCCGGTGTTTCGCTGCGCACCGTCCAGCGATGGCTCGCTCGCTATACCGCCAACGGTCCAATGGGCCTCGCGCGGCCGCTTCGTCCGGAAGCTGGCACACGGACGTTCCCGGACGGTCTGGTCCAACTGATCCAGGGCATGGCGCTGACGAAGCCGCCGGCCTCGATCGCAACCATCCATCGTCGCGTTGTGCATGTCGCTAGCGAATATGGATGGCACACGCCGTCCTACGGCAGCGTTCGCGATATCGTGCGCCGGATCGATCCTGCGATGCTGACGCTCGCGCATGAGGGCGCTGCCGCTTTCCGCGACAAATACGAGATGGTCCATCGTCATCGCGCCGATCGCCCGAACGCGATCTGGCAGGCCGACCACACCGAACTCGACATCCTCATCCTCGATGCTCGTGGCAGGCCGACACGGCCGTGGCTGACGACGGTGGTGGACGATCATTCCCGCGTGATCGCAGGCTACATGGTGTTTCTCGGCGCGCCATCCGCGCTCAATACGTCGCTCGCGCTGCGCCAGGCCATCTGGCGCAAGGCCGATCCGGCATGGCCGGTGTGCGGCATTCCCGATGTGCTGCACGTCGATCACGGATCGGACTTCACCAGCCTCCACCTCGAACAGGCCGCGGCCGATCTGCGTATCAGGCTGATCTACTCAGCCGTCGCCCGTCCGCAGGGGCGTGGCAAGATCGAGCGGCTGTTCCGGACCATCAACACCGAACTGCTGGCCGAACTCCCCGGCAACCTGCGCGCCGGCAAGACGGTATCCCCACCGGCCCTTTCACTGGCCGAACTGGACGCGGCGATCGGCGCCTGGATCATCTCGACCTATAATGCGCGTCCCCACCGTTCGATCGGGGCGGCACCGATAGCCGCATGGCGGGGCGATGGCTGGTTGCCCCGGATGCCGGAGACGCTTGCCGAACTGGACATGCTGCTGGTCATGGTCGCCAAGCCCCGCACCGTTCACCGCGACGGCATCCGCTTCGAGGGATTGCGCTACTTCGATCCGACGCTGGCAGCCTACGTCGGCGAGCCGGTGACGATCCGCTACGACCCCCGCGACATGGGCGAAGTCCGCGTGTTCCATCGCAACGTGTTCCTGTGCCGGGCGATCGATGCGGATCATGCCGCGAACAGTGTCACCCTAAAGGACATCCAGGCGGCGCGGATCGCGCATCGGCGTCGCCTGCGGCAGGAGATCAGGGAGAAGCAATCGAGCGTTATAGACTATCTTCCAGCGATCCTGCGCACTCCGGCTCCGATCGCGAAACCGGCGCGATTGCCTGAATTGGCGCCGGTCTCCGCAGCGACTCCGGCGCCGCCACCAAGCCGGCCGAAGCTACGCACCTATTATGAGGGCGACTGATGACCGCCGGCAGTACGCGCGCGACCAGCTTCATCTCGACCCAAGAGCACCGCCGCTTCATCGAGTTCGCCGACGCCGTTCGGAAGCATCGCTACATCGGCCTGTGTCATGGCCCAGCGGGCGTCGGCAAAACGCTCTCGGCCTGCCGGTATGCCCGATGGCACAAGGCTGCGCCCCTGCTCACCGTTTGGGGACCACGCGATCCATCCGACCTGGAAATCTATGCCCACCTCGCTCAGGCACGTGCGGTTTTCTACACACCTTCGGTCGGCAGCACGTTGCGCGAACTGCGGCAGGATCTGCCCCGGCTGCTCGACCGAGTGGACCATTGCATCGACGAACACGTCCGGCCTCAGAAAGTCGGACAGGTCCGTTATGTCAGTCGTCATACCCGCTACGTCGAAATGGTGATCGTCGATGAAGCCGAGCGCCTGTCGACGACGGCGCTGGAATACATGCGTGACGTGTTCGATCGGCAGGGGATCGGGCTCATCCTGATCGGGATGCCCGGTATCGAAAAGCGCATGGCGCGCTATCCCCAGCTCTTCAGCCGGGTCGGCTTCGCCCACCAATATCGGCCGTTGCAGGATGCGGAGCTGACCTTCGTGCTGACCCGCCGCTGGCGCGACCTCGGCCTTGCCCTCGACGACGCCGATTTCACCGACGCGCAAGCGGTCGCGGCCATCGTTCGGATCACAGGTGGCAATTTCCGGCTACTGCACCGCCTGTTCGTGCAGATCGAGCGCGTGCTGAAGATCAACGGCCTCGCAACCATCAGCGAGGATGTCGTGGAAGCCGCCCGCAGCACCCTCGTCATCGGCGTCACCTAGTGCTGACATTCGTGACATTTACCGCTGAAAGCCACA
>NZ_JAAILI010000046.1 GCF_012650175.1 Sphingomonas sp. S2M10
AGATCGACAAGCTGGGCATGCGCGGCTCGCCCACGTCGGAGCTGGTGTTCACCGATTGCGAGGTGCCCGAGGCGAACGTCATGGGCCCGCTCAACGGCGGCGTCGCGGAGGAAGCGTTCGACCGGCCAGTCCTTGGTATAGCCCCCACCGCCGTCAACCCGGACAGCGACCCGTTCCGCGCCCAGGCCGCGCATCACCGCGCGCTCGCGGAGAAGCTCCGCGCGGATGTGGCGCAGGCCGCGCTCGGCGGCAGCGAGTCCGCGCGTGCCAAGCATGTCGCGCGCGGCAAGCTGCTCCCCCGCGAGCGGGTCGAGCGGCTGCTCGATCCCGGTGCGCCTTTCCTCGAGATCGGCCAGCTCGCCGCCTGCGACCTCTATGACGGAGAAGTCCCCGGCGCGGGCGTGATCGCCGGCATCGGCCGCGTCTCGGGCCGCATGGTGATGATCGTCTGCAACGACGCCACCGTGAAGGGCGGCACCTATTACCCGATGACGGTGAAGAAGCATCTCCGCGCGCAGGAGATCGCCGAGGCCAACCGCCTGCCCTGCATCTATCTGGTCGACAGCGGCGGCGCCAACCTGCCCCACCAGGCGGAGGTGTTTCCGGACAAGGAACATTTCGGCCGCATCTTCTTCAACCAGGCCAATATGTCGGCCAAGGGCATCCCCCAGATCGCCTGCGTGATGGGCAGCTGCACCGCCGGCGGCGCCTATGTGCCCGCCATGTCCGACGAGAGCGTGATCGTCCGCAACCAGGGCACGATCTTCCTCGCCGGCCCGCCGCTGGTGAAGGCGGCGACGGGCGAGGAGATCAGCGCCGAGGATCTGGGCGGCGGCGACCTCCATGCCCGCCGCTCGGGCGTGGTCGATCACCTGGCCGAGAATGACGAACATGCGCTGACCATCGTTCGCGACATCGTCAGCCACTTGCCCGCCGATCGCGTGCCCGATGTCGCGCTGAAGAATCCGCGCCCGCCCAAATACGCGGCCGAGGAGCTGTACGGCATCCTCCCCACCGACGTCCGCGCGCCCTATGACGTGCACGAGGTGATCGCGCGTCTGGTCGACGGTTCGGAATTCCACGAGTTCAAGGCGCTCTACGGCAGCTCGCTGGTCTGCGGCTTCGCGCATATCTGGGGCATGCCCGTGGCAATCCTCGCCAACAACGGCGTGCTGTTCTCCGAAAGCGCACAGAAGGGCGCGCATTTCATCGAGCTCGCCTGCCAGCGGCGTATCCCGCTGCTCTTCCTCCAGAACATCTCTGGCTTCATGGTCGGTGGCAAGTACGAGGCGGAAGGCATTGCCAAACATGGCGCCAAGCTGGTGACGGCAGTGGCGACGGCTACCGTGCCCAAGCTCACCATCCTGATCGGCGGCAGCTTCGGCGCGGGCAATTACGGCATGTGCGGCCGCGCCTATTCGCCGCGCTTCCTGTTCAGCTGGCCCAACAGCCGGATCAGCGTGATGGGCGGCGAGCAGGCGGCGAGCGTGCTGGCGACGGTCCACCGCGACGCGGGCAAGTGGTCGCCCGAGGAAGCGGAAGCCTTCAAGGCGCCGATCCGCCAGAAATATGAGGACGAGGGCAATCCCTGGCACGCCACCGCGCGGCTGTGGGACGACGGCATCATCGATCCGGCGCAGACCCGCGACGTGCTGGGCCTCGCGCTGGCAGCAACGCTCAACGCGCCGATCCCCGAGCGGCCGCAGTTCGGCGTGTTCCGAATGTGAGCGGGTCCCAGTTTCCTTCCGCCGGCGCCCGACACCCGCGCTTCGCGCGCCCCTCCACCATGCTACGCATGGTCCCTCTCCCCCCGCCAAGCTGGGGGAGGATCTAAACGCCGAAGGCTGAACCATGCTCCTCTCTCTCCTCGCCCTCACGTTCATCGCGCAGACCGCCGGCCTGCCCCCGCCCGCCGCCAATCCGACGCGCAGCGTCCCCGCGCCGGCCAAGCTGCCGCCCGCCAATCCGCTCGCCCCGCCCGACGGCAGCGACGAGCGCGCGGTGCTCGCGACGGTCGACAAGCTGCTGGGCGGGATCAACACCCGCGATGCCGCTGCGATCGGCGCGACGCTTCGCGCGGCGGGCAGCGCTACCGTGGTCACCGAGGCCGAAAGCGGCCCCGCAACGGTGCGCACCCTGCCCTGGCCCGAGCTGCTCGCCCGCTTTCAGCCGGGCCCGGAGACGTTCGATGAGGGCATCTCCAGCCCCGCAGTGGAGATCGACGGCGACATGGCGATGGTCTGGGCGCCCTATGTGTTTCGGCTGAATGGCAAGGTCCATCACTGCGGCACCAACCATGTCAGTCTGGTGCGCGAGAACGGCGCCTGGAAGATCGCCAGCCTCGCCTGGACCTCGCGCACTATCGGGTGCCCGGCATGACCCGCGACACGCTGTTCGTGCTCGACACCGACTGGGCCGATCCGGCCTATGGCGGCACGCGCCGCTTCTACTGCAAGGACTGCATCACCGTGGAGGGCCTGCTCGCCGCCTTCCCGGAGCGCGCCACAAAGATCGACGTAGTCCGCATTCCCTGGCCCCGCCCCCGCGCCGCGGTGGTGGCGCGGCTGGGCGCGGAAAACCAGAACCTCCCTGCGCTCGCCTTTGCCGAAGGCGGCTTCGCGAACGACATCGAAAGCGTGCTCGCCGCGCTCCACACCCGCCACGGCTTTCCGGAGCGCCACCCGTGATCCAGTCCCTGCTCATCGCCAATCGCGGCGAGATCGCCTGCCGCATCATCCGAACCGCCCGCGCGATGGGCATCCGCACCGTCGCGGTCTATTCGGACGCCGATGCGAATGCACTGCACGTCCGCCAGGCCGACGAGGCCGTGCATATCGGTCCCGCCCCGGCGCGCGAGAGCTATCTGCTCGGCGAGAAGATCATCGCCGCCGCGCATGCTACCGGCGCCGAGGCGATCCACCCTGGCTATGGGTTCCTCTCCGAGAACGCAGAGTTCGCCGAGGCGGTGATCGCTGCGGGGCTGGTCTGGGTCGGGCCGAAACCGGACAGCATCCGCGCAATGGGCCTCAAGGACGCCGCCAAGGCGCGGATGATCGCGGCGGGGGTGCCGGTCACCCCGGGCTATCTGGGCGAGGACCAGTCGCCCGAGCGGCTCCAGGCCGAGGCGGATGCGATCGGCTATCCGGTGCTGATCAAGGCGGTGGCCGGAGGCGGCGGCAAGGGCATGCGGCGGGTGGAAAGCGCCGCCGAGTTTGCTGATGCACTCGCCAGCTGCAAGCGTGAGGCCGCCTCCTCCTTCGGCGACGATCGGGTGCTGCTGGAGAAGTATATCCTCTCGCCCCGGCATATCGAAGTACAGGTGTTCGGCGACACGCACGGCAATGTCGTCCACCTGTTCGAGCGCGACTGCTCGCTCCAGCGCCGCCACCAGAAGGTTATCGAGGAAGCCCCCGCCCCCGGCATGGACGCCGAGACGCGCGCGGCGATCTGCGCGGCGGCGGTGCGCGCGGCCAAGGCGGTCGACTATGTCGGCGCAGGCACCATCGAGTTCATCGCCGATGCCAGCGAAGGCCTGCGCGCCGACCGCATTTGGTTCATGGAGATGAACACGCGGCTTCAGGTCGAGCATCCGGTGACCGAGGAGATTACCGGGCAGGACCTTGTGGAGTGGCAGCTCCGCGTGGCGAGCGGCGAGCCGCTTCCCCGGCGGCAGGAGGAGCTGGCCATCCATGGCTGGGCTATGGAAGCGCGGCTCTATGCCGAGGATCCGGCCAAAGGGTTCCTGCCAAGCGTCGGGCGACTGGAGATTTTCCGTCCCTCGCCGGACGTACGGTATGAAACGGGCGTGTACCAAGGCGCGGAGATTACCGGCTTCTACGATCCGATGATTGCCAAGATCGTGGTGCATGCCGATAGCCGCGACGAAGCCTGCGAAGCACTGGCACAAGCCTGTGCCGCAACGGACGTCTTCCCTGTCAAGACCAACGCGCCCTTCCTCTGGCGGGCGCTGGATGACGAGGATTTCCGTGCGGCGCGCATCAATACCGGCTTCATTGCCGACAAAGGCGATGCGTTGCTCCCGCCGACAGAGCCGTCGGACGACATGATCAAGCAAGCCGCCGCCGCGCTGCTCGTTCAGGAATATCACGGGCACCCTACGATGCTGTCCGGCTTGGATGACGACCTGTTGGGGGCATCCCAGCCAAATCCGTGGCGGGGCGCCCTTGGCTTCCGGTTGAATGCCCCGCAGAACTGCCGCGTCGCCGTCTCCGTTGACGGGAAGGTTCACGTCACCGAATTGCCGGCCAACTGGCGGAGAGCCGCGGTCGTCGCCGAGCCGGTCGCCGATGGGGTTGCGGTGAATGATGACGGTTTGTCCTTCCTGGCATCGCTGCCGCGCGTCGGCCCGACCATCGGTGGCGCCGCCGCCGACGGCGCCTTGCTCGCCCCCATGCCCGGCCGCATCAGCGCGGTGGACGTCGCCCCCGGCGCGCAGGTCACCAAGGGCCAGCGGCTCGTCACGCTGGAGGCGATGAAAATGGAGCATGCGCTTACCGCACCGTTTGACGGCACTGTCGCCGAACTGCCGGTGGCCGCCGGCGGGCAAGTCACGGAAGGCGCGCTACTCGTCCGCGTGGAGAAGGCCGCGTGATCTTCCGCGACGCCAGCTTGGCCGACTTGCCCGAGATCGTGGCGATGCTCGCTGACGACGATCTGAGCCGCGGACGCGAGAACGCCTCGCTGCCGCTCGATCCGCGCTACGAAATGGCATTCGCCGACATCAATGCCGATCCCAATCAGCGGCTCATTGTCGCAGAACGGGACGGCGCGGTGATCGGGACGATGCAGCTGAGCTTCCTACCCGGCATCGCCTTTCGCGGTGCCTGGCGCGGGCAGATTGAGGCCGTGCGCATCGCGACTTCCGTGCGTGGCCAAGGGCTTGGCGGCCAAATGATAGATTGGGCTGTAGCAGAATGCCGTGCGCGCGGCTGTCGGTTGGTGCAGCTCACCTCGATGCGTGACCGCCTGGATGCGCATCGCTTCTACGAAAAGCTCGGCTGGACCAAGAGCCATTTCGGCTTCAAGCTGAAACTGGATCAGGACGAAGGCTGAATGGCACGCTTTTTCGACGAATGGCAGCTTGGCGACCGTATCGAGCATGCGCTGCGGCGCACCGTGACGGAAACCGACAACCTTCTGTTCACCACCCTCACGCACAACACCCAGCCGCTGCACCTCGATGCAGAGGCTGCCCGTGCCTCCGAATTCGGCCAGATCCTGGTCAACGGCACCTATACCTTCAGCCTGATGATCGGCATCACCGTGGCGGATACCACTGCGGGTTCGCTGGTCGCCAATCTCGGCTATGACAAGCTGACGATGCCCAAGCCGGTCTTCCTGGGCGATACGCTTCGCGCGAGTTCGGAGGTGGTGGAGCTCCGTCCCAGTAAGTCGCGGCCCAGGCAGGGCATCGTTAGCTGGCGCCACCAGATGCACAATCAGCGCGACGAGATGGTGTGCGAATGCCTGCGATCGGCGTTGCTGCGCAGCCGTTCGGCCTGACGCGCGTTTCGCGACGGATGCAACAGTTCGACGTGATCGTCATCGGCGGCGGCGCCGCCGGTATCGGCGCGGCCCACAGCCTTGCGGAGGCCGGCCGCGAAGTTCTGCTGGTCGAAGCTGACGCCCGGCTGGGTGGCCGCGCGCGCACCGAACACGTCGACGGTATGGCGCTCGACCTGGGGGCCGGCTGGCTGCATTCGGCCGAGCATAATCCATGGGTCGAACTCGCGGCGCTGCACGGCTTCGAACTCGACCGCACCCTGCCGCGCTGGCGGGAGCAGTGGCGCGAACTCGGCTTTTCCCCCGCAGAACAACGCGATGCGGCCAAGGCCTACGAAGCGTTCGAAAACCGGTTGCGACAGGACCCGCCCCCAGGCGATCGCGCCGGCGCGGCCCTGCTGCCGGGCAGCGCGTGGAGCGTGTGGATCGACACCATCAGCGGCGTCGTCAACGGCGTCGATACCGCCAAGCTCTCGATTGCTGACTATCTCGCCTATGAGGATGCCGCGACCGAGACCGACTGGCGGGTGCCGGCCGGCTATGGTGCATTGGTGGCTGCGCAGGCGAGCGGGCTGCGCACCGCCATGTCGACCCCGGTAACCGCGATCGACAGCACGGGCTCCCGGCTGAAGCTGGAGACGCCGCGCGGAACCTTGGAGGCGGCGCACGCGATCATCACCGTGTCGACCGACATTCTCGCCCGCGGCGACATCACGCTTACCGGACATGACGAGATATTCCACACCGCCGCCGCGCTGCCGCTGGGCTTGGCGGACAAGCTGTTCCTCGCGGTCGACCAAGGCGTCGATGAACTCGAGGCCAACGCCCATCTGCTCGGCGATCCGCGCAACACGATCACCGCAAGCTACACGCTGCGGCCCTTCGGCCGCCCGATCATCGAGGCGATGTTCGGCGGCGAAGGCGCACGCGAAATGGCAACGCGCGGGCTGCACGGAGCGGCGGATTTCGCTATAGAGGAGCTGTGCGGCCTGCTCGGCGGCAAGTGGCGGCGGCGGCTGCGACTGCTGGCCGGCTCGTCGTGGAGCCGCGAGACGCATGTGCGCGGCGGGTACAGCCACGCGCTGCCTGGTCGTGCCGCGGCACGGCAGGTGCTGGCGACGCCGGCCGATCCGCGCATCCGCTTTGCCGGCGAGGCCTGCTCGCAGCATGAATTCTCGACCGTGCACGGCGCTTACAAGACCGGCGTCGCCGCCGCCCGCGCCCTGCTCGGCTAGGCAGCCTGCGGCACGGCGGGCTCGGGATTTGAGAATATCATCTCATCATCGATGCTTCCGAACTTCAGCGCAAGCAGATCGCGCGTGTAGCTCTGGTGCACCCGCCAAGGCTTGCGATGTCCCTGCCGGGGCAGCAGGCGAAGCGCGCGCTGCACATAGCCCGAGGTAAAATCGAGGAATGGCTCCGGCTCCACGGGCCCGACGGGCTGCGGCGTCACCTGTCGCATGCCCCGCTTCGCCATCGCCCCCAGCAGCCGGGTGACATAGGCGGCGGTCAGGTCGGCCTTCAGGGTCCAGCTGGCATTGGTGTAACCGAAGGCGATCGCGAAGTTCGGCACGCCGGAAAACATCATTCCCTTGTAGGTGAGGCGCTCCGACCAGTCGACGGTCTCGCCATCCACCGCCACCGGCACGCCCCCCATGAGTTGGACCTCCAGCCCAGTTGCGGTGACAACCAGATCCGCGTCCAGCGCGCGGCCGGATTGGAGCTTTAGGCCGGTCGGGGTAAAGTGGTCGATCCGATCGGTAACCACCTCCGCCCGGCCGTCGCGTATCGCGGCGAAAAGATCGGCATCCGGCACCAGGCACAGCCGCTGGTCCCAAGGATCATAGCGCGGCGTAAAGTGGGTCGCGACGTCATAGTCGTGGCCGAGCTCGCACCGAACCATCTCCACCAGGCGCGCCTTCGCCTTGGCCGGATGCTTACGGGCAAGCGCATAGAAATACTGCCCGATCAGCACGTTCTTCCAGCGGGTGAGCGCATAGGCCGCCTTGGCCGGCAGATGGCGTCGGAGCCAGTTGGCGATGCCGTCCTGCGAGGGGCGGGCCACGATATAGGTGGGAGAGCGCTGTAGCATGGTGACGTGCGCCGCCTGCCGGGCGAGTTCGGGCACCAGCGTCACCGCCGTCGCGCCACTGCCGATCACGACCACGCGTTTGCCGGCATGATTAATATCGGGGGTCCAGAATTGCGGATGGACGATACGGCCCTGGAAATTGGCGCGGCCGGGAAAGTCCGGCAGATGACCGCGCTCATAGTTGTAATAGCCAGCGCACAGAAACAGAAAACTGCAGCTGAACTGGCGCGTGCGACCTGCCGCCTCTACCGTAACTGTCCACAACGCCTCGCTGCTCGACCATTCAGCACCGATGACCTTGTGGCGATAGCGGATATGGCGATCGATTCCGAACTCGTGCGCGGTGTCTTCCAGATAGCGCAGGATGGCGTTGCCGTCCGCAATCGCCTTAGCGTCCGTCCAGGGGCGGAACGAAAATCCCAGCGTGTACATGTCCGAGTCCGACCGGATGCCGGGGTAGCGGAACAAGTCCCAGGTTCCCCCCAATCGATCGCGGCCTTCCAGGATCGCATAGGTGCGCCCGGGGCAATGCGTCTGCAGGTGATACCCCGCACCGATCCCCGACAGCCCCGCGCCCACGACGAGAACGTCGAAATGTTCGCGCATCTTCTTTGCCTCTCCGGGAGGCATGGTTGCACGACTATTAGGCGGACGCCACCTTAATAATCCCGCGAGTAGCGCAGCGTCGCACCCGAGCCACCGAACGAACTCGTCTGCGAAAGCACGCTCAATGCGCGCGAGAGCGACACTTCCAGCTGTGTCGCAGTGAAGCCGCGGGCATCGGTGATGATCTCGATATAGATGTTGTTGGTGATGTACTTGCCCGCCGCAAGCGAAGTGCCGCGCCCGGTAGTATCGTCGGCGCCCAGCACGCGGAGACGATCGATGCCCGTCGCCGATTTGAGCTGGCCGAGCGGGTTGAGCCCGCCACCGGTTGCGCGCAGCGAATTGAGTGCTGCCGCGAGCTGGATCGCCTCCGTGGCGGAGAGATTGGTCACGTTGGTGCCGAAGAACAGGCGCGACAGTACCTCGTCCTGCGGCAGCGCCGGGTTCGAGGTGAAGGCGATCTGCGGCTTCTGCGCGGTGCCGGTGATGTTGAGGATCGCCGTCACGCCCTCCGCCGTGGTGTTCGCCGAGATGTCGATCGTCGGGTTGGTCAGCTCCGCGCCCTGGAAGCTGATGATGCCCTTGGTGAGATCGAACCGCCGGCTCGCAAAGCTGTAGGTGCCGCGCACCACTTCCATCGTGCCGCGGATCTGCGGCGCCAGCGTGGTGCCGCCGATATTGATGTTCGCCTGCCATTCGGATTCGAGGCCCATGCCGCTCACCATCAGGCGGTTGTCCGCGCGGACGCGAATGGCGAGATCGAAATTGCCGAACGCACGGGCCGGCTTCTTCGCCTGCGCCTGCTGGTTGGGATCGACATCACCTTTACGGCGCACCCCCGTAAGCTCCGGGATCTCCGCCGCGCCCTGGCGGATGATCTGATAGTTCGCCTCGGGGATGTCGATCTGGCCCTCGATCTTCTGGACGTCGGCGCTCTTGGTGATGGTGAGCGTGCCGCTCGCCGTCGCCCCCAGCGCCTCGCTGCGGGCGAGCCGCGCATTGTCCAGCTTGACGTTGATCGCCATCGGAAAGCTGTCCGCGGAAGACAGGCCGACCCGGCCGCTGGCGCTGACGCTGCCGTCGCCCGCGCGTGCCGTGGCCTGATTGAGGACGAAGGCGTCGTTGGAAAACTGGCCGTCGATCTTCAGGTTGGTCAGCCGCGTACCGGTGCCCTCATTATCGTAGGTCAGGTTGTCGGCGCGCACGACGCCGTTGAGCAACGGCCGGTCGACGCGGCCGGTGAAGTCCGCCGCCATGCCGATAGCGCCAGTAAGCTGCTGGTTCGGCAGACCCGCAAAGGCGAAGGGAAGTGCTGCGGGACCGTTGTAGCGGATGCCGCCCGATAGCGGTGCCGCCATCAGCCGTTCGGTCCAGCTGCCGGCACCCGGGCCCAAAGGTCGCAGCGTGGTGACGACGCGGCCGATCGTCGCGTTGCCGCGGCGGATCAACGCGCGCAGATCACCGCCGTCGGGCAGCAGCTTGCCGACCATGCTGATGTGTACGGGCGTCGATACGCGAGCGAGGCTGGAGCGCGTGAGGTCGTCCACCTCGAGCCGGAGATCGGCACTGGGGAACGCTTCGGGTGAGGTTTGCGCGAAGTCCAGACTGCCGGTCGCGGTGCCGCCAATGCCGAGGTCAGGCACGAAGGCGTTGGTAATGGCAAGATCGAGCTTGTCGAGCCGCGCCTGCAGCACGATGCCGTCGCCATAGCGCCCGGCCAGCCGCACGCTGCCCTGGTCGAAATTGATCAGCGTCGGCAACAGGCGGTACACGCCCTTGTCGATCGCAATCCGTGCCGCCTGCGGTGTGCGGAACTTTACGCCGCTGGCTTGGCCCTGCAGTGCCGCCGTCCACAAGCTGGGCGTCATGCGGCCGTTGAGGGCAATATCGAACGCCACCCCCGAGGAACCGCTTGCCACCGCCTGCACGGTGCCGTTGCCGCCGCGATAATCGAGCTTGGCGCGCGCGGTGCGCAGCAGGAACTCGCCGCGCTTCAGATTGGCGATCTGGACGTCGGCGACGATCTGGGGCTGTTCGGCGAGCACGATGCTTGCATCCGCGATGGCGCGCCCGATGGTGAGCTCGGCAACGCCTGGAATGGCCGCATTGTCAGCGGTCGCGCGCACATCGGCGCGCTGGAATTTGCCTTCGGCGCCCAGCGTGGCGATGCCGTCGACACCGGAGCCCCGGAAGCTGAGCTGCCCGGCGAACGGGCCGGCGGAGGTCTGCTGAAGCTGGCCGGCGATGTTCATGCCCGCAAACCGCGCGGCGTTCACCTGAAACGCCAGCGCCTTGCCGGTGCGGACCAGCACATCCGCGTTGAACGGCCCGTAATTGCTCTCGCCGGTCGCGGTCACCGCATAGGCATCGCCGCGGCCGACCACCTTCGCCTCGACCTTGGCGAGACCGACGCCCAGCCCCGGCTTCTCGGCGCGCAGCACCAGCTGCGGCGCATTGAGCGTGCCGGTCACGCGCGCGCTGAGCGGCCCATATTGATCGGAGACCGCATCTGCGGTGATCCGGATCGGGCCGGCGGGATCATAGGTCCCTTGCCCGCGCAGCACGCGGAACTGTGGCGCGCGCACGCGTACATCGGCGATACCGATCACGCCTTTCGGATCGAGGTTGAGCCGTGCAGAGGCAACCGTGTTGCCGCCCAGGAAGTTGCGGATGCCTTCGTTGAACAGCTTCCGCGTGCGCCCGGCGACCTTGCCGCGAATGCCCCAGCCGCCGCCGGGGGCGGTGTAGAGCTCCGCATCGGTATTGACGTCGACAACGCCGACACCCGCTATGGTGTAATCGTTGATCCGGCCCTTCAGCGCGCCGGTATAGCGGCCTGTGCCCATATCGGCCGCCACGATCGCGGTCGCGTCGATTTTGTCCGATTTCAGCCGGAGATTGTCCGAGAGGATACGCGTGCCGGAGATGGCGATGTCGCCGTTCACGGTGACGTTGGTCACCAGACCGCCCGCCGCCGCATTCAGCCCGGAAATCCGCGCCGCCTTGGCGCGCACCGGCACCAGGATGCGATCCGAATCGACGCGCGCGCGGCCCTCGGCATAAAGCTGCTCGACCACTGTCTCACCAAAGCCGATCGCACCCGCGGAGAGCTTGTAATCGACCATCGGCGTCGCAAAGGCGCCTTCCAGCGCGAGCGACGCGCGCACCGAACGACCGACCAGTTGCGGCGCGATCGTGCCGGGCTTGAGCAGCAGTGCATCGACATGGACGCCGCGGAACTGGTTGTTGGCGAGATCGACCAGGCCTTGCGCCTGCGCCGACAGCCCATCCGACTTCAGCTTGATGATGCCATCGGCCTTGCGGTCCGCCCAGCGGAAATCGGTGTCCAGTCGAAGCCCCGGCGCGGTCAGCCGCTCGACAGGGCCCTGCAAGTACAGACCGGGATGCGTCATGCCGCGGATCTGGAACCGACCGTTGTCGGCGGTCACGTCGAGATCGGCAAGGCTATCGCCGCCCAGCCTCGCGATGCCCTTGCCGGCCCAATGCTTCCAGTCGCCCGCGCCCTGCACCGTCGCTACCAGCGGCGCCTGCAGCTTCGCAAGTCCCGCGACGAGGCCGCCCTTCGGGGCGTTCAGCCGCAGATCGATGTCGAGCCGGTTTGCCTGCGGCACCGCGTCGAGCTTGAGAGTCACCCGGTCGCCGCCGGCCACGCCACGCGCCGCGATCGTGCCTGCGTCGGCATTCAGCTGCGCGCGCCCGTCCGACAGATGCGCCGAGCCGCTAAGTCGTGCGATGTGCCGCTGCCCGTCCACTGCAGGTGCGATGTCGATCCGCGCGACGTTGAGGCGAGCGACGTCGATGTTGAGGTCGGGCAGCAGTGGCGCATTCGGGTCGCCCGAAGGCTTCAGTTCGGGCAATCGCGCGAGCCGGATCTCCGGGCTCTCCAGATTGCGAATGTCGATGCGGTTGTTCAGATAGGAAAGCGGCCGCCAATCGAGCCGAATTTCCTGCGCCGTCGCGAACACGCCCTTGCTGTCGCTCACCCGAATGTCACGCAGCACCATGCCGCCATAGATCGACCCGTCGATCCGGCCGATCCGGAAGCCTAGCCCCGACTCGAGCTTCAGCTTGGCGAGCTGGTCGGCGATCAGCCGGCGCCCGGGCTGGGTGTCCAGCCCCAATACCGCGAGCCCCGCCAGCGCGACGAGCGACACTAGCCCCAGCGCCACCCATTGCGCAATCTTCACCCAGAGCGGCTTGCCGGTGCGCACGACCGTCACGGTCCCGGTTTCAGGCACATCGTCCGCCATCAGAATGCCTGTCCGATCGAAATGTAGAGCGCGATTTTGGATTCGCCCTTCTTGCGCGCGATCGGCGTCGCCACGTCGATGCGCAGCGGGCCGAAATTGGTGTAGAGACGGCCGCCGATGCCCGCGCCGAAGCGGAGGTTTCGGCCGGTAGGCGCAGTGCCTTCGTAGACTTGGCCGGCATCAAGGAACGGCACGATGCCGTAATTGCCGAAGCGATAGCGCGCCTCGATCCCGAACTCGTTGAACGCGCGGCCGCCCACCGGCTTGTCGTCCGGTGAGCGCGGCCCGAGCTCCTGATAGCCGAAGCCCCGGACCGATCCGCCGCCACCGCCATAATAACGCCGCGAGGGCGGAAGATCGTCACGCGATACGCCACTGATCGAGCCGACCCGGGCCCGGCCAGCAAGCACGATGCTGTTGGTGATCGGGTAATAGCCGTCCACCTCCAGCATCATCCGCGCATAGGGCCGTACCGATCCGCGCACCGAGGTTTCGGCGCTGAGGTTGCCCTTGATGCGATAGCCGCGCGTCGGGTTCAGCAGGTCGTCGGAGGTGTCATAGCCGAGGAAGGTCGGGATCGCCGCGATCAGCCAGGTACCGCGATCGCGCCTGCCCAGGTCGAAATTATACCGGTCCTCGTTCGATCCGACCAGCTCGGCGCCATAATAATAGGTCCAGCGTTTCTGCCAGATCGGCGTGGAATCGCGCGAGATGCGGGCGGACAAGGTCGTGGTGAACGCCTCGAACGCGTCGTAATCCTGGTGATTGAGGGATGCGGTGACGAGGAAGGTGCGGTCGCGCTTGCCGGCGTTGGAACGGCGGAAGGTGGTGGTCAGCGCCTGTTCCTGCGTGCCGAGGATGCCGCTGACGGTCAACGCGCCCTCGGGCGGGAACAGGTTGCGATGGGTCCAGCTCGCCTGCGCCTTGATGCCCTGCCCGGTGCTGTATCCCAGTTCGCCGGCAAGCGTGCGCGCCTTGCCCGCTACCTGCCGCACCAGCAGATCGACCTGCTCGGTCCCATCCGGTCCCGGCTTGCCGGTGCGCTGCGGCTCGACCGAAACGGTGGAGAAGAGCCCCGTCGCTATCAGCGCCTGGCGGAGATCGTCCACCTTGCGGCTGTCATATACCTGCCCCTCGCGATAGCGACGGAAGATGTTGATGTGTTCCGGCGCGAATACCTGGCGCCGGCCGGCCGTCTGGATCTGGCCGAAGCTGGCGCGCGGGCCAAGCGTGACCGGCAGGGTATAGTCGCCGGTATGCGTCGCATCGTCGAGAACAATGTCGCGCTGCCCGAGTTCGATGAACGGATAGCCCTGCTGCGGCATGCGCAACGACACATTGGCCTCGGCACCAAGCACGCGATCGGCCTGGATCGGATCGCCGGGGTTCAGGTTCAGCTCGCGGTCCAACAGGCCCGGCGGCACCGTCGGATCGCTGGCGATCCGGACGTCGCCGAGCCGGTAGAGCTTGCCCGGCGACGCCGTGATCGTCGCGCGGAGGTTCCCCGAATTGGGCGGATTCTGCGCGATCGAGGACGATGCGGTAGCGTCGTAATAGCCAATCGACTTCATCAGCCGCAGCGCGAGCTTTTCGTCCTCGCGGGCGCGGGCGGAGACCATGGCGGCATTGGCAGCCTTGCCCTTGCCGTGCTGGAGCGCCGACAGGCTGCGGAATTGGCCGTCCAGTCGAAGCGCGTCGAGGCCCACCAGTTCGGTAGTGTAGCGGATAGTGGGCGCCTTCTCGTCCTCCTCCGCCGTGTCGGCGACGGGCTCTACCTTGAACGCCGCGAGCGGAGGCAGCGGCGCCAGCATCTCGGGCGTCTCCGGCCCCGCCGGTGCGAAGCCCTGTTCGTCCAGAGCAGGCGCCGCCTGCTGTTGCGTTCCGACCGGCGCGGGAGCCGCAGACACGGTGGGCGCGGCCGGCACCTGCGCCGGCTTCTGGAAGCCGCCCACCGGCTCCAGCGGCGCGTTGATGTCATCGCTCAGCTTGGGCAGCGCTTCTTCAAATGCCTCGTCCGGGACGATGGGCGCGGCCTGCTGCGCCGCCGCGTCCGCATCCGCAGGCTGTTCGGGCGCCGGGGCGGCCGACTGGGGGGCACCCTGCCCCGGCTTGGGATCGTTCAACTGGGCGTGTGCAAGTGCGGGCACGAACCCCGCCCCCGCCAACGCGGCGACCCAAACCACCCGAACCCCTTTACCCACGCGCCTCCTTCGGGAGCCGCGATGTCTTCCGGCCCGCCCTGTAGCGTAACGGCCGGTTGCGGATTTTGCTCCCCTGATGCGTCGCTCCAAGCAATGCGTGCGATCAAACGCAAGGCTCGAGCGCTTTTGCGCGTGCGCGAAAACGATGCAGCAGCGGCTCGGTATAGCCGTTCGGCTGGTCGATGCCCTCGAAGATCAGGGCACGCGCCGCCTGATAGGCGAGGCTCTCCCCCTCCCGGCCGGCCATCGGGAAGTACAGCGGATCCCGCGCGTTCTGCGCATCCACCTTCGCTGCCATGCGCCGCAACGCTGCGTCCACCTGCTCGGGCGTGGCGACGCCGTGCAGCAGCCAATTGGCGATGTGCTGGGAGGAAATACGCAGCGTCGCGCGATCCTCCATCAGACCGACATCGTGCATGTCCGGCACCTTGGAACAGCCGACACCCTGATCGATCCAGCGCACGACATAGCCGAGGATGCCCTGGGCATTGTTGTCGAGCTCGCGCTCGATTTCGTCCGCGCTCCAGTTGCGTCCCTCCGCGAGCGGCACGGCCAGCAGATCGGCGAGCGGCGCGACCTCGGCGGGCAGGGCGCGCTGGCAGGCGGCGACGTCGACCGCATGATAATGGGTGGCGTGCAGCGTCGCCGCGGTCGGGCTCGGCACCCAGGCGGTGGTGGCGCCGCTCTTCGGATGCGCGATCTTCTGGGCAAGCATGTCCGCCATGCGATCGGGCGCCGCCCACATCCCCTTGCCGATCTGCGCTCGCCCGGCGAGACCGCAATCGAGGCCGATGCGGACATTGCGCACTTCATAGGCTGCGATCCAGCGCGCAGCCTTCATCTCGCCCTTGGGCACCATCGCGCCGGCGCGCATGCTGGTGTGGATCTCGTCGCCGGTGCGATCCAGGAAGCCGGTATTGATGAAGAACAGCCGATCCTTCAGCGCATGGATGCACGCGGCGAGATTGGCGGAGGTCCGCCGCTCCTCGTCCATCAGGCCGATCTTGATCGTGTTCGGCGCCAAACCGAGTATCCTCTCCACCGCGCCGTACAGCCGGTCGGCAAAGGCGCATTCCTCCGGCCCGTGCATCTTGGGCTTCACGACATAGATCGAGCCCGCCCGGCTGTTGCGGAACCGGCCGAGGCCTTTTAGATCGTGCAGCCCGATCACACTGGTGAGGATGGCATCGAGGATGCCTTCCGGCGCCTCGCTTCCGTCCGGCAGCAGCACGGCGGGAGTCGTCATCAGATGCCCGACGTTGCGGACGAGCAGCAGCGCCCTGCCGGGCAGCGTCGTGCCGTCCGCAAATTCCAGGTCCGGTGCGAGCGTCCGGGTCAAGTGACGCCCGTTCTTCTCGAAGCGCTCCGCCAGATCGCCGCGCATCAGGCCCAGCCAGTTGGCATAGCCGAGCAGCTTGTCCTCGGCATCCACCGCAGCGACCGAATCCTCCAGGTCGATGATCGCCGTCAGCGCGGATTCGAGCAGGACATCGGCGATATGCTCGGGATCGTCCTTCCCGATCGGGTGGCCGGGATCGCGCACGACGGCGAAGTGCAGCCCGCTCGCGCCGCGATAATAGACGGTGTGTCGGGCGCCCTCGGCCGTGCTGGCGATCTCGATGGCGCCGGGCAAAATGCCCGCGAGGAAGTCGCGCGCCCAGGCGATCACCTGCGCGCCGCGTGCGGCGTCATATCCTCCGGCGGCGGTCTGCCCCGGAATGGCGTCGGTGCCGTAAAGCGCATCATAGAGGCTGCCCCAGCGGGCATTGGCGGCATTGAGCACGAAACGCGCATTGAGCGCCGGCACCACCAGCTGCGGCCCGGCGAGTGCCGCGATCTCGGCATCGACATGGTCGGTGGCAATGGTGAAGGGCGCAGGCTCGGGCACGATATAGCCGATCTCGCGCAGAAAGGCCTCGTCCGCCGCGTCCCCGCGCGCCAGGCGGGCGTCGATGGCCGCCTGCAGCGCATCGCGTGTCGCAAGCAGCGCCCGGTTCACCGGCGCATATTCGGCGAAGATCGCGGCGGCGCCCGACCAGAAGGCGTTGGGATCCATCGACAGCGGCGGCAGCACCGCTTCTTCGACGAAACGCATCAGCGTCGTGGCGACCTGCAACCCGGCGCGATCGGCATAGTCAGTCAACGGAGTCCTCCTTGCGGTTCTTCGCTACACGCCTGGGGAGGGCCTGCCCTGCTTACGCGAGGGCGCGCGCCGCGATCAACCCCCGTCGAAAGCCGTAGCCGCCGCTTCGATCCGCTCCAGCATCGCGGCAAGCTGTTCCTTCTCCGCATCGGAGAAGCTTGCAAACAGCCGCCGCTCCAGCTCCAGCGCCTTCGGCGCGACCTGTTCGTACAGCTGCCAGCCCGCCGCAGTCAGCGCGACGAGGTGCGAGCGCTGGTCTGTCGGATTGGCAGCCCGGGCAATGAGACCGCGCTCGACCAGCCCGATGGCGGCGCGACTCACCGTCACCTTGTCCATCCTCGTCCGCCCGCACAGCGCCTGCTGGCTCATCGCCCCGCCTTCGGCGAGCACCGCCACCAGGCGCCATTCCGGGATACGCAAGCCGAATAAGGTCCGATAGGCGCTCGCGACGGCATCGGACACCGCGTTCGAAGCGATGGACATGCGATACGGCAAAAAATCGTTCAATTTCAACGCGGTCATCTATACCTCTGAGCTTCGATTAACCGTGACGCATGTGACAACGCTGGCAGGTTGCAATTTTTGCAATGATACCGGTAACAGTTCGCACTTGCAGCAGATGGGGCCGCAGTGCAGAAAGATCGGGCCTTTCAGGCATCCTCTCCTAAGACTTTCAAAGGCCGTCCTTCGGGGCGGCCTTTTTTTTGGGGCGGGATGTCGGCCTGCATCAATATGCCGTGCGTGCGATTTGCAATATGCCCTCCGGCGACGCCGGCGCCGGATACAGCTGGTGCCCGAACCATATGGCCCAGGCACCGGCCGCCAGCATCACGCCGAACGGCAGTCGATCGGTCGCGCGGACCCGGCGCCCGACGCTCATCATCCCCAGCACCGCCGCGAGCCCGATCAGACTGGCCGAGAGCAGCACCATCGGCAGGTCCTGCCAGCCCAGCCAGCACCCGATCGCGCCGAACAACTTCGGGTCCCCGCCCCCAAGCCCCTGCCGCCCGCGCGCGGCCTTGTATCCGCGCGCGACCAGCCACAGGACGGCATAGCCTGCGCCCCCGCCGATGAGCCGGTCGAGCAGCGGCGGCGCCTGGCCGGTTGCACCGGTGATCAGCCCCGCGGCCGCCAGCGCGGCGTTGAGCGCGTTGGGGAGCCAGAACGCCACGAGGTCCAGTGCCGCGAGGGTCAGCAGCAGCCAGCCGAATATCGCTCCCGCCGCGCCCGCCCATCCCGGTGCTATCAGGCCGGCGGCGAGGCCGATCGCCAGCCCGGCGACTTCCGTTCCCCAATGGCTGGCGGCGATGCGCGCGCGGCAATGGCGGCATCGACCGCGCTGCACGAGGAAGCTGAGTACCGGCACCAGTTCGGCCGCCCGCAGCGTCGCGCCGCAAGCATCGCAAGCCGAGCGCCCCCGGGCGACACCTCGGCCTTGCGGCCAGCGGATCGCGATGGTGGCGATGAAGCTGCCGAACACGGCGCCCAGCACGCCGAGCAGCGCCGGCCACCCCCAGGAGTCAATCGGCGTCACGCGGCGGCCGCTTGCGGATCAGATAGCGGTACACGCCAAACAGGTTGATGCAAAACAGTACGAGGTTCTGGGTCCAGAGCGGCTCGTCCCCGGTCATCAGCGCGCCGCTGATCCAGCAGATGCTGGAGGCGACGAACAGCGCAAACCCCCAGCCGGTCAGCCGTCGTCCCAGATCGAGCGAAACCATGAACGCCGCGATCATGCCGCTGATCGAGGCGCCCCATTTCAGGATATCGACAAGGTTCACGCACGGCTCCCTTCCTGCGGGAGCACGCGGGCTTTTGCAAACCCGTCGCCGACCCCCTAGATCACCGGCAAACACCCGAGAGGAGCCTTTATGTCCGCCGACCCCATCGTGATCCTGTCCTATGCCCGTACCCCGATGGGCAGCTTCCAGGGCAGCCTTGCCGATGCGTCCGCCACCGACCTCGGCGCGACCGCCGTCGGCGCAGCGGTGGAACGCGCGGGCCTGAAGGGCGAGGCGATCGAGCGCATCTATATGGGTTGCGTGCTGCCCGCCGGGCTCGGCCAGGCGCCTGCCCGCCAGGCCGCGCTTAAGGCCGGGCTGCCCCAGCACATCGAGGCAACGACGATCAACAAGATGTGCGGATCGGGCATGCAGGCGACGATCATGGCCGCCGAGGCGCTGGCCGCGGGCTCGGTCGACCTGCTGATCGCCGGCGGCATGGAGAGCATGACCAATGCGCCCTATCTGTCGATGCGTCATCGCAGCGGTGCGCGGATCGGGCATGACGTGCTCAAGGACCATATGTTCCTCGACGGGCTGGAGGATGCCTATGAGCCCGGCCGCCTGATGGGCAGCTTCGCCGAGGAGACCGCCAAGGAATATCAGTTCACCCGCGAGGCGCAGGATGCCTTCGCCATCGCCAGCCTCGAGCGCGCCAAGGCCGCCCAGACCAGCGGCGCCTTCGATCGCGAGATCGTGCCGGTCGAGCTGCAGGGTCGCAAGGGCGTGGTGACGGTGGCGCTCGACGAGCAGCCGGCCAAGGCCGATCCGGCCAAGATCCCGACGCTCAAGCCCGCCTTCGCCAAGGACGGGACGATCACGGCCGCCAATGCCTCATCGATCTCGGACGGCGCGGCGGCGCTGGTGCTGACGCGCGCCTCGGTGGCGGAGACGCTGGGGCTGACCCCGATCGCCCGGATCGTCAGCCATGCCGCGCACGCCCATGCGCCCGCCCGCTTCACCACCGCGCCGGTGTTCGCGATGCGCAAGGCGCTGGCGAAGGCGGGCTGGGAAACCGGCGATGTCGATCTGTTCGAGGTCAACGAGGCGTTCGCCTGCGTGACGATGATCGCGATGCAGGAACTCGGCCTCGCCCATGACACGGTCAACGTCCATGGCGGCGCCTGCGCGCTGGGCCACCCGATCGGCGCGAGCGGGGCGCGGGTGCTGGCGACGCTGCTCTCGGCGCTGGAAGCGAAGGGCCAGAAGCGCGGCCTCGCGTCGCTGTGCATCGGCGGCGGCGAAGCGACCGCGGTGGCGGTGGAGCTGATGGATTGAGTGCCAAACACTTAGCCCCTCGTCCTGGGAGGAGGGGTTGGGGTGGAGGGATTCCAGAACGCAGGTGGGTCTCTGCGAGACACCGCCCCACCCCAACCCCTCCCCTGAAGGGGAGGGGCTTGAGAGCCGTATTTACCGCACCGTTTCGCCCGGCTCGGTACCCCAGATCCGCGCCTGCGCGACATAGCCGGCACGCCCGCCGGCATCGAACCAGCACCAGCCGCCGCTGCACGCGCTGATCTTGCCGACCACGCCCGGCGCCGCCCGCCAGCTGATGTGCGAATCCCCGGACGGGCTGCTGTGCAGTTCGGCCACGCCCCCCACCACGATCGCGCTGCGCTTGTCGTCGAGCAGGTTGGCCTGCATCCAGCCTTCGGCGCCGTCGGGATCACGGACCTTCACCCAGGCGCCGTAGCTGGCCAGCACCTTCATCGGCAGCCCGCGCCGCTGGTAGAACCAGCTGGTGGGATAGTTGCGCCCCGGCCCGCTGCGCATCCGCGCCTTGCTCGCCTTGAGCGACGCATAATAAGGCGGCTTGCGCTCCGCCTGTGCGGGCGTGGCCAGCGCGACGAGCGCCAGAGCCGAAAGTTCGATCGAGAGACGCCGATGCTGCATGCGCCGTCTATCGACCAGCCCGCCGCGCGCTTCAACCGTTGACTGCGCCGCCCGCACCCGCCAATCCATTGCCATGGCCGATCCCAAGCGACCGTCCCGCCCCCGGGTGATCCTCACCCGCGCGCTGCCGCATGCCAGCGAAGCGCGGATGGCGGAACTGTTCGAATCGGTTGCCAACCCCGACGATATGCCGATGGACGCCGCCGGGCTCGCCGCCGCGATGGCCGATGCCGATGTGCTGGTCCCCACCGTCACCGACCGGATCACCGCCGATCTGATCGCCGCCGCACCCGACCGCCTGCGCTTGATCGCCAACTACGGCGCAGGCGTCGGCCATATCGACCTCAAGGCCGCGCGCGCCCGCGGTATCATCGTCACCAACACGCCGGGCGTGCTGACCGACGATACCGCCGACATGGCGATGGCGCTGATCCTCGCGGTGCCGCGGCGATTGGTCGAGGGCGACAAGCTGGTCCGCTCGGGCGCGTGGCGCGGCTGGAGCCCGACCAGCATGCGCGGCCATCGGATCGGCGGACGCAAGCTCGGCATCCTCGGCATGGGACGGATCGGCCAGGCCGTGGCGCAGCGTGCGCGCGCCTTCGGGCTGCAGATCCATTATCACGGGCGGCACCGGGTCCATGAGGTGCTCGAGCACCAGCTGGGCGCCACCTATCACGACGATCTCGACGCGATGCTCGAAGCGATCGATATCCTGACGATCCATACACCGCACACCGCCACCACCAGCGGGCTGATCGACGCGCGGCGGCTCGACCTGCTCGGGCCGGAGGCTTGGCTGGTCAACACCGCGCGCGGCGAGATCGTCGATCCGGAGGCGCTGCTGACGGCGCTGCAGGAGCGCCGGATCGCGGGGGCCGGGCTCGACGTCTATGTCGACGAGCCCAGGGTCGACCCTGGGCTCATGGCGCTGGAGAATGTCGTGCTGCTGCCGCATCTCGGCTCGGCAACCTTCGAGGCACGCGAGGCGATGGGGATGAAGGTCATCGCCAATATCCGCAGCTGGGCCGATGGCCACCGCCCGCCGGATCAGGTGTTCGAGGGGTGGTTGTGAACTTCCCTTAAGCCCCTCCCCTTCAGGGGAGGGGTTGGGGTGGGGCAGAGTCTCGCAGAGACCAGCAGACGTTCCGGAATCCCTCCACCCCCAACCCCTCCTCCAAGGAGGAGGGGCTAGAAGTTCGCCCCTCAATCCCCGGTCAGGATCCGGTCGACCAGCTGCTTCACCGTCGGCACGAACCCGTTCGAATAGAAGGGATCGCGCTTGAAGTTGTACGCGGCGTGGCCGGCGAACATCAGGTTCTGGTCGGTATCGCCGCCATGGGCGATGTCCTGCAGCGTCTTCTGGATGCAGAAGCTGCGCGGATCGGCCAGGCGGCCGGTCGAGTTGGTCTCGCTATCCGCCCAGGACGAGAACTGGCACTGGCTGAGGCAGCCCATGCAGTCGGCCTGGTCCTTGCGGATGATCTGCTGGTCCTCGGAGGTCACGAACACCAGCGTGTTGTCCGGCGTCTTGAGCGCGCTGGTGAAGCCCAAGCCATGCCACTCGCGCGCGCGCAGCAGGTCGTTGCGCGTCACCCAGAAATTCTTGCCCTTCACGCCGACGTCGAGCTGGAAGGTGTGGTCGCCCGCCGCCTCGGTCGAATAGGGGATCTGGCGCTCGCTGCGCGCTTCGAGATGGCGCAGGAACGGGTTGCGCACCGCGCTGGAATAGAAGCCGGTCGGCGAGAAGCGATGCAGCAGCACGTCGCCTTCCTCGATCTCCATCAGCTTGGCCTTCCAGCCTTCGGGGATCGGGCTTTCCTGCGTCAGCAGCGGGCGCGTGCCGAACTGGAAGGCGATCGCACCCAGCTCCGGATTGTCGATCCAGTCGTTCCAGTCGCGCAGATACCAGACGCCGCCGGCCATCACGATCGGCACGCTGTCCGGCAGCCCGCCCTCGCGCATCACCTCGCGCAGCGCCTTGACGCGCGGATAGGGATCCTGCGGCGCGCGCGGGTCCTCGGCATTGGACAGGCCGTTATGCCCGCCGGCGAGCCAGGGATCCTCATAGACCACCGCTGCCAGCCATTGCTGCGCCTTCGAATAGGCCCGCTTCCACAGCGCGCGGAAGGCGCGGCCCGAGCTGACGATCGGCAGGTAGCTCACCTCGTGGTGCGCCGCGATCTCGCTGAGCTTGTAGGGCATGCCCGCACCGCAGGTGACACCCGCGACCATGCCCTTGGTCCGCTCCAGCACGCCCTGGAGGACGCGCTGGGCGCCGCCCATTTCCCAGAGCACGTTGATGTTGATCGCGCCCTTGCCGCCGGCGATCTCGAACGCCTTTTTCACCTGCTGGACGGCGCCTTCGATGGCATATTGGATCAGCTCTTCGTGGCGCTCGCGGCGCGTGAGGGCACGGTAGATCTGCGGGATGATCTTGCCATCCGCGTCATAGCTGTCGGCGTTGACCGCGCTGACCGTGCCGATGCCGCCGGCGGCCGCCCAGGCCCCCGCGCTCGCATGGTTGGTCGCTGCGACGCCCTTCCCACCCTCGACCAGCGGCCAGACCTCACGGCCGTTATAGTTGATGGGCGAAAGACCCTTGAACACATTGCCTCCACAAAAATTGCCGCGCGACGCTAGCCGGAACGGCCGCAACAAGCGAGTAACAAATCATGCCGGGCCCGCCTCAGCCCAGCGCGCCCGGCCGTCCCATCGCCTGGGCATAGAGCCGCGCATAGGCCGCGACCATCGCGGCTTCGTCGTACAACGCGGCAGCGCGCACCCGGTTCGCACCCCCCACATAGCGGCGTTCGTCGGGGTGCTTGGCGAGCGCGTCCAGCCGATCGCGCAACGATACCTCGGTCCGATCGGCGGAAAGATACCGGCGATTGGGCTCGGACACCATCGCCGCAATATCCCCTACCTCGGGCGCGACGATCGGCAGCCCGGCCGCCATCGCCTCCAGCACCGAAACCGGCGCCTGCTCGCTTCGGGACGACAGCGCGAAGATGTCGAACAGCCCCAGATAGCGCTGCGGATCGGGCAGGAAGCCGGGCAGGAATACCTGCTCTTCCACTGCCATGCTTTCCGCCTGATCGAGGATCGCCTGGCGTTCCGGCCCCTCGCCCAGGATCACCAGCTTGAACCGCGCGCTCATGCCCGCGACGGCGCGGACCAGCATCGGCAGGTCCTTCACCGGCCGCAGCCCGGCGAGGCAGGCGATGAACACTTCGCCTTCGCGGCGCTTGGCGAGCATCGGCAGCAGCGAGGGATCGAGCGGGCCGGCATAGCGCGCCACCGATACGCCGTTGTCGATGCGGACCAGTCGCTCGGCGGGCTGCTTCCAGAACTTGATCGCGACCTGTTCGAGCTTTTCGGACGGCACCACGAGCGCATTGGCGGCCGGCAGCGCCATGCGGCGGTACATGTTGCGGACGGTGCTCAGCTTCTCCGCCTCGTCGGCGTTGAACCCGTCCTCGTGGTGGATGATCGGCGGCAGGCTCTTGCCGAACACCCGCGCCGCCATCACGCCGTCGATCGCGCCCCAATTATAGGTGAGCACCAGATCGAAGCGCCGCATGAACCGCGCGATCGCCTCGTACCGCTTGACCGAAGGCCTGCCGGTGAGCGGCGGCGGATCGAGCGCGATCTCGTATTTGATGTGCTTGTCGATGGCCTCGCGCGCACCGAGCTGGTCGGGCATCGCCGAGACGATGGTGTGCCGCGCGCGGTCCCCAAAGGCGTTCATCAGCTGCACCGCCCGCGCTTCCTTGCCGCCGAGCGCGAAGGTCGAATGAAGATGGAGGATATGGATCGACATGGGGCCCGGGATGTAGCGGGCGATTGCGGCGGCGTCATCGGCTAAAGATCCTCCCCGGCACGGGGAGGGGGTCCAAGACGCGCAGCGGCTTGGTGGAGGGGGAGTGCGGCAATCGACATCCCTTGTGGCGAGCCCCCTCCACCACCGCCTTCGGCGGCGGTCCCCCTCCCCGTTCCGGGGAGGATCTCAGGCGATCTCCGCCAACAGCCGCTCGATCCCCGCCACCGCTTCCGGTTCATCGAGCGTCGGGGCATGGCCCACCCCGGCCACCGTCACCAGCTCGGCGCCCGGAACCCGCGCGACCATCTTCTCCGCCGTCTCCGCACGCAGGATGTCCGATCGCTCCCCGCGCACCACCAGCAGCGGGCGGCCGGCGAGCGCGTCGATCGTCGGCCACATGTCCGGCCCTGCCTCGTTGCCCGGTACGCGGAACGGCTCGGCGATCTTCATGTCATAGTCGAGCACGATGCGGCCCTGGCTGTTCACCCGGAGGAGCCGCTTGGCCATCGCCAGCCAGTCCTCGATCCGGTAGTCCGGGTAGACGTCCGCATTCGCTTCGGCGACGCCGCGCGCCGCGTGCATCCAGGTCGGGTACCAGACCTGCTTGCCGACATAGGTGCGGATCCGCGCGAGGCCCGCCGGGTTCAGCTCCGGCCCGACATCGTTGAGCACCGCGCCGGCCAGCTTGCCGCCGTCGGTCGCCGCGAGCAGCATCGTCACGATGCCACCAAGCGAGGTGCCGACCGCGACGAACTTCTCGATCTTGAGCTCGGCGAGCAGCGCCTCGACATCCTGCAGATAGACGAGCGGGACATAGCTCATCGGGTCCTTGGCATAGGCGCTCTCGCCCCGGCCGCGAAACTCGACGCAGAGCACCCGCCACGCGCCCGAGAAACGCGCGGCGAGGTCGGCGAAGTCGCGCGCATTGCGGGTGAGGCCCGGGAAGCAGATCAGCGGCGGGCGGTCGTCGCGCCCCGGATAGTCGCGATAATGCAGCCGCAGGCCGTCTTTCGACCACCAAACGCCATCGGAGTAGTTGCGCCGAGCATCCATCGCGCCCCATATCGCCGCATGGCCTTTGCTCCGCAACAGGCGATCCTCGAACTAGGGGATGGCTTCTACGATCCGGTGGCGCCCGCGCGCTTCCCCCAGACGATCCTCCGCTTCCGCAACGACCGCGCCGCCGCGACCGTGGGGCTGGCGGGGCTGAGCGATGCCGAATGGCTCGCCCATTTCGCGCGGTTCGAGCCGCTCGCGGGCAGCCTGCCGCAGCCGCTGGCGCTGCGCTATCACGGCCACCAGTTCCGCGTGTACAATCCCGAGATCGGCGACGGCCGCGGCTTCCTGTTCGCGCAGATGACCGACGATGCCGGCCGGCTGATGGACCTCGGCACCAAGGGATCGGGGCAGACACCGTACAGCCGTTTCGGCGACGGGCGGCTCACCCTGAAGGGCGGCGTGCGCGAGATCCTCGCCACCGAGATGCTGGAAGCGCTGGGCGTCGAGACCAGCCGCACCTTCTCGCTGGTCGAAACGGGCGAATCGCTCCATCGCGGCGACGAGCCCTCCCCCACCCGCTCCGCGGTGCTGGTGCGGCTCAACCATGGCCATATCCGCATCGGCGTGTTCCAGCGCCTCGCCTATTTCCAGGACGAGGAAGGGCTGCGGAAGCTCACCGGCTATGTGCTGCGCCACTATTTCGGCGAGGACGACGGGCCGGATGCACCGGAGCGCCTGCTCACCCATGTCGTCGCCCGCACCGCGCGGCTGGCGGGGCAGTTCATGGCGGCCGGCTTCGTCCACGGGGTGCTCAACAGCGACAATATCAACGTCACCGGGGAAAGCTTCGACTATGGCCCCTGGCGCTTCGCCCCCAGCTGGGCGGCGAACTTCACCGCGGCCTATTTCGACCAGAACGGCCTCTATGCCTTTGGTCGCCAGCCCGAGGCGATCTATTGGGACGTGATGCAGCTCGCCATCTCGCTGCGGCTGATCGCCGAGGAAGCGCCGCTGATCGTCGCGCTGGAGGGCTTTGCCCCCGCTTATCATCGCGCGGAAGCCGAGGCCGTGCTCTGGCGCCTCGGCGTCCAGCGGCGCGACGAGGCCAGCGACCGCGCGCTGACCGAAGCGGTGGAGGTGGCGCTCAACCAGACCGGCACGCTGCTCCACCGTTTCTATTTCGACGCATTCGGCGGCAGCCTGCCCGCAAGCTATGGCGCAGAGTTTGCCGAGGTCCGCAGCCGCCTCGCCGACTATCGCCCGCGCAAGCCCCGCGACCATGGCTATTGGCGCGGCGAGCCCTGTTCGATGCTGATCGACGAGGTCGAATCGCTCTGGTCCGCCATCGCCGAGCACGACGACTGGGCGCCGCTCCACGCCAAGGTGGCGGCGATCCGGGTGATGGGCGAGGCTCTGGCCTAGCGCCGCGAAATCGGGCAAAGCGATCGTAACAGGGGCAACGAACCAGAAATACAGAAGGCCCATGCCGGACCAGGAACTCCTTTCGACCGAACCCGCAACCGGCGCCGTGCTGTGGCGCCACCCGATCGGGGATGCGGATACCGAAGTTGCCATCGCCCGCGCCAGCTGGGCCGCCTGGGCGGCGCGGCCGCTCGCCGTACGGATCGAGGCGCTGCGCCGCTTCGCCAATGTCGTGCGCCAGCGCGCCGACGCCTTTACCGACCTGCTCGCCCGCGAGACCGGCAAGCCGCTATGGGAAGCGCGCACCGAGGTCGAGACGGTGATCGCCAAGGTCGACATCTCGGTCACCAGCTATTCGGAGCGGACCGGCCAGCGCCGGATCGAAGCGCCGATGAACACCCGCCTCGCGCTGCGCCACAAGCCGCACGGCGTGCTGGCGGTGCTGGGCCCCTATAACTTCCCCGCGCATCTGCCCAACGGGCATATCGTCCCCGCGCTGCTCGCCGGCAACGCGGTGGTGTTCAAGCCGTCGGAGAAGACGCCCGCCAGCGGCGCCTTCCTCGTCGAATGCTTCCACGCCGCGGGCATTCCCGAAGGCTGTATCCGCCTGCTGATCGGCGGCCCGGACCAGGGCAAGGCGCTGGCCAGCCACCCGGACATCGACGGCCTTCTCTTCACCGGCTCGGCCAACACCGGCATCGCGCTCAACCGCCAGTTCGCCGCGCGCCCCGAGAAGATCCTGGCACTGGAGATGGGCGGCAACAACCCGATCCTCGTGTGGAATACGCCGGACCTCTATTCCGCCGCGGTGCTGGTGGTGCAGTCGGCCTTCACCACCGCTGGCCAGCGCTGCACCGCGGCGCGCCGGCTGATCGTCGACGAGAAACTGTTCGAGCCGCTGATGGCCGAGCTCAACAAGCTGATCGGCCGGCTGATCATCGGCGAGCCGCATGCCGATCCCCAGCCCTTCATGGGCCCGGTGATCGACAACAACACCGCCGACATGCTGACCGAGAGCTTTCTCACCCTCTCCACCATGGGCGGCCGTCCGCTGCGCCATATGGAAAGGCCGATCGAGAACCGCCCGTTCCTCACCCCCGGCATGGTCGACATGACCGAGGCGCGCGAGAAGGTGGATGTCGAGCTGTTCGGCCCGATCCTCCAAGTGTTCCGCAAGACGAGCTTCGAAGAGGCGATCGCGGAGGCAAACGACACCCGCTATGGCCTCTCCGCCAGCCTGGTGAGCCAGGATCCCCGGCTCTACGACCAGTTCTGGGCGAATATTCGCGCGGGTATCGTCAACTGGAACAAGCCGACCAACGGCGCCTCCTCGGCCGCGCCGTTCGGCGGCGTGGGCTGGTCGGGCAATCATCGGCCCAGCGCCTATTATGCCGCGGACTATTGCGCCTATCCGGTCGTCTCGTCCGAGTCCGAGCAGGCGCGCGCGGCGATGGGCGTGGGGCTGCGCGACGCCTGAGCCGCCGTTAGGCTTTTCGCAACCCTTCCGCTTAACGACCATTTCAGCCCCCCGCCCGCATGGTATCCGCCTTCGGACGGGATAATCAGATGGATACGGGGCGCACGTCCGCGACGATCTTCAGCCTCACGCACGACCTGCCGGCACCGCGCGCACCGCTCGCGGTGCTGGGGGACGGGCTGGATACGGGCCAACTCGCCTCGGGCGGCGAGCTTGTCGACTGCGGCATCCACTGGATCGGCCGCGCCGGCGCGCGGCTGCGCATCGAGCGGGAATTGGCCGAGTCCGTCCCGATCCAGCTACATTTCGGCACTGCCGAGCCGCTGATCGGCCGGACGCTCTGGTCCGATGGCGTCGAAGCGGGGCTCGCGTTCGACACGCCGGTGGACGTGCTGGGCATGGTCGCCCGCAATCTCGCCCGCGCGACGGCCGAGCGTCGCCGCCTGCCGCGAATCGAGTTGCGCCACACCGTCGGCGTGCATCGCGGCGGCGAGGTCGAGCAGCTCCGCACGCGCGACATCTCGCAGGGCGGCGTCGGCGTCGAGGCACGCGGGCTTGGCGTCGACGAAGCGGTGCAGCTCACCTTCGACGGGCTGCGCCCGCTCGACGGCACGGTGCGCTGGATCGCGGGCGAGACCGCCGGCATCGTCTTCAGTGAGGAGCTGGGCTGGCAGACGCTGTTCCCCTGGCTGCGCGGCATCCAGCAGGCACCCGGTTCCCAGGCGGGCGGCAGCGAGCTGGACGGACTGCTGCAGGACAAGCTGGCGCTGCGGCTCGATCTGCCCGGCCGGGTCCGCGAAGGCGTGCGCTGGTGGAACTGCCGTATTCATGCGCTCACCGCGCAACAGGTGGAGTTCGAGGCGCGGCAGGACTTCGGTGCCGGTGCCGCGCTCTGGATCGCCCTGCCCGAGATCGGCGGGGGTCCGGCGCGGGTCGTGCGGGCCCGACACGGCCGCACGCTGGCCGAATTCCGCATGCCGCTGCGCGACAGCGACCTCCGTCTGCTCACCGCAAGCCGTCGAACCGGCTGAAGCCGCTTGCATCGGCGGCCGCACGCCGCCAAGCGCGGGCCATGGCACTTCTCCCCATCGCCGATGCCCAGGCACGGCTGCTCGCGCTCGCCGATCGCACGCCTGTCGAACGGGTGCGCCTGGCGAAGGCGATCGGCCGCTGGGCGGCGGAGCCCGTGGTGGCGCGCCGCACCCAGCCCGAAACCGATCTGTCGGCAATGGACGGCTATGCGCTCCGCTTCGCCGACCTTCCGGGCCCCTGGACCGTGATCGGCGAGAGCGCGGCAGGCGCCGGCTTTCCCGGCAGCGTCACGCCCGGCGCAGCCGTCCGCATCTTCACCGGCGCGCCGATGCCGCCCGGCGCGGACACCGTGCTGATCCAGGAAGAAGCCGCGCGAGAGGGAGACCGCCTGATGCTCGCCGGGGAAGGCCCGGCATATCCCGGCCGCAACACCCGCCGTCGCGGCCTCGATTTCGCCGAGGGCGAGACGCTGATCGCCACGGGCGAGCGCCTGACGCCCGCGCGGATCGCGCTCGCCGCGATCGGGGGGCACGCGACGATCCCGGTGCACCGCAAGCTCCGCGTCGCCATCGCCGCGACCGGCGACGAGCTGGTAGCACCTGGGGCCGCCATCGGCCCCGCACAGCTTCCCGAATCGAACCGCACCATGCTCGCCGCGCAGTTCGCCGATCTGCCGGTGGAGATCGTCGATCTCGGCATCCTGCCCGACGACCTTGATGCGCTGACCCGTACCTTCGCCGACGTGCAGGCCGACCTGCTGGTGACCAGCGGCGGCGCCTCGGTCGGCGATCACGACCTGGTCCGCCCGGCGCTGGAAGCCGCCGGCGCGACGATCGACTTCTGGCGAATCGCGCTGCGCCCGGGCAAGCCGATGATGGCGGGTCGACGCGGCGACATGGTGGTGCTCGGCCTGCCGGGAAACCCCGTCTCGGTCTTCGTGACCGCCCTGCTCTTCGCCAAGCCCTTGATCGCGCACCGTTCCGGCGCCGCGGACCCGTTCCCGCCGCTCCGCGCCGCGATCCTGGCCGAGCCGCTCCCTGCCAACGGCCCGCGCACCGATTACCTTCGCGCCGCGGTGATCGACGGTCGCGTCCATGCCTCTGCGATCCAGGACAGCTCGATGCTCCGGACCCTCGCGCGCAGCACCTGCCTGATCGTCCGCGCCCCCCATGCGCCAGCCGCAAATATCTCCGACTCGGTGGAAATCCTCGACATCGCTTGACACGACCTCGGAACATTGCATAAACGTTCCCAGTCTGTTCTGGACCCGGAGGATTGGATGCTCACGCGCAAGCAGCACGAGCTGATCTGCTTCATTGCCGACCGCCTTGCCGACACCGGCGTGTCGCCCTCGTTCGAGGAAATGAAAGAGGCGCTCGACCTCAAGTCGAAATCGGGTGTGCACCGCTTGATCAGCGCGTTGGAAGAGCGCGAGTTCATCCGCCGCCTGCCCAACCGCGCCCGTGCGCTCGAGGTGCTTCGCATGCCCGAGCGCGGCGAACGCAAACCTGCGGCAAAGGTGGCAAAGCCCGCTGCGACGGCGGCCGCACCGGTAGCGCCGCCCGCGCCCGCCAATGACGTGGTGGAGATCCCGCTGCACGGCCGTATCGCCGCCGGCACCCCGATCGAGGCGCTCGAAGGCTCGACGATGCTGCCGGTGCCGGCGGCGCTGCTCGGCGCGGGCGAACATTATGCGCTCGAAGTGGCCGGCGATTCGATGGTGGAGGCCGGTATTCTCGACGGCGACTATGCGCTGATCCGCCGCACCGAGACCGCGCGCGATGGCGAGATCGTGGTGGCGCTGATCGACGATGCCGAAGCCACGCTGAAATATTTCCGCAAGGAAGGCGCGATGGTGCGGCTGGATCCGGCGAACCGCGATTATTCGCCGCAGCGCTATCGCCCGGACCAGGTGCGGGTGCAGGGCCGACTGGCCGGTCTGCTGCGGCGTTATTGATCCTTTGCCCCGGTGCGGGCGAACTTGCGCGATGTTCGCCCGCCCGCGACCCGTCTTCGCTGATCTTGTGAAGATTGAGATGCAACATATCTGATTCAACAGGTCGTACGGATCGACGATCTTCCCTGATACCGCTTCTTGTGACAATCTTCACCGGCTGCGGCGTCGGGGAGGGATCGGATGCGCGTATCTTTTCTGGCACTTCTTGCGGGCGTGCTGCTGCCGCACTCGGCGATGGCCCAACAGACCGCCCCGCCCGCGGGAAACACCCCAGCGCCAAAGGGGGAGACGCCGGCGGCGGATCCCATCATCGTCACCGGCCGCCCATTGCCGTCCAAAGACGAGATACGCGCGCTGACCCGCGCGATCACCCCGGCCAATCCTGCCGGTGACCCGCTTTCGCGCTTCCACGATCCCGTATGCCTCGGGAGCATCGGGTTCGACCGGGCAACGCTGCTGGCGATCGGCGACCGGTTCGCGGCGGATGCCGAGCAGGCCGGGCTTCAGCTCGCGGGCGGCGGTTGCAGGCCGAACGTGCTCGTCCTGTTCGTGGACGATGTGCAATCCGAGATTGACCAGCTGGTGAAGCGGAAATGGTGGATCTTCGGCGATCGCACCCCGAGCGAGATCCGCAGGATCGTACACGAACGCGGGCCGGTCCGCGCATGGAGCAACAGCGAGATCCGCTCCCGAGACGGTGACCGGATCAATAATGACGGCACGCTGCGCATCGCCAGCGCCTCCCGGATCGTCGCGCCCATCCGGAAAGACACGCTGGCCGCCATTGTGCTGATCGAGCGATCGGCGGCAGTCGGCAAGACGACGCACCAGCTTGCCGATTATGTGGCGATGCGCGCGCTTGCCGGGGCCCGTCCTGGACAGACGAGCGACACCGACA
Organism: Sphingomonas sp. S2M10; assembly: GCF_012650175.1. Classification (GTDB taxonomy): domain Bacteria; phylum Pseudomonadota; class Alphaproteobacteria; order Sphingomonadales; family Sphingomonadaceae; genus Sphingomonas. The sequence continues at coordinate 32,116 of NZ_JAAILI010000046.1, forward strand.
CGATCCTCGCCCTGTTCGCCGCTAATGCCACACAGGCGCCGGGCGAGCTGACCGCCTTCGATCTCGGCTATCTGCGGGGCCTGTATGCGGGACCGGCCAATGCGTTCGCCCGCAGCACGCAGGCGCAGATCGTCCGGACGATCGTGAAGGCCAAGGACGCGAAGGCTATCGGCGCTGCCGCGAAGCCCTAAACCGCGGCGCGGCGTTATCGCGCCTGCTCGGCCTTCAGCGCCGCCTCGAATGCCTTTTGGGCCGCGTCCACCCGGCGCCCGAGTTCGCCGGGATCGACGAACGCTTCGGAGTCGCCCGCCAGTTGCCGGGCGCGCTTGGCCGCCAGGTCGAACTGCTCGGCATGGAAGCTCAGGAACACATCCGCCTGGGTCGCGCGCAGCTTGGCAAAGGTCGCGCGGAAGTCGGCAGGCGCGGCGTCATAGCCATGGCCGGGCGTCAGCGGCTGATCGGCGACGCTAAGGCTGCCGGCGAACAGCACGGTCAGACTGTCGCCGCCCGACGGCACCTGCAGCGTGAAGCTGGTGCAGCCCTTGGTGTGCCCCGGCGTCAGATGTGCGACCAGCGTGTTGGTGCCGAGGCGGATCTCCTCGCCGTCCTTGATTTGGCCATCCACCTTCACCGGGGGCGCGGCGATCGAGATGTCCGGGCGATAGTCGGACCTGCCCGCCTCCAGCGCCGGCGTGTCCGCTGCGCTCGCCAGCAGTCGGGCGCCGGTACGCCGCTTGAGCTCGGCAAGGCCGCCGTCATGGTCCCAATGCGCATGGTTGATCAGCAGGATCTTCACGTCGGTCAGCTTGAAGCCCAGCTTCTCGATATTCGCGGCGATCAGCGCTGCGCTCTCGGGCATGCCGCCGTCGATCAGGATATGCCCTTGCGGGCTGGTGATCAGATAGGCGGCGATACCGGCCGTGCCGACATAGTGGACGTTGCCGAGGATCCGGAACGGGGCGACCGGCTGGTTCCATTCGGCGCGGACCTTTGCCCAGTCGGTTCCCTGCGCCAGCGCCGGGGACGCCAGGCCAAGTGCCGAGGCCGCAAGCAATATCCGGATCATCGTCGATCTCCCTTCGCGGCGCTGAATGGGGGCTGGACGGTGGGCGGGTCAAGCCATGGGTGACGGCCCCGCCCGCGGACGCGACGCACCGATCCATCCGGGAAAGTCACGGCGATGCCCCCGGTCCGGGCGAGAGTCTCCCGGTCGAGCCGCAGCCAGCGCGGGTGGCAGGCGCGCGGCAGGCGGCGTTCGCTGATCATCACGTCGCTCGCCGCGCAGACCGCGACCAGATCCCGCCACGCGACCGGATACGCGCTGCGGGTGGCGGCAACCCGCCAGTGCCGACCGCGCCGGGCAAGTGCCGCCACGCACAGATCGGGGCTGCATCGTGCGTCCGGGCGATCCGTCAGCGCCGCCAGCGCGTCCGCCTCCACGCCGCCATTCTCTCCTAGCACCTGGCGCGTGAAGTCGCCGGCGCGGTCCCGCAGCAGCGCGAAACTGCCATCCGCCATGCGTAGCGCGGCGTGCCGGCCGTCGCCGGTCACCAGCAGGTCCGGCCCCGGCGTGGCCGCCGCCCAGAGCGCGCCGAGGCATAGCGGCACCAGCCCCAGCATCCGCGCCCGCGTGCGCCACAGGCCGATCCACAGCCCGCCCGCGACCATGGCCGCGAACGCACCCGCCGGCATGATCGGAAGCGCCGCCACCGCCCCCGGCGCGTCTGCTACGGCGTGCGCGATCCCCAGCAGCAGCGCCATGGCCTTGGCGGTAAGCCACCAGAAGGGCGCGCCCACTCCCGCCAGATCGGCAACCAGCGCCAGCGCCTCCAGCGGCATCACCACGAAGGTGGTCAGCGGGATCGCGACGATATTGGCCAGCGCGCCGTACACGCCGGCCTTGTGGAAGTGGAACAGGCCGATCGGCATCAGCGCCAGCTCCACCACGATGCCGGTGAGCAGCAGCGACCCCGCCCCGCGCGCGATGCGCCGCGCCACGCTTTCCTCCCGCGCCTCGAACCAGCGGCGCATGCGCGGGCTTTCGTGCAGCGCGACGATCGCCGCGACCGCGGTGAAGCTCAGCTGGAAGCTGGCGCCTGCCACGGACTCGGGCCAGAGCAGCAGCACCAGCAGCGCCCCCGCCGCGACCAGCCGCAGCGTCAGGGCCTCACGCCCCAGGCTCAGTGCTACCAGCACCAGCAGCGCCGCGACGCAGGAGCGTATCGTCGGCACCTGCCCGCCGGTAAGCCAGGTATAGCCGATCGCGGCCAGCGCGCCCGCCGCCGCGGCGACCAGAGGCAGCCGCACGCGCAGCGCCAGCCAGGGGCTGAGCGCGAGCAGCCGCAGCACCGCCAGCATCGCCGCGCCGGTCACCGCCGTCACGTGCAGGCCGCTCACCGACAGGAGATGCGCAAGGCCTGCCCGCCGCATCGCCTCGCCGTCAGCCTCGCTGATCGCGCCCTCGTCGCCCGTGGCAAGCGCGCTGGCGATGCCACCGGCGCTTCCGGGGAGGCGCGACTCGATATGGGCGGAGAGCGACGCCCGCAGGTCCCGCCCGGCCTGGGCGGGCACGCGCAGCACGCGGATTGCATCCAGCGCCTTGCCCGTCGCCCCGATGCCGTCGAACCACGCGACCCGGCGAAAATCATAGGCACCAGGCACCGACGGTCCAGGCGGCGGCACCAGCCGCGCCCGCAATGCGATCCGCGCACCCGCCACGATTCCGGCAGGCGCGCCCGCCTTCTCCACGTTCACGCGCAGCTTGGGCGGAAGGTCGTCGCGCCCGAGCGGGGCAAGGACAAGGCGCACCAGCCCACGAGCGGTCAGCGTGTCGACCCGCAGCACATCGGCATCGAACACCGCCACCACCGGTCGCGCCAGCACGGGGGCGGCGACGCGCTCCGCCCGCCACCAGATCGACCCGCAACCGCCGGCGAGGAGCAGGCCGCCCACCAGCAATGCCCGCCCGGCCCTGCCCGGGAGCAGCGCGCCGATCATCCCCAGCCCCAGCGCGGCGAACAGAAACCCGGTCCATTGCCGCGGATCGTCGAGGAGGAACCAGGCAGCGACGCCGGCCCCGAACGCGATCGGCAGCCACAACGGCAATTGCCCCCGCTCCGCTTCCAGCCAATGCTCGATCCCACCACGGCCCTTGGGGAATCCCCAGCCCGCCCCCATTTGAAGGCCCGGAAACCCCGTGCTAGGGGCCTCGGCGGCTGAACTGGCCATCGAGACAACAGACTGGGAGCATGCGCGCTTGAGCGCAACACAAGAAACCACCCCCGCCAAGCCCGTCGTCACGCGCTTCGCCCCCTCGCCGACCGGCTTTCTCCACATCGGCGGGGCGCGCACCGCGCTGTTCAACCTGCTGTTCGCCCGCCACCATGGCGGCAAGTTCCTGCTGCGCATCGAGGATACCGATCGCGCCCGCTCGACCCAGCCGGCGATCGAGGCGATCCTCGACGGCCTGCGCTGGCTCGGCCTCGATTGGGACGGCGACGAAGTCTATCAGTTCGCCCGCGCCGCCCGGCACGCCGAAGTGGCGAACGAGATGATCGCGCGGGGCGCCGCCTATCGCTGCTATCTGACCCAGGACGAACTCGCCGCGATGCGCGCCGAGGCGGAAGCCGCCAAGAAGCCGCTGCGCATCCGCTCGCCCTGGCGCGACCGCACCGACGGCGATCTGTCCGCGCCGCATGTCGTACGCCTCAAGGCGCCGACCGAAGGCGCAGTGACGATCCGCGACCAGGTGCAAGGCGAGGTGACCGTGCAGAATGCCGAGATCGACGATCTCGTGCTGCTGCGCTCGGACGGCACGCCCACCTACATGCTCGCCGTGGTGGTCGACGACAACGACATGGGCGTGACGCACGTGATCCGCGGCGACGACCATCTCAACAACGCCTTCCGCCAGTTGCCGATCTACCGCGCGATGGGCTGGGACGAGCCGGAATATGCCCATATCCCGCTGATCCACGGCGCGGACGGCGCCAAGCTTTCCAAGCGCCACGGCGCGCTCGGCGTCGACGCCTATCGTGACGAACTCGGCCTGCTGCCCGAGGCGGTCTCCAACTATCTCCTCCGTCTCGGCTGGGGGCATGGCGACGACGAGATCATCAGCCGCCAACAGGCAATCGAATGGTTCGATCTGGCCGGCGTCGGCAAGTCACCAAGCCGGTTCGATCTGAAGAAGCTCGAGAACCTGAACGGTCATTATATCCGCCAGTCGGACGATGCGCGACTGGCCGAGCTGGTCGCCGCAAGGCTGCCGTTCGAACCCAGCGACTCGCAAGCCGACCTTCTGCGCCGCAGCATGGCAGCGCTGAAGCCGCGCGCCGCAAATCTCCTCGAACTGGCGGACGGCGCAGGCTTTCTTTTTCGCACCCGCCCACTGGAAATGGACGAGAGCGCGGCCGCTCTGCTAGAGGGCGACGCGCGCACCCTGCTCGCCCAGTTGCACGCCGCGCTTGACGGATTGGCAACGTGGGATACGGAGGCGCTCGAAGCGGCGGTACGCACCGTCGCCGATGCTGCGGGCGTGAAGCTCGGCAATCTGGCGCAGCCGCTGCGTGCGGCGTTAACCGGCCGCCGAACTTCTCCGGGTATCTTCGATGTCCTGGCGCTGCTGGGACGCGAGGAGAGCCTCGCCCGCATCGCAGATCAGATGCGTACGCCCGCCTGAAAACGGGTCGAAGGAAAGGACGACACTATGAGCGATACCGCCAAACTGCATGTTGCGGGGAAAGACGTCGAATATCCGGTCCTCAAGGGCAGCACGGGCCCGGACGTCGTCGACATCCGCAAGCTCTATGCGCAGACCGGCGCCTTCACCTACGATCCGGGTTTCACCTCGACCGCGAGCTGCGAATCGGGCCTGACCTTCATCGACGGCGACGAAGGCGTGCTGCTCCATCGCGGCTATCCGATCGGCCAGCTGGCCGAGCAGTCGAGCTTCATGGAAGTCTCGTACCTGCTGCTCAACGGCGAGCTGCCGACGCAGGACGAGCTGACCAAGTTCGAGAACACGATCACTCGCCACACCATGCTGCACGAGCAGCTGGCGACCTTCTATCGCGGCTTCCGTCGCGATGCGCACCCAATGGCGGTGATGTGCGGTGTGGCCGGCGCGCTTTCGGCCTTCTACCACGACTCGACCGACATCACCGATCCGACGCAGCGCATGATCGCGTCGCACCGCCTGATCGCCAAGATGCCGACGATCGCCGCGATGGCGTACAAGTACAGCGTCGGCCAGCCGTTCCTCTATCCGAAGAACGACCTGAGCTACACCGGCAACTTCCTGCGCATGACCTTCGGCGTCCCGGCCGAGGAATATGAAGTGAATCCGGTGGTGGAGAAGGCGCTGGACCGCATCTTCATCCTCCATGCCGATCACGAGCAGAACGCCTCGACCTCGACCGTGCGCCTCGCCGGTTCGTCGGGTGCCAACCCCTTCGCCTGCATCGCGGCCGGCATCGCCTGCCTGTGGGGCCCGGCGCATGGCGGCGCGAACGAAGCTGCGCTCAACATGCTGCAGGAAATCGGTCGTCCGGAGCGCATCCCCGAGTTCATCGCCCGCGCGAAGGACAAGAACGATCCGTTCCGCCTGATGGGCTTCGGCCACCGCGTGTACAAGAACTACGATCCGCGCGCGACCGTGATGCAGAAGACCGTGCGCGAAGTGTTCGCCGCGCTCAACGTGACGGACCCGGTGTTCGAAGTCGCGCTGCAGCTCGAGGAAATGGCGCTCAAGGACGATTATTTCGTCGAGAAGAAGCTGTTCCCGAACGTCGACTTCTACTCGGGCGTGATCCTGTCGGCGATCGGCTTCCCGACGACAATGTTCACCGCGCTGTTCGCCCTGGCCCGCACCGTCGGCTGGGTGGCGCAGTGGAACGAAATGATCTCGGACCCCGAGCAGAAGATCGGCCGTCCGCGCCAGCTCTACACCGGCCCGACGCAGCGCGACTACGTGCCCGTCAGCCAGCGCTGAGCCCCGGACCCGGGGCTTCGGCCCCGATCGCTATCAAGAAAAACGGCGCCCCGCTCTCGCGGTGGCGCCGTTTTCCGTTCCTGGCGCGAAGCGGACCAGGACGCGGCGAGCGCCGAGCATCCGCCGCGTCGCCAGCGATCAGGCCTCTTCGATTTCGGCGAGGTCCTCCTCCAGCGCCTTCATGCTGGCCTGGAACAGGATCCACTGCTGCGCCGGCGAACCGTTGTTCGGGTACAGCCAGACCGGATTGCCGTTCTGCAGCACCCGGTTCTTGTCATCGACGACCATGCCCGGTGCGCCGACCGACGAGATGAAGCTCTGGTTGCCGAAGAACGTCCATTTCTGCAGATCATTGGCCAGCTGACGATTGCTGACGACGAGCTGCGTCTGGGCGGCCGCGGTGGGCGCCGTCAACGCGAGCGGCGTCGGGCTGGACAGGGTGGCAACCAGGGTGATGTACTGGTTGAACATATTGATGTCCCACAGGATCTGCGCCGGATTGGTCACCATCGAACGCTGCAGGATCACGACCGACGCGCCGGCCTGCACATTCTGCACGCCGAGCACATAATTGGGGTCGAACGCATATTGAATGATCGCCTGAGTCATTGCCCTCTCCTTTGGATTGGAACACGGCACCATTGACGCCGCAGTGCGTGGGCGACCCTTTTCCACAGGAGCGCTGTAGCGGCATCGGCCCTGGTCTGGCGACCACGACACCCTCCGTTCCGGCGGCGATGTCGCCCAGATCGCTCTGGAGCGGAGCGTTCCCAGGTCAGCCGGCGGCCTGCCGCTCCACGACCCGCAACGCCGGGCGCGGGCTGAGCCCGAACATCCGCAGCGCGGTACCGGCAACGAAGCGAGGAAACTCGCGGCGTTCGACCGGAGCGTCCAGCCCTTCGGCCTGCAGCGCCCACAGCCGCTGGAACGCACCGCCTGCGCGCAGCAGCGACAGCGGTGCCCCGTCCTCGACGATCCGGCCATGCTCGACCACGATCACGCGATCGAACCCGACCACGGTCGACAGGCGGTGGGCCACCGCCAGCACCGTGCGGTGCGCCATCAGCGCGTCGAGCGCCTGCTGCACCTCGATTTCCGAACCCGTGTCGAGCGCCGAGGTCGCCTCGTCGAGCAGCACGATCGGCGCCTTGCTCAGGAAGGCGCGGGCGATGCCGATGCGCTGGCGCTGGCCACCCGACAGGTTAGTGCCGCGCTCGCCGACGATCGTGTCATAGCCCTTGGGCAGCAGGGCGATGAAGCCCGCGCAATGCGCCGCCTCGGCCGCCGCACGCACCTCCGCATCGGTCGCGTCGGGACGGGCGAAGCGGATATTCTCGAGGATCGAGCGGTGGAACAGCAGCACTTCCTGCGGCACCACAGCGACCGCCTGGTGCAGGCTGTCCTGCGTCACCTGGTCGATCGGCTGTCCGTCGATCAGCAACCGGCCGCCCTGCGGATCGTGCAGGCGCTGGACGAGCTGGAGGATCGTCGACTTGCCGGCACCCGAGGGGCCGACGATGCCGATCTTCTCGCCCGGGGCGACGGTCAGCGAAAGCTCGTGCAGCACGGGCCGATCCGGGTGGTGGCCAAAGGTGACGCCGTCGATCCGCACCTCGCCGCGCGTGGCGACCAGCGGTGCCGCATCCGGGGCATCGTCCAGCGCGTGGGGGGCGCCGACGATCTCCAGCGTCTCGCGCAGATAGCTGAACTGCTGGCTGGTATCGATCAGCGCCATCGCCAGATCGCGCGAGCCGTTAAGCATGCGGAAGGTCATCGCGCTGACGACGACGACGTCACCCGCGGTGATGCCGCCCGCGATCCAACGCTCGACCGCCCAGACCAGCGCGGCGCCGACCAGGATCACCAGCGCAACGTCGTGGAGCACGCGGATGCGCTCGACGAACATCCAGCCGCGCTTCTGCGCCGCCGCCTCGGTCTTGAAGAAGCCGGCGAGACGCTCGGATTCGCGGCGGCGGGCGCCGAACGACTTGATCGCGGCGATGTTGCCGACCAGGTCGACCAGCTCGCCGCCGCTCTCGCTGGCGGCGCGGGCGAAGGCCTTGTGGTATTTGTCGCCGCGCATGCCGAGGAACACCAGGCCCGTGCTCGCCGCGACGAAGATGCCGGTGATCGCCACCGCCATCCGCCAGTCGATCGCGAGGAAGATCAGCAGCGCGCCGCCGAACGCGATCAGCGGCGGCGTGATCTCCATCAGGATGCGGTGGGTGAGCGCCTGGAACGAGCCGGTCAGCGCACCGACGCGGTGCCCCAGCGAGCCGCCGCGCTGGTTCTGGAAGAAGCCGATATGGTGGCCGGTCAGATAATGGAACATGTCGAGCCGGATGCGCACGCCGCTCGCCACGGTGATGTTGCACAACAACATCGCCGCGCCGCGGACCAGCCCGTTCTCGAGCGCCACCAGGCCGACAAAGGCCGCGAGCGCGACATAGACCGCCATGTGCGACGGTGCTGCAACCGTCATCGAGTCGATCAGGAGCTTCATCGCATATTGCACGCCCACCGCGCTGGAGGCGCCGCCCACGACGAGCAACGCCAGTAGCGCGAAGGCGAGCGGCCGTCGCGTGACATAGTGGAGCAGGAACCGAGCCGGGCTCTTCAGAAACGGCATGTCGTTCCCCTTCGGGGTTTTCGGGCGCTGCATTGCAACAATCATGCGCCCGAAAAGACCCATCCGCGGATGAACCCTTTGTGAACTTTCCGGAAAGGGAAGATAAGCGGTGGAGATGCGTCGATGAATTGCGGCCAAATCGGGGCAGGCTTGCCTTGGCTCAGCGATCCTCGAAGATGGCGGCTGCGCCCCCTGTCGCCGCAAGGTTCAGCGTCAGCACCGTGGCGGCGTCAACGCGGCGGCGTTCCACCTGCACCGCGTCCGGCGCAGCGCCATCGGTCCAGATCCGCGCGTCGGCACCACGGGGGCCGAGAAATGCGAGCGGAACCGTAATGCTGCGCGCCTTCTCGGCGTTCATCGCGCCGAGGTACCAGCTTCTGCCCTTACGGCGGGCGAGCACGATATATTCGCCGGTTTCACCGGCCAGGAAGCGGGTCTCGTCCCAACTCGTCGGCACCGCCTTGAGGAACTCGAACCCTGCAGGGCTCGCCGCATAGGTGTCCGGGCTGTCCGCAACCGCCGCAAGCGGCGACAGATAGACGACGTACATCGCCAGGCCGTGCGCGCGGGTGGTCTGCACCAAAGGCAGGTCGTTGCGGATCTGGAAGCGCCCCGGCGCCACGTTGCGGAAGCCGCCCGGGGTATAGTCCATCGGTCCCAGCAGGCCTCGCGTATAGGCGAGCATCACGTTGTTGCTCGCCGTCGCCCGCGCGCTCCACTTGTTGTACTCGGCGCCCATCACGCCTTCCTGCGTCACGAAATTGGGCCAGGTACGGGTGAGCCCGCGCGGCGGGAATGCGCCGTGCAGGTCGACCATCAGGTGATGGCGCGCAGCCGCGCCCAGCAGCTTCTGGTACCAATTGACCATCCATTGGTCGTCGCGGTCCATGAAGTCGATCTTGATGCCGGCGACGCCGAGCTTCTCGTAGAGCGCGAGGGCATCTTCCATCTGCTCGTCGAGCGCCTGCCAATGCGCCCACAGCCACAGCCGAACCTTCTTGGTACGCGCATAATCGGCGACTTCTTGGAGATTGATCGCATCGGCCCATCTGGTGATGTCGACGCCGGGGCGTCGCACCCCACCGCCGCCGGCACCGGCGTACCAGCCCTCGTCGATCATCGTGTACGGGAAGCCGCTCTCGGCGGCGAAATCGATGAACGCCTTGGCCACCGCCGTCGTGGTGCGCTGCCCCGGGAGCTTGGCGAGGACCGGCCCGTTCCACCAGTCCCAGCTGGTCAGGCCCGGCTGGATCCAGCTGGTGTCCTCGATCCTGCTCGGCGTGGCGAGATTGGTGAGCAAGGTCGACTCGTGCAGCTTGCCCAGCTGATCGGCCAGCATCACCACGCGCCACGGGGTCACGATCGGGCTGCCGATGCGGGTGTGGACGGCGACCCGCGGATCGTCGAGCGAGGGCGAAAGCTTGATCTGCAGACCCGGCCCGCCATCGCCGCGACCGGTGAGATACATGCCGGCAAAGTCGATCAGATCCGCCTCGGCGAGCGCGAAGGCGGCCCTGCCCGTCTCACAGGCAAAGGGCAGATCGTACAGATTGTGGTCGCGCAGCCTTGTGGTGTCGACGGGATCGAACTCGCCCTCATGGCTGGAGCCGAAATGGCCTACGTTGAAGCCCCAGCATTTCCATGCCTGCGGGAAATAGAAGCCGGTCCGCTCGTAGCGGACGATCGCTGCCGCCGTTGCCGCCTGCACCGGCACCACGGTGCGGAACGCGACGCCGTCGTCATAGGCGCGAACCACCAGGTCCATCCGTCGCTTGGCGCCACCGCGCTCCTGCAGATGGATGGTCAACTGGTTGTAATGGTCGCGGCCCGCGTCGGCCTTGCCCAGCACGATCTTGTAGCGCGTGTCGGCGCTCGTCGCCTCGCTGCCGGTGATCGCCATGGCGAAGCCGAGCGCGTCGCGATCAAGGTCCAGCGCGATCGGAGACGGCGCGAGGATCATCTCCCCGCGCCGCTGGACCATGTAATTCGGCGTCCCCTGGCGATCGAGCGCGACGACGATGCGGTTGGTGCCGTTTGGCGACACCGCTTCCAGCGTCTGCCCGGCGGCCGGCGCCGCGATCAGCAGCGTGGCGGCGCCGAGCGCGCCCTTCATGCGCCCCGCGCCTTCAGCAACGGTTCGATCACGGTCGCCATCGCGTCATAGCCCGCCTCGGTGGGGTGAACGCCATCATAGGCAAGGCCCGGCTTCATCGCGCCGTTGGCATCGCCCAGCGCCGCGGTGTAATCCACCCAGGTCAGCCGTTCGGCCTTGGCATAGCCCTGCAGCCAGGCGTTGATCTCGCGGATCGGCCCGACCACGTCGAGGCCCGGCCGCCAGGGGAAATGATCGGCCGGCGGCACCGAGGCGAGGATCACGCCGATCCCGTTGGCCTTGGCGATCTGCGCCATCATCCGGAAATTGTCGTAGCTTTGCGCGCGCGTCATCTTGCCGGTGTTGCCGGCGATGTCGTTGGTACCCGCCATGATGTGGACGAAGCGCGGCTTCAGATGGACGACATCGGCCATCATCCGCAACACCATCTGCGGCGTCGTCTGGCCGCCGATACCGCGGCCGACCCGGCCGGGGGTGAAGAAGCCGGGGCGCTTGCTCTTCCAGCCTTCGGTGATCGAATCGCCCAGAAAGACGATGTTGACCTTTTCGCGGGCCGCCAGGATGCGGGCATTGTCCGCGGCGTAGCGGCTCAGTTCCGGGAAATCCTCGTGCAACAGGCGCTCCTTGCGCTGCTCCCAGGTCTCCTGTGTCTGCGCCTGGGCGCGGGCGACGAACGGGAGCGCGAGTGCGCCGGCAAGCAGCGAACGGCGGCGGACGGACATCTCGATTCTCCCTGGGAAGGCTCTGGTCTGGAGGGCCGAGCGTGGCGCAACGCCGCGAGAGCGTCAAACCCCGCCCGGCCTCCCGGTCAATGCAACGAAGCGGCCCCGCCCGCGCGCACCGGGGTCGCGCGGCCGGCGGCGATCGCGAAACCGCACAGCACCACGTAGCACAGCGCCGGCACGATCAGCGCAAAGCCATAGCCGTGCAGATCGGCCACCTTGCCGACCAGCAGCGGCAGCACCGCGCCGCCGACGATGGCGGTGCAGAGCAGGCCCGAGGTCGCCTCCTCGCTCGCGCCCGAGCGCTCGAGGGTGAGCGTGAAGATCACCGGGAACATGATCGAGTTGAACAAGCCGATCGCCAGCGCGACAAAGCCTGCGGTGACGCCGCCGACCGCGACGACATAGAGGCACATCGCCGCGGCGATCACGGCGAACAGCGCCAGCAGCTTGTCGGCGCGGACGCGGGTGAGCAGCAGCGAGCCGAGCGCACGGCCGACCATCGCGCCGCCCCAGTAGAAGGCGACGGCCTTGCCGGCCTCCTGGAGCGAAACGCCGGGCACGCCGTCGCTGCCCATCAGCGTGCCGAGCAGCGGCACCCCGAACGGCGCATCGGACTGGCCCCAGATGCTGTTGTCGTTGAGGAACAGCGCCATCTGCGTGCCGATCGACACTTCGGCGCCGACATAGAGGAAGATGCCCATCGCGCCGAACAGCGCCCAGCGCGAGGAGAAGGCGTCGAACAGGCCGGAGGTGCCCTTGTGCGCAGGCGCGGCATCGCGGACGACGCGGCGGCTGACGAAGAAGAACAGCGCAAGCGCGAGGATCAGCCCGCAGATCCACAGATAGGCAGTGTCGATACCCGCCAGCGCCTCCGCGCGGACCGCCGGATCGACCACCGCGCCCGACTTCACCTCGACGCCCTTGAGGAAAAGATGCGCGCCGAGCAGCGGGGCAAGGAAGGTGCCGAAGGAATTGAAGGTCTGGCTCAGCACCAGCCGGAAATGGCTGCCCTTGGGGTCGCCCAGCGCGGCGGCGAGCGGATTGGCCGCCACCTGCAGCACGGTGATGCCGCTGGCGAGCACGAACAGCCCGAGCAGCACCAGCCAGTAATTGGCGAGATTGGCCGCGGTGAGCATGATCAGGCACGCCGCCGCCATGGTGCACAGCGCGAGCAGGATGGACGGCACCGCCTTCAGTCGCGAGACCAGCGCTGCGGCGGGCAGCGACACCACGAAATAGGCGAAGAAGAACGCGAAGGCGCTCGCCTGTGCCTGCAGATTGGTGAGCGTGAAGATGCCCTTCACCGCCGCGACCAGCGGATCGACCAGCGAGGTGATGAACCCCCAGGCGAAGAACAGCGTTGTTACCGCGGCAAATGCCAGCGTGGTGTGCGTTGAACGTGCGGTGGCCAAGCGATCCCTCTCCTGCCCCAATGGCTTAATCGGGCGCGACGCTTCCCGACAACGTTGGCAAAAGTCAAGCAGGACCGGGTTTTCGCGCTCGCATCGTCGCGCAGGCCTCGCCTATAGGCCGATGCGTTGATAAACGACGCGGCGAGTGGAGTATTGCGCGTGGACGAAGTGAAGAAGCTGACGGTAACCAAAGTGGCGTTGACGAAGGGGGTTGCGGCACTGGCGCTGGCCGGCGCGATCGCGTCTCCCGCAACGGCCCAGTTCCGGCTGATTCCCAAGCCCAAGCCCAGCCCGACGCCGGTCGTCCAGCAGCAGGCCACCCCCGCCAGTCAGGCGCAGGGACAGGCGCCCGCGCGCGCGCAGACGCCGCGCGCGTCGCAGTCCCCGTCACCGGCGGTACAGACGCCCCGGCCGACTCTGGCGCCGCCGCAGGTGCAGCCGACCCCGCTCACGCCCGCACCGGTGGTGCAGGCGACGCCGCTGCCGACGCTGAGCGGCAAGCAGATTGCCGAACTGCGGCAACTGCTCACCGATGCGGGGCTGTCGCAGGGTCTCCGCCGGATGACGAGCACGGTCACGCTCCCGAACGACAGCGACGGCATGGCACGCGCCGCGCTCGATTATGCCCGTGCGGTTCATGCCGGCCGGCTCGATTCGAGCGATTTCATCAACGACTGGGGCCTGCGCCCCGCCGCGTTCGATCCGGCGCCCGGCTTCGCCGACGCGGTGCGGCGTGATCGCCTCGCCGCCTGGGTTCGCTCGCTGCCGCCGCCTTATGCGGGCTATGACGGGCTGGAAAAGGGACTGGTCACCTATCGCGCGATCCTCACATCGGGCGGCTGGGCGAAACTCGCGCCGGGTCCCGATCTCGCCAAGGGGGCCAGCGGGGCGCGGGTGAAGGCCCTGCGCAAGCGCCTGGCGGTGGAGGACAAGCAGGTCTCGTCGACCGGCGACATGTTCGATCAGGACCTGCAGGACGCGGTGCTCCGCGCCCAGCGCCGCTACGGCCTGCGCCCGACCGGTGTCGTCTCGACCGGCACGCTCGCTGCGCTCAACGTCCCGGTCGAGGCGCGCGTACGCCAGATCATGGCGAACATGGAGCGCTGGCGCTGGCTGCCGAAGCAGCTGCCCGCCAAGCGCATCCAGGTGAACATCGCCGCCGCGGTGATGACCATGTTCGAGGGCGACAGCCCGATCGCCTCGATGAAGGCGGTTACCGGGCGCCCTGGCAACGAGACGCCGATGCTGCAATCGCGCATCCATTCGATCGTGCTCAATCCGCCGTGGAACGTGCCGAGCGGCATCGCCGCCAAGGAGCTCTGGCCGAAGGGCGCAGGCTATTTGAAGGCGCATGGCTATCGCATCATCGGCACCGGACCGGATCGCCGCCTGCAGCAGGAATCGGGGCCGCGCAGCGCGCTCGGACGCTTCAAGTTCGACTTCGACAATCCCTATGCGGTGTATCTGCACGACACTCCGGTGCAATCGGGGTTCAACAGCTACAGCCGGCTCGACAGCCATGGCTGTGTCCGCCTGGAGAAGCCGGGCCCACTGGCCGAACTGCTGCTCAAGAACGATCCGGAATGGCAGCCCGAGGCGATCGCCGCCCAGCTGGAAGGCACCAAGACGGTCCGCGTGCGCTTGGCAGAAGCAGACCAGGTCGCGGTCTATCTGCTGTACTGGACCGCCTTTGCCGGCGCCGACGGCTCGATGAACTTCCGCGACGATCCGTACAGCTGGGACAAGCTGCTGGCTGAGAAGATCGAAGCGCGCGCGGCGGTCAGCGCCGCCACCGCCTCCTGAACCCATCGCAAAGGAACCCACGATGAAGCTCCGCACTTTCGCGATCCTGGCCGGTGCCAGCCTCACCCTCGCCGCTTGCGGCAGCGACGACGAGGCCCCCACCCCGCCCGACGCCAATGTCACGGAAATCACCGTGCCGGAAACGCCGGCCGATGTGAACATCTCCACCCAGGAGCCCGTCGCCGCCCAGCCCGCCAACGTCGCACCGGAGCCAGAAGTGACGCCGAGCGAGACGCCGACGCCGTTCAGCGACCGCGAGCAGACCGAGTCCGACGCGGCCGCCACCGGCATGACGTCGCGCATCGATCGCAACGCCGACAGCGAAAATCAGGAAAAGAAGCAGTAAGCGCGACGTTGGGGCGCGCCGCGCGTCAGCGCCCGCGCCCCTCGTTCAATGCAGCGCGGCCCTGGCTGACGCGGGCGAGCAGCACCTCGAGTTGGTCGAGCGAATAGCCCGAGGCGTGGAAGGCGGCGATTTCCTGCTTCGGTAGCGCATAGCCCTTGTGCCAGGCCAGTACGGCGACACGGCGCAGCGCCTCGAGCTTCGAATCCGCGAGCCTGGGGCTCGCGCGATCGCCCCCGAAAAACAGGGCAAACAGGCGGGACCAGCGGCCGGGCGCCTCCAGCGACGACAGGCGGTCACGTTGCGCGATGGCGACGACCTGCCATTCCAGCGCCGTCAGCGTCGCGGCCGTCTCCACCATCCCGCTCGCCGCGAGGGGCTGGCCGTTGAACCCGGAAAAATCAAGATACGCCATCGCCTGCACTCCCTGTACATGCGGATGCAGGCCACCCCGGGCGCGCCGATCGAAAGCGCTGCCTTGGCCGTTCCGCCAATTCGTTCCACCTTGCCCGCGGGCGGCCGTCCGGGTCTCCCCTTCGTCCCGCCGCCGGGCCTGCCGGTATATGCCGGCTCCCTGAACCCACGCTGTCTCTCTGCGCAGATCGTTTCGCTATGGTGTTCCATGTACGCCTGCACGCCGTAACGCCAAGACGAAATCGTACTAGGCAGTACTATAATTTTGAGAGGGTCGCGCCGGTGGGCGGTTTGTCGCATGGTGCGGGCCATGATCCCGCTTTCCCGCCGCTCGCTGCTTGTCGGCTCCGCCGCTGCACTCGCCCTCGCCGGGCGCGCGCGACCGGACCCCGGCGAGGAGGAAAAGGGGTTGCGGGCGCTACTCGATCGCGCCCAAGAGAATCCTGCCGGTGCGTTGACCGCGCTGTCTGCATGGGATGCCGACGCCCTGTCCGCAGGGCGCAGATTCGACCTGCTTGCCGCGCGGTCGGGATTGGCGGTCGATGTCGAACTCGCCCGCCGCTTCCCGTTTGGCAGGCCCGGCCGGAGCCCATATCGCGTCACCCCCACCAGCGGCGCCTGGCTTCGCAGCGATGCGTCCGCTCTCGCGATCGCCGATGAGACACAGGCGCTGCTCGCCGATGCCGGCGCGGGCGTGCGCCTGCCGCGGGGCATGGCGGAACGGACGATCGCGGCGCTGGAGGCGGCGCAGCGGCGGGCGACGGGGCCGCGCGCGGTGGCGATCGGCGACCAGCTCGTCGCGTTGCGCAGGCTCGCCATCGAGGCGCCGCGCCCCGGAATGGTCGCGCTGCCCGAGGGCGCGCGCTATTACACGCTGCTGCTCCGCCGCACGAGCGGTGACGACGTGGATGTCGATGCGCTGCACCGCCGGCTGCTGCGCGAACATGCGGCGGTGCGTGCACAGGCCGACCGGTTGTTCGCACAGATCGGCCTGCGCGGCGGCAGCATCGGCGCGCGCTATCAGGCGCTGTGGCGCGTTGCGCGCTGGCGCTACCCGGACGATGACGCAGGCCGCGACCGCGCGGTGGCGGACATGAACCGGACCCTAGCCACCGCCGCCCTGCACCTGCCCCGCTGGTTCGAGCCGCTGCCGGCGCAGGTGCACGCGGTCCGCGCCGCGCGCATGTCGCCCGCGGAAGAAGCGGCCGGCAAGCAGGGGTACCGCGTGCTGCCGGCGGGAGATCGCCCCGGCCGCTATGTCGTTGATCTGCGCGAGATCGGCCGGCGACCCGCCTGGACCCTCCCGGCCGTCGTTCACCACGAATTGTTGCCCGGCCACATGGTGCAGATGCCGCTCGAGGTGCTGGCAGCCCCCCACCCCCTGCGGCTCGACTATGCCCAGGCCTTTCTCGAGGGATGGGCAATCTATGCGGAGGGCCTCGCCGCCGCCGCGGGACTGTATCGCGGCGACCCCCATGGGGCGCTCGGCTATTGCCATTGGCGACTATTCCGCCTGTGCCGGGCACTGGCCGATCTTGGCATCCATCTCCACGGATGGAGCAGCGATCGGGCGCTCGCCTTCTGGCGAGAGGAGATGGGAGAGCCCGCCTATTTCGCTCCGTTCGCGTCCGATCTCGATCGCATCGTGGTGGAGCCCGCCACGCGTGCAGCGGAAGCGGCCAGCTGGCTGACGATCGAGGATCTTGCCCGTGGGCGACCGCTGGTCGCCTTTCACGCGGCACTTCTCCAGCATGGCCGGATGCGGACCGACATGCTGCATCCGGCCGTCATGGATCGCATGGCGCCAAGATGAACCCCCGCCTACGATCCGGTTCAGGCTGCGGATGCGTCTAGCCGGTTAGTCCTTCTGCATCGAAACGAGGAAGGACTGATCGATGAAACTGGTTCAATGGATTGCCGCCGCCGGCTTCGTCGCGACGGGCCTGGTGGGTGCCACCGCAGCCCAGGCGCAGGATTGGCGCTACCGCGACCATCACGAGCGCCGTTGGGATCGCCACGATCGTCACGATCGCTGGGACCGTCATCGCGGCTGGGATCGCGGCCGCCACTATGGCCGGGGCGGCTATGGCTATGGCTATCGCAGCCGCACGGTGTGCTGGAACGAATGGCGCCACGGCCGCCGCATCGCGGTCTGCCGCCGCCGCTGACCGCTCAGGGAGCGCCCGCAGGAGGAGGCGGGCGCTCCGGCTGCTCCGGAAGCGGAAGCATCAGCACGAAGCGCGCGCCCATCCCCGCTGCGCTGTCGACGATCAGATCGCCCCCCATCGCACGCGCAAGCCGCCGCGCGATGTAGAGCCCCAGCCCGCTGCCGCCGGGCTCCCCGGGATCCATGCGGACGAATTTCTCGAAGATCCGCGCCTGATAGGCCGTCGCGATGCCCTTTCCCTGATCGGCGACGATGACGCAGCCCATGCCGGCTTCGCTTTCCAGGCGGATCCACACCACCGCATCCCGGGGGCTGTAGCGCACCGCATTGCCGAGCAGGTTGACCAGTATCTGCAGGGCGCGCCGGAACTCGCCCCGCACCCGCAGTACCTCGTCGGCTGCCGGCCGATCGATATGTACGCCCGCCTCGCCGGCCCGCACCGATAGCAGGCTGGCGGCGCGCCGGGCGACGTCAGCCAGGTCGATGGTCTCGCGGGCGGTCTTGAAGTCCTCCCCCTCGATCGCCTGAAGGTCGACCAGATCCTCCACCAGCCCGAGCAGGTGCCGGCCGGCGCTCGCGATGTCGCCGGCATAGCCCGCATAATCGCCCCGGATCGGACCTTCGGCCTGCGCACCGATCGCATCGGCATTGGCGATGATCCGTGCCAACGGGCCGCGCAGCGCCCGCTCCAGCCGTCGGCCGAAGGCACGCGGGAAGCCATCGCCCCGGCGCGACGGCGTGATCGGCGGCGTCTCCGGCAGCGCCGGATCCAGCATCCGCGCGGCGCCGATGAATCCCGCGAACCGCCCCAGCGGATCGCTGCGCGGCGTTGCCGAAAGCCGCACCATCCGGCCGGTATCGCGCAACTCGGCGCGCTGCCCGTCGAACCGCGCGCGCGCCGACATAGCCGAAAGGATCGGCAACTGGCCCCCTTCGTCCTGGGCGAGTGCGAACAGGCGGGTGAGCGGCTGCCCCAGCATGTCCCGGATGTCGAAGCCGTAGCGCTGCCCCGCCTCCGGAGACAGGAAGGTCAGGCGCAGGGCCCCATCGGTCTCCCACAGCCAATCGCCCGTAACGCGCAGGAAGTCGCCGTCACGTTCGGGATCGGCGACGGGGCGCCAGGCGGGCCGCGCACGCCAGCCGCTGACCTCCAGCCGCACGCCGCCGCGATCGGGCCCGGCGCGTACCCAGAGATCGAGTTCCTCCTCGCCGTCGGCCGCCACCACGCTGCGCGACACCGAAATGCCCAGCCGATGCGCCAGCTGCGCGATGGCGGCGACGCCGGGCAGCGCGAGCGGCGCGCCGATGCCGCCCCCGGCGCGGTCGTTCAGCGCCCGCAGCCGCGGCTCCGCATCGATCAGCCGACCATTGGCATCCAGCCGTGCCACCGCCAGCGGCACCACCGGATCGAGCGACTTGATCGCGGTCACCGTGCACCCGTCCCGTGCAGCGCCATGCGCAGCGCGCGATACTCCGGGGGAAGCCGCAGCAAGGTCAGCTGGTCGCGCGCGGCCTGCACCTCCACGCTCGCCAGCATGTCGATTGCGTCGGCCAGCGCGGCCAGGTCACGCGCAGGATCGGCGTTACACAGGGCGAAGCAGAGTTCCGCGATGCCTTCGCGCGACAGCTCCAGCGCGTGAAGCACCAGCAGCAGCCGCTCGGCACCGGGATCCAGGAGCAGCGCCCGCGCGGCGGCCATGTCGATGTCGGCAGCGCGGGCGAGCAGCGCCAGGAACAGCGGCACGCGGCGGTCACGCATCGCTTCCAGCAACACGCGGGCATGCTCCTGCGGGGCCGGGTCGATCGCGGCGGCGAGGCGGGATGCCGCCGCCTCCACCTGGTCCTCGGCGCAGCGCTCGGCGAGCGCGCACTCCGCCCGTACCGCCGCGCAAAGCGCCGCGTCCAGAGCCACGCCGGCCATTGATCCCGCTTGTTCGCGCATGGCGGCTGCAACCCACCAAAGCAGGCGTGTATGCAAGATTAACGGCAGCCGCCAGCGTCCCGCTTCAGGACTCCGCGCCCTGCTCTCCGCCAGCAGCAGCGCGCGCGCAGGTTCGGAAAGCGCCGGCGCCGGGTGTTCGGCCAGACGGTTGAGCAGACTCGGCCGGGCGGGATCTTCCGGGGCGTGGTGCGGCAGTCCGGCAGCGAGCTGGTCCAGACGGACCCCTGCCAGAAGCTCGCCCGCAAGCGCCGGATCCGCCGGCAGGCCGGCGGCGTGCAGCAGCGGCAGCGTCGGCCCCATACCCGGGAAGCCCTCCGGCGCCACGGCCCGACGCAGGCTCGCCTCGATCGCGCCGACGATCTGTTCCAGCCGCGCCCGCACGCCGGCACGGGTGCGCTCGTCCAGCCGCAGCGCTTCCGGGACCGCGATGTCCCGCGCGGTGGCCGCGTGCAGCGCGCGATCGTGCATCTCCGCCGCCGCTGCGCGGGCCAGCAGGTCCGGGGCGCCGGGGGCTGGGCCACCGCGCGGATCGGGAGCGCTTTGCGCCATATCCAAAGACATAGCGCTGCAAGCTTAATCGGAGGCTAAGACTTGCCGCGCAGGCTTTCGATCGCGGCGGTCAGCGTGGCGAGCGCGTACAGCGATACCGCCGCCAGACCGATCGTGGCGTGCCCCAGGAGCGCGAAGGGCGTGAGGATCAGCATCTGCGCCGCCGCGTTGGCCCACCAGCGGCGCCGCTGCACGGGCACCCGTTCGGCCAGCAGTTGCAGCACCACGCCGCTCGCCGCGAGCAACAGCGAGGCAGGATTGCCGATCGCCCTAACTTCGTGCCAGCCGGTCGCTGCCACCAGCAGCACGAACAGCCCGAGAATGGCGAGTTCGATTCCCCGCGCGCGCGGCTCCTCACCGCGCAGCGCGGCATGCGACGCGGCCGTTGCGAAGGCCAGCGTGGCGAGCAGCGCAACCAGCGTGCCGATCCCGCCCCAGCCCGCGAGCACCGTCAACAGCGCCGTGATCGCCACCACGCCGCCGATCGCCAGCGGCGCCCAGTCGGGAATGTTGCGCGCCATCATCTGCGGCAGCACGAAGCGCGACGCGCGGCTGAACACCCAGCGATCGGCCCACAGCGTCCGCCGGTCGCTCAGCGCGGCGAGTACCGCGTCGTTGCGCGCCGCCAGCCCGTCGCCGCTCCGCTCCACCGCATGGCCCGCGCGCGCCCAGCCCGGCGCGAGCGGCACCTGCAGCGCCCCCGATTGCGCCGCCACCCGCAGCAGCGCCGACTGGAAATCATAATCCTCGGGCATCGTCGCGATATGGGCGAGATGCCGCGTCTCGATGCGGGCGATGCCCGCCCAGCAATGGCGCATGTCCAGCCGCTCGATCGCGGCGGGGGATTCGGAATCATCGGTGACGAGCAGTGCCGCATGCGGTTCGGCCGCCATCCGCTCCATCACCGGGTCGATGGTGACGAGCCCGTCGGCCAGCACCAGCACATCGGCGTCGCGCAGCACCTTCTCGGCGGCTTCCTCGGCCGAGCGGACGATGTCGACCTTGAGCCGCCCGCGCCCCGCCCGCTCGATCGCGGCGAGGAACTGGGGCGTCACCTTGCCCACCGCGACCAGCACCTGGTCGGCACCGATGCCGGCGAGCAGGCGGATCTGATATTCGAGCAGGGTCATCCCCCCGAACGGCAGGCTGGCAACGAGCGTGCCGGGACGATCCTGCGCCTCCTCCACCGCGAAGATCAGGCCGCAGAGCGCGCGTTCGGGTGCCACCATCATCCCCTCCATCAGTAGAGCAGATGCGGCCGGCGCGCCGCGATCCAGGCGGCCTCGTCGGGTAGGGTCAGCGCGTCGAGATCGCCCGGCGTGGCGGCAAGATCGTCGACCCATTGGCGAAGGCCCGGTCCGCCGTTGATCACGTCGATCGCCAGCTTGTCGAACACATATTCGTAGGGGAAGTCGCGCCAGAGGTCGTATGTCGGGTAGAGCGTGCGAATTGCCTTGAACGCCAGCGCCTGCACCCGCCAGGGACGGAAGGCGGCATGGTCATAGGCGCGACCCTCCGCATGGAGGAACACGCCGGCACAGAGCTGGCCGACATGCTTGTGGAAGGTCGGCTGGAACCACATGTCGCGCAAGGTACAGCCGGCGAGCCATTCGGGAACGAGGCGCTGCATTTCCGCGATGACCGCGCGCGCATCGATATCCGGCGCGCCGAACAGCTCCAGCGGCCGGGTGGTGCCCCGCCCTTCGGAAAGCGTCGTCCCTTCCAGCATCACCGTCCCGGCATAGGCCCGCGCCATGTTGACGTTGGCGGCATTGGGGCTTGGGTTGATCCAGGGGCGCTCCACCGGCCAGCCGAAGCCGGGTGCAGCCTCGGGCTGCCAGCCCTGCATGGCGACGACGCGATACTCCACGTCGAGGCCATAGTGCGCGATGAACCAGTGGCCGAGCTCGCCCAGCGTCATGCCATGGCGCATCGGCATGGGCCCGGCGCCGACAAAGCTCTCCCAGCCCGGCAGCAGCGTCAGCCCTTCGACAGGCCGGCCGGCCGGGTTGGGGCGATCGAGCACCCACACCGCCTTGCCATGCTTCGCGGCTGCTTCGAGCACGTAGAGCAGCGTCGTCACGAAGGTGTAGATGCGGCAGCCGACGTCCTGCAGGTCCACTAGCATCACGTCGAACGTGTCCATCGACGCGTCGGTCGGGCGACGGACCTCGCCATAGAGGCTGAATACCGGCACGCCATATTGCGGATCGGTGAAGTCGGGCGACTCCATCATATTGTCCTGCAGGTCGCCGCGCACGCCGTGCTGTGGGCCGAACACCGCCGAGATGTTCACGCCCGCCGCCACCAGCGCATCGAGGCTGTGCGTCAGGTCGGCGGTCACGGAGGCCGGGTGCGCAAGCAGCGCCACGCGCTTGCACTGCAAGGGCGCGCGCAGATCGGGTTCGGCGAGGAGGCGATCGATTCCGAAGAGCATGTCAGTCTGCTGGCGGCAGTTGCGCGACAAAGCAATCCGGATCGTGGAAATCCGGCGCATCGCCGCCATGACGCAGCGCCCAATAGGATTTCGTGCCGTCCCTTTCCTCCATCACCGCAGTGATGCCGAGCCGCAGGGCGCCAGTGCCGACATCGCACAGATGTACGGCCACGACGAGCGCATCTTCCTGCGCAGCGAGGCCGATCTTGGGCGTCTCGTCCACTACCAGCGGCGCCATGCCCGCCCGGCGCCCGGTGAAAGCGTAGGCCGCCCATGGGCCCGACGGCGCGAAGTTGAATTCGCGATAGTCGCTCGCCTCCCCCGCCACGAACAGTTCGAGGCAGGTTGTCCGCCACAGTCCATCCGTGCGCTCGGGCGCTGCAGGCGCGGGCAGCACCAGCGCCGCCGGGTCCACCAAGATCCGATAGTGCAAGGCGATATCGGCACCCTGCCGCCGAACGTCGCAGACGACCGCGGTCACGGCAATTGGCGGGGTTGCCGGGTGGGGCAGCAGAGAAAATTCCATGCGGCCGACCCTAATCCTAAAGCGGTCGACAGGGTAGCGGCAGCGCTTGCCACGCGCCTGGCGGCAGGCGAAAGGCGCCGCGTCCGCAACGACTCCAGAGGCCGGCCGCCGTGAAGTTCCTCCACACCTTCCACCTCGCCGCCTATGCCGACACGCTGCTGAGCTACACGCTGGCGCTGATCCTCGGCGCCGCGATCGGCGCGGAGCGCCAGTTCCGCCAGCGCACCGCTGGGCTGCGCACCAATGCGCTGGTGGCGCTCGGCTCGGCGGCGTTCGTTGACCTCGCCCAGCGCATCGCCGGCGATCTCGAGGCGGTGCGGGTGATCTCCTACGTCGTCTCCGGCATCGGCTTTCTCGGCGCGGGCGTGATCATGAAGGAGGGGATGAACGTCCGCGGGCTCAACACCGCAGCGACCCTGTGGTGCTCGGCGGCGGTGGGTGCCTGCGCAGGCAGCGACATGGCGGCGGAGGCGGCGACGCTGGCGGTGTTCGTGATCGCCGGCAACACGCTGCTGCGGCCGGTGGTCAACGCGATCAACCGGGTGCCGCTCGCCGGCGGACAGGTGGAGGCGACCTATTTCGTTACGCTCACCACCGTGCCGGCGGAGGTCGACCGGCTGCGCGACCTGCTCACCGATCACCTGGAACTGATGCGCTATCCAGTCGCCGAGATCGAGACCATCGAACGCCCCGACGATCGCATCGAGCTGCGCGCGCGCCTCGTCTCCACCGCCGCGCTCGATGCCGAGCTCGACAGCATCATCGCGCATCTCGAGAAGCGCCACGACGTCCAGCACGCCAGCTGGGAACTGCAGACGCAGGACTGAGCGGCCGGGGATGACGCGGGCGCGCGCATTGGCTATGCGGCCTCGCACCATGACCGAATACAGCTCCGATCTGCTCCGCCTGCTCGCCTCGCGCGGGTATATCCACCAGGTGACCGACGCCGAGGGCCTCGACGCGCTCGCCGCCAAGCAGATCGTGCCGGGCTATATCGGCTTCGATCCCACCGCGCCGTCGCTCCATGTCGGCAGCCTGGTGCAGATCATGCTGCTCCGCCGCCTCCAGCAGGCGGGCCACAAGCCGATCGTGCTGATGGGCGGCGGCACCGGCAAGATCGGCGACCCGAGCTTCAAGGACGAAGCCCGCAAGATGCTGACGCTCGACACGATCAGCA
Organism: Sphingomonas sp. S2M10; assembly: GCF_012650175.1. Classification (GTDB taxonomy): domain Bacteria; phylum Pseudomonadota; class Alphaproteobacteria; order Sphingomonadales; family Sphingomonadaceae; genus Sphingomonas. The sequence goes on from NZ_JAAILI010000046.1 coordinate 56,345, forward strand.
GCAACATCGCCTCGATCAAGACGGTGTTCGAGAATTTCCTGACCTTCGGCGACGGCCCCACCGACGCGGTAATGGTCGACAATGCCGACTGGCTCGACAAGCTCGAATATATCCCGTTCCTGCGCGACATCGGCCGGCACTTCTCGATCAACCGGATGCTGAGCTTCGATTCGGTCAAGCTGCGGCTGGATCGCGAGCAGTCGCTGAGCTTCCTCGAGTTCAACTACATGATCCTCCAGGGCTATGACTTTCTGGAGCTGTCGCGCCGCGCAGGCTGCCGCCTGCAGATGGGCGGGTCAGACCAGTGGGGCAACATCGTCAACGGCATCGAACTGTCGCGCCGCGTCGACGGCACCGACGTCTACGGCGTCACCACCCCGCTGATCACCACGGCGGACGGCGGCAAGATGGGCAAGACCATGTCCGGCGCGGTATGGCTCAACCCCGACCAGCTGCCGCATTACGACTATTGGCAGTTCTGGCGGAACACCGACGATCGCGACGTCGGCCGCTTCCTGCGGCTGTTCACCGACCTCCCGCTCGACGAGATCGCCCGCCTCGAAGCGCTGGAAGGCGCCGAGATCAACGAGGCGAAGAAGATCCTCGCCAACGAGGCGACCGCGATGTGCCGCGGCCGCGCCGCTGCCGAGGAAGCCGCCGAGACTGCGCGCAAGACCTTCGAGGAAGGTGCCGCGGGTGGCGCGCTGCCGACGCTGGCGGTCAGCGGCGGCAGCATCAGCGTGGTCGACGCGCTCGTCGGCCTGGGCTTCTGCGCGTCGAAGGGCGAGGCGCGGCGGCTGATCAAGGGCGGCGGCGCGCGCCTCGAGGGCGAGAAGATCGACGACGAGGCCGCGACGATCGCCGTCGCGGGCGAGGTGCGCCTCTCGGCGGGTAAGAAGCATCACGGGTTGCTCACGCCACAGGCCTAACGCCGCGTTCACCACCTTCGTTCGGCACCTGTTCACTGCTGTGGGTTACCCTCTTGCCGACCCTCCAGTGTGTGATGAGGCGCGTGTGAGCGTACCGGGTGCCAAGCTGGCGAGCGCCGACGATCGTCTGGTGCATCGCGACGAAGTCGAGCACCGCACGCGTGCGGTTGGCCCCGATGCGAAGTCGGTCGCGTTCCTGATCGTCAACGTCTCGCCGCAGGGGCTGATGGCGCGCTGCGAGGCGCCGTTCGAGACGGGCGACCTTCTCCGCATCCAGTTGCCGATCCTCGGCGAAACCGGCGCGGAAATCCGCTGGGCATTGGGCGGACGGGTCGGCTGTCAGTTCCTGCAGCCGATCGCCGCCGGCGACTTCGGCCCGATGGTCACGGTGATGCGCGCGCGCTAAATCAGCCCGCGCGCAGCAGCCCCACCGCTGCGTCGCGTTCGAACAGGTATAGCGCCACCCGCGCCGCCTGCCCCCGCTCGCCTTTGAGCCCGCCATCGCGATCGACCAGCAACCGCGCATCGCCATTGGCCGCGGGCAGCAGCGCGCCGAGCATGTCCGGCTCGGCCAGCCGGAACTGCATGTCGCCCGACTGGCGCGTGCCGAGCAGCTCGCCCGCGCCACGCAGCCGCAGATCCTCCTCGGCGATGCGGAAGCCGTCATTGCTCTCGCGCATCAGCGCCAGCCGCGCGCGCGCGGTCTCGCTCAGATGGTTGCCGCGCAGCAGCACGCACACCGAACGCCCCCCGCCCCGCCCAACACGGCCGCGCAGCTGGTGGAGCTGGGCCAAGCCGAAGCGGTCGGCATGCTCGATCACGATCAGCGTGGCATTGGGCACGTCGACGCCCACCTCGATCACCGTCGTCGCGACCAGCACGCCGAGTTCGCCGGCCGAAAAGCGGGCCATCACCGCGTCCTTCTCCGGCCCCTTCATCCGGCCATGGATCAGCCCGACCTTGTCGCCGAAATGCGCCTGCAGCTCGGCCGCGCGCGCCTCGGCGGCGGCGAGATCGCTCTTCTCGCTTTCCTCGACCAGCGGGCACACCCAATAGGCCTGCCCGCCACCGGCGAGGTGCCGCCCGAGGCCACTTACGACTTCGCCCAGCCGCTCCTCGGAAATGACGCTGGTCTCGATCGGCTGGCGGCCCGGCGGCATCTCGTCGAGCCGGCTGACGTCCATCTCACCATATTGGGCGAGCGTCAGCGTCCGCGGGATCGGCGTCGCGGTCATCACCAGCAGGTGCGGCGGGCGTTCCGCTTTCGCCTGGAGCATCATCCGCTGGGCGACGCCGAAGCGATGCTGCTCGTCGACCACCACCAGGCCGAGGTCGCGATAGGTCACGCCCTCCTGGAAGATCGCATGGGTGCCGATCAGGATGTCGATCTCGCCTGCAGCGAGGCCCATCAGCGTCGCCTCGCGCGCCTTCCCCTTGTCGCGGCCGGTCAGAATCGCGACGTTCACGCCGAGCGGCGCTAGGGTGCGCTGGAGCGTCTCGTGATGCTGGCGGGCCAAAATTTCGGTCGGCGCGAGCAGCGCGCCCTGTGCGCCTGCCTCCGCCGCGATCAGCAGCGCCATCGTCGCCACCAGCGTCTTGCCCGAGCCGACATCCCCCTGCAGCATCCGCAGCATGGGCTGGGTCTGCGCCATGTCGCCTTCGATCTCGGCGATGGTGCGGCTCTGCGCGCCCGTAGGGGCATAGGGCAGCTTCAGCTTGTCGCGCAGCCGCCCGTCGCCGGCGAGCGGACGGCCCCGCTTCGCCCGCGCCTCGCCGCGGACCAGCAGCAGCGCGAGCTGATTGGCGAAGACCTCGTCATAGGCGAGCCGCTCGCGCGCCTTGGCGTCGGCCGGATCGGCATGGATGCGGGCGATCGCCTCGCGCCAGTCGGGCCAGCCCTTCTGCGTCTTGAGGCTTGGCTCGATCCATTCGGGCAGCTCGGGCGCGCGCTCGATCGCCTGCGCGGCGAGCGCCGCGATGCGCCTGGAGGTGATGCCTTCGGAGCAGGGGTAGATGGCTTCACGGCCTCCGACGCTTTCGACCTGGTCGAGCGGCAGGACATGGTCCGGATGGACCATCTGCAGCTCCTGGCCATAATGTTCGAGCTTGCCCGAGACCCAGCGCGGCTCGTTCAGCGGCAGCAGCTTCTTGGCCCAGCCGGAGCTGCCGCCGAAATAGACGAGGCTGACATGGTTGCCCTTGGCGTCCACCGCCTGCACCCGTGCCGGCGATCGCGCGCCGCCGCCGAAGCGATATTGCACGGGGGTGAGCGTGATGGCGATCACCTTTCCCGAGTCGGCCATGTCGAGTTCGTCGCGCGGGATCCGATCGACGAAGCCGGTCGGCAGGTGGAAGGCGACGTCCACCACCCGCGCCAGCCCCAGCTTCTCCATCGGCTTGGCCAGCGCCGGGCCGATGCCCTTCAGCGCGGTGACTTCGGCGAACAGCGGGTTGAGAAGCTCGGGACGCATCGCCCCGCCCTATCGTGCGGCGCGGCGGCTGACAAATGGCGCTGCCCGGCCGACAGCGCGCTTGTCCCGGGTCAGGCGTTGAGGAAGATCGGGCTATGGCTGGAAAGCGCGGCTTCGATCGCCATCACGACTTCCGGCACCGACGAGCCGATCACGACCTCGTGATCCTTGCCGAAGGAGATGACGCCCACATCCTCGCCGGCCATGTTGATCGTGCTGACCGTGCGCACCGCCGCGATGTTGACGAGCATCGGCTCGCCGTTGATCGACTTCAGCATCACGAACCGCAGCTTGTTGGTCATCGTGTCGCTCATCCTACCCTCGCCATACACACCCCAAAGAGAGGATGAACCTAGCGGGCTTCGGTTAACAAGCCTTCCACATCTGCCCCAGGAAGTGCCCGCTGGCCTTTCTTGGCGTGCGTCCCTATCTGCCGTCCTCGTGATCAACCCCGTGTCGGCCGCGCTCCTGCGCGCAGCCGCGCGCCTGCCGTTGGGAAAGCCCGCCATGGACCGAGAAACCCGCCTCAAGCGCCTCCGCTTCCGCAGCTGGCACCGCGGCACCAAGGAAGCCGATCTGCTGATCGGCGGCTTTTTCGACCGGCACGGCGAGGGCTGGAACGACGATGAGATCGCGCTGTTCGAGAGCCTGCTGGAGGAGCAGGACGTCGACATCATGGCGTGGGCGATGGGAACCGACACTGCCCCGGAGCGCTACCGGGGCACGATTCTCGATGCGCTCAAGACCCTGAATTACGTGCCTATTTCCGAGTAACATTGACCTGGCGGCTCACCCTCACCCTTCCGGCGCTGCGCGCCTCCCTCCCTCTCCCAAAGGGAGAGGGATTTAGTGCCCTCTCCCAAAGGGAGAGGGATTTAGTGCCCTCTCCCTTTGGGAGAGGGAGGGGACCCGCCGCCGAAGGCGGTGGGGAGGGTGAGGGTGATCGAGCCGACCTGCCAAGACGAGACCCCATGCCCGACCTGAAGACGATCCTTTCCGCCAAGCACCCGCTGACGCTCGCCGGCGTGCCGAGCGGCTTCCTGCCCTGGATGCTGGCCGATGTCGCGCGCGCCAGCCGGATGGCGGTGTTCGTCGCCGCCGACGAGGCGGGCATGCGCGCGGTGGCGGGCACCGCGACCTTCTTTGCGCCCGAGCTGGAGGTGCTCAGCTACCCCGCCTGGGACTGCCTCCCCTATGACCGCGCCAGCCCGACCCTGCGCGTGATGGCGGAGCGGCTTGCCACCCTCCATGCGCTCCAGGGCAGGAGCGACAAGCCCCGTCTGCTCGTCACTACGGTCAACGCCGCCACCCAGCGCACCCTTACCCCGTTCCGCATCCGCCAGTTGGTCGCGCGACTCGCTCCCGGCGAGCGGATCGGACTGGATAAGCTCGCCTATCTGCTGCAGGCGAACGGCTATGTCCGCGTCGAGACGGTGAATGATCATGGCGAGTTCGCGGTGCGCGGCGGCCTGGTCGACCTCTTCCCGAGTGGTGCCGAGCAGGCACTGCGGCTCGATTTCTTCGGCGATGAGATCGAGAGCGTGCGCACCTTCGATCCGCAGGACCAGCGCACCACCGGCCGCGTCGACGGCTTCACCCTGCTGCCCGCGAGCGAAGCGCTGCTCGACGAGGAGAGCATCAAGCGCTTCCGCAGCGGCTATCGCGACCGCTTCGGTGCGACCGCGACGGGCGACCCGCTCTACCAGGCGATCAGCGAAGGCCGCCGCCTCGCCGGCATGGAGCATTGGCTGCCGCTGTTCGAGGAACGGCTGGAAACGCTGTTCGATCACCTGCCCGATCATGGCGTGATCGTCCGGGACGGCGGCGCGCCAGCGGCCGCCGAGCAGCGCTTCGAGGCGATCAAGGACTATCAGGAAAACCGGATCAAGGCCCAGTCGGCCGATCCGGGCAGCTACCGCCCGCTCAAGGCCGGCGACCTCTATCTGCTCGCCAAGGAATGGCAGGCGCAGGTCGATGCGCAGCCGATGCATCTGGCGACACCGTTCCACGAGCCCGAATCGGATCGCGTGGTCGAGTTCGGCGTCGACGGGCCGCGCGACTTCGCCCCCGAGCGCGCTGCCGGCAGCAATGTCTACGAAGCGGTGGTCGCCCACCTCAAGGCCGTCCGGAGCCAAGGCAAGAAGCCGGTGCTCGCCAGCTATTCGATCGGCGCGCGCGAGCGACTGAAGGGGCTGCTCGAGGATCATGGTCTCACCGGTGCGGTGCCGGTCGATGGCTGGCAGCCGGCGCTCGGTGTCGCCAATCCGAACGGCAGCGGGCTGCAGGTCGCGCTGCTTGTCCTGCCGCTCGACCATGGCTTCACCACGCCCGACGTGGCCGTGCTCACCGAGCAGGACATGCTCGGGGACCGCCTCGTCCGCCGCGCCAAGCGCCGCAAGAATACCGACGCCTTCCTCCAGGAACTGGCGACGCTCTCGCCCGGCGACCTCGTCGTCCATCTCGACCACGGCATCGGCCGCTATGAGGGGCTGACCCAGATCCCGGTGCAGAAGGCGCCGCACGATTGCGTCGCGCTCGAATATGCCGGCGGCGACAAGCTCTACGTGCCGGTCGAGAATCTCGAAGTGCTGAGCCGCTACGGCTCGGGCGAGGAAGGCGCGACGCTGGACCGCCTAGGCGGCGAGGCTTGGCAGCGCCGCAAGGCGCGGATGAAGGAGCGGATCCGCGAGATCGCGGGCGAGCTGATCGCCACCGCAGCCCTGCGCGCCACCCGCGGCGCCGAGATCGCCGAGCCCGATCATGGCGGCTACCCGGCCTTCGTCGATCGCTTCCCATTCGAGGAAACCGACGACCAGGACCGCGCGATCGGCGACGTGCTCGGCGATCTTGCCGCCGGGCGGCCGATGGACCGGCTCGTCGTCGGCGATGTCGGCTTCGGCAAGACCGAGGTTGCGCTGCGCGCCGCCTTCGTCGCGGCGATGGCCGGCATGCAGGTGGCGGTGGTGTGCCCCACCACCCTGCTCGCCCGCCAGCATTACAACAACTTCAAGACGCGCTTCGAAGGCTTCCCGCTCGAGATCGGCCGACTCTCGCGCCTGGTCACGGCGGGCGAGACCAAGAAGGTGAAGGACGGGCTCGCCGCCGGCACGATCGACATCGTCGTCGGGACCCATGCGGTGCTGGCGAAGAATATCGACTTCAAGCGGCTGGGCCTCGTCATCGTCGACGAGGAACAGCGCTTCGGCGTCACCCACAAGGAGCGGCTGAAGGCGCTCAAGACCGACGTCCACGTTCTCACCCTCACCGCCACGCCGATCCCGCGCACGCTGCAGATGGCGATGAGCGGGTTGCGCGAGCTTTCGGTGATCCAGACCCCGCCGGTCGACCGCCTCGCGGTGCGCACCTATGTGATGCCCTGGGATCCGGTGGTGCTGCGCGAGGCGCTGCTTCGCGAACATTATCGCGGCGGGCAGAGCTATTTTGTTACCCCGCGTATCGCCGACCTGCCCGAGATCGAGGAGTTCCTCCGCAACGAGGTCCCCGAGGTCCGCTATGTCGTCGCCCACGGCCAGATGTCGCCGACGGAAGTGGAGGAGCGGATCTCCGCCTTCTACGACCGAAAGTTCGAGGTGCTGGTCTCGACCACCATTGTCGAGAGCGGGCTCGACATCCCGAGCGCCAACACGCTGATCATCAACCGCGCCGACAAGTTCGGCCTCGCCCAGCTCTACCAGCTGCGCGGCCGCGTCGGCCGGGCCAAGACCCGCGCCTATGCCTATATGACCACCCCGCCCCAGCGGCAGATGACCGAGGCGGCGGAAAAGCGGCTCAAGGTGCTGTCCGATCTGGAGAGCCTGGGGGCGGGCTTCCAGCTCGCCAGCCACGATCTCGACATTCGCGGCGCGGGCAATCTGCTCGGCGACGAGCAGTCGGGCCACATCAAGGAAGTCGGCTACGAACTCTACCAGTCGATGCTGGAGGAGGCGATCATGGACGCCAAGGCCGGCGGCCTGCGCGACGAGAGCCGGCCCAAGGACCTGTCGCCGCAGATCACCGTCGATGCGCCGATCCTCATCCCCGAGGACTATGTCCCCGATCTCGATTTGCGCATGGGGCTCTACCGCCGGCTCAACGAGATCGAGGATACCGACGGCATCGAAAGCTTCGCCGCCGAGCTGATCGACCGCTTCGGCAAGCTGCCCGAAGCGACCGACAATCTGCTGCGGCTGATCGAGACCAAGCTCAACGCCAAGAAAGCGTGCATCGCCAAGCTCGATCTGGGGCCGAAGGGCGCGCTGGTGTCGTTCCACAACGACAACTTCCCCAATCCGGCAGCGCTGATTGCCTATGTCGAGAAGCTGGGCGAGACGGCGCGGCTGCGGCCGGACATGAAGCTGGTGATCAACCGCGCCTGGGCGAACCCGGCGGCGCGGCTGCACGGCGCGCTCCAGCTCTCGCGCGGGCTGGCACGCGCCGCGGGCTGATCCGCGTCAGCTGCTGTGATCGGCGATGATCTTCCACCCGCCGGCTTCGTGACGCAGCACGAGGCTGGTCGGGCCCGACGCGCGCCGGCCGTCCGGATAGCGCAGCGTGTAGCGGCCGATATAGAGGGCATGGTTGCGGCCGAGCGGGCGATAGTCGAGCCGCTCGATGGTCAGCGTTCCGCGCTTGGCAGGATCCGAAAAGTCGTATTTCGCGCGATAGCGGGCGATCATCGCCGATTTGCCGCGCACCAGCCCCTCGCCAGTGACGAAGCTGGCATCTTCATTTGCTGAATAGACGCGCATAAAGCGTTCAACTTCGCCGGCATTCCAACCAGCGACACTTTCGGCGATCGCTTTCTCCACTGCATCTTGATCAATGCCGGCCAAAACCATCAACAATCCCAGAAACACCATTCCTCAACTCCCTCGGCGACCGGTTCTCACAACTACCGGGAGAGTACAGCACAGATGCTTCCGGCATTCCCAACGATTTTGCGCAGACGAGCCATAGGAGAAATCGTTTTCATCCTGCATTGCGCAACTTGCCGCTACAGGGATCCGCCCGCATCGGAATTGTACTTAGCGGCCCCACCTGTCCCTTCGGCCATACTATGATGCTTAAGAATGGCTTGTCGCGCGATGGGCCAGCCATGTTTGCAGGACAGGAAAGGATCGGCCCCGTGCCCGAACAGATGACGTCGCGGCTCAGCTTCATGGAGATGGACGATGCCCAGCGTGCCACGTTGCGAGCTACCCAGCCATGGGTGGAGGCGACGCTGGGCGATGCGCTGGATCGCTTCTATGCCCGTGCCTCGGCGACGCCGGACACCGCCCGCTTCTTCCGCGACCAAGCCCATATAAGCCTCGCCAAAGCCGCCCAGCAAAAGCATTGGGCGCGCATCGCCGCCGGCGACTTCAACCAGGACTATCATGCCAGCGCCCGCCGAATCGGCGCAACCCACGCCAAAATCGGCCTGGAGCCGCGCTGGTATGTAGGCAGCTACGCGATCGTCCTCGAGCATCTGATCGCCGGCGTGCATCGCCTCAACAACCCGTTCAAGCGCCTCATGCGCCTGTTCCGGGGGCCCAGCACCCACAAGGCGACGATCGCGCTGGTCAAGGCCGCGCTGCTTGACATGGAAGTCTCGCTCTCGATCTATTTCGAAGAGGCGCAGGTGGAGCGAGAGGCGGCCATCGGTGCATTCGAGAAGGCCCTGACCGCATTGGCGGAAGGCGATCTCACCAACGAAATGAGCGGCCTGCCCGACAGCTTCGCCGCACTGGAGAAGAGCTACAACAAGACGCTGGACCGCATCCGCGAGATGATCGCGTCGGTCGGCGACGGCACGATGCGGATCCGCTCGGGCATCAACGAGATTTCGCAGGCCGCCGAGGATCTGTCTCGTCGCACCCAGGGCAACGCCGCCAGCCTCGAGCAGACCACTGCCGCCGTGTCCCAGATGGACGCGCGATTCCGCTCCACCGCCGAGGCGGCGCGCCACACCGTCACGCGCGCGGACCAGGCACTCACCACCGTCGGCCAGGGGCGTGCGATCGCCGACGAGGCCTCGCAGGCGATGGGCCGCGTTTCGGAGGCCGCCAAGGGCACCGACAGCGTGATCGAGGGGCTGGACAAGATCGCGTTCCAGACGCGGGTTCTGGCGATGAACGCTGCCGTCGAGGCCGGTCGCGCCGGGGAAGCGGGCCGCGGCTTCGCAGTCGTCGCCGATCTCGTCTCCGCGCTGGCGATGCGCGCCGAGGAGGAGGCCGGGCGGGCCCGCGAGCAGCTCACCATGACCCAGGCCGAGATCGTGGTCGCGGTGGACGCCGTGCAGAAGGTGGACGGCGCCCTGGCGAATATCTCGGGCGACGTCAGCCAGGTCCATGACCTGCTTGGCAGCATGGCGAGCGACAACGGCGCCCAGTCCACGGCAATCAGCGAGATTTCCAACGCTGTGGGCGCAATGGACCGCGCGACGCAACAGAATGCCGCGATGGTCGAGGAAACCTCGGCTGCCGCGCAGAACCTCGCCAACGAAGTCGGCGACCTCGCCAATCTCGCCGCGCAATTCCGCACCGAAAAGACGGGTTCGCGCTTCGGCGGCTATCGCCCGCTGCCTGCCGCGGCGGTCCCGGCGCTTATGCGGCCGGATCTCTGATCGGACGGCCGGCGCTCACCAGTCGCGCACCAGCGTGGCGAGCGCCGGCACGTCGATCGGCGGCGAGCAAAGAAAGCCCTGGAAATACTGGCAGCCTTCCTTGGCGAGCAGGTCCAGTTGCGCCTCGGTCTCGACACCTTCCGCCACCACCGCCAAGCCCAGCGACCGCGCCATGTCGATAACCCCGCGCACCACGATCCGGTCGCGCGGCGAACCGGTGATCTCATTGGACAGCTTCTTGTCGATCTTGAGATAGTCGAGCGGCAGCGCCTTCAAATAGGCAAGGCTGGAATAGCCGGTGCCGAAATCGTCGATGGCCACGCGGCACCCCGCCGTCCGCAGGTCCGACAGCAGCGCCGCCGCTTCGCTGAGATCGTCCATGATGCCGCTTTCGGTGATCTCCAGCGTGAGCCGATGGCGCGGAAACCCTGTCGCGTCGATCCAGCGCAGCAGGCTTTCGCCAAATCCCGGTCGGCCGACATCGCCGGCGGTCACGTTGATCGAAAGCCGCAGGCTGCTCAGCGAGCGCGGCCAATGCGCGGCGATCGTCAGCGCGCGGCGCTGGACATGCTCGCTCAGCACCCCGGAAAGCCCGGCCCGCTCCGCCGCCGCGAACAGGGGTTCGGCCCCGATCTCGCCATGCTGGGGATGCTGCCAGCGCGCCAGCGCCTCCACGCCGGTGATCTGCCCGGTCGCCACCGCAACCTGGGGCTGGAACAGCACGCCGATCTCGCCGCGCTCGATGCCGCGCCGCAAATCGCCGATGAGCGATTCGATCGAAGGACCGCTTCCGGGCCGCGTCGCGCCTTCGCCCAGCAGCGTTTCGCTCGCGCGGCGCAGCAGGCTGGCCGCGCCGTCGCCCGCGACGCTTTCGGTCAGCGCCACCTTGGCGCCGAGATGGACCAGCTCGCCCGCGGCGACGAACGGGCGTGCGAGCGCCTCCTCGATCCGTCGCGCCGCGTTACGCAGCGCCGACGTGCCCGGATCCACCGCCGCCGCCAGAAAATCCGATCCGCCGATTCGCGCCACCACCACATCGGAACCGAGCGTCTCGCGCGCGGCCTCCGCTACGCGGCGCGAGACGCCCCGGAGCAGTTCGTCACCGGCCGGGCGGCCATAGGCGGTATTGATCGTGTCGAAGCGGGTGAGGCCCACCAGCACCAGCCCGATCCGCTGGCCCTTTTCCATCGCGCGATCGATCCAGCGCCGCGCGCTGGGGGCATCGCGGGCGCCGGTCAGCACGTCGCGCACCGCCGCACCGGCGTCCGGCGTCATCCCGAGCGGCTCGACCAGCGCGTCGATCTGGCCGGTCTCGGCGTCGTACTGGAGATGCTGCACCACCCGCCCCTTGCCGGGCAGATCATGGGCAAAGGCGGTCGACCCTGCCTCGCGTAGGCGTCGCAGCGCAGCCCAGGCCAGCCGCCGGTCGGACAGCGCCAGCCGGCCGAACAGCGCACGCGGCCCCGGCGCCTCGGGCAGGTCTAGCAACTGGGCGAGCGCCGGCGTCAGTTCGATCGAGCCCGAGGCCGGATCGAACCGCCAGCCCAGCGGATTGGACGTGCTAGTGCCCTGCCCCGCCCAGCCCGACAGTCGCTCGACATAGCGCTCGGCGAATCGGATCGCATGGGCGATCGCGGCGGAGGACATCGGGCTCCCAAGGAAATGCGTCGCGCCCGCATCGTAGAAGCGCCCCATGTGCACGGTATCGCTCTGCGACACGAGGATCAGCAGCGCCGCACCATAGGCCTTGATCGTCGGGCCGAGCAGCCGTGCCGCGTCCAACCCTTCGCTCATCGCCCCGCGCGCGTCGATCACCGCGACCGAGGCGCCGCTCGCGAGGAATCGGGTCTCCAGTCCTTCGCTGCGGCGCGCCGCCACCACTCGCCATCCCCCGCCCGCAGCCGCGGCGGCAACCTCGTCGCGCTGGCGGAACGAGAGTACGAATACCGGCACCTCGGGGGCAGGCGCGGTGCCCTGGACGATCGTGAACCCTTCTTCCATGCCGACCTCGATAGCGGCTCGCTGCCTGATCCGCCATCCAAGCCTTGTGCAGCGCGGTTCAACGCCTTACCTCCACGATCTATGGCCAGCGCCCCCGCCCTCGCGACGCCGCCCACGCTGGTCGATCGCCACAACCGGGCGATCCGCTATCTGCGCATCTCCGTCACCGACCGCTGCGATCTGCGCTGCCGCTACTGCATGGCGGAGCACATGACCTTCCTGCCGCGCGAGGCGGTGCTCAGCCTCGAAGAACTGGCGGCGATCGCCGGCCGCTTCGTCGATCGCGGCGTCACCAAGATCCGGCTGACCGGCGGCGAGCCGCTCGTCCGCCGCAACATGATGACGCTGGTCGAACAGCTCGGCGCGCGGATCGGGGATGGGCTCAAGGAACTCACCCTCACCACCAATGCGACACGGCTGGCGCAATATGCCGATCAGCTCGCCGCCGCAGGCGTGCGCCGCATCAATGTGAGCATGGACAGCCGCGATCCGGAGACCTTCCGCTACATCACCCGCCATGGCGACGTGGCGCAGGTGCTGGACGGCATCGCCGCGGCGCGGGATGCGGGGCTGCGGGTGAAGATCAACATGGTCGCGCTGCGCGGCCTCAACGAAGACGAGATCGCGCCGATGCTCGCCTGGGTCGCGGCGAACGGCATGGACCTGTCGCTGATCGAGACGATGCCGATGGGCGTGATCGACGAGGACCGCGCCGATCGCTTCCTGCCGCTGCCCGAGGTGCTGGCGCGGCTGAAGGGACAGTTCGACCTGGTTGCCGATTCGTACGACAGCGGTGGACCGGCGCGCTACTGGCGCGTCGGGGGTACGGACAGCCGGCTGGGGCTGATTTCGCCGCTTACGAACAATTTCTGCGCAAGCTGCAACCGCGTCCGGCTCTCCACCGACGGACGGCTGCACATGTGCCTGGGGCATGAGGATTCGGTGGATCTGAAGGCAGCGATCCGCGCGGGCGGGCTGGAAGCGGTGGACGCGGCGATCGACCGCGCGCTCGCCGCCAAGCCCGAGCGGCATGATTTCCGCATCGAGGCCGGTGCCGCGCCTGCGGTCTCCCGCCACATGAGCGTCACCGGCGGATGAGCATGGGGAAGTCGCGCGCATTGCTCGCCTCGCCCACCGCACCGGCGCAGACCGCGGCGGAGGAGCTCCGCCAGGCCTATGACTGGGTGCCGATCGATCAGGCCGACGAGGTCGTCGCGCTCGGCGGCGACGGCTTCATGCTGCAGACGCTCCACGCGATGCTGGAGCGGCGTCGGCTGCTGCCGGTGTTCGGGATGAACCTGGGCACGGTAGGCTTCCTGATGAACGACTGGGGGCTCGACGGGCTCACCCAGAGGCTGGAACGCGCCCGCCCCTTCCGCGTCGCCCCGCTGGCGATGACCGCGACGACGGTGGAAGGCGAGACCTGCGTGCTGCCCGCGATCAACGAGGCCTCGCTGCTCCGCGAGACGCGCCAGACCGCCAAGCTGGAGGTGACGATCAACGGCCGGATCGTGATCCCCGAGCTGGTGTGCGACGGCATCCTCGTCGCGACGCCTGCGGGATCGACGGCGTACAACTTCTCGGCCCAGGGCCCGATTCTCCCGCTCGGCTCGGCGCTGCTCGCGCTCACCCCGATCAGCCCGTTCCGCCCCCGCCGCTGGCGCGGCGCGATCCTGCCGGAAAAGACCCGCATCGATATTCGCGTGCTGGAGGCCGACAAGCGCCCGGTGAGCGCCGTGGCCGATCAGCGCGAGATTCGGGAAGTTTCGAGCGTCCATGTCGAGATCGACCGCGTTCGCGACCTCACGCTGCTGTTCGATCCGGAGCACGCACTGGACGATCGGATAACGATGGAACAATTTATTGCATGAAACCCCTTGCGCCTTTCGAAAACCCGGTGCTAAAGGCGCGCCTCCCGACGCGGTGACCCACCGCCGAGGGGTTGACCAGAGTGGTCCCCGATAGCTCAGCGGTAGAGCATTCGACTGTTAATCGAATGGTCGTAGGTTCGAATCCTACTCGGGGAGCCATTTCCTTTCGGGGGGCATTTCGCCCCCCCGAAGGGGTCGGATCAGATCCACCATCGGTGGCAATTTTCTCAAGAATTCCAAATGGTTCGCGGAAGCTGACCGTCAGTTCGCCGAAGGCGAATTTCGAGTTCGATAATACCAAATTCAGAGCCCTTCTTTTGGTCACCAGAGACTGCTCCGCAAAGCGGTTGTGAGCCGTCCGGGCGAAATCCAGGAGCGCCAGGCCGTCGTCGATCAGGTCGTCTTCGGCGCAGTGGAGGCTCTCCATGTTTCGCAGAGTCCGATCACGTTCTTCGCGCCAGGTCGCTGAAACCCGATCATGGAAGTCATCCGTGACGCGCCCATCTAGCTTATCGAGGTAGAGCTTATCGAGCCGGTGCTGGAGGCGATCGGCTTCCGCCCGGAGCCGCGCTATTGTCTCGTCACGGTCGCGTCGCTCGTCGGCATGGCTCTCGCGTAGGGCCCGCTCGATGAGGCCGAATGTCACGTCGTCCAGCTTGAGCCGCCGAAGGACAGCGGCGAACTGCTCGTCGAGCACCTCTTCCCGGACGTAGCGCTCTGGGCACCGACCTTTGAATTTCGAGCAGTGGTAATAGATATACCGGCCCTTCTTAAGCTCGGCGGTGACCGCGCAGCCACAGTGGCCGCAGGTGATCAGCCCTGTGTAGGCAAACTGCAGCCGATTACCGTGAACGTTAGAGATGGACCGTCCATCGAGGATCTCCTGCACGTTGGACCATGTCGCGTAGGTCGTGAGCGGCGTGTGAGACCCCTTGTACGTCTTGCCGAGCCACTCAAACGAACCGGTGTAGATCCTATTCCGCAGCATGGTGTTGATCGTGCTGCCCCCGACGGGCTTCTGACTTTTGCGATAGCGCAGGCCCGCCGCATTGGCCATTTGGGTGACTTCTTTGATGGAATACTGGCCGCTCTCGAACCATTCGAACACACGGGTGACCAGTGGTCCGACTTCCGGATCGAGCACGATGACCTTCTTCCCCAGCGGGCCCATCACGTTCGAATAGCCCAGTGGCGCGCAGGTCGGCCAAATGCCCTGCTCTGCCTTTTCGAGCATCCCTTTGCGCGTCTCCTCGGAGAGGTTGTCGATGTAGTTCTTGGCCATCAGCACCTTGATGCCATGCATGAACTTTTCCGAAGATCGCGAATCTCGGGAGAGGACGACATTCTCTTTCACGAAGTGGATTTCGATATCCAGCCCGTCCACCGTCACCCAGTCTTTCAGGTTACGGTATAGTCTGTCGGTTTTCTCGACGAGGATCGTCCTGACGCTGGGATGCGACCGGATGTACCGAAGCATTTCCTCAAATCCGACCCGGCCGGCCCGCTTGGCGGTCTCGACGTCGACGTGTTCGGCAACAACCGAAATCCCGTTCAGGTCGGCATACTCCCGTATCAGCTTCAGCTGGGCCGGGATAGAAAACCCTTCCTTCTCCTGCTCACTTGTCGATACCCGTGCGTACATAACGGCCTTGTTGCGCTCGGTAACAATACGCTTAGCCATTGCCTGTACGGTTTTTGCGCGCGGTTTTGCCATGTCTACTGATCTCCTCACTCACAATATACCACCCTTCCTCCAGTTTTTGAATGAAGTTCGATAAGTTCGATATGTGCCTTACTTGGGCTTTCTTTGTTTTACTTAGCCATCCCCATCGCCTTTCTGACGCGAATATTGGCCCTTGAAGGCCAAAAAATAGTCCGTTAGGTCGCCAAGAAATTTTCTCGCTTCGTCATCGCTAACCGGTCGAGCCAAGCGCGCCTCGAAATGAGCCCGGGCGTCGGCCACCAGCCCGGGAGAGAATAGCGAGCGCCTGGAAACTCGTTGCGGCCCGAATCCCAGCAAGGGGTTTGGTCGCACGGACTGAGGAGGCTCTGGATCCGGGGGCAAAGCGGCGGTCGGTAGCGGGGCCAATTTCGGCACCTGGACACGCGCGGCCTCGATTGCTCTCACTTCGTCTACGGCGGGAGGCACAATGCCCGTCCCGGACGGTCGTGGTCGGCGCCGTCTTCTCATTGCGTCGCAGCCGAGGCAGGGCGCGCGGTCCCTACGAAAAGGTTCGAGCCGAATCGCCGTCGCAGATGCTTGACGACACTCGCTGTATATCTGCGTTGCCTCCAACCGGTCGGACTATGATAGACGCCGACCGCTTTCCAATAGTCGCCGGTTGTTGCCAGCCCGGACAGGAATATCCAGCGAGCAGCCTCGACGTTGAAGCACGCATCCTGTTTCAACCAATGCCGGATGTGGCGCTCCGGCCGTCCGCTTACGGCGGCGAGGCGGGGCACCCACCAGCTGTTGACCTGCAGCGGCCCGAGATCATGGCTGCCGTCGCCATTCGCGATCTCGGCGCCAATCCATCCCCCCTCCTGATCGCGCAATCCCCAGAGGGTTTTCCCGAGCCAGGCACGACCACCAGCTGACCGGGCGATACACGCTGCGACGATTGGCTCATCCGATGACCTCGGCTTCGCGGCACGGGCCTCGAACGACGGGAGTGGAATAAGAGCCACGGCAATCGCCAGGGCAATCTCGGGGCCGAATGACACAATGGTGCGCCGCGCCGCGGCCAGCTGCGGCGAGGCACTAGTGATCATGGCTGCCTCCATGATCCTGCTGCTGCGCCTGCGCCGGCTCGGCCTGTGATTGGGTAGCCGGCCGCGCCGGGTTCTCCATGCTGCGGGCCAGGATGCCCGTCAGCCATTTGTCCACGGCACCAGCCGCGGATTGCGCACGTCCCGCCAGGAGATAGGCCAACCCGCCTTGCTCGAGGCCGTGGCGCGCCTCTCGCTCGGCTTCCATCCGCTGTTTACGCGCACCGCGGTCGCTGCGCTGCTGCTCACGCAGGCGGTCCCACCGATCTCCATGGCGGGCCTCACGTTCCTTGTGGCTATCTCGACCGAGGCGCCCCAAGCCCTCCAGTGCCGACGTCTTCTCTCCTGAATGGCGCTCCAGCTTATCGACGAGCCGGTCGCGGTCCTCTGTCCAGAGCTTCACACCAAACCGGGCTCGCGTGATCGCGGTGTAGTAATTCTGTCCGTTCACCAGACCGGAATTGACCGGAGCAAGGACGTAGGCGCGAGCGTAAGTCTTCGACTGCGCCGAATAGACCGTCTCAGCGTAGCCATGATCCCAGGTCTTATGCTCGCCGAGGTCGATCGACTGGAGCCGGCCGTCGCGGTCCCACCGTATCGTCGCCCGGCTTCCGTCGAGACTCTCCACCGTGCCTCGTTCGGCATTCTTGAGATCAAGGTCCTTGCTGGCGAGACGCCATTGGATCCGGTCACCCTTCGACAGGTCGCGCTCTTCCTGTCGGAACACATTGACCTGCGACGCCTTCCCGATGCGAGGATCCCAGCGGATTGTGCGACCATGTTCATCGATCAACCGGACGACCTGCCGCCCTCGCCCGTCGCGCCCGATCCCGACGACGCGATATTCTGCATCGCGCGCGATCCCCAGATCAGCATTGTCCCGCGAGAAGACGAGCACCTGTCCGCCCGAATAGAACCGGGCGAAGTGTTTCTCCTGGTCGGTCATTCCGGACGGCGTCAGGACCGACAGACGGGCCTCCTCGGCCGCGATGGCGCCCTCTGTCTTCAGCGCCTCCCTGATCTTCGTGTTGACGATCAGGCGGGTGGCATTCTCCAGAACGAGGATGTTGGTGTTGGCGCGGTTCTCCGGCTTCAGCCGCGTCCATTCGCCAACCAGTCCCTTGGCGAGCGCTTCGGCGTCCCCTCCGCTTGTAACCTTGTCCAGGTTCTCGAGCGACGCGGCATAATTGCCCAGGCGCGCCTGGGTGACCGCCGCTTTCATCATCCGGGTTTCCTGCCGGACCGATTCGGTCAGTTCCGCCGTCGGCAGCCCGAGCTTCTGCAACAGCCAAAAGGCCTTGCCCTGCTCGATGGCACCGGTCTGCTTGTTGTCGCCCAGGACGATCAGCCGTGCCCCCGTCATACGGCTGATCTCGAGCACGCGAAGCGCCTGGCGGTTGCCGAGTTGCCCGGCTTCGTCGAGCACCAGGACATAGCCATCATCGATATTGCGTCCGCCCCCGGCGACCAGACTGGCAACGGTGCGAAACTCGATCCCCGCACTGGCGCCAAGATTGGCGGCTGCCGACGAAGTTGGAGCGAGCGCGATGAGCGTCGTTCCCCGCGGCGCAGCTTCGTTGAGCGCCTTCACCAATGTCGATTTGCCCGCGCCGGCGACGCCGTGAACGCCGACCAGCCGATCGCTGGTCGTGCCGATGTGGAGAAGCGCCGCCTCCTGTGCGGGATTGAGCCTTGGCTCCGCCAAGACTGCGCGGATGCGTTCGGGGGTCGAGATCGGCGAGGCGTCGCCAAGCGACAGCGAGAGATGCTCCGAGAGCGCCAGTTCCAACCGGGCGGTGCGTCGCGTCGTCCGTCCGCGGGTATGGACCGCGTCGCCGGTTTGATGGGGCGTTGCGAGCAGCTTGAACCGCTTCTCATGCTCCTCGACCAGCGGTCGGACATCCGAGAGGCGGACCTCCCCTACATGGGAAGCAAGTGCGAGGCGGAACATCCGTCCCAGGTTGTTTACCGCCTCGCGTGTCTCGGCCTGGCGGATGCCGAATAACATGGCGCGGGCGGATAGCTGGGGATCTGGAGCAAGGTTGCGGTCGCCGGTCTGATCGGCTTCGGCGCGCACCTCCAGCATCGCATCGCGGTGCTTTTCAGATGCGGCGGCCCAGCGGTCACGCAGCTCGTCAACGCCGACCTTCTGCTTCGGGGGTCGCGTTTCGTAGAACGATTTGCGGCGAGCCGCCTGCCCCGTCAGCCCATGCTCCTTCGCATGCGCCTCGATTTCCTGGGACCGTTTGGAATTCTCGACGATGAGGTCGCGAGGAAGACCGTGGATCTCGAACAGACCGGTGCGAGGGTCCGAGGCGACCTCATAGCCGATCTCCCGGATCTCATGTGCCAGCTCGTTCCGGTAAACCTGCCCGGCGACGATCTGCTCGACATACATCGCCCGGGTTTCGAGACTGACCATCTGGCCGTCGTCGTCGCGGTTGGTCATGTTCATAACCACGACATGCGTGTGGAGTTGGGGGTCGAGCTGACGCGACGCATGTTCGGTGAACTTCGCGAAGATCAGGCGCCCGGTCGTCTCATGGACGATCTCGCCGTTCGATCGATGCCGGAGCATCGCGTGTTCTTCGAGATAATCGAGTGCGACCCCGACCGCGCGTTCGTGCGCCGCGACCAGACGTTCGTCGCCGTGAACGAGCGCCATGATCGATACCGATTTCGGAGCACTGACCGCGAAGTCCCAGCCCGGATGATGCTGGATGCTGCCATCGGCCCGGTGCCGGCCGAGTTGTTGGTCGCCGACCTTTCCCGCGAGCAGGTCCGCGAAGATGGCGGGATCGACCCTGCCCTCCAGCCCGAGCTCGGCGGCGATCCTGCCACCCCATTCGGACGGCTCGTCGCCGCCCTTGGTGTAATAATCGCCGACGGTGTAATATTTCGCGATGTTGGCGGGCGTGCCCTTGAGGCGGCGGGGATGGATCATGCCGGGTCCGCCGCATTGCGGTCGCCGTCACGCCGACCGTGCTGCTTAAGCCGGAACGCAGTTGCCCTCCCGTACAATGTGAGCTGGGGCGTCACGATTACCGGCTCGATGTCGCCCGTGGAGCCGCTCGACGACGGCGTAACTGGCTCATCTGATGGTGGCGCTTCCTGCGCCTCCGCTGGGGACACCGCAGGCGCCAACGGTAGCTCATCCGTCGCCTCTTCTTGATGCGCACGCCGCCGCTTCGCCGGCGGGCGGGTCGCTACAGGTTCCGACTGCGTGGCCGGCTCAGACGCGGCGAGCGGATCGATCGCCATGCGCGCCGGGGGCGACAACCGCTCCTCGAACGCGACGCAGACGGACGGCACGCGGTTGTAGCTATCCTGGAACTGTACGACCGGCAGATTGCGCCCGAAGCGGAGATAACCGCACAGGTTGGGCAGATTGGTCACCTCGGTGTGCATGACTAGCGGCCGGGTGACCTGCATGCGTGAGAGGTTCACCCCGTCGCGCATATCGTTCACGCCGTAAGACATGCCCTCATTGGCTTCGACCTGCTCGACCTGGCCCAGATTCTCCGAGACATGCTTCGCGGTCGGGGTGTCGTTGGCGCGCAGTGCCACCCAGGTCGAACAATAGCCGGTGATCGCCGCGGCATCCTGAATGCCGTAGGTCGCCTCGAGCTGCGGATAGGACTGAAAGCCGAGGATGCCGCACCCGCCATATTTGCGGGCGCGCGCCAGGAAGTCCGAGAGCGACGGCAGTTTCTGGAGCGAAGGCAGCTCGTCGATTACGCAATAGAGACGGCGGTTGCGGTCGGCGGAAAGGCTCATGATGGCGCTGATCGCAATATCGAGCCAGACCGTGATCAGGGGCCGGAGCGACGGCAGCTGGTCCGCCTTCACCGTGATAAACAGCCAGCTGTCATCCTTTTCGTTGGCGACCCAGTCGCGGATCGAAAGCCCGTCCTCGGTGTCATCGAGATAGGAGAAAGAGCGCATCACCGAGGCAAGCTCGGCCTGGATACCTGCCGATGTCCGCTCCCCCTCCAGGGAGATGAAGGCGGCAGCGTCGGTCCCTTGCGCGAACGCGGCCAGATCCTTCAACTTCGACCTGAGCAGGGTGTCGAGGAGGATCGACACGAGCGTGCGCTGCTGCCGGGCGAGCTTGCGCATCACTGCGACCAGCGTTCCGCGCGCAGACTTTGCCCAAAACGGATCGCCCGCTTTATCCGGGATCGTCGACTCCGCGATCTGGTCGTAGTGATAGTCGCGCGGGACATCGACCCAGGGGGACCAGCGGTCGGAGCGCACGTCGAGTGGGTTGAGCAGGATGTCGGTGCCGGGGCGGTAGAATTTCTCGACGAAGGTACCTGCGGTATCATAAACAATCGCGCGCTTGCCGCGCTGGCGGATCCCGTCGAGCATCTTGATGATGATGTTGGTCTTGCCCGTTCCGGGGGCGCCGCAGATCAGGATATGTTCGGGCTCGAACGCATCGGGGACGTTCACACCGCCGATCTCGAAGCTGCCGCGAGCGCTCCGCCAGAGCGCCCGCCGCACCTGCCGGACGGTGCCGAACCGAGCCCCACGCAGAAACTGGTTGGAGCCGAGCCCCCTCCCCGTCCGGGTGAAGTAGAACCAGGCCCAGAACAGCATCGCGAGCGCGAACACGCCGGACAGCGCCGCCCCATGGATGAGGTATGTCTCGAAGGCCTCGAGCGTCCGGTGCGCGACACCCGATTCCAGCAGGCCTTTCGGTGAGGTCCAGTACTGCCGGCCGTCCGGTGTCTTGAACAGCAACGGGGTCGCGTTGCCGGGGATGGAATCCCCCATGACGCTCGCCTGCGCGAGCTTCATCAGGACGAAGCGCTCATATTCGGAGGACTTTTCGAGTGCGTACCAGATGACCCCGCCGACCCAGATCACGAGCCCCGCGACCAGGGTCTGATAGAAGACCTGCGTGGTCATCCGCACATTGTGGACGATGGCCTGGCCACCCCGGGTCCAGCTCCCCAGCGTGTCGTGGCGAAAAATGCTCATGGCCGGTCCTGCTCGGGATCGAGCAGCCCCCTTTCCCGGAGCAGCCGCCGCGCATCGTCCAGCCCCTGTTCGAGGACCTCTGGCGTGCGCTTGCCGACCGACGCGGCAAGGATTGCGAGCGCCTGAATGCAGGTCGCGTGGAGCTCGTCGAAGCGCGCGTGATATCCCGACGGATCGGTGCCCTCGAAGCGCTCGAGGATGTCGCGACAGTAAGCGGCGGTGGGGGATCCCGCGTCGCGGGCGCGTCCGTCGAGGCGCCTGAACAGCGCGTCGTCGAGACGGATGGTGATACGAGCCAAGGGGCGAGACTCCCGTCTGGCACCCTGACGATCATGATGAAGCGTCGCCCTTATAGCGGAATTAGGCCGCGATCTCAAGGATTTGTGGTGGCAGCCGCCGGCAGCTGGATTGAGTCAAGCAAGCTCAATGACTTGAGCCGGCGGCATATCTCGGATGGCTGCCAGTGGCGGCCAGATTGCGCCAAATCGGCTGCCGACCTGTGCCACGCATAAGCCTTTAAAATAACTGGCGAAAAGAGCATCGCAGCACCCGTGCGTACGGTGCATTACTTCGCCTCCGGGCGTGCGTCCTCCCTTCCGCAGCGCCCTGAGCGCTGCGCAGCCTCGACCGGGCACGGGCGTGGCTTCCCCCGAAGGGGACCCAACAAGAATGGACTTGCGCGCGAGCGCGCTCTTTTGGATGATGCGGGCTTGGCGGGCAGACCCATGTGAAGGAACATGGATATGCCGAAACAGACCGAACGCGAACGGCTCGTCGATCTCGAATCCCGCCGCCGTAAACTCGATGACGAAGTCGAGGCGGCGCGCCGCGCCTTGCGCGGCAAATATGCTGCTGCCGTCACCGAACTGGAAGTCGAAAGGCTCACCGAACGCGAGTTCAGAGATCTCGTCGTCCAGGCCATTCGTGCGGGCGGATCCCCTTCCCTGGCGGCGCTGAAAGCGTTGCCGGCTCAGCCCCGCTGATCATGACAATGTCGCCCGCAGGCGGCCCAGCGACGAGCATGGCGGAGCCACGCGCAGGAGGCCGGTGCTCCCTTTTCGGGGCGCCGCATCGTCGGGCGACGGGCCTGGCCTTCTGCCGGGTCCCTGAGCCCGGCGATCCTGTATGCCCGACAAAAAAAGGGACGGCCCGGGAATGACCCGAGCCGTCCCTTCGCATTCCTCACCGCGCGGCTGCGGCATGCGGCTGCACCCGGCTGAGGAGACGTGGACGCACCCCCGCTTCCTGCAGGATACGCGCGAGGTGCCCTTGGATGCCGGAGCCTTCACAGACGATCGCATGCACCGGCTTCATCGCCACGATCCGGTCGTTGCGCACGAACCCGGCGCGCTTGCCCAGTCCCTTCGGCAGGTCGAACCGCACCACCTTGACGCCGTTCGCTGCCGCCCAGGCTTCGGCGATCGCGTCGGCGCCGCTGTCCTGTGCCGTGGTCAGCAACACCATGTTCGGAGCCAGCGCTCTCGCCTTGTCCAGCTCGGTGTGGATGGCGCGATAATCGTCCCATTGCGCCCCGCCCGAGAAGGCGACGAGCGGCCCCTGCGGATGGTGCTGGTCGATCCTGCGGTCGCGCCGGGCAGCGAGATAATCGGTGGCGGCAATCACCGAGGCGGTGCGCTTGCTCGACACCAGTGACCCGCGGGCCGCAGACCAGGGCTTGCCGGTTTCGTTCCGGAAGGCGGCGGCGGCATGGTCCCGCATGCAGGCGATGGCGTCGCTGGCCTCGTCATGCTCCTGGCATTTGAGCTGCGCCTCCTCCAGTTCGCGCATCATCACCTCGCTGCCATCGGCGCAGCGGATGAGACCCTTCACCGCGCGCGCTGCGTCGTCGGCCTGACCGGCAAGACCCCGCGCCGTGCTGTGCAGGCTGTTGACGATGCCCCATGCGATCCGCTCGGCGACCTTCTCCAACCGGGTATCGCGCAGGACATCGAAGACGGTGCTGATCAGCATCTCGGTGGCAAGCTGGACCTCCATCGGATCGGGCATGTCGCCGAGGAGTTCGTCCTCTCCCCGCATCACGCGGACCCCGTCCAGGTCGGAGGAGAAGGCTTGCGCGAAGGCATCGCTGGGCTGGGCGGTCTCGGCGGCGATGAGATCGGCGATTTCGGAGAAGCTGCGGGTGCTACGGAACATCGTGGTCATGGGAACCTCCTTTTTCTTGAAAGAGGTCATTTCCCCTGCACGGGCTTCGAGCATCGGGGTCAAGGATCGCGAAGCGACCGCGCCAGCGGCGACGGGGGTCACGATTTTCTTTGGCGCCGCACACCGCTCGCGAGGATCCGCCGCCCTCGCGCGCCAAGGAAAATGGTGGGGCCCCGTCGTCCTTGAGGCCGGTGCGTCCCGTGCCACACTAAGACGGCTTGAGAGAGAGGAAGAGGCTGTGATTCGGGGGGCTCGATGCCCCCCGAATCGCATCGGACGACGCGGACCCTTTGTCCGCTTCGGCCGTCCAACGCCGGTGGCTCGCGCGAGCCCCCGGGCCTCAGTGGAGCGAGCTCTCGGGTGGTCGATACGCCTCGAACGGGTTGCCATCATGGAGATGCCCGAAGGGCGTGATGACATAGTCGCCATCCTCCCGGCCGACGGCGCAAATCACGTAGCGAGGCTCGCCGGTTTGCACGTCGGTGCATTCGACAAGAGCAAGGTCTCCCGACTCGGCTGCGCGCAGCAGGGTCGAGAAGTTGCGGCGGAAGGCGTCCGGGATGGCCATGATATCCTCCCGTGGTTCAAGCTGCGACCGCGGCGGCGCGGCGGCGTTCTCGCCGCCTGCCGCCTGCAAGACTGCGCACCGGCATACCCTTGTCGGGCGCCTGGTCGGATTTGCGGAAGGCATGGATAGGCACGCCGGCGGCATCGAGCTCCTCATAGAGATTGGCCTGGACGCCCGACCCCTCGCACAGGACCGCCATCACCGGGTTGAGATCGCGAAGTTTGCGGTTGCGCGAGAAGGCCGCCTTCATGCCCGAGCCCATCAGGTTGAACCGGACGGTCTGGACCTTGCGCTGCGCGGCCCATTTCTCGGCGATGAGATCCGCCCCCGCACGCTGCGCAGTGGTGATCAGAATCATGTGCGGGATTTGCTCTCTGACCAGATCGAGCCGCTCCCACAGCAGGTCGACATCGTGCCAGACGGCAGGTCCGGAGAAGATGACGATCGGCCCTTTTGGGTTGTGCCGATCGCGGAGTTCGAGCTGGCGCGCCCGCAGGAAATCGACCGCGGCGATCTGGCTTGCGGTGGACGTGCGCGACGCGCGAGACCCCCGCGCCGGCGACCAGGGCCAGCCCGACATCGCCCGGTACATCTCGGCCGCATAATCGCGCATGGTCTCGATCGCGAGCCGCTGTTCGGCGGTCGACTGGCAGAGAAGCTGCTTCTCTTCGAGCTCGCGGTTATAAACCTCGCCGCCTTCGGGATTGCGCGCCAGCACGCCGATCTCGTCGGCGAGACTGTCCTCCCGGCGCTCGAGCTTGCCGGCGACGAAGTGGAAGGAGTTCACGAACCCCCATGCGATCTCGGCCGCCAGCGGCTCCAGCCGCGTGTCGGCGAAGAGGTCGAACAGCGTCGCGATCACGCCGGCGCTATCGGCCTGTGCCGCCAGTTCGTCGGGCATGCCATGTTCGCCCGGCTCGTCGGCGGGTTCGATGATCGACAGCGGCAGGGGATCGCCGAAGGCGGCCTGGAATTCGGGAGTGGCTGTCATCTCGGCATAGAGGGTTTTGAGGTCGGCGAAGCGGGCGATGCTGCGCACGGGTTCGTGCCTGGTCATCGGTTGGGTCCTTTCAAAGAACGGTATGAGGAAGGGAGAAACCGGGAGGCGCGCAGCGCCCCCCGGCCGATCGGACTGGCCTCAGAACGGCACGTCCTCGTCGAGATCGCCGGCAAAGCCCCGGGTCCCGCCCTCACCGTCGAGCGGCGCGGTGCTGCCCCCGAACCCACCGCCCGACGGGCCGCGTTCGCCCCCGCCGATGCTGCGCTCGCCGCCCTCATAATCCTCACCGCCGCGGTTGCGCTGCGCCCTGCCGGCCGGACGCGCCATGTCGTCGCGGCGCCACGAAGCCCGGAACCCTTCTTCGGCGGTCCCGAACAAGGCGACCTGCATCGGGAAGCGCCAGGACTGGTCGTCCAGTTCGCCCGAGTAGAAGATCTCGCCGGTGGTGTTGATCGCGGTCGCCTCGAACAATGCGCCGTAAGGCACCCAGCGGCCGTTGCGGTTGATCGCCTCGACCTCGAACTTGGGTGCGCGGGGATTGTTGCTGCTGATCGGCTTCAGCCGGGCGCGGGGAAGGTCGATCTCGCCGCAGGCGATGAAGCCCACCAGCGCCCCGTTGACGTTGCGGAATTCTCCAACAGTTTTCGAAACAGTCATGTCATTCACTCCTCTAAAACGTCGCATCTGCGACGCTCTCAAAGAGCCTCCTCTTCTCTCCTGCGGCGGACCCATGGCGGGGCGAACGGCCAATCGTCCAGGGTGGTCCCGGGCCCACGAGGCCTGTTCGCCGCGGGCGGAATCAGCTATGCGAAGGACATGGACCCGGAGACGCTACGTGCGGCGGCAAAGCTCGCCCGGATGCGCGCCGAGCGCGGTGGCGGCTCGGCGGCCCGCGAGGACGGCATGGCGCGCCTGGGCGCAGCGCGCGCTCTCAATCAGCTTGCCGCGGATCTCGACGTCACCGCCGACGAATTCGACCGCCCCGCGAAAAAGCGATCCCGCCACAACCCTTCCTGACACGACGCCTTTCGGCCCCGCGCCTTCCTTCACGATAGGTGATCGTTACCCGAAGGGAGTGCGCCGTTGTGGCGCGAAGAAGAAAGGAGTGTTCGTATGAACTGAGCTTATTGGCATAGCTCATGCCTGACCGACTTACCGGTGCCGGTGACGAACCAGCTGAAATTCCGAAAGGGAAACGGGAC
>NZ_JAAILI010000047.1 GCF_012650175.1 Sphingomonas sp. S2M10
CAATACCGTGCGTCCGCATAGCAGTCTTGGCGGGTTGGCACCCGCCGAGTTTACGAACCGCCCCCGCCAAGGGCATATGGACACCGAAGCTAAGTTATCAACGGCCTGAAAATGGGGAGCAGGTCACCAGCTCCTAAGTAGGTTCGTGGGTTCGCATGTTCAATGTTCGCATAGGTGTGCCACGTGGCACACCCTCGTTCGCCATGATCGAGCGCGCTTCGAACCACGCGAACAGGTCCGCCACAGCGCGCCGGCGATAGGCATTGAGCCATCGACGACGCCGATGCTCGTCAGCATCGTGGATCATGTGGCACCGCTGGCAGAGCGCAGCCAGGTTGCGCGGGGCGTTGTCGGTCGGATCATGGTTGAGGTGGGCGCAGGCGATATAGACCCGCGTGATACGGACGATCGCCACGAGGTCTATCGCCCCGACCCTGATCCGCCTTCCGCGCCCGTCTCGCCATTGCCGACGATCCATGTCCCACCACCGTCCGTCGCCCAAGTGGAATACGCGCTGACCATGCGGGCGATGGCAATGCTCGCACCGCCCATTGGCGCGGCCGAAGCGAATGGCTCTCGACAGCTCGGGCCAGTCGATCGGGTAAAGCCAGCGATGTTCGGCCATGATCGGCATGACAATTCTATGAGTCAGCGGGAACGAGAACGAAAGCAGAAAATCACCTGATCGACCGCCCTGGTGGGCGGGCGTTGTTTGGTAGGGCTGTCCGTCAGTCTCCTCCCATCGTGAGGGACGCGGCCCGCCGCCTCAAGGATCAGCGGTCCCCCCAATTCACTGCGTAAATCGGCTCCCCCGCTGTCCGGCAAGCCGGCCGCTTCGCGGTCCTGTGACCCGGCGTTCCGCGCACCTCCCGCTGTCGTCGCCAATCACGGCAACACGGAGGTTTTCCATGTCCCATCATCGCCTGTTTGCGCAGCTCGCCTTCGAGCGTGCGCTTGGGATGGCCGCGCTCAATGCGCTGGCTCAGGCCGTTGCCGAGTGCGACCAATTCCGCGCCGTAGGCCGCGAGCGCGACCCGATCCATTTCTGGGTTCTGGCCGGTGAACTGGAAGACGTGGTGCAAGATCGCATCCGCGACGTGTTGGATGGTCCTGGCCTTGCCGTCGTCGAGCGCGGCGAGCTTTTCCATCAGCCCCGCATCGTCGAGCTGGTGATCGCCGCTCGCGACGCACGCACCGCGCCGTCATGACGGCGCGCTTGCGCGCAAGAATGCCGTGCGGAGATCCGCACCGCGCCGTCCTCGCCGCCCGCGCATCGCGCGATCGGCGCGAGGGGAACACCAAGGGCGCCGCCCTTTCGTTCCCGAACGACAATCGACCGCCCGTGTAATCCGCCAAGCACGGCACCCGGCGCAAAGCGCCGACCGCGCTAGGGCGGCTCGCCCGCGCCAGCGGTAGATTCTCGCTCCCCCTCCCCATCCCGTCCTCGCCGGACAGGCAGGGCCGTGAGGCCGAGCGGCCTTGCGGCCCATGCAGCAGGAGGATCAGTTATGCGCAGCCCCGAACAACTCGACACCATCCGTCGCCTGAACGATGCGGCCCGGAGCAATCCCGGCACGGCTTCCAGTGCCAACGTCACGCTAGGGTTCCAGTCCCTTCCCGATGCCGACCGCTTTGCGGCACTGGCGGCGATCGTGGGGTTTTCCCGGTTCGACGGAGACAATGACCCCTATGGGGAACATGATTTCGGCGCGGTCTATCGCCTCACGACGGGAGGGTGGACGCAGGAGCGGCCCAAAGACGAGAAGACGATTGCCGAGACAGTGTTCTGGAAAGTGGATTACTACGACAACACGCTCACCTATGGCAGCGAAGTGCCGTGGGATGAGCACCAGACCAAGCGTGTGCTGACCATCATGTTAGCCAACGAATACTGATAGTTGCGGCGATCATCCCGCGCCCGAACGGGCGCGGGACATGGTGAACCGAGTGACTGCCGCGTCGAGTGATTTGTTGAGGAATCGCGCCGGGGAGAGTAAGGTTAAGATAGAAAGGATGACGCGATGGCCCAGATCGATATTGAAGCGCTGCGCGAGCGCATCCGCCAGATGGATTTCGAACGCGGCACTCCCGAACAGATCGCGCTCTGGCGCGAGGATGTCGCGGAGTCCCGCGCCAATCTCGTGATTGAAGACATGACGCCGACCATCGATGAAGACGCGATGTTCGCGATGATGCTCGACGAGGGTGTGCCTCCCGCACTCATGCCCTCGATCATCCTTAGTCTCTATCCGCCCGGAACCCGCCAGATCGCTGCCTGACATTGGCAAGCGATCCTTACACGTATCCCGGCACCGAGACGCTTCGAAACCGGCTCGGCCTCACCGATGAAAAGACGCTCATCGAAGCTGAGCGGCGCCTAACGCAGGCGCGCGGCGCAGAGGCCGCGCGCCTGACTTTTCCAGCGACGGCCGACGGCTATCGCGCGCTTCACAAGCACCTGTTTCAAGACCTCTATGATTGGGCGGGGCAGGACCGGACCGTCAACATCGCCAAGGGCGGTTCGAGCTTCGCAGCCGTGCCCTATGTCGCGCGTGAACTCGACAAGCGGTTTGCCGACATGGGCGCACAAAGCGGCTTTCGCGGACTTCCTCGAGACGAGTTTTTCGACCGGCTCGGCGATCACATCAACGAGATCAACGCCATCCATCCTTTCCGCGAAGGTAATGGGCGCACCATGCGCCACCACGCGGCGCAGCTTGCGCGCGAGGCTGGACATCCGATCCGCATCGCCGCGATCGACAAAGACAAGTGGATGGAGGCATCCCGGCACGGCTTTCTAACGGGGGATCATCGCGGCATGGCCGCGGTTCTTTCCGCAGCAGCAGTCAAGCGCGACCTCGCGCCCGAGGCGCGCATCGGTCCTGCCGGGATTGCCATGCTTCCGAACCGCGCGCCACCCGAGGGGCAACGCTATCGCGTCACTCTCGCTAAGGCGCGCGAAGAACTGGAACGCTACCTGCCCGCCGCCCGACAGCAGGCGGCCGAACGATTGCGCGAATTGATCGGAGAAAGCGCGCCATCTACTGCCATCGCGAATGCACGAACCGAGCTTGCCTATGTCCGGCACGCCAAAGGTCCGATCTACCAGTCCCACCTTTTAACATATCTCGGCGTGCGGCAGGTCGATGCCGTCGTTACCGCCCAACAAACGCCCCTTGAGCGTGTGCGTGAGATCGGAGCCGCCCTGGGCGTTCAGATCAACGGTCAGCAATCGGCGCAGCTTCAACGCGCCGTGCGGGCGCTGGAGCGGCCGATCCTCCCCCCCGGCCATTCACCCGGGCAGGAGCGGCTTGCCGAGCTTTTCATCAAGAACACGCCCGAAAAAAACCATGCCGATCCACGCCTTTCGCCCGCGCAAGCGATTGTCGATGCCGCCATGAAGACGGCGGCCGACCTGGGCGAAAGCGCCCGCATGGTCGCGACGATCAGGGAGTCGACGCGCCAGCTCGTCGCCGATCGGATCAAGGCTGGCGGTTCACTGGACGGCGAGATCGGCCGCGCGGCGCAGGTGCAGGCACCCGCGCCGCGCGATAAGGACCGGAGCCGCTAACGGCTTCATCGCGCAACGGGTATCTCCCCGATCCGGGTCGTCCATGCCGGGCTCTTCTGTGATCGCTTCGTATCGAACGACCGCGCACCGCATCCCTGCGCCGCCAAAATGACCGTGTTTCTTCCAAACCGGCTATTGAGACCATCCATTGCCGCCAACAGCGCGGGTGCCTTGGGATCGGCTGTCGCAAAGAGGTCAGCCTGCCCCGCCCCTTCCGCTGTCAGATCCTCCAGCAAGACGCCGCACTTGGTATAGACGCCTCCCGGCTGAAACATCGCTTCCATCATCTTCCCCGCGATCCCCACGATGATGCGCGGATCGTTGGTCGGCGGGGAGAGCCGCGCCGATCGGGATGCCGAAGGCGGGTTCGGGCGATAACGCGACCCATGTGCGAAGGCGATCAACCGGCTCGCCGCCAGTCCTTGCGCGCGTATCTTCTCGGCCGCACGCGCTGCGCGACGCGCCATCGCCTCGCGCAGCTCGGCAAGATCGGAGACGGGCGCGCCAAATTGCCGCGTCACTGCGGTCGCCTTGAGCGGTTCGGGCGCCACCTTGAAGTCGTCGCACTCGATCCCGCCCAGCTCACGCACGAGCCGTTCCAGCACCACCGTTCCCACATCGCGTGCGACCGCCGGAGGTAGCGCAGCCAGGTCCGCCGTCGTCCTCACACCGAGCGGGCGGAGCCGCGCTGCCAGCGCGTGCCCGATGCCCCACACTTCTCCTACCGGCCATTGGTCGAACAGACGCCGGCGCAGCTCGACGTCGTGGAGATCGACCACCCCTCCCCACACCTTCTCGGTCGCCTTCGCCAAGGCGTTTGCCACCTTGGATAACGTGCGGGTCGGACCCAAGCCGATCCGGGTCGGTAGGCCGACCGATCGCGCTATATCCTCGCGGACCGCGTGCGCGGCCACGACGTTGCCGAGGCCGTCCGGCAGCACCGGCAGCCGGAAAAAGCTTTCATCGATCGAGTAGATCTCCACCATATCGGAGTGATCGGCGATGACCGCGTTGAAGCGTCGATTGAGGTCGGCATACAGTTCATAATTGCTCGATCGGAGCTGGATTCCGTGGCGTTTGATCCGATCGCGCATCTTGAAGACCGGGTCGCCCATACGGACGTGCAGCGCCTTCGCCTCTTCACTGCGCGCGATCGCGCAGCCGTCGTTGTTGGACAAGACGATGACGGGCACATCGCGCAGGGCCGGATCGAACAATCGCTCCGCGCTGACGTAGAAATTGGCTATGTCGACGATCGCCCATGACACGGCGCTAGCGTCGATAGTCGCGGACGCCGGTCCGCACGACGCCCCATATCTCCACTCCTTCCACGGGTGTCGGCTCATAAATTTGCTGCGCGTTCCGCGCTTCCAGGAGGAGGTCGCCGCGTCTCCGGCAGAGCTGACGGCACACGAAGCCGCCATCCACGATCGCAATAACGATATGCCCCTCGACGGGGCGCGTGTCGCGATCGACCACCACCACGTCGTTGTCGTGGATGCCTGCGTCGATCATGCTCGATCCGCTGATGCGGAAAACGAAACTTGCCGCCCGATCGAGCCGCAGCAACTCGATCAGGCTTATGGCGTCGTCCTGCCAGTCTTGGGCAGGGCTTGGAAAGCCGGCTCCTGCTGCACCAACGATCCGGAGAACGGTCCCCTGCGGCACGTCGGCAAGCGGGACCGGCTGCATCAGAGGCAGCATCAGAGATTCCCTTCATCCTCCATTGTAACACTCACGCGAACGAAAGGGGAACAGGAGAGTTAAACCATTCGCCGCAACGAGAGGGACGGTTCCTCTTGCGACCGTCGCGACAGATGGCACGATGCACGTTCAAGGAGATCACGATGCCCGCCACCAACGTCAATACCGCCAGCGCCGCAGAACTCGACGCTGTTCCGGGCCTCAATGGGCATGGCCCGGAGATCGTGCGCTACCGCGAGGAGCGCGGCGGCTTCAGCGATTTGCGCCAACTGGAGGAGGTGCCCGGACTTGCCGGAAAGGTCGACGGCAGCAGCGCGGCCCTCACCGTGGGCGACGCGAATTGAGAGACGAGCATGAGTGACACGGACACAGATGACGACGATGATGGTGCCTATTATGTCGTACCCGAAGAGGCGATCCAGTATCTGCCGCAAGAATGGCAAGAAGCGATCTACGCGCGTGCCGAGGACGGTCGCAAAGTCTTGGAAGCCGCTGACAAGGAGCTGAAACAGCTCTCGCGACTATCGCTGTCCTTCTACCACGTGACGGTCCTGAAGCACATCAGGGACAAGCTGGCCGTCTATCGGTTCAAGGCTGATATGGTCGCGTTCCTCGAATTGGACATGCTAACGACCGCCTTCGTCGCCACCTATGTCCGGCTTCACACCGGAGGGAGCGGCAGCGGCTTCGCTCGCGACGCGCTGCCCGAGGCGTTGCGCAGCGCCCATGACGAAATCATCGATATGCGGAACAAGCGATATGCCCATGTCGCAGACCACGATTCCGTCAACGATGAAATGGAGATCCAGGAGGATGAAGGGCGCTTCATCGTCAATCTAAGCTTCCGCTTCGGGTTCTATATCGGAGGGTCGAACGACTGGACGAAGCTCGTCGATGCGCTCGACGAGATATTCGCCGAGCGAGGTCAAAAGATCGTCGAGCGGCTTCAGGCCAGGACCGGTAGAGAATGGTCGATCGCGCAAGGCCCCCCGCCCGACGCGACGCCGACCTGACGGGGGGCGCATCGGCCCCCAAGAAGTTCAGCGAGACATCGGCCGAGGGCCCAGGGCGTCAGCCAGCCCTCCATAATAGGGGGCGTTTGCGGGAGGGGGCGGAATCCTACGCCAAGCTCGCCCAGATAGCCGGCGCGAGATCTTACTTGTTGCTGCCTTCTACGGTCGCGCCAGAAAGGCGACGGCTCAGTTCTATCCGGCGATGGCTACGCATTTTGAAGGTGTCTGGCCCAACGCGCCGATACTCAATGAAGCCGAGAGAACGCCAAAATCGCTCTGCCGCTTCATTCGCTTCCAGCACGGCCAACCGAATCTCTGTGGCACCTCTCGCAGCGGCCCAGCTTTCGACCGTCGAGTAAATTGAGCGTCCGACGCCACGACCACGCTGTGCGGCATCTACGATCATGAAGCCGAGATACCATGTGCCATCACGCGGATAATCGCGGAGGATGGCCGCGATTGCATATAGGCCGCCAGGCCCCTTCCATCCCAGGACAGCTTGATTGTGGGCGCTCTTTTCGGGCGGCACATCGGAGAAAAGCTCGCGAGCATCGTCCAGCGTGGGCGCGGCCCCGTCCTGCAACAGGAAATAGTCGCTGCAACGGTTGTACAGGTCTGCAACGTCTGCGGCGTCCGCTTGGGTAAGTTTGATCGGGGCTCCCGTCATCATCATCGCGTTTTGGCAGCAAGCACGCGCTGACCGTAATCCCGGAGTTCCCCGTTGGGACCGACATAGCGGTAGAGAGTGACGCGCTCGATCCCGAGTTCCTTGCAGAGGTCGGAAACGGACGTGTCGCGTTGGGCCATAGCAGCCTGAGCGAGCCGCACCTGGGCCTTGGAGAGGGCGAACTTGCGGCCACCCTTGCGTCCCCGCGCGCGGGCAGCGGCCAGGCCAGCCATGGTGCGCTCGCGGATCATATCCCGCTCAAACTCCGCCAGTGTGGCAAAAATGCCGAACACCATCCGGCCCGATGGCGTCGTGGTGTCGATCTGCGCGCCCTTGCCGGTGAGCACCCGCAGACCGATACCGCGATCCGACAGATTCTGCACCGTGCTGACCAGGTGGGTGAGCGTTCGGCCGAGCCGGTCGAGCTTCCAAACGATGAGGACATCGCCGTCGCGCAACGATTTCAGGCAGGCGGCAAGACCGGGGCGATCATCACGGCTACCGGATGCACGATCATCATAGATATTGCCTGGCTCGACACCGGCAGCGCGAAGGGCATCGTGCTGCAGGTCGAGCGACTGCGAGCCGTCGGCTTTGGACACGCGGGCGTAGCCGATCAGCATGGATCACAAACGAAGGTTTGAGGCGGTGACGAACATGAGCACATAAGATTGGGCTATTGTGTATCTTAACCAGCATCTCAATCAAGCTATCTCAAACCGTAGCTCGGAAAGAATAAGGAGCATGTATGCCGCGTCGCGTGACCCTGACCGATCGACAGCGCGAGGCGCTGCTTCACTTGCCGGTCGATCAAGGTGAGCTGCTGCGGCACTATACCCTCAGCGATGAGGATCTCGGGCATATCCGCCAGCGCCGGCGCGCCCACAATCGTTTTGGCTTCGCGCTGCAACTGTGCGTCCTGCGCTACCCGGGCCGGGTGCTCGCTCCTGGCGAGTTGATCCCGGCGCAGGTATCGGATTTCATCGCGGCCCAGCTCGGCCTGACCAGCGACGATCTACTCCTCTATGCCGCGCGCGAGGAGACCCGGCACGAGCATCTGGCGGACCTTCGCCGAATCTACGGCTATCGCTCCTTTTCGGGGCGGGGCGCACGGGATTTGCGCGAATGGATCGCTCGGGAAGCCGAGGCGGCGACATCGAATGAGGATCTTGCCCGTCGCTTCGTTGCGGAGTGTCGCCGCACCCGCACGATCCTTCCCGGCTCCTCGACGATCGAGCGCCTTTGCGCCGATGCGCTGGTTGAGGCCGAGCGCCGGATCGAGGATCTTATCGCCCATCGCATCACGCCAACCCTGAGCGAGAATTTGGCTCACCTGTTGGAGGATACGGTGGATGGTCGCGTCACGCGCTTCGTATGGCTGCGACAGTTCGAGGTTGGCGCAAATTCAGCAGCCGCTAACCGGCTGATGGATCGACTGGAATATCTTCAAAGGTTCGATCTTCCGGCGGATTTGCTGGACGGCGTGCCGGCGCATCGTGTGACCCGGCTTCGCCGGCAGGGCGAGCGCTATTACGCCGACGGCATGCGTGATCTGCCCGAAGACAGGCGGCTTGCGATCCTCGCTGTCTGCACCCTGGAATGGCGGTCATCGCTGGCCGATGTCATCGTGGAGACCCACGATCGCATCGTAGGCCGTCTCTATCGGGCCTCCGAACGCCTTTGCAACACCAGGATCGCCGACGCAAAGGCGGCCGTTCGGGACACGCTGAAGTCCTTTGCCGAAATCGGTGGTGCTTTGCTTGGAGCGCAGGACGATGGCACGGCCCTGGACGGGATAATCGCCACCGGGCCTGGCTGGGAACGGTTCAGAACCCTTGTCGCCACGGCCTCCGCGCTGACCAACGTGCTCGCGGCCGACCCGCTCAGCCGTGTGCTGGACGGCTATCACCGTTTCCGCCTCTACGCGCCCAGGATGCTGCGCCTGCTCGACATGCAGGCGGCGCCGATCGCCACGCCTCTTCTGGCGGCCGTTGCGATGCTGCGTAACGGGATCAAGGTCGATCCGCCGGTGGATTTTCTACGTCCCAACTTGAAATGGCATCGTCATCTTCGCGCTGAGCCCAGCGGCGACCACCGGCTTTGGGAAATCGCGGTGCTGTTCCACATCCGCGACGCCTTCCGGTCCGGTGACATATGGTTGGCGGGATCGCGCCGCTATGGCGACCTCAAGCAGCTTCTGGTCCCGCCACAGGCGATAGAGCAGACCGCGCGGCTCGCCGTGCCGCTGCGACCCGGCGAATGGCTGGCCGAGCGCAGGGCTCGACTGGATACACGGCTGAAGGAGTTTGGCCGCGCGGCGCGAACCGGCACGATCCCAGGCGGCATCATCGAGAACGGCAAGCTGCACATCGACAAGCTGAGGGCCGACACGCCCGAAGGGGCCGAGGATCTCGTGCTCGATCTCTATCAACAGCTCCCGCCCGCGAGGATCACCGATCTGTTGCTGGAAGTCGATGAGCGAACCGGATTTTCCGAGGCGTTCACGCATCTGCGCACCGGCGCGCCCTGCAGCGACCGGATCGGCCTGATGAACGTGTTGCTGGCGGAAGGCGTCAATCTCGGTTTGCGCAAGATGGCGGCGGCGACCAACACGCACAGCTTCTGGGAATTGCTGCGGATCGCGCGCTGGCATGTCGAAGGCAGCGCCTATGATCGGGCGCTCGCCATGATCGTGGAGGCCCACGCCGCCCTGCCCATGGCCGCCTTCTGGGGACAAGGGCAATCGGCATCCAGCGACGGGCAGTTCTTCCTTGCTACCGAGCAGGGCGAGGCGATGAATCTGATCAACGCGAAATATGGCAACGTCCCGGGCCTCAAGGGATACAGCCATGTGTCCGATCAATATGCGCCGTTCGCAACCCAGGTGATCCCGGCAACGGTCAGCGAGGCTCCCTATATCCTGGACGGGCTGCTCATGAATGACGCGGGCCGCCGCGTTCGCCAGCATTTTGCCGACACGGGCGGCTTCACCGATCATGTGTTCGCCGCCTGCGCCTTGCTCGGCTACAGGTTCGCCCCCCGTATCCGCGATCTCCCTCAGAAAAGACTCTATGCCTTCACGCCCAACGCGACGCCGGCCAATGTGCGAGCGCTGGTCGGAGGTAAGATCAATGAACCGCTCATCGAGCGCAACTGGCCCGACATCCTGCGCATCATGGCGACGATCGCAGCGGGGATCGTCGCCCCCAGCCAGATTCTTCGCAAGCTCGCCTCTTACCCGCGCCAGAATGAGCTGGCCCTCGCATTGCGAGAGGTGGGCCGCATCGAGCGAACCCTGTTCATGATCGACTGGATTCTTGATGCCGGCCTCCAGCGCCAGGCTCAGATCGGCCTCAACAAGGGTGAGGCCCACCACGCCCTAAAGCGCGCCATCAGCTTCCACCGCCGAGGTGAAATCCGGGATCGATCCGGCGAAGGCCAGCACTATCGCATCGCCGGAATGAACCTGCTCGCCGCCATCATCATATTCTGGAACACCATGAAGCTCGGCGAGGTCGTCAATACCCGGGCCGCCAGCGGTACCCATATCGCGCCTGATCTACTCGCCCACGTCTCGCCGTTGGGATGGGAACACATCAATCTAACCGGGGAATATCGCTGGCCCAAATCCTTAGACCCCATGACTGCCGGAGCCGCGGGGGCTCAAATCTGAGATGCTGACGATGGATTTGTCAGCACTGGAGGCGAGTCATGACGGAAGCAGTGAAATACGTCGGTCTGGACGTGCATAAGGAAA
>NZ_JAAILI010000048.1 GCF_012650175.1 Sphingomonas sp. S2M10
GCGTCGCGCACCGACACCCAGGCGCTCGGCGCCAGATAGGTGGCGCCATCGGGTCCGAAGGCGGCGGCAGCGGCGTTTTGCACCGCATCCTCCAGGCCACCGCTCGCCAGGGCAAGGTCGGCGGCGGCGGCGGCGGAGGCGGCGGCGAGGCTTCGCCGGCACCCATCGTGCCGGTCATCGGCGCGGGCGGCGGCGCTGCCGGATCCGTTTGCGGCATGGTCGGAGCCGCCGGCGGGGCGGGCTGCGCCTGGGTCTGGCCCGGCATCGTCTGCTGCGCCGGCATGTCCTGGGCGACGGCGGTGCCGCTGAGGGCGAGCGCCGAGGCGAGAAGCATCCACTTCATCCTGTGTCTCCTTCTTCATGAAAGACGAGGTGCGAACGTCCGCCGCGGCGGATTGTTGCAACCAGGTTTCTGCGAAGCAGGCACGGGGGCGCGACGGCGGACCCGCCGCCGCGCCTCTATTTCAGCTCAGGTCCCCGCGTCGAGCGCGTAGCCGGCAGAGCGAACCGTGCGAATGATGTCCGGCCGGTTGCCCTTGTTGATCGCCTTGCGCAGGCGGCGGATATGCACGTCGACGGTACGCGACTCGATGTCGCTGTCATGCCCCCACACCGCGTCGAGCAGTCGCTCGCGCGAGAACACCCAGCCCGGATGCTCGAGGAAATGCTTGAGCAGGCGGAATTCCGTAGGCCCCAGCGCGATCACCTCGCCGCTGCGACGAACCTTGTGGCCCACCGTATCCATTTCGATGTCCGCATAGGTCAGCGCTTCGCCGGCGAGCGCCGGACGCACGCGCCGCAGCACCGCGCCCACGCGGGCGACCAGCTCGCGCGGCGAGAAGGGTTTGGTGACATAATCGTCCGCACCGGTTTCCAGTCCGCGCACCCGGTCTTCCTCTTCGCCGCGTGCCGTCAGCATGATGATCGGCACATTTGCCGTCTCGGGCATCCGGCGCAGGCGGCGGCACACCTCGATGCCGGAAAGTCCCTCGACCATCCAGTCGAGCAGCACGATGTCGGGTGTCGCCTCCTTGGCGAGCAGCAGCGCTTCCTCGCCGTCCGGGGTGTGCTTCACTTCATAGTCTTCGCGCTTGAAATGCCAGGTGACGAGTTCCGCGATCGCGGCATCGTCTTCCACCAGCAGCATCTTGACCCGTGCCATATGTTCCCCTCAGCTCCCGCTGCTTTCGCCGGCTTCCGCCTCGGCGAGATACTGCCCGGTCGCGGCAAAATAGACCATTTCGGCGACGTTGGTTGCATGGTCGCCGATCCTCTCCAGATTTTTGGCGACGAACAGCAGGTGCGCGACCTGGCTGATCGTGCGCGGATTCTCGACCATGAAGGTCACCAGCGTGCGGAAGATCGAATCGTAGAAATCGTCGAGCGCGGTATCGCTGGCATGCACCTCGGCCGCCGCCCTGGCGTCGCGGGCCGAGAAGGCGTCGAGCGCGGCGCGCACCATGTCGGCGGCCAGCTGGCCCATCGCCGGCAGGATCGAGATCGCCTCGATCCGCTCCTCGCCCTCGGCGTGGATCATCGGCACGCGCTTCGCGATGTTCTTGGCATAGTCGCCGATCCGCTCGATCACCGCGGCGATCTTCATCGCCGCGATCACCTCGCGCAGATCGTCCGCCATCGGCGCGCGTAGGGCAATGACGCGGACGACGAGCTTCTCCAGCTCGGCCTCCATCGCGTCGATCTGCTTATCCTTCTTGCGCACGGTCTTGGCCAGCGCTTCGTCGCCGCGCTGCAAGGCTTTCATCGCATCGTAGATCGCCTGCTCGGCAAGCCCGCCCATTTGCGAGATCAGCGCGCGCAGCTGGCTGATGTCCTGATCGAACGCCTTGACCGTATGCTCGTGGCCCGAAGCCATCAGCCGTACCTTCCGGTGATATAGTCCTTCGTGCGCTCTTCGCGGGGCGCGGTGAAGAGGTTGTCCGTCTCGCCGTACTCGACCAGCTGGCCGAGATGGAAGAAGGCGGTGCGCTGCGAGACGCGCGCGGCCTGCTGCATGTTGTGCGTGACGATCACGATCGCATAGCGACCGCGCAGCTCGTGGATCAGCTCCTCGATCTTGGCGGTGGCGATCGGATCGAGCGCGCTGGCCGGCTCGTCCATCAGGATCACTTCGGGGTCGACCGCGATCGCGCGGGCGATGCACAGCCGCTGCTGCTGGCCGCCGGACAGCGCGGTGCCGCTGTCGGACAGGCGGTCCTTCACTTCCTCCCACAGCCCGGCGCGCTTCAGCGAACGCTCGACGATTGCCTCCAGGTCGCTCTTGGACGTCGCAAGGCCGTGGATTCGCGGCCCATAGGCGACATTCTCGAAGATCGACTTGGGGAACGGGTTCGGCTTCTGGAACACCATGCCCACGCGGGCGCGGAGCTGCACGACGTCCATGTCCGGCGAATAGATGTCCTCGCCGTCCAGCGTGATTTCGCCGGCCACGCGCGCGCTGGCGATGGTATCGTTCATCCGGTTGAAGGTGCGCAGGAAGGTCGACTTGCCGCAGCCTGACGGGCCGATGAAGGCGGTGACCTTGTCCATGTCGACGTCGATCGACACGTCCTTCACGGCCTGCTTGTCGCCATAGAAGACGCTGACGCCGCGGGCCGACATCTTGTGGGGGGCGGGGGAGGCGACGGTCATTACCAGC
Organism: Sphingomonas sp. S2M10; assembly: GCF_012650175.1. Taxonomy (GTDB): domain Bacteria; phylum Pseudomonadota; class Alphaproteobacteria; order Sphingomonadales; family Sphingomonadaceae; genus Sphingomonas. Next base: position 2,657 of record NZ_JAAILI010000048.1, read on the forward strand.
GGGTCTCGAACTTGTTGCGAAGATAGATGGCGAGCCCGTTCATCGCGAGCAGCACCGCGAGCAGCACCAGGATCGCGGCGCTCGTCTTTTCGACGAACCCGCGGCTGACTTCATCCGACCACAGGAAGATCTGCACCGGCAGCACGGTGGAAGGATCGGTGAAGCCGCCGGGCGGCGTGACGATGAAGGCACGCATGCCGATCAGCAGCAGCGGCGCGGTCTCGCCCAGCGCGCGCGCCATGCCGATGATCGTGCCGGTGAGGATGCCCGGCATCGCCAGCGGCAGGACATGGTGGAACACCACCTGGATCGGGCTCGCGCCGATTCCCAGCGCGGCGTCGCGGATCGACGGCGGCACGCCCTTGATCGCGTTGCGGCTGGCGATCACAATGACGGGCATGATCATCAGCGCCAGCGTCACACCGCCGACCAGCGGTGCCGAGCGGGGCAGCATCGGGCCGTAGAGACGTCCGCCGATTTCCCAGGTGCCGAGGAACACGGCGAGCCCGAGCAGGCCGAAGATGATCGAGGGCACCGCCGCGAGGTTGTTGATCGACACTTCGATCAGGTCGGTCCAGCGGTTCTTGGGTGCATATTCCTCGAGATAGATCGCCGAGAGCACGCCCACCGGGAAGGCGATCAGGAAGGTGATCGCCATGGTGAGCAACGAGCCCTTGAGCGCCCCCCAGATGCCGACCGCGACCGGATCGGTCGAATCCGATTCGTGGAGGAAGGTCCAGTTGAAGCCGCGATGGATGGCGTCCTGGCGGGTCAGCCGGGCGACGCCGGCCTCCATCATGGGATCGCCAGCGCCGGTCAGCGCTTGGTCGAATCCTGTCGCGGCCGGGACGCGGACAACCGTTCGGCGCTCCAGCATGCCCGGATCGCGCTTGATCGCGTCGCGCACCGACACCCAGGCGCTCGGCGCCAGATAGGTGGCGCCATCGGGTCCGAAGGCGGCGGCAGCGGCGTTTTGCACCGCATCCTCCAGGCCACCGCTCGCCAGGGCAAGGTCGGCGGCGGGGCTGCTCAGCTGGTCGCGGGTGATTTTCATGCCCGCAGCCTTGAGGTCGATCGGCAGCGCCAGTTGGGTGGTGGTGAAGCCGCGCCAGCCCTGCGCCACCATGGTGAGCAGGAGAAACGCGAGAAACGCCGCAGAGAGGAGTACCGCGGCGGCGCCCAGCAAGCGGAAGCGCCGCTCGGCCCCGTAGCGGCGGCGGATGCGCTTCTGCATCGCCGCGCTCCGCCAGTCGGTGGGCTGGCGGGCGTCCAGCGGGATGGCGGGCTTACTCATAGGCTTCGCGATACTTCTTCACGACGCGGAGCGCGACGATGTTGAGCAGCAGGGTGATGACGAACAGCGTGAGGCCCAGCGCGAAGGCGGCGAGCGTCTTCGGACTGTCGAACTCGGCCTCACCGGTGAGCAGGTCGACGATCTGCTTGGTGACGGTGGTCGCGCTCTCCAGCGGGTTGAGCGTGATCGTCGCGGCGCCCGAGGCGGCCATCACCACGATCATCGTCTCGCCGATCGCGCGGCTGACCGCGAGCAGCACGCCCGCGACGACGCCCGGCAGCGCGGCGGGCACCAGCACACGGGAGATCGTCTCGCTGGTCGTCGCGCCCATCGCAAGGCTGCCGTCGCGCATTGCGGTGGGCACCGCAGCGAGCGAATCGTCGGCCATCGACGAGACGAAGGGGATGATCATCACGCCCATCACCAGGCCGGCCGCGAGCGCGCTTTCCGACGAGGCGAACGGGTCGCCCAGCGCAACCGCCAGCTTGCGCACGGCGGGCGCGACGGTCAGCGCGGCGAAATAGCCATAGACCACGGTCGGCACGCCCGCGAGCATCTCCAGCGTCGGCTTCATCCAGCGGCGGGTGGTCGGTGAGGCATATTGGGTGAGGTACACCGCGCTCATCAGCCCGAACGGGATGGCGACCAGCATCGCGATCACCGCGCCGATGAAGAAGGTGCCCCAGAACAACGGCACCGCGCCCAGCGACGCGCCGGGGTTCTTGGCGTCGATGACCTGCGGGCTCCAATGGGTGCCGAACAGGAACTGGGTGATCGGCACCTGCGCGAAGAAGCGGGTCGATTCCCAGAACAGCGAGACGAAGATGCCGAGCGTGGTGAAGATCGCGATCAGCGAGGCGACCAGCAGCACCAGCATCAGCGTGCGCTCCACCTTGGAGCGGGCGCGGAAATCGGGGCGGATTCGGGTGATCGCGAAGGCGGCGCCGGCAAAGGCGAGCAACACCGCCGCAGCGCTGCCGATCCAGGCGTAGCGCGTGCGCGCGGCGCTGACCACCGGCGCGAGCTGCTGCGCCAGGGGATCGCCGTCGCCGGCGAACGGATCCTCGGCAATGGCGCGCGCCTGGGCGAGCACCGAATCGCGCTCGAAGGCAAAGTCGGACAGGCCGGCGGCGGCAGGGCTCTGCAACACCGTCTGGCGGACCAGCGACGGGCTGACCGCCGACCAGACCGCAAGGAACAGCAGCGGCGGCAGCATCGTCCACATCGCGACGAACCAGCCATGCTGGGCCGGCAGCGAATGCAGACGTTTGCGGCCGCCACGGTCGAACCGGACGGCGCGGGCCCGGGCGGTGAGCCAGCCGATCAGGCCCAGGCCCAGGATCAGGAAGGAAAGCGCGAAAACGTTCACCGAACAACCACTTCAGCGTTGTACCCAGGCCCGGCCAACACCGGATTCACATCGTTCATGTCAGTGCAGCTCGGTCGGGTCGAGCGGAAGTTCGAGTGCGATGCGCTCCGCCATGCGCTCGCGCAACTTCTCCGGTGCGGCGATCAGGCCGCGCTTCACCAGCGGCCCCTTGGGAACCCACATCGTCGAGTAGAGCGTCAGAAAGTCCTTCAGCCCAGGCACCGCCTTGAGGTGGCGCTTCTTGATGTAGAGGTACAGCGGGCGGGCACCCGGATAATGGCCGTTGGCGATCGTGTCATAGGTCGGCGCAACGCCTTCGATCGGCACGCCGTGCAGCCGGTTCTGGTTTTCCTCGAGATAGGAATAGCCGAAGATGCCGAGCGCATTCGGGTTCTGCGCCAGGCCCTGGACGATCAGATTGTCGTTCTCGCCCTTGTCGACATAGGGGCCGTCGTCACGGATGCGGCGGCAGGCGGTGTCGAATTGCGCCGGATCGGCGGCGGCCTTCAGCTTCTCGGCTTCGGGATAGGCCTCGATACAGCCGGGCTCCAGCATCAGCTCGACAAAGGCGTCGCGCGTGCCGCTGGTGGAAGGCGGGCCCATGACCAGGATCGGGATCGCGGGCAGGGCCGGGTTCACGTCCTTCCAGGTCTTGGCGGTGTTCGGCTTGCCGTCCGGATTGGCGGCCAGCGCGAGGTAGATGTCCTTCTTGGTGAGCTGGAGCTTGGGCCCCTGGTTCGACTCGGCGAGCGCGACGCCGTCCAGGCCGATCACGACTTCGATGATGTCGCCCACCTTGTCGGTCTGGCAGCGATCATATTCGTTGCGCGTCATGCGGCGCGAGGCATTGGCGATGTCCGGAAACTGCGCGCCGACGCCTTCGCAGAAGCGGCGGATGCCCGCGCCGCTGCCGATCGACTCGACGACGGGGGCCTTGCGGCCGCTCTTGGCGTTGACAAAGGCTTCGGCGACGGCGGTGGTGAAGGGATAGACCGTCGACGAGCCGACGACTCGAATCTCGCGCGTGGCGCTGCCGTCACACGAGGAAAGCGCAAGCGCACTGAATGCGATCAGAGCAAGACGACCGAGCATCGTCACCTCCTGTCCTCGAGAATGGGTGCGTTGGATCGCGGGCGTGCCCTTCGTCCGCGATATGCCCCATCCGGCAAACGCGTTACGGCTTTATGACATTGGGCTCGATCGGCAGTCGAACGGCGACGGTTGTGCCGACGCCCACGGTGGAGGCGATATCGAGCCGGCCGCGGTGGCGCTCCACTACGTGCTTGACGATCGCGAGGCCCAGGCCGGTGCCGCCGAGCGAGCGGCTGCGTCCCGAATCGACGCGATAGAAGCGCTCGGTGAGGCGCGGGATATGTTCCGGCGGAATGCCTTCGCCCTGATCGGCCACGGAGAACCGCACCATCGTATCCCCCTCGCTGCGCAGCGAGACGGTCACCGGCGTACCTGGGCGGCCATATTTCATCGCATTGCCGATCAGGTTGTGGAGCAGCTGGCTCAGCTGGGTCCGATCCCCGCGAACCGGCGCCACCGTCTCGATCTCGGTCACCAGATCGCCCGCGCGAGGATTGGCGGACAGTTCGGCGCAGACCTGGGGGATCAGGTCGGCCAGCTGCACCGATTCGGCGGGCGTGCGATATTTTTCCGCCTCGATCCGGCTGAGCGAAATCAGGTCGCTGATCAGCCGGTCCATGCGCCGTGCCTCGTCGTGCATGATCTTGAGGAACCGCTGGCGGATCTCCGGCTCCTCGCCCGCGCCGTCGGCCAGCGTCTCGACATAGCCGAGCAGCGAGGCGAGGGGCGTGCGCAGCTCGTGGCTGGCATTGGCGACGAAATCCACGCGCATCCGATCGGCGGTATAGCTGCCGGTCCGGTCGACCAGATGGACGACGCGCTCGCCGGTCTCCAGCGTGCGAACGCGCATTTCCCAGCGCTGCTCGCGCGTGCCCAGGCCGACTAGATGAATAGGTGCGGCGCTATGGTCCTCGCTCGGATCGAGCAGACGCTCGGCGGCGGCGGGATGGCGGATCGCCAGCCGCACGTCCTCGCCGAGAATATGTTCGCCCAAAAGCGCGCGGGCAGCGGCGTTGGCCGCGATCACGCGGGTGGCGGCGATCACCAGCACCGGCTCGGCGATCGCCTCGATGACTTCGCCGAATGCCGGATCCCGATCGGCCGCCGCGGCGTCGTCGCGCGGCGGCGGCGCCGGGTCCCCGCCGATGGCCACCACCAGCACCGATGCCACCGCGCCCACCAGCAGCAGCAGCGCCACCTGCAGGTCGCCGTTGAGCAGGAAGCCCACCAGCGCCGAGAGAGCGGCGACGCCCATCGCGAGGACGATTCGGAAGCCTTGGGCCGAAAGCATGTGCGCCTTCTAGCGCGCGATCGTCCCAAGACGAGCCCGTATTTACGATTGCGAAATGGGCGCCGGCGCAGAAGAAGAAGGCGATGGACGATTGTGAACCCGAAGACCGGCCGACGCGTCGGCGTGCGCTGATGCTGGGCGCGGCAAGCGCTGCGGCGATCGTCTCGATCCGCCCGGCGCTGGCGCAGACCAATGCCTCGATCATGCAGTGCGAGATTCCGGTGACCGATCCCGGTCGCGCCGGCAGCTATATCGCGCCCGATGGCCGTGTGGTCCCGGCCCGTACGCGCGGTGCCTTTCCCGCCCCAGGGCGCAGCTTCAAGGCGCAGGACGTGAAGCGCGCGCTGAACGGCGGCACGCTGCCCGGCACCGATCCGCAGGCGAGCCGTGCCTATACCAACTATATTCGCCGCCTGCAGCGCGGGACCAGCGGTTTCACCTGCTTCGCCTCGCTGCAGATGCCGCGCGGCTGACGGGGCCGGGCGGTGTATTATCGCGCCGCGGACCCTGAGACCCTGCGCATCGTACCGCTGGATGCGCTGACGCTCATCTACCATCGCGCCTCCGGCATCACCCACATCGTCGACGCGCCGGTACCGGAGATCCTCGACATCCTGCACGAGGGACCGCGCGACGTGGCCGGGCTGCTGGCGATACTCGCCGAGCGGTTCGATCTCGAGGATCCCGATCCGGCCGCACTGGCGGTGCGGCTGGACGAGCTGGTCGGCGCCGGGCTGGTGGAGCGGACATGCACCATCTGAAGCACCTGCGGATCGGGCCGATCGGCTTTCGCATCGGCAGCCATTGGCGCCGCCCGATCGCGGCGCTCGACGATCTCTATCGCGATTATCCCGGGTCCCGGGACGGCATCGCCGACTTCAACGTCCATCTGTTCGCCGCGCGTCCGTGGCGGCGGGTGCTGCGCCCCTCGGTGCAAATCGGCGGTGACTTCGTGATCCCCGATGCCGCGCCGCTGCCGCTGGCGCAGGGACTGCTCGCCGCCGAGATGGGCATGAACCTGCAAATGGCGCTGGGGCTGCGCCGCTACCTGCTGCTCCACGCCTCGATAGTGGAGCGGGAGGGCCGCGCGGTGCTGATGACCGGCATTTCCGGGGCGGGCAAGTCGACGCTGGCGGCGCTCCTCATGGGACGTGGCTGGCGACTGATGGGCGACGAGTTCGCGCTGATCGACTGCGCGACCGGCCTCGCCCACGCCTTTCCGCGACTGATCAGCCTGAAGAACGAGGCGATCGACGTGGTGGCGCAGGCGGTGCCCGGTGCCCGCTTCGGCCCGGTGCTGGAAGGGACGCCCAAGGGCACGATCCGGCACCTGGTGCCCGATGCGCGCGCCATCGCGGCGATGGGCATGCCCGCGGAGCCCAGCCTGATCCTCTTCCCCCGCTTCGGCTTCGAGGCGGCGGAGCGGCCCGTTCTGCCGAGCGAGGCGTTCGTGCGGCTTACCCAGTCCTCCACCAACTATGTGTCGCTCGCCGAGCGCGGCTTCGAGGCACTGACCCGGCTGGTGCAAACCGTGCCCGCGCGGGCGATCGACTATCCCGACGCCCAAACCGCGCTCGCCCTGGTGGAGGCGCTGGCATGAACCCGGCGCTGCTGCTTGCCGGTGTGCTGCGCAATCCGGGTGCGGTCGTGGACCTCGCGCCCTCCAACTGGAACGCGCTATGGGCCGTGGCGCGGGCGGAGCAACTGGCGGGAACGCTCGCGCATCGCATCGCCGGGCTGCCGATGCCCGGTGCGGCGGCGCGGCTGGTGGCAGACGCGATCGCCGCCGCCGAACAGGGACGCACTGCGGCGCTGTGGGAGGCGGAGATGGCGCGCCGGGCGCTCGCGGGGCTCGACGTGCCGGTCGTCCTGCTGAAGGGCACGGCGTTCGCGGCGGCGGGCCTGTCGCCCGCGGTGGGCCGCGTGATCGGCGACCTCGACATCCTCGTGCCGCGGGACGCGCTCCCTGCGGTGGAAGCGGCGCTGCTCGCCGCTGGCTGGGAATGGGTGAAGCCCGATCCCTATGACGACGCCTATTATCGCCGCTGGATGCACGAGCTGCCGCCGCTGATCCACCGTGACCGCGACAAGATGATCGACGTGCACCACACGATCCTGCCGCTTACCGCGCAGGTTCGGCCCGATGCAGCGGCGCTGCTGGCGGACAGCGCGGCGCTGGAGAACGGCCTGCGCATCCTGTCCTCGCAGGACATGCTCTGCCATGCCGCCGCGCACCTGTTCGCCGACGGCGATCTGGCGGGCGGCATGCGCAACCTGTGGGATATCCACTGCCTGCTCGGCGAGTTCGGGTTCGAGGGGCTGGCCGAACGCGCCGCCCACCACGGGCTGGGTGCTGCGATGGCGCGCGCCGTCCGGCAGTCGATACGGCTCTACGGCACCGAGGCACCGCCGGAATGGCGGGGCTGGGACATGCTTGATCCCCTGTTCCATCGCCGGCTGACCGCGCGAGACGGGTGGGGCCGCTCGACGCGCAAGACAATCCAGCTCGGCTTCTACATGCGCTCGCACTGGCTGCGGATGCCGCCGACGATGCTGGCCCGGCACTTGTGGACCAAATGGCGCAAGGGGCATCGCCCGGCCTGAGCCGACCGATGCCCCCCCGCGATCAGAAGGTCGCGATCTTCACCATGAAGCGCACGTTGCGGCCCGGCTGGACCACCAGATCCTTGTTGAGTGCAGCGGCGTTGCGCTGCACCTCGTCGGTCAGGTTCTGGCCGACGATCGCGAACTCGATCCCCGGCTGCGACTTGAACGGGCGCACCGCGATCTGCGCGTTGAGGTTGTTGTAGCCCGGCGTCTTGGTGTCGAACGCGCCGAACCTGGTCTGCTTGCCGGCATGGACGAACTGCACCGCCGCATCCAATGTCGGGCTCAGCCAGTTGATCCCGCCGCCGAGGCGATAGGGCGGGATGCGGGGCACGTTGCCGCCGCTGTCCAGCGTCGCGCGGGTATAATCCGCCAGCGCGGTCAGCTGCAGCATGCGATCGTGCGCATGAAAGAGATCATAGCTGGCCTTGCCTTCGAGCCCGCGGAAATGCGCGCCCTGCTGGCGATAGTTGAGTTCCTTCAGGTCGCCGTCGCCGTCCACTGCACAGACGCCGTCGTCGTCGCAGGTGCGGCCGGTGAGGTCGCCATAGATGTAGTTGTCGAACCAGGTCGAATAGGCGCTGCCGTCGAAGTGGAAGCGGTCGAGGTTCACCCGCACCGTCGCCTCGACCGAGTTGGCGCGTTCGATCCGGAGGTTCGGATCGCCCGTCTCGAACGTGTTGGGGCCGTCATGGCCGCCGCGCGCGAACAGCTCGGTGATCGCGGGCGCCCGGCCCGTGGTGGAGCCGGTGAGACCCAGCTTCACATGGCTGCCGACATCGAGCAGCCCACCGATCGCGCCGCTGACCGGCGTGAACTCGCGCGCGGTGAACACGTCGGATGCCGGCGTGCCCTCGGTGCGGACATGCTCCACCCGGCCGCTCGCCTGGAGATGGAGAATATCGGTCACCGGCAGTTCGGTGAACAGATAGGCCGCTTCGCTCTGCGTCGTGGTGGGGAACAGATAGCTGCTGTCTTCACCGATCGCGGAGAATTTCCGGTTCTGCAGCTCGAAGCCGATCGCCGAATCGCGGATCGGCCCCAGCGGGTTCAGCAGGAATTCGAGATGGCCGTCGAATTCCTTGTTGCGGAAGGTCGTGTCGATCGTGCCGTCCGGTTCCTTCTCGTCATGGGTATAGTCCGCATAACTGGCATCGAGGTTGATCGACTTGAGCGGGCCGGTGTCCACCGCGAACACGTCGCGCGACATCACCTTGGTCTGACGCATGTCGATGAACGTGGTGTCGCTGGGAATGCCGTATTTGGAATTATACTGGCTGACCGACAGGCCGACATGGCTCGCATCGTTCCCGCCGAAGAAATAGGAGCCGCCCACCGAGGCGCCATGGCCGCGGAAGAAGCTGTTCTGCTGGGTGCCGAGCGGCGTGTCGTAATCGCCGGCGTCGCGGTAGAAGCCATCGGCGTGGAGCGCGACCGAGCCGAGCTTGGCATCGACCAGTGCACCGCCTTCGCCGACATTCGACACGGTGCCGTAGCTCCCCTCCGCCTCGCCCGAGAGCGGTGCGCTCGGCAGCTTCGTCGGCACGCGATTGTTGAGCACGTTTACCACGCCGCCGATCGCCTGGCTGCCATAGCGCAGCGTGCCCGCGCCGCGAACGACCTCGATGCTTTGCGCCGAGAACGGATCGACCGGGATGCCGTGGTCCGGCCCGATGTCGGAGACGTCCGAACTGCTGGCGCCGTTCTCCAGGATGCGCACGCGCGTCGCGTCCATGCCGCGGATGATCGGCCGGCTGGCACCGTTGGCGAAGGTCGTCGCCGCGATGCCCGGCTCCTGCGCCAGCACATCGCTGATGCTGGATCCGCCGCTGCGCAGGATCTGGTCGCGATCGACATGGGTGACGATGGTCGGCACCTCATCGCTGGACACCGCATAGGGTGCCGCCGTGACGATGATGACGTTCTTGTCGTTGGCCTGCTGCGGATCGGGGTCGGCAAAGGCATGGGGGACGAACGCGACGATCGCCGCGCCCGCGAGAAGGGCAGTACGCATGGGAAAACTCCGTGAACCTGGGGGGCGCCGCGAAAGGCGGCGCAAGTTGTTGGTCAGGCGGGGAGTTTGGGCGGTGCGCGGCTGCGCCAGGCGTGCGAACGGACGAGTCGCGGTGCCGGATCGGCGGTGATGGCCGCATGCCATTCGCTTGCCGGCAGCGGCGGTGCAACGGTGGGCGGTGTGGACGCAAGATAGGCGGCTGCCGACGCCACCTCGTCGCAGAGCGGGCAATCCTCATCGTCGTCGCTCTGCTTGGGCGCGTGGTGCGCGTGCGTCGTCGCGACCCAGCCCTGTGCCGGATGCACATGTGCACGGACGATCCCCGCCTGCCAGCACAGCGCGAACGCCAGCAGCAGCGCCGGCAGCAGCCGGACCAACAGACCAGGGATGCGGAAGACGCGCATCCGCAATGCGGTACTGCAGCAACGCGGATGTTTCAATATATCATTGGGCGATGGCGGCGATGTCGATCCGGTCGGCGGCGAGCGCCAGCGGGGCGGGGCGGTGCGAGACGAGCACCAGGCCGGTGCCGGTCGCCGTCAGCCAGGCGTCGAGGCGGGTCACCAAAGCTGCCTCGGTCGCGGCGTCCAGCCCCTCGCTGGGTTCGTCGAGCAGCAGCCAGGGTCGCCCGGCGAGCAGCGCGCGGGCGAGCGACAGGCGCTTGCGCTCGCCGCCCGAGAGCGTGCCGCCGGCTTCCGCCAGCGACGTCTCCAGCCCGGCGGGCATCGCGCGCACGGTCGCATCGAGGCAGGCGGTATGCAGCGCTTCCCACATCGCCGCCTCGGTGATGCCGGGCCGGGCGACCCGGAGGTTGTCGGCGATCGAGCCGGCGATCAGCACCGCGTCCTGCGGCGCGAGCGCGAACTGGCGGCGGAGCGCATCGGCGCTGCATTGCGCGATCGGCGTCCCGTCCAGCGCGAGGGAGTGTACCGGCGCGCGCAGCCCCGCCAGCGCCTCGATCAGCCGGGTCTTGCCGGTGCCCGAGGCGCCGGTGATCGCCACGCGGGCGCCCGCTGCGAGGAGGCGGCTGCCGAGGGCGATCGGCCTGGGATCGCGCTCCGTCGCGATTTCGGCGACCAGATCCCCGGGCAGTTCGGCGAGCGTGGCAAGGCGGGCGAGACCCTGCTCGACGCTCACCTGGCGCAGCGCGGTGCGCGCAAAGGCGGCCATCGCCTCGACCGACGCAGCGGAGGCGAGCAGCGCCAGCGCGCGAATCGGAGCGCTCGCGTCGGACAGGGCGAAGACGATCGCCGCGGTCAGCGCGCCATAGCCGGCGAGCAACCCCGCGACCGCGCCGTCGCCGCGGGCGAGCGCCGCACGGGCGCGGTCGAGCGGACGGGAGAGGTCGGCGATCGTGTCCGCCACGCGCTGGGCAAGGCCATAGGCGATGATCTCGGGCCGGGCGGCGGCATAGTCGACAAAGGCGGTGCGGAGGGCGCCGAGGGCTTCGGCGGCCTCGGCGGCCGGACCGGCGGTGAGGCGGCGCGCGGCGAGCGTGAGCAGTGGCGGCAGCGCGGCGAGCAGCAGCGCCAGCGCCAGTGCGGCTTTCCAGCCGGCCAGCGCGACCAGCGCCACGGCGAAGCAGGCGGCGGCGAGACTGGCGGGGCGGCTCGGGCGGCGGACGACCAGGTCTTCCAGCGCCTCGATGTCGCCGATCAGCCGGGCGCTGGCGTCGCCGCCGGCGAGATCGGGCGCGGTGCGGCTGTCCTGCGCGGCGAGTTTGCCGAACAGTCGCCCGCGCAAATCGGCCATCGCGGTCAGTGCGGCCTGATGCGAGAGCAGGCGTTCGCCATACCGGCCGCCCGTACGCAGGATCGCGAGCCCGCGGATCGCGGCGCTGGGGATCAGATAGTTGAACGCCGCCACCGCCGCCGCGCCGCCCGCAGCCGCCATCGCGGCGCCGGTGAGGAACCAGCCGGAGAGCGCCAGCAGCAGGATCGATGCCAGCCCGGCGATCGTGGCGCAGACCAGCGCCTGGCGGAGCGTGCGGCGCTCCGGGGCGGCGAGGGGCAAGGGGTTCACAGCGTCACCTCGCTATCGGCGATGGCGATCAGGCGCGGATCATGGGTGGCGACGATCACCGCGCGCTCGGTTGCGATGGCACGGAGCAGCGCGGTGATCGCGGCGGCGCTGTCGGCATCGAGATCGGCGGTCGGCTCATCGGCGAGCAGCAGCGGGCGGTTCGCCAGCAATGCGCGGGCGAGGCCGAGGCGGCGCCGCTCGCCGCCGGACAGGCCAGAGCCGCGATGGTCGAGGGGCAGGTCCAAGCCGGTACCGCGGCGGGCGAGCATCGGGGCCAGGCCGACGCGGTCGATTGCGGCAAGCAGGTCGGCGTCGGAGGCGTCGGGCGCGGCGAGGGCGAGGTTGTCGCGCAGCGTGCCGGGGAGGATCAGCGGGTGCTGCGCGGCCCAGGCGGTGCAGCTTTCGCTCCCCTCCCGCAATCGGGAGGGGAACGCAGCGGGGAGGGAGGGCGGTGCTTCTTCGGGCGACAGGAAGCGCAGGCTGCCGTCACTCGGCGCGATCTGGCCGGCGATTGCCGCGAGCAGGCTGGTCTTGCCGCTGCCCGTGGGGCCCGTGAGCGCGAGCAGGCCGCTGGTGCCGATCGACAGGCTGACCGGACCGATCGTACGACCCGGCCAGGCGATCACCAGTGCCTTCGCCTCCACGCCCACGAACATCGCCGGCGCGGCGGCCGGCGCCAGCACCTCCGGCACCGCCGCGATCGCCGTGCGCGCCGCTTCGCCGAGCTGCTTGTCGTGATATGCCGCCGCCAGCCGCCGCATCGGCAGGTAGAATTCGGGCGCCATCGCGAGCGCGAAGAAGGCGTCGCGCAGCGTCAGCGTCTCGGGGGCGGGGAAGGGCAGCAGGCCGAGCAGGCCGAACCCGCAATAGACCGCCACCAGCGCCACCGCGAGCGCCGAGAAGAACTCCAGCACCGCGCTTGACAGGAAAGCGACGCGCAGCACCGCCACCGTGCGCGCGGCAACCTCGCGCGTCGCGGTGCCGACCTGCCGCGCGATCCGCTCCTCGGCGGCGAAATGGCGCAGGATCGGCAGGGTGCGGACCCGATCGACGAACAGGTCCGACAAGTCGCCCAGCGCTTCGAGCTGCCGTTCCGAAGCCCGCCGGGCGGCCGTACCCGCGAGGATCATGCCCAAGACGAAAGGGATCAGCGTGCCGATCAGGATGGCCGCAGCAACCAGGCTCGTACAGGCGATGATCGCCGCCGCCACCAGCGGCGCGGCGGCGGCGGCAACCCGTGCAGGCACGAAGCGGGTCTCATAGCCCTCGATCGTGGCGACATGGTCGATCGCAAGCACCGCCGACTGTCCGCTCGACGGGGCGGCGCCGCTGCCGAGCAGGCGCTCGACCAAGCTGCGGCGGAGCGGCGTCGTTGCGGCTTGCGCGCCGCGCACGGCCAGCAGGGGCACGCCCCAGGCCGTCGCCGCGCGCACCAGCCCGCCGCCCAGCATCGCGCCGAAGGCGGCTGCGGGAACGGCATGCCCTGCCGCCGCCGCGGCGACGCCGTCGGCGATGCCCCAGGCGAACAGCGCCGCGCCGCCCAAGTCGATGATCCAGGCGCACCCGGCCTGTTTTTGAAGCGCCATATGAGACAAAATGTACAAGCGATTTCCGCACTGCAACGGAATAGGGGATGTTCCGCATAGGCGGTGGCGCCACCGAAGCCTAGGCCGCGAATACCGGCTCTTTGCTGAGGACACAATCTATGGATATGGCAGTCGTAGAGCTGTCGCGCCTGCAATTCGCGCTGACAGCGATGTACCACTTCCTGTTCGTGCCGTTGACGCTGGGCCTTTCCTTCATCCTCGTGATCATGGAAAGCGTCTATGTCGTTACCGATCGCCCGATCTGGAGGGACATCACCCGTTTCTGGGCCAAGCTATTTGGCATCAACTTCGTCCTCGGGGTCGCAACCGGGCTGACGATGGAATTCGAATTCGGGACCAACTGGTCCTATTACTCGCACTATGTGGGCGACATTTTCGGGGCGCCGCTGGCGATCGAGGGGCTGATGGCCTTCTTCCTCGAAGCGACCTTCGTCGGCCTGATGTTCTTCGGCTGGGATCGTCTGTCGAAGCGCCAGCATCTGATGGTGACCTTCCTTACCGCGCTCGGCACCAACCTGTCGGCGCTGTGGATCCTGGTCGCGAACGGCTGGATGCAGCACCCGGCGGGCGCGGTGTTCAATCCCGAGACGATGCGCATGGAAGTCGTCGACTTCATGGCGGTGATCTTCAATCCCGTCGCGCAGGCCAAGTTCGTCCACACCGTCAGCGCCGGCTATGTCTGCGCGAGCGTGTTTGTCCTCGGCATCTCCGCTTACTATTTGCTGCGTGGCCGGCATCTGGAGCTCGCCAAGCGCAGCTTCGCGGTGGCGGCGGCGTTCGGCCTGGCGGCGTCGCTGTCGGTCGTCGTGCTCGGTGACGAGAGCGGCTATGCGCTGACCGACAACCAGAAGATGAAGCTCGCCGCGATCGAGGCCGAATGGCACACCGAGGCGGCGCCGGCGGGGATCACCGTGTTCGGCCTGCCGTCGAACCAGGGCCGCGAGACCTATTTCCAGGTCAAGGTGCCCTATGTGCTGGGCCTGATCGGCACGCGCAGCCTGACCGGCCAGGTGGAAGGCATCTACCCGCTGGTCGGCAAGGCGCGGCTGCGCATCGAAAGCGGCCTCATCGCCTATGATGCGCTGCAGACGCTGAAGACGGATCGCACCAATCTCGCCGCGCGCGCCAGGTTCGAGGCGGCCAAGGGCGATCTCGGCTATGCCCTGCTGCTCAAGCGCTGGGTCGCCGATCCGCGCCAGGCAACCGCCGCGCAGAAGGATCGCGCCGCCTGGTCGACCGTTCCCAACGTACCGGCGGTGTTCTGGCTGTTCCGCGGCATGGCCGCGCTGGGCTTCTTCTTCATCGCCTTCTTCGCCGCCGCGCTCTACTACGCCAATACGCGCCGCTTTCACCGCAAGTGGTTCCTGCGCGCGGCGATGTGGATCATCCCGCTGCCCTGGCTCGCGATCGAGTTCGGCTGGGTCGTCGCCGAAGTGGGGCGCCAGCCCTGGGCGGTGGACGGCGTGCTGCCGACCTTCCTCGCCACCTCGAGCCTTACCGTGCCCGCCTTGTGGACCACGATCATCGGCTTCACCGCGCTGTACGGCGTGATGGCCGTGATCGAGTTCCGCCTGATGTTGGCGGCGATCCAGCACGGGCCCGAGACCTACGAGCCCTGGCAACCCCGACACGACCCGGTGCCGACCGCACCCGATCCGCGGCCGCTCCACGCCGTTCCCGCGGAATGAGCGCGAGCAAGGAGAAAGAACATGTCCATCCCGCTCGATTATGAAATGTTGCGCCTGATCTGGTGGGCGCTGCTGGGAGTGCTGCTGATCGGCTTCGCGCTGACCGACGGCTTCGACCTGGGAACGGCGGCACTGCTGCCGTTCGTGGGCCGCACCGATGAAGAGCGCCGCATGGTGATCAACACCGTTGGCCCGACCTGGGAAGGCAACCAGGTGTGGTTCATCCTGGGCGGCGGCGCGATCTTCGCCGCCTGGCCGTTCGTCTATGCGGTCAGCTTCTCGGGCTTCTACCTCGCGATGTTCCTGGTGCTGTCGGCGCTGATCCTGCGGCCTGTCGGCTTCAAATACCGCTCCAAGCGGCCCGATGCCGCCTGGCGTTCGCGCTGGGACTGGGCGCTGTTCGTCGGCGGCTTCGTGCCGGCGCTGGTGTTCGGCGTGGCGGTGGGCAACGTGCTGCTCGGCGCGCCCTTCCGGCTCGATAGCGACATGCGCTCCTTCTACGAAGGCACGCTGCTCGGCCTGTTCACCCCGTTCAGCCTGGTGGCCGGGCTGCTCTCGGTGGCGATGCTGGTGCTCCACGGCGCCGGCTGGCTGAGCCTCAAGGCAGAGGGCGTCGTGGTGGAACGCGCCCAGCGCTTCGGCACCGCCGCGGCGATCCTTGCGATCCTGCTGTTCGCGGTCGGCGGCGCCTTCGTCGCCTATGGCGACATGGGCTATCGCCTGGTCGGCGTGGTCGATCCGAACGGCCCGTCCAACCCGCATCTGATCCAGACGGTGAGGGCGCCGGGCGCGTGGCTCGCCAATTACGCCACCTACCCCTGGATGCTGGCGGCCCCGCTGCTCGGCTTCCTCGGCCCCGTGCTGGCGCTGATCGGCATCCGCAGCCGCAGCGGCACGCTCGTGTTCACCGGCTCGTCGCTGGCAAATGTCGGCATCATCGCCACCGTCGGCCTGTCGATGTTCCCGTTCATCCTGCCGAGCGCGATCGATCCCGCCTCCAGCCTCACCGCCTGGAACGCCTCATCGAGCCACCTCACGCTCTTCATCATGCTGGTCTGCACGCTGATCTTCCTGCCGATCGTGCTCGCCTACACCGCCTGGGTGTACAAGGTGATGTTCGGCCGCGTCAGCGGCGAAGAGCTGCGTCTCAACCCCGATCTTTACTGAGGAGCAACGTCCATGTGGTATTTCGCCTGGATCTTGGGAACCTGCCTGGCCGTCGCGGTCGCCGTGCTCAACGGCATCTGGCACGAGTTCCATTCCGACCCTGCGTCGGACCTGACGGTGTTGGACTGATCCCGCGGCGGGGCGATCGCCCCGCCGTGCAGGAGGAGAGGGAAGGCGGCGAACCAGGCCTGGTTCGCCGCCTTTTTCCGTCGCGGATTACATCGGGTCGCCCGCGGCGCGGCGCTCGAAGATCGCGGCCAGCTCCAGGTGCAGCTGCTTGTGGCGCTCGTTGGGCGCATGCGTGGCGCGATCCCGCTCCTGCTCGGCACGCAGGCGGAAATGGCTCGCAAGGGGGGCCGTCTGGGGGGAGTTCATCAACCCTTCTCAGTCTAATGTGCGACTCGTTCGCAGGGATTGTGGACCCACGGCAAGGCGCTCGCCATTCCGTAGAAGTCACGGTCTGTACCGATACGGTACGGCTACGCGGCCGTCGCGGTTCAACGCGACGCGGGCGGTTGCAGGGTGAAGACGTTCCCGGCCGGCGGCGCCGCGCGGGCTTCGACGCCTTCGGCCTGCAGGATCGCGGCGATCGCCAGCGCCCTTTGCGCGGCCGGGGGTGCCGGTTCGCCGCTGCCCTCTTCCGGCGGCGAGTCTGGCAGGCCCGGCACCGCCAGCGTCCGGCGATTCCAGCGTTTCGATGCCCAGGCCGAAAGGCGCGCCGCTGCCTGTGCTTCGGGCGACAGCGTCCCCTCCCTGGCATCCACACGCAGCGGGGGCAGGGGCAGCGGTGGCGGGGTGATCTCCACCAGCCAGCCCGGCGCGCTGGCACCTGCCCGTTTTTCCAGCGCCTCGTAGCTAGCCAGTCCCGCATCGGGGATGGGGGCCGCCGCCGCCACGACCCGCTGGTGATCGCGATCGATCGTTACCTGGTCCTCGGGCACGCCGGCGAGTGCCGCCACAACGCGCGCGACGTCGCGGCTCTGATCGCGCACATCGTCCGCCGCGGCGGCGTTGGCGCGGGCGAGCGCCTCGCGCTTCGCCGGGCCCTCGCGCGGATCGATCAGGATCTGATCGACCTGGAGTGCCAGCGACCGCCCGGTGCGTTTCTCGATCGCGGCGCGCAGTTCGCGCGGATCGGCCGCCTTGTCGCGCGGAGCGATCACCACCGCCCGCACCGCCCAGGGATCGCGATCGAAGGCGACGTCCAGCTGCGTCACCCGCGCCTCCGGACCGAATCGGGTGCCGAGCTCGGCGCGGATCTGGTTGACCGTCACCGCCTCGCGCGCAATCTGGTTCAGAGCGAGGCCGAGGGGCACCGCCATCACCACGAAGCTGAGCAGCAGCAGGCCGGTCTGCGTCCAGCTCTGCTGCGCCGAAAGCGCGCTGCCGAAGCCGTAGAGCCGGGCCATGATCGTGCCCGAAAGCGCGATGGTGAGGAAGTTGGTGACGAACAGGGCCAGCGCGCCGCTCAGCACCGGCAGGTTCGCGGTGGCGATGCCGAAGCCCACCACGGCAAGCGGCGGCATCAGCGCGGTGGCGATCGCGACACCGACGATGGTGTCGCCCCGGCTGCGGATGATCGCGAAGCTGCCCGCCAGCGCCGCAAACAGCGCGACAAGCAGGTCGAACAGATTGGGGCGGGTACGCGCGAGGATCTCGGGCGTCGCGTCCTTCAGCGGCGAGCACAGCACCACCAGTGCGGTGAACAGCACCGCGAAGGCCGATCCTGCGGCGAAGGCGGTAAGGGCCCGGCGCAGCGCCCGGAAATCGAAAACCGCCAATGCGAAGCCGATGCCGAGGATCGGCCCCATCAGCGGCGAGATCAGCATCGCCCCGATCACGACGGCCGGGGAGGACAGCAGCAGGCCGAGCACCGCGATGCCGGCGGACATCGTCGTCATGAAGGCGAAGCGCGGGCTGAGGCAGCCCTCGTCGAAGATCCGCGACAGCACGGCTTCATGATCGACGCTGCCGACCAGGTGGCGCTGCCACCACCCATAGAGCGGCGAACGTCGCAACAGCGCGGCGCCCGGTGCGGTAACGGTGTCGGGCATCTCGGATCCTGCTCCCCCAATCAGATTGACCGTTCTGGAAATGGAATGAACCGGAGAAGACCCGGAACTGTCCAGCGCGAAATCGGGTTGGGAACGCACATCGCGTTTTTCAGGAGCATCTCTTGCAGCGATTTTTCGCCGAGCTTCCAGGCTGGATGACCAGCATCGCCGCCATTGTCGTCGCCGTCGCGGTGGCCCTGCTGCTCCACCGCTTCGCCTTCGCCGTGGCGCGGCGTGCGGCGGGGCGGACGAGCACCCAGCTGGACGACATCGTCATTCGCCGGCTATTCCGCCCGGCACGCTGGCTGATGGTCGCGATCGCCTTGTCCTTCGTGCAACCCGGGTTGAACCTGGGCGCGGGCGGCACGCGGGCCTGGGCGCAGGCCGCGGGATTGCTGGTGCCCGGCCTGATCGGCTGGATGCTGGTCGCGCTGCTCGGCGTGCTGTTCGATTGGGTGCTGCTGCGTGCCGACGTGACCGTGGAGAACAATCTGCGTGCCCGGCGACGGCGGACGCGTGCGTCGATCCTCCACCGCGTGATCGTGTTCGTGGTGCTGGCGATCACCTTCTGCCTGATGCTGATGAGCATCCCCAGCGTGCGCAGCATCGGCGTGACGCTGATTGCCTCGGCCGGCCTTGCCGCCCTGGCGGTAGGCGCTGCCGCCCAGCCCGCGCTCAAGAACCTGATCGCCGGCATCCAGATGGCGTTTTCCGAACCGATCCGGCTGGACGACGTGGTCATCGTGGAGGGCGAGTGGGGGCGGATCGAGGATATTCGCCTCACCTATGTCGTGGTGCGCATCTGGGACGATCGCCGGCTGGTGGTGCCGGTGTCGCAATTCCTGGAGAAGCCCTTCCAGAACTGGACGCGCGAGACCAGCCAGCTGCTCGGCAGCGTGTTCTGGTATCTCGATCCGGCCGCCGACATCCCCCGGCTGCGCGCCAAGCTGGAGGAACTGGTCAAGGCCAATCCGCGCTGGGACGGCCGCTTCTGCAACTTGCAGGTGACCGACACCAAGCCCGAGGCGATCGAGGTGCGCGGGCTGATGACGGCCAAGGATGCCTCCACCGCCTTCGACCTGCGCTGCGATATCCGCGAGGGGCTGCTCGCCTATATCCGCAGCGAGATGCCCGAGGCGCTGGTCCGCACCCGCGGGCTGCTCGACTTCACGCCTCGACCGGAAGCCGGGTCTCCGTCTCCATCGGGACGCTCCTGAGCTCGTCGGTGAACTTCTTGAGCCACCACATCACGTCCTGTTCGTCGACGCCCGCCTTCAGCGCCTGCCAGCGCGCGATCCGCTCTTCCAGCGGCATGTTGAGCGCCTGGCAGATCGCGTCGGAGACTTCCTCGGCGCTATAGGGGTTGACCAGCAGCGCCTCCTCCATCTGGATCGCCGCGCCGGCGAATTTGGAGAGGATGAGGACGCCCGGATCCTCCGGGTCCTGTGCAGCTACATATTCCTTGGCCACGAGGTTCATCCCGTCGCGCAAGGGGGTGACCAGGCCGATCTTGGCGGCGCGGTACACGCCCGCCAGCACGTCGCGCGGATAGCCCTGGTTGACGTAGCGCAGCGGCACCCAGTCCAGATCGGCATGCGCGCCGTTGATCTTGCCCGACAGCCCCTCCAGCGTGTTGCGGATGCGCTGATAGGTCTCCACCGTCGCCCGCGACGGCGGCGCGATCTGGAGCAGATACACTTCCTTGCGCTGCTCCGGATAGGTCGTGAGGAAGCGCTCGTACCCGAGGAACCGCTCCTCCAGCCCCTTGGAATAATCGAGCCGGTCGACGCCGACGATCAGCGAGCGGCCCACCGAGCTGGTGCGCATCTGCTGATAGGTCTCGCGCGCGGCGTCGCTCTCGGCCAGCGCCGCGAACTCCTTGGCGTCGATGCCGATCGGGCAGGCGACTAGCTTCACGCTCTTGAGGCCGATGCGCAGAACGCCGTCGGGCTGGACCACCGCTTCCATCTCGGCGCGGGCGAAATCGATGAAGCTCTCCATCCATTCCTGGGTGTGGAAGCCGATCACGTCATAGGCGAACAGCGTCTCGATCAGCTCGTGCGCCTTGGGCAGGCTGGAGAGCAGCCGGCGCGGCGGCCAGGGGATGTGGAGGAAGAAACCGATGCGGTTCTTGCAGCCTCGCCGGCGCAGCTCCTGGCCGAGCGGGAACATGTGATAGTCCTGCACCCACACGACATCGTCCGGCTCGATCAGCGGCCGAACCGTCTCGGCGAAACGTTCGTTGACGCGCTGATAGCCGCCGGCGAAGCCGCGCTCATATTCGGCCAGGTCGATCCGGTAGTGAAACAGCGGCCACAGCGTCCGGTTCGCATAACCGTTATAATATTCGTCGATATCCTGCTCTTCCAGGTCGACCGTCGCGGTGGTCACCCCCTGGTTGCGCTGCATGCTGATCTGGCCGGTGAACTGGTCGGTCTGCTCGCCGGACCAGCCGAACCAGATTCCGCCATTTTCGCGCAGCGCCGCGGACAGCGCGACGGCAAGGCCGCCCTGCGCGCCGGAGTTGGAGCCGGTGGGCGCGGAAACGCGGTTCGAGATGACGATTAGGCGGCTCAACGGATCGAACTCCAGGGCTTGCTCAGCAGGACGGCGCAATTGATCATGCCGACCAGCGAGTAGGTCTGGGGATAATTGCCCCACAATTCCCCGGTCACGGGGTCGATATCCTCGGAGAGCAGGCCGGCGGCGGTCCGTCTGCCCAGCATCTCCTCGAACAAGGCGCGCGCTTCGTCGGTGCGGCCGGTGATGTGCAGCGCTTCGATCAACCAGAACGTACAGAAGTTGAACGCGGTTTCCGGCAGGCCGAAATCATCCTCGGTATCGTAGCGCAGCATGGTCGAGCCGCGGCGCAGGCCTTCCTCCACCGCCTTCAGCGTGGAGACGAAGCGGGGATCGTCGGGCGCCAGAAAGCGCATCTCCAGCAGCTGGAGCAGGCTGGCGTCGAGATCGTCGCCCGAGAAGGTGGCGGAGAAGCGCTGCGTGTCTTCGCGCCACGCCTTGTCGAAGATCGTCGTGCGGATCGTGTCGGCGCGGTGCTGCCAGAAGTCGCGACGCTCGGGCAGGTTGAGGACATGCGCGGCGTTGGCGAGCCGGTCACACGCCGCCCAGCACATCGCCACCGAATAGGTATGGACGCTTTGCCGGGTGCGCAGCTCCCACAGACCCGCATCCGGCGAGTCGTGGTGCTGCCAGGCGCGCTCGCCGACGCGTTCCAGCGATTCGAAATCCTCGACGCTGGCGATCCGGTACAGCCGCTGGTCGAAGAACGCCTGCACGTTGGACAGGACGATCTGGCCATAGGCGTCGTGCTGGACCTGCTCATAGGCCTGGTTGCCCACGCGCACCGGGCCCATGCCGCGATAGCCGGCGAGATCGGGTGCCTCGCGCTCCTCCAGCGTCGCCTCGCCGAGCACGCCGTAGAGCGGCTGGATATGGCCGCCGCGCGGCTCGGCACGGGCATCGTCGACGATGTTGCGCAGATAGCCGAGATACGTCTCCAGCACATCGAGCGCGCCCAGCCGGTTGAGCGCCTGCACGGTGTAATAGGCGTCGCGGATCCAGCAGTAGCGATAGTCCCAGTTGCGCTGCGATCCGGCATGTTCGGGGATCGAAGTGGTCAGGGCCGCCACGATCGCGCCGGTTTCCTCATGCTGGCAGAGCTTGAGGGTGATGGCCGAGCGGATCACCACCTCCTGCCACTCCAGCGGAATGGCAAGGCCGCGCACCCAATGCTGCCATTCGGCGATGCTGTTGAGCAGCATGTCGTCCACCGTCTCGGCGACGTCGCCGCTGAAGCTCTCGTCGGGGCCCAGGAAGAAATGCAGCGGCTTTTCGACGCGGAACACCCGCTCCTCCTCCACCATGCCGACCGGGGCGGTGGTGGTGAGGCGCAGCGTCATCGGCTCGACCATATAGCGAAGGTGGTTCGAGCCGCCGATGCGCGTCTTGCAGCCCTTGCCCCAGCCGCAGGTGGGGCGCAGCTTCACCCGGATGCGCGGGCTACCCGCCACCGGCTTGACGATGCGCGCGAAGGCGACCGGGCGATAGACGCGACCGAGGCGCTGGAAGCGCGGGCAGAAATCGGTGACCTCGATCGCGTTGCCGGCCGCATCGGTATGGCGGCTGACCAGGATCGGGGCGTTGCGCAGATAATGCTGCTCGACCGAGACCACGCCTTCCAGCGCGATGTCCCAATAGCCGCCCTCGGGCTCCTCGCCGCCGACCAGCGCCGAGAAGAGCGGGTCGCCGTCGACACGGGGCACGCAGCCCCAGACGAAGCGGCCCGCGCGGTCGATCAGCGCGCTGACCTGGCAGTTGCCGATCGGCCAGAGGTCGAGATTGGTCATGCATGCACTCCGGCGGCAGTGGCGAGCCAGGCAAGGACGCCGGACACGTCGTCGATCCGATAGCGGGCGTCGGTGGGGCGGGGGGCGCCGACCAGCACGCCCGCGCCGCCGAGCAGCGCGACGGCGGAAAAGCCGGGCTCGTCGGTCACGTCGTCGCCGAGGAACACCGGGCGCCCGGCGGCGAACCGGGGATCGGCCATCAGCGTGCGGATCGCGCTGCCCTTGTCGCCGCCCGCGGTGCGCACCTCGACCATCATCTTGCCGTGCTGCAGATACAGGCCGTGCTCGGCCGCCAGCCGTTCGGCCAGCGCCATGGCCTCGGCCTCGAGCCCGGGGTTGAGCCGGTAGTGGATCGCGGCGCCCAGCGGCTTGTCCTCCAGAATGGCGCCCTCCTCGGCCTGCGTAAAGGCGCGCATCGCCGCCAGCGCCGCGACCAGCCCGGCGGGGCGCTCGGCCTGCTCGCGGCGGCCGTCGGACCAGCGAAATTCCATGCCGTGGCTGCCGACGATCGAGGGGCTGCGATCGCCGAACAGCGCCGCCAGATCGCCGGCGGGGCGGCCGCTGACCAGCGCCAGCCGGCCGTCGAGCTTTTCCTCCAGCGCGCGGATCAGGTCGACCAGCGTGGGGCCGACCACCACGCCGTCGGGGCGATCGGCGAGTTCGACCAGCGTCCCGTCGAAATCGAGGAACAGGCTGGCGGTATCGAGCAGATCCGCCGGGGGCGGCATCAGCAGAACGGGGTCCCGGTCGGGCATGCAACTCCTCATCGGGGCGCCAGGAAAGGGCGCCCACCACAGGATCGTTACGCGCGCGGGCCCGATCCGTTCCCCCGGTCGTCCGATTCATGCTGCACCTGCGTGGTGCCGAAGCGCAGCGACAGGCCGTGATACAGCCGTTCCTTCGAGACCAGCTGCGCAGTGAAGTCGGCGATCAGCGCGGCGGCGAGCAGGGGGAGCATCAGCCCGCGGCTGGCGGTGGTCTCGGCGATGATGATCACCGCGGTCAGCGGCGCGCGCACCACGCCGGTGAAATAGGCGACCATGCCGAGCAGCACGATCGTCCCGCCGGGCGCCGTGGGGAAGATCGGGCGGACCAGGTCGCCGACGCCCGCGCCCACCGATAGCGACGGGGCGAAAATGCCGCCGGGAATGCCGGCAATGGCCGTGGCGAGCGTCGTCGCGAACTTGGCGGGAGCATACCACCAGGCGATCTCGCTGCCGGTGATCGCGGCGCGGGCGGCGTCATAGCCGGTGCCCCAGGTCATGCCGGTGGTCACGCCGAGCACCGCCACGACGAGCCCGCAGGCGGCGGCGAAGACGAGCTTGTGCCGCCGCACCGCGACCAGCGGCCGCCAGTCCGATCCGCCCGCCGCGAGCATCAGCCGCGCGAACAGCCCCCCGGCAAGGCCGCCCACCACCCCCGCCACGGGCGCGGCAAGCACCGCTTGCGACAGCGGCAGCGTGCTGCGCATCGCGCCGAAATAGACATAGTCGCCGGCGATGCCGAGGCTGGTCATGCCGGCGATCAGCACCGCCGCCATCACCAGCACCGCCATGCGCTGCTCATAGGCGGCGGCGAGTTCCTCGATCGCGAAGGCGACCCCGGCGAGCGGCGTGTTGAACGCCGCCGCCACGCCCGCCGCACCGCCGGCGATGAACACCGAGGCGCGGATCGGCACGCGGGCGAGCCGGTGGGCATAGCCCAGGATCGACGCGGCGACCTGCACGGTGGGGCCCTCGCGCCCGGTCGAGGCGCCGACCAGCACCGCGCCGATGGTGAGGATAAGCTTCAGCACCACCGTCTTGGCCGAGGTAAGGCTGGTCATCGCATGCTCGGCGTCGCGCGTCGCCGCCATCACCTGCGGAATGCCCGAGCCGGTCGCGTCGGGGGCGAAGCGGCGGGTCGCCCAGGCGAAGAAGGCGAAGCCGGCGGGGGTGAGCAGCAGGGGGAGCCACCACCAGGTCCGCTCCAGCATCGTGAAGCGCCGCGCGGCCCAGTCGGCGGCCTCGGCAAAGGCGAAGGCGACCAGGCCGATCACGATCGCACCGCCGAGAAAGGCAACCCGCCGCCGCCAGAAGGGTGCGGTGGGGCCATGCCGGCGCACGATCGCGCGGACGCGGCGGGTGGTGTTGCGGTGGTCCATGCACTCCCTCAGCCCGGCCCCCGCCGCGGGCGCTGTAGCGGGGGCGGGGGCGGAGCGCCAGCCTAGATCCTGCCAACAAAGGGGGGGCGCTCGCCGCATGCGTTCCCCTCCCGCCTGCGGGAGGGGCCAGGGGAGGGGATGAACCCTCACGGCGTTTCTACCACGTCAGTCCCTCCCCCGACCCCTCCCGCAAGCGGGAGGGGAGAGAGACATCACACGAACGCCGGCATCTCCGGCAGCAACTTGTCGAGCGTCACCGGATATTCCCGCACCCGCACGCCGCAGGCATTGTAGATGGCGTTCGCCACCGCCGCGCCGACGCCGCAGATGCCGAGCTCGCCCACGCCCTTCGCCTTCATCGGCGAACTGGTCGGGTCGGTCTCGTCGAGGAACACCACTTCCTGGTGCGGGATGTCGGCATGGACGGGCACTTCATAGCCGGCAAGGTCGTGGTTGACGAAGAAGCCGAAGCGCTTGTCGACCGCCAGCTCCTCCATCAGCGCCGCGCCGGCGCCCATCGTCATCGCGCCGATCACTTGGCTGCGCGCGGACTTCGGATTGAGGATCCGGCCCGCCGCGCACACCGCCAGCATGCGGCGGATGCGCACCTCGGCGGTTGCCGCATCCACGCCGACCTCGACGAAATGCGCGCCGAAGGTCGATTGCTGCTGCTTCTTGGCGAGATCGCCATATTCCATATGGTCCTCGGCGACGATCTCGCCGGCCTTGGCCGCGTCGCCCAGCGCCACGCTGCGATTGCCGGCACGGACCTTGCCGTCCTCGAACACCGCATCGGCCGAGTTGAAGCCCAGCGCCGTCGTCACCTTGTCGCGGAGCGCCGCGCAGGCGGCATAGACGCCCGCGGTGGCGCTGTTCGCGCCCCATTGCCCGCCCGACCCGGCCGAGACCGGGAAGCTGGAATCGCCCAGCCGCACCACCACCTGGTCGAGCGGCACGCCCATCATTTCCGCCGCGGTCTGGGCGATGATGGTATAGGTGCCGGTGCCGATATCGGTCATGTCGGTCTCGACCGTCACCCGGCCCTTCGAGTCCAGCCGCACACGCGCCGCGGAGCGCATGTTGAGGTTGTTGCGGAACGCCGCTGCCACGCCCATGCCCACCAGCCAGCGGCCGTCGCGCGTCTTGCCGGGCATGGCGCTGCGCCGCGCCCAGCCGAACTTGTCGGCGCCGATCTTCAGGCATTCCACCAGCTGGCGCTGCGAGAAGGGACGGTCGGGCTTTTCGGGATCGACCTGGGTGTCGTTGAGGACGCGGAAGGCGATCGGATCCATGCCGAGCTTCTCGGCCATTTCGTCCATCGCGATTTCGAGCGCCATCAGGCCCGGCGCCTCGCCCGGTGCGCGCATCGCATTGCCCTCGGGCAGGTCCAGCACCGCCAGCCGCATCGAGGTCAGCCGGTTCTCGCCCGCATAGAGCAGCTTGGTCTGCGCCACCGCGGTTTCGGGGCCGCCGCCGGGCAGATCGCCCGATCCGCTTTCATGCGCGATCGCGGTGATCTTGCCGTCCTTGCCGGTGCCGATGCGGATGCGCTGGATCGTCGCCGGGCGGTGCGTGGTGTTGTTGGCGATCAGCGGACGCTGCAGCGTGACCTTCACCGGCCGCTTCGCCGCGCGCGCGCCGAGCGCCGCGAGCACCGCGTCGGCGCGGACGAACAGCTTGCCGCCGAAACCGCCGCCGATGAACGGCGAGACCAGCCGCACCTTTTCCTTGGGGATGCCGAGCGTCCTGGCGACGTCGCCCTTGCCCCAGTTGATCATCTGGTTCGAGGTCCACAGCGTCAGCATGTCGCCGTCCCACGCCGCGATCGAGGCATGCGGCTCCATCATCGCATGGCTGTGATCGGGGGTGGTGTAGGTGGCGTCGAGCTGGACGGGTGCCGCCGCGAAGGCCGCGTCGAAATTGCCCACCCGGTCCACCGGCGGCGCGGCACTGCCCTCGCCGCTGCTGTCCCCCTTGAGCGGCGCGGTCTTGAGCGCTTCGGCCAGATCGAACCGGCCCTTGTCGCGCGCATAGGTCACGCGGACGAGCCCCGCGGCGGCGCGCGCCTGTTCGAAGGTCTCGGCCACCACCAGCGCGATCGCCTGGTGGTAATGCTCGATCTCCGGACCGCCGAGCAGGTTGGCGGTGTTGAAATTGCCCTTGGTCAGCTTGCCGGCATTCTCGGCGGTGACGATCGCCAGCACGCCGGGTGCTGCCTTGGCGGCGCTGAGGTCCATGGCCGTGATCCGGCCCTTGGCGATCGCCGAGCCGATGACATAGCCATAGGCCGCGCCCGGCGCGACGTCGTGCCGCTCATAGGCATAGGGAGCTTGCCCGGTGGTCTTGAGCGGACCGTCGATCCGGTCGGTGGGCTTGCCGACCACCTTGAGGCGATCGATCGGGTTGGTCGTGGCGGGGGTATCGAACTTCATGGCTCAGCCCCTTGCTTCGCGCAGCACCGCGGCGAGCGTGCGCTCGGCCAATGGCACCTTGAAGGCATTGTCGTGCGTCGGCGTCGCGCCGGCGAAGGCGATCTTGGCGGTCGCGGCAGCCCCCTTGGGGAGCGCGGCCTCGGCGGCCTCGACCCGCCACGGCTTGTGCGCCATGCCGCCAAAGGCGACGCGGCCGCTGCCGTCCTTCTGCACCACCGCCGCTACCGAGACGAGCGCGAAGGCATAGGACGCGCGGTCTCGCACCTTGTGGTAGAAATGCTTGCCGCCCAGCGGCTTGGGCAACGTGACCGCGGTGATCAACTCGCCGTTCTGGAGCGTGTTGTCGAGATGCGGGGCATCGCCCGGCAAACGGTGGAAGTCGGCGATGGCGATCTTGCGCGTGGCACCGTCCGGCTTCACCGTCTCCACCGTCGCGTCGAGCAGGCGCATCGCGATCGCCATATCGCCGGGATAGGTGGCGATGCACGCCTTGCTGGTGCCGATCACCGCGAGCTGGCGGCTGAAACCGCCGATCGCCGCGCAGCCGCTGCCGGGCTTGCGCTTGTTGCAGGGCTGGTTGGGGTCGTAGAAATAGGGGCAGCGGGTGCGCTGGAGCAGATTGCCCGCCGTGGTCGCCTTGTTGCGCAGCTGGCCGCTCGCGCCCGCGACGATCGCCCGCGTCAGCACCGCATAGTCGCGGCGGACACGCCGGTCGGCGGCGAGATCGGTGTTGCTGACCAGCGCGCCGATGCGCAGCCCGCCGTCGGCGGTTTCCTCGATCTTGTCGAGCGCGAGCTTGTTCACGTCGATCAGATGCGCCGGCGTCTCGATCTCGAGCTTCATCAGGTCGAGCAGGTTGGTGCCGCCGGCGATGAACTTGGCGCCGGGGGTCTTGGCGGCGAGGGCGGCGGCATCGGCCGGGCTGCTCGCGCGGGTATATTGAAAAGCCTTCATGCCTGCCTCCGCGCCGCAGCTTCGCGGATCGCCTCGACGATGTTGGAATAGGCGCCGCAGCGGCAGATGTTGCCGCTCATCCGCTCGCGGATCTCCATTTCGGAGAAGGCGGGGGAGGCGGCGACGTCGGCGGCGACATGGCTGGGGATGCCGGCCTTGATCTCGTCGAGTACCGCCACCGCCGAGCAGATCTGCCCGGGCGTGCAATAGCCGCACTGATAGCCGTCATGCTTCACGAAGGCAGCCTGCATCGGGTGCAGATCCTCGGGCGTGCCCAGGCCTTCGATCGTGGTGACGCTGTCGCCTTCGTGCATCACTGCCAGGCTGAGGCAGCTGTTGATCCGGCGGCCGTTCACCATCACCGTGCAGGCACCGCACTGGCCATGGTCGCAGCCCTTCTTGGTGCCGGTCAGGTGAAGATGCTCGCGCAGCGCGTCGAGCAGCGTGGTGCGCGTATCGACGGTAAGCGCGGCGGGCTTGCCGTTGACCTTGAGCTGGACGGGCAGGGTGGGCGGCGTTTCCATCGGCGCGGCCGGTTCCTTGTCGCTGGCGCTGGCGGGCAGGGCGCTGACGGCGGCGAACCCGGCGCCGCTCGCCAGCAATCCCCGTCGCGATACGCCGATATCGGCTGGTCGATCCATGTTGGGCATCCCCTGTCTGCATTTCCCCTCGCCCATATCGTCTGATCGACACGCTAGTTCCGGTGACGACGGGGCAAGGCGCAACTGTCCGGCGCTTCTACCGGCTTTCCCATGCTGCGGCAAATGCCCTCGCGGCCACGGCGCCGCTTTCGGTGCATTGCAAAATTGCAACAGTTGAGTGACATTTTGTTTCTGACCATGTCCAGGTCGTTGCCATCGACATTCCAACGTGCAGACATATCAAAATGCGAACGCGCACGAAAGTTGCGTGAGCTTCGGAGAAAATATCAAACAAGGGGCTTTCGATGACATCCACGCTTAGAACATGTCTGCTGGCGTCCACCATGCTGGTCGCCGGCATCGCCGCACCTGCCCACGCGCAGCAACAAAGCGCTCCGGCATCGGAGAGCCAGGCCGAATCGACGAGCGAGATCGTCGTGACCGGGTCGCGCATCGTGCGTGCCGATCTCGAACTCGCCAGCCCGGTGACGGTGATCGGCCAGCAGGAACTCGAGTTCCGCCAGCCCGGCACGGCTGACGACATCCTGCGCACGCTGCCTGGCGTGCGCCCGAGTATCGGCGCAGGTGTGAACAACGGCTCGGACGGCTCGTCCACGGTCGACCTGCGCGGCATCGGCGCGCAGCGGACGCTGGTGCTGCTCGACGGTCGCCGGCAGGTGCCCTATGGTCTGGACGGCCTGACCGACACCAACAACATCCCGCTTGCGCTGTTGCAGCGGATCGAGGTTCTGACCGGCGGTGCATCCTCGACCTACGGTGCCGATGCGGTCGCGGGCGTGGTCAACTTCATCACCCGTCGCGATTTCTCCGGCCTGGATGCCTCGGCCAGCTACCGCGTCTCCGAGCGCGGTGACAGCCAGCGCTTCAAGGCCGACCTCGTCGTAGGCGGCAATTTCTCCGAAGGGCGCGGCAATGTGGTGCTCAGCGTCGGCTATACCAAGGCCGATCCGCTGCTCCACCTCGATCGCCCGATCAGCGCGGTGCCGATCAGCTCCACCAATGGCCAGTTCCTCGGCGCAACGGCCGCGCAGGTCACGATCTTCGCCTCGCCGGCCAATTCGGCGCTCGGCATCGGTCCCAGCACGCTGGGTGCCGTGGTGAACCCGACGACGGGGCTGTTGCAGCCGGCGACCGCGGCAGACACCTACAACACCAACATCGGCACCTATTTCCAGACGCCGCTCGATCGCATCAACGCCTATTCGGCAGCGCACTACGAGATCAACGACAACATCGAGTTCTACGGTACCGCCCAGTTCACCCGCAACCAGATCGCGACTCAGCTCGCGTCGTCGGGCACGTTCGGCAACACCTATCAGCTGTCGCTGAACAATCCCTATCTGCCATCCGGCATCCGAAACCAGCTCTGCTCTGCGCGCAGCATCTCCGCGGCGAACTGCGCGGCGGCGGCGGCGGTCCAGGGCGGCCCGGGCACCCCCGGCTATATCGAGGTGCCGGTGATCGCCCAGCGCCGCTTCACCGAATATGGTCCGCGCCTGAACGTGTTCGAATCGCAGATGTTTCAGGTACAGGGCGGCTTCCGCGGCGAAATCGTCAGCGGCCTGAACTATGACATCTCCGCTCAATATGGCGAAACGACGCAGAACCAGACCCGCGGCAACTGGGGCTCGTTCAGCAAGGTCCAGCAGGCACTTCGCGCCTACAACACGCCGACCGGCGTGCGCTGCGTGGACACCAACAACAACTGCGTCCCGCTGAACCTGTTCGGCCCCAACGGCTCGATCACCCAGCAGCAGCTGGCCTTCATCGATCTCGACGCGATCATCAACCGCAAGGTGACCCAGACGGTCGTCACCGGCAGCGTCTCGGGCGATCTGTTCGCCTCGCCGCTCGCTACCAACAAGATCGCCTTCGCGGTTGGCGGTGAATATCGCAAGCTTACCGCGGCCAGCCAGCCGGACGGCCCGTCGCAGATCCAGGGCGAAGTGCTCGGCACCGGCGCGCGCACGCCGCCGGACGTGGGCCGCTACAGCGTGAAGGAAGTGTTCGGCGAACTCATCGCCCCGCTGATCGAGGACAAGCCCTTCTTCTACAAGCTGACGGTCGAGGCGGGCATCCGCTATTCGGACTACACCACCACCGGCGGCAGCACGACCTGGAAGGCGGGCGGCACCTGGGAGCCCTATCAGGGCTTCAAGTTCCGCGGCAGCTATCAGGTCGCCGTGCGCTCGCCGAACATCCAGGAACTGTACCAGTCGCCGGTGCAGGGACTGGGCAACCTGACCGTCGACCCCTGCCAGGGCGCGGTTTCGGGTGGTCTCGCGCAGCTCTGCATTGCAACCGGGGCGCCGGCCAACACGATCGGGTCGATTCCGGCCCCGACCTCGGGCCAGATCAACAACACGACCTCGGGCAATCGCGAGCTCGACGTCGAGCGCGCCAAGACCTGGACTCTCGGCGGCGTGTTCACGCCCGCCGCGGTCAAGGGCTTCTCGCTGACCTTCGACTATTTCAACATCCGGGTCCGCGACGCGATCACCCAGCCGGCGCAGTCGGACATCCTGAACGGCTGCTACTCGTCGTCGCTCAACCCGGGATTCGCCAACAACGCCTTCTGCGCGCTGATCGGTCGCAACCCGCTGACCGGCAGCCTCAACGGCGCGGGTGAAACGCCCGGCGTGATCCTGAGCTACTCGAACCTGGGCGTGATCGAGACGGCGGGCATCGAACTGGGCGTGAACCAGTCGATCCGCCTGAGCGATCTCGGCATCAACGACGGCGGCACCATCACCGCCAGCTTCAACGGCACCCGGCTGAGCTACTATCACTTCCAGGCGACGCCGAACGCGATCAACCGCAACTGCACCGGCTATTACAGCGCCGGCGGCTGCACCAATCCGCGTGCCAAGTATCGCTGGAACGGGCGCCTGACCTATGGCCGCGAACTGTTCGACATCTCGCTGCTGTGGACCCATATCAGCCAGGTCAGCCTGGAGCCGTTCCTGGCCACGCGTCTGCCGGGCGATGTGCCGCAGCCGGGCGGTCCCAACCCCTCGACCATCCTCGAGCGGTTCCGCAGCATTCCGACCTTCGATTATTTCGATCTGTCGGCGCGGGTCAGCCCCACCAAGGTGTTCGACCTGACGCTCACCGTGAACAACCTGTTCGACAAGAAGCCGCCGCTGGTCGGCGCCGGCGTCGGCGGGACGGCGTTCAACAGCGGGAATACCTTCCCGACCATCTACGATCCCATCGGCCGCTCCTTCACGATCGGCGCGCGCCTCAAGTTCTAAAACATAAGTGTCTCCCAACACCTGGGGCGGCGGGCCGAAAGGCCCGCCGTTTTTTTATGCGGGAGGGGGCTCAGCCCTGCTGGTCGGACAGATCCATGAAGTTGCGCGCCGCTTCGCGGTCGGCCGCGTCCTCGAAGGTGACGTCGAGATCGGGCGCGCTGCCCAGCATGAACAGCAGCGCCCATAGCGCGAAGCGGCGGGCGCGATCCGTCTCGAGGCCCAGATCGACCTTCATTTTGTCGATGCCCGAGGCGAGCGCAGGCGGGGTGAGGGCGCCGAGGTCGGCGGTGCCGAAATAGCGGACTAGCTGATCGTCGAGTTGCATGGGCTCCGGGCCTAGGCCGCGGCGAGGCCTGCGGCAAGAATACGGAACATTCCCAAGCGACGCTCGCGCCGCGGCGGTCCATCCGGCAGGATCATGTGGACCTATCATCCCGATCTGCTCGCTACGCCCGTGCCGCGTTACACCAGCTATCCCACCGCCGCCGAATTCGGCGAGGGCGTCGGACCCGCGGAGATGGCGGCGGCGCTCGACCGGGTGGCGCCGCAGACCGATCTGTCGCTCTACCTGCACATTCCCTTCTGCCGCGAGATCTGCTGGTATTGCGGCTGCAACACCGGTGCCGCCAACCGCACCGCCCGCCTCGACGCCTATCTGTTTCGCCTGTCCGAAGAGATCGATTCCATCGCCCGGCGGCTGGACGGGCGCGGCAGGGTGGGGAGGATCGCCTTTGGCGGCGGCAGTCCCAATGCGATTGCGCCCGAGGCCTTTCTTCGCCTTGTAACACAGGCCAAGGCGGCGTTCGGCGCTTCGGCGCCGGTGCTGTCGGTGGAAGTGGATCCGCGCGGCTTCGATGCGGCCTGGGCGGAGGCGATGGCCAAGGCGAGCGTCTCACGCGCGAGCCTGGGGGTGCAGACTTTCGACGCCGGGCTACAGGCGGCGATCGGCCGGGTACAGCCGCGCGCGGACATTGCCGCCACCTTCGATCTGCTGCGCGGCGCCGGTGTCGAATCGATCAATTTCGACCTGATGTACGGCCTGCCCGGGCAGACGGACGAGGCGCTCGCCGATTCGATCGGCGAAAGCGTGGCGATGGGGGCCGATCGCCTTGCGGTGTTCGGCTATGCGCATGTGCCGCACCTGATCCCGCGCCAGCGCCGGATCGATGCGGCCGCGCTGCCCGATGCCGCCGAGCGCTTCGCCCAGGCCGCGCTGGCGCATGCCGCGCTGACCGGCGCAGGGTATGACGCGATCGGCTTCGACCATTTCGCCCGCCCCCAAGATGCCATTGCCGTCGCCGCACGCGAGGGCCGGTTGCGGCGCAACTTCCAGGGCTCCACCGAGGACGAGGCCGAGGTGCTGATCGGGCTGGGCGCCAGCGCGATCAGCCAGTTCCCGGACCTGCTCGTCCAAAATGAGAAGAATGCCGGGCGCTGGCACATGGCGGTATCCTCGGGTCGGCTGGCGGCCGCCCGCGGGGTGCGGCGTTCGAGCGACGACCAGTGGCGCGCGGCGGTGATCGAGGAATTGCTCTGCCACGGCCATGCCGATCTGGCGGGCATTGCCGGCCGCGCCGCGATCGCGCTGCGGCTCGCCCGCTTCGCGGCGCTGGGGCTGGTGCGTTGGGAGGGCAGCATGCTGCTGCTCGCGCCGGAGGCGCTGCCCTATGCGCGGGTGATCGCCAGCGCGATCGACCAGTATCGCGGCTCCGCCCCGGCGCGGTTCAGCAGCGCGGTGTGACGTGGGCGGCGCTCCGGGAATCTACCCAAGGTCGGCTATATAGCTTCGGTTAATTTCGGCTCTTATAAGGCGCTCGCCCGACACGCGCCGGGGTCCTGTTCGCGCGGTTCGAAAGAGCACCGATGTCGCGTCCCGTATTCTTCGATCCCACCGGCAGCCGCAGGCGCTGGACGATGCGCACGGTGTTCGCCCTGATCGGCGGCGTGCTGCTGGCAGCGATCGTGTTCGCTGCCACCATCGTCAACGTGCCGCCCGCGCAGGATCTGCCGGTGCGCTGGGAGAACGCCAAGCCGGCGGCGCTGCGCTCGCTGAGCGCGCGCGGCCAGTCGCGGTCGCAGCGCTGGCTGCCCGGCGGCGCCGCCAAGCGCCCCGGCGCACCGCTCACCGTCGGCTTCTACGTGCCCTGGGATCCCACGAGCGCCGACTCGCTCCGCCGCAACATCGGCGATCTCGACTGGGTGGTGCCGGCCTTCGTCTCGGTAACCGGGCCCAACCACGCGATGCAGGTGCTCGACGATCCCAAGTTCGCGAACATCATCGCCGGCGCTGCGCGCCGGCCGCGGGTTCTGCCGATGGTGCAGAACGTGTCCGACGAAGCCTGGGACACCGCCGGATCAACCAAGCTGATGGCGAGCGCTTCGGCGCGGGCGAAGCTGGCGCGCGACCTCGCCGCGATGGTCAAGGCGCGCAACCTTTCCGGCCTGGTGATGGATTTCGAGAGCCTGCAGCCGGGCTCGCTGCCCGGCTATGCCCAGCTGCTCGACCAGATCAACAAGGCCATGCCCAAGGACAAGACGCTCGCGGTGACCGTGCCGGCGGGTGACGGCGCCTGGGATCTCAAGCGGTTCGCAGCGGTCACCGATCGTGTGATCCTGATGAACTATGACGAGCATTGGCAAGGCGGCACCGCCGGCCCGATCGCCTCGCAACCCTGGTTCGTCGAGGAACTGCGCCGCGCG
This sequence comes from Sphingomonas sp. S2M10, assembly GCF_012650175.1. Lineage (GTDB taxonomy): Bacteria > Pseudomonadota > Alphaproteobacteria > Sphingomonadales > Sphingomonadaceae > Sphingomonas. The sequence continues at coordinate 37,374 of NZ_JAAILI010000048.1, forward strand.
GTGGCCAAGGTCGGCACCGACAAGCTGATCGTCGCGCTGGCCAGCTATGCCTATGATTATCACGGCGACGGCGTGGATGCGCTGAGCATCGAAGAGGCCTGGTCGGCGGCGCGCGACAGCGAGGCCAGCGTCACCTTCGACAAGACCAGCGGCAACAGCGCCTTCGCCTATGACGAGGACGGCAAGCACCACGAAATCTGGATGGTCGACGCCACCGCCACCTGGAACCAGTTGCAGGCGGTGCGCGCCGCCGGTGTGGGCAGCGTCGCGCTGTGGCGACTCGGCACCGAGGATGCCGGGGTGTGGACCGCGCTGCTCGCCTATCGCCATGGCGGCCGGCCGGACCTGAGCCGCATCGTGCCGGCGACCAATGTCGATGTGGAGGGTCCGGGCGAAATCCTGCGCGTCACCTCCACGCCGACCATGGGCCAGCGGGCGATCCGCTTCGATGCCGCCAACATGATCCGCGACGTGCAGTACCCCGTATTGCCGGCGCCCTATGTCGTCATGCGCACCGGCGCCTCGAAGAACGAGATCGCGCTGACCTTCGACGACGGTCCCGATCCCAATTACACGCCGCGCATCCTCGACATCCTCAAGGCCGAGCAGGTGCCCGCGACCTTCTTCATCATCGGCGAGAACGGGCTGCAGCACCCGCTGCTGCTGCGCCGGCTGGTGGCGGAGGGGCATGAGCTGGGCAACCACACCTATACCCACCCGAACCTCGCCACCACCTCGGCCGCCAGCACCGCGCTGGAGCTCAACGCCACCCAGCGGCTTGTGCAGGCCTATACCGGACGCGGCATGCGGCTGTTCCGCGCGCCCTATTTCGGCGACGCCGAGCCCTCGACGCCCGATGAGCTTGATCCCGCCGTGGTCGCGCAGAAGCAGGGTTACACGGTGGTCGGCCTGCACGTCGACCCGGACGACTGGAAGCGGCCCGGCGTGGACGCCATCGTGCAGGGCGTGATCGACGATGTGGCCTCCGCCACGCCCGACCGTTCGACCAATGTCGTGCTGCTCCATGACGGCGGCGGCAATCGCGAGCAGACCATCGCGGCACTGCCCCGCATCATCCACGAACTCCGCGCGCGCGGCTATCGCTTCGTGCCGATCTCCAGGCTTGCCGGACTTTCCTATGACGAGGTGATGCCGCCGATCCGCGGCAGCGACCTTCTGGCCGTGCGGGCGGATGTGGCGATCTTCGTGTCGCTGGCGGCGATCGCCTCGGGGCTGCGCTGGATGTTCTTCATCGCGATCACGCTGGGCATCGCCCGCGCGCTGATCCTCGCCGGGCTGGCGCTGCGCCAGCGGCTGCGCGAGCGGGGTGCACCGCCGATATTCACGCCGACCGTCTCGGTGATCATCCCGGCCTATAACGAGGAGCGGGTGATCGAATCCTCGGTGCGCCGCGTGCTCGCCAGCGACTATCCGGCGATCGAACTGATTGTCGCCGACGACGGATCGAAGGACCGCACCAGCGCGATCGTGTCGGCGGCCTTTGGCGACGATCCGCGGGTGACGCTGCTGACCCTGGTCAATGGCGGCAAGGCGGCCGCGCTCAACCGCGCGCTGCGACAGGCGAGGGGCGAGGTGATCATCGCGCTCGACGCCGATACCCAGTTCGAGCCCGAGACCATCCGCCGCCTCGCGCGCTGGTTCGCCGACGACAAGATCGGCGCGGTGGCGGGCAGCGCGCAGGTCGGCAATCGGGTGAATCTCGTCACCCGCTGGCAGGCGGTAGAATATATCACCGCGCAGAATCTCGAGCGCCGGGCGCTTGCCGGGTTCAACGCGATCACCGTGGTGCCGGGTGCGGTGGGGGCGTGGCGTCGCGCCGCGCTCGACGCGGTGGGCGGCTACCCCGAGGATACGCTGGCCGAGGACCAGGACCTCACCATCGCCATCCAGCGCGCCGGCTGGCGGGTCACCTATGATCCCGATGCGGTCGCCTGGACCGAGGCGCCGGAGAGCTTCAAGGCGCTCGCCAAGCAGCGCTATCGCTGGGCGTTCGGCACGCTCCAGTGCCTGTGGAAGCATCGCGGCCTGTATCGCGACAAGAACGCACGCGGGCTCGCCTGGATCGGGCTGCCCCAGGCCTGGGTGTTCCAGATCCTGTTCGCCGCGATCTCGCCGCTGATCGATCTCGCGCTGGTGTCCGCGATCTTCGCCACCGGCGTGCGGATCGCCCAGCACGGCTGGGAGCAGACGCGCGGCGATGTGGGCACCATGGCGATCTACTGGGCCGCGTTCACCGCGATCGACATCGGTTGCGGCTGGGTCGCCTATCGGTTGAACAGCCGACGGATTCGCTATCCGGCGCTGCTGCTGGTGTCGCAGCGCTTCGTATATCGCCAGCTGATGTACTGGGTCGTGCTGCGGGCAATCAGTTCGGCGGTGGGCGGCTGGTTCGTCGGCTGGGGGAAGCTGGAACGTACCGGCCGGGTCGCCGCTGCGGAGCATGTAGCGGCGGGGTAACCGCGGACGCGATCTTCAAATAATGATCCCCGGCGGCCCCTTGTCAGCAGCGGGGGCGGGGCGTGGCGCCGTTGCTACGGACTACCGTTTATCCTGGACGGCGGAGAAATCGTGGCTTTTCTGCACCAGGTCGATATTTTTCATAGTCAATCCTGATGAAATCAGCCCTTCGAAGGGCGGTAAATCCAGTAGAGAGAGCGTTGGGACGTCTTATTTTGGTGAATTAGTAAGCAAGATGAAGCGAAGATGATTTAAGCGCGTATTCATTGTTACAGATAGTGTAACATTTACGCCAACTATATTGCCTAGGTCGCCCCGACCCATACTGCACCACCTCGGGGAAAAGCTTCATGATCCGTCATTTTACTTTTCGACTTGCGCTGCTGAGCGGCGCTACCGCCGCTGCGCTCACTGCCGCGCCGGCGATGGCGCAGGCCCAGGTAGCCGACGCCGCCCCCGCGGCCGATGCGCCCGCCCAGGAGGGCCTTGCCGACATCGTCGTCACTGCTACCCGGCGCGAAACCAACCTCCAGAAAACGCCGATATCGATCAGCGTGCTCAACGCACAGGGCCTGCAGGACCGGCACGTCCAGAGCCTGTTCAATCTGGCCGACGGCACCATCCCGTCGCTGCGCGTCGCCACCTTCGAGGCGCGCCAGTCGGCGTTGACGATCGGCATCCGCGGCATCGTCCCCTACGACCAGAACCAGACCGCGCGTGACGGCGGCGTCGGTGTCTATATCGACGGCGTGGCGCTGGGTAAGACGCAGGGGCTCAATGCCGCGCTGTTCGACATCGAGCGGATCGAGGTGCTCAAGGGCCCGCAGGGCACGCTGTTCGGCCGCAACACCGAAGGCGGCGCGCTGTCGCTCGTGTCGCGGGCGCCGTCCGGCGTGTTCGGCGGCCGCGTCACCGCGGGCGTGGGCAATTATGGCAGCCACAATGTCGACGCGCACCTCGACCTGCCCGCCTTCCAGAACGTGGCACTCAAGTTCGACGGCGTCTATCAGCACCAGGATCCGACGGTGCAGAACCCGCTCACGGGTTCGACGGGCTGGAACTATTATGATCGCAAGGGCGGTCGCGTCGCCGCGCGCTGGAAGCCGGTCGAGGGCTTCACCGCCGACTTCGCCTATGACTATGCGAAGGACGAGAACACCCCGCAGTACAGCCAACTGGTCAACTACAACCCCAACAACTATGCCGTCGGCGCGTTCAACAACGGCGTGCTGCAGCTGAACGGCGTAAACTGTGGCGGCACGATCACCACCGCCCAGGCTGCCGCCGGTCGCCCGGTCTGCATCGCGCCCAAGGCGCCGCTGGTCGGCGTCCACCCGGAGCGGCAGAAGGTCGCCGATGTCGGCGTGCCGCAGCAGCCCAGCGTCGACATCACCCATGGCTTCTCGTCCAACCTGAAATATGTCGCCGCGCCGTGGCTGGAACTGCGCTCGATCACCGCCTGGCGCGGCGTCAGCACCGATCAGTGGGATAACTCCGGCGGGCCGGAGCGCAGCTCGTTTGCGCCATTCGTGCCGAACACGGCCAACCCGGCGGCGCTCAACACCACCGGCACCTTCAGCCGCTACAGCCTGTCGTTCCTGCGCCAGCACCAGTTCAGTCAGGAATTCCAGGCGGTCGGCAGCGTGCCGCAATTCGACTATGTCGTCGGCGCCTATTATTTCACCGAGCGCGCCACGGAATATGCCGCGACGCCGCTGAGCAACCAGTGGAATGCTGACGGTACCGCCTACACGATCCGCAGCCCGATACCGGGCAATTCCAGCCCGATCACCGGCGCGAATTCGGGCTATCAGCAGTTCGATCCGTCGTGCAACAACACGCTGGCAGCCACCGTGCCGCAGTTCGCCAATAGCTGCCAGCTCATCACCCGCGCCAGCCAGGCGAGCGACCACAATTATTCGCTGTTCGGCAACCTGACCTTCACGCCGGATGCACTGAACGACGTGGTGCACGTCACCGTCGGCGGCCGCTGGACCAGGGACAAGCGCCACGGCACGCTGTACGTCGTCAACAATCGTGCGGACCTGGTCACCGCGGGCACGGTGTCGCCCTTCGGCTTCAGCAACAGCGTCAGCCGGTTCGATCCGATGATCAATGTCGCGTTCGACGCGACGCAGGACGTCCATCTGTACGCCAAATACGCAACGGGCTTCCGCGCCGGCGGCGCCAACGACCGGTCGCTCCAGTTCAATGCCTTCGGGCCGGAATCGGTCAAATCGTACGAAGTCGGCGCCAAGATGGACTTCTGGAACCACAAGGCGCGCCTGAACCTGGCGGGCTACATCATGGACCGCGCCAACACCCAGTTCGACTTCGACTATTTCGACACGAACGGGGCGAGCCCGACCAACGGCAGCCATATCGAGCAGACGACCAATGCCGGCCAGAGCAAGATCCGCGGGATAGAGGCGGATCTCACCGTGGCGCCGGCCCAGGGGCTGACGCTGACCGGTTCCTATGCCTACACCTATTGGCGGGCGCCCTCGGCGGTGAACCCGCTCACCCCCGGCGCGCCGGCGCAGCAGCTGTACATCGTCTACACGCCGAAGAATGCCGCGTCGGCAGCGATCGACTATGCCGTCCCGATCGGCAACGGCGACGCCAGCGTTCGTTTCCACCTGGATGGCAGTTATGCCAGCAGCCAGTATAGCTTCCAGCTCGAGCCCACCAAGACCGATGCCAGCTTCGTGATGAACGGCCGCATCGCGCTGGCCGATATCGCCGTGTCGGACCATAACAGGGTCACGTTCGCCTTTTGGGTGCGCAACCTGCTCGACGAGACCTATATCTATCGCCGGTCCTCGGCCAATTCGGTGCCCGTCTACAATTACGGCGCCAACGGCCAGTTGGTGTCGACCAGCTATGGCGGCATTTTGGGCGACTATGCCAACTTCAACCCGCCGCGGACCTGGGGCTTCGAAGCGGGTGTGAAATTCTGATGGCGCGTTCCCGCCCCTTCGGTGGCGGGACCGTCATTCGGCGCGGCCAGGAAGGCGAGGTCCTTCCGGGCCGTTCTGCGTCCGGCGCCGACCGAGGTCGGAGAGCGCGCGGAAGGTGATCGACCAGCGCGGCACGTCCATGGGCGCGATGCTGTGTTCCCAGCCGTGGCGCGCCTCCCCGGAAAGCAGGTAGATCGATCGGGGAGGAAGCGGCTGTTCGGCACGGTCGAACGCCCGCGGGCCGGCGCGGCGGCGCAGCCGCAACGTGGCGGGCGCGCCGAGTGAAATGCCCACCACCTCTTCGAACACCGGCCGATCGCGGTGCCAGCCGATACCCGCGCCCGGCGGGTAATGAATCAGCAGCGCCTGAACGAGCGTGCCAGGCGCCAGGCCGGCAAAGGCTTCCGCGCGCTCGCGCAGCGGCACCAGCCAGGCCGGCATGGCGGCGGCGGGGCCGACCCCGCCCTGCTCGAAATCATAGTGCCAGCCATAGCTGGCGGTCCGCCGGTTGCCGATCCATCCCTGGAACCGAAAGGGGAGCAGCGAGTCCGAGTCGATGGACGCGATCGCGGCGGATTCCTCGGCTGCGTCCAGAAATCCGGTGTCGATGCAAAAGCCGGAAGGGCCGGGAACATCGAACAAATCTGGTTGCCGAACGGCCATAGCCCCTGAACCTTCGAGCCTCAGGTATGCTCCCGAATAATCGCGGGAAAAGAGACACATTCCAGCAAGATTGCATATATATGATGTGTCATATTGATCCAGGTTTATGAATTTCCTGGATATTTTTGCAACGTGACGGGTTGCTTGGCTTAGGATACACGAATAGCCATGGTCGCCGTGAAGAACGATATGATCGAGGTAATCGACCACGCGTCGCAGTTTTTGAAGGCGCTGTCCGGCCGCAGTCGTCTGCTGCTTCTATGCCATCTGGTTGATGGCGAGAAATCGGTGGGGGAACTGGCACGGCTCACCGGCGCGCGCGACACAGCGGTCTCCCAGCAACTTGCCCTGCTTCGTCGCGAAGGCATGGTCTCTGCCCGGCGTGCCGGCCAGATGATCTTCTATTCGCTGGCAAGCCCGGAGGCGCGCCGCATGCTGGAGGCGCTGAACGACCTGTTCTGCGCCAATGACGGCGGCACCGGCCTGCTGCTGAAGCCGGAGCTCAGCGAGACCGCCTGAACCGCGCCCCGCACCCGGCGTGCGGGCAGGCTGATCTATCGGCGCGGGCGCTCGATCGCCGCCCGCGCGGCGGGGACGATGAGTTCCATGGCGCGATTCGCGCGCATCCGATGCCAGCCGAACAGATCGCCCACCGGCCGTCGCGCCTGTTCGCGGGCTATCTCTGCCGTGGCGTCGGAGGCATCGCCGATCCGGGCGGCGACTCGGGCGATGCGATCGCGATCGGGTGCCTCCAACCAAATTCCGGTGAACGGTACGCGCGCCTGCAGCGCCAGCGCTTCGGCGACTTCGCGCTCGCTGCGGTTGAGGAACACCGCGTCCAGGATCACCGTGGAGCCGCAGGCGAGGTGGTCGTCGGCCGATTCGAACAGCGCCTCATAGGTTTCGGCATCGTTGCGACGGGTATAATGCGACGGGGGCAGGCGGGTTTCCGGCAGCAGGCCGGCAAGCCGCTTGCGGAACACGTCGGAGCGCAGGACGCGGGCGCCGGGACGCCTGCCGTACAGTCCGCCGAGCAGCCGTGACAGGCTGGACTTGCCGGTGCCGGAAAGGCCGCCGATCACGATCAGCTGGGGTGCGGCGGGCTCCAGCAGGCGGTTGGCGGCGGTCAGGTCCGGCGTCTGCAGCGAGAGCATCAGCGGCAGCAGTGCCCAGCCGGTTGCCCCCTGTGGAGACAGGTCCAGATAGCGATTGGCGAGGATAGCGGCATCAGCGGCGCGATCCTGCTCGAGCAGGGACGCCAGCGACCCTGCCAGATCGAACAGGATGTCGAGGGGGATCCCGTCGCCCAGCAGACGCACGCGGCCTGCCCGGGCGCGACGCTCGATGTCGGTCCCCTGCAGGGCGATCGCGCTGCGCTGGGCGCTGGTCTGCGCCCGTTCCATCAGAAACTGGCGGAAGCTCGCGCCGGCGGGGGTCACTGTCGCCCGGCCATGTGCCTGCACGATCGTTTCGGCAAGGGCGTGCAGAGCCGCGACGTCGCTCGTGCCGGAAGCCGGCAGGTCGCCGCCCGGTCCCTGCCGCTTCACGGCCGCTGACGCCATTGCCCTGCTCCCCTGGATCCCTCGGCGACTCAGCCGATCGGGCACATCCTATACGCGCCAAATCTGAACGGCACTGTACCGTGGTTCAACGCCGTATCGCAGCGCCGCTCAATTTGGCCGCAACGGTTTCCCGCAGGGGCTTGGGCCGGAACTCCGCGTCATACGGCGCCACCCGCGGCACATCGCCGTCCTTGCGCGGCTTGAACCCTTTCAGCCAGCTGTAGCGGTCGCTCAGCCCCCAGAACAGCAGGTCACGAAGCTGGGGATAGCCGAGCATCACGTCGAGATAGACACCGGCATAGTCTGCCACCTGCCGATCGCGCACGGCGATGTCGCCGGGCAGATGCTGGTCCGCCACATCGAACTCGGTGATCAGCAAGCCATAGCCCATGCCGGTCACCGCATCGAGGAAGTCGCGCCAGGCCTTCTCCTGCCGCGCCGCCAGCACGCCCGCGGGCGCATCGCTGGCCGGCTCGATATGCGACTGCACGCCCAGCGCGTCCACCGGCACGCCGCGCTTGCGAAAGCCCTCCAGCAGCCGGAGCACGCCGTCGCGATGCGCTTCGTTGCCGGGCTCCCAGCTCATATAGTCGTTATAGACCAGCTGGGCGTGCGGGGCTGCGGCGCGGGCGGCGCGGAAGGCATGATCGAGCATCGGCACGGTGCCGCCGAACGCGCGGGAGAGGCTGGTCTCGCGCAGCCCGCCGCTTTTCTCGTCGACCGTTTCGTTGACAACGTCGTAGCTGCCGATCCGCGTGCCATAGCGCTTGCAGACGGTGTCGATATGCGCGGTGAGCAGCCGTTCGGCCTCGCGCGCGGGCGTCGCGCCGAAGTCATGGTCGTTCAGCCAGCGCGGGAAATACTGGGTCTTGTGCCACAGCAGCGTGTGACCGCGCATCGCCATGCGGTGCGCCTCCGCCCAGTCGAGCATCGCGTCGAACCGGGTGAAGTCGAAGCGGTCCGGGGCGGGGCGCACGGCCTGCCACTTGAGCTGGTTTTCCGGCACCAGCAGCCCGCATTCGCGCTGAAGCAGCGCCGCGTAGCGCGGGTTGGCAAAGCTGCCGGCGTCGGCCCCCGGCGGGCTCCAGCTCAGCGCGGAGCCGATCCGCAGGCCCTTCTGCCCGGCTACCGCATGCAACCCCGGAAGCTGGGACGTGGCGCGAGCTCCAAGCGGAAGCGTGGCGGCGGCAGCGGCGCCTGCGAGCAGGCCGCGCCGGTCGATACGGAAGCCGTTGCTTGGCATGGGATAGTCCTCTCCTGAACGCGCCCTATGGGCGTCGCTTGTGTGGTAGCGGTACCATGTTCGGGCTGCTACACGCTTGTCAACGACGGCGAACCATCGCGCCGGGGAGAGGATGCAATGCGGGCGGTACTGGGCGCAATTCTCTGGCTGTTGGCGACGTTTGCCCTTGCGCGCCCGGCGCACGCGGAAACCGGTTATGACCTGTGGCTGCGCTATCAGCCGCGCGATGCGGCGACCGTTCGACGCGTCGCGCCGCGGCTTCGCTATGTCGTGGCGGACGGTAGCGGGCCCACCGTGCGTGCGGCGGTGGCGGAACTGGATCGCGGCCTTGCCGGGCTGATCGGATCGTCGCCGGTCCATGCCCGGGCGGTGTCGGGCAAGGGCGGGGTGGTGCTCGCCACCGCCGGATCGCCGTTGCTGAAGGGCATGGCGCTCCCGCTCGGCTCGCTCGGTCGCGAGGGCTTCCTGATTCGTTCGGCCAGCATCCGTGGCGCGCAGGTGACGCTGATCGCGGCCAACAGCGATGTCGGCCTGCTCTACGGCACGTTCCGGCTGCTCAAGCTGGTCCAGCTCGGCGAGCCCGTCGACGCGCTCGACGTGCAGGATGCGCCCAGGCTGCAGCTGCGCGTGCTCGACCATTGGGACAATCTCGATCGATATGTAGAGCGCGGCTATGCCGGCCAGTCGCTGTGGGACTGGCAGAAGCTGCCGGGCTACACGGACCCGCGCACCACCGACTATGCCCGTGCCAATGCCGCGATCGGCATCAACGCGGTGGTGCCGAACAACGTCAACGCCAATGCCGATATCCTCACCGCGCCCTACTTGCAGAAGGTGAAGGCGCTGGCGGCGGTGTTCCGCCCCTATGGCATTCGCATCTACCTCACCGCGCGCTTCTCGGCACCCATCGAGATCGGCGGGCTCAAGACCGCCGATCCGCTCGACCCCGCGGTGCGCGCCTGGTGGAAGGCCAAGGCCGACGAGATCTACGCGGTGATCCCCGATTTCGGCGGCTTTCTGGTCAAGGCCAATTCGGAAGGCCAGCCCGGCCCCTCCGACTACAATCGCAGCCATGCCGATGGCGCCAACATGCTGGCCGACGCGCTCGCTCCCCATGGCGGCGTGGTGATGTGGCGCGCCTTCGTCTATTCCGAGCATAACGACGCCGATCGCCACAAGCAGGCGAACGACGAGTTCGTGCCGCTCGACGGCCAGTTCCGCGACAACGTCCTCCTCCAGGTGAAGAACGGCGCGATCGACTTCCAGCCGCGCGAGCCCTTCCACCCGCTGTTCGGTGCCATGCCGAAGACGCCGATGATGCTCGAGGTGCAGATCACCAAGGAATATCTCGGCTTCGCGACGCACCTCGCCTATCTGGGGACGATGTGGGAGGAGGTGCTGCAGAGCGACACCTTCCGCCCCCGCGCGGGCAGCACCGTCGCCAGGGTGCTGGAAACCCCGGTGGCACCCGGGGCGCTGACCGGCATGGCCGGCGTCGCCAATATCGGCACGGACATCAACTGGAGCGGATCGCAGTTCGATCAGGCCAACTGGTATGCCTTTGGCCGGCTCGCCTGGGATCCGGAGGCCAAAGCGGCGGACATCGCCCGCGACTGGGCGCGGCTGACCTGGAGCACCGACCCGGCGGTGGTCGACCCCATCGTCGCGATGATGCTGGAATCGCGCGAGGCGGTGGTGAACTACATGACGCCGCTCGGCCTCGGCCATGTGATGGCGACGGGGCATCACTACGGCCCCGGTCCCTGGGTCTCGAACCTCGCCCGGCCCGAATGGAACCCGACCTATTATCATCGCGCCGATGCAAACGGGATCGGCTTCGATCGCACGCCCACCGGCACCAACGCGCTCGGCCAGTACGCGCCCGAGCTGGCGAAACTCTGGGGGGACCTCAAGACGGTGCCGGACAGCCTGCTGCTCTGGTTCCACCACGTCCCCTGGGACTATCGGATGCGCTCGGGCGAAATCCTGTGGGACAGCCTGGTCGCGCACTATGATACCGGCATCGCGACGGTGGAGGACATGCAGCGCCGCTGGGCCGGGCTGGAAGGCAAGGTCGATGCGCGGCGCTGGGCGGAGGTGCGCGACTTCCTCGCCATCCAGCGACAGGAGGCGCAGTGGTGGCGCGATGCCTCGATCGCCTATTGGCAGTCGCTGTCGAAGCGGCCGCTGCCGGCCGGGCATCTGGCCCCGCCGCAGCCGCTGGGATATTATCAGGCGATCCGGACGCCGCACGCGCCGGGCAACGGAAAATAAGGGGAGCGGGATGCGCGGAATGAAGATGGGGCTGCTCGCCGGCATGGTGCTGGCGAGCCCGGCGGCGGCGCAGCAGCGTGCCGCGATCGACATCAACCAGATCGGCTTCGAGCCCGGCGACGTGAAGCTCGCCGTGGTGCGCGGCGCGGGGACGAGCCCGCTGCCCTGGCAGTTGCTGGACGCGGACGGCAACGCTGTCGGCAAGGGCGAGACGCTCGTCTACGGGCCCGATGCCAGCTCGGGCGCGGTGGTCCAGCGGATCGACTTTTCGGGCTTCCGGCGCGCGGGGCAGGGCTATCGCCTGTCGGTCGCCGGGGTAACCAGCGACCCGTTCGTCATCGCGCCGACGCTCTACAAGGCGCTCGCCCGCGATGCGGTGAACTTCTTCTACCAACAGCGCGCCGGCACGCCGATCGACGCCAGGTTCGCCGGCGCCGCCTGGGCGAGGCCGGCAGGCCATGCGCACGAGGTGGCGGGCTGCTTCTCCGGCGCCGACGAGCGCGGCACGAGCTGGCCCGGCTGCACCTACAAGCTGGACGTGACCGGCGGCTGGTACGATGCCGGCGACCACGGCAAATATCTCGTCAACGGCGGCATCTCATTATGGACGCTGCTCAACGCCTATGAACGCCGCCCCAAGGGCTTCCCGGACGGGTCGCTGCGCATCCCCGAAAGCGGCAACGGGGTGAGCGACATGCTCGACGAAGCGCGCTGGGAAATGGAATTCCTGCTGCGGATGCAGATCCCGGACGGCGTGCGCACCCGCGTGCCCTCGGGTCCGCTCGGCGCGCCCAAGCCCGGCCGCCCCGCCTGGGAGCCGAGCTTCCCGCCCTTTGCCGAGATCGATGCCGGCGGCATGGCGCACCAGAAGGTCGCCGACCGCAGCTGGACCGCGCTGCCCATGCCCCCGCAGAACGATCGCGAGGAGCGGCTGCTCTATCCGCCGACGACGGGGGCTACGCTCAACCTCGCGGCCACGGCAGCGCAGGGCGCGCGGCTCTGGCGCGGGGTGGATGATGCCTTCGCCGCGCGCTGCCTCAGCGCCGCGCGGCGCGCCTGGGCGGCGGCGCAGCGCAACCCGCGGGTCTATGCCACCAGCAGCTTTACCGGCAGCGGCGGCTATGGCGACAGCGAACTGGGCGACGAATTCTACTGGGCCGCCGCCGAGCTCTACGCGACCACCGGCGAGGACGCGTTCCGCAAGGCGGTGACCGGCTCGCCGCATTTCGCCGAGGCGGTGCGCGCGCCCGGCTGGAGCTTTACCGCCCCGCTCGGCACGATCACGCTGGCGACGGTGAAGACGGGCCTTGGCGACGCCGAGGTGCAGAAGCTGCGCGCCACGCTGATCGCGGCGGCGGACGGAATCCTCGAGCAGCGCCGCCAGAACGGCTATGCGATTCCCTACAAGGCGCAGGGCTATCCCTGGGGCTCGAACGGCGACCTGATGAACCAGGCGATGCTGCTCGGCGTGGCGGGAGACCTCACCGGCGCGGCCAAGTACCGCGCGGGCATCGTCTCGGCGCTCGACTATCTGCTGGGGCGCAACCCGATGGGGACGTCCTATGTCAGCGGCTATGGCACGCGGTCGCTGCAGAACCCGCACCACCGTTTCTGGGCGCGTTCGCTCGACGCCAAGCTGCCCGGGCCGCCGCCGGGGGTTCTCTCGGGCGGGCCGAACGATACAGCGATGGGCGACCCGGTGGCGATGCAGCTCAAGGGCAAATGCGTCGCCCAGACCTGCTGGGTGGACGATATCGGTGCCTATGCGCTCAACGAAGTCGCGATCAACTGGAACGCGCCGTTCTTCTGGGTGGCGGCGTGGATGGACGATTGAGGGGGCGGGGCTTCCCAGGTCGCACGTGAGGGCGCGACGTACCTTCTTCGAGCCTTCGCGTAAGAAATGGAGGCGGCAGCTACATAGCCACCGCCCCATTACAACCTCACCGCACCGTAAGCGTCGTGCTCTTGAGCGTCGCCGAATCCGGGCCGGACGAAATCGTGAACGTCCCCGGCTCCACCACATGGCGCATCTGGCTGTTCCACAGCGCCAGATCGTCGGGCGTCAGTTCGAAGCGCACCGTCTTCTTCTCGCCCGGCTTGAGCGTCACCCGCTCGAAGCGCTTGAGCTCGATCACCGGCCGGGTGACCGACGCCTCGTCGTCATGGACGTAGAGCTGGACGACCTCGTCGCCGGCGACCTTGCCGGTGTTGGTCACGTCCACCTCGACCGCCGCCTTGTCGGCGATGCCGATCGTCGGCGCGGGCAGGCGCGGGGCGGAGATGTCGAAGCTCGTGTAGCTCAGGCCATAGCCGAACGGGTAGAGCGGGCTGGTGTCGCCGAACAGATAGCCGCGCCGCGCGCTCGGCTTCTTGTTGTAGTAGATCGGCAACTGGCCGACGTTGCGCGCCACCGACACCGGCAGCTTGCCGCCCGGATTGTACCGGCCGAACACCACGTCCGCGAGCGCGTTGCCGGTCTGCTCGCCCAGATACCAGCCCTCGATCAGCGCCGGTGCCTTCTCGGCGAGATAGTTCACTGCATAGGGACGGCCGTTGAGCAGGATCACCACCACCGGCTTGCCCAGCGCTATCAGCTCCTTTGCCAGCTGGTCCTGCGGCCCCGGCAGGTCGAGCGTCTCGCTGTCGCCGAGATGGTTGTCGGCCCAGGCTTCGCGGCTCACCGCCTCGTTGCCGCCGAGCACCAGCACCACGACATCGGCGTTCTTCGCCGTCTCCAGCGCCTGGGCGCGGAGCTGGTCGTTCACCGAGGCCGGTACCTGCGCCACCGCGTCTTTCGACCATTCGCGATGGTCGGTGATGCGGATGCCCTCGGCATAGTCGACCGCGAACTTGCCCTTGCCCTCGGCCTGCATGCCTTCGAGCACGCTGACGACATGGTTGGGCAGGTCCGAATAGCCGCCGATGGGCGTGTCCTTGGCGTGGGTGCCGATCACCGCCATCCGCTTGATGCCCCTGGCGTCGAGCGGCAGCAGGCCCTGCGCGTTCTTGAGCAGCACGATCGATTCGCGCGCCGCCTGGCGAGACAGCGCGATCGCCTCGGGCGTGTTGGTGCGCGCCGCCGCCAGCTTCACTTCGGGATAAGGGTTCTCGAACAACCCGCCCTCGAACTTCATCCGCAGCACGCGGCGCACGGCATTGTCGATCTCGCCCTGGCTGACCCGGCCTTCCTGCACCAGCGCCGCGAGGTGCTTGAACGCCTCGCCGTCCGGCGTCTCCACGTCGACGCCCGCGTCGAGCGCGCGCTGGGCGGCATCCTTGGGATCCTTGAACATGTGGTGGCGGGTGATCAGCTCGCGGATCGCGAAATAGTCGCTGACCACGGCGCCCTGGAAGCCCCATTCGCCGCGCAGCACATCGGTGAGCAGCCATTTGTTCGCATGGCTCGGGATGCCGTCGATCTCGTTATAGCTGGCCATTACCGACATCACCGGCAGCGTCTTCACCGCCTGTTCGAAGGGCGGAAAGAAATCCTCGCGCAGCGTCCGCTCGCCGAGCGAGGCGGGGCCGACATTGGTGCCGTTTTCGGGCTGGCCATGGCCGGTCATGTGCTTGAGGGTGATGAACACCTTGTCGGACTGGAGCGGCAGCGTGGTGCCCTGGAAGCCGCGGATCGCGGCGAGGCCCATCTGGGTGACGAGATACGGGTCCTCGCCGTAGGTTTCCTCGATACGGCCCCATCGAGGATCGCGCGCCACGTCGACCACCGGGGCGAGGACGAGATTGGCGCCGCGCGCCCGCGCTTCCTTCGCTGCCATCGAGAAGATATTCTCGACCAGTTTCGGGTCGAAGCTGCTGGCGAGGCCGATCGACTGGGGGAAGCTGGTGGCGCCGGGGGCGACCAGGCCGTGCAGTGCCTCCTCGTGCATCAGCATCGGGATGCCGAGCCGGGTCTTCTCCATCGCCCATTTCTGCGCGGCATAGACGTAGCGCGCGGTCTCTTCCGGGCTCCGGTTGACGTCGCCGGCATTGGCGCCCGCCGCCGTCGTCTGGCCTGCGGCGACACCACGCCGGTCGTAGGGACGCGAGATCATCCCCAAGCCGTTCGGAAAGCTGGCGCTCGCCTTCACCGGATCGAACTCGCCCCTGGCGTCCTGCACCAGTCCCTTGTTGAGCCACAGCGCCTGGAGCTGCTGGACCTTTTCCTCCAGCGTCATGCGCGCGAGGAGGTCGTCCACGCGCGTCTCGATCGGCTGCGTGGCGTCCTTGTACAGCGGCTTGCCTGCACGCTCGCTCTGTGCGGCGGCGGGCAGGGCTCCGACGAAGGGCGTGAGTGCGGTCGCGGCAATGGCAAGCGCGGCGACGCGGCGGAAATGACGCATGTTCCTCTCCCTGAAGGCCGACGACGGTTCTGGCGGTCGCCTGATGCCATGATGGTAGCGTTATCATCTATAGGTGGGCGTGCGGAGCGGGGTCAACTGGTGCCATGCCGGTGCAGCAACGATTGCAATCGTGATAGCGCGAACTTATGCGTCGGTGCAGGAGGGGGGATGACAAAACCTAGCCGGCGCAGCCGGGGCAGCATTACCGTACAGGATGTGGCGCGCGAAGCGGGCGTGTCCGCCATGACGGTGTCACGCGTCGTCAATGGCGGGACCAATGTGCGCGAAGCAACGCGCGACGCCGTGCTCGCCGCGATCGCCAAGCTCAACTACGCGCCCAACACCGCGGCGCGCACCCTGGCCGCAGGGGAAGCGACGCAGATCGGGCTGCTCTACTCCAATCCGTCGGCCGCCTATCTTTCCCAGTTCCTGATCGGCGCACTGGCGGCGGCGCGGCGCGCGGGCTGCCATCTCGTGCTCGAAGCCTGCGAGGGCGAGCGCCCCGAGGAACAGGCCGAGGCGACGCGTGGCTTCGCGCAGACGCACGTCCAGGGCGTGATCCTGCCGCCGCCGCTCTCCGAGGTCGGCGCGGTGCGCGACGAGCTCGACGCGGCCGGCATCCCCTGGGTGTCGGTGGCGATGGGCCTGCCGCCCGAAGGATGCCGCAACGTCCGCATCGACGATTTTGCCGCCGCCTGCGCGATGACGAAGCACCTGATCGACATGGGACATTCCCGCATCGGCTTCATCCGCGGCAACCCCAACCAGACGTCCAGCGCCGAACGCTATCGCGGCTTCTGCGCCGCCATCGAGGAGGCGGGGCTGGATCTCGCCGCGATGCCGGTGGAGCAGGGCTATTTCACCTTCCGCTCCGGCATCATCGCGTGCGAGGCGCTGCTCGATCTGCCCCAGCCGCCGACCGCCATCTTCGCGAGCAACGACGACATGGCGGCGGCGGCCGTGGGCGTGGCGCACCGCCGGGGGCTGCACGTTCCCCAGGATCTCAGCGTCGTCGGGTTCGACGACACGTCGCTCGCCACCACGATGTGGCCGGAACTGACCACCGTCCGCCAGCCGATCGCGGCGATGGCGGAGGCGGCGCTGACCATGCTGCTGGAGGAATTGCGTCCCGGCGGCGAGGGGGGACCTGCCGAACAAGTGCTTGCACATCAGCTGATCGTGCGCGAATCCTGCGCGCCGCCACCCCGGGCGTAGGATTGGCTGGAGACAACGTTGGCAGAAACCTGTGCATGCCACATCTGCCGGCTTGCTTTTCCTGGTTGCACGGGCCAGCGTTACCGCTAACAAATCGCCCATAGTCTCGGGTGACCAGGAGAGGGATCGGATGAACCAGACAGCAGAGAAGGCCAATATCGGCCTGATCGGCGCCATCGTGGCGGTTGCCACGATCGGCGGACTACTTTTCGGCTATGACAGCGGCGCGGTGAACGGCACCCAGCCGGGGCTGCAGGCTGCGTTCCAGCTGGACGAGGCCGGGCTCGGCTTCACCGTCGGCTCGCTGCTGATCGGCTGCTTCATCGGCGCCTTCTTCGCCGGCACGCTGGCGGACGCGATCGGCCGCCGCAACGTGATGCGGCTTGCCGCCTTCATCTTCCTCGTCGGCGCGCTGGCGCAGGGCTTCGCGCATCTCCACGGCGTGTTCGTCGTCGCGCGGATCGCCGGCGGCATCGCGGTGGGCGCCGCCTCGGTGCTGTCGCCCGCCTATATCTCCGAAGTCGCCCCCGCGAACATTCGCGGCCGGATGACGACGGTGCAGCAGATCATGATCATCTCCGGCCTCACCGCCGCGTTCGTGGTCAACTATTATCTGGCCGCCGCCGCCGGCGCCTCGACCGAACCCTTCTGGGGCGGGCTCGAAGCCTGGCGCTGGATGTACCTGATGCAGGCGATCCCCGCCGCGGTGTTCCTGGTCGCCTTGTTCTTCATCCCGGAGAGCCCGCGCTATCTCGTCGCCAAGGGCCGCACCGAGGAAGCGACCAAGGTGCTGACCGACCTGTTCGGCCCCAACACCGCGCGCGCCAAGCTGGAGGAAATCCGCGCCAGCTTCAGCGCCGATCACCGCCCGAGCTTCCGCGACCTGATCGATCCGCGCACCGGCAAGATCCGCACGATCCTGTGGGCAGGCCTGGTCATCGCGGTGTTCCAGCAGCTCGTCGGCATCAACGTGATCTTCTATTACGGCTCCACGCTGTGGCAGCTGGCCGGCTTCACCGAAGCGGATTCGCTGCTGATCAACATCGTGTCGGGCGCGGTCTCGATCGCCGCCTGCCTCGTCACCATCGGCCTGGTCGACAAGATCGGCCGCAAGCCGCTGCTGCTGATCGGCTCGGCGGGCATGGCGGTGACGCTGTTCGTGCTGGTCTATGCCTTCGGCCATGGCACGCTCGACGCGGCGGGCAAGCTGGTGCTTTCGCCCGATCTCGGCAAGCTCGCCGTGGTCGCCGCAAATCTCTATGTGATCTTCTTCAACATCAGCTGGGGCCCGGTGATGTGGGTGATGCTCGGCGAAATGTTCCCGAACCAGATCCGCGGCTCGGCGCTGGCGGTGTGCGGCTTCGCCCAGTGGTTCGCCAACTATCTGATCGCGCAGAGCTTCCCGGTGATGGCGTCCAAGCTCGGCCTGGCGGCCAGCTACACCTTCTACGCCGTCTGCGCGGCGGTCAGCTTCTTCCTCGTCCTGAAGTTCATCAAGGAAACCAAGGGCAAGGAACTCGAGGCGATGGAGGGGTAAAACCCTTCTTCTTCTTAGCCCCTCCCTTTCAAGGGAGGGGTTGGGGTGGGTGCGCGGCGACTTAGCCGCGCTCCTGCACCCGGAGGGGGAAGTCGCCGGCTGGGGCATCGAGCCCCATCCGCCGAGACCCACCCCCAACCCCTCCCTTGAAAGGGAGGGGCTTAGATTTTGTATGTGGAGACACACGTGACCCGCACGCCCGTCCGTCCGTTCCGATCGCGCGAATGGTTCGCCGCCCCCGGCCGCGCCGACATGGCCGCGCTCTATCTCGAGCGCTTCATGAACTACGGCATCACGCCAGCGGAGCTGACCTCGGGCAAGCCGATCATCGGCATCGCCCAGTCGGGCAGCGACATCGCGCCGTGCAACCGCATCCATCTGGAGACGGTGAAGCGCGCCCGCGAAGGCATCCTGGCGGCCGGCGGCATCCCGATGGAATTCCCGCTCCACCCGATCTTCGAGAATTGCCGCCGCCCGACCGCGGCGCTCGATCGCAACCTCGCCTATCTCGGCCTGGTCGAGATCCTCAACGGCTATCCGATCGACGCGGTGATCCTGACGACCGGCTGCGACAAGACCACGCCCTCGTCGCTGATGGCCGCCTCCACCGTCGACATGCCCGCGATCGTCCTGTCGGGCGGGCCGATGCTCGACGGCTGGCACGAAGGCGAGCTGGTCGGCTCGGGCACGGTGATCTGGCGCTCGCGCCGCAAGATGGCGGCGGGCGAGATCGACGAGGCCGAGTTCCTCCGCCGCGCGATGGAAAGCGCGCCGTCCTCGGGCCATTGCAACACCATGGGCACCGCCTCCACGATGAACAGCATGGCCGAGGGGCTGGGCATGAGCCTGCCCGGCTGCGCGATGATCCCGGCGCCCTATCGCGAGCGCGGGCAGATCGCCTACGAGACCGGCAAACGCATCGTCGAGATGGCCTATGAGGACCTTCGCCCGTCGAAGATCCTGACCAAGCAGAGCTTCCTCAACGCGATCAAGCTGCTCACCGCGATCGGCGGCTCGACCAACGCGCAGCCGCACCTCAACGCGATGGCCGCGCATGCCGGCATCACCATCACGCCGGAGGACTGGCAGACCGGCTATGACCTGCCGCTGATCGTCAACATGCAGCCGGCAGGGCAATATCTCTCCGAGCGCTTCCACCGCGCCGGCGGTATCCCCGCGGTGCTCAAGCTGCTGGTCGATGCCGGGATCCTCGACGGCAGCGTCGCGACCTGCACCGGCAAGACCATGGCGGAGAATGTGGCGGACGCACGCGTACTCGATGCCGACGTGATCTTCCCCATCGACAAGCCGCTGATGGAGAAAGCCGGGTTCCTGGTGCTCACCGGCAATCTGTTCGACATGGCGATCATGAAGACCAGCGTGATCTCCGACCAGTTCCGCGCGCGCTACCTCTCCACCCCGGGGCAGGAGGGCGTGTTCGAGGTCCGCGCGGTGGTGTTCGACGGGTCGGACGATTATCACCACCGGATCAACGATCCGGCGCTCGCCATCGACGACAATTGCATCCTGGTGATCCGCGGCGCGGGCGTGCTGGGCTGGCCCGGCTCGGCCGAAGTCGTCAACATGCAGCCGCCCGACGCGATCCTGCAGAAGGGCATCCAGAGCCTGCCGACGCTGGGCGACGGCCGCCAGTCGGGCACGTCGGACAGCCCGTCGATCCTCAACGCCTCGCCGGAAAGCGCCGCGGGCGGGGGGCTATCCTGGCTGCGCACCGGCGACGTGATCCGCATCGACCTCAACCAGGGCCGCGTCGACGCGCTGGTCGAGGCCGACGAGATCGCCCGCCGCAAGGGCGAGCCCGCGCCGCCGATCCCGCCGAGCAACACGCCGTGGGAAGAGCTGTACCGCGAGAAATCGGGCCAGCTGCACGAAGGCGGCGTGCTGGAGTTCGCGACCAAATATCGCGGCACCGGGCTGAAGGTGCCGCGGCACAATCATTGATGGGGTGGGGGGTGCTTTGCGCCCCCCATCCATGTTTCGTCATTCCCGCGAAGGCGGGAATCCATTTGCCAGGACGTTTGAGGAAAGAATCTCGGCATCAGCGCCAATGGATCCCCGCCTTCGCGGGGATGACGGCGATGGCGTGGCGCGGTGTGCGCCTCTCGCACCATTCCATCTCGCCCCTGACCCCACCTCCGGCCCATTCCGGAGATGGAAAGTGTCACCCGCCAGTGATAGTTAACCTTCGCCAACCAAGGGGAAGGGGACAGCGTGAGCGAAGGGGCACCGGCGAAGCGTCCGCGCAATGCGGCCAATACGCGGGGGGTAATTCTCGAGGCGGCCAAGCGGCTGCTCGCGGAGCAGGGCTTTGCCCGCTGGGGCGTGAACGCGATCGCGCGTGCCTCGGGCTATGACAAGCAGCTGATCTACCGCTATTTCGGCGGCATGGACGGGCTCGCCGAAGCGATCGCCGCCGATGTTTCCGCCTGGATGGAAACCGCGCTGGTGCGGCCGGAAAACGTGCCGCCGCCCGCAAGCTATGCGGAAATGATGGGCCGTGTCGCCGTGGCGTTGCTCGATGCACTGCGTAGCGACCCGCTGGCGCAGAAGATCCTGGCGTGGGAACTCTCGGCCCCGTCCAAGCTCGCCAGCGCCTTCACCGAGGCCCGGGGCAAGGCGCTGAGCGCCTGGATCGCCCGCGAGCGCGGCACGCTGCAGCGGCCGGCGGGGATCGACGCGCCGATGCTCAATGCCCTGCTGATCGCGTCGATCCAGCAGCTGGTGCTGTCCGGCGCCACCAGCGGGCGGTTCCTGGGGCTGGATCTGTCGGACGACGCGGGCTGGGAGCGGGTCCGCGGCGGCATCGCCGGGCTTACCCGGGCCATGTACCAGTAAGGCGTAACCCTTCCGTCTTCCCTTCCCCTCCCGCTTGCGGGAGGGGCTAGGGGAGGGGGTGTCGCGCTAGCGGGCGACGGCGTTCCAGAAAGAACCCCCACGTCGCACCCTCCCCCATCCCCTCCCGCAAGCGGGAGGGGCGTTTCGGGTTTACGCCCCCACCCGGATCATCGTGCCCGGCTGGCCCGCCACGGTGACGCGGAAGCGGAACAGGTCGCCCGAGCTGGGCCGGGCGGCCTTGTCCTCGGCGGAGAGGTGCTTGTTGGCGGTGGTGGCATAGACGGTCTTCAGGTCCGGGCCGCCGAACGCGATCTTGGTGATCGCGTCGACAGGGAAGGGTACCGTCTCGACCAGCTCGCCCGCCGGCGAATAGCGGCGAACCTCGGAGCCTGCATAGAGGCTCACCCACACATAGCCTTCGCTGTCGACGCAAGGGCCGTCCGGGAAGCCCTCGCCTTCAGCGATGCGCACGAACTCGCGGCGGTTCACCAGCGTGCCGTCCGCGTCGATGTCGCAGGCATAGACCACGGCGCCGAGCGTATCGACATGGTAGAGCGTCTTGCCGTCAGGCGAGACCGCCGGGCCGTTGGTGATCGACACCTTGGGCGTGGAGGCAACGCAGCTGCCGTCCGCCGCGAGGCGATAGATGGTGCCGCTGGCCTCGCTCTCGCCGTCATCCATAGTGCCGAACCAAAGCCGGCCTTCCGGATCGACGGTGCCGTCGTTCAGGCGGTTACCGGGCAGGCCAGGCTCGGGGTCGACCAGCGGGGTGAAGCTGCCGTCGGCCGGATCGAACTTCGCAAGGCCGGTCTGCAGGCCTGCGACGAAGCCGCCGCTGGCGGCCGGGAGCGCGAAGCCCACCTGGGCGGGCGCATCCCAGCTCGCCTTGTCGCCGGTGGCGGGGTCATAGCGGTGGATCTTGTGGCTCTTGATGTCGACGAACCACAGCGCGGCATCGCGCTCCACCCACACCGGGCCTTCGAGAAGCGGGGCAGCGAGCCCCCACACGCTCTCCGGCGCCGATTCCACCACCTTGTCGGTCATCTTATCTCCAGCCTGCATCCACGAAGAATTCGTGGCTCGTTATCAGGCGTGCATCGTCGGATGCAAGGAACAGCGCCGCGGCGGCGATGTCGTCGGGCACCAGGCGGCCGGGCAGGCACTGCGCCTTGACGATCTCGGCCTCGCCCTCGGGCGTGTACCACTTCATCTGGCGCGGCGTCTTGACGTTGCCGGGGACGATGCAGACCGAACGGATGCCGTCCGGGCCCAGCTCGCGCGCCAGGCTGCGGGTGAGGCCCTCGATCGCCGCCTTGGCGGTCTGGTAGAGCGTCAGCTCTTCCAGCGCGAGATGCCAGGAGATCGAGCCGAGGTTGATGATCACGCCCGCGCGCTTGGCCTTCATCGCCGGGATCACCGCCTGCGCCATGAAGAACTGGTGGCGGAGGTTCACGTTGATGCGGTTGTCCCAATATTCCGGGGTCACCTGCTCGATGGTGTGGCGGTCGTCATTGGCGGCGTTGTTGAGCAGCACGTCGAAGCCGCCCTCCGCGTCGATCAGCGCCTGCACCTGGGCCTGCGCGCCGTGCACGTCGGTGAGGTCCACCTTGTGGAAGCGCGGGGCGATCGCCGCGCCGGACAGGCTGGCGACCAGCGCCTGCGAGTCCTCCTCGGCGATATCGAAGAAGGTCACGTCCGCACCCTGGCGGACAAACCCCTCGACCAGCCCGGCGCCGATGCCCGAACCGCCGCCGGTGATCAGGACCCGCTTGCCCTTCAGGCTCGGATAGACGGCACGCTCAGCGGCCAGAATCGGGCCCTGCTGGAGATCGGCTTGCGACATGGACACCCTTATGCGTTGGAGAGGAGGCCGCGGGCGGCGAGGTTGCGCATCAGATCGCGGATGCCGAACGTCCAGGGCGCGGCGGCCTTGGAGGTGGTGACGCGGTTGACGAGCGTGCCGAGCTTCGGCGTCGAGATGCGGACGACATCGCCCGGCTTGTGGGTGAAGCCGCGGCCGGGATGGTCGCGATCCTGCACCGGCGCGAACAGCGTGCCGAGGAACAGCGCGAAGCCGTCCGGATATTGGTGCTCGCTCAGCGTCTGGCGGACGAGATCGGTGGGATCGCGGCTGATCTCGCTCATCTTGTTGGTGCCCGAGAGGCGATATCCCTCCGGCCCGTCGATGGTGAGGTCGACAACCGCGCTGCGCACGTCGTCCATGGTGAAGCTGTCGTCGAAGAGGCGGATGAACGGGCCGATCGACGTCGAGGCGTTGTTGTCCTTCGCCTTGCCGAGCAGCAGCGCGCTGCGGCCTTCGAAGTCGCGCAGGTTGACGTCGTTGCCGAGCGCCGCGCCGCGAATCGTGCCGTTGCGGTCGACGACCAGCACGACTTCCGGCTCGGGATTGTTCCAGTCGCTGTCCGAGCGGATGCCGATCTCGGCACCCCAGCCCATCGCCGACAGCACCGGCGCCTTGGTGAACACTTCCGCGTCCGGCCCGATCGCGACTTCGAGATATTGCGACCACATGCCCGCCTCGATCAACGCGGCCTTGAGGCTGGCGGCCTCGGGCGTGCCGGGGACGACCGAGCGGATGCCCGAGCCGACCTTGGCTTCCAGGTCGCCGCGGATCTCGCTGGCCTTGTCGGCATCGCCGCGGGCACGTTCCTCGATCACGCGCTCCAGCGCCGATACGGCGAAGGTGACGCCGGCGGCCTTCACGCATTGCAGGTCGACCGGTGCCAGGATCTGCGGCGCCGAGTCCGTGCCCAGCGCATCGACGCTGCACAGGATCGTGCCGTTCAGCGCGGCGATATCGTCGCGCTCCAGCAGATCGGCAACGGTCGGAGCGGTGGCCGAGACGTCGATGACCTGGCCGTCGCGAAGGATCACCGGGCTGGGGCCGGCGGGGGTCTGCACACGGCCGACCAGAATGGCCTGCGCATGGTCGGCAGGCAGCATGTCTCGAAGCGCTTCCAAGGGACCTCTCACCAGTTCGTTTCGGATTGTGATAGCGCTACCATTGGCGCGCTGGCAAAGCAAATGTCAAGCGGGGCATAGCGGGGTTTCACACAGTTTCAAATATGAGAAAGAATTTCGCCTACGATCGCGTCTGGCGGGCGCATGGCGCCGTCCCCGCTTGCGCGAACCACCCGCCACGGCCCGAGCAAATCGGCGGCGACGATCGCTTCGTAATTGCCGCGCACGCGCTGCTGAAGCGCGATATCGGCCTCATATTCGTCAAAGCTGCGATCGGTGTAGCTACGCTGCGCCTTTTGCAGGATCAGTTCGCGCGCCAGGTCCCACGGCGTGTCGAGATAGATTGACAGACGCGGACGGGGCAGGGCGAACTGACCGGTTTCCAGCGCGAGTATCCAGTCCATCAGCGCACGGCCTTCCTCGCCGCCCAGCTTGGCGCCCTGATAGGCCATGTTGGAGGCGATGTAGCGATCGAGCACCACCACATCGTGGCTGGCCTGCGCCTCCAGCAGCGCGCCGCGCCACTCGAACCGGTCGAGCGCGTACAGGACGGCGGCGGCATGCGGCGTGACCGGCACGGTCAGCTCGCCGGCCAGCATCTTGCCGATCGTCACGCCGGCGACCGTCTCGCCATAGCGGGGAAAGCCGAGCACGGTGGCCGAGCGGCCCGATGCCTGCAGCGCCGCACACAGGCCCCGCGCGGCGGTGTTCTTGCCGACGCCGTCGGCCCCCTCGATCGCGATGAGATCACCCATATGGGCGCCATAGCATCGTGGCGGGGAATGTCACCGGGGGAAGGGTCCTAGATCCTCTGCCGGCGCGGGAAGCGGCGGCGGGGGGCTGGCGCGACCGGACATTCCCGTCGCGCTGCGCCCCCGCCTCTCCCCTCGAGAGGAGGGCTCCAGGCGCTCAATGCAGCGATGCCGTCTCCGGCGGGGTGCACAGCAGCGCGCACGGGCCTTCATGGTCGAGCGGCAGGATCGCGGTGAGCGCGGCCAGACCGCCGGCATGATCGAGCAGCCAGCCCGGCTCCGCCACCGCGGGCCGTTCGGGCGAGAAGGCGACGCCGGTGCCGTCGGTGATCACGCCCAGCCGGCGCGGCGGACTGGGCCAGCGACCGGAGAGATAGGTGAGGCAAGCGCTCGCCGCGTCCTGCAGCGCGCCTTCGTCGCTGTCCTCGGGGCAAAAGCCTTCGGGGGTGGCGTCGATCTCCGCGACCAGGCGAAAATCGTCGCCGCGCCACCAGATCATCCGCAGCGATCCGTCGATCTCCTGCTGCAGGCCGAGAAAAAGCCGACCGCCGACCGGGAGCAGGGGCTGCGCGCAGCGCACCATCTCCTCGGCCAGTTCGGTCAGCTTGTGGTTCGACCGGGGCAGCATCTGCATCGCACCTCGGCCATTGATCTGAGAGTCTCGGGGCATCGGATCGTTCCGGAAGGGATATTCTCCCATTATAGAACGCTTTTGCCCCGAGGGGGCATCAGTGCAGCGCGGCGCTGCTCGGAACCGGTGCCGCTGCAATCGCGATGGCTTCCACCGTCTCGCGGTTGGCTTCGGCGGCAACCACCGCGTCGATGCTCGAAGCGTCGATCGCGACGACGCTGGAGAGCAGGTTGTGCGGCTGGCTGGCGTCCGGCAGGATCGGCGTGGCGGAGCGGGCAGCGGCCGGCTGGCGGCGCTTGGCAGCGGCGGGCTCGCCATATTCGGCCATCACCGAGAAGCGCGGATCGGCAGCGGCGATCTCGGCGATCACCTTGGCGGCGCGCTTGGTGATCTGGCGGACGCGCTCCTTGGTCACACCGGTTTCCGTCGAGAGGTCGTCGAGCGTGGCGGTCTGGAACACGCGGCGGGCGACGATCTCGCGATCACGCTCCAGCTTGGCTTCCAGCTTCTCCAGCTCGGACGGATCGATGCCGTGGGTGGCGGTGCGGAGGCGCGGGCCTTCGCGACGAAGGGCGGCTTCTTCCCGCTTCGGGCGCGGGCGGCGACGGAGCTGCTCGATGCCCACCTTGCGGAGGTGGTCGACATAGGCTTCGATCAGCGAGGAGATCGCGCCATCGGCGAGATAGTCCGACGCGGCGCTCTCGGTGCGCTCCAGGGCGTCCTCGTCCTCGATCATCGCTTCGGGGGACATTTCGTCGCCATCGGCGGAGCTGACCATCGCGCTGAGCGAAACGGTGGTGGCTTCGACCTTCTTGGCCGAGGGGCGCTGGTCGGTCATCAGGCGGAAGCGCAGGCTCTGCAGCTCACCGCGGATCTGCCAGTTGACGAAGGTGGTGAACTGGGCCTTTTCCGGCTCATAGGCCTGGATGGCGCGGTGCACGGCAATGGCGCAGCACTGCTCGGCGTCGTCCCAGTGCGCGGTCAGGCCGTACTGGCGGATAAAGTGGCGAATGCGGGGGGCGATCAGCTTCAGGATGCGGGCGAAGGCGCGATCGATTTCGGCGCGCTGACGGTTGGTCTGCTTACCGTCCTTGGGCGAGTTCTCGATGACGGTCTGGACTGCGGCCTCGAGAGCGATCGTGATCTTCGACATTCGTATTCCCCTGGTTCAGCGCCGGTCCGATCGTTCCGGCGCCGTCGACAGGAGACACATTTCGTCTGAAACCTTTAAAGGAGTGCTAATCCGGGCCTTAGGTAGTTTTCCGCAAACGCACTCCCAAGCTTTATAGCAACGCCGATTCGCTTGGCGAGCCAAGTGCTTGAAAAAATGATGGTTAATGGCCGTTTAGCAGATCTGCTAACGGACGCGCGGACAGCCTAACTGGCTGTTTTACGACGCGAACTTCTCAGGCTGCACGTGCCTGTCGATGAAATCGAGTAACCATTGCCGGTGCGCGCGGGTGGCATCGCCGGCGTTGGCGATGCGCTGCTCGGCCGCCGATCCGCCGATCTGCGCGGTCAGCAACTGGCGCGCCCGGCTCGAATCAATATTACCGGCCAGAAACTTCTTTGCATCGCCGAGGCCCAGATGATGGCCGAGATAGGCCGCCTTGGCCAGGGTTTCCGAATCGGCGCGCACGTTGAGACCTGCCGATTCGAAATGCTGCAGGTTGTTGCGCGCCATGTCGGCGATGGTGAGGATCGAGGCCTGCGGATCATAGCGGAGCGCCAGCAGCTCGCTGCGGCGGGACGGATCGACCTTGCCGTTTTCCTTCAGCCAGCCACGCGCCTTGGCCACGTCATTCAGCCAGGTTCCGCCCTGTTCGGCAAGCGTTTGCCAGGTACCGCTGAGGAACTGCCCCAGCCCGGCCGCGCTCGAGCGGGGGTTGCGCGACAGCGGGTTCCAGCTGCCGTCCTGGCCCTTGCCGGCCTCGGCATTGATGATCGCGGCGATCGCGGAGGAAGGAATGCCGCTGCGCGCCTCGGCAGCGGCGAGCGTACCGGCGTAGCGGGCGTTGGTGCCGAGCGAAAGCGCGCCGGCAAAGCTGCCGGCGGCGGACGATCCGCCGCTGCCGCCCGAAAGCGCGCTGACGACCGATCCATAGGAAGGGGGAGGCGCGCGTTCGGCAACCGCCGGCGTCTTCGCGCCTTTCAGCGCGTCCTTGGCCAGCGCCGCGATGTCGTCGGGCTCGTCCGCATGGCAGGAACAGTTGCACTGGCACTTGCACTTGCCCTTGGCGGATTTCGGCGCCTGGGTGCCGAGCAGCTCGAGCAGCGAGTCCATTGCCATGTCCGAACCGCCGCCCAGCGGCGAGCGGCTCTTGTCGCCGTCGCGGTCGCTGTCGCCGATCGCGGCACGCCACAGCCGGCTCGAGAGTTCCGACTGGGCCTGCGCATAGATCACGTTGGCACGCTGCGCGGGCGTTAGCGCGGCAAGGTCGGTACGGTGGATCATGCGGCCTTCACCAGCATCCGCTTGCGCTCGCGCAGGAAGCGCGCCGCGGCGATGTCGTCGATCGCCGCCTGTTCGGCGGCCTCGGCTTCGCGCTCGGCATCGGCGCGGAAGCGCTCGGCGGCGCTTTCGATCGCGCGGCACGTGCCATAGGCCTCGCGCGCGAGTTCGCGCAGGTTGAGCAGGCGGGCCTGTTCGGCCACGACTTCCTCGGCGATGCGCGCCTGGGCGTGCTTGGCGGTGGCGAGCCACGCGTCCGAGGCGAAGGGCAGCGCATGGGCGAGCACGCGCTCCTCGCGGACGCGCGCGATGAGGTCGCGGCCCCGCTGCTCCAGCTCGGCGATGCGTTCAATGGTCGCGCCGATCTTCACCTTGAGATCGTCGACGGTGCGCTGCTGCATGCGCAGCGCGGTATCGAACGGCGTCCTCATGCGGCGAGACCCACGTCATGGCCATGGCCATGGTCGGGATCGCCCGAGGCTTCGCCGGAGAGGATCGCGGCGAGTTCGGCGAAGGCTGCCTCGGCATGGCCCTGGTCGTTCTTGCCCTGGTTGAGCAGTGCCTCGATGCGGGGCGCAAGTGCCACGGCGCGGTCGACGTCGGGCGAGGAACCGCCCTTGTAGGCGCCCAGCCGCACCATTTCCTCCATGTCGGCATAGGTCGACAGCAGCTTGCGCGCGGCGAGGCGAACCTCGTTCTGCTCGTGCTCGAGGCAATGGGGCAGCGTGCGCGACACCGACTTGAGGATGTCGATCGCCGGATAGCGGCCGCGCTCGGCGATCGCGCGGCGCATCACGACGTGGCCGTCGAGGATGCCGCGCACCGCATCGGCGACGGGCTCGTTATGGTCGTCGCCGTCGACGAGGACGGTGAACAGGCCGGTGATCATGCCCGCGCCGGGTGCACCGGGGCCGGCGCGTTCGAGCAGGCGGGGCAGCTCGGCAAAGACGGTGGGGGTATAGCCCTTGGTCGCGGGCGGCTCGCCCGAAGCAAGGCCGATCTCGCGTTGCGCCATCGCGAAGCGAGTGACCGAATCCATCAGGCACAGCACGTTGAGGCCCTGGTCGCGGAAATGCTCGGCGACGGCGAGGGTGGTCCAGGCGGCCTGTCGGCGCATCAGCGCGGGCTCGTCCGAGGTGGCGACGACGACGACCGAGCGGGCCATGCCCTCCGGCCCCAGATCGTCCTCGATGAATTCCTGCACTTCGCGGCCGCGTTCGCCGATCAGCCCGATGACGGCGACGTCGCATTGCGTCCAGCGCGCGAGCATCGACAGCAGCACCGACTTGCCGACGCCCGAGCCGGCGAACAGGCCGAGGCGCTGGCCGCGGCACAGCGGCACGAAGGTATCGAGGCAGCGTACCCCGGTCTCGATGCGTTCGGCGACGCGCGAGCGGCCGGCGGCGGCGGGCGGCGAGGCCTTGATCGGCTGCGGATCGGCGCCGTTGACCAGCGGGCCCTGTCCGTCGACCGGGCGGCCGAGGCCGTTGATCATGCGGCCCAGCCAGGCCTTGGAGGGGCGGACGGTGAACTGGCCGGCGCCGAGCTCGGCGACCGCGCCGAGGCCGACGCCCTGCGGGTCGACGAAGGGCAGGCAGAGCGCCACGCCGCGATCGAGCGCGGTGACTTCGGCTTCCACCTTGCCGCTGGGGGACTGGATCTCGACCCGGCTGCCGATCTGGGCGACGCCGGTCAGGCCTTCCACTTCGATGAGCGCGCCGCGCACCGCCACCACGCGCCCGAAGCGACGGTCGGGGACCATCTCCTTGATGGCACGGGCGGCACTGGCGAGCGTCTGCATCGCGCGGGCTCCTTCAGGCGGCCTGCGTCGTGGCGGCGTCTTCGAGCGCGATCAGCTCGCGCGCGACCGAGAGCGCCTTGTAATATTCGCCCTGGGCGAGATCATTGGCGAACAGGATGCAGCGCTCGCGCGCCTCGGCGGTGCCGAGGCTGGCGATCAGCAGGCTGAGCAGCTGGACCACCGCGTCGTGATGCGCGTCGCGGCCGTCCGGATCGATATAGGCGAGCATCGTCGCGAAATAGAGCTGGCGCGCGGGCGTGGTCGCTTCTTCGGGCCGCATCACTTCGCGGCCGCGCAGGATCGATACCATGTTCTCCACGGCGATCTGCGTCCGCCCCACGGCGCGCAGCACCGCGCCGTTGACGATCGCCTTTTCGCCGTCGCGGAGCGTGATGCGAAGCATGGAACTGGCCTTTCAATAAGCGTTCCTAAACTTATAGCTGCGTTTTGCTCGCGCATGGGCAAACACCCGGCAAATTTTGCCGCCTGCCCTGCAAAAGCGGCAAAATCGCCCCTCCGATTTGGGCCGCGCCTTTACCCCTCTACAATGAGCATGTCGCCGGCGTGGGGATCGCGCGGGCATCTCGAGGAGTTTTGAACTTGAGCCTCTATTCCGCTCTTTACGCTGGCGTTTCCGGGCTGAGCGCGCAGTCGAGTGCCATGGCCACGGTTGCCGACAATATCACCAACATCAACACCGTCGCCTATAAGGGCGTCGAGGCGCAGTTCCGCACGCTGGTGACCGATGGTCGCGCGTCGTCGAGCTATGCCGCTGGTGGTGTCGCGGCGACCCCGATCACACAGGTCACCAAGCAGGGATTGCCCCAGGCGACCGGCAGCAGCACTGACCTCGCGATCGACGGCGACGGCTTTTTCATCACGCGCGCGGGCGTCACCGGCAACGACGCCGTCGCCTATACCCGCGCGGGTTCGTTCAAGCCCGACGAGCAGGGCTTCATGCGCAACTCGTCCGGCCTGTACCTGTATGGCTGGCGCCTGGATGCAACCGGCGACTACACCAACACGGGCAGCATCGACGCGCTCACGCCGGTGCGTCTGAGCGATCTGGTCGGCACCGCCGCGCCGACCACCGCGATCGACGCGCGCATCAACCTGCAGTCGGACGCCACCACCTACACCGGCGCCTACACCGCGGGCGATCTTGCAACGAACACCGTCGCGCCGACCTTCACGCGCTCCTTCACGGTCTATGACTCGCAGGGCGGCAACCACGAGCTCAAGATGTCGTTCCTGAAGACGGGCGCGAACACCTGGAAGGCCGAGACCTACATGAACCCGGCGGGCGACGTAACCGCCACCAACGGTCTGCTGGCGAGCGGCGAGATCAAGTTCAACGGCGACGGCAGCCTGGACAAGGCGGGTTCGACCGGCACCTTCTTCGACACGCTGAACATCAGCTACACCAACGGCTCGTCCTCGGTGCCGATCACCATGTCGCTCGGCGAGGACGGCGGCATCAGCGGCCTCACCTCGTTCGGTCAGCCTTCGTCGCTGGTGCGCGGCGGTGCGGACGGCGGCATCCTGGGCAACATCGCGGCGACCGAAATCTCGAAGGACGGCGTTGTCAGCGCCATCTTCGACGATGGTTCGAGCCGCAAGGTGTTCCAGCTGCCGGTCGCGACCTTCCCGAACCCCAACGGCCTTACCCGCATCTCGGGCAACGCCTATTCGGGCAACCGCCAGTCGGGCATGATGACGATGAATGCGCCGGGCGAGCTCGGTGCCGGCAGCCTGCTGTCGAACACGCTGGAGGCCTCGACCGTCGATCTGGCGGGCGAGTTCACCAACATGATCCGCTTCCAGCGCGCCTATAGCGCGTCGTCGAAGATCATCACGACCGTCGACGACATGCTGCGCGAAGTCAGCGATCTGAAGCGCTGATTTCCAAGGCAGGGGGACGCTCGACATGGCGCTGAACGATATTCTGGGAACCGCCGCTTCCGGCCTGGCTGCTGCTCAGGCCGGACTGAAGG
This sequence comes from Sphingomonas sp. S2M10, assembly GCF_012650175.1. GTDB lineage: Bacteria > Pseudomonadota > Alphaproteobacteria > Sphingomonadales > Sphingomonadaceae > Sphingomonas. Next base: position 69,114 of record NZ_JAAILI010000048.1, read on the forward strand.
CGGTATCGAACAACATCGCCAATGTCGGCGTCGCCGGCTATGCCCGCGAGCGCGTCACCCTCTCCACCGCGGTGCTGGCAGGCAATGTCAGCGGCGTGAACGTCGGCGAGTTCGAGCGCGTCGCCGATCGTTTCCTGGAAGCGACCGTCTATCGCCGCGCGGGCGATTACGGGAAATCGGAAGTCACCTCCAGCTACCTCGACCGGCTTCAGTCGCTGCTCGGCGAGCCCGGTGCCAAGTCGGGCCTGCCGGCGCGACTGGACGCGATCAGCAGCGCCGCGATCGTGATGACCGGCTCGCAGTCTTCGGCGCAGACCTCCGCGGTCTTTACCGGCGCCGTTTCCGACGCGATCTCCTCGATGCAGCAGACCACGCGGGACGTCGACAGCCTGCGCGCCGACGTGGAATCGGAGGTCGGCTACTCGATCGACAAGATCAACACGCTGCTCCAGCGCATCTACGACCTGAACGGCACGGTTTCCCAGGCGACCGGCCTCGGGCGCAACGCCAGCGGCGCCGCCGATCAGCGCATGAGCGCGATCGAGGAACTGAGCGGCATGCTTTCGGTCAACGTCCGCGACCAGCCGGACGGCCGGGTGATCATCGAGACCACTTCGGGGCAGATGCTGCTCGATTCGCGGCTGCGCCAGCTCGACTATCCGAACAAGGGTGCCGGCATCGGCAACTCGCAGATCACCTATCCCGACATCTCCATACGCTTCGCCGACAAGAACGGCACGATGGGCGCGCTGTCGGGCGAGAAGATCGAATCCTCGGCCGTCGGCGGCAAGCTGGGCGGCCTGCTCGATCTCCGCGACCGGGCGCTGCCTGCCTTCTCCGAACAGCTCGGCGTCGTTTTCAGCGGCCTGTCCGAAGCGCTCAACGCGGTTTCGAACGAGAATACGGCGATGCCGCCGCCCGCCAGCCTCACCGGTCGGCAGACCGGCCTCGTCGCGAGCGACCGGCTGGGCTTCACCGGCAAGGCGACCTTCGCGGTCACCCAGGCGGACGGAACGCTCGTCGCCAAGACGGAAATCGATTTCGACGCGCTGGGCCCCGCGGCCACCGTTTCGGACATGGTCAGCGCAATCAATACCGGGCTCGGCGGTGCGGCGACCGCCAGCTTCACCAACGGCGTGCTGAGCTTCTCGGCATCCGGGTCCGGTAACGGCGTCGCGATCGCGCAGTCGACCGCTAACCCCAGCGCTCGGGGCGGGGTGGGCGTGTCGCAATATTTCGGCATGAACGATCTGATCCGCAGCGACAGCAGCAGCCTGGTGCCGACCGGCTTCAACGCGACCGATCCGCACGGCTTCACCACCGGCCAGACCGCGCAGATCGTGCTTCGCGACGCATCGGGCCTTGCGCTGACCAGCTATACGCTGCAGCCGACCACTGGCGGCACGATGGGAGACATCGTCACCCAGCTCAACGGCAGCCCGCTGGGAAGCTTCGGTTCCTTCTCCCTCGACAATCGTGGACGGATGCGGTTCGAGCCGGCGAGTGGCCTGACGGGCGCATCCCTGTCCATGGCGGCCGATTCGACGGATCGCTTCGGCAGCGGGCGCACCTTCTCGGCGCTTTCCGGCCTCAGCGGGCTCAACAGCGGCCTCGACGTGGCAGAGGTCCGCAACGACGTTCTCAACAGCCCCGGCTCGCTGCCCCTTGCCCGTCTTGATACGAGCGTTGCCGTCGGTACGAAGGCCATCGGCGCGGGCGATACCCGTGGCGCCACGGCTTTTGTCGAAAAGCTCGGCGGCACGCTGGATCTGGGCAAGGACGGCGTCATCAGCGTCGGTCGCTTCTCCACCCAGCTGCTCGGTCGCGCCGGCCTGGAAGCCAGCCAGGCGCAGGGGCGCTACGAAGACGCCGACGCCCGCAAGTCGGATGCGGTGAACCGGCGCGACAGCTATTCGGGCGTCAACATCGACGAGGAACTCTCCCAGATGGTCGTCCTCCAGAACAGCTATTCTGCTTCGGCGCGGGTGATGAGCACCGCGGCGGAGATGTACGACACGCTTCTCCAGATGGTTCGTTAAGGGGACTGACCGATGACCCGCGTTGCCACCATTCCGCTCCAGCGCACCATGGCAAGCGCCATTTCCGGCGCGCAGGAGAAGCTGGCGATCACCCAGAAGCAGCTCTCCACCGGCAAGAAGGCGACAGACTTTGCCTCGCTCGGCACCGAGGCGGTCCGCAATCTCTCCGCGCACAGCCTGCTGGAACAGCAGAAGGCACAGTCCAACGTGGCGAAGCGCGTCGGCACCACGATGTCGCTCTACCAGGGGCATATCGAGGGGATCCAGACCGCCACGACCTCGCTGCGGCAGCAGATTCTCAGTGCGATCGGCACGGGCCAGTCGGCCGGGCTGCAGCAGGCGATGGACAGTTCGTTCAACCAGATGCGCTCGTCCCTGAACGCGGCGGAAGGCGGTACCCCGCTGTTCGGCGGCTCGCAGATCAACCGCGCGCCCTTCTCCGTCGCCACGCTGGCCGATGCGGCGAGCGTACCGGCGGACCAGGCCTTCCACGACGACAATGTGCTGGCCAGCGCCCGCGTGGCGGACGGTCTCGATGTGACCTACGGCGTCAACGCCAGCTCGATGGCGACCGGGATCTACGAAGCCTATCGCGCGATGGCGCAGATCGGCCAGGTCGGCGAAACGCTCACCGACGCGCAGAAAACCGCGCTGGAGGGCGTGATCTCCAAGCTGGACAGCGGCCTGAAGCAGCTCGGCACCGTGAATGCCGACAATGGCCGCAAGCAGAACCAGGTCGAGGACCTGACCACGCGCGGCGAAGAACGCTCGCTGCTGCTGCAGCAGGTGATCGAGGACAATGAGGACGCCGATCTGGGCCAGGTCGCGATCGACCTGTCGCAGCAGAAGACCGTGCTCGAGGCGAGCTATTCGGTGTTCTCGCAGCTCTCCAGCCTGAGCCTCGTCAAATATCTCTGAGCGCCAGCGCGCGCTCGAATACCGCTATCAGCATCGGCTCGGTCAGCCGGCCGATGCTCTGATTGTACCGCGAGACATGATAGCTATCGAGCACCACCTGCCCCTTCGGCAGGCGGTGCTCTGCGCCGTGGGCGAAGCGGGCCTTGGGCAGCTTGCCGCCCAGCGCCTTCACCGCCGACTGGTGCGCGATCTCGCCCAGCGCGACGACGATCGGTGCGCGCAGCTGCCCGGCGAGGAACGGCCGGCAGGCGTGGATCTCGGCCGGGGTCGGGCGGTTCTCCGGCGGCAGGCAGCGCACCGCGTTGAGGATCTGCACGCCCCTGGGCGCGCCGTCTTCGGCCAGGCCCAGCGTCTCGAGCACCGAAAACAGCAGCGTCCCGGAATCGTCGCCGGTAAAGGCGCGGCCGGTACGGTTGGCTCCCAACCGCCCGGGTGCGAGGCCGACAATTGCGATCGGGGCGTCCGGATCGCCGAGCATCGGCACGGGCGCATTCCACCAGTCCGGCTGTTCGGCGCGCAGCTGGGCGCGCAGCGCGACCAGCCGGGGACAGAGCGGACAATCGCGATCGGGTTCGGGGGTTGGCGCGGGCATCGCCCGGCGATAGGCGCAGGCGCGTGTCCGTCACAAGCTACATCATCGCCCTGGGCTCCAACCGCCGCGGCCGACATGGCGGGCCGCGTGCCGAGGTGCGCGCGGCGCTGGCGGCGGTCGGGGGCGCGCGCGCGGTGTCGCGCATTCACGAGACCCCGCCGATCGGCCCTTCGATCCGTCGTTTCGCCAACGCCGTCGCCGAAATCGAGAGCGACGAAACGCCCGAAGCCCTGCTGCGCCGGCTGAAAGCGATCGAGCGGGCCTTTGGCAGGCGCCGGGGGCAGCGCTGGGGGGCGCGGGTGATAGACATCGACATCGTGCTGTGGTCGGGCGGCTGCTGGGCGAGCCGCGCGCTGACCGTGCCGCATCCCCGGTACCGGCAACGCCGGTTCGTGCTGGCCCCGCTAGCCGAGATCGCACCTGGCTGGCGAGATCCTGTGACCGGCCGTGCGACGCTTCCGTTGCTGCACGCGGTTGACCGGCGCCGCCCCTGCGCCTAGGTGGCGGGATGTGGGTCCGTAGCTCAGTCGGTAGAGCAAGCGACTTTTAATCGAGAGGTCCCGGGTTCGAATCCCGGCGGACCCACCACCGCCTCTCCAAGCCATCGCGCGCACAGGTTTACCGTGACCCATGCGCAGGGATGAAATGACCCAAGGGAAATCGCCCCGTCGCGGGTAGCTCCTGATTCGATAGAGAAATCAAATATTTTAGCTGACCAGCCGCGCCATTTCGATGCTTTCGCGTTGACGCACGGCAGCGAGCGACCATCATGCCCGTCATGTCCAACCTCGCGAAACCACTGGGGCGCGCTTACTTTGTCACAAGGGAGGCGCTCTTAGTGATACGGCTATTCGATAAGGGCCGGGCGACGAATCGTAGGCTCGATGATGGCGTGAGTTTCGGAGGCCAGTTGACGGCGTCCGTCGATCGACGATCATTGCGTCGTGCCTGACCTGACCGAACTTCGAGCCCTCGCCCGCGCGCACGTCCAGCTTCAAGACATCGTAGCTGAAACGGTTGATCTGAGTCCGCAGAGGTCGAACCTGCGGGGCTGTTGCCCGTTCCATCCCGATACCGCCGCGGGCCTGTACGTTGGGGCCAACGGACACTTCCACTGCTTCTCGTGCGGGAGCGAAGGGGATGTGGTCGATTGGACGATGCGACTTTATATGATCGACGAGGCTGGCGCTATCGAGCGCCTGCTCCCCCCCGCGTTCGGTGGTGGTGAAGGTCAGCCAGCTTGACTGCAGCGCGGCGCTCGCAGTCGACACCCATCGGCAGAGGACTATCTCATTATGCAGCAGCCCCGCGAAGCCGTGAAGGCGCCGCGGGGCAGATCGGTCCGCTATCAAGATTGCTCCGTCCGCGAAGCCATCGCGGAACCGAGCAGATGCTGGGTGAGAGCCTCGGCACCTTTCCGGTAGGCCAGGTCTCCCCAGTAATCCCAGTGCTCGACCCTCGTCGCGATCCAGGCGAACAGGTCATCGCGGATGGCCCGACTGTCGAAGGAAAGAGACCATGTCACCCGCCGGGTCGGCATCCTCGCAGGATGCCCAGCCTGTAAGCCGGTAAGGGTGATCACATGCGAACGCCCGATCGTCTCACGGGCGAATACATGCCGGCGAACGCCGAGGGAGCGTTCGAACGCCCGAAGCGCGGCTTCCCGATCTGCTGCATTGGATGATCGACACATGACGGTGTCCACCACCTCAGCCATGGTAAGATGTTCCCACTCCGGATCCCGCGTCGCGATCAGCATCAGCAATACCGAACGGCCCTCAGGGCTGATACGTGCGTCGAGAATCCCAAATGGCACACCCATGGGGTTTTCACGCGTGAGCAGGCCGATCGACAGAAGCCAGCACATGTAGAAATACCAAAAGCTCCTGTCGGAGCCGAACAACTCGTAGAGCTTCTCTTTCGGGCCCTGCCGTTGCGTATCGGCGGACACGAGCACCCTGAGCATCAGTTCAAGCAGATGAGACTGGAGTGGCATGTCGCCGAAGCCGATCTCCGAGTGCCAGAAGGCATCCCGCACGGATCGCCACCGTCGGCCCTGCTCGTCTTCCAGCTGATCGCCGTTGATGCGCAGCCACCAGCCCCACGGGAGTTCACCCGGCCTGTGCTTTCCCCGCGCCATCGTCATCGTGCGGCCCCAGGATCAAGACTGATGGGCGGAAGCGGTGGACCCATGCGCGCGGGCACCTGTCGACCATCGCGGATCGCGGCCAGCTGAGCCGCAAGGTTGCGGATCTCGCGCACGACATATCCGTCCTCCCGGTATTCCGCTGCGATTTCCGGGCCCATGAAGCGGCGGCGAGAGCCATAGTCGCCGGGCACTGCGTCATAGATGTGGTTGCAGTCGAACCCGAACCACCACTGCCCCTCCTCGACACGGTGATCGGTCGCGTGCGTAACCGAAGCTCCTCCCCGGCCCACGTGGCAGATACGACGCGCCTCCATGATAAGGCGAGTGTCAGGGCTGGGCCCATCATCGCAGATGTGCGAGAAGGTGAGGCCGCCGTGCACCTCGATACCCAGGTCCGCCGGGATAGCAAGGTGGTTCCAGCCGAACAGCGGGTGACTATCGGGCACGCCGACATAGCCGCTGAGGAAGCCATCCGTGCGGTCGCGCATCATGATGCACTCCAGGCCCGTGTCGGGATCGACCCACGCGACCTTGTCGGCCTCGCCGAGCCACGGCCCATCGTACCTCGGCCGACTTTCCCCGTCGAAGTAGATTTCGGCGGCAGGCACGACCGCGTCGGTCGTAGCATAGTCGCGGCCGGTGACCCGGGCGACACCATCCTGGACGACGAACTCGCCGCCCGAGCCCGGCATCTTTCCGAGCGCCTCGGTTGATCCGACGGCGGCCGCAATTTTCGCGACCTCGGTGCCGGTGAGCGGCTGCGGGTGAAGTTGGACAAGGGCCGTGGATCGGCCGCCGCGCGTCTTCTTCTTGGCCATGTGTCTTTCCTTGATCTGGTGAACTTGACGAATGTGTTGGTCGTGCCGATGCGGGGTGCGCATCGACCCGTATCGGATCGTCCCTGGCCAAGCGGCCGCTGCGCATCCTGAAGACATGGTCGCGAGCGTGGCGGCGCGCCCGGGTCGGATCCGTGGCCCCCAGGGGGCGTGCGCCCGTCACAGAAACCGCTCCGCGGCGGTCACCCGCTCAAAGTCGGGCCCCATCGAGCGGGCGCCCTTCCCCGCCGCATAGACGTTCTCGGCGAGCCAGAACTCCTCGGCAGTACGCGCATCGTCCTCGATCTCGGTCCACCAAACCCGCTGGACGGCATCCCAACGGTAGCCCCGCGCCCACAGCGCATCCTTGGCGGCATATCCGGCGCCATGGGCACGAACGATCCAGCTCAGCTCGGCCGATCGCCGAAGAAGCTCGCCGAGCGCGGTAGTGCCATCGTCGAACCGGTGCCGCAGCAGCTGGACGAGCGCGTCGACGTCGGTCGCGGCGCGGTGTCCGCGTTCGAAGAAGTAGCCCGTCTGCTGGAGGAGGTAGCCCAGCGTGCGGCCGTCGAAGCCCTGCGCGCGCCAGTCGACCTGGCGAAACGAGCAGCCCCAGTTCAGCCCGCTCGCAGCGGGCAGCCGGCGTTCAACCCAAGGACGGTCGAACGCAGCATGGTGCGCAATGACCAGCGAGGCGGAACGGAGCAGGCTCGTCGCCCGTCCTTCGTCGATGCTCTTCCCTGAAAGGTCCGCATCGGTCAGCCCTGTGATCGCGGTGATCTGCGGCGTCAGTGGGGTGCCCGGATCTTCCAGCCAGGCATGGACGTCGTCGATGTCGGTAATGACGCCCTGTCGGTCGAAGCGAAAGCGTCGAGCCGCCAGTTTGATGACGGCACCCTTGTCGACGATCGTGCTCGTGGTCTCGGCGTCGACGGCGATGCCGATGCGGATATTCTGGAGGTCCCCCTCGCCGGTCGATCCCGGCCGCACGTCCAGCCTGTGCAGGACGCGCGTCTTCTTACCGCCGGCCGCGTCACTGCGGCCGGCGCTATCCGGCTTATCCATTATGGTCTGCGATGTCGTTGGTCGGGGAGCGTCGCCAAGGATCTGGGCGACTGGGTGCTCGGCTTCGTCGACGACGAAACTGGGTATGACTACCTCGTCCTGACCGACTACTGCGATCAGCCAATCCACACGACAATCGACTGGCTGTTCGCAGAGAAGGAGGCCGGGCGCCTGGTCGATCCGTGCGAGGCCGAAGATCACGACGGTCGTCGACGCCTCGTGCTGGGCCTCGACCGTGCGGCTTGCGCCGCCAGGGATCCAAAAGCGGCGTGGCGCTTCCGCTGGGCGTCGGCCGTACTAAAGGACGGTCCCGTCACGACGTCCGACGATTCCTATACAGCTTGGATTGCAACGCGCACCGATCTGATCTGCAACGACAAAGGCGTATCGGAAGCGATCCCCGCCGCGTCGAGCCTTCGACGATGGGCTCGGAAGCTGTTTGCTGCGCAGGGTCGTCGGGGCTCGTTGGTGTCCTGTGCCGGACGGCTCAAGGGGCAGAGCCCGCTGCCCGGCCTGGAGGATTTTCTCGTCACGGAGGCGACTCTCTACTACTGGGCCGCGGAGGACGCGTCGTTCGTCGACTCGGGTGCATACTATATCGACGCACGCGACCGGATCGCGGATGGCAACGACGAGGAGTTGAAGAAGCGCCTCGCCAGCAAGCCGGTGCGACTCGAGACGATCCGCGCCCGCGCCCGCCAGCTCGAGAGCGGTCCCGCCACCGCAGCGAAGACGGGCGATTGTCGGGCGAGGCGCGTGTTCGAGCCGGCTGGTCGCAGCGTTCCGGCGGAGCGCTTCCTCGAACGCGTCGAGATGGACGGTCTCGAACTCAGGCAGATCGTCCATTTCAGCGACAACTGGCACGTCGCGGCCGGCAAGATGAAGATGATCAACAACATCGACACGGCCACCAGCTTCTGGTTCTTTCCGTCGATCTTCTGCGGCCCGTACCGCGAGGACGTGTCGGCGATCGCCCTCATGAACGTGATGCTGCCCCCTGCGCATATCGAGGCAGCACACATCGAGGAATTTCCCTGGCTGCAGGAAGCGTACGGTACCTGCGACCTGATCGCGCCCGACAACGAGATGGCGATCACCTCGCCGGGCTCTCTTTCGGCTTTGACCGAACTCGGCCCTGACGTGGAGCTGCCGGACGCGAACCATCCGGACAGCAAGCCGCTGGTCGAAGCGCTAAACCGGTTCATCAAGGGCTTTCTCGAGAGCCTGCCGGGAACCGTCAGGGGCCCTCGTCATCCCAAGGATCCGACACGAAACGCGCTGAAGGAGGCCGAGATGACGCGGGCGCAACTCCGCGCCCAGATCTACTGCGCCTAAATCTACTGGAATACCACGAAGCGCACGTACCTCGGAGACAGGTCGCCACTCGAGATGGTTCAGGCGACCATCGAGGCCGGGGATCGACCGAAACGGAACACGCCCGGCGACGTACGGCGAGCCCTCTTCAAGACACACGACGGGATCGTCATCACCCGCGACGGCTTCGAATTCGACGGCACGGCCAAGGTCATCCTCTCTATTCGTACGAACGAGGGCAATGTGCACGAGGCCGAAGTGTTCGATCAGGAGCGCATGAGGTTCGTTCCGGTATTGGCAGCGACGCTGTACGGTTTACGCGCGATGCTGCGCTTCAGCCTGTCGTCGTCGAGGCAGTGGCGTCCAGCAGATCGCCGATCGCGCCCGTCGGGCTCGCTTCGGGGATCGCCGCCATCGCCGCGCTGATCCGCGCGGGATCGACGGTGGGCGTCGGCTGGGTCAGCAGATCGAACGCCTGCGCGCTGGGCAGCGCCTTGAACGCCGCGCTGTAGCGGGCGCGCAGCGCCTGCAGCTTGGCCTCCTGATTGAGCATCGCCAGCGCCACCGCCTGGCGGAGCACGATCGCCTGGGCCGGCGGCGTCATCGCGCCGGGGGCGGGCAGGGTGGCTTCGTTCTCGGTGATGAACGATCCCCAGTTGCGCGTCCGCCAGTGAATCTCGCTGCGCACGCCGCTGCCGCCGGGTATGCCGTCCAGCGCCGCCATCGCCGCGTCCTCTCGGCCGAGCTTGTAGAGCGCCACCGCCTCGATCCGCTTGCGATCGAAGCGCATGCCGTCCGAATAGCTGGCCTGTTCGGTCGCATGCAGCGTGTCCAGCGCCTTGACCGGATCGCCGGACAGGATGAACAGCGTCGCCACCTTCACCGAGAGCGGGCCCTGCGCCACGTCCTGTCGGCGCTGCATCAGCTGGTACTGCAGCAGTTCGGCCGCGCGCGGATACAGGCCGGCGGCCTCCAGCCGGCCGGCGAGGCGTAGCGCGAGCGCATCACCCTCGGCCCCGGCAGGTGCCAGTTCCTTGTAATCCCAGTAGAGGCCGGCAGCTTCGGGCAACGGAGTGCCGCTGTCCGGCGCCAGCATCTCGCCCAGCCAGGCCTGGATCTGCTTCAGCATGGCGCCGGAATCGCCGTCGGGACGATAATAGCGGAACAGCGTGGCAGCGCTGCGCAGCGCCGCGCGATGATCGTTTTCGGCGAGCGCCAGCTTGTATTCGAGCTGCAGTGCACCCTGCTCGACCGGGCCGCCCCGCCAGCCGTAGCGGAGCGCCTCCAGCTGCTTGATCCCCTCGGCCGGGGCGATGCGGTGCAGCTTCAGATCGCCTTCGATATGGGCAAGCTTTGCCTCAGCCTGGATTTCGGGCGTGCCGCTCAGTTCGGCGCGCGACAGGCGGAACAGCCCCTCGGCGGGATCGCCGGAGGCGAGCAGCGCCTTGCCGCGCAGCAGATTGGCCTGCGCGTCCTGCTCTCCGAACAGCTTCAGCCAGGCGAGGGCGGGCTGGCCCTGGTTGATGGCGATGGCGCCTCTGGCCGCGGCGAGCGTGAACGGCTTGCGCTCCTGCGGCGTGCGGCCGTTGATCGCCGGCACGGCGCAGTTGATCTGGCGCGCGGCAGCCTTGTCGTCACCGGTGCCCGCCAGCGCGCGGACGCGCCAGGCACAGGCCTCGGCATTGCCCTCGAGTTCGGGGAGCGACAATGCTTCCACAGCGTCGCGATAATGGCCGACCATCACCAGCGCGGCGCCGGTGGCAAGCTGGAACGGCGCGACAAGGGCGAGATCCTCGTCATCCGATTCCATCGTCTCCAGCACGCCCAGCGCTTCTGCGCCCATGCCGCGGCGGATCAGCGAGCCGGCATAGCGCCAGCGGGCGAGCTGCCGGGTATCGGGCTTGGCGTTGATCAGCGCGTCCCAGGCGGCCTCCTCGGTCAGCTCCGGCCAGTCGCGACTGTCGGTCACGCGCGGCATCTGGGCGAGGATGGCGGCGAAGGGCGGGAGAACGGCACGACCGGCCGGTGCGGGCGGGGCTTCTTCTGCCGATGCTGCGGGGGCCGCGCCATGCGCGGCGCCGTGATCCTCGGCGGGCGGGTGCGCCGGATCGCTGGGCGGGGCAGCGGCGGTGCTGGCGAGCAGCGCGACGATCAGCAAGCGACGCATCAATGGGCTCCAGCCATGAGATACGTCACCACGGCGCCGCCGATGATGCAGGCGATCACGAAGATCATTGCAGGCACGATCGGCAAACCGGCGGGCGCGGCCGCCTCCGGACCGCCCGCCTTGGCGTTCTGCTTCTCGCTGGTGTCGACGGCGTTGCCGCGGCTGGCCGCGTCGGCGACGACGCGCATCCGGGCGGGGCGTTGATCGTGGCTCATTTGGAATCCGTTAAGTGCTTGTCCCTTATTTATAGGACGTGCGCGGCCGCAGCGGCGGCCCGGCCCATGCGATTGACAGGAGAAATTTGGTGCGCGGCAACAAGACGCTGGCGATGCTTGGCGTGATCGCGGCAGCGGCCTCGCCGCTTCCGGCCGGGCAGGCATTTGCATCCGGCGGCGGGGGCGGGGGCGAGGCGCTGCATCTGGTCAAGATGGAGCCGATCGCCGTGCCGATCGTCGATTCGGACCGCGTCGCCGGCACGCTGAATTTCCAGCTGGTACTGGAGGTGCACGACGCCGCCACCGCCGAAAAGCTCACCGCGGCGATGCCGAACTTGCGCATGGCGGCGATCGCCAGCGGGTTGGAATTCGCGCGACTCGACGCCTCGGCGCTCCGCGCGGTGAATGTGGCGGACCTCGACAAGACGCTTACCGGCGCGCTCAAGACCGTGTCGCCGGACGTCGGCCGGGTGCTGATCGTCGAAGTAGGCGCCTCGCAGAACTGAACCTTTCAGGTGCGGCTCGACCCGCATCCGACAAGACAAAAGGCATCCCGGCGGCGGCTGGGATGCCTTTTTTCTTGGCCTATCGCCTGAAGCCGGCATTCCGGCTTGCGCCGGGATGCCGTGCATCGCTCAGCCGGGCTTGCGCGCGGCGCCGGCGGGTGCGGCCATGGCCGCCGCCGTTGGCATGGCAGCCGGCTTTGCCGCGCTTTTGCGGGCGAGCGCCATGCTGAGCGACGCGGCCCCCTTGGGTGACATGGCCGCAAGGATCGCGGCAGTGGACGCGGGGCGCATCCGCTGCGCCACCTTCATCTGCACTTCCATGTCCAGCTGTTCGAACACCGCCGCCGCCTTGGCCGGCTTCATCGCCTGATAGATGCGGGCCAGCTCGTCGAACTGCGCCTCGGCGGCTGCGGGCGCACCGGGCGTGCCGGGGGCGCCGGCGGCCGCGTCCTTTTGCTGCGCCTCGACACTGGCTGCCAGCCGCTGTTCGGCAGCCTTGGCGGCCTGCTCGCGCAGGTCGAGCGCGCGCTGGCGCTTGGCGGCTTCCTGGTCGCGCGCGCTCAGGTCGCGCTCGATCGAGTTGCCCAAGCGGGTCTTGCTGCTGGTGTCCTGATCACCGGTGGCGATGCTGGCGGCATTGGCCACCGCGGCGATCGCGGAGGCCGCCGCCATCAGCAGCAGCAGGGAAGGGCGCGCCATCACGCGGCCTCACGCGTGGCGGGAAGCGTGTCGATCGGCGCATCCGCCGCGTCCGTCGCTTCCGCGTGCAACTGTTCGGCGGCCTCCTCGCCGGCGACGCGCAGGGCATTGGCCAGGCTGACGGCCGAGACGATCCGCTCGCAGGCGGAATCGGCAATGCCGATCATGTCCGACAGCTCGTCGCGCAGGTCGCGGGCCTGCTCCACCAGCCGCGCGTGACGCGCGCAATCGGTGCCCAGCGTCGCCTTCATGTCCGAAAGCACGGAGCGCGCCTGCACCGTCGCATGGTCCAGCGCCTTCACCACATCGGTGAGGGCGCCTTCCTTCACGGCGCGCAGGCTGCGCATCATGCGCATGCTCTGCACGAGCACGGCCACGCACAGGATGATCGTCAGCACATTGGCGAAAAGCGCGATACTCATGATAACTTCTTCCTTGAGCGGGAAACGTCGTTGACCAGGCGCACGGCGACGCGGCCGCTTCGCTGGCCGATCTGGGCCTGGGCGAGCTTGATCTCGCCGCATGCCATGTCGAGCGCGTCGTCGGGGCTCTTGTCGAAGGCGATGGTCTGGCCGACCTGCAGCTCTTCCAGATCGGAAAGCGGCAGCGCCTTTTCGCCGAGCAGCACGTTGACGGTCACGTTGGTCTTGCGGATCTCGGAGGCCATGTGCGCTTCCCAGATGCTGTCGCGGCCGCTCTTCTCGCCCATGAAGCGCTGCAGCAGCTTGTGGCGCACCGGCTCCAGCGTGGCATAGGGGAATACCATGGTGATGCAGCCGCCACGCCCGTCCATGTCGACGCGGAAGGTGGCGATGGCGCAGATGTTCGAGGTGGCGGCGATCGCGGCGAAGCGCGGGTTGGTCTCGATGCGCTCCAGCCGCATGTTTACCGGCTCGATCGGCTCGAACGCGTCGGCGAAATCACGCAGCGCCGTTTCCAGTACGCGGGCGACCAGCGAGGTTTCGATGGGCGTGAAGGCACGGCCGTCGATCACCGTCGGCGAGTTGCCGCCGCGGCCGCCGAGCAGTGCATCGACCACCGAATAGATCAGCCCGGATTCGACCGTGACCAGGCCATAGCTTTCCCACTCGCTGACCTTGAACACGCCGACCATGGCGGGCAGCAGCACGCGGTTCATGAATTCGCCGAAGCGCGCCGAGGTCACTTCCTCCAGGCTCACGTCGATCGCGTCCGAGGTCATGTTGCGCATCGAACTGGCGAAGCTGCGGACCACGCGGTCGCACACCACTTCCAGCATCGGCAGCCGTTCGTGGCTGATGACCTTCGATTCCAGAACGGCGCGCAGGCCCTTCTTCTTCAGGACCGGTTCGCTCCCTCCGAACAGGGCGTCGATATCCGCCTGCGCGAAGTTGCCGATATCGTCGCCGAACGGCGCGGCGGGGGGATCGGGAAGGTCGAAATCGTCTAGATCGATCATTGCTGGATCAGGTCCTGAATGAGAACTTCCTTGACCATGCCGGGGCCGAGCACGCGGGTGGCGCGCACCATCAGCTCTTCCTTCAGCCGGAACACCGCCGCCGAGCCGCCCAGATCCTCGGGGCGCAGCTCGCGCAGGAAGGGCTGATAGGCGTCGAGCACCATCGGCAGCTTGTCCTTCAGCGCCGTGTCGGTGGTCTTGGGGCCCGGCACCAGCATCAGGTGCAGCTTCAGAAAGCGCGGGGACCCGTCGGGCGAGCGCAGGTTGACCGAGACGGCGGGCACGTCGACGAACTTGCCCTTGGCTTCGCCATGGCCGCCTTCGCCCTCGCCTTCGCCTTCGCCTTCCGCTTCCGCTTCGCCATGCCCTTCGTCGGCAGCGGCGGCTTCCTCGCCATGCGCTTCGGTCTTGGCGGTGCTCTTGCCGCCCATGAAGAAGGCAGCACCGCCGCCGCCCAGCGTCAGCGCGGCGGCGGTCGCGGCGCCGATGATGATCAGCTTCTTCTTCTTGTTGGGCGCCGGGGCCTCCTGCGCGCTCTTATCCTCGACGATCTCGGCCGACATAATAACCCTGGACCTTCCGATTTATCGGCCGCGACGTCCGCACGTCCGATTTCCCTCTATTATAGAAGCGTCACCCGGCAATTTCTGCCTAGTGACCATTTTTCGAAGGACGGTCCGGTGGACATCTCCTCTTACGTGCTCCTCAGCCAGGAGCAGGCGCTGCGGCGCCGGATGGACGTGGTGGCGAACAACATCGCCAACATGAATACGGTGGGGTTCAAGCGCGAGCAGCCGGTGTTCCGCGAATATGTGGAGCAGACCGACGGCGCCGTGAAACCGGCCGAGAAGACCTCGTTCGTGCTCGACTATGGCGCGGTGCACGATACTTCCAACGGCGCGTTCCAGCCGACCGGCAACCCGCTCGACGTGATGATCGACGGGCCGGGCTATCTGGCAGTGCAGGCCGGCGACGGCACCACCGCCTATACGCGCGCGGGCTATGTGAAGGTGCTGGAAAGTGGCGAACTCGCCACCTCGGGCGGCCAGGTGATCCTGGGCGAGGGCGGCAAGCCGATCAAGATTCCGGCAGAGGAAGCGGGCAAGGTCAACGTCCAGGCGGACGGCACGGTGATGGGCCTGAACGGCCCGCTCGGTCGCATTGCGGTGACCGTGTTCGACAGCGAGGCAGTCGTCGATCCGCGCGGCAACGACATGTTCACCGCCACCGGCGGCCGCGAGCTGCCGGCCAGCGCCACCAAGCTGGTGAGCGGGGGCGTCGAGGGATCGAACGTCAACGCGATCGTCGAGACGACCGACATGATGCAGATTCTCCGCGCCTACCAGACCAGCCAGAGCCTCTCCAACGCGATGTCGGACATGCGCAAGAGCGCGATCGACAAGCTCGGCCGCGTCAGCTGACTTTCACGAAGGGATAAAATCCATGCGTACGCTTTCCATCGCCGCGACCGGCATGCTGGCCCAGCAGACCAATGTCGACGTGATCTCGAACAACATCGCCAACATGAACACCACCGCGTTCAAGAAGCAGCGCGCCGAGTTCCAGGACCTGCTCTACCAGCAGGTCTCGCGTCCCGGCTCCGCGACCGGCGGCGACACCAAGGTGCCTGCCGGCATCCAGATCGGCTCGGGTGTGAAGACCGGCGGCGTCTACCGCATCAACGAGCAGGGCGTGATGACCCAGACCGGCAACCCCTACGACATCGGGGTGCAGGGCAAGGGCTATTTCCAGGTGACGATGCCCGACGGCACCACCGCCTATACCCGCGACGGCTCGTTCCAGATCTCCGACCAGGGCGAACTGGTGACGCAGGACGGCTATCCGGTGCAGCCGGGCATCACCATCCCCCAGGGCGCGCTGGACGTGAACATCTCCAAGACCGGCCTGGTCGAGGTGACCGTCGCGGGCAACACCCAGCCGCAGCAGCTCGGCCAGCTCCAGCTCGCCACCTTCATGAACGAGAACGGCCTCGAGGCGAAGGGCGGCAACCTGTTCCTGGAGACCGCTGCTTCGGGCCAGCCGACCGTCGGCTCGCCGGGCGATACCGGAATCGGCACGCTGACTCAGGGCTTCATCGAGGCCTCGAACGTCAACCCGGTGTCCGAGATCACGTCGCTGATCACCGCGCAGCGCGCCTATGAGATGAACAGCCGCGTCGTGAAGACCGCCGACGAGATGCTGGCGACGACCAGCCAGCTGCGCTGATGTCCGCGCTGCTGGGACTGTTGCTGCGCGTGGCGGTGCCTGCCGAGGACGTGCCGGTGGCGGTGGTCCAGCAGCCGGTCGCGCGCGGCGAGCGGATCGAGATGGGCGACCTCTCGATCGAAACCCGCCCCGAGGCGAGTGCGCGCGGCGCGCTCCGCCCGGAAGACGTCGTCGGCATGGATGCGACCCGGACGCTGAACCCCGGCACGCTGCTCCGCCGCGGCGACGTGATGAAGCCGCAGCTGGTCAAGCGCGGCGAGCCGGTCACGGCCAGGATCGTGTCCGGCACGCTCCTGATCACCGCGGCCGGTCGCGCGCTGGGCAGCGGTGCCCAGGGCGATCCGGTGCGGATCGTCGTCAACGCCACCAACCGCACGCTCGACGGGATCGTCGATGGCAGCGGCACGGTGCGGATATCCACTCCCTGAGGGACAAGTACATGCGTAGGATCATTCTCGCGCTGGCGCTGGGCGCCACGCTCTCGGGCTGCGGTGCGGTCGGCCGGCTCAAGTCGGTGGGCAAGGCGCCGAAGCTGACGACGATGGAACCCGTCGACGCGCCCGATGTCGAGCCGTCGCTGGCCTCGCCGCTGGATCGTTCGAACCGCGTTCGGCCCGAGCAGCCGGCCAATGCGCCGAGCGCATCGCTGTTCCGCACGGGTGCCGGTGCCTTTTTCCGCGACCAGCGCGCCGGGAAGGTGGGCGACATCCTGACGATCCGCATCGCGATCGCGGATCGCGCGGACATCGGCAACAACACGTCCAGGACGCGCGGCGGCACCGAGACGAGCGGTATCGCCGGCCTGCTGGGGCTGCAGACGCCGATTCAGAAGCTGACCAACAGCGATCCCTCCAAACTCGTCGACACGAGCTCGGGCTCCAAATACAGCGGCGGCGGCACCACCGTGCGATCGGAGACGATCAACATGACGATGGCCGCCATCGTCACGCAGGTGCTGCCCAACGGCAATCTGATGATCCGCGGCCGCCAGGAAGTGCGGGTGAACTTCGAGATGCGCGAGCTGATCGTCACCGGCATCATCCGGCCCGAGGACATCGCCCGCGACAATTCGATCCAGCACAGCCAGATCGCCGAGGCGCGCGTGATCTACGGCGGCAAGGGCCAGCTGACCGATGCGCAGCAGGCGCGCTGGGGGCAGCAGATCTACGACGCGCTTTTTCCGTTCTGACGGCCGAACACCAGTTTATCGAACGAGCAGGGGCTCGCCGGACATCCGGCGGGCCCCTTTCGCATTTACCGGATATTTATCTTAATCTTGCGGTAACCATCAAAATTTTCACGACTATTTTGCTGGACCCGATTTTCTTCCCACAATGAGCGTGCAGGGCATTTTGCCCGGTCGCGGGTCGGCGCTTCCGACCCGGGTCGCAGAAGCGGCTCTAGATCCTAGAAGGAAATTATCATGGCATTTTCGGTTAACACGAACGTCGGCGCGATGGCGGCTCTCCAGAGCCTGACTTCGACCCAGAAGGACCTGGCCACCACCCAGAGCCGCATCAACACCGGCATGGCGGTGTCCTCGACCAAGGACGACTCGGCACAGTACACGATCGCGCAGGGCCTCCGTGGCGACCTGGGCGGCCTCAAGGCGGTTTCGTCGTCGCTCAGCCGCGCCAAGAGCGTGACCGACGTCGCCGTTGCCGGCGCCGAGCAGATCTCCGACATCGTCAACCAGATGAAGGCGAAGGCCACGCAGGCGGCTGACGCTGGTATCGACACCGCGACCCGTGACGCCCTGAACAAGGACTTCACCGCGCTGCGTGACCAGATCAGCACGATCGTCAACGCGTCGGACTTCAACGGCACGAACCTGCTGAAGGCTTCGGGCGGCACCGTGACCGCGCTGCAGTCGCTGCAGGACTCGGACACGAGCTCGGCCACCACCTGGAACCCGGACTCGCTCAGCGTGGCGAACCAGGGTCTGGATCTCGGCGGTTCGACGATCACCGTCGCTTCGACCGGCCAGATCAACACCCAGGCCGCCGCCCAGACGATGGTCGACACCCTGACGGCCACCCAGGCGAACCTGAAGACCACGCTCAGCACGCTCGGTGCGGCTTCGCGCAAGATCGACGCGCAGTCGACCTTCACCAGCAAGCTGTCGGACGTGATCGACGGCGGCATCGGCAACCTTGTCGACGCCGACCTGGCGAAGGAATCTGCGCGCCTGCAGGCCCTGCAGGTCAAGCAGCAGCTCGGTGTTCAGGCTCTGTCGATCGCCAACCAGGCGCCGCAGACGATCACGTCGCTGTTCCGCTAATAGCCCAAGGCCCCAACCCTGGGGGGCCGAAGGCTTGCGGGGGCCGGGATGGTTCGCCATCCCGGCCCTTTTTTTTGCCCGCGTTCATCGCGGGTACTATGGTTTCCGCTTCTATAATGATGGGAAACTGGGAGATCGGCGTTGTTCCCGAGGATTCGCGAAATCACCGATGCCTTTGGCGGGCGCCTGCGCGTCAGCGTCGAAGAGCATCCCTCGGGCGCGCTCGTCGTCGTCGAGCGCCCCGATCTGGGCGGGCGCCCCCGCATCCTGCTGGACGGGTATGGCGTCGACGTGCTGGCCGGCTACATCATGTCGGCACGGCTCTCGGTGCCGCAGGGCCTGCCTGACGAGCATGTCGATGGGATGTTTGCCACCCGTTTCCGGCTCGAGCTGGACCCCAGCGCGGCGCTGGTGCTCAGCCAGGAAGGCGCCGCGGGGCTGGAAATCTCCGCTCCGTTCTGGGATCGCCTCTATGCCGAGCTGTGCATCGTCGCCGCCCATGCGCGCGAATTGACCCGCCGCGCCGAAGCGCGCGTCCACTAGACGCGCCGACGGCGTGCCGCCGCAGCGCACGCATTTACGTTCGCTGCGTACGGGCCGCGGGTCGGAAATCGCGGGAAGCGCATCTTCACGCAGGATGAGACCGCGCCACGCCGCGGAAGCAGGCGGAGCCGCTGCACCCGCCGCCAGGGCTAATCCGTCCGCGCTATTCGACGCACGCGGGCTCGATCGCCCGCGAGGTGCATCGAGCTTTCCCGGATACGAGATCGTTCGCGCCGGCGCGGCAATAGCCGATGGCCGCCGCTCCCGCGATCGATGCGGTGCGATGCGCGCCGCCATCGATCGGGAGGGAAGGAGAGGCCGCGGTTGCAGGCGTGGCAGGCCGCGAGGATTCAGGCGGAGAAGGCGCGCGGAGACGCGGCGGTGCATCGGCACAAATGCGAGCGGCAGGCCAGTTGGGGGGAACTGACCTGCCGCCATGCCGAGCAGGGGGGTGCTCGGCAAATTGGGAAGCGAGAGGATCGTGAGGGGATCGGAACGTCCTCGTTGCTTCTGATTTCTCTATATCGCAAATTTGGTCGGGTGAGAAACGAAACCCGCATTATCGAGGTACAGGATTTGTACTTAGGGAAGGAGCCGTACACTCCGACATCTACTAGAATGGTTATTTTGCGATGCGCAAAATCATGCTGGTCGGATATTGGGCTCCATTCACCGATACCACCGGTGCACCATTTAGCATTTGCACGTCGGTAACCTTGCCGATGGCCTTCGCCGTCGTGGTGATCTTCGCACCCGCGTCGGTCGTGCCGCTGAGGGTGAGCTGATACAGCCCGTCCGTGTATTTGGTGCCGGAGCTGCTCGTCCCGTCCCAGCTGAACTGGCCCGAGGTTCCGGTCACGTCGAGGTTGAACGTATCGACCTTGGTGCCCTTCGCATCGGTCAGCGTCGCGGTCAGCTTGGTGATCGCGTTGGGCGCGCTCCATTCCCACTGTGCCGGCGCCGTGGCGCTCAGGCCCGCCTTGTCCGAATCGAGCTGCACCGGCTGGCCGATCATCGACGAACTGGTGGTGAGCGACGTCATGTTCAGACCCGACAGGATCGAGTTCAGCGTCTTGTTCTGCGTGATCGACTGCTCGACCTGCGAATACTGGACGAGCTGCTGCGTATACTGCGCGCTGTCCATCGGGTTCATCGGATCCTGGTTCTGCATCTGGGTGGTCAGCAGCTTCAGGAAGAGGTTGTAGTCGGCCGTGAGCTTGGAGCTGGAAGCGTCGGTAACGCTCTGTGCCGTGGTCTGCGTAGTGGCCGAAGAGACGAGGGTCATGCGCTACTCCTGAGCGTTAGGCGATGAGATCGACCTGGCCATCGCCGCGGATCGGGCGATAGGCGGCGGTCTGTGCGTCGGGTTCGTCGCGGAACTGCTGATGGCCGCCGCGCGAGTGCTGCTGGCCGCCGGACTGTCCGTTGCCGCCGCCGCCCGTGCCGCCGTCGCGGCTCTCGAAGCGGAAGCTGCCGGCGTCGCTGCGGATGCCGGCCTGGTCGAGCGCACGGCCCAGCTCGGGGGCGTCCTGGCGGAGCAGGTCGAGCGTGTGCTGGCTTTCGGCACGCATCGTCGCCTGAACGCGGCCCTTGTCGTCAAACGCCAGCGTCACCTCGACGCGCCCGAGTTCGGCCGGGTTCAGGCGGACGCGCAGCGTGTCCTCGCCGGCATCGACCTTGCGGGCGATCTCGACGCCAAGGGTGCGGCCCAGTTCGCCCGGGCGTGCGTTGACGACCGGCTCGGCGGCAGCGGCGGCGGCGGTGCTCGGCGCTGCGGCGGCGAACGGCGCAGGGGCAGCGGCCACCGGCATTGCGCCGGTGCCATGATCGTTCGTCGCGGCGAGCTGCTGGGCGAAGGATTGCTGGCCCTGGTCGCTCGGGGCGCCGCCGTCGTTCGGATTGCCATGAGCGGAGCTGGTAGCGACGGGGCGGGCGAGATCGGCGATCTTGTCGCCGCCGGTCTGCCCCGGCGCGGCTTCGGTCACGGCGGCGGTATCGATTCTGGCATGGCGCGGCGCCGTCACGGCGCCGGCCTTGCCCTGAACAGCCGGCTGTGCCGCGGCAGGCTGTGCGGCAGCAGGCTGGGGCTGCGCGACCGGAGTCGCGAGCGGCTGCACCGGGGCGGCTGCCGCGGCGGCCGTTGCCGCCGTTGCCGCGGTGACGTCCGGCACCCCCAGCACCATTGCTGCGGGATCGAGGTCCACATGCTTCACGTTCTTCGCGCCGCCGCGTGACGGCGCCGCGGGTTTCTTCCCCGGAAGGGTGGGCTCGGGCTGCTCGGCCGCCTCGGCCGTCTCGGCTGGCAGCACCGCTGCCGTCTCCACCATGGCCGGCGCCGCATCCATCACCGGCAGGACGGCCGATGGAGTCGCCGCGGTCGGCTTGGGCTGCACGGTATTCGCTGCGGGTGCGATGGGCTGCGCCGGGGTAGCGGCGGCCGCGATGGGCTGCGACGGAATCATTGTGGGCGCTTCGGGCGCGGCCGGCAACACATCGGCCGAAACCGGCATGCCGGCGGTGTCGACGGACTTGCCCTGCGCGGCGGCAAGCGCCTTGGCGACCGCGTCGGCGAGCGGGTTGCCGCCGGTCGCCACCGGCGGCGTCATCGCGCCGGGTGCGGACGTGGCGAGCAACTGCGCCATTGCGACCTGCGGACGCTCGCCGGGCAGTGTGCCGGCCGAATTGGCGGTGCCGGGCAGGAGCGGCGCGGTGCCGGGCAGGAGCGGCGCACTGGTCGCGGCGGGCAGCATCGGCGTGCCGAGCTCAGGCAGTCCGGCCGGCATGTCGAGCACCGGCGATCCCTGCACGGCGCCCACCGATGTCGCCCCGAGCAGCCCGGCAAAGCCGGTTCCGGCGGCGGCATCGACAGTGCCTCCCTGCGCTGCAGGGATGGACAAGGGGAAGCCGATGTTCGTGACGTTCATGCAGTCGCCTCGTGCGCACGGCCGAAAAGAGGCCGTTCCAAACCATTATAGGATGATCGCCGGATCGATCGTTGCGGGTCAGCCAATTACCCCGAGCGCGCGGATGCGGGCGCGGGCGTGAATCTCGTTCTGCGACAGCACCACGGTCGCCGGACGCACGCGCTCGATGATCGAGCGGACGAACGGGCGGATCGACGGGCTGGTGAGCAGGCACGGGATCTCGCCGTCCTGCGCCAGCCGATCATAGGTCTCGCGCACCGCGCCGATGAACTGCTGGAGCGCGGAGGGCGCCATCGCCAGCTGGCGATCGTCGCCGGCGCCCAGGATGCTGTCCGCAAAGGCCTGGTCCCAATCGGCCGAAAGCGTGACCACCGGAATCGCGTCGCCCCGCGCCTGCGAGGCGCTGATCTGGCGGGCGAGGCGGCTGCGGACATGCTCGGTAATGGTGGTCAGATTGTTGGAGAGCGGCGCCGATTCCGCGATGCCTTCCAGGATCGTCGGGATGTCGCGGATCGAGATGCCCTCGGCGAGCAGGTTCTGCAGGATGCGCTGAACGCTCGATACCGAGACCTTGGACGGGATGATGTCCGCCACCAGCTTTTCCGATTCCTTGTGGACCTCGGTCAGCAGCTTCTGCGTCTCGGTATAGGAGAGCAGGTCGGCGATATTGTCCTTCACCAGCTCCGTCAGGTGCGTGGCGATGATCGTGCCGCAATCGACCACGGTAAGGCCGCGGAAGCCCGCCTCGTCGCGCAGCTCGCGATCAATCCACAGCGCGGGCAGGCCGAACACCGGTTCCTTGGTCTGCTCGCCCGGCAGGCCGACGGGGCCGCCGCCCGGGTTGATCAGCAGCAGCTTCTCCAGCCGGATGTCGCCGCGCGCCGCCTCGGTTTCCTTGATCGAGATGACATATTCGTTGGGCTTGAGGCCCATATTGTCGATGATCCGCACCGACGGCAGCACGAAACCATATTCGGTTGCCATCTGGCGGCGCAGCGCGCGGACCTGGTCGTCGAGCCGCGGTTCGCGCGTATCGTCGTTGATCATCGGCAGCAGGGCGTATCCGATCTCGATGCGGACCGCGTCGATCGCCAGCGTCTCGGAGATCGGCTGCTCGACCGCCTGCGACTGGGCTACTTCCTGCGCCGCCTGGATGCGTTCGCGCGCGGCCTTGGCGGTGGAGCGGCGCGACATCTCCCAGGCGACCCAGCCCGACAGCGCCGAGAAGGCGGCGAACGGGATGAAGGGAAGACCCGGCATCAGCGCCAGCGCACCCATCAGGAACGACACCATGCCGAACGCCTTGGGGTAGCGGCCGAGCTGGTCGCCCAGCGCCGCGCCGGTCTTGCCGGCGACGCCGCCCTTGGAGACGAGCAGGCCCGCCGCGGTCGACACGATCAGCGCCGGGATCTGGCTGACCAGGCCGTCGCCGGCGGTGAGCACGGTATAGGTGCGGAACGCCTCGCCGATCGGCACGCCGTGCTCGATCACGCCGATGCCGAGGCCCACGACGATGTTGATCGCGGTGATCAGCAGGCCCGCGACCGCGTCGCCCTTCACGAACTTGGAGGCACCGTCCATCGCGCCGTAGAAGCCGCTTTCGGCCTCCACCTCGGCGCGGCGGGCCTTGGCCTGTTCCTCGTTGATCATGCCGGCGGAGAGATCGGCGTCGATCGCCATCTGCTTGCCGGGCATGGAGTCGAGGCTGAAGCGCGCGGCGACTTCGGCGATGCGGCCGGCGCCCTTGGTGATGACGACGAAGTTGATCACCACCAGGATCATGAAGATGGTGAGGCCGATGATGGTCTCGCCGCCCATCAGGAACTCGCCAAAGGCCCCGATCACGCCGCCGGCGGCATCGGGACCTTCATGGCCGTGGCCGAGGATCAGGCGCGTCGAGGCGAGGTTGAGGCCCAGCCGCAGCATCGTCGCGATCAGCAGGATCGTCGGGAAGGCGCTGAGCTCCAGCGGCTTCTCGATGAACAAAGCCGTCATCAGGATCATCACCGAGACGGTGATCGACAGGGCGAGCCCCATGTCGAGCATCCAGCCCGGCATCGGCAGGATCAGCATCGCGATGATCGCGATCACGCCGCCGGCCAGCGCCATGTCGCGGTTGGCGCCGATGCGGTCGAGGAACTTCAGGACGACGGGAGGCATGGGCTGCTACCGGAAATGGGAGGTCAGGGGGCTGGCGAGACGGCGATGCCGGCTTCGATGAAGCTGCGCAGCTTGTTGCGCATCGTCCGCACCGAAATGCCGAGGATGTTGGAGGCCGAGGTGCGGTTGCCGTGGCAGCGCTCCAGCGTCTGCAGGATCAGCTCGCGCTCCACCTCTTCCACCGTGCGGCCGACCAGGCTGTTGATGTCCAAGGGATTGGTCTCTGTGTTGAGTTCGGCGAGCGGGGTGCCGTCGGCACGCACCAGATCGCCCGGCGTGATCGCGGCGCCGCGGCCGAGCAGGATGGCGCGGTGCACCGTCTCGTCCAGCTCGCGGATGTTGCCCGGCCAGGCATAGCGCTGGAGCAGCGCGAGCGCCTCGTCGGTAAAGGCACGCGGGGGCAGGCCATCGACTTCGGCATGGCGCTTGGCGAAATAGCGGGCGAGGGCGAGGATGTCCTCGCCGCGGGAGCGCAGGGGCGGCACCTCGACGCGTACCAGGCCCAGGCGCACCATCAGGTCCGCACGGAAGGTGCCGCTGTCGACGAGCGCGTCGAGATTGAGGCTGGAAGTGGCGATCAGCCGGCCGTGGAACGGGATCAGATCGTTGCCGGCAAGGCGGCGGAACTGCTGCTTCTGGAGCACGTCGTGCAGCTTCGCCTGCAGCGCGGGCGAGAGCATGCCGACCTCGCGGAGCAGTACCGTGCCGTGTCCGGCCTTTTCCAGCCGGCCGATGCGGCGAGCGACGGCACCGGGAAAGGCGCCGGCCTCATGGCCGAACAGCTCGGATTCGAGCACGTCGGGCGCCACGCCGGCGCATTCGGCCACCAGCATCGGCTGGGGACGGCCCGAGGCATCGTGGACCGCCCGCGCCATCATTTCCTTGCCACTGCCCTTTTCGCCGGTGATCAGCACAGGGGCGGCGCTCGGCGCGACGCCGGCGGCGAGCGACAGGGCGCGGGCGAGCGCGGGATGGCCGCCGATCCAGGCCGGTGCCTTGCGCTCGACCACCGAGGCGATAGCCGCCGCGATGAGCTCGCGCTGCGGGGGGAGGGGCACGTAATCGCGGGCGCCTGCGCGGATCGCCGCCACCGCGCGCTCCGCCGGTGCGTCGATGCCGCAGGCGAGCACCGCGATGGTGAAGCGCTCGGCGCGAATGCTCGCCATGAATCCGGTGATGTCTGCGTCGACGTCGATCATGACCAGGTCGGCGCCGCCCTGGCGCAGCTCGACCAGCCCGTCCTCGGGCGTGTCGGCCATCGCCACCTCGGCGCCGGCACTGCGCGCCAGTTCCGCGGCGAGGCGGAACTCGCTACCCGGCGCGCCGATCAGGAGCATGCGGATCGGGTTTGCCATCAGCGATCGGGCCGCACGATTTCGGTGAGCGTCACGCCCAGCGCGTTGTCGATCAGGACGACTTCGCCGCGGGCGATCAGCCGGTCGTTGACGAAAATGTCGACCGGTTCGCCGACCCGGCGGTCCAGTTCGAGCACGGTGCCCGAGCTGAGCGCGAGCAGATCACCGATCGGCATCCGCGCGCGGCCGAGCACGGCCTGCACCTTGACCGGCACGTCGTGCACCGCTTCCAGCCCGGCGCTGCCGCCATGGGCGTCGGGCGTGCTGCCCGGCAGTTCGAAGTCCTCGAAGTCCGGGACCGAAGCCGGCTGGGGCTCGGGGCCGTCCGACGGGATGATGTCGTGGGGATCGATCGTCATCTGCTAAAATCCTATGCGTTCATCCACTGGCGGATCACCGAGGCAGCCTCGGGCGGGCTGGCCGCGATGGCCGAGCCGATCCGCTTGAGGGCGGAGAGCTTGATCCGCCCATCCACCTGGGCGAGGGCGATTTCCTGATCGAGCAGTGCGGTCTCGCTGACCTGCATCTGCTCGAGCTGTTCGAGTGCTTCGGGGTCGCCATCCGCGGCGCGGGCGGTGAGCAGGCGCATCTCGTCGGACTGCTGCTGCGCTTCGAGCGGAGTCAGCTCGTGCTCGATCGGCAGCGGCTCGGGCTTGGGCTTGAGCATGCGCAGGGCGAGCAGGCCAACCCCGGCGATCAGCGCGAGCTGCAGGAAGGTCCAGATCTTGTCCATCGGCAGCTTGGAGAAGATGCTGTCCGTCGCCTCGTCCACCGGCACCGCCGAGAAGGGCATGCTCTCGACGACCACGCTGTCGCCGCGCTGGGTATCGATGCCGACGGCATTCTCCACCAGGCGCTGCAGGCGCTGGACCTGATCGGCCGGCAGGCCCTTGGGGCCGCCATCGACCATCACCGCGACGGTGAGGCGGGTGACCTTGCCCGGTGCGCGCAGCGTCACCGTCCGGGTCGAGCTGTTCGAATAGGTGGTGTCTTCGGAGGTCTGGTTGCTCGCCGACTGGCGCGAGCTGCCCGGTGCCGCCGGATTGGCCCGCGCGTCGGGCATCTGGTTGGCGACGGAGGCGGTCTGCGGCGCGGCATCGGTCTCGCGGTTCTGGTCACCCGTCTCCACGCTCACCTGGCGGGCGACGACCTGCTTGTCCGGATCGAAGATGTTCGATTCCTCGCGGGTCTGGTCGCGGTCGATCTGGGCGGAGACTTCGGCGCGGACCTTGCCCTCGCCGACGATCGGCTGGAGCAGTGCCTCGATCTCGTCGCGCAGCTTGCCCTCGACCGCCTGCTGGCGCTCATCGGCATCGCCTGCGGCGGCCGTGTCCGGATCGCCCGCACGGGCGAGCAGCGCGCCGGTCTGATCGACGACCGAGACGGCGTCGGGCGAAAGTTCGGGCACCGAGGAGGAGACGAGGTAGCGGATCGAGGCGATCTGCTCCGAGCCCATATGGCCCTTGGTCTTCACCGTCACGGCCGCGGTTGCCTTGCGGCTCTCGGTCGCGAACATCGCTCGCTCGGGCATCACGATATGGACGCGGGCGGCGGTGACGTTCTGGATCGTCTGGATCGATTTGGCGAGCTCGCCTTCGATCGCGCGGGTCTCGTTCATCTTGGCGCGGCTGGCGGAGACGCCGAAAGGCTGCTCCTCGTCGAGCACCTCATAGCCGATCTTGCCGCCCAGCTTCTCGCTGGCCATGCTCATCCGCAGCTCGGCGAGCTTGTCTTCCGGCGCCATGATCGCGGTGCCGTCGGCGGAGAGGGTGTAGGGGACGTTCTGCGCCTTCAGCTTCTCGGTGATCGTCGATGCCGCGGCGGGATCGAGATCGGTGTAGAGATAGCCCATGTTGGACTTGGAGCTGCTCATCGCCACGAAGGTGAGCGCCGCCAGCAGGGCGAACGCCACACCGCCCATCAGCGCGAGCCGCTTGGTGCCGAGTTGCGTCACCAGATTCTTGATCGCTTCCAAAGCCGCCCCATGCAGTAGCTACGGGGCGCGGAATGCCCCTTGATACAGGACTTATAGGAAGCGGCTGGAACGGCAGTTTCTGCCGGGTGGGAATTTTTTGCCTAGCAGTCGTTCCACTTAGGCGATCGCACGGAGCCATGGGGATGGCTCGGCCGCCTGAGGTACGGCGTCTCCCGCTCGGCGGAATCGGCGGGCGTTCAACGGCGAAAGGCGTCGGAAAGGGGGGGCGGGGCCGCTGCGAGGGCGGCCCCGGCAGCTCATGCCCTGGCGGTAAGCTCGTCCAGCGCGCGCGGTTCGTGCATGGGGCAGCCGTTGAACCGGCCGCGATAGTCCGCCGAGAATTGATACGGTTCCCTGCGCGCGCGGTTGACGCCGCCCAGCGGCTGGTGCGCGGCGAGGCCGTGCCACGGCGCGAAGGATAGCTGGTCCTCGATCCGCTCGCTCTCGCCATAGACCCAGCCGGCCTGTGGCGCGACCTGCAGCGTCGCGACCGTGCGATAGGGGCTTTCCTCCTCGTCCCAGGCGACCGAGGCGTCCTCTACCGGCATCGTCTCGAGATCGGTGCACAGCTGTACCCGCAGCTCCCAGGTGCCGCCCTGTTCGGCGAGCAGTTCGTTCACCGCCTCGCGGATCGCATCGGGGCGGCCGGTGGCGTTGATCGTCTCGTCCGCGAAGTCCTTGATCCCCGAGACCGGCACCAGCTGGAACTTGGCGATATGGTCGCCGTAGCGATAGGGCGTCTGGCTGTAATAGGTGGCACCGAGCGGGTGGACGGGCTTCGCGCCGCCCAGCGTGCTGAGCAGCGCCGACTTGCCGCCGACCGCTTCGATCGCCGCCTCGAAGCTGCGCAGCACGGCGGACAGAAGCTTCTTCGCGCCCTCAGCCTTGTCGGTGGTGCCGGCGAGCAGCTTGAGATTGCCGAGGAACTTCTTGGCGTCCGGCGCGGCGAAGGCGGGCGCGTTGACCATCACGAAATCCTGCGTCGTGTCGCCTTCGCTGCCGGGCAGCCGCGCGCCCTCCACGCCCAGGATCTTCAGCGCCGCGCCGCGCGGCAGGCGGATCGAGTCGTCAAGGATGTCGCCCGCATTGGTGGAAAAGCGCAGGATGGCTTCATGCGTGCCGGGCGTGGCGAACAGGCCCTGCGCCAGTTCCGGCGGCAGGTCTTCGGCGATGGTGAGCGTGCCGCGCGCGAGCCCATGGCCCTTGGCGTGTACCGAGCGGACGGCGTGCTGGTAATCCTCGGACGTGGTGTCGAGGATCTTCTGGAACTGCTCCTTCAGCCCGGCGATCGTCTCCGCTTCGTCTGGCTGCGGCTGTTCGACGGCGGGCGAATAACGGACGGGCTGCGGCATGGTAGATTCCCTTCGATCGTGCGAAGGGGATCAACCACCGGTCGGGTGCGCCGTTCCGTCGCGCGCTCAGTGCAGCAACAGGCTTTCCAGCTCGGCCGCGACCGCGTCGCGGCGCTGCTGGGCGTTGAGGGCGAGGCCGCCTTCATCCCAGTTGATCAGCGCGTCGCCCATCGCCAGCGTCGCATCCGGCGCGACGGTGAGGCTCAGCTTGCGGCGATCCTTGGACTGGCGATCGGCGATCTTCGCCTCGATGTCGTCGACCAGATCGGGGTGTACGCGCACCTGCAGCTCGGTACCGCGAGCGACCTGGCCCAATACCCGGCCGATCGCTGCGTCGATCGCGTCGCCCGGCGCGCGTTCGATCGCGCGTGCGGCGATATGGTCGGCGGCGGCGAGCGCCACTTCGGTCGCCTCGCTGGTCACGCGCTCGGCGATCTCGGTGAACTGGGCATCGATCACCTCAATGCCGGCATGCAGCGCGTCGACCGCGCTGAGCAGCGCCACTTCGCGCTCGGCGCGGGCCTGGGCCAGCCCGGCCTCGAAGCCTTCGGCGCGCGCCTGATCGATCACCGCCTGCTGATCGGCCTTGAGCAGCGCGATCTCGGCGCGCAGCGCGGCCAGTTCGATCAGCGCGTCCTCGTTGACCAGCTTCTTGTCCGGCACGGGCGCCGAAAACACGCGGTCGAAGGCGAAACGTTCGACATGGATGCTCATGCTGCCATGCTCCTCAGATAATCATCGCGTCGTCGGACTTGGGATCGACCAGCAGGATCTCGCCGCGATCGGCAAGATCCTTGGCCAGGCGGACGAGGCTCGACTGCGCCTCTTCGCAATCGCGGGCGCGCACCGGGCCCATGCCGGCCATGTCCTCGCGCATCAGCTTGGCGGCGCGCTCGGTCATCGCGTTGAAGAACATCTGCTTCAGCTGATCCGGAGCGCCCTTCAGCGCCAGCGCCATCTCGCGCTTGTCGGCATTGCGCACGATCGAGGCGATCGCCGGCGGCAGCAGGTTGGCGAGATCCTCGAAGGTGAACATCAGCGCGCGGATGCGCTCGGCGCTTTCCGGCGCCTTGGCGTCGAGCGCGGTGAGCATCGCTTCCTCGGTCGAGCGGTCGAGCGAGTTGAACAGCTCGGCCATGCTCTCGTGCGGATCGCGCTTCTGCGAGCGGGAGAGGTTGGTCATGAACTCGGTCTTGAGCGTCTGCTCGACTTGGTTGATGACTTCCTTCTGCACCGTGTCCATCCGCAGCATGCGCATGATCACGTCCACCGCGAATTCGCGCGGCAGCTCGGCCAGCACGCGCGCGGCATGGTCCGGGCGCAGCTTGGAGAGGATGACCGCGACGGTCTGCGGATATTCCTGCTTGAGCGCGCCGGCCAGCACGGTCTCGGAAACGTTGGACAGCTTGTCCCACATCGTCCGGCCCGAGGGACCACGGATATCTTCCATGATCTCCTTGACCTTGTCGTTCGGCAGGATGCCGGCGAGCAGGCGCTCGGTGGTTTCGTAGCTGCCGTGGAGCGAGGCCATGCTCGCCACTTCGCCGGTGAACTGGACGAGCAGATATTCGACGACGGTGCTGGGGATGCGGCCCAGGCTGGCGATCGTCGAGGACAGTTCCTTGATCTCGTCGGTGGAGAGCTGGTCCCAGATCGGCGCGCCATGTTCCTTGCCGAGCGCAAGCATCAGCGCGGCCGCGCGTTGCGGTCCCGAGAATTTCTTCAGTTCGGGCGGTTCACCCACCGTGGCGACAGAAGCCATGCTCATCCCTGCAGAAAATGGTCCGCGCGCACCCGCAAGGCCGCGCTCTCCTCTATTATAGGATTGAATGGGGAAGGGACGGATCGGATCATGGTTAATTTATCGGCAAATCTGATCGGGTTGAGTTTGCTGACCGGGCAGAACTCGTTTGCGACCAGCACGCTGCCGACCTTCGAGAGCAAGGCCGTTCGCACCGCCAAGGCGCTGTTCGATACCGTGCCGACCGCGCCGCCCTGGAAGGATGCGGACGGCACCGCCACGTCCTCCCAGCTCAGCTCGATCCTCGCCGCCCGCACCCTGATCCAGCCGGTATCCAGCGACAGCAACGGCGCGCTGCTGCCGGACGACGTCAAGACCAGCTTCACCGCATTCAAGGCGCTGGACAAGCTGCGCGTGCTCGCCGAGGCAGCCAGCAGCAAGACCACGTCCGACGCGCAGCGCGCCCAATATCAGAAGGCGTTCGCCAAAGGGTTGTCGGATCTGCAGAACTATCTGGTCTCGTCCCCCTCGGACAAGATCAACCTCGGCTTCGGCAAGCCCAGCTCGACCGTCAAGACGAGCGAGATCGCCGCGACCGATCCCTATGCGACCAGCGGCAAGCCGCTGGTGAAGAAGGCGTCGGACCCGTTGCCGGGTCTCACCGGCAGCGAGCAGTTCATCGTCAGCATCAAGCGCGGCACCCAGTCGCAAAGCTTCACCGTCGATCTCTCGACCGGGCCGCAGCCGCCGACGATCAGTTCGGTCGCCGAAGCGCTCAACGCGCAGATCAGCTCGGTGCTCGCCACCGCGGCCGACGGCACGGTGCTGACCAACACCAAGGGCGAGCCGGTCAGCAAATGGCACGCGCGGTTCGAGCCGGAACTCAAGGACGGCATGTGGAGCCTGACGCTCAACACGCCGGACGGTCTCGAGCAGGTGAGTCTCGACCAGGTGGGCGCCAAGGATTCGCTGGTCGTCACCACCGGCCAGACGCCGCTGGATTCGCCCACCGCCACCCAGGTGTTCCGTCTCAATGACCCGGACGGCGCCAATACCAAGGTGACGATGGGCACGATCCAGGCGCTGGATCGGCAGGGTACCGCCCAGAACGTCGTCGCCGGCAAGACGACCAACGTCACCAAGGCGGTGGAAGACGCAGACGGCAAGGTCAAGCTCAGCACCACCAAGACCAGCGACGTCTACGCCAACACCGTTTCAGCGGCGAGCGTCACCGACGCGCAGGGCTTCAGCTATGTGGTCGGCACCACCAAGGGCGACCTGGGCGCGAATCTGTCCGATGGTGACGACAATCTGTTCCTCACCAAGATGGACAGCACCGGCAAGGTGGTGTGGCAGCGCAATCTCGGCGCGTCCGGTTCCGCCACGGGTGCCTCGGTGTCGCTTGCCCCGGACGGCGGCGTGGTCGTAGCCGGCACGGTAACCGGCAGCTTCAACGGCATCACCGCCGATGGCGACATCGCAGTGGCCAAATATGCCGCCAATGGCGACGAGCAATTCTCGACCCTCGTGGTGTCCAAGGACATGGACAGCGCGCGCGCCGTGACGGTGGGCGCGGACGGATCGGTCTATGTCGCCGGTCGCACCGCCAACGCGGATGGCGGCGACGCGATGATCGCGCGGATCGACAGCACCGGCAAGATCGCCGAGCGCCGCACGATCAACACCGGCGGCAGCGACACGATCAACAGCCTGGCGATGGACAAGGACGGCAATCTGCTCGCCCTCGTCTCCAGCCAGGGCGTGGCGAGCGTGATGAAGCTGCAGGCCAATGCGCTGTCGACCACGCTCGGCAGCTTCAGCCTCGGCACGGCGGATGCGCGCGCGCTGGCGGTGGCGGACGACGGAACGATCGGCGTGGGCGGCGCCACCGGCAGCGCGATCGCGGGCACCCAGGCGAACGGCCTGAGCGGGGGCCGCGACGGTTTCGTCACGCGGATCGATGCGAACCTCGGCAGTGCCACCACCACCTATCTCGGCACCACCGAAGACGATCAGGTCGACAGCATCGCCTTCATGGGCGACAGCATCTATGCCGGCGGCCGCACGACCGGGGACCTGGGAGCGCCGCGCCGCGGCCCGGTCGACGGGTTCGTGACGCGGATCGACGCGGCTACCGGCGCGGTCGCCAACACCACCCAGTTCGGCCAGGTGCAGACCCGCACGGAGCCGGTGCGCGTCGCCGCCGATCAGGGCGGCAGCACGGCGCTGTCGGCGCTGGGGTTCAGTCGCGGCGTGCTCAATCCCACCGTGTCGGACAAGGTGACGACGCAGACCACGCTGCGGCCCGGCGACTATTTTTCGATCAAGGCGGACAATCAGGCGGTGCGCCGCGTGACGATCGAGAAGAACGACACGCTCAAGACGATCGCCGAGCGCATCCAGGGGATGATCGGCGCGTCGAAGGGCACCGTCACCGCAACGACGGTCGACGGGGTGCAGTCGCTGCGGATCTCGATGAAGCAGGGCCATGAGATGGAGCTGATCGCCGGCGGCGCCGACAGCGACGCGCTTGCGAAATTGGGGATGGAGCCGCAGCGCATCGCCAATCAGGCCGCGGTGGTGGGCACGCCGCCCAAGGTGAAGCCCGGCGGCAATTACGGGCTGGAGCTGTCGGAATCGCTGAGCCTCGCCTCGATCGACAACGCCAAGGCGGCGCTGGGCAAGATAAACGATGCCATTTCGATGACCCAGACCGCCTATCGCTCTCTATATTGGGATGACAGCAAGGCAGCCTTTGTCGACGACTCCGGCACCAGCAAGTCGGGCAAGAAGGGGGCGTCGACCGCCGTCGAGCAGGCACAGCTGAAAAACTATCAGGCGGCGCTGTCGCGGCTCTCCGCCGGCACGCCCCTAACCTTGGGATTCTGATCCATGTCCGACATGCCCACCATCTTCTCCGCGATCCAGATGCGGATGCAGAATCTGTCGCAGCGCCAGCAGGTGATCGCGCAGAATCTCGCCAACAGTGAAACGCCGGGCTACAAGTCGCGCGACGTGTCCGAACCCAATTTCGGCGATCTGCTTCAGGGCGCCGGCGGCATCAGCATCGCCAAGCCGCGCGTCGAGCTGACCGGCACGATGAAGAACCTGGGCGCGGTGCAGCCGGTGGGCAGCGGCCTGGTGTTCGACAAGGACATCACCGAAACCAAGCCGGACGGCAACAATGTCACGCTGGAAGACCAGCTGCTCAAGATGGGCAAGGTGCAGGCCGATTTCAGCGCGATGACCAACATCTATCGCAAGCAGATGATGCTGCTGAAGACGGCGCTGAGCAAGGGCGGCGGCTGATACCAGGCCCTGGCGACGGGATCGGTGGCGCTCCCTGGGAGGGGCGCCACACCGGCGCTGTCGCGGGGCCGGTCGCCGGCTGGGCGAGAGGTCCGCGGCCTGACCGACGCTCAAAAAGGGTGAAAGAAAAGGGCCGCGAGCATGCGCTCGCGGCCCTTTTCGTTTTCACGCGGAAACGTGCGGTCAGGCGATCGCGACGCGCGCCGTGCGGCGACGACGCAGCGCGCCGCCGGCCATGCCGATGCCCGCGATCATCAGACCCCAGGCGGCCGGTTCCGGAACCGCCGCGAAGTCCAGCTGCGAGCTATAGCCATAGGCCGCGTTCCGGGTGTTCTTCATGGTCACGGTGAGGACCTGCGCCACGTTCGACGGGGTGACCGCGAACGAATAGGGCACGCCCTTGGTGAGGCCGGTCAGCGTCGTGCCGCCGAACGAGATGCTCACCAGATCGAGGTACGTCGACGTGATGCTCACGTTCAGCGTACCCGCCTGGGTCAGCACCAGATCGAACATCTGCGATACGGTCGACTTCTTGTCGACCTTGAGGTTGTTCCAGCCGCCGCCGCTGCCGTCGAAGCTGCACACCGCAGCCGCCGAATTCGCGCAAACGAACGTCGATGCCTGGGCCGTGCCGGCCATGGTGACCGCGCCAGCCGCCGTCGCGGCCGCGATCATGAGAGTCTTGAGCTTGTTCATCCACACCTCCCTAACGCTTTACACAGCAGGTGGGAGCTGCCCGATGTGTCCGGGCAGTAGACACTTTCTTCCCATACATGCTGTCCGTTTGTTTATAAACGAACGCGGGAAATTTACCACATCATAGTTGATGGGAAGTAAACGGCTAAAAAAAATATAAAAATCAATCTGTTAGGTGTATCTGCTTAGGTGTTTCGGCGGTCTG
Source organism: Sphingomonas sp. S2M10 (assembly GCF_012650175.1). Taxonomy (GTDB): domain Bacteria; phylum Pseudomonadota; class Alphaproteobacteria; order Sphingomonadales; family Sphingomonadaceae; genus Sphingomonas. Next base: position 103,798 of record NZ_JAAILI010000048.1, read on the forward strand.
GACGCCCTGAAATGACACAGACACATTCCGCGCCGCAGCGAGCGATGGCGCGCTGCGGCGAATCAAAAATACCTTCACAAACGTGCATTTACCGAGATTGGTGCAGGCGCATCAATGCCATAAAGGCCGCCGCATGCACTGTAGGTGGTGCTCCGGCTGCCCGTCAGCCGCTGCGCCTCTGCTGCAATTGCGGCCATCATTTCGGCAGACAATTCGATCTGGCGCGATAGTATTCGCGAGTTGACGATCGAGGCGTCGCGCAATGCGCGACTGGCTTCCGAAAGTTGTTCGCGAAGTTCGGGGTCCAGCGTCTCGAGCCAGTCTTCCGGGTGCTCACGCTTCAGGCGTGCTACCTCGGCCTCGATCCGGCCGGCAAGGCGCAGCTTGGCGTCGGCGATTTCGCCCAGTTCGGGGATATAGGGCGTCCGCGCCAGACGCTCGCTCTCCTCCTCCATCAGGGCGGTAAGCGAAATCATCGCGTCGACGAGCTGAGTGATCATTTCTGTCCTTGCTGAAGCTTGAGGATCTGGTCGAGAACGGCGGGCGCGAGGCCGATGCCGCCGCGGCGCGCCATTTCGGCGCCGAGCTTTTCCGCCAGCACGCCGCGGAAGATCTCCTCGCCGTTGCCGCCGCCGAACTGTTCGTCCTGCTGGACGCTCTGCAGCATGAGCTGGGTCATCTGCCCCAGGAACACGCTTTCGAATTCCTGCGCGGTCTTCGCGCTTTTCGGATCCACCTTGGGCAGCGGCTTGGCCGGCGGCGTCGCGCCCGCCGCGGCGAGGGGGAGGGGAGTCGTGTCGGTCATCACTGCACCTCGATTTCGGCCTGGAGGGCGCCGGCGGTCTTGATCGCCTGGAGAATGGTGATCAGGTCGCGCGGCGAGACGCCGAGCGTGTTGAGGCCGCTCACCAGCGTCTTGAGCGACGAGCCGTTGATCACCGCCAGGCTGGCACCGTTGCCGTCGTTCACCTGGACCTGGGTGCGCGGGACCACCGTCGTCTGCCCCTGCGCGAACGGACCGGGCTGCGACACCTGCGGCGTTTCGGTGACCGAGATGGTGAGGCCGCCCTGCGCGATCGCCACGGGCGTGATCCGCACGTCGCTGTTCATCACCACCGTGCCCGAGGCCTCGTTGATCACTACCTTGGCAGGCTGATCGACCTTCACTTCGAGATCGCCGATCTGGGTTACGAGATCGATCACCGATCCGCCGAACTGGCCGGTCGGGCGCAGCTCCACCGTTGCGGGATCGAGCATCTGCGCGGCGCCGGGATAGCGGCCGTTGATGGCACGGGCGATCCGGTCGGCCGTCGAGAAATCGGGGTTCTTCAGCGCGAGCTTGAGGCTGTTCGCCGAACGCAGCTGATAGGGCACCTCGCGCTCGATGATCGCACCCCCGGCAATGCGGGCCGAGGTGGTGACGCCGCGGCTGACATTCGCCGCCGCGCCCTGCGCCTTGAAGCCCGAAACCGCGACCGGACCCTGCGCGACCGCATAGATCTCGCCGTCCAGCGCGCGCAGCGAGGACGCGATCAGCGTCCCGCCCTGCAGGCTGGTGGCGTCACCAAGCGCGGAGACCTGAACGTCGATCCGAGAGCCGCTGCGCGAGAAGGGCGGCATCGTCGCGGTGATCGAGACGGCGGCGACGTTCTGCGTGCGCATCTGCGTGCCCCGGATGTTAACGCCCATCCGCTCGAGCATCGACTGCATCGATTCCTCGGTGAAGGGGGCATTGCGGATGCGGTCGCCGGTGCCGGCGAGGCCGACCACGAGGCCATAGCCAACCAGCTGGTTTTCGCGGACATTTTCGACGTCGACGATGTCCTTGATCCGGGTCTGGGCCATCGCCTGGGGCGCGCCGAAACAGGCCAGCGCGAGCGCCAGGAACGATGCGGAGAGACGATACATAAACCTCTCGGGCCAAGTGGAAAATTAACGCTACTCGTCTTATAGGAAGAGGAGAGCCAACAAGGCTCGCGAGGACCCGATTTCGTGCGTATCGACAGCCTGTCACCGATGATGGCGCGCAACCTGCTGGCGGCGTTGCCCAAGTCCGTGCCCAGCCTGGCGAGCCGGCTCGAGGATCAGGCTTCCGCCTTGCCGCATCCGCTGCCCGCTCCCGGGGCGACGCCGCCCACCAGCGTGCAGATGCTGGTCGCGATCGCCGCGAACAACCCGGTTGTCGAACGCCGCCGCAAACAGGCCCGCGATGCCGAACGCGGCATCGACGCGCTGGACCGGCTGCACAAGGAACTGGTGGCGGGAACGCCCAATGTGGCGCGCCTGCGCGAGATCGTCGAATGGTCGCAGACCCTGCCGACGAATGTGGAGCCCGAACTCGCGGCACTGATGCGCGACATCGACGTGCGCGTGCGCGTGGAACTGGCCAAGCTCGACATCCAGGTCTGAACACGCGCGCACCGCTATCGCACTGCAACAGTATCGAGAAATATTTGCTGCGCCGCAGTAAGCGCCGGCGCCGCGACCGATCGGCGGCAATTTCCCCAAAAGAACTACTTGGACAAGTCTCTGCAAAGACTTAAAGAGTGGTTAACAAGAGGGGAAATGTCATGAAGGCTTTCACGCGATTCCTTGCGGCTATGGCGTTGTGCGTGGCACCTGCCGCGGCGCAGGCAGGCCCCAGCTATTCCGGGCTGTATGTGTTCGGAGACAGTCTGGTCGATTCCGGCAATGCCTATCTGGCGACCGGCGGCATGTTCGCCAGCCCCGATGACGGCTATTTCGCCGGACGCTTCTCCAACGGCTTCAACTTTGCCGATTATCTGAGCCTGGCGATCACCGGAACGCCCGCGACGCCGCTCTATGCCGGGGGGCGGAACATCGCGTTCGGCGGTGCGACCGCTGAATTTGTGCCGGGCGAGCGGAGCCCGAGTTTCCTCGCACAGGTCGGGCTGTACGCGCAGGCGGTCGGCACGCCGATCGACAGCAACGCGCTGGTGCTGCTAACCTTCGGCGGCAACGACGTCCGCGACACGATCCTGACCGGCGGACCGGTGAGCTTTGTTTCGGCGATCAGCGACTTCGGTGACGCGGTGACCGCACTCTACAGCCTGGGTGCGCGCAACTTCGCGATCGTCGGTGCGCCCGATATCGGCCTGCTGCCGGTATCGGTCGCGGCGGTGGGCGGCGTGCCCGGACGGCTCGACGAACTGACGGCGCGGTCGCAGCAGATCAGCCAGGCGCTGCGCCAGGCGGCGGCAGGCATCGATGCGCAACCGGGCGTCACCGCGTCCTTCTTCGACCTGTTCGCGATGGAGCATGATCTGCTCGCTTCGCCCGCAGCCTATGGTCTTTCGCCAACATTGAACACGACGACGCCCTGCCAGGTCATCGGCGGCGGATCACCGCAGCTGGCGAACTGCAGCAACGCGCTGTATTTCGATGAAATCCACCCGACGACCCAGGTGCATCAGGCAATCGCCGCCGCCATGGCGCGCCAGCTCGGCATCAGCGCCGTGCCGGAGAGCGATAGCTGGGTGTTGCTGATTCTGGGCGTCGCCGGGACGGGGGCGGTGCTGCGCCGCCGCCGGGACGTACGGGACCGTCTCGCCGCGGCGTGAGCGCGTCGCGCGGGGCTGGCGCCGTTCAGCGCGGCGGCTGCTTCTCGTTCAGCCAGGCGGCGAGTTCGGCATAGGGGATCATGTCGATAAAGGCGACGCCGGCGGAATCGCCTTCGATCCAGCGCACCGTGCAGCTGCGCGGGCTCAGCCCGGGCACGACCAGCGTCATCACCCGGTCGAGATCGGGCTGGTTCGACAGGCGGATGCGGGCGCCGCTCTGCGAAATGTTCTCCATCATCACCGCGTGCGGCGCCCCGTTGCAGACCAGCCGGGCGTTGCCACCGAACTGGAAACGCGGCGCGCGCGGCACGGCGCGCCGCAGACGCGCCGCGGGCGAGCTGCCCTTGGCGGCGGCCAGCACCTCCTCCACATCGATCGGAGCGGTGAACTGCACGCCCGCGCGCCCGGCGCTCACCCACATGATCCTGCCTTCCAGGACCGGGCCGCCCCGCAGCTCGACGACGATCGCGTCGCCTTCGCGCAGGGGGAAGGGGCTTTCCAGCATCATGCCGGTGGCGGAAATGTTGCGTACCCGGCAAAGCTGCTCGCCGGCGCCCGTGCAGATCAGCTTGCCCACCATCAGCGTCGTCACCGTGCGCGGGGCACGCTCGGCCCAGGGGCCGGGATCGCTGCCGTCATGGTCAAATTGATGTTCGGCTGCGCCCACGGCGTCAATCTCCCGGCCCGACTGCAGAACACGCAGCCCCTATATATTATAGGATGAATGGAGGTTCAGCTTCGCATCGGTAATGCTACGAATGTCAGGCGGGATTGGCGCCCGTCACCGCGATCTTGCGCACGATCTTCGGGCCGAACGCTTCGTTCGACGCGGCATCGACCAGCTTTCGAAAGCCTTCGAGATCGGGCAGCATGCCGTCCGGGCCCGCTGCCATGGGTGTGCGATAGGTGCGCATGTTGATGGCGTGCAGCAGCAGCGGCATGCGCTGGCCGACAAATTCCGCCTTGGCCTCGTCCACCTCCAGCTGCACGTCCATCGAGGCATAGCCCGCAAGCCGGCCGTCGGCGAACACCAGCGGCACCAGGATCTTGCCGGTGGGCACGAACTTGGCCGGCTCTTCCTTTTCTTCCGCCGCGCTTTCCTGCTTGGGCGCGCCGCCGATGCCGAGCATCTTCACCATGGCATAGGCGGTACCGCCGCCGGCGGCGAGGCCGGCGATCAGCGCGACGATGAGGAACAGCAGTTTCTTCACGGGGCGGCCCCTCAGAACTTGAAGCTGGAGTCGCTCGGCAGCGCCGAGGTCTGGCCCTTGAGCACGATGCTGATGCGGCGGTTCTCGGCCCGATTGGGCTGGTCCGGATAGACGGGCTGGGTGGCGCCCATCGCCACCACTTCGGCGAAATGGTCCGGCGTCACGCCGCCGGCGATCAGCGCCGAGCGGGCGGCGAGCGCGCGCTGGCCGGAGAGCAGCCAGTTGGCATCGCTCTGCCCGCCGGCACCGTCGGTGTGGCCCTCGATCGCGATCTGCGCACCCACCGTGGAGATCTTGCTCGCCAGCTTGGTGAGCAATGTGCGCGCATAGGGATTGAGCTCGGCAGTGTTCGACTTGAACATCGGCTGCTGGTCGGTATCCATCAGCGTGATGCGCAGGCCCTCGCGATCCTGCTGCACGTCGACATTCTTCTTGCCCTGCGACTGGGGCGTCGCCTCGAGCGCGATCATCAGCTCGGAGGCCATGACGCGCATCGTCGCCGGCACGTCGGCGGTGCCGCCGCGCGCGGAGCCGGCCGTGGCCACCTCGAAGGTGGGCTGGCCCTTGGCAGGGCTCGGATCGGCCTCGGAACGGCGGGTCGGGCCGCCTGCGCCGGGTGCCGAGTTGGTCACCGGCGTCGAGGGGCCGCTATCGGCGATGGTCGGCGAGAAATATTTCGCGAGGCCCTTCAGCCGATCCTTGTCCGGATTGGCGAGCAGCCACAGCAGCATGAAGAAGGCCATCATCGCGGTCACGAAATCGGCATAGGCCACCTTCCAGGCGCCGCCGTGATGGCCGCCCGCGACCTTCTTGACCTTCTTGACGATGATCGGCCGAACGTCCCCCCCGCGGGCCATGTTACTGCCCCTTCAACGCGTTGCGCAGGCGTTCCTGAACGGCGCCGAGACGGACATGGCTGATCGCCGAGAGCGAATCCTCGCCGCCCGCAATCCGCTCCAGCAGATTCACGCACTCGTCGGCGTGCTGGATCAGATAGTCGAACGCCTGAAGCTGCTCGAGATAGTTGGCGGCGAAATGCTCGTCGCAGACCAGCACTTCGGCCAGGCCCTCGAGCTTCTTGCTGATTTCGCGGATCTCGCCCGCCATGACGCTGTGCAGCACGCCCGCGAACGGATCGTAGCCGGGCAGGGCCTGGGGATGGGACGGTTCCGACATGGGCAGGCACGACATCAGAAAAGCTCCAATTCTCCGTCGGGGGCGGCAACAGGCAGGGGGGCGACCGGACGTTCCTGGACGCGCTCCGCCACCTTGGTGCAGCGGCTCTTGCCCTCGTGCGGCAGGAACTCGACCTTGCGGGCGAGCGTGCCGCCGAGATCGCAGTGCGCGATGGCGATGCCTTCGGTCTCCATGAACCGGCGGGCAAAGGCGCCGTTGGAGGCGCCGATGTTCCCGAGGCCCGAGATGATGTTGGCGCCACCGTACAGATGGGCCTGCAGCCGCGGGCGCGAGGCGCCCTTGGCCATCATGCTGTTGATCAGCAGTTCCATCGCATGCACGCCGTAGCGTGCCATGTCCGAGCTCGACACCTTGTGGTCGGCGCCCGGCTCGCCCAGCAGGAAGTGATTCATCCCTCCAACCTTGGCGACCGGGTCGTAGAGGCATGCGGCGACGCAGCTTCCGAGCAGGGTCGAAATCAGGACATGGGGCTCCGCGATCACCGCGTTCTCGCCCTGTACGATGGAAACTCTGCGCATATCAGGTCAGCTCGCCGAAGACGCGTTCGATCTTTTCCTTCAGCGCCGCCGGCGCGAAAGGCTTGACGACATAGTTGTTCACGCCCAGCGCCGCCGCCTTCTGCACGACCTCGCGGTCGGACGAGCCGGTGAGCATGATGAACACGGTCTTGCCGATCACCGGATCGGCGCGAACCGCCTCCAGGAACTGCAGGCCGTCCATCTCGGGCATGTTGTAGTCGGAGATGACGAGGTGGACGCGGTCGCTCTTGATGGCGGAAAGCGCTTCCGGAGCGCTGGCCTTGTCGCGAACGTCCTTGAACCCCAGATCCTGCAGCGCACGACGGATCATCGCCCGCATACTGGTCTGATCATCCACGACCATCACCTTGATTTGTGATGCAGCGGGCATTGTTATGCGCTCCCAACCTTAATCGTTTCTCGACAAGCCTTCAGGATGGCTTCCGGCATCGCCGAAAGGCCGACTTCCTTTTCTACCGCACCCGCTTCCTTGGCGGCGCGGGGCATGCCCCACACCACGCAGGTTTCCTTGGTCTGGCCCAGCGTGCGGGCACCGGCCTGGCGCATCGCCAGCAGGCCCTGCGCGCCGTCGCTGCCCATTCCGGTGAGAATGACGCCGACCGCGCCGGCGCCCAGCCTAGCGACCGAGCGGAACAGCACGTCCACCGAGGGGCGATGGCCGGTCACCGGATCGCCGGGGCTCAGCTTGATCCGGCCATTGGCACCGCCCTGAAGTTCCATGTGTCGTTCGCCTCCAGGAGCAATATAGACGGTTCCCGGGGTGACCTGGGCGCCATCCGTAGCTTCCACGACGTTCACGCGGCACTCGGCGTTCAGGCGCTGCGCGAAGCTGCGGGTGAACGTGGCCGGCATGTGCTGCACGATCAGGATCGGCGGCGAGTCCTCCGGCAGCGCCGGCAGCAGCGAGAACAGCGCTTCCACGCCGCCCGTCGAGGAGCCGATCGCGATCAGCTGGGCCGCGGCACCGCCGCCGCCGACACTCGGCTGCACGGGCAGGCGCTGCGGCCCGGCGCGGGCGATCGAGCGCGCCGCGCTCTTCACCTTCTCGCACAGCAGGCCGGCATCGCGTTCGATGTCCTCGGGCGTGCCGCTGGGCTTGGTGACATAGTCGACCGCACCCAGGCGCAGCGCCTCGATCGTCACTTCCGCACCGCGGGCGGTGAGCGTGGAGCACATCACCACCGGCATCGGCCGGAGGCGCATGATGCGCTCGAGGAACGACAGGCCGTCCATCCCCGGCATTTCGACGTCCAGCGTCAGCACATCGGGGTTGAGCGCCTTGATCATGTCGCGGGCCGCGAACGGCTCCGGCGCCATGCCGACCACTTCGATCTCGGGGTCGGCCGAGAGCATCCGCTTCAGCGTCGCGCGCATCGATGCGCTGTCGTCGACGATGAGCGTGCGGACTGGTTTCATGGCCATTACTCCGGCTTCTGGTAAATGGTGTGCCCGCACGAGCGCATCTTGCTCGCGGCCGGGCCGATCAGCCGTTCCGAATGACCGATATACAGGAAGCTCCCCGGCGCGAGCTGCTCGACGAAGCGATGCTCCAGCTCTTCCTTGGCAGGATCTCCAAAATAAATCATTACGTTACGGCAAAAAATAACATCATAGGCGGCTTTCAGCGGCCAGGGTTCGAACAGGTTCAAAACCTTCGCGGTGACGAGCTGGCGCGCCTCTTCGGCCATGATGAAGCCGCCCTGCGTGGGCTTCATCCAGGTCGAGCGATAAGGCTCCGGCACACCGGCCGCGACATTCTCCGCATAGACACCGCGCTGCACCGATTCGACCACATGGGGTGCGATGTCGGTCGCGAGCAGCCGAACATCGGCATTGCGCATCCACGTGGCGGTGCTGCGGCTGGGGCCCAGCAGGCACATCGCGATCGTATAGACCTCTTCGCCCGACGAGCAGCCTGCCGACCAGATCCGGATCGGACCCTGTTTCCGCTGGAGCGTGGGGATCACGGTCTCGCGGAAATGATCGAAATGGTGCGGCTCGCGGAAGAAATGCGTGTGGTTGGTGGTCAGCGCCACCACCATCGCATGGCGTTCCTCGGCATCATTGTGCACCAGGTCGACATAGTCGCAGAACCGGTTCAGCCCGAACTTGCGCAGCCGGCGCGCGAGGCGCGACTGCACCAGCGTGGTCTTCGCCTCGCTGAGCGAAATGCGCGCATCGTCGTACATGATCGCGGCGATGGCCTGGAAGTCGCGCGGCGTAAGCTCCGCGGTCTGGCCCGGTGCCATCGCGTTCGCGGCGCCGGCGGACGCCGCGGCGGCGCCCCCGGCGGGGCTCATGCGGCGAGATCCAGATGCTTGGTCAGGCTGAGCGCGTTGAGATCGAGCAGCAGCACCATGCTGCCATTCTCGTCGCGCGTCCCGTCCTTGGCGCGGGTCGCGATTCGGACTAGCCCTGCGATCACGCTTTCCTCCAGCGCGGTCTCGACTGCCGGAGCCGGCTGGATCTCGCCCACGTTGATGCCCACGATGTCGTTGACCTCGTCGACCAGGAAGCCCGCCTGCTTGCCCATGATGTTGACAACCAGGATGCACGACCGCGCGTGCAGCACGCTCGGCTCCCAGCCCAGGCGCTCGGCGAGGCCGACCACCGGGATCACGTTGCCGCGCAGGTTGGTCACGCCCTTCACGAAGCTCGGCACGTTGGGGAGCGGGGTGGGCTCGTCCCATTCGCGGATTTCGATCAGCGCGCTCATGTCGATCCCGAAGATCTGCTTGGCGAGCGAGAAGGTGACGATCTTGCGATCGTTGGCGGTGTCAGGGGTGGTGCTCATGCTGCCAGTCCTTTGGGGGAGTAACGGGAGGGCGAGGCAACCAGCGCCTCGATATCGAGGATGAGAGCGATCGAGCCGTCGCCCAGGATGGTCGCGCCACCCAGGCCGCGGATCGGGTGCAGGTTCTGATCCAGGCTCTTGATCACCACTTCGCGGCGGTCATCGATGGTGTCGACGACGAGGCCGACCTTGCCCGAGCTTTCGCTCTCGACGATCACCACCAGCGAGTCCTCGATGGCGCGGTCGTCGTTCAGGCCGAAGATCTCGGTCGCGCGCCGTACCGGCAGATATTCGCCGCGCATGTCGATCACTTCATGGTCGGGCGCGGTGCGCTTGACCTGGCCGGGCTCGGGCTGGATCGTCTCCAGCACGTGCGTGAGCGGCAGGACGAAGCGCTGGCCGGCGAGCCGCACGATCATGCCGTCCAGAATGGCCAGCGTGAGCGGCAGGATCATCGTGAAGGTGGTGCCTTCGCCCGGCACCGAGTGGATCTCGACGCGGCCGCCCAGGGCTTCCACGTTCGAGCGCACCACGTCCATGCCGACGCCGCGACCCGAGATGTTCGAGATCTTCTCCGCGGTGGAGAAGCCCGGCGCGCAGATCAGCTGGTCGATTTCCTCGTTGGTCAGCACCGCATCGGCGCTGATGATGCCCTTTTCGACCGCCTTGGCGCGGACGCGTTCGCGGTTGATGCCGCGGCCATTGTCCGCGACGCGCACGAAGATTCGGGCGCCCTTCTGCTCGGCCGACAGCTTGATCGTGCCGGCGGGGTCCTTGCCCGCTGCGATCCGCTCCTCGGCGCTTTCCAGGCCATGGTCCGCGGCGTTGCGGATCATGTGGGTCAGCGGATCGCCGATCTTCTCGATCACGCCCTTGTCGACTTCGGTCGTCTCACCGATCGTCTCGAGGTTGATCTGCTTGCCGGTCTCGACCGAAAGGTCGCGGAGCATGCGCGGCACGCGGCTGAAGGCCTGCCGGATCGGCTGGGCGCGCAGCGACATGACGTTGTCCTGGATCTGCCGGGTGAGGCGGGCCAGTTCGGGCAGCTCGACGCGCTGGCGATCGGCCGGTGACAGCCGGTCGGCCAGGATCGAGTTGCGGATCACCAGCTCGCCGACCAGGTTGAGCAGCAGGTCGAGCTTGACCAGGTCGACGCGGATCGTCTGCGCGGCTTCGTTGACCGGCTTGGCCGGGCCACCGCCGCCAGCACCGCCGCCGCCCGCGCCACCGCCGCCAGGCGTGCCGCCACCGCCGGCAGGCGGGGTCGCGGCCGGGGCCGCAGGCTCCGCTGCAGCCGGCGCCGCCGGAGCGGGGACGGGCGCAGGGGCGGGGGCCGCCACCGGTGCGGTCGGCGCAGGGCCGAGGTCCATGAAGTCGTCGACCGTGGCGGTCACCGGCACGAACGGGATCTCGTCGCCGTCCATCGCGGCTTCGGTCGCGCCTTCCGGCGGCCTCTCTTCACCGGCGCGCTTGATCTCGATCACCGAATCCGGTGCCACGAAGTCGAAGCAGTCGGAGATGTCGCTCTCCGGCAGCTCGGCCGGGGCCTGCATCACCCAGGTGAAATAGCTGTCTTCCGGATCAATCTCGCGCAGCGCCGGAAGCGTGCTGATGTCGACCGAGTCGACGCGGGCGCCCAAGCCTTCCAGCTCGCGCACGGTCAGCAGCGGTTCGCCGGCATTGGCGAGCGCGGCGCGCGATGGCTTGAAGCGCACGGTCCAGCCGCCGGCATCGTCGGGGCCGTCGAGATCGTCCAGCGACACGCCCACCGGGCGGAAGCCGAATTCGTCTTCCTCTTCCGCCATCGCCGGCGCGGGGGCCGGGGCCTGCATCACCCAGGTGAAATAGCTGTCTTCCGGATCAATCTCGCGCAGCGCCGGAAGCGTGCTGATGTCGACCGAGTCGACGCGGGCGCCCAAGCC
>NZ_JAAILI010000049.1 GCF_012650175.1 Sphingomonas sp. S2M10
GGGGCGGGGGCCGCCGCGACGGGCGCGGCCGCAGCCGGCGCATCGCCGTCCGGCACGCCCTTGTTGGCGAGCACCTGCTCGAGCGCGCTCAGCGCGGCCCCGTCATTCGGCCGGGACGCATTGCCCTTCGCGGCCTCGACATGGTCCGACAGCACGTCGAACGAGCTCAGCATCACCCGGATCACGCCGGGCGTGGGGACGATCTTCCCGGCACGCACTTCGTCGAGCACATTCTCGAACTTGTGCGCGAAGGCAGTCAGGTCCGAATGGCCGAAGGCGCCGGCGCCACCCTTGATCGAGTGGATCGCGCGGAACACGCCGGCGATGGTCTCGCCGGACAGGTCGCCCGCCTGCATCGCCGACAGGCCTTCCTCGGCCGTCGTGAGGCCTTCAGTGCACTCTTCGAAGAAGATTGCCTGGATATCGTCGAATTCGTCGCTCACGGGCAGACGCGGCGGATCGCCGCTCCCAGCTTCGTGGCCTCGAACGGCTTGGTGATCCAGCCGGTGGCACCGGCGGAACGGGCGCGCTGCTTCTTCTCGTCCGAGAATTCGGTCGAGAGCACCAGGATCGGCACGCCCTTGAATTCGGGAACCTGGCGCACGGCCTCGATCAGTTCGAACCCGTCCATCTTCGGCATGTTGATGTCGGTGATGAGCAGGTCGGGCTTGACCTCGTGCATGCGCTCCAGGCCATGCTGCCCGTCGTTCGCGCTCTCGATGCGAAAGCCCTGCGCGGTCAGCGACGTCTTGAGCAGCATGCGCATGCTCGCGGAGTCATCGACGGTAAGGATCAGCTTGGTCACAGAAGTTCTCCGGTATCAATGCCGACCGCCGCTGCGAGCTGGCAACGGTTTACCCGATCGGTGAAGGCAGTGCTGGGGTTGAGGATGGTGAAGGCCTTGCCGAGCTTGTCGGCTTCGGCCTTGGCGGCAACGATCAGCTGCAGCACCGCCTGGCCGACGCTCTCGACCTGCGAGGCATCGATCTCGACCGGTCCGTCGCCGTCGACCGCCTGGATGAGGCGGGTTTGCAGGTCCGCGGCCGTCACGGTCGAACCGTGCGCGGGGAGCGCGAGCGCGTTGTCCGCGCCAGCCTCAAGCGGTGGCAGGGGAAAGTCCATTCTTGGCCTCGTCGAGAGCGGTTTCGAGTTGCTGGAAGGTCGGCGCGTACGCGGAGGGCGTCATGCGACGGGCGATTTCGATCGCGACCTGCACCGGCTGGTTCTGGGCGTAGGCCACGATGGCGGTCTTCACGATGGTGAAGGGCTTGGAGTCGGATTCGATCGTCTCGAGCAGCTTGCCGGCAAGCGGCGCCACCACGCAGTAGGACAGCAGCACGCCGAGGAAGGTACCGACGAGGGCGCCGCCGATCATCGCACCCAGGATCTCGGTCGGCTGGTCGATCGAGCCCATGGTCTTGATCACGCCGAGCACCGCCGCGACGATGCCGATGGCGGGAAGGCCGTCGGCCATCAGCTGCAGCGAGTGCTGCGGATGGGTTTCCTCGTGGTGATGCTTCTCGATGTCCGCTTCCATCGCCGATTCCAGCTGGTGCGGATCCTCGAAGTTCACCGTCATCATCCGCAGGTAATCGCAGAGGAACTCGATCAGGTGATGGTCCTTCAGCAGGCGCGGATAGGGCTTGAAGAGGTCGCTCTCCTCCGGCTTGTCGAGATGCGGCTCGATGCCGGTGGCGCCGCTCTTCTTGAACAGCGTGAGCAGGGTGAACATCAGCGTCAGCAGGTCGGTATAGTCGCTGGCCTTCCAGCGCCCGCCCTTGAAGGCGCGCATGATGCCGGCACCGGCCTTCTTCACCGTCGGCATGGAGTTGCCGACGATGAAGGCGCCGATCGCGGCACCGCCGATGGCCATCATCTCATGCGGCAGCGCGTGCGCGATGATCTCGAACTTGCCGCCCGAGATCATGAAGCTCCCGAACACGCAGCCGAGAATGATGAGGAAACCAACCGCGTTCAGCATGATGAGCCCAAATTCTTTCCCTGGATCTTTCCAGAATTATAGGATGGTTTCCGGGGGTACCGGCTGCTTCGGGGATAATGCTTAGGTGCGGGTTCACCGCACGCCCGGTGCATGCACCGGCGAGGGTTGCTGAACCGTTTCCACCGGCACGATTTCGCGGCGGGCGATGGGGCGGAACACCAGCGCGAGCATCATCGGCCGATCATCGACCCGGGGCGGCGGCGGCACCATCATGAAGCCGAACTCGTCGGCGCACTGGAACAGGTTGGGCGCCACCTGCTGCATGCCCTCCAGCGAGGGCGCCGCCTCGGTTTCGTCCATGCCCGGTCGCTGCGAATCCGACAGGAAGCGTTCGACCGGCATGAACACCGCGCTTTCCACCTGCACCCAGTCGAACAGCTGCCCGAACTGCACGCCCACCGAGAAGCGGCAATCGCCGATCGGGATCGGCGCCAGATAATAGCCGTCGTGCGTCGGCGTCGCGGTGACGTTGCCGGTCGAGACGTTGGTGCCGTCCGCCACGATCACCGGTACGGAAATCGAACTGTCGACGAAATCGGCATATTTGAACGGCAGGCCGAAGCGCTTCTGGGTGAGCAGGGCGAGCTTCACCGGCATGCCTTCGCCGTGCAGCTCTGCCGGCAGATACATGCGCTCGGAGCCTTTCATGTAGAACAGCCCGCGCTGGCGCAGGCCCCGCCGCGCGATCGCCGGATCGAACAGCGCGACCGTATCGTCCACGCCTTCGTTGATGTCGTGTTCGAACTCGGCGAGCACCGCCAGCTCGTGCGCCAGCGGCATGTACATCAGCCGGGCCAGCACGGCCGTGGCGGCCTGGCGCCATAGCGGCATCTCGTCGATCGCGGTGCCACGCAGCCGGGCAGCGGCCTGCTCGCGCTCGAAGCGGAGAGTGCCTTCCTGGATCCGTTCGCGAACCGCGCTCTGGCGGCCCTTGATGCTGTTGGCCTTGCGGATCGGCGTGCCGTCGGCCTGGAAGTCGACGGTGGAGCCCTGCGCTGCGGTGCAGATCTGCTCGAGCACCGCCACGTTGGTGGCGATCGCCTCCAGCGTGTGACAGTCATAGCTGTCCTCGCCGATCAGGCCCTTCTTGTCGCAGCCCGCCCGGTACTGCTCGCGCAGCAGCAGATACCGCCCCGCCACATGCACCCCGAACCGCTCCCGCAGCAGTGCGTCGACATGATTCTGGACCGAGCCGTTATAGCCGAGATCGACCAGCATCAGCGTGTCGCCCGGCTGGGGGTTCACGGTCGCGCGAACATGCGCGATGAGGCGGTCCGCGAAGCCCTTGCCGGCCTTGACGATCTGCTTGACGCGCTGCGGATGCCGAATTTCCTTGAGGAAGGCGGCAAGCCGGGTGCGGTCCTTGGGAAGGCCCTTCAACAGCAGCCGCGCTTCGTTGCGCGGCAGCAGCAACTGGTGCGCGATCTTCTCCGGATCACTGCCGATCTCGAACTGCACATAGCGCTCGATCGCGTTCGGATCGGTGAGCGACGCGGCCACCGCGGTGAAGCGGCTGATCTCCACGGCATGGCCGGGCTGGTCCGGCTGGGCGATTTGATGGATGCGCATCGGCAGCAGCCCGTCGCGCATCATGAACAGCCAGTGGACGGTGCCTCCGCGCTCCGCCTGAAGCGCTTCCGCTTCCTGCTGGAGCCAGCGCTCATAGGTGTGGAACACCGGGCCCATTACCGAAAAGCCAAGCGACTCGGCGGAGTCGCCGATCTGCGGTTCGCCCGCTGCCAGGGCTGCGCGGTGGGGCTGCTGGGCGGCGATCGTGCCGGGGAGATGGGGGTGCAGCATCGCGCTGATCGACGATTCCAGCCGCAGCCGCTGCGCGGTCGCTTCGGCGAACTGCTTGAGGTGGAGCGTCTGCACGCCGAACGGCGCTACGCCGCCGACATCGGCGTTTTCGTTGTCGCCGATGTGCAGGATCGTCTCCGGCGCACATTTCAGCGCCTTGAGCACGTCCTCGTACAATCCCTCGGATTTCGACTTGTGATAGGTGGACGAGCAGAACACGCGGTCGATCATGCCCGCAACCTCGGCGCCCGCGGCACGCGCGATCAGGTCGCGCAGCTGTGCGGAATCCAGATAGGTGTCCGATACGATGATCACGCCGATGCCGCGGCGCTTCGCCTCGCGGATCAGTTCCACCGTCGGCTGGAAGGCGAAGCAGTGGCGCGCTTCCGCGTCAATCTCGTGCGCGACGGCGGCGGCAATCTCCGCCTTGCGCGCGTTCGGATACATCTCGCGATAGATCTGCTCGATCGTCACTTCCTTGTGGCGATGCTGCACCAGCACCGCGGTGCGCGCGCGCGATTCCGCCCATTGCCGCTGCAGCACGGTCATGCCGGGCAGTGCATGGAAGATGTCGATCGGCGCATGGCTGTCGCGCCACAGCAGCGTGTCGAAGCAGTCGAGCGAAAGCAGCTTGACGTTCGGGCGCCCTTCAAGCGCCGACGGCATAGCATGCGGAAGGATGAAATCGGTCACGGCACTGTCCCTGGAAAGCGCCCGCACCGAGGGGACGCAGGAATCTTATAGGAAGACCAAGGACCAACCCGGCAAAATCTTCCTACAATGGCGGCAGGAGCAAAGGAGCGACAATGACGATCAATGCTTATCAGGCTGCCCGGAGCCGGGCCGAGACGCCGCGCGCCGCGGAACTGCGGCTGATGCGCGAGATCACCGGCGAGATGCTGACCGCGCACGAAGCCGGCCTGAAGGGTGCGTTGTTGATGCCGTCGCTGTATCGCAACCGCGAGATGTGGACGGCGTTCATCACCGATTGCGGTGCGCGCGGGAACAACCTGCCGGTCGATCTGCGCGCCAAGATCATTTCCCTCGGCCTATGGGTGGATCGCTTCACCAGCGATGTCGTCGCCGGTCGGGAATCGATCATGGAACTGATTCAGGTAAACCGCACGATCATGGAAGGCCTTGGCTTCCAGGACCGCAGCGCAGCGCCCCAGGCGACCGCCGCCGCCGCCTGAACCGCGCTGCCGCGACCGGCAAAGCTTCGGCGAAGCCTTTGGGCTTCCTCTTGCGTCTGCGCGAGCGGCGCAATGCAGGTGCCCTCGGGCTGCGCCGGTGCGCATTGTCACCGTCCGGCGGATGCATGGGCGGGCGGGGCACCACGCGCGATCGGTCCTCGAACGAAGGGGCGCCGCCGCGCGACCGCCGCCCGGCTTGTCGATTCGGCAAGATAGGGGCAGCGGATCCGAACGACGCGTTGTCGGTCGTGTTGCAAAGTCCCTTGTCGGCACATGGCCGCCGGCCTGCACCGCAGAGACGCGACCGCTCCGATCCGATCCTGCCGGAAGATCAATCGACGCGCTGCCGTGCGGCGGCGCTTGTGCAATGCGGCTGAGAAACCGACCGTCGAGCGGCGGCAAAGCGTACCTCTGAAAGGCATGCGACCTCGGCAACATGCGGCCGCGAGACGCCATCTTGGGGGATGAGGTTTCGCGCACAGTGCCTTGTTGCACGCATGAAATTTGCCAACGTACATCCGCTGGTCGTCCACAATCGCGTAGAGTATCGCGGCTGTACCCGCGCGTGAGGTGGTCCTATTTTGGATCCATTCTATTTGCGCCGGTGCATCGTCTGTCTATGGCAGAAGTGACCATATGTCCTCGTTCTGTGCACATCGACGCGCACGACTCCAGCCCAGTCGCCGTCGCGTCCGTCCCGCCATGGGGCAAAGGCTTGAAAGCCGAACTTGGTCGATCGCCTCGGCGGGACGATGGGGGACCCGATGGCACCAAAGCCCCACCGGCGAGCCGGGGGCGCGGTCGTGCTGGCAACATGGCGTCGATTGCCGATTGCTCCTGAGCGGACCAAAGCGATACCTGGTGGCCATCAGCCAGAATACGGAATATGATCGGACACAAGCGTGCAACAAGGGTCGACATCGATGGTCCTCAATATGCTGGTGATCCTGATGGTGCGTGAAGCCGGCCTGCGCAGTATGCTGGCCGCGCGGCTCGCGCTCTCGGGAATCGACGTGGTCAGCATGGAGCAGGTCGATGCGGGCCGGATCGCCCGGCTTGGCGGTACCGCGCCGGTGCTGGTGGCCGATGGCACAGCGACGCAGGCCCATCCCGGAGGACTGGCCGCGCTGGCACGCGATCCGCTGTGGCACCGGCTGATCATCATGGGCGGCGCGCGCGATGTGACCGCGCCACACCTCCACCATGTCGCCGAAGAGGAACCTGCCGCCGCCATCGCCGCATTGCTGCGGGACGGCGGGGCCTCGTGATTCATCCCTTGGGGAAGAGACCTGCGGCGAACGCGATGCGCAGCGCTTCCGAAAGGCTGCGGACTTCGAGCTTCTCCATCAGGTTCGCCCGGTAGATTTCCACCGTGCGCGGGCTGATGTCGAGCTCATAGGCGATGATCTTGTTCGACCTGCCTTCGATCAGGCCCTTCAGCACGTCCGTCTCGCGCGGCGAAAGCTTGGCGATCTTGCCTTCCGCCGTCGCCGTGCGGGCCGCTGCCTCGCCATCTTCCTCCAGTTTGGAGAAAGCCTGGTCGATCACCTTGAGCAGGAATTCGGCCTCATAGGGCTTTTCGATGAAGTCGAGCGCGCCGGCCTTCATCGCCTGCACCGCGAGCCCGACATTGCCCTGGCCGGTGAGCACGATCGGCACGAACCGCGGCGCGCGATCCAGCTTCAGCAGCACGTCGAGACCGCTGGAGCCAGGCATGTGGAAATCGAGCAGCACGACGCCCGGATCGAGTTCGCTCTCCTGTTCCAGAAAGGCATCGCCCGAGCGATAGCCCCGGACGATCAGGTCCGGACGGACAGAGAGCAGGCTGTGCAGCGAAGCGCGGACGGCATCGTCATCGTCGACGATGTAGATCGTTCGGGTCATTATTCTTCACCTTCTTCGATACCGGGCAGCGTGAAGCGGAACGACGCGCCACCCCCCGGCGCATTTTCTGCACTCAACATTCCCCCATGGCCTTCGATAATGCGTTTGCTGATCGAAAGTCCAATCCCCATTCCGCCTGCACCTCCTTTTGTCGTGCTGAACCGCGAAAAAAGTGTTTCCAAGACATGGTCGGGGAGACCGGGGCCGCTATCCGTGACTGTGATCGCTATCATCTGGTCAGGCAGCTTCTCGGACGTTATCGTGATCTGTCGATCATCGGGCTCGACAAGCTTTAATGCCTGCACGGCATTGCGCAACAGGTTAACCAGAACTTGCTGAACCTGGATGCGATCGGCCAGGATGAAGCGCGCGGCGGGATCGAGATGGAAGCTGACCCGCAGGTTGAAGTGCCCCGTGCCGACCAGCACCAGCTCCACCGCGTCGCGAACCGTGCGCTCGACCGACTCCACCCGCATCTCCACTTCGCCGCGGGCAACGAAGGCGCGCAGGCGGCGGATGATCTCGCCTGCGCGCTGCGTCTGTTCCGAACCCATGCGCAACAGATCGGTGACGCGGGGGCCGCCCTCGCCGCGCTCGATCAGCATGCGCGCTGCGGCGAGGAAATTGGCGGTGGCGCTCAACGGCTGGTTGAGCTCGTGCGCCAGATCGGCGGCCATTTCGCTCATTGCGCTCTGGCGGGAGACATGGGCGATTTCGTTGTTGAGCTCGCTCAGGCGCTGCTCGGTG
The DNA here is from genome assembly GCF_012650175.1 of Sphingomonas sp. S2M10. GTDB lineage: Bacteria > Pseudomonadota > Alphaproteobacteria > Sphingomonadales > Sphingomonadaceae > Sphingomonas. The sequence goes on from NZ_JAAILI010000049.1 coordinate 7,627, forward strand.
GCGACACGCTCGGTCAGATCGCGCACGAACACGGTGATCAGCAAATGGCCGTCGCTGCGGGCCGCGCCGGCGCGCATCTCGGCCGGGAAACGCCGGCCATCGGCGGTCTGCGCGGTGCCCACCAGCACTTCGCCGACCAGGCCGTCGCCGGTTTCGACGAAGCGGTGCAGAACCGCCTCGCCGGTCTCTGCCTCATCGTCCGGGACCAGTATCGTGAACGCCCGACCGACCACGTCGGAGGCGCGATAGCCCCAAAGCTCCTCCGCTGCCGCGCTGAACTGCAGGATCGCACCCTCGCCGGAGAGCACGATCATCGCATCGGGCACGGTTTCCAGGACGGTGCGGAGCTGCGCTTCGCGCCGTCGCAGCGCTGCTTCGTGTTCGTCGCGCTCGGTGATGTCGAGCGCGGCGCCGACCACGCGGATGAGGTTGCCGGCAGGATCGTAGAAGCAGCGCGCCGAGCCCTCCAGGGTACGCTCGGCTCCCGGGCAGCCGGTGAGCCGGTAGCGGAAGGCGAAGCGCTCGGCGCGCTGCGCGACGGCGGCGACCACCGTGGCGCGGAGCTCTGCCAGATCGCCCGGATCGATCAGCCGCTTCCAGGAGTCGAAGCTGGAAAGCGCGCCCAGCGGCAGTCCGAGCCGCTGCTCGGTGCCGGGCGACCAGTTGATGTGGTCGCCGCTCATGTCCCAGTCGAAGATGCCGAGTTCATGGGCCGCCGTGGCCTGGGCCAGGCGCTCCTCGCTTGCCCGCAACGCGCGCAGGGCGGCGACGCGCTCTGAAATGTCGAGGATGCTGTGCACCGCAATCGCGCCGCGGGTGGGCGTGGCGGAACGCAGCAGTCGCTCGATCACGTGGATCTGGCTGCCGTCCTTGCGCTGCTCGATCAGTTCCTGCGCACCATCGGCATCGGGCACCGCATAGCTGCTGTTCCAGTTGGGGCACTGGGCGCGCAGCAGCATGTACAGATTCTCGCCGAGCGCTTCGGCCTCGGTCCAGCCATAGAGCTGCTGGCAACCCAGCGACCAATGGATGATCCTGCCGCGCGCATCGGTCATCACCACGGTGGCACCGTCGAGGGCGAAGCTCAGTTCGGCGCGCGCCATCTGCTCGCGGCCTACGCGGTGGACCGCCCAATAGGCGATCAGGGCGATTGCGAGAATGTTGAACAGGCCCAGGACGAGGTGGCCGGTCAGCGATTCGCCGTTCGCGCCGCGCTCGAGCAGCAGTTCGACGGTGGCCGGCAGGGCCGGCAGCAGGATGGCGCCGGCCACGACGGTCTTGATCGCCAGCGGGTCCGAACGTTCGATCCTGCTGGCCCGGTTCCCTCCCACCTTCCAGTGCCCGAGCAGGATCGCCGCCGTCAGCGTGAATGCCATGATCGTGCCGGGCACGGAGGCGCGCAGGCCCTGGTTCACGGCGGATGGATGTTCCGTCAGCATCATGACCGTGGCCGAGGCCAGCGCCAGCGCCAGAGGCGCAATCGCGACCAGCGGAGCGACTTCCCGCAGCAGCCGCCACGGGCTGCGCGAGGCCAGGGCGGCGATCGGCAGCATCAGCAGGAACACGATGGCGTTCACCCCCGGGCGACCGGCTTGCTGCAACCCCAATGCCGCGACGGGGTCTGCGAAAAGCAGTTGCCCGATGTCGAACAACGGGGCGAGCAGGGGTTGAACGGTGCCGATCAGTCCCACGGTCATGGCGACGACGTAGAAGGCCAGCGCAATCCGCAGCCGCCGGAACTGATCGAGCAAGACGCCCAGCGCGACGCAGCAATAGCCAAGGGCCGTCATTGGCCAGATCGGATAGGTGCGGGGGATGAAACGATGCAGGATCGGCACGTCGAATGCCCAGCCCGCGAGGGTCACCAGCCCGCATATCAACGCGACTGCGGCCAGCACATTGGCCGTGGTGACGTTCATATACGGCGCGCCTCGGCGCGTCGCATCCCGATCTAATCTTCCAACGTGCAAACCACCTGCCCCTGCACAGGTCGAAGCCGAGGCTACGATTTGATCAGCATCGGTTAATTTTGCGCGAAAAGCCATAGGGAGATGCACGGAAATCCGTCGATTCCCTGAAGCCGCTTCGGGCGGGTGCTTGCCAAAAGCCCCCGGCGCGGCGATCAATTGCGCGGGGACCATCACGAGAACATCAGGGAGTCACGCTTGATCCGAAGCTTCGCCATGGCGGCCGCCTGCGTCGCCCTCACCGCCTGCGGGGGAAGCGGCGGCAAGCCTGCCAGCGCCTCCTCCACGCCCGCGAAGAAGGGGCCGGGCCTGGGCAAGGGATATGATCACGATCCCTATCCCTCCACCTATCGCCCCTATCCGGGCGTGCCGACGCTGCTGACCAACGTCACCATCCTCGATGGCGAGGGCGGCCGGATCGACAAGGGCGCGGTGCTGTTCCGCGACGGCAAGATCGTCGCGATCGGCCAGACCCTCACCGCCGAGGCGGGCGTGACGGTGATCGACGGGCAGGGCAAGTACGTCACCCCCGGCGTGATCGACATCCACAGCCATCTTGGCGACTATCCCTCGCCGGGCGTCGACGCGCTGTCTGACGGCAATGAGGCGACCGGGCCGGTCACCGCTGATGTCTGGGCCGAGCACAGCGTCTGGCCGCAGGATCCGGGCTTCAGCCGCGCGCTCGCCAATGGCGGCGTCACGACGCTGCAGATCCTGCCGGGCTCGGCCAATCTGTTCGGCGGCCGATCGGTGGTGCTCAAGAACGTCTATGCCCGCACCATGCAGGGCATGAAGTTCCCCGGTGCGCCGTACGGCCTGAAGATGGCGTGCGGCGAGAACCCGAAGCGCGTCTATGGCAGCCGGGGCCGCGAGCCCTCTACCCGGATGGGCAACATCGCGGTCGATCGCCAGACCTGGGCCCGGGCGGCCGAATACAAGCGCAAATGGGACAAGTACGAGAAGGACGGCGGCGAGGCACCGGGCCGCGACATCGCCATGGACACGCTGCGCGGCGTGCTGGACGGCGAGATCCGCGTGCAGAACCATTGCTACCGCGCCGACGAGATGGCCAACGTCCTCGATATGGCGAAGGAGTTCGGCTATCATGTCTCGGCGTTCCACCATGCGGTGGAGGCGTACAAGATCGCCGATCTGCTGAAGGCCAATAATACCTGCGCTGCCGTCTGGGCGGATTGGTACGGCTTCAAGATGGAATCCTACGACGCGGTGCCGGAGAACCTCGCCATCCTCGAGAAGGAGGGCGCGTGCGGCATGATCCATTCCGACGATGCCAACGGCATCCAGCGGCTCAACCAGGAAGTCGCCAAGGCGCGCGCCTCGGCGATCCGCGGCGGTTTCGACGTATCCGAGGCGACGGCGTGGAAATGGCTGGCGATCAATCCGGCGATCGCGCTGGGCATCGCCGACAAGACCGGTAGCCTGAAGGCGGGCAAGATGGCGGATGTGGTGCTGTGGAACGGCAATCCGTTCAGCGTCTACACGCGGCCGGAGATGGTGTGGGTCGACGGGGCGCTGCTCTACGACGCCAAGGATCCCAAGCGCCGCCCGGTTTCCGATTTCGAGCTCGGCCAGCCGGGCGAGGGGGATGTGAAGTGAGCAAGACCCTGTTTCTCGCCGCGGCGGCCTGTGTGGCGCTCGCGGCCCCTGCGATGGCGCAGGATGTGGCGATCACCAATGCAAAGCTGGTGATCGGCGACGGTTCGGCTCCCGTCGAGGGCGGCACGGTGGTGGTGCGCGGCGGCAAGGTCGTCGCGGCGGGTCGCGGCGTCGCGGTGCCGGCCGGCGTCGCCGTGGTCGATGCCGCCGGGCGCTATGTGACGCCGGGCATCTTCGCCGGCTTCACGCGGATGGGCATCGTCGAGGTCGACGGCGTCGGCGTTACCAACGATTCCGCGGCGGGCAGCTCGCCGTTCAATGCCGCGCTCGACGTGTCCCCGGCGGTCAATCCCCGCGCGACCCCGATCGCGATCAACCGGGCGGACGGCGTCACCCGCGCCGTGGTCGCGCCGGAGGTCAGCAAGGGCTCGATCTTCGCCGGCCAGGGCGCGGTGATCGACACCCGCAGCGATCTCCATGCGGTTGCCCGCCCGCGCGCCTTCCAGTTCATGGAATATGGCGAGAGCGGCGGGCGCGTTGCCGGCGGCAGCCGTCCGGCGGCGATCGCGATGCTGCGCAACGCGATGCTGGAGGCGCGCGACTATGCGCGCAATCCGGCAAGCTTCGCCGATCGCGGCAAGGATGCGCTGCTCACGCGCGCCGATGCCGAGGCGCTGGCGGCCGTGGTGCAGGGCAAGGTGCCGCTGCTCGTCCATGTCGAGCGCGCATCGGACATCCTGGTGCTGCTCCAGCTCAAGCGCGAGACGCCCGGACTGAAGCTGGTGCTGGTCGGCGCCACCGAGGGCTGGACCGTGGCCAGGGACATCGCCGCGGCCGGGGTGCCGGTGCTCGCCAACGCACTCAACGACCTGCCGGCGAGCTTTGAGCAGCTGGCCGCCACCCAGTCCAACATCGGCCGGATGCAGGCGGCGGGTGTGCTCGTCGGCGTGGGCATGATCAACGACGACGAGGCACGCCAGGCGCGGCTGGCGAAGCAGTACGCCGGCAATCTGGTGGCGCTCACCCGCGTGCCCGGGGCGACCGGGCTCAGTTGGGACGCGGCCTTCGCGGCGATCAGCTCCAAGCCCGCCGAGGCGATGGGCATGGGCGACGCCTTCGGCGCGCTCAAGGCGGGTCGCGCCGGCGACGTGGTGGTGTGGGACGGCGATCCGCTCGAGATCGGCAGCATGCCGGCGAAGCTGTATGTCGATGGGGTCGAACAGCCCCTGACGACGCGGCAGACGCGACTGCGCGATCGCTACTGGAAGCCCGCTGAAGGCGCGCTGCCCAAGGCCTATCAGCGCTGATCCGCAGCGTTCGATCCGGAACCTTCATGATCGCGGGCATTTGGGCGGTCAGGTGGAACGGTCCCGGCGCGGGAAAGGCCGCGTCGGGCCATCAGGAGTGAGGAACGATGATCAAGCACATCCTTCTACCCGCGGTTGCCGCGCTGGCGCTGGCAGGATGCCAGCAGGGCGGCGAGGCGACCGGCAACGCGGCGGCGGACACCGCCGCCGAGAGCAATGCGGTGGTCGCCAATACCGCGGACGGCAACAATGTCGCGGCGCAGGTGATCGCGATGAACGACGCGCAGCGCAACGTCGTGTTCATTCGCGCGATCATGGATGCGGGGCTGAAGTGCGACCATGTCGAGAGCTCGCAGCGGCTGCCGGATCAGGACGGCAACCCGTTGTGGCGGGCCAATTGCAGCGGCGGCGTGGCGCACATGGTCACCATCACCCCGGACGGCACCGCGAAGATCATCAGCCGCACCGATCGGTGAGATGACCGCTCCGCTTCCGGCGGCGAAAAAGAAAAGGGGGAGGTCCTGCCGGACCTCCCCCTTTCCGTTCCGGTAGCGGCGAAGGCCTCAGAGGCCGACCACGCCGCCGTCATTCTTGGTGATCACCACCACAGCCGAGCGCGGACGCACGGTTGCGGCGACGGTGCCGCCGGCCTGGCTGTCCGGCCAATGGCTGCTCGGCGCCGCCGGGGTGCCGCCCTCGCCGGGGTGCTGGATGCCGACGAACAGCGTGCGGCCGTCCGGCGTCGAGTCCACGCCGGTGATCTCGCATTCCACCGGGCCGACGAGGAAGCGGCGCAGGTTGACGCCCGGTGCCGCGCCGATGCGGGTGGCCTGCGTGGCCGTCGCCCCGCCGGTACCCGTGTTGGTGATCGTGCGAGCGCCACCATCGCCCACGGTGCCCGGAAGCGCGGCCAGCATCATGCAGTTGGTCACGTCGGTATAGGCGCCGTCGTCGGTCTGGATCCACATCAGCGGCTTCACCTGGCCACCGGCATTGGTGGCGCGGGCAAATGCCAGGCCGTCCGGGCTGGAGAAGTCGTTGGTGTCGTTCAGGCCCGACAGGTTGATGTTGGTCGCGTTCAGATCGGCACCCGCGCCGAACGCGTAGATGTCCCAGGTGAAGGTCGTCGCTTCGGTATCGGCTTCCTTGATGCGGATGATGTGTCCGTTCGGGTTGCCATATTGCGACGCGGTGCCCTTGGGGTCGTTATAGTGGCGCGGATTGGCCGCGTCGGTGCCGGTCAGCGGGCGGCCGGCGGCGTTGTTGTTGGTGAGGGTGAGATAGATCTCGCCCGTCGCCGGATTGGTCGCGGTCCATTCCGGGCGGTCCATCGGCGTGGCGCCCAGCTTGTCCGCGGCGAGGCGGGTGTTCACCAGCACGTCCGCCTGATCGGCGAACGGGTAGGCGGTGTTGGTGCCGTCCAGGCCGTTCTGACCATAGACCAGCGGCATCCAGGTGCCGGTGCCGTCGGCGTTGAACTTGGCCACGTAGAGCGTGCCCGCGTCCAGATACTTGTCACCCATCGCAAGGCGGTCGGTGGCATTGGCGTCGGCGGCGACCCAGGCGGTGGCCGAGACGAACTTGTACATATATTCGCGGCGCGAATCGTCGCCCATGTACCAGGCCGGCTTCTTGCCGACGACGAACAGGCCCGGCCAGCAGCCCTCATGGCCCATGCGGCCCAGCGCGGTGCGCTTGCGCGGCGTGGAGGTGGGGGCATAGGGGTCGATTTCCACGATCCAGCCGAACTGGTTCGGCTCGTTGCGGAAGTCGCTGGTCGCCGCGCCGGTGCCGGCACGTGCGTCCCAGCGGCGGAACAGCGTATTGCTGCTGTCGGCGGCGACGACGGTCGACCAGCCATAGCTGCCGGTGCTGCTCGTCACGCCGTAGCGGCTGAGCGCGGTAACTTCCTTGGCGGTGCGATTGGCGGTATCGCCGCTGCGGCGGAAATAGCCGGCCCAGTTCTCTTCGCAGGTCAGCGCCGAGCCCCAGGGCGTCGTGCCGTTGGCGCAGTTGTTGATCGTGCCGCGGCCGGCGACGCCGGTCGGCGAGTAGACCGTCTTGAGCAGGTCGGAGCCCTTGGCCGGGCCGTTGAACACCATCGGCGTCGCCGGGGTGATGCGGCGGTTGAAGGACGAGTCCTGCTTGACGGTCCAGGCGCGATTGGTGCCTTCCGACACTTCGGTCACCGACACGCCGTGGCAGTCGATTTCCTTCTGCGCTTCCGATTCCGGACGCGCGCCGTTGACGGTCGTGGCGCCGTTTACGTGCAGATACTGGTCGTTGATGTTCTCGTGATTCTGCACCAGCAGACCGCGCGTGGAGCTGTTCGCGTCGCGCGTGCCGGTGGCGCTGAGGCCGTACCAGTACAGGGCGTCGCCATGGTCGCCGATGCGCTGGGCGAAGTTCGTGTCGGTGCCGTCATTCTTGTAGGCGGGCACGTTCGCGGCGATCGGATCGCCGGTGCGGTTGATCACGCTGACGGTGTAGCCCGTCGGCACGGTCACCACGTCGAGCTTGTTCTTCGCGACGGCGGTGAAGCCGAGCGTCGCCGGGTCGACCGTGACGGTGGTCGTCGCGGTCGAGGTGTTGCCCGCATCGTCGGTCGCGGCGAACTGGAAGGTCAGGTTCGTGCGCGCCGCCACTGCCGGCGTCATGAAGGTGGCGATGTCCTGGTTGGCGTTGGTCAGCGTGACGGTCGGGCCGCCGGTCTGCGTCCAGGCGACCGCGGTCACTGCCTTGTCGTCATTGGCGGTACCCGTGAGGGTCACCATGCGGCCGGCCGTGGTCGTGATAGCGGCGCCGGCGGTAACGCGCGGCGGGGTCGGCGTGCGGAAGCTGTCGCTGCTGTCGCAGGCTGCGACCATCGATCCGCCCATCGTCGCGGCGACGATGGCGCTGGACCCGCGCAGCAGGGTGCGGCGCGAATAGCGCTGGTCGGCGAGTTCGTTGAGCGTAACGGCGGTGCTGTGGTTGGTATCCACATCGCCATCGGTATAGCCGAACGGCGCCTCGATCAGATCGGTCATTGGGTTCCCCTCTGTTGCTCGGGCACGTTGTCCCGGCGTGAGGCTGCCCATGAGCGCGCGGCATGAAACCGTCATGGATGTTTCGTTACCAGTCGGCGGCTTTCATATGGCGATCACGTGACACTTGCCAAGCTGCCATCAGAAGCTAAGCGCGGCCCGATGACGCCGGACGCTCCCGATCGCGATCCCACCATGCCGCCACCCAGCCTAGCCCTCCGGGCGTTTGGCTGGGCACGCGCCCGCGCCCGCCGGCCCGTGGCGCCGGTCGACAAGGCTGCGGAGGCGGTTGCGGCCGGGTCCTGGATCGTCCCCGCGCTGGCGCTGCTGGTCGCTGCGGGGCCGATCGCAACCCTTGCAGGGGCGACGCTGCTGGCCGGGCGTGCCCAGCGCGAGACCGCAGCGGCCGAAGCCGCGCTGGCACCCCGCTACGCCGCCGATCAGGCGCGGGGGGCGGCGCGCACGATGCTGGGTGCCGCCATCGTGCAGCCGGGGCCGGCGGCGCTGCTGGATACCCTCTCCACCGCCTTGCCAGCGGACGCGGCCCTGATGCGGGCCGAGCGGCAGGCGGACGGCACGCTGGAACTGGAGGTCGCGGTCAGCGATCCGGACGCGCTCCGCACGGCGCTGCGGCGGGTGCCTGCGCTGGCCGGCCTGCGCGATGTGCGGCAGCAGGAAGGCGAGGGGCGGACCATGGTGGTGCTGCGGCAGGCCGCGCGATGAGCCGTCGACCGATCCTGTGGGGGCTGCTGGCCGGGCTGCTGCTCGCCGCGATGCTGGCGCCCTGGACCGGCGCCGCCCTGGGCACACTGAGCAAGGCGCGAACGGCGCGTGCGGCGGCCTTGGCGGCGCTGGCGGAGCCTGTCGCGAGCGGGCCGATCGTTCGGTCCGATCTCGCCTTTGCCAAGGCGAGCGCCGTATCCACCGCGCGCGCGCGGATCGAGCGCGTCGCCCGCGGCGGCGGTGTTCTGGTGGAATCGGTGGTCCCGGTTTCCGCGCCGGCGCCGCTCGTGATGGTCGGGATCCGCGTGTCCGGGCCCGAAAAGGCCGTGCTCGCGCTGGCCGACGCGCTCGAGCGCGAGCGCCCGCTGATGCGCTTTCGCGCGTGGCGCATCGCATCGGCAGAGGGCGGCGGCGTACGGCTGAGCGGCACGCTGGTCGGAGCGGTGCGATGATCCCGCGCGCGCAAATCGCCGCGCTGGCCGGGGCTGCGCTGGCGGCGGCGGCGCTGCCCGCCCTGCTGTTGCGTCCGGCGACGTCGGAACCGCCACGGTCGCAGCGCGCACTGCCTCCGCTCGTCGCGCCCGCCGAGCCGCCGCTCACCCATGTTTTCGATCGGCCGCTGTTCACCGCACCCGCTGTCGAGGGCGGGACCTTGCCCGCCGACGCGCCGCAATTGACCGGAATCGTCGGCCGGCTGGGCAGCGACGCCGTCGCCCTGGTCCGCACCGCCCAGGGGAGCAGCCGCAGCCTTGCGATCGGCGACAGCGTCGATGGCTGGCGGCTCGAATCGCTGTCGATCGACGCGGCGCTGTTCAGCCGTGGCGGTCAGCAGGCGCGCGTGCCGCTGCCCGCTGCCGACGATCCCGCGCCGGCGGCTCAGTAGATCCCGTCGATCTCCACCTTCAGCCGGGCGGGGGGCGGCGCGAGCAGCAGGCTGTTGCGCTTGGCGCTTTCCGCCTCGTCGGCGCGCAACCGGGCATAGCGATCCTTGGCGGCCGCGCTGGCATCGGCGCCGTCGCGCAGGATGGTGGGCTTCAGGAAGATGAACAGCGTCCGCTTCTGGTGCTGCTCGCGGCGGCTCTTGAACAGCTCGCCGATCAGCGGGATGCTGCCCAGCACCGGCACCTGCTGGCGGGTATCCTGATAATCGTCGGCGGTAAGGCCGCCCAGCACGATCGTCGAGCCGTTGTCGGCCAGCACGGTGGTGTTGATCGCCCGCTTGTTGGTGATGATGTCGGATGCCTGCGACACGGTGGTGCTGGCGATCGCCGAGGCTTCCTGGTTCACCTGCAGCCGGATGGTGTCGCCGGCGTTGATCCGCGGCAGGACACGAAGCGTGATGCCCACATCCTTGCGCTCGATGGTGTTGTAAGGCGTCGCCGAGCTTGAATTGGTGAGGATCGATCCGGTCACGAAGGGCACGTTCTGGCCCGCGATGAACTCCCCGGCGACATTGTCCAGCACCGTGATCTGCGGCGTCGACAGCAGGTTGGCGCGGGTGGAGGTGCCCAGCGCCTGGAGCAGCACCGAGAAATCATCCCCCACCTTGAAATTGCCGGTGAAGCCGCTCGCGCCGGTGCCGAGCAGCGAGCCGGCCGGGACGCCCAGCGCGCTCAGGATCGCGCCGAGCGATGCACCGCCGGCGTTGAACGACGTCGCTGCGCCGGTCACGCGGTCGAGCACCGCGCCGCTGGTGCCCAGCTGCACGGCCAGCGCTTCGGCATCGTCGCCGGTGATTTCGGCGATCGCGGCTTCGATCAGCACCTGCGGGCGGCGCACGTCCAGGTCGCGGATCAGCGGCTCGATCGAGGCGATCGCGCTGGGTGCGCCGCGAATGACGATCGCGTTCAGCTCGGGTGCCGGCTGCACCGTCAGGTCGGGGGTGGAGAAGCCTTGGGGCGTCTTCGGCGTCGTCGACTGCATCGTCGGCGTGCTGGTGGCGGTCGCGGCCTGGACGCCGGTTGCCCCGGTGGCGCTCCCCGCGCTCGCGGCACCCGCCATGCCGGCGGCGGCACCGGAAAGGCTGCTCTGCGAGGCGAGGCGGGAGAAGGGGTTGCTCGCGCCGTTCGACAGGCTGTTGGCAACGGGATTATCGGTGCTTTCGCCCAGGCCCAGCACGCCGCGCAGCACGTCCGTCACCGTTTCGGCATCGGCATAGTTCAGCCGGAACATGCGGGTGATCGGCGTGGACCCGCCGGGCAGGTCCAGCGAGGCGACGATGCGGCGCCCTTCGGCCACGGAGGCGGGGGTGCCGCGCAGGATGACGGTGTTGCTGCGCTCGTCGGCAGCGACGCGGGTGCCCGCGCCCTGGTCGCCGCCCAGCACGTTCTGCACTGCCTGGGCGACCGCGGGCGCGCTGCCGTTCTTGAGCGCGATCGCGGCGAAGGTTGCCCCGCCGCCGCCGTCCAGCTGGCGGATGATCGATTCGATCCGGCGGACATTGTCGGCATAGTCGGTGATGACGACGGCGTTGGGCGCGGTCAGCGGCTCGACGCTGCCGAAGCTGGCAACGAGCGGCCGGGCGATCCGCGCGGCATCGGCCGACGGAACGTTGGACAGCCGCACCATCCGCGTCATCAGTTCCTGTCCGGCGATCCCGCGCGCGGGCAGGCCGCCGTCGCGCACCGCATTCGCGGCGGGCACGATCCGCCAGGCACGGCCCGAGCGCACCGCCGCATAGCCATTGGCCCGCAGCACCGACTGGAACAGGTCCCACACCCCGTTCGGCGTCAGCGGGCTGGAGGAGGTGACCGTCACCACCCCCTTCACGGCGGGATCGAGGATCAGCGTGCGCCCGGTGATGCGCGATATCTGATCGGCCACGTCGGCGATCTCCACCCCGCGCATGTTGATCACCACATCGGCGGTGTCCTGCGGGGCCGCAGCGGTCTGGGCGGCGACCAGCACCGGATCCAGAAGCATCGGCGCGAGCGCGAGGCAGGCGAGGGCGGGGCGAATCTTCACGGGGTTTCTCTCTTCTAGCGCAGCGGGACGGTCAGCGTGATCCGCCGCCCGTCGCGCAATATCTGGACCGTGGCCGTGCCGCTGGCCTGTGCGGCGGCGAAGGCGGCGTTGGCCGCCTGGGTATCGGAAAGCGAGGTGCCGTTGACCGAGGTGATGACGTCCCCGGCCTGCATGCCGGGCGGGCCGTTGCTGCCGATCCGGAAGCCCTCCGGCGTCGGGGTCGCGCCCAGCTTCTGCAGCACGGCGGCGCTGTTGCCGGGGACCTGCGCCGCCGTGCTGCAGAAGCTGGGCGCGACCCCGACGCCGGAG
>NZ_JAAILI010000005.1 GCF_012650175.1 Sphingomonas sp. S2M10
GCCTCGCCCCCCAACGCGTGGATTTCGGCGACCACCGCACGGGCGGCATCGGAATGCCCGGCGCCGTCGCGCGCTGCGCCCAGATCGTTCACCACGACGCGCGCACCGCCGCCCCCGGCCGCGGCCCCCGCACCGGCCATGGCTGCAGCGCCCCCGCCGCCGTCCGATCCGGCGAGCTATCCGCGCTGCTCGCGCACGGTAAAGGACCATTGCCGCCAGCCCGGCGGCAAGTAAGCCCTGACCCCCCTCCCCTCCCGCTTGGGAGGGGAGCGTGGTTGGCGTCTTGACCAACCTGCCCTAGGCTCTCCGCAGAACATTGGACGGAGAGCATTGCCCATGACCATCCGCTTCGACGATCGCGTCGCCATCGTTACCGGTGCCGGCGGCGGAATCGGCCGCGCCTATGCGCTGGAGCTCGCCAGGCGCGGTGCGCGCGTCGTGGTGAACGATCTGGGCGCAGCGCGCGACGGCGCCGGGCATTCCGATGCCGCCCGTGCGGTGGTCGCCGAAATCCACGCGTTGGGGGGCGAGGCCATCGCCGATGGCGGCAGCGTCACCGATGCCGCGGCGATGACGGCGATGGCCGAGACCGCCAAGGCGCGCTGGGGCCGGATCGACATCCTGATCAACAATGCCGGGGTGCTCCGCGACCGGAGCTTCGCCAAGATGACGCCCGAGGATTTCGCCTTCGTCGTCGACGTCCATCTGATCGGGTCTGCCAATGCCACCAAGGCGGTGTGGGAGACGATGCGCGAACAGGGCTATGGCCGCATCCTGATGACCGCCTCCTCCACCGGCCTGTTCGGCAATTTCGGCCAGGCGAATTATGGCGCGGCCAAGCTCGGCCTCGCCGGGCTCGCCAAGACGCTGCACCTCGAAGGCGCCAAGCATGGCATCCGCGTCAACACCATCGCGCCGGTCGCGGGCACCCGCATGACCGAGGACATCTTTCCCGAAGCCGCCTTTGCGGCTTTCGCGCCGGAACAGGTCGCGCCGGCCGCGCTGTTCCTGGTCTCCGAGGATGCGCCCAGCAACATGATCGTCGGCGCGGGCGCGGGCGTGGTGCAGGCGGCCTATGTCACCCTCACCCAGGGCGCGGTGCTGGCCGAACCCACGCCCGAGGCGGTGGCGGCGCAATGGGCGCAGATCACCGATCGCACGGGCGAGGTCGTCCCCGGATCGGGTGCCGAGCAGACCATGGCGATACTGAGTAAATTGCAGCGCTGAGCGTCTGCGTCGTACCGTATTGCATCACCAATACACCTGTGGCATTCTCGATGCTTCGAAGGAGAAGGCCGATGTATAGCGAAAGCGAACTGGCAAGTGCCGTAGAAGCGGGGGCGCTCACGCCCGAAGCTGCCACGGCGTTCCGCAATCATGTCGCCGCGAGCCGGGCCACCCCGGCGGTGGACGAGGAGCATTTCCGGCTGCTGAGCGGCTTCAACGACATTTTCGTAACCATCGCGGCGGCACTGATCCTGCTGGCCATTGGCAAGCTGGGAGGGAGCCTGATACATACGCTGGTGGGCGGCGGCACGGAGCCGCAGGTGATCGGCGCCAATTTGATTGGCGGCGGGGCGGCGGTGGCCGCGACCAGCTGGATGCTGGCCGAATATTTCACGGCGCGGCGCCGGCTTGCCCTTCCCTCGATCCTGCTGCTTCTCGGCTTTGTCGGCGGTGCGGGCGCGACGATCGCGGGGCTGTTCGTGATCAACATCCCCTGGATCGAAACCGCCTTCCAGATCACCACCGAAGGGCAGCAGGAACGGCTGGCCGGCGTGATCGCCGCCGTCGCCGGGACGCTTACCGCCGCCGCCGCCTGGGTGCACTGGCGCCGCTTCATGGTGCCGATCACGGTGGCAGCGGGCGCGCTCGCTGTCGTCGGGGTCTCGGTGGGCCTGATCACCTCGCTGATCCCCGCCGCCAAGGACTGGGTCAACGCGATCCTGCTGGTCGGCGGCATCGGCACCTTCATCGCGGCGATGCGCTGGGACATGACCGACCTCGAACGCCGCACCCGCCGTGCGGACGTGGCCTTCTGGCTGCACCTGGCCGCGGCGCCGTTGATCGCGCACCCGGTATTCCACATGCTCGGCGTGTTCGACGGTCAGATCGGCGCGCCGATGGCGGCGCTCGTCTTCGCGCTCTACCTGTTCTTCGCCTTTGTCGCGCTGGCGGTGGACCGGCGGGCGCTGCTCGTCTCCAGCCTCGCCTATGTGTTGTGGGCGATGTATTCGCTGTTCAACCAGAGCGGCGCGGTGGAACTCAGCGCCGCGCTTACCGGGCTGGTGATCGGCTCGGCGCTGCTGTCGCTCTCCGCCTTCTGGCACCCGATGCGCCGCGCCGCGGTGGGCGTGCTCGGCGATCTGGCCCGGCGCCTGCCGCCGACCCAGCAGGGCGCGCCCGCCTGATCGAACCGCCTATGCTCCCCCCACCCCGGGGGAGCAGGGCGCGTCCTATTCTTCCACCAGCTTCATCAGTCGGCGCTCGACCGGCGCCAGCACCGGGCCAAGTTCATGCCCGCGCTTCAGCACCGCCCCGCTTTCGTTGACCAGCGCCCACATGCCCTGGCGATTGCGCAAGGACGGCCGCTTCTCGATACGAAATTCGGGTCGCTCGGCCGCCCGACGGAAGGCGGCGAAGACGGCGAAGTCCTTCTCGAACTGCATCGCATAATCGCGCCAGTGCCCGGCCGCGACCATCCGGCCATAAAGATCCAGGATCCGGTTGAGCTCCAGGCGGTCGAAGCCGACCTGTTCGGGGCGGGCGAGAGGAAGCGGGGTGACCGTTCCCATCAGGCCCGGTCGCGCCGTTCGGCATCGGCCTCGCGCTCGGCGATCATCGCGTCCAGCCGCTTGCGCAGCGTTTCGATCTCGCAGCGCATCAGTTCAAGCTTCTGCGTCGACGGATCGAACACGTCGCTGCACGGCGTGCCATAGGGGACGAAGTCCTTCTGCCAGGCGACCGCCTCGACCAGCGTCGGCTTGGCGGGGATCCCGACCATCACCGCGCCGGGAACCACATCCTTGGTGACGACGGCATTGGCCCCGATGCGCGCGCGCTCGCCCACCGTGATCGGGCCCAGCACCTGCGCGCCCGAGCCGATGATCACCCCGTCGAGCAGCGTCGGGTGGCGCTTGCCGCCCACGCCGTTGTCCGGACTGGTCCCCCCCAGCGTCACGCACTGGTAAATGGTGACGTTGTCGCCGATCGTCGCGGTTTCGCCGATCACCACGAAGCCATGATCGATGAAGAAGTTGTGGCCGATCGTGGCGCCCGGATGAATGTCGATCGCGGTCATCCAGCGCGACCAATGGTTCACCAGCCTGGCGAGGAAGAAGAAGCGGCGACGGAACAGCGCGTGCGCGATGCGATGATAGCCAAGTGCCCAGACACCTGGATAGAGCAGGATTTCCAGCCGGCTGCGTGGCGCGGGATCGCGCGCATGGATGGAATCAAGATAGCGCTTCAGACGCTGGTACATGGCCGGACCCCTTTGCAGCACGCAAAATAGGGGAGCATCTCCGCAATTTCCAGCGTCGCCCCGTGCCATGCCGGTGCGGCGCATACACTATCGGGCTTGTAGGATTTGGCGGAACCCGCCATCTCGGGGGGCCGACCCATCGCAGCAGGGGCATGGATGTTCGCTGGAATTACGCTCGCCGAGATGTTGCCCTATGTCGCCGTCGGTTTCGCCGCCCAGTTGGTGGACGGCGCGCTGGGCATGGCGTTCGGCGTGATTTCGAGTACGCTGCTGGTCAGCGTCCTCGGCATCGCGCCCGCCACCGCCTCTGCAGGCGTGCATCTGGTGGAGACCATGACGACCGGGGTTTCGGGGATCAGCCATGTCCTGCACCGCAACGTCAACTGGCGCCTGTTTGCCCGGCTGCTGATCCCGGGCATGATCGGCGGAGCGCTGGGTGCCTATGTGCTGACCTCGCTCGACGCATCGGTAACGCGGCCGTTCGTGATGGCCTATCTGTCCGCGATCGGCCTGTATCTGCTGTTCCGCGCGATCCGCTTCGCACCGCAGCACCGCGAACCGAGGATCGTCGAGCCGCTGGGGCTGGCGGGCGGCTTTCTCGATGCCGCAGGCGGCGGCGGCTGGGGGCCGGTGGTGACCAGCAACCTGCTCGTCCAGGGCGCGCAACCGCGCACCACGATCGGCACGGTCAACACTACCGAGTTTTTCCTGACGCTGACCATCTCCGCCACCTTCCTGTTCCACATCGGCGCGCAGGGCTTCACGCCTGCCTTCTGGCATCCGGTGCTTGGTTTGCTGATCGGCGGCGTGGTCGCCGCGCCCTTCGGTGCGATGTTCGCCAGGCGGATGCCGACGCGGCTGTTGCTGAGCCTGGTGGGCACGGTGCTGACCGCGACCAGCGCGTTCAGCCTGTATCGGGCGCTCGCCTGAGAGCATCGCTTCAGCGCAACGCGTGCAACGAAAGTGGGTGCATGGTAGTGCGCGAAGCCACCCCGCCGTGACAAGAGGTTAACCTACGTGCGTATACCGGTCGACGCCCTCACGCTGAGCTTCCTCTTCTTCTACGTCGCATCTCTTGTCGCCGCGGTGCTGGTGGGCGGCACGCTGCGGCGCAGCGGCTTCCCGGTACCCAAGGGTCCGCGTTTCGGCCATATCGATGGCCTGCGCGGCTTCCTCGCGCTGTCAGTGCTCAGCCATCACTTCTGGATCTGGACGCACGTCGTGATGTTCGGCCGACCTTGGTCGGAGGCCGACCTGCCCTTCGTCAACCAGCTCGGCGCTGGCGCAGTGGCGCTGTTCTTCATGATCACCGGACTGGTCTTCTACCCCACCGCGCTCAAGGGGATCGGCAACATTTTCTGGCCAAAGGTCTATATCAGCCGCTTCTTCCGCATTGTGCCGCTGGTGGCGGTATCGTTCCTGCTGATCTCGCTGGTCATCATGCTCCGCACCGGCGCTCGGCCGGACGCCCGCTACGCCCTGGCGGCGCTGGAATGGATCAGCGCGCACCGCGAAGTGCCGATCATGGGCTATGCCGACAGCGGACTGGTCAACGCGCTTGTGCTTTGGTCGCTGTGGCAGGAATGGCTATTCTATCTGCTTCTTCTCCCGGGCGTTGCGCTGGGCCTGCAAGTCGCCAAGAGGATCCAGCTGCCGAGCTGGACGGTCCCTCTTCTGGTCCTTGCGACGGGATCCATCGCCCGTCTGTTGGGACTCGGCGGCAACCTCCTCGCCTTCTGGCCGCTCTTCGCTGCGGGCATGCTCACCTATGAACTCTGCGCGCGCGAAGCGATCCGGTGTTGGCTGGCGTCGCGTACCGCTGCGATCCTCGCCGCGCTCGGCATGATCGCTGCGGTCACGCTGTACAGTCACGCACTTAGTCCCGCCTTCGTGCCCTTTGCCTTCTTCTTTTCCTGCGTCGCGGCCGGGAACCGGTTCGGCGGCATCTTTTCGCTGCCGGGTGCTGCGGTCGTCGGCGAGATTTCCTTCGGCATCTATCTGCTGCACGGCATTCTGCTCAACCTGCTGTTCGTAGACGCCGCGGCGATCGTTCGGGGCATTCCGCTCGCGGCGCTGCCGCTGCTCATCCCCATATTGGCGGTGCTGATCGTGCTGGTCACCGCGGCAACCTATTTGCTGATCGAGCGGCCGGCATGGCGCTTCGGCAAGCGGCTGGGCGAGCGGCTTCGCCCCAATCAACCCGCGGCCAAGGCAGCGGCGGCGGAACCAGCGCGCGCACCAAAGCGAGGCTGATCGCCGTCGGATCATCCCGGCAGCTCCGCAGCCTGTCAAAACCATGGGCCTCCGCTTCAAAAACGCGCAGATGAGCGATTAAAACTCGGCCACTGAGTGACCCACTCGATCAACGCGAGCGGGTCTTCCAATTTCACACCGCAGGTGCGTCCTCCTATATGCTGCTTTGCAACAGCAACCCCGTTCTGGAGGAACAAGACTCATGGCTCTCATCGGCAGCACCATCAAGCCGTTCACCGCGCAGGCCTACAAGGAAGGCAAGTTCGTCGAAGTCACCGACGCCGACGTGAAGGGCAAGTGGGCGGTCTTCTTCTTCTACCCGGCGGACTTCACCTTCGTGTGCCCGACCGAACTGGAAGACCTGGCCGATATCTACCCGACCCTGCAGGGCATGGGCGTTGAAGTCTACTCGGTCTCGACCGACACCCACTTCAGCCACAAGGCGTGGCACGACACTTCGCCCGCGATCGGCAAGATCAACTACTATATGCTCGGCGACCAGAACCACACCATTTCGAACAACTTCGACGTTCTGCGTGCGGGCCAGGGCCTTGCCGACCGCGGCACCTTCGTGGTGGATCCGGACGGCGTGATCCAGATCATGGAGATCACTTCGGAAGGCGTCGGCCGTAACGCCACCGAGCTGCTCCGCAAGATCAAGGCTGCGCAGTACATCGCCGCGCATCCGGGCGAAGTCTGCCCCGCCAAGTGGGAAGAAGGCGCCGAGACCCTCGCGCCGTCGCTCGATCTGGTCGGCAAGATCTAAAGGCCATCTTCCCGGCTTCGGGAAGAGGTTTAGGACTACGGCGCCTGCCCTGCCCCCCTTGCGGGCGTCGGTTGCGACCCGGAGCGGATCCCCCCTCCGCTCCGGGTCGTTTTAGTAGAAGATACAGGAGTTTTCCCATGCTCGACGCCAATCTGACGCAGCAGCTCAAGGGCTATCTCGTGAACATCCGCGAGCCGATCGAGCTCGTCGCCAGCCTCGGCGACGACGCCAAGTCGCGCGAGCTGGGCGAGCTGCTGGCGGCCATCGCCGCGCTTTCGGACAAGATCGACCTTGTCCATACAGATGACAAGCGCAAGCCCAGCTTCATGATCCGCCGCAAGGGCACCGATATCGGCGTGCGCTTTGCCGGCATCCCGATGGGGCACGAGTTCACGTCGCTGGTGCTCGCGCTGCTCCAGGTCGGCGGCCACCCCAGCAAGGCGGCGCAGGAACTGATCGAGCAGGTGCGTAACATCGAGGGCGATTTCACCTTCGAGACCTATTTCTCGTTGTCGTGCCAGAACTGCCCGGATGTGGTGCAGGCGCTGAACCTGATGGCGGTGCTCAACCCCAATATCCGCCACACGGCGATCGACGGCGCGCTGTTCAAGGACGAGGTCGAAGGCCGCAAGATCATGGCCGTGCCGACCGTGTATCTGAACGGTGAGCCCTTCGCCTCGGGCCGGATGGACCTGGAGCAGATCGTCGCCAAGATCGATACCGGCGCCGAGGCGCGCGCGGCCGAGAAGATCAAGCAGAAGGATCCGTTCGAGGTGCTTATCATCGGCGGTGGTCCCGCAGGGGCGGCGGCGGCGATCTACACCGCGCGCAAGGGCATCCGCGTCGGCGTCGCTGCCGAGCGCTTCGGCGGCCAGGTGCTCGACACCATGGGCATCGAGAATTTCATCTCGGTCTCGCACACCGAGGGGCCGAAGCTGGTCGCCCAACTCGAGCAGCATGTGAAGGACTATGACGTCGACGTCATGAACCTGCAGCGCGCCGAGAAGCTGATCCCGGCCAAGCGCGAAGGCGGCCTGCACGAGATCGTGCTGGCCAATGGCGCGAGCCTGAAGGCGAAGGCGATCATCCTCTCCACCGGCGCACGCTGGCGGCAGATGAACGTGCCCGGCGAGGACGAGTACAAGAACAAGGGTGTAGCCTATTGCCCGCACTGCGACGGCCCGCTGTTCAAGGGCAAGCGCGTCGCGGTGATCGGCGGCGGCAATTCGGGCGTCGAGGCCGCGATCGACCTGGCGGGCATCGTCGCGCACGTGACGCTGATCGAGTATGACAGCCAGCTTCGTGCCGATGCGGTGCTGCAGCGCAAGCTCGCCAGCCTGCCCAACGTCAAGATCCTCACCTCGGCGATGACCACGCGGGTCAACGGCGATGGCGAGAAGGTCTCCGGCCTGACGTACAAGGACCGCAACAGCGGCGCCGAGCATGACATCGCGCTGGAAGGCATCTTCGTCCAGATCGGCCTGGTGCCCAACACCGAGTGGCTGAAGGACGCGGTGGCGCTAACCCAGCGCGGCGAGATCGAGATCGACGCGCGTGGCGAGACCAGCCAGCCCGGCATCTTCGCGGCGGGCGACTGCACCACCGTGCCGTACAAGCAGATCGTGATCGCGATGGGCGCGGGTTCGACCGCGGCGCTCTCGGCGTTCGACTATATGATCCGCCTGCCGGAAGAAGAACTCCAGGCTGTTGCCGCCTGAGCCCCTGCGCTCCCCCGATTGTCCCTGCGATCGGGGGAGCGCCTATTCGCTTCCCATGTTCGATACAGCCACTATATACCCGCTCGACAATCGAGAGAGGCGATCAGTGGCGCAAACCTACCTCCCTACCCTCAAGCAGCTGCAATATCTGGTGGCGCTCAACGATGCGGGTCACTTCGGCCGCGCGGCGGAGGCGTGCTTCGTCACCCAGTCGACCCTGTCCGCCGGCATTCGCGAGCTGGAGACGCTGATTGGCGTCGTGCTGGTCGAGCGCACGCGCCGGGTGGTGCGCTTCACGCCGCTGGGCGAGCGGATCGTGGAGAAGGCCCGCCGCGTGCTGCGCGAGGCCGACGAACTGGGTGACCTCGCCCGCGCCGCCGGTCGGCCGCTTTCGGGCGAGATGCGGATGAGCGTAATACCCACCATCGCGCCCTTCCTGCTGCCGCGCATCCTGCCGCGGCTCCGCGAGCAATATCCCGACCTCAAGCTCTATCTGCGCGAAGAGACCAGCGGCCAAGCCTGCGAGGCGCTGAGCCATGGCCGCACCGATTGCGTGCTGCTGGCCCTGCCTTTCTCGTGCGGCGACGTGGAAAGTGCGCGGCTGTTCGACGACCGGCTGTTCGTGGCTTTCCGCGAGGGCGAGATGGACCCGACCGGCGCGATCCATCCCAATGCGATCGACGAGACCCGGCTGCTGATGCTCGAAGACGGCCACTGCCTGAAGGACCATGCGCTCGCCGCCTGCAACCGCCCCGAGATGCGCGCCGAGGCGACGATGCTCGGCACCTCGCTCCATACCATGGTGCAGATGGTCGACAATGGCCTGGGGGTGACGATGCTGCCGGAGATGGCGGTGGATGCGGGCATCCTGGAGCATACGTCGGTCAAGGCGCGGCCGCTGGATTCGGACAATGCCGCACGCAACATCGCGCTGGTCTGGCGCAAGGCTTCCCCGCGGGAACGCGACTTCCGGCTGCTCGCCGACGTGCTGACCGCCGCGCGGACTTAAGGCTCCCAAACGGCGCGGAGGTGTTCGAGCAGGTGCATCCGCTCGTGGAGGATCGCGACGATCCGAAGCTGGTCGTCGCTCGTCACTCGCCAGTAGAGGAAATGGTGCTCACAGCGGCAGAGATAGCCGTCCGCACCAAATTCGGCACCGATCCTGCGCCACACGACCCGCCGAGCGGCGACCGCGTCGAAACAGTCGAAGATTTGGCTATAGTAGCGATCCGCCTGCGCGCGCCCCCATATCGAATGCGTATAAGAGTAGATCTCGGCGACCTGCTCCTTGGCCAAGGGCGACAGGTGGTGGCAACTCATTCGTGCCGCTGCCGCAGCTCTTCGAGGAAGGTGTCGCGATCCACTTCGACATAGTCTTCATCCGGCGTAGCAAAGGCGCGCTGTAGTTCCGCCTTCAGCGTCTCGAAAACCTCGCGCTCGACGCGTTCCTTGTCACGCCGGATGAGATCCCGGACATATTCGCTGACATTCTCGTACAGCCCGTCGTCGCCGACATTGCGCGCGACGAAGTCGCTCAGGGGGCCGGAGACTCGGACGTTGAGGTTCATCGGCTTGGTCATGCGCGTACAGATATCATGGAATATCCTGTACAGCTACGCCCAGCCAGCGGCCGCCTCCGCATCGGTGGCGCGCGGTTCCACCCACCGCGTGCCGCCCGCCAGCCATTCGCGCTTCCAGAAGGGCGCGTCGGTCTTCAGCCGGTCGATCAGATAGGCGCAGGCCTCCAGCGCCTCGCGCCGGTGCGCCGCCGCGGTGCCGACGAAGACGATGCGCTCGCCCGCGGTCATCCGCCCGACGCGGTGGACGATGGTGACGCCGAGCAGGTTCCAGCGGTCGATCGCGCTTTCCGCCAGCGCGCAGAGCGCCGCCTCGGTCATGCCGGGATAATGTTCGAGCTCCAGCGCCTCCACACCGTCATCGGTCCGCACCACGCCGGTGAAGGTGGCCACACCGCCGGCGCCGCGCTCCTCCAGCGCCGCGACTTCGATGCCCAACTCGATCGGTGCGGGATCGACCGAGACGCGGATCATCCGCCCGTCACCGGCGGGAAGATCGCGACCTCGCGCGCATTGCCGAGCAGCGCGTCGAGCGGCACGAAGGTCTGGTCGATCGCCGCGCGCAGTCTGGACGGCTCGGAAAAGGCGGCGGCATGACCGTCGCTGCGCTGCGACAGCCAGTCGATCAGGTCGGCAACGTTGCGTACCGCCTCCGGCGGCTCGACCTGTTCCTCGCCGGCCCCCACCGCCTCGCGCACCCAGGCGAAATAGAGCATCGAAATGGCCATCAGCTGTCCATGTGGCTCAGGCCGACGCGGAGATAGTCCCAGCCGGTGATCGCGGTCAGTAGCGCGGCGCCCCACAGCGTCGTCAGCCCGACCAGCAGCACCCAGCCCCATTCGGGCACCGCGCCGGAGAGGATCAGCGCGCCCAGCGACACCAGTTGCAGCGTCGTCTTCCACTTGGCCAGGCGAGAAACCGGCACCGAGACCTGGATGCCGCCGAGAAACTCGCGCAGGCCGGACACGGCGATCTCGCGCAGCAGGATCACCAGCGCGGCGATGATGTGCCAATCGGCGATCACGCCCTTGCCGACCAGGATCAGGATCACGGCTGCCACCATGATCTTGTCGGCGATCGGATCGAGGAACACGCCGAGCTTCGACACCGTGCCCTGCGCGCGCGCCAGATAGCCGTCGAAATAATCGGTGATGCCCATCAGGCAGTAGAGCGCGAAGGCGACCGCATATCCGACCGCCCAGGCCGGCCACCACAGAAACCCCACCAGCAGCGGCACCGCAAAGATGCGCGACAAGGTTAGAATGTTCGGCAACGTCAACATCGGCACAGCCCTAGCACCGCCGCCCGCGAAGCGGGAGGGCCAAAGCCCCGCGGCATCAGAAGAATTCGTCGAGCCGCAGGTGAAAGTCCAACCGCGCGGGATCGGGCATGACACCATAGGCCGCCAGCATCGCCGCTGCGGCATCCTCTCCGAATTCCGAGAGGCTGTGCCAGAGGATGGCGAGATCCTGCCACGGATCGGCGATGCCCACGCGCCCCAGATCGATGCAGCCGGTCACCTCGCCGTCGACGACGAACAGATTGTCGAGCGAGAAATCGCCATGCGTCACCACGCGCTCGAACCGGTCAGGGAGCGCGCCCAGCATTTCGTCCCACAGCGCGCGGGCCGACATGCCCTGACGGGACTCGTCGAAATCGTCCTCGTCGACGAGCCCCGCCGCCATCCGCGCCTCCGCCGATGCGAGCCGCAGCGCATGATCGGCGTTGAACGGGCAGCGCTCGACCGGCACGGCGTGCAACCGGCGCAGGAAACGCGCCAGCGACACCGCCAGCGCCGGCGCGGCGGCGGGGTTCGCTTGCAGCGCCTGATAGGCGGTCTGCCCCGCCAGGCGCCCGGTGAGCATCCAGCCGCCCCCGCTCTCCAGCCCGAAGCCGTGCAGCGGCGGCACCGGCAGATAGGACGACAACCAGCGCAGCCGCACCATCTCGTCGACCAGATCCCCCAGCGTGTCGGCATCCGCCATCTTCAGGTAGAGGTCGTTCTTGCCGTGCTCCGCCAGCCGATAGACCGCGCAGCCGGATTCCCCGACCTGGTCGCGGAACCACGACCTTCCGGTGACCGCCCCCGCCAGCCCTGCCGGCACCGCAACCGCCGCTGCCGCCACTTCCCGTTCCATGTTCCCCACCCGTTCCCGTCCTTCCCGATTAATCGATTGAAGCCGCGCGCGCCCCCCGGTATGCCGCCCCTTCACGATGCGGAACACCGCGGCAGGGAGCTTTTATCGAATGATCGGTGCGCTCGGGCTCATGAAGGAGCGCCGGTTCCTGCCCCTTTTCATCACGCAGTTCCTGGGAGCGTTCAACGACAACCTCTTCAAGAACGCGATGATCTTTTTCGCGACCTACCAGATCTTCAACTCGGTGGAGCAGGAGACGCAGTTCAGCGCGATCGCCACGGGTATCTTCATCCTGCCCTTCTTCCTCTTCTCCGCGCTGGCCGGGCAGCTCGCCGATACGCATGACAAGGCGAAGATCATGCGGATCATCAAGGCCGCCGAAGTCGTCATCATGCTGGTCGGCGCCGCGGGCATCTTCGTCAAGAGCCTGCCGCTGATGCTGGTCGCGCTGGTCGGCATGGGCATCCACTCGACCTTTTTCGGCCCGATCAAATATGCGGTGCTGCCGCAGCATCTGGCGGACGACGATGTGCTGGGCGGCACCGGCATGATCGAGGCGGGCACCTATGTGGCGATCCTCTGCGGCACGATCGCCGGCGGGCTGATCAGCGCCCATGCCGCCGCCTTCGCGGTGATCGGCGTGGCGCTGGCCGGCTGGCTGGCGTCGCTGAAGATTCCGCCCGCGCCGCCGCTGACCCATCTCGAGATCGACCTCAACATCTTCCGCGCCTCGGCACGGCTGATCTCCGCCACCATGCACATCCGCCGGCTGTTCCTGGCGATCGTCTCGATCAGCGTGTTCTGGTCGATCGCGGCGGTGCTGGGCGTGCTGTTCCCGCCGCTCGTCAAGAACGTCTTCCATGCCCAGAAGGACGTGGCGAGCGTGTTCCTCGGCATCTTCTCGATCGGCATCGCAATCGGATCGGTGATCATCAACAAGCTGCTGAAGGGCAATGTCTCGGCGCGCTACTGCGTGCCCTCGGTGCTGGCGATGACCGTGTTCGTGATCGATTTCCACTTCACCGCGCGCTACTGGCCGGTGCACGAAGGGCCGCTGCTCAAGACGATGGACTTCGTCCGGATGCCCGCCGCCTGGCATGCGCTGGGCGACCTGATCATGATCGCCACCACCGGCGGCATGTTCGTGGTGCCGCTCTACGCCTTCCTGACGACCACCGTCGAAAAGTCGCAGACCGCGCGGACCGTGGCGGCGAACAACGTCGTCAATTCGGGCGCGATGGTGCTGGGGTCGGTGGGCATTTTCGGTTTCACCCGCATCCCGGGCGTCAATGTCGAGGATGCTCTGTGGGTGGTGGCGGTGCTGGCGCTCGCCTCGGCCTGGTGCGCGCGCAAGCTGCACAAGGAAGGCGACGTGCCCCGCCGTGGGGAAGCGCCCGAGGCCTGAGCCCGGATTAGAGCAGGAACGTGTAGAAGCAGACGAAAAAGGCAGTGAAGCTCAGCGCGAAGAGCTTCACATCGCCATCCTCGCTCGCCTTGCGCTGGGTAGCGATCACCCGCCGCACATGGCGGCGAAACGGATGGCGGCGGGTGCCGCGAAGGGCGAACGGCTGCTGCATGACGGCAGGTTAACGCGCCGTTTACGATCTCGGCCAGCGCCAAGCATGGTTAACGCCGTCCCGGCGCGGGATAGCGGCGTGGCCGATCAGGCTTTCGGCGCCGATCCCGTGGTGGCGCGGACTTTCAGTTCGTGCTCCAGCATCACCTGCGGCGTGACGGCGTTGCCCGCCAGCATCAGGTCCGCCGCGGCATAGGCAAGCTCGCGCACCGGCTGGCGGATCGTGGTGAGCGGCGGCCACACCGCGCGGGCGAGATCGGAATCGTCGAAGCCCGCGATCGACAGCGCATCCGGCACGGCGATGTCCGCCTCATGCGCCGCCGCCAGCGCGCCTGCCGCCATGTCGTCATTGCCGGCGAAGATCGCGGTCGGCCGCGGTTCGCGCGCGAACAGCACCCGCGCCGCTGCGCCGCCCGACTGGAAGCTGTAGTCGCCCGCGATGACGAGCGCCGGATCGAAGGGGATGCCGTGCGCTTCCAGCTCCTGCCGATAACCGGCGAGACGATCGGCGGACGAGACGTGGCTTTCGGGTCCGCGCAGGAAGGCGATGGCACGATGACCCAGATCGATGAGGTGCCGGGTAATCTCCCGCGCCGCCGCCACGTCGTTCATCGTCGTGGCGAGGCCATGGTCCTTACGAAGACCCGGCGCGATGCGGACATAGGGCAGCTTGCGCTTGTCGAGCGCCTCGAGCAGCTCGGGCATCTCGGTGAGCGGGGGCGAGAGGATCAGGCCGTCCAGATGCGCCTCGTCGACCAGCGCCAGCACGTCCGGCACCAGATCGCGCGATGCGCTTTCCAGCGGCTGCATCAGCAGGCGGTAGCCCAGTTCGTGGCAGCGCTCCAGCGCGCCCGCCTGGATGTGGAAAACATAATAGGGGCTGGGATTGTCGTAGAGCAGTGCCACCTGGAACGATCGCCGCCCCGCCAGCGTCCGCGCGGCATGGCTCGGACGGAAGTTGAGCTGCGCCACCACCTCCTCGACCCGCCGCCGCGTCTCCTCGCTGACATGCTTTTCGTTGTTGAGCACGCGAGACACGGTCTTGAACGACACGCCGGCGATCTTCGAAACTTCCTTGATCGTCGGGCGGCTGGACATTCTCACTCCTTCGCGAACGCGCTTCATCACGGCATTGCAACATGCTCTCTGTGCCAGCTTGTAGCGCGCCCGTTCCGGCTTTGCACTGATTTTGGACAGCGCTGCCAGGCGGCCGGCCCGGCAGCGCCCCGCCTCAGCGCTTGCGACCCTGGTGGCGGATGTTGCCGGGGCGGCCGCGCCGGTGGATCACCCGCTTGGGCGCGCCCTTGCCCGGCCGGCCGGTGCGCTGCGGTCCGCCCGCCGACCCCTTGCCGTCGGGCAGCTCGAAGCGCAGCGCGCCGGAGACCGGATTGGCCTCGACCAGCCGCAACTCGATCCGCTGGCCGAGGGTGAATTCCTCGCCGCTATGCTCGCCGACCAGGCGCTTGCCGGCTTCGTCGAAGTGGAAATATTCGGCGCCCAGGTCACGGGCCGCGACCAGGCCGTCACCACCCACGCCCTCGACCGTCGCGAAGAAGCCGAAATTCTGCACGCCGGTGATCCGCGCCTCCATCACCTCGCCGACATGCGCGGCGAGATAGGCGGCGACATAACGGTCGATCGTCTCGCGCTCGGCCTCCATCGCGCGGCGTTCGAGCTGGCTGATCGACTGGCCGATCCGGTCCATGCTGCCGGCTTCCTCGGCGGTCAGCCCGCCCGGCCCCAGCCGATAGGCATCGACCAGCGCGCGGTGGACGAGCAGATCGGCATAGCGGCGGATCGGCGACGTGAAGTGGGCATAGGAGCCGAGCGCCAGGCCGAAATGGCCGACATTCTCCGGCCCGTAATAGGCCTGGGTCTGGGTGCGCAGCACCTGCTCCATCACCTGGGGGCGGAATTCCTCCTCACCGACGCGATCAAGGATGCGGTTGAAGGTGGCCGGGCGGATCACCTGGCCTAGCGCGAACTCCACGTCGAAGGTCTTGAGATATTCCTTGAGCGCGGTCAGCTTCTCGCGCGCCGGCGGCTCATGGATACGGTACATCACCGGCGTCTTCTTCGCCTCCAGCGCCTTGGCGGCGGCGACGTTGGCGGCGATCATGTAATCCTCGATCAGCTTGTGCGCATCGAGCCGCTCGCGCGGCGCGACCGAGAGGATGCGGCCCTTCTCGTCGAGCACGATGCGGCGCTCGGGCAGATCGAGGTCGAGCGGCTCGCGCTTCTCGCGCGCGGCGTTGAGCGCGTGCCAGCAGTCCCACAGGGGGCGGAGGGCATCCAATAGCCCCTCCCCTTCAGGGGAGGGGTTGGGGGTGGGGCCTGAACTGGGAGCGAGTCCTTCGCTGGAAGTGGAGTCCCCCACCCCAACCCCTCCCCTGAAGGGGAGGGGCTTATCGAGAGTGCCATCAATAATCGCCTGCGCATCTTCATAGGCGATGTTGGCCGCCAGCCGCACGACCGCCCGCGTGAAGCGCCAGCTCTTGAGCGCTCCGCTCTTGGTCACCTGCAGATGGCAGGCAAGCGCAGCGCGATCGACGTCTTCCTTGAGCGAGCAGACGTCCGCCGACAGTATCTCGGGCAGCATCGGCACGACGCGATCGGGGAAATAGACCGAATTGCCCCGCTTGCGCGCCTCGCGGTCCAGCTCCGAACCGGGGCGGACGTAGAAGGACACGTCGGCGATCGCGACGATCGCCTTCCAGCCGCCCTCGTTGGCGGGGTCGTCGTCGGGGGTCGCCCAGACGGCATCGTCATGGTCGCGCGCGTCTGCGGGATCGATCGCGACGATCGGCAGGTGGCGCAGATCCTCGCGCCCCTCCCCCAGCGGCTGCTTCGCGACGCGCTCGGCTTCCTCCAGCAACTCCTCGGAGAAGACGTTGGGGATGCCGTGGCGGTGGATCGCGATCAGCGAAAAGCTGCGCGGCGCGAACGGATCGCCGAGCCGCTCGACCACCCGCGCAGTGATCCGCGGCGGGCGCCCGGCCTTCTCGGCGAGCACCAGGTCGCCCACTTCGGCACCGCCGGCGTCGGAGACGGGCCAGCTGCGCCGTTCCTTCTTCTCGACACCCTGCAGCCAGAGCTTGCCGCCCTCCTCGTGGAGCACGCCCAGCATCAGTTCCTCGCCGCGAGCGAGAGTCTTCATCGGATGCGCGATCCAGCCGTTGCCGGCCTCTTCGGTGCGCGCGAGGATGCGGTCGCCTACCCCCAGCGCCGAGCGCTTGCCGCGCATCTCGCGGACCCGCAGCCGCGGCGCGGGGACATGCTCGGCCTCCCAGCGCTCGGGCACCGCCCAGGTGGTGTCGCCGTCGGCGTCGGTGATCCGCAGCACGGTCACCTTGGGCAGCCCGCCCATCTTGTGAAAGGCGCGGCCGGGGGCGACGTCGATCAGCCCCTCGTCGCTCATGTCCTTCAACAGCGCCTTGAGCAGGATCTTGTCCTGCGCGCTCAGCCCGAACGCCTTGGCGATCTCGCGCTTGCCGGCGGGCGTGTCCGAGGAGGCGATGAAATCGAGAATCTGCTGCCGCGTCGGCAACCCTGCGCTTGTTCTGTTCTTAGCCATTGGCCCGCAACATAGGCGCGATCCGGGCAAACGTCACCTGCGGGCTCCGTAAAAGCGCGGGGCATGCCGGAGTAACCGCCGCGTTGACTATAATGGACTGTGGATCCTGTGTTGTTTGAGGAGTCCGTCCATGGCCATTTCGCGTTGTCTGTTGATCGGTGCCGCGCTCGGCACCTGCGCGGCGTTCGTTGCGCACGCCACTGCCCCGCATTCCGCCAAGCCCGTGCGAGCCGTCATGCAGGTCGCGTCGCTCGAAAGCGTTACCAGCGATAGTTGAAGCTGACGCTGATCCGCTTGTCCTTGGCCGCGCCCGGCGGCACTTCGTGGCGCAGCCAGCTTTCCCAGAGCAGCACCGTGCCGACGTCCGGCACCACTTCGATGAAGGGCTGGAGCGATTCCGGCGCGTCGGGCCGCCGCGTCGGCGCGGCCATCATCATCGCGAGTCGCGGATCCTCGAGCTTGAGCCCGCGCGCGCCCGGCGGCAGCGCCACATAGAGCGTGCCCGATACGACGCTGTGCGGATGGATGTGCGCGCCGTGGCCACCCTTCCCGTCGAGCACGTTGACCCACAAGCTGTCGAGCTTGAGCTTGCGCCCGGCAAGATCGAACGCGCAGGCCTCGGCGAACTTCGCCACATGCTTGTCCAGCAGGCGCTTGAGATCGGCGAAGGCCGGATCGCGGATCGGCAGGTCGTTCAGCGAGGCATAGCTGGTGTAGCCGCGATAGTGGTTCTCGCGGCACCAGCGGCGGCCGGCGCTGTCGTCCTCGGCCAGTTGCAGACACGAGGCTTCGAGATCGGCGAGGAGGGCGGCGTCGCCCAGCGGCTGCTGGTAGAGCAGGGTGGAGAATAGCGTGCGCACCGGCGCGCTATCGCGGGAACGGGGCGCCGACGCAATGCCTCGGCACCCCATCCGATAATCCGGTCGGGCGAATGTCTCAGGCGGCCAGGCGGCGCGTGACCTGTCCGCGACGGCGCAGCACACCGCCCACCATGCCGAAGCCAAGGATCATCAGGCCCCAGGTCGCGGGTTCTGGGACCGCGGACAGCGACACATTGGCCACTTCGTTGCCGTACGACGCCCGGCCGCGGGTCGCGATCGCCTGGAACGCGATCGGCGTCAGGCCGCCCTCAGCAACGAAGCTGAACGACTGGCCGGTCCAGCTGCCCAGGCTGCCGGTCAGCGGCGCGGCATTGAGAAGCGTGTTGCCCGCCAGCACGTTGAGCTTCTGCTCACCCCCGCCCACGCGGCCGCCGTACAGGAAGCTGAGGACGTAGCGCTGACCCGCGACCAGATTGACGTTCTGGTAGACATAGCCGAAGTTGTTGGCGTTGACTTCGAGGTTCTGACCGCTCGGCGTGACCGACGGGAGACCGTAGATTTTGGACGCGCCGATTTCGACGCCGGCACCGTTGCCGCTGATCCAGCTGCCGACCGCCTTCTGGATTACATAGCTGCCGCGCGTGCTGGTGCTGGAGAAATCGCCGTTGACGATCAGATTGGTCGCCGCGCTCGCCGAGCCCGCCATGCCACATGCGACCAGCGCCGCCGCCGCCAACATCGTCTTACGACCGGCCGAATACATCCGGATCTTCATGCAAACCTCCGCTAAATGCCCATGGCGTCTTCGTTGCCGAACAATTAGGCGGACGACATCCAGAAGAGAACGCATTCCTATGGTTAACAAAAGCGCGTTTGCTCTGTTTCAGAACAGATAACGGTAAACAAAGCACTGCCACTATTGATTAGTGAATATGGTTAACTGCGCCGCCTTGACTTGCAAGCCGCACGCACATGCCGGCATCGCATCCGGGATGATCAGGTCGCGGCGAGGCGTTCAGGCGGATTCGACCATGCTCACTTCATATTGCGCGCGGCGCAGCGCGGTGATCAGCCGATCGAGATGGTTGCGGTCGCGGGTCTCGCACTCGATGTCGGTCACCAGGCCCTTGGCGGGCAGCGAGGTGAACACGCGCTGGTGATAGACCTCGATGATGTTGACGCCCTGCTCGTGGAAGATCCGCGCGACATGGAACAGCGCGCCCGGACGATCCTGCAGCCGGATGCGCAGGCGCGCGAGCCGGCCCGAACGGGCGAGGTCGCGCAGCAGCACGTTCGCCAGCAGGCGCGTGTCGATATTGCCGCCGCACAGGATGGTGCCGACGGTCTTGCCCTTGAAGCGCTCGGGCTCGGACAGCAGCGCGGCAAGGCCCGCGGCCCCTGCCCCTTCTACCACCGTCTTCTCGATCTGGAGCAGCAGGCTCACCGCCTCCTCCAGCCGCCGCTCGCCGACCAGGATGATATCGTCGACCAGCGCCTCGACGATGCTGGCGGTGACGTTGCCGGGGTACTTGACCGCGATACCCTCGGCGAGCGTGTCGCCCGCGCAGGGCATCTCGGTATGGTGCACGCGGTTGTACATCGACGGGTAGAGCTCGGCCTGGACGCCCAGCACCTCGATCGGCCGGTCCTGCGCCTTGGCGACCACCGACGCCCCCGAGATCAGCCCGCCGCCGCCGATCGGCACGACCAACGTGTCGATGCCGGGCACATCCTCGAGCAGTTCCAGCGTCGCCGTGCCCTGGCCGGCGATCACGCGGGGATCGTCGAACGGGTGGATGAAGGTGAAGCCGCGCTCCGCCTCCAGCTCGCGCGAATGCTGGTAGGCGGCGTCGAAGGTTTCGCCGTGGAGCACGACATTGGCGCCGTGCCCTTCGGTCTGGGTGACCTTCACGATCGGCGTGTTCTTGGGCATCACGATCGTGCTGGGGATGCCCAGCCGCGTCGCGTGATAGGCGAGTCCCTGCGCATGGTTGCCCGCCGAAGCGGCGATCACGCCCTTGGACCGCGCTTCCGCATCCAGTTGCAGCAGCGTGTTGAGCGCGCCGCGTTCCTTATAGGCGGCGGTGAACTGGAGATTCTCGAACTTGAGGTACACGTTCGCGCCGGTCAGCTGCGAGAGCGTGCGGCTGTGCAGCGTCGGCGTGCGCACCACCGCGCCCGAAATGCGCGTCGCCGCCGCCCGGACATCGTCGATGGACACGGGGAGCGAGGCGGGAGCGGATGCTGCTTTGGTAGCCATAGCCTTCCCGCCTAGACCATCTGGCGCGCGGGGGGAACAGGCCCTATGCCCGCATCCATGTTCATCCGCCTCAAGCGGCTCGCCGCCGCCGCCACTGCCCTTCTGCTTGCACCCGCCGCCCAGGCCGATGGAATCGTTGACAATGTCAACGGCATCACGCTCGACGCCAAGGGCGCGGTCGTACGCTTCGAGGCGCTGCAGATCGATCCTTATGGCAAGGTCGTCGCGCTCTATGCCAAGGGCCAGAAGCGGCGGAAGAAAATGGTCTGGCGGCTCGATCTGAAGGGCGCGACGATCGTGCCGGGCATGATCGATGCGCACGGCCATTTCATGGGCCTCGGCTTCCAGCAGCTGCAGCTCGATCTCTCGGCCACCACCAGCCTCGACGACGCGCTGGCCCGGATCGGCGACTATGCGGGCAAGAGCCGGACGAAATGGGTGCTCGGCCGCGGCTGGAACCAGGAAGCCTGGAAGCTCGGCCGCTTCCCCACCGCCGCCGATCTCGATCGCGCGGTGAACGATCGGCCGGTGTGGCTGGAGCGGGTGGACGGCCATGCCGGCTGGGCGAACAGCAAGGCGCTCGAACTCGCCGGCATCACCGCCGCAACCAAGGACCCCGCCGGCGGCCGGATCGAACGCGACGCCAGCGGCAAGCCCAGCGGCGTGCTGGTCGACGCTGCGACCGACCTGATCGCCAAGGTCGTGCCGCAGCCGACCCCGCGCGAGCGCAACGCGGCCTTCCTGGCGGCGCAGCAGAAATTGCTCTCGCTCGGCATCACCGCGACGGCCGACATGGGCACGACCGTCGACGACTGGGAGACGATGCGCGGCATGGCCGATATCGGCCAGCTGTTCATCCGGATCATGAGCTATGCGCACGGCGTCGACACCGCGCTGCGCGTGGCGGGTGCGGGCCCGACGCCGTGGCTCTATGGCGATCGGCTGCGGATGGGCGGCATCAAGCTCTATGCGGACGGCGCGCTTGGCTCGCGCGGCGCGTGGCTCAAGGCCGAGTACAGCGATGCGCCGGGCAACAAGGGGCTGGGCTTCCTCACCGACGACCAGCTGCTCAACCTGATGGCGCGCGGCGCGATGGACCATTTCCAGCTTGCCGTCCACGCGATCGGCGACCGCGCCAACCAGCAGGTCCTCGACGCGATCGAGATCCTGTCCGAGACCTACAAGGACGATCGCCGCTGGCGGATCGAGCATGCCCAGATCATCGACCCCAAGGACCTGCCGCGCTTCGCCAAGCTGGGCGCGATCGCCTCGATGCAGCCGGTGCACCAGACCAGCGACCGGACCATGGCGGAGGCACGGCTGGGGGCGGACCGGCTGGCGGGTGCCTATGCCTGGCGGACGATGCTGCGCGACGGGACGCGGATCGCCTTCGGTTCGGACTATCCGGTGGAGAGCCCCGACCCCTGGGCCGGCTGGGCGGCGAGCTTCACCCGGCAGGACGCACAGGGCAACCCGCCAGGCGGGTGGCGGCCCGAGGAGAAACTCACCCGCGAGGAGGGCTGGGCCGGCTTCACCATCGGCGCGGCCTATGCCGGGTTCGCCGAGGACAAGATCGGGCGGCTGGCGCCGGGGCTGTGGGCCGACTTCCTGATCCTCGATCGCGACCCGCTGACCGCCTCGCCCGCCGAGTTGCGCGCGACCAAGGTGGTCGAGACCTGGGTAGGCGGACGCCGCGCCTGGGGCGCGAAGCCCTAAGCGCATGTTCCGGCTGGTGATGGCCGGCGCGCAGTGGCGCGACCGGATCGGCGCGGCGCTGGGCGGCGCGATCGGCATCGGGCTGACGGCGTGGGTGACGGCGCTGGCGGGGCTCGACTCGACGACAGCGATCCTCCTCGCAGCGCCGATCGGCGCTTCGGCGGTGCTGGTGTTCGCGGTGCCGTCCAGCCCGCTGGCGCAGCCCTGGCGGGTGATCGGCGGGAATATCGTTTCCGCACTGGTGGGGCTGGTTGTCGCGCAGTGGCTGGGCCATGGCGCGCTAGCCGCGGGGATTGCGGTGGGATTGGCGATCCTCGTCATGTCGCTGACCCGCAGCCTCCACCCGCCGGGCGGCGGCACCGCGCTGCTGCCGGTGCTGGCACCTGCCGTGATGGCGCAGGGGCTGGGGTTCGTCCTGCTGCCGATCGGGGTCAATGCCGTGCTGCTGACGCTGTGCGGGCTGCTGGTCCACCTCGTGACCGGCCACAGCTACCCGCACCGCGTGCAACCTGCCCCGCCCGCGCCGGGGCTGCTGCCGGAGGACATCGACGCGGCGCTGGCGGAGGCTGGCGAGGCGTTCGACGTCAGCCGCGAGGATCTGCTGGCGTTGCTGGCGCGCGCCGAACACCATGCAGCGGCGCGACGCGGCTAAAGCCTCCCCAACCCCTCCCCTGACGGGAGGGGCTCGAATAGCAACGAAGAGGCCGCCGCCACCCGGAGGTGACGACGGCCCTGCCCCTGCGTGATCTCGGGAAAATCAGGCGACCTGGGTATCCGCCTGGATCGCCTCGTCCGGCTCGCGCAGCACATAGCCGCGGCCCCAGACGGTCTCGATATAATTGTCGCCTTCGCAGGCCATGCTCAGCTTCTTGCGCAGCTTGCAGATGAACACGTCGATGATCTTGAGCTCGGGCTCGTCCATGCCGCCATAGAGATGGTTGAGGAACATCTCCTTGGTCAGCGTGGTGCCCTTGCGGAGCGAGAGCAGCTCCAGCATCGCATATTCCTTGCCGGTCAGGTGGACGCGGGCGCCGTCGACCTCGACGGTCTTGGCATCCAGGTTCACCGCCAGCTTGCCGGTGCGGATGACCGACTGCGAATGGCCCTTGGAGCGGCGCACCACGGCGTGGATGCGGGCGACCAGCTCTTCGCGGTGGAACGGCTTGGTGACGTAATCGTCCGCGCCGAAGCCGAACGAGCGCACCTTCGAATCCATCTCGCTGATGCCCGAGAGGATCAGCACCGGAGTCTGCACCCGCGCGGTGCGGACCTTCTTCAGCACGTCATAGCCGTGCATGTCCGGCAGGTTCAGGTCGAGCAGGATGATGTCGTAGTCATACAGCTTGGCGAGATCCAGGCCTTCCTCGCCGAGGTCGGTCGTGTAGACGTTGAACCCTTCGCCCGAAAGGATCAGTTCGATCGCCTTGGCTGTGCTAGGCTCGTCTTCGATCAGCAGCACGCGCATTGCCGGTTCCCCTGTCCACACCACACGGCGGAGCCCCGATGCCCGACGCGCTGGACGCTTCATTAACCTAAGCGTCAATGAAGCCGAAAGGTTAATTTCTCGTAAGTCGGGAGGTTCCGCAAGCCCCGTGGAATCTACGCATCGGATACGCCCTGATCCGGGGAATCCTGGGGCCTTAGCGCGATGTCTTCACCCAGAACCTCACGCAGATACAGGCTTCGCACCAGCGTGAAGATCACCACCAGCAAGGCGGCGGAAAAGAACAGCCCGAACAGCCCGAAGACGAAGCCGATGCCGATGATCGCGAACAGCGTCACCGCGGGCGGGATCGCGATCACTCGGCTCTGCACGAAAGGCGTCAGGAAATTGGTCTGGACGATTCGCACGCCGGCGAAAACGAGCAGGCAGCCGATCAGCGCGCCCGATCCGCCCGTGGCGGCGAGGCCTAGCGCGGGCAGCATCGCCGCGGCAGGGCCGACATAGGGAATGAACTCGCTCAGCCCCGCCAGCAAGCCCAGCGCGGCGGGGGACGGCACGCCAGCGATCCACAGGCCCAGGCCCACCAGCAATCCCATGCTGGTCATCAGAATGAGCTGGGTGCGCAGCCATAGCCGCAGCGTGGTGCCGACGTCCGCCAGCGCATCGGCGACCGCGTCGCGCTGGTTCCCTCGCGGAACGAGCAGCAGCAGCCCGCGCAAATAGACGCCCGGATCGGCGGCCATGAACAGCGCCCCCACCAGCAGCAGCAGCGCGTTGAGAAACAGCTCGAACGAGCCGAGCGCGAAGCCGCTCGCGTCGCGCGCCACGCGCGATCCGGCGAACGCCGCCTCGCCCGCGTCGTAGAGCTTGGCCGCCATAGGGCTTTCCTGCGCCCATGCCTTCAGCCGCACCACCAGCTGCGGGATCGAACGGACCAGCGCTTCCACCTGCGGACCGAACTGCACGGCGAACAGCCAGACGAGGAAGCCGATCGCCGCGAGCACGGTGAGCATCGCGCTCACCACCGACCAGCGCTTCGGCACGCCGAGCTGGACGTAGCGATCGGCGATTGCACGGATCACCACCGCCCCCAGCACCGCGCCGAAGGTGAGGATCAGCAGATCGGCGGCACGCACCAGCGCCACCACCACCGCGCCGACGGTGAGCAGAATCAGGACGCGGCGGATGAACCGCGCATCGGCATCATCGGGAACAAGGCGTTTCACGCTGCCCGAACGCAGATGCTGCGCAACCGCTCCGTGAGGAACGCGATCAGCGCCTCCACCCGCACCGGTCGGCGCGATCCCGGCGGCGTGACGAGGTGCAGCCCCACCGATCCGGCAACCCAGTCGGTCAGCACGGCTTCCAGCCGGCCGGCGGCAAGTTCCGCATCGACCAGGAAGCCCGGCAGTCGCGCCACACCCAGCCCCGCGCACAAAGCCGGCAGCATCGCCTCGCCATTGTCGGTGCGCAGCGGCCCCTCGACGCGCACCGCCGCTTCCTCGCCCCCGGCCTTCTTGAAGCGCCAGACGCCCGGCGTCGCGGTGTTGGTGTAGATGAAGCAGGCATGGCGGGCGAGTTCGGCCGGATGCTGGGGGCGTCCGGCGCGCTCGAAATAGCCGGGGGCCGCGACGACATGGATGTTGACCGGCCCCAGCCTGCGCGCGCGCAAGGAGCTGTCCGGCAGCTCGGCAATGCGGATCGCGACGTCGATTCCTTCCCCGACGATGTCGACAAAGGAGTCCGAAAGCGTGAGTTCCACCTTGATCTGCGGATGCGCGATCATGAACTCGGCGATCAGGCCGGAGAGATGCCGCGACCCGAAGGTCAGCGGCGCCGCGAGCCGCACCACGCCCGAGGGCGAACTCGCGCTCTCGAAGGCCGCTTCCTCCGCCGACTGGCCGTCCTCCAGAATGCGCTGGGCGTGCTCGGCAAGCTGCTGGCCACTGTCGGTAAGGGTCAGCCGGCGCGAGGTACGGTGGAACAAAGCGGTGCCCAGCCGCTCTTCCAGCCGGGTGATCGCCTTGGACACGGTCGCTTTGGAGACGCCCAGCGCGAGCGCCGCACCGCTGAACGAGCGATGCTCGACCACGCTGGCAAACACCGCCCAGGCCTCGAAATCCGGTAGCTTCATCCCCGCCCCTCCTGCTCGGCCAAAGCCATATCACGAAACGATTGGTTTCCAACGTTTCCGTTTACGCAGTGATGCGGATGCCTATCTTGGCGGCAACAGATGGGAGATCAGCGATGATCGACAAACGCAGTTTCGAAAGCCTGGGCGGTGCCGATCACGGCTGGCTCAAGGCCAAGCATCACTTCAGTTTCGCCGACTATCACGACCCGTCCCGCATGGGCTGGGGCGCGCTTCGGGTGTGGAACGACGACGAGATCGCCCCCAATTCGGGCTTCCCGCCGCACCCGCATCAGAACATGGAAATCATCACCTATGTCCGCTCGGGCGCGATCACGCACCAGGACTCGATGGGCAACAAGGGCCGCACCGAGGCAGGCGACGTGCAGGTGATGAGCGCCGGCAGCGGCGTGCGCCACGCGGAATATAATCTCGAGCCGGAGACGACCCGGATCTTCCAGATCTGGATCCTGCCGCGCGAGGCCGGCGGCCAGCCGAGCTGGGGCGCCAAGCCCTTCCCCAAGGGTGATCGCTCGGGCCGTTTTGTCACGCTGGCGTCCGGCTTCGCCGAGGACAGGGATGCGCTGCCGATCCGTGCCAACGCCCGGGTGCTGGGCGCAACGCTGAAGGCGGGCGAGAGTGTCACCCACAGCGTCGGCGATGGCCGCCACGCCTATCTCGTCCCGGCGGTGGGTGCGGTCACCGTTGACGGCGACGCGGTGAACGCCCGCGACGGCGCGGCGCTTTCCGGCGGCCGGACCGTTACCATCACCGCCGTTCAAGACGCCGAGATCGTTCTCGTCGATTCCGAATAACCGGGGCCCGTCCCCTCGCCCATTCGACTAGGGAGTTTTCGCCATGACCAAGATCCTCGTTCTCTATTATTCCTCCTATGGCCACCTCGCGAAGATGGCCGACGCGGTAGCCGAGGGCGCGCGCAGCGCCGGTGCGGACGTAGACGTCCGCCGCGTCGCGGAAACCGCACCCGCCGAAGTGGCACAGGCCGCCGGCTTCCGTGTCGACGACAGCCACCCGCTGTTCGACGATCCCAACCAACTGGCGCAGTATGACGGCATCATCGTCGGCGCGCCGACCCGCTTCGGCCGCATGGCCAGCCAGATGGCGGCGTTCTGGGACAAGGCCGGCGGCGTGTGGTTCCAGGGCCAGCTGAACGGCAAGGTCGGCGGCGCCTTCACCTCCACCGCCTCGCAGCATGGCGGCCAGGAGACCACCTTGTTCTCGATCCTCACCAACCTGCTGCACTTCGGCATGACCATCGTCGGCCTCGACTATGGTTTCCAGGGCCAGATGGGCGTCGACGAAGTGAAGGGCGGGACGCCCTACGGCGCCAGCACCATCGCCGATGGCGACGGCAGCCGCCTGCCGAGCGATGTCGAGCTGGAAGGCGCCCGCTACCAGGGCCGCCGCATTGCGGAAACTGCCGCCAAGCTGAAGGCGTAATCCCTGGATATCCTCCCCCGGAGGGGGAGGGGGACCGCCGCCAAAGGCGGTGGTGGAGGGGTGTCCCCGCTGCGGTTCGCGTACCAGGCCGCAGCCGAGGACACCCCTCCGTCAGCCCTTCGGGCTGCCACCTCCCCTTGCAGGGGAGGATTTTGTGAGTTCCCCGGACTCGCGCTGCGGCAGAACCCCGCTATATCCCGGCGATGTTCAAGGACCGGGTACTCTTCATCGACGGCGAAGCGCTGATCATCGACAAGCCGGCGGGCCTGCCCGTCGATCGGCCGCGCGACCGCAGCGAGAGCCTGGAGGATATGCTCGACCAGCTGACCTTCGGCTTCGAGCGCCTGCCCGTCCCCGTCCACCGGCTCGACCGCGACACCAGCGGCTGCCTGCTGCTCGCGCGCAACCCCAAGGCGATGAAGCGCTTCGGTCAGGCCTTCGAGGCCGGGCAGGTCACCAAACGCTATGTCGCGATCCTCGACGGCGTGCCCGAGACGGAGAGCGGCGAGATCGACCTTCCGCTGGGCAAGATCTCCAGCATTGAGGAAGGCTGGCGGATGACGCATGATCCCAAGGGCAAATCCGCACGCACCCGCTGGAAACGGATGGAGGTGCACGATGGCCGCGCGCTCGTCGCCTTCTATCCCGAGACCGGCCGCACCCACCAGATTCGCGTCCATGCGCTGGAAGGCATCGGCATCCCCATCGTCGGCGACCCCGTCTATGGCCGCGGCGGCCCGGCGATGATGCTCCACGCCCAGTCGATCACCGTGCCGCGCCCGGGCAAACCCGACGTGCACGGCGACGCGCCGCTGCCCGCGCGCTTCCACCATATCGGCTTCGGC
The DNA here is from genome assembly GCF_012650175.1 of Sphingomonas sp. S2M10. Taxonomy (GTDB): domain Bacteria; phylum Pseudomonadota; class Alphaproteobacteria; order Sphingomonadales; family Sphingomonadaceae; genus Sphingomonas. The sequence continues at coordinate 27,765 of NZ_JAAILI010000005.1, forward strand.
CGCCCGGCCAATGGCTGAGATCCCCGACGCGGCGATCCTCGAGGAGAAGTTCCTCGCCGCGACGGGACCCGGCGGGCAGAACGTCAACAAGGTGGCGACCGCGGTGCAGCTGCGGGTCGACGTGTTCCGGCTGGGGCTTTCGCCCTATGCCTATGAGCGGCTGAAGGAACTCGCCGGCACGCGCATGACCTCGGCGGGCGAGCTGCTGATCACCGCGCGCCAATATCGCACCCAGGACGCCAACCGCACCGATGCGCGCCAGCGCCTGTCCGACCTGATCGACAAGGCGCACGAACGCCAGGCCAAGCGGATCAAGACCAAGCCGAGCAAGGCCGCCAAGGCCCGGCGGGTGGACGCGAAGAAGGGCCGTTCGGTAGTGAAGGCCGGTCGCGGCAAGGTCGGCTTCGACTGACCCCTCGCGCCCTGCCCCGTGATCTCCTACATCGCCGGCATGTACAGCTTCGACATCACCGCCGAAACCAAGGCCGAGCTCTATCGCGATCTCGCCGCCGCGCTCGATTCGCTGACCGCCGACGAGCCCGATCCGATCGCCAACATGGCGAACGTCTCCGCGCTGATCGGCCAGTATCTGCCCGATCTCAACTGGGCCGGCTTCTACCGCAACGTGGCGGACGAGCTGGTGCTCGGACCCTTCCAGGGCAAGGCGGCGTGCATCCGCATCCCGTTCGGCAAGGGCGTGTGCGGCGCCGCCGCCGCAACGCGCGAAACGCAGTTGGTGGAAGACGTTCACGCCTTTCCCGGCCATATCGCCTGCGATGCCGCGAGCCGCTCCGAACTGGTCGTGCCGATCGTGCACCAGGGCGCGCTGCTGGGCGTGCTCGATCTCGACAGCCCGGTGCCCGCACGGTTCGACGCCGGCGACGCGGCCGGGTGCGAAGCGCTGATGCGGATCCTCGCGCCCCGTATCGCGGGCTGAAAACACAGCTGCTGGAAGGTCCTATGTCAAATAGTTGATCCGCATCAGTCGGGGAACGCGGGGAAAACTGGGCCGTTGGAGCGGCTCAGGCGCTGGTTCCCGGTGCCCCTTCTTGAGGTCAACTATGACAGCGTTGGTGCAGCCGGCCGATTTCGCGCGCCCGGCTTCGGCATACGGCATGCGGGTGCTCGAACGGAGCATCTATCGCGGGCCCCACCTCTACAGCACCCGCCCGATGATCCGTATCCAGGTCGACCTGCGCGATCTGGAGCAATGGCCGAGCGACAAGCTGCCGGGCTTCACCGACGCGCTGCTCGCGCTTCTCCCCGGCCTCGCTATGCATGGCTGCAGCTATCAGCGCCCCGGCGGCTTCGTCGAGCGGCTGCGCGAGGGTACCTGGCTGGGGCACATCGTCGAGCATGTCGCGCTGGAGCTGCAGTCGCTCGCGGGATCGCGTGTCACGCGCGGCAAGACGCGCTCGGTGAAGGACCGGCCCGGCGTGTACAACATCCTCTACACCTATCGCGACGAGACGCTGGCGCTCGCCGCAGGCCTTGCCGCGATCCGGCTGGTCGCCGATCTGCTGCCCGAGCCCTTGCGCAAGGTGGAGGGGCTGCAGCTGCTCGGCGTGCCCTCGCTCGACGCGCCGCAGGACGTGCGCGCGATCATCGCCGCGCTGCAGGCGCTGCTGAAGGCAAACGCGCTCGGCCCCACCACCCGCGCGCTGGTCGAGGCGGCGGAGCGGCGCGGCATTCCCGTCACCCGCCTCAACGAGCAGAGCCTGATCCAGTTCGGCCAGGGCAGCCGCCAGAAGCGCATTCGTGCGAGTATCACCGGCGACACCGCGCAGATCGCGGTCGACATCGCCGGCAACAAGGCGATGACCAAGCAGCTGCTCGGCGAGGCAGGGCTGCCGGTGCCGCGCGGCGTGGTCGTGCGCCGGGTGGAGGAAGCGATCGCAGAGGCCAAGCGGCTGCGCTGGCCGGTGGTGATCAAGCCGCTGGACGGGAACCATGGCCGCGGCGTCACCACCGGCATCGCCGACGAGGATGCGGTGCGTGTCGCCTTTGACCTCGCGCTCCAGCATGGCCGCCGCGTCATCGTCGAGCAGCAGGTGCCGGGGAACGACCATCGCATCCTGGTCGTCAACGGCAAGGTCGTCGCGGTCGCCGAGCGGGTGCCGGCGCAGGTGATCGGCGACGGCTTCCACTCGATCGCGCAGTTGATCGACGATCTCAACCAGGACCCCCGCCGGGGCGTCGGGCATGAGAAGGTGCTGACCCGCATCGTCATCGACGACGCGATGCTGGCGCTGCTGGAGAAGACCGATCGCACCCCCGCCACCATCCCGATGGCCGGCGAGATCGTGGTGCTGCGCGACACCGCCAATCTCTCCACCGGCGGCACCGCCGTGGATCGAACCGACGTGATCCACCCCGCCAACCGCGCGATCGCCGAGCAGGCGGCGGCGGTGGTCGGGCTTGACGTCTGCGGGATCGACTTCCTCTCGCCCGACATTCGCCGCCCGGTGCGCGAGACCGGGGGCGGGATCGTCGAGGTCAATGCGGCTCCCGGCTTCCGCATGCATCTGGAGCCGTCCAGCGGTACCCCGCGCGATGTCGCCGCGCCGGTCATCGACATGCTCTACCCGCGCGGCAGCCGCAGCCGGATACCGATCTTCGCGATCACCGGCACCAACGGCAAGTCGACCACCGCGCGGATGGTCTCCCGCATCCTGCAGCAGGCAGGCAGGAATGTCGGGATGACCTCGACGAGCGGCATCTATTTCAACGGCCATCTGATGGTTGAGGCCGATGCCAGCGGGCCGAAAAGCGCACGCACCGTGCTGCGCAACGCTAAGGTCGATGTGGCGGTGCTGGAGACCGCGCGCGGTGGCATCCTGCGCGAGGGGCTGGGCTTCGACGGCGCCGATGTCGGCGCGGTGCTCAACGTCACCGCCGATCATCTCGGGCTGAAGGGCATCGACACGGTCGAGGACCTTGCCAAGGTGAAGGGCGTGGTAGTCGAGAGCGTCGCGCGGCGCGGGCATTCGGTGCTCAACGCCGATGATCCGATGTGCCATCGCATCGCCCGGCATGCGCGCGGCACGCTCGTGTGGTTCTCGTTGGGCGGCGGGCCTGATCTCTCGGACCATCTGCGCCGCCACATCGCCGAGGGCGGCATGGCGGTGGTGCGCGAGCCCGGCAGCTATGGCGGCTGCATCGTGCTGCACCGCGGCAGGGAACGCATCGAAGTGATGGCGGCCGCCGACATCCCCGCTACGCTGGGGGGCATCGCCGATTTCAACATCGCCAATGCCCTCGCCGCGGTGGCGATGTGCGCGGCGCAGCGGGTGCCGATCGAGGCGATCCGCGACGGGCTCAGCGCCTTCAGCATCTCGTTCGAGGATTCGCCGGGCCGGCTCAACATCCATGACGCGCATGGCCGCCGCCACATCCTCGACTATGCGCACAACCCCGCCGGGCTGCAGGCGCTGGGTCAGGTGATCGATCGCATGCGCGGGCGCTACAACCGCGTGATCGGGATGGTCAGCATCCCCGGTGACCGGCGCGACTGCGACATCGTCGAGATGGGCCAACTCTCCGGCGCGATCTTCGACGAGATCGTGTTCCGCGAGGCCCCCGACGGCCGCGGTCGCCCCCGCGGCGAGACCAACGGGCTGATGTCCGAAGGTGCGATGGCGGCAGGCATGCGGCCCGAGCAGGTCCACCGGATCGTCGACGAAATGGAAGCGGTGGACATGGTGCTGCAGCTGGGGCGCCCCGGCGACCTGCTGGTGCTGATGCCCAGCGCGATCCAGGCGGTCTGGGACCGGATTCTCGCCTTTCAGCCCGAGCCGGCGGCGCGGGAGAAGCTCCATGCCTGACGCGATACGCTGGGCGATCCTCGTTCATGGCGGGGCCAAGACGATCGACCCGGCGCTCCACGACCGCAATCGTGCCGGGTGCGCCGCCGCCGCCGAAGCCGGTGCAGCGGTACTGCGCGCGGGCGGCGGCGCGGTGCTGGCGGCGGAAGTGGCGGTACGAGTGCTGGAGGACGATCCCGTCTTCAACGCCGGCTTCGGCTCCGTCCTCACCAGCGACGGCACCGTCGAGATGGACGCGGCGATGATGGAGGGCACCGGGCTGAGGATCGGCGGCGTGGCCGGCGTGCGGCGGGTGCGCAATCCGGTCAGCGTTGCCCGTGCCATGCTCCCGGCGCGCCCGGTACTGCTCGCGGGCAAAGGTGCGGAGCGGTTCGCAGCGGACAACGGCATCACGCTTGTTGCCCCCGAGACGATGTTGTCGCCCGAAGCGCTGGCTTCGGAGAACAGCAAGGCGCACGATACCGTCGGCTGCGTGGCGATCGACACCACCGGGGCGATCGCCGCGGCGACCTCGACCGGCGGACTGCCCGGCAAGCATCCCGGCCGGATCGGCGATTCGCCCGTGCCAGGCGCGGGCCTCTATGCCGATGACACGCTGGGCGGCTGCGCCTTTTCGGGCGATGGCGAAGCGATCCTGCGCACGCTGCTCGCGAGCCAGGTGATGCACGCGCTGGAGCGCGGCGGCTCGGCCACCGAAGCAGCGGCGCACGCGATCGCCCGGCTCGGCCGGGTTGGGGGCGAGGCCGGCGCGATCGTGATCGAGCGGTCCGGCGCCTTCGGCATTGCCCACAACAGCGACCATTTCGCGCTGGCACTGCATGCCGCCGGGCTCGATGCCCCGTGCGCGGGCGTCCACCGCGACGAACTCAAGGAACATCTGCATGGCTGATCACGGCGGTCCTCTCATCATCATCGGCGGGCACGAGGACAAGGAGGGCGACAAGACCATCCTGAAGGAGGTCGCGCGACGCGTGAAGGACGGCAAGCTCGTCATCGCCACCGTCGCCAGCCACCAGCCCGACGGCTATTTCGACGCCTATCAAAAGGCTTTCGGCGCGCTGGGCATCGACAACCTTGTCGAGCTCTACGTCCATGAGCGCGGCGAAACCTTGGCAGAGGAAACCCTCGGGGTGTTCGAAGGCGCCGCCGGCATCTTCTTCACCGGCGGCGACCAGCTGCGCATCTCCAGCCAGATCGGCGACACCCCGGTCGAGCGAATGGTGCGCGACATTCACGCGCGCGGCGGCGTGGTGGCGGGCACCTCCGCCGGCGCCTCGGTGATGAGCGCGACGATGCTGGTGAAGGGCTCCAGCGCCGAATCCCACCGCATCGGCGACCTCCACATGGCACCCGGCCTGGGGCTGGTGCGGGACGTGATCATCGACCAGCATTTCGCGGAGCGCGGCCGGATCGGCCGCCTGCTCGGCGCGGTGGCGCAGAACCCGCGCGTGCTCGGCATCGGCATCGACGAGGATACTGCTATCGTGCTGGAGGGCAGCTGCTTCCGGGTGATCGGTGCCGGCGCCGTCACCATCGTCGACGGATCGGGCGTCACCCGCTCGAACATCGCCGAGGCGAGCCCGGAGCGAACGCTATCGATGCACGACGTCCGCCTGCACGTCCTGAGCCACGGCGATGCGTTCGACCTCGAACAACGTCGCCCGATTTCCGGCAGGGACTGACCGCGCCGTTCAGTCCTGCTCGGGGACCAGCACCGCGGCGAGCGCGTCCGCGGCCTGGACGCGACGCTCGACGATCGTCGCGGTCATTCGCAGCACGAGCTCGCGCGCGCCCTGCCAATGGCTGCCGCTGCGCCGGGCGTGCGGGAGCTGGGGCATCCCGCCCAGCGCGCTGCCCCAGCCGGTGGCGAGCGCCTTCACCCGCTCCGCCACGGCGGTGTCGGGCGTCTCACCGCTGAGCAGCAGCGAGGGGAAGGGCAGCTCTATCTTCGGCGAGGCGAAATGCGCGGCATCGTCCTCCCCTGCCATCGGATCGATCAGCAGCGCCCCCGCTACCCTGGCGATATAGTCGCGGGGCGACAGCCGTGCCCACCATGTGGCGGCAAAGCAGCTTGCGCCATTTGCCACCAGCAGCACCGGCCGCTCCGCATGAAGGATCGCCGAATCGAGCTTCGCCGCCCACAGGCTGCGCTGGCGGGGCGTTTCGTGCGAATAGTCCAGATGCGCGTCGGTCCGCAGCGGCGCCCCGAACAGCGCCGAGAGCGCGCGTGCCGGGCCAGTGCCGGTGCTGATCACCGAGAAGCGATCCAAGGAGGTCGTCACGAGCGTCATGGCGAATCTTCCCGTGTACAAGTCGATGGAGGCTATATCTGCATGGCGGGCCTGGCAATGCTTGGCGAGCGGCCGACATCGCAACCGGCGCACCCTTCGGCGCGATGCCGGCCCGCAGTCCGCCGCAAATATGCCGAGAGCCGCTTGCGTCTGCATTGTTTCTGACCGATGAAGAAAGCTGCCCGGACGTTCCCCCCGAAGAACGGCCCGTGTTCAGGGCGGGGCCGGGGCAACGGGTGGCAATGCATTCCTTTCATCCTACGCTGGAACATCTCCCGCTGCTGGCGGGGCGGAGGACCCTGGCCTATGCGATCACGCTGGTTTTTTGCGTGGTGGCATGGTGGCTGCGGCTGGTACTGGATCCCTATTTCCCGCCGGGCTTCCCCTATCTGACCTTCTTCCCCGCAGTGATCCTCGCGTCGTTCCTGTTCGGGCGAGGTCCGGGGATCGTTGCTGCCCTGCTGTGCGGCCTTCTCGCCTGGTACTTCTTCATTCCGCCGGTCCATAGCTTCTCGATGGGGCGTGGAACCGGTGTCGCCCTGTTCTTCTATGCCGGCGTGGTTACCGTGGACATCCTGCTCGTCCACTGGATGCAGGTCGCCAACGCGCGGCTGGCTGCCGAACGGGCGCGCAGCGACGCGCTCGCCGCCAGGACCGAGATCCTGTTCGAGGAACTGCAACACCGGGTTTCGAACAATCTGCAGATGGTGGGTGCGATGCTGGCACTGCAGCGCCGCGCGGTGGCCGATGGCGAGGCGAAGCGCGCGATCGGAGAAGCGGCAAGCAGGCTGCAGTTGATCGGCCGCATCCAGCGTCGGCTATATGGCAGTCGCGGGGAGCCGCTGGCGCTCGATGCCTTCCTGACCGCACTTGTCGAGGATCTGGCGGAGAGCGCCGGCCGGCCGGGCATTCGGCACATCGTGGAGGCGCACACCGCCGTGCTGCTGCCCCCCGACCGCGCCATTCCGCTGGCACTGATCGTCGCCGAGGCGATCGCCAACGCGATCGAGCACGGGTTCGCCGATCGTGATACGGGCACGATCCTGCTCCAGGTCTGCGCCCAGGCGGCGCATGTCTCGCTGACGATTCATGACGACGGTGTCGGCGTGGCAGAGGGATTTGACGTCGCGACCGTCGACAGCCTCGGCCTGCGGATCGCCCGCAGCCTGTGCCATGGTCTCGGCGCCGAATTGCGCATCCTTCCCGGCCATCCCGGCACGCGCGTGGAGCTGTCCAACATTCCGATCGCGCCGACAGCTCCCGTGCTCTGACCGCGATCAATGCCGCTGGCGCGGCGGAGGTCCATCCTGTAGGCTCATCCAGAGGAGGGCGGCGATCATGGAACAGCGTTCTGGCACCCCGATGGCGACGCGGCTCGGCTTCAAGCCCGGCATGCGGGTGTGGTTCCATGACATGCCGCAGGCGGTACGCGACGCGATCGCTCCCGAGCGCGCCGCGCTGGAAGAACTGGGATGCGCCACCGACGGCGTGCAGGCCGTGCATCTGTTCACTTCGCGGCGCGATCATCTGGAACGCGAACTGGGCGCGCTGCGCGGGCTGCTCGCGCGCAACGGGTTCTGCTGGGTTTCGTGGCCCGAACAGGCGGAAACATCCGAACTGGCGGGCGGCACGGTTGCCGATATCGCCGCCGCCCATGGCTGGGAGGAGCGCGATCGCTGCACCTTCCAGGGCTGGTCCGGCGTGAAGCTCACGCCCTGCGGGCCGCTTCACCCGGACCAAGGCGCGGTCTAACCACCGCTCCGCACAACAACCGAATAGACATATCGCGCGGGTTCGGCGAGGTTCTGCGCAAACTTCCCTATGAAACCTGATATGCGGCCCTGGACTCCTGACATCGATCTGCCCGATCCCGAGCGGGTCGCCCGTGCCGCTGCCTTTTGCGAGCGGATGGAAACCCGCCACAGCTGCCGGAGTTTTTCGCCGCGCCCGGTGCCGCGCGCCATCATCGAAACCGCCATCGCGGCAGCAGGCACCGCCCCCAGCGGCGCCAATCGCCAGCCCTGGCACTTCGCCGCCATCTCCTCCCCAGGTGCCAAGACCGCGCTGCGGGTGGCGGTGGAAGAGGAAGAGCGCAATTTCTACGGCGGCATCGGCGGCAGCGAATGGCAGGGGCTGCTGCGCGACCTCGGCACCAAGGCCGACAAGCCCTATCTCGAGATCGCGCCGTGGATCCTTGTCGCCTTCGGGCAGACCAAGACGCACGAGACCGACCGCTTTCCCAATCCGCACGTCACCGAAAGCGTGAGCATCGCCTGCGGCCTGCTGCTGACGACGCTGCACCTGGCGGGGCTCGCGACGCTGGTACATACGGCGACACCGGCCCGGTTTCTCAACCGGCTGTGCCGCCGCCCGGAGCATGAGCGGCCGATCATGCTCATCGTCACGGGCCACCCGGCGCCCGACGCAACCGTGCCGACGGCCGCGCTCGAGCGCAAATCGCTCGATCAGATCGCCAGCTGGCTCTAAGCGTCGGGGGTGCAATCCCCCCTTCCCCCGCGCCTGCTTTCGCTCGATCTCGTCCGCGGCGCCGCGCTGCTCGGCATTCTGCTGCTCAACATCGTCAGCTTCGGCATGCCCGAGGCCGCCTATTTCAACCCGCGCGCCTATGGCGGCTGGCATGGGGCGGATCTCGCCGCCTGGCTCGTCAATTTCCTGTTCTTCGACGGGCGGATGCGCGGGCTGTTCTCCTTCCTCTTCGGCGCCTCGCTGCTGATCGTCACCGATGCGGCCGAGGCATCCGGGCGCGACCCCGCCCGTGCCCATTATGCGCGCATGGCCTGGCTGCTGCTGTTCGGCCTCGCCCATCTCTGGCTGATCTGGCACGGCGACATCCTCGCCCATTATGCGCTGGTCGGCATGCTCGCTTTCCCACTGCGCAAGCTGCCGATCGCGCACCTGATAGGCTTGGGCGCAATGCTGGTGCTGGCGAGCACCGCAATGTTCGGCATGCTGGCATATGATGCGTGGCGCATGTCCTTGCTTCCCCAGCTGGCGCAGGGCGGCCATGCCTCGCTCGTCCACACATTTGGCGTGCCGCCGCCGTCGCGAATTGCGGCAGAGCTCGCGCTGCATCACGGCGGCTATGCGGGGTTGGTCGCGCAGCGCTTCCGCGACTATGCGACCACGCCGATCGCGATGCTGACGCTCTATGGGGGAGAAACGCTCGGCTATATGCTGTTCGGCATGGCGGCACTGCGCAGCGGGCTGCTGGCCGGCACATGGCCGCGCGCCGACTACCGGCGCTGGTGGCTATATTGTTGGGCGATCACCCTGCCGGTCTATGCGCTGCTCGCGCTGTGGCTGATCGCCGCGAAGTTCAGCCTCTTCGCGGTGGTGATGGCAGCGGCGACGCTGCCGGGGCTGGTGCGGCCGCTGATGATCCTTGGCTGGGCCTGCCTGATCCTTTCCATCGCAAGCGACGACGGCTGGATCACCCGCCGCGTCGCTGCGGCGGGACGGATGGCCTTTTCCAACTATCTTGCGACCAGTCTGCTGTGCGTGCTGATCTTCGACGGCTACGGCCTGGGCTGGTTCGGGCGTCTTTCCCGCTGGCAGCTTTATCCGGTGGTGCTCGGCATCTGGGTGCTGCTGCTGCTCTGGTCGCGGCCTTGGCTCGTCTGTTTCCGTTATGGACCGCTCGAATGGCTCTGGCGCACGCTCGCGCGGGGCTCCCTGCAACCTATTCGCAACAACCTTGCGAATCGCTCGCAGTTGCACTAGATCGGCTGCAGCGACGGATTCGAGGGATTTCCGATGGTTGTGTGCGTGTGCAATGCCCTGCGAGAGCGTGACGTGCGGGAAGTGGCGCGGCAGGGCGCACAGAGTGCCTGCCAGGCCTATCGCGCACTCGGCTGCCAGGCGAAGTGCGGCCAATGCGTTCCGTTCGCGCGAGCCATTATCGCGCAGGAACGTGCGGCTGCGTGACACTCGCAAGTAAAAAGTCGCTGATTTCCGTAGTTTTTTTCTGACTTCATTCGCGCTAGGGAACGCTTCGAAAGGAGTTTCGCGCAATGAAGGGCGATGCCAAAGTCATCGAGTATCTGAACGAAGTTCTCAAGAATGAACTGACTGCGATCAATCAATATTGGTTGCATTATCGCATGCTTGACCATTGGGGCGTGCAGAAGCTGGCCGAATTCGAGCGCCACGAATCAATCGACGAGATGAAGCACGCCGATTGGTTGTCGGAACGTATCCTGTTCCTGGATGGCCTGCCCAATTTCCAGCTGCTCGGCCGACTGCGCATCGGCGAGAATGTCGAGGAACTGCTCCGCGCCGATCTGGCGCTGGAAGTGGAGGCGATCGCCGTGCTGCGCGATGCGATCCAGCACAGCGAGAGCGTCCGCGACTTCGTCAGCCGCGACCTGTTCCTTAAGATCCTCGAGAGCGAGGAAGAACATGTCGACACGCTGGAGCGCCAGTTCGACATGATCGAGCGCATGGGCCTGGAGAATTACATCCAGCTCAACAGCAAGCCCGCCGAAGCCGAATAAGCCTGGCCGCTCGCCTTTCCGATCCCCTCCCGCATGCGGGAGGGGAGCAGGTGCTTACGCCTTGTCGCGGTCGAACGGGTTCTTCGGCGCACGCAGCACCAGGCGCACCGGCACAGCGCCGAAATCGAATTCGCGCCGCAACCCGTTGATCAGATAGCGCTGATAGCTGGTCGGCAGCAGGTCCACGCGCGTGCCGAACAGCACGAAGCTGGGCGGGCGCGTCTTGTTCTGCGTGACGTAGCGCGGCTTGATCCGCTTGCCGCCGGGTGCGGGCGGCGGGTTTGCTTCGATCGCGCGCTCGAACCAGCGGTTCAGCTGGCCGGTCGACACGCGGCGCGACCAGGCCTCGCGCGTCTCGAACGCGACGCGCATCATCGTGTCGATGCCCTTGCCGGTCACCGCCGACACGGTGAGCAGCGGCACGCCCTTCACCTGCGCCAGCCCCTCTTCCAGCGCGCCCTTCACGCCGTTGAACAGGCTGGAGGCATTCTCCGCCACGTCCCACTTGTTCATGACGATGATCAGCGCGCGGCCTTCCTGCAGCACGCGATCGGCGATCTTGAGGTCCTGCACCTCCAGCCCGCGGGTCGCATCGAGCAGCAGCACCACGACCTCGGCGAAGTCGATCGAGCGCAGCGTATCGGCGACCGAAAGCTTCTCCAGCTTCTCCTCGACCCGCGCCTTCTTGCGCAGCCCGGCGGTATCGACCAGCCGCACCTTGCGCGGCTTGTTCTCGAAATCGGTCCACTCGTAATCGATCGAGATCGAATCCCGGGTGATCCCGGCCTCGGGCCCGGTGATCATCCGGTCCTCGCCGAGGATGCGGTTGACCAGCGTCGACTTGCCCGCATTCGGGCGGCCGACGATCGCCAGCTTGAGCGGCGCATCGGGGCTTTCGGGATCCTCCTCCGGCTCCTCCTCGTCGCGATCAACATGCGGCAGCAGCGCCTCGAACAGGTCCACCACGCCTTCGCCATGCTCGGCCGAAAAGGGGATGGGATCGCCGAGACCCAACGCCATCGCCTCCAGCACGCCGGTCTCGCCCGCGCGGCCCTCCGCCTTGTTGGCCATGAGTACCACGGGACGGTCCGTCGAGCGCAGCCAGCGGGCGATTTCCTCGTCGAGCGGGGTCACGCCCGCGCGCGAGTCAATCAGGAACAGCGAGACGTCCGCCTCGCGCACCGCCGCCTCGGTCTGCGCGCGCATCCGGCCGGGGAGCGTGGCCGCATCCTCGTCCTCATAGCCGGCGGTGTCGATCACGCGGAATTCCAGGCCGAGCAGATTGGCATCGCCCTCGCGGCGATCGCGGGTGACGCCGGGCTGGTCGTCGACCAGCGCGAGGCGCTTTCCGACCAGCCGGTTGAACAGCGTCGACTTGCCCACATTGGGGCGTCCGATGATGGCGACGGTGGGCAAAGGCATGATCGATTCTCTAACGCAGTCGAAAGGGCGACGCAAAGCCGCCGAAAAAACGAGAGGGGCCGGAGCGCTGCGCCCCGGCCCCCTTGTGGGTGTTATGCCCGGCGCACGGCCGGAACAGCAGACTCAACGATAGGCGGTCAGCCGGCCCTTATCGTCGAGGAGATACAGCGTGCTGTTGGCGATTACCGGCGGCAGCGACAGCGAATCCTTGGTTTCCTTGGTGGAAAGGATGCTGCCGTCTTTCGGCGATACCGACACGATTTCGCCCAGCGTGTTGATCAGCACCAGGCGACCGCCGGCGGCGATCGGGCCCTTCCAGGCGATCGGGTTCTTCAGCTTCTTCTCGTTCTTGTACTTGCGCAGCTGGACGATCCAGCGCGGCTTGCCGCTGCTGCGCGACAGGCACAGCAGGCGGGCATCGTCGGTAACGACGAACAGCCACTCGCCGACCGCATAGGGCGACGAAAGGCCGCCGATGCTCTGCTCCCACAGCGTCGAGCCGCTGGTGATGTCCACTGCGACCATCCGGCCGCCCTCGCCCAGCGCGTAGACGCGACCCTGGTCGATCACCGGCTCGGCATCGATGTCCGACAATGCCGATACCGAGGTGGTCATGGTGTTGCGGGTCAGCACGTCGCCCCACAGCGACAGGCCGTTCTCGTAGCGATAGGCGTTCAGCTCGCCCGAGGAGAAGCCCGCGATGACGGTGCCCTGCGCCGAGGCGGGCGCCGCGACGCCGAACACGCCCTGCGATTCGAGGCTGGCAGTGGCGGTCCAGGAGACGTCGCCCTTGTCCTGGGTCAGCGCGAACAGCTGGTTGTCCTGCGTGACGACATAGACATTGCCGTTGGCGAGCGTCGGTGCGCCGCGCAGCGGCCCGCCGGGACGCTTGCGCCAGATTTCCTTGCCGTCGCCGATCTCCAGCGCGACGACGTCCCCGAGGCCGTTCGAGGCATAGACATGATCGCCATCGACGCTGACACCGCCGCCGAACAGGGCACCGCGGCTGCGCTTGTCCGCACCCGCGCCGGTCCGGGCGTTCCACAACTCCGCGCCGGTATCGGCCGCCATTGCGTGAACGGTCCCTGCTTGGTCGATCACGAACAGCTTGTTGCCCTGGATCACCGGCGACGCGGCCAGCCGCTCGCTCTTGGACGGCTTGGCGACCTGATGCGACCAGATGCGCGAAAGCGACTCGCCGAGCGCGAGATGGCCCATCGCCTTGGACGCGCTGCCCCCCGGCTGGCTCCAATTCTCATTTACCGCCGCCTCGGGCAGCTGCACCTCGATGCCCGCCAGCGTCTTGTCGGCGGTGATGTCGTTCTCGGTCACCAGGATCGGCACGCGCTCGCCGAGCACCGGAGTCTTCTTGCTGCCGCTGCCCTTGAAAACGCCGCAGCCGCTGACCAGCGCGAGCGCCGCGACCGCCGTTACAACGCGAACCTTCGTGTTCATTTAGCTTGCTTTTCCTGGGTCTGAGCGGTCGTCGTCGGAGCGACCGAAAGCGTCTTGGCGAGTTCGGCGGTGCGTTCGCGGATCGAATCCGGCACGCGGGGACCGGCTTCGCTCAGCTGGCGATAGAGCTTGGCGGCCTCGGCGCGCTTGCCCGATTTCAGATAGGCGGCCGCCACCATCTCCCCGGCGCTGCCGAACCACGGCGAATCGGGGTTGGCGAGCGTGCCGAGCCGCTGGATCACGTCCTGCGGATTGAGCGTGTCGAACTCGGCCTGGGTCTGGCGGACGAGCGCGAGGTCGCGAAACGGCTGGTCGAGCTTGGCATCGGTCACGATGCTCGCGAACTTGGCCGCTGCACCCTTCTTGTCGCCCTGCTGGAACAGCAGGTTGCCCTGCGTGAAGCGCGCCATCGCGGCATAGCCGTCCTCTCCCTGCGCCAGCTTGTCGAGGCCGGGCTGCGCCTGACCGAGCTGGTTCTGCGCGGCAAGCTGGAGCGCGGCGTCATATTCCTCGCCCCGCGCCTCGGCCGCGCTGCGCTGGCTGTGATCGTAGAACAGCCAGCCGGCGACGGCGACCAGAAAGGCCACCACGCCCGCGACGATCCAGATGCCATAGCGACGGCCGGCGCGGATCAGCTGATCGCGCCGATATTCCTCGTCGACTTCGCGAAGGAAGGCCTCGTCGGTGGTACCGGAAGGAGGAAGCGCCAAAATCTACTCCATGGGTCTGATGCGGTCGCGGACCTTAGCGCCGCGTGCCGTGAACGCAAATCGCCCTACTCCGTCAGTCCTTCGGCGCATAGACCTGATCCGGTCCCGGAAAGGCCCGCGACCGTACCTCGCCCGCATAGGTTTCAACCGCGGCGGAAATGCGGCCAGCCAGATCGTCATAGCGCTTCACGAAGCGCGGGGTGCGCTCGAACAGGCCGAGCATGTCCTCGGCGACCAGCACCTGGCCGTCGCACTGCGCAGACGCGCCGATGCCGATGGTGGGGCACTTCACCGCCTTGGTGATCTCGACCGCGATCGGCTCGACCACGCCTTCGACGACGATCGCGAAGGCGCCGGCCTCGTCCATCGCCACCGCGTCTCCAACCAGCTTGGCATGCTCCGCCTCGCTGCGGCCGCGCGCGCCATAGCCGCCGAGCACGTTGATCGCCTGCGGGGTCAGGCCGATATGGCCGATCACCGGGATGCCGCGCTCGTTGAGGAACTTGACCGTCGGCGCCATCGCCGCGCCGCCTTCGAGCTTCACCGCCGCTGCGCCGGTTTCCTTGAGCAGCCGCGCGGCGCTCTCGAACGCCTGCTGGGGCGAGGCCTCGTAGCTGCCGAACGGCATGTCGATGACAACGAGTGCGTGATAGCTGCCGCGAACGACCGCCGCGCCGTGCGCCGCCATCATCTCGAGCGTGACCGGCACCGTGGAGGGCAGGCCGTAGATCACCTGGCCCAGACTGTCCCCGACCAGCAGCATGTCGCAGGCTTCGTCCATCAGCTGCGCCATGCGGACGGTGTAGGCGGTGAGCATCACCAGCGGTGCGCCGCCCTTGCGCTTGCGGATCGCCGGCACGGTGACGCGCTTCATCGGCGCGGGCGTGGGGTTGGCGCGGCTGGTGGCGGTATCGAGGGTGAGCTGGTGCGACATGGCGCGCGGTCTAGCGGGTTGGGGCCAGCGTTGCCAGTACTGCCATGGATCCTCCCCCGGAGGGGGAGGGGGACCGCCGCCGCAGGCGGTGGTGGAGGGGTGAACCCGCTAAGAGAGAAGTCCGCCAAATCAGCGTCGACACCCCTCCGTCAGGCCTTCGGCCTGCCGCCTCCCCTTTCAGGGGAGGATCTAAGGATCAGCGCAGCCAGCCCCGCCGCGTCGCCATGCCGGCAAGCCAGATCTGGAAGATCGCCACGCCGAGGATGAACGCCGGGATGACGAGCGCCTGCACCGGGCCGGCCAGCCCGCCGGTAGCGAACAGATAGCCGAACTGGACGATCACCGCCGCAAGCGAGACGATGTAGAGGAGATTCGCCTTGCGCGAACGGCGCAGCATGGCGAGCGAGCCCAGCAGGCTGGCTCCGACCCCGATCGCGTAGTCAATCAGGAACCAGCGCGGCACCGCCTGATAATATTCCCAATTCCAGAAGCTTGGCGCACCGGCGCGCTGCGCCGAGAGGGTGGCGTGCGCATAGAAGACGAGGCAGCCGAGCAGCCCCCACAGGACCAGCATCGTTGCGACCGTGCGAAACCAGCTGGCTGGCCGTTGTCGAATATAAGATGCCATGCGATCCCGGTAACCCGTCCCAATTATCGTGTTAATTTAGGATAAACACGGTGGTTAGGCCATGAAGGTGTGAATATTTCGTGCTCAGAGCAACGCGCGGGCATAGCGTTCTGCCGCGAATCCGATCAGCAAACCGCCCGGATATTCCAGAACGGGCCGCTTGATCATTGATGGCTGCGCGATCATCAGCGCACGCGCCTTGGCCGAATCAAGGTCGATCTTGTCAATCTCGGGGAGCTTGCGAAAGGTGGTACCGGCGCGGTTCAGCAGCGGTTCCCAGCCTTCGGAAGCGATCCAGCGATCGAGCCGCGCGGGATCGACACCCTCGGCCTTGTAGTCATGGAAGACATAGCGAACGGCATTGGCGTCGAGCCAGACCCGCGCCTTCTTCATCGTGTCGCAATTCTTGATTCCATAGAGCGCGATGGTCATTCGCGCTTAGTGGAGGAAACGGCCGAGCGTCACAACCGGCTGGGGCTCAAGTCCCAACGCGCGATAGAAACCGATCGCCGCATCATTGCCCTCGCGGACCATCAGCTGGAGCTTGGGACAGCCGCGTGCCCGCAACCAGGATTCGGCGGCGGCCATCAGCGCCCGGCCATGGCCCTGTCCCCGCGCGGCTTCGGCCACCGCGACATAATAGACCCAGCCGCGATGCCCGTCCTCTCCCACCATGACGGTACCGAGCAGCGCCTCGCCATCCCGCAGCAGCAGGATCGTCGAGGTGGCACCGGCCACCGCTCGATGAAAATCGGCGTCAGGATCGTTCCACGGCCGGGTGAGGCCCGCTGCCTGCCACAGCATGACCACCGCCGAACGATCGGCGGCGGTCGCTTCGAGGAGGTGAGTCACTTCGCGTCAGCGGCGAAGCGGAAGGTTATCGCCACCGCATCGGGAATGGTTTGAGGGTCGCTCCACTGCCCCTTGCCGACGCCGAAGGCCAGACGCTTGACCGTCGCGGTGCCGCTCGCCTGCGCATGGTCTCCGTCGATGATGAGCTTGAACGCGACCGGCATCGGACGGGTGACCCCCGCCAGCGCCAGCGTGCCGTCGGCGACATAGCCGCTGCCCTGCTTGCGGATGCGGGTGGCGGTGAAGCGCGCGCGGGGCTGCGTGGCGACGGAGAAGAAGTCCTCGCCCTTCAGCGTGTCGTCGCGTTCGCCGTCGCCGCTGCTCACCGAGGCGAGATCGATATCGATCGCGATCTTCGAATGAGCCAGATCGTCGGGGCTGAACCGGATATCGGCGGTCCAGCGGGCAAAGCGGCCGTTGATCGCCTCGCCGCTGTAGACGGTGCGGAACCCAAGGGAGCCGCCCGGCGCGACCTTCCAGCTGCGCACCGGCACCGCCGCCGTGCCGGAAGGCGAGGGCGAGGGGCTTGGCGCGGGCGATGCTGCGGGTGACGGCGTCGGCGCGGGCGCAACTTCGGGCGTCGATCCGGATGCGGGTACCGGCTGCGACGGCGCCGGCACCTCGGCATGGCCGCGATAGCGCCAGGAACCCGCAAGGAAGGCCGCGACGCACCCCGCCAGCGCCGCCACCACCGCGATCGACAGCGCCGGGCGCCGTGCAACGCCAGCGGGCATCATCCGCCCGATCAGGTCGTCGCGCAGCAGGTGATGGCGCAGCGCACCCGCGACGTGGAGCAGGAACAGCCCGGCGAGCAGCCAGCCGATCAGGCCATGGATCGTCTCGGCAGGCTGGTTCCAGGCGGAGCCCAGCGGCAGATGCGGCAGAGGAATGGTGCCGAACAACAGGGTCGGCAGCTTGACCCGGGCGGTGGAGACGATGATCCAGCCGCTCAGCGGCCCGAGGATCATCACGCCGTACAGCGCCCAGTGCACCGCGCCGGCCAGCAGCTTCAGCGGAAGCGTGCCCTCCGCCGGTGGCCGTGGCACGACCAGGCGCACCAGCAGCCGCGCAAGCGAGAACACCAGGATAAGGATGCCCACCGATTTGTGAAACTGGAAGGCCACGAACATTGTCGAGCGCGGCAGATCCTCCAGCGCCCAGCCCAGCCCCAGCTGGAACAGCAACAGCAAGGCCAACGCCCAGTGGAGCAGGATCGCAATCCCGCTATATCGTTCCCGCAATCCCGCCACGCACAGCCTCGCTGACTTCAATGCGCACGCGGCGACACCGCGCACGGCTGCGCACGAACCGGAAGCCGAATCGATTGCGCAACGAGCGGATGGTGCGCTCGCTGCGGCATGATCGACAAGGCTGCGGGCGGAAACACTGGGTTCCGCGCCGCAGCCCAAGCATCAGGCGAAGAGGATCTGGCGCAGCACCCGGCTGCTTTCCGGCGCTGCCAGCGCGGCCCGCGCCGTCGCCTCGATACCGAAGCTGAGCAGGCTGCCGAACATCAGGAAGCCGCCGATCGCCGTCCCCAGCTCGGCCAGGCTCGGCGTGGTGCTGTCCGGCCCATAGATCTGCCCGGGCTTGGTGAGGTCCGCATCGGCCTGCGTCACCTTGCTGCCGAGTTCGGTCTGCCAGCCACTGGCCGCCTCGTGCACGGTGAAGCCATCGCGATTGGCCGCATCCAGCGCATGGCCGTTGGCGGAGACGCTGACCGAAAGGTCGCCAAGCTGCTGCTGGCTGATGCCGTCGATCACCACCGCGTTGGTGCCGCGCGTCACCACCACCTGACTGGCGAAATAGACGTTGGGATTCCCCTTGGCCTGTTCGGTGTTCACCGTGATCTTGGTACCGTTGTCCAGCTCGAAAGTGGTGGTGCCGTAAAAATCGAACTGGTGGCTCCCGTCCACTCCGACATGTGGGTCGCCCCATATGCGGGTGCTCTGCCCGGTTGCGTCGTTGACGATCGTCATCTGGCTGTTCCGCTCGTCGACGGCGAGATGATAGCCGTCCCCGAGGTCGATCTGGGCAGTATTCTGCCCGGTGGTCTGCGCGGTGAAGCCCGCCTGGGGCTGCAGCTGCGCGCCGTTTGCCAGCGTGCCAAGCTGGATCGAAAGCAGTGACGGCAGCATTGCCGTGGCGAGCGGCCCTGCTCCGAGCGGCATGAAGTGCTGTGCGAGTACGCCGCCGGCCAGCATCAGGTTGGCGGCTGCAAAAGGCGTAGGGGCGGCGGTGGAGATCGTCGTCATGTCCATGCTCCTGCAAGTGCGGTTGGGGTGCGAACCCGGTAGGATGCCGCTGCTTCCCATGGCCGCCGCCGCCACGGCATCGGCGGATCGCGTAGGCCGCCTAAACGAATCGTCTAGCGACGGCCGCGCGCCGGCGTGGCAACCGAGGGACAGACGGCCCCCCGGCAAGGTACCAGGCAAATGATGTCGGCTGACCAGCTTTCGCGAACTACCGGCATCGCGCCCTCCTCGCCGGCGTCGGATGCGCGACCCCGCGCCGCGAACGACGATTTCCAGATCCGTCACCTGCCTCCGCGCGAGCTGCTTGCCTGGCAGCAGCCCGTGCCGCCGGTCCCGTTCGTCCGCGGCGAAGCCCCACCGCTCGCGGCCGAACGGACCGGCGGACCTTCCTCTGCCGATCTCGCGGCAATGGCAGCCGACGTCTACAGCGATACGCCGGCCCCGCCCGCCGGCTACCGGGTCGCAAGCAGCGACGACCTCGCCCAGATCGGCCTGCGCAGCGAGGATCTCGCCTCGCCGCAGAGCAGCTTTCGCGCGCGCGTCTATGTCGCCGAGGGTGATGGCGGGCCTCACTATGTCGTCAGTTTCCGCGGCACCACCGACGGCAGCGACTGGAAGGCCAATGCCCGGCAAGGCGTGGGGCTGCCGTCGGACCAATATGGCCGCGCGCTGCTGATCGCGAAGGCGATCGGGCGCCACCCCGACGCTCCGGTAACGATCACCGGCCATTCGCTGGGCGGCGGCCTAGCGTCGGCGGCGGCGCTGGCCAGCGGACGCGACGCACAAACCTTCAACGCCGCCGGGCTCAGCGACGCGACGATCCGCCAGGCGCAGACGATCCGGGGGGACGCCGCGGCGCCCAAGATCGCCGCCTTCTATGTGCGCGGCGAGATCCTCTCGGCGATCCAGGACGGCGGCGACCGGGTCGCCGGGGCGATCCTCGGCGGCATTCCCGGTGCGATCTTCGCCGACGCGCCCGAGGCCTATGGCACCCGCATGCCGCTCGACGGCCAGCAGCCCGCCGGACAGCGCTGGTATCAGGACACGCCGCTCGCCCGCCACGGGATGGATTGGGTGGAGAGCAGCCTGCGCGCACATTGACCTGCGCCCCTCCCACTCCCTACAGCAATTGCCCGTGAGCCGCCGCCTTCGCATCCTCGCCGCGCTGGTGCTGGCGACCCCGACCGGAGGATGCATGGCCGCAGAGCCTTCCTGCTATACCAAGCGCGCCTCGGTGGTGCTCCCCGAACCGACCCGCGTGCTCGCGCATCTTAGCAACGGCGCCGCCGGCCGCGCCCTGGCCGAGGCGATCTTCGACGGCCGCGTCGAGGATGCCCGTGCCATGCTCGCCCGCGATCCGCGGCTGATCAGCACCGCGGTGGTCGACGATCCCAAGGTCCCGCAACCGCCCGCCGGCCGCTATGGTGACCTGCTCACCTTTGCCGTCGCGCGATGCGACGCCGACGCCGTGACGATGCTGTTCGCCGCCGGCATGCCGAAGGACGGGGTGAAGCCGGGCAATGCGCTGTCGCTCGCGATCCTGGCGGACAGCCCGGCGACCGCCGAGCAGCTGCTCGCCGCCGGCGCCGCGCCGGACCCGCAGGCGACGGGCGGCGAAAGCCCGATGCGGAATGCGATCAGCTTCGGCCATCTCGGCGGCGTGATGACGCTGCTGCGTCACGGTGCCGATCCGCGCGAGGCGGACGGCTTCGGGATCGATCCGGTGCGCCTGGCAATGGACGCGGAGCAGGCCGGAATCGCCGAACTGCTGGTCGAGAAGGGCGGCACGCTGTGGAGCGTCGCCGACGACGGCAGCATGGCGGCACACGCCCTGCTGGAACCGCCGGTGATCTTCACCAGCCCCGAAGTGCTCGCCGCCCGCGCGCGGCTGGTGGAGCGCGCCCGCAGCGCCGGCTTGGGCTGGCCCCCGCCGGATCGCGCGACCGTGCGACAGCAGGTGGCGAGCGGCGCCTGGCCGACACCCGCCATGGCCCAGGCGGGCATGACGGTCGCTCCGCCGGTACTCGATCGGCTGCGTGGGGGCGGACGCTGAGGCAACCACCGCCTGCGGCCGCCCCAAGACGGCGCGAAATTGCCATATCCTTAATAACTTATGAATTGCCGACCGACAGAACGCCGGGTAGGTTGCGTTCGTGGAATCGGACGGTGTCTAGTCACGTCCGTCTTGGGGGAGTGCCTGCATGAAAGGGATTGCTGTTCTTGCGCTCATCGGTTTGGCGAGCGCGGCGCCGGCGCTGGCCGACACGATCGATACCAGCGGAAGCTATGCGGGGAAGATCGATTATTTCGGGGCGAGCTACACCCCCGTCTATGGTCAGACCTTCACCGTGGGCAGTGCAAATGCGCTGAACGGCTTCACCTTCTTCCTGGGTGGCGGCGCGACCAATGTTCGTGCCTATATCTATTCCTGGAACGGCCATGGCCTGATCGGCCCCGCCTATTACGCCAGCGACGTTCGTAGCTTCGGCGGGACGGACGGCGATGCCTATCAGGCGCTGCGCTTCGATGTCGGCGCCATCGACCTGCGCGCCGGGCAGCGCTATGTCGCCTTCCTCACCACCGCCGGCATCGAGCAGCCGGCAGACGGCGGTGTCACCTGGATGCCGACCGCCGGCAGCTTCGGCAGCGACGCCTATACGGGCGGTGATTTCGTCTACAGCAATGCCGGACAGAGTCTTGCCGCCGTCGCCGGCAATCCCTGGGATGACAGCAACGGCGCATTCGGCGACGTGCAGTTCAAGGCCGATTTCAGCGTCGGCGCGACGAACGGTGCCGGCGTTCCCGAGCCGGCAGCCTGGGCAATGCTGATCGGCGGGTTCGGGATTGCGGGCGGCGCATTGCGCCAGCGCCGCGCGCGCCTGCGGCTCGCCTAAACGAATCGTCGAGAGACACGCCCCTGGCCGGATGCGACCGTGCATCCGTCCGTTTCAGGGAGGCGTTCCATGCTCGACTCGATCAGCCGCACCGGTGGGACCGGCCTCCGTGCCGGTTCGGCGGACGGCTACACCGTTCGCCCGGGCGACACGCTGTCGAGCATCGCGGCTCGAAGCGGCGTGTCGCTCGCCGCGCTCCGGGCGGCAAATCCGCAGATCCGCAACCCGAACCTGATCTTCCCGGGCCAGACGATCGCGCTGCCGCAATCGGGCACCGCCCGCTACACGGTGCAGGCGGGCGACACGCTGTCCGGCATCGCGGCGCGCTTCGGGCTGGACTGGCACGATCTCGCGCTCGACAACGGTCTCGCCAATCCGGGCATGATCCTGCCGGGCCAGACGCTGCGGCTGAACGGCGGCGGCGCCGCGCGTGCCGGCGGTGCGGAAGCCTTGGGCGGGGTCGACAGCGGCAGCGGGCGCAACGCCGCCGATGTCGCGCGGCAATATCTCGGCCGCAACGCCGCGGACCTGCGCGGCGACCGCAGCGACAATCTGCCGATGAACGCGCAGGTGCCGGCCAATGTCTGCTGCGCCAATTTTGTCTCGGCGGTGCTCACCGAAGCCGGGCAGCTGCCCGCCAATCTCCATACGGATTCGGTTGCCCAGCTCGACGACACCTTGCGGGCCCAGGGCTGGACCGAGGTGAGCGCCGCGCAGGCCAAACCCGGCGATGTGGTGATCATTCAGGGCGGCGGCGTCTCGCACACCGTGCTCTATGCGGGGGGTGGCCAGACGATCGGGTCCAACAACCGCAATGCCGACGGCAGCCAGAAGGTGACCACGGGCAACCTATCCTGGGCGCTCTCGCACGGTGCCAAGATCCTGCGCGCACCGAGCGCCGCCACCGCGCCTGCGCAGGCGGGCGCCACCACAGGAGTCGGTGCGCCTTCCGCGACGCGCCAGGGCCGCATCGATCAGGCAATGACCTATTTCCAGGCGCAGGGATGGACGCGCGCACAGGCGGCGGGGATCGTCGCCAATCTCGACGCAGAGAGCCGCATGGAGGCGAACATCCGCCAGATCGGCGGCGGCCCCGGCTATGGGCTCGCCCAGTGGGAGGGGCCCCGCCAGGCCGATTTCGCCGCCTGGGCCGGACACGACATCCGCGCCTCGACCTTCGAGGAGCAGCTCGCCTTCGTCCAGCACGAACTCACCGGTAGTGAGAGCGCCGCAGGCCGGCGCCTTGCCCAGGCGACCAGCGCGGGCGATGCGGGCGCAATCGTCTGCCGATATTATGAACGGCCTGCCGATATTGCGGGGGATTCGGCCTATCGCGCGCAGCTGGCCGCCACCATCTTCCAGCGATGATCCTGCTTCCGTTCGCCGCGCTCGTCGCTGCCGCTGCCGCCGAACCCGCCACCTGCGTGTTCGACATTGCCCCGCCCGAGCCCTGCACCATCCAAGTACAGGCCGGGCCCGGCGGCACCACCCGGCTGCGCGCCAAAGGCAGAAGCGGCAAGCAGGTCGTCTTCAGCGGCAAGCGCGCCAATGGCTGGTGGGCCGGCACGCTAGACAATGCACCCGTCATGGGCTTCGAGCGAAACCGCGGCCATGTGGTGTTCTCCACCCGCGCGCTCGACCGCAGCTTTGAATATTGGACGCGCGGCAACGAGCACGGGACCTATTGATCGGTCAGCCGAAGATCGCCTTTGGCGCGCCGTGCTTCTCCGCCCAGTCCGCCCAGGCGACATCGGTCGGGCCGAGCGCTTCCTCGACCACGCGCCATTCCTTGCCCGAACGGCGGAACAGCGCGACATACTCCTTGGAGATCATGCCTTGCGCCTCCGCCGAGGCGAGGGGCGTGCCGGCATAGCTGATCGGGCGCCCCGCCTGGTCCTGCATCGTCGCGACGAGGAACACCCAGTCCCCCTGATGGCCCAATGTGCGGACCAGCAGCTTCGGCGTCTTGCCGATGCGGCGCGCGATCGCCTGGTGCGCGGTCTGCAGGATCGCTGCCCGTTCGGCAGGGGCGACCTCCACGGCAGCGGCGACAGCCAGGGGAAGGATCATCACGCAACTCCCGCAAATGGCGAGTTGGTTCCGTAGCATCCCCTAAGCGATTTGTGGAGCGCGCGAGCGCCGGGAAGCGGCTATCTACGCCGGCATGTTCCATTCCACGGACGAGACTCGGCGATGACGCAGCCCATCGGAATCAGCGGCCCTCGCGCCGCGGCGCTTGGCGCCATCGGCGCGACGGACAATAGGCCGCGCGCGCTTGCCGGCCAAGCGATGACGGTGCTGTCCAACCGGGTAGCCGGAACGCTCACCCGTGAACTCGGCCTCGCGCAAGGCGCGGCGACACCGCTCCGCTCGGTGGATCCCTATGGTGCCGAGAGCATGGCGCGCGAACTCGCCACCGCCGTCGGGGCAAGCCCGGCCGATGCCGGTCGCCTGGCGCGTGCGCTGAACGACTTCACCAGCGAAGTCGCGTCGCTGGTCGCCGCGAGTCCGACCAGCGACGTGCTCGATCGGCTCTCCGGCCTCGGTTATGCGCTGCTCGATCCCGACGGCCGCCCGGGCATGACCGATGCCGATCACGCCGTCTCGGCGATCGACGGCGCGATTTTCCAGCTCCGCGAGGCGCCTGTCCGCACGGACCGGTGAGCGGCGAGCGTCAGCGCGGCGCTACCGACGGGGCCGCACTTCCCTGCACCCCCACCTTGCCGACGCGTACCTCCCGGCGCAGCAGCCGCTCGTGCAGCTGCTCGCTCCACTGCGCGGCCACGGCGGGCGGCACGGCGGCGGAGGGGAGCAACAGCACATTGACCTGCCCGGCGAGGTCACGTCCCAATACTGCGCCTTCCACCTTGTAGCTGCCCAGCGGCAGCGACAGGTGCACCTCGGGCTGCGCGGTCTTGCTGACTTCGGCGATGGCCGCGGCAATCCGATCGAGCTGTGCATGCTGCGCCGGATCGACGGCACCCGCCGCTGCGGGCCGCGCCGCCACGGCGAGCGCGGCGAAGTCGCGCGGCGCGATCATCGCCGCCAGCCCCTCCGCCTTGTCCATGCCGGGATCCGTGGCCGCGCGCTTGCCCGCGTGCCGGGAGAGCGCATCAGCGAACGCCTTGCGCTGCTTCGGCGCGGTGTCGGGCTCGCCCTTGGACGGCACGTCACGCGGCTTGGGCGCGGATTTGGTCTGGACCGGGCCGCTGGTCGGGGCGCCGTTCATGCCCAGCCCCGCGACTGGAGAAAGGCTGCAGCCTCGGAGTCGATGCGGTCCTCGGCGCGGCGCTGCTCGGCGCGGCGGAGCGCCCGGTGGTGCGCGGCGACGCTTTCGCTGCGTACGCGGTGCTGGTCGAGCGCGCGGCCGGCGGCACCCTGCGCGTCCACCGCGATCTCGTGCCGCGCGCGCTGGTCGCCGGCCCGCGCCGCAGCGCCGATCTCCTCCGCGACGCGCTGCTCCAACCAGAGCCGGGTCTGCGGGCAGGCCGGGCTCGCCTGAAACAGCAGCCGCGCGTCGCCGCGCGCGCATGCCGCCGCGGTGCGCGCCGCGTCGGCAGCGCTGGCCGCCGCTTGTGCTTGCGCGGCAGCCTCGCGTGCCTCGATCAGCGCGCGGGTCAGGCGCTGCTCGCGCATTTGGGCGATGCGTGCCAGTACGGGCGCGCGATTGTCAGCGGACATGGTCCATCTCCTCGAAGGTGCGCAGCCGGGCGATGCTCTCGCCCAGCGACGTGCGTTCATTGCCGGACTGGCGCAGATAGGCGGCGATCGCGCTACGCTCGGCCAGCGCGCGATCGGCCAGCGGATCGCGGCCGGGCTGATATTCGCCGATCTGGACGAGCAGCTCGATCTCGTCGAGCTTGGCCAGCATCGCCCGCAGCCCATGCGCGGCGCGTTGCTGGGCGCCGCTGGCAAGGCGCGGGAACAGGCGCGAGAGGCTGCCCAGCACATCGATCGCCGGATAATGGCCGCGCGACGCCAGCTTGCGCGAGAGGACGATGTGGCCGTCGAGCAGCGAGCGGACCTCCTCGCTGATCGGATCGCCCTCCTCGTCCTCCAGCAGCACGGTGTACAGCGCGGTGATCGCACCCTCGACGGCGGTGCCGCTGCGCTCGAACAGCCGCGGCAGTTCGGCGAAGACCGAGGGTGGGAAGCCGCGCCGCACCGCCGGCTCGCCCGCCGCCAGCCCGATCTCGCGCAGCGCGCGGGCGAAGCGGGTGACGCTGTCCATCAGCAGCAGCACGTGCCGCCCTTCGTCGCGCAACCCCTCGGCGATCGCGGTGGCGACATGCGCGGCGCGCACCCGCTCCATCGCCGGGCGGTCCGACGTGGCGACGATCACCACCGATCGAGCGAGGCCCTCGGCGCCGAGCGTCTCCTCGATGAACTCGCGCACCTCGCGGCCGCGCTCGCCGATCAGCGCAATGACGATCGCGTCGCACTGCGCGTTGCGCGCCAGATTGGCGAGCAGGGTCGACTTGCCGACGCCGGCGCTGGCGAAGATGCCGACACGCTGGCCGATGCCGATCGGCATCAGACCGTCGATCGCGCGGATGCCGGTCTCCATCGACGCGTCGATCGGGCGGCGGTGCATCGGGTTCGGCGCCTCGCCGTGGATGGGGCGGTCGGTGCCGCGCCGCACGCTGCCCGCGCCGTCGAGCGGCTGGAGCCGGGCATCGAGCACCCGGCCGAGCATGTCGGCGCCAAAGGGCACGCGATCCTCGCCGCTGCGCAGGATCACGTCGCTGTGCATCGACAGGCCGCGCAGGTCCCCCAGCGGGGTGAGAATCGCGCCGCCATCGGCGAGGCCGATCACCTCGGCCCAGAGCGAGAAGCCGGTCTCCGCATCGACGATCTCGCAATTCTCGCCGATCCGCGCGCGCACCCCGGTGACGCGCAGCGTCGTGCCGAGCGCGCCGACGATACGGCCATGCTGCTCGAACATGGGCGCAGCATCGAGCGCGCGCAGCAGCGCCAGCGGATCGCTCATGCCACCCCCCAACGTTTGGCGAGCGTCTCGAGCTGGACGGAGAGGCTCGCGATCACCTGGCCCTGTTGGGTGCGGATCGCGCAGTCGTGCGCGCCGAGTGCCGGATCGGGGACGATGCTGAGCGCGGTGAGCGCCTGCAGCCGTGCGGCAACTTTCTCGGCCATGTCCGGTGCCACGGCGACGATCACCGCGCCCTGCGGCTGGAGACGATCGAGCGCGCGGGCGACAAGTGCTGGCACCAGCATCGCGTCGTCGATCTCGCCAAGGACCGCATGTACTGCGGCCAGCGCAGCCTCGGCAATCTCGTTGCGCCGGGCCTGCTCCTGCGCGTCGATGCTGGCAGCGAACTGCGCGATCTCGCCAGCGAGCAAATTGTCGATCTCAGCTCGGGCGCCTGCAAGAGCGCTGGCATAAGCCTCTTGCCTTGCGGCGGCTGCGGTCTGCGCCGCCTGCGCCTGCACCTCCCGAACCGCGCCGAGCAGCGCCACCGCATCGGCGAAGGACTGGCGCTCGTCGCGCTTGATCACCGCCCGCTCGCTGAAAAGCAGCGCGGCATCGTCGGCATGGACGAGATGATAGGTCATGCGAGACTCTCCGCGATGACATGGGCGCGGGCCAGCAGGTCGCGTGCGACGGCATCGTCGCGCGCGCCGGGGAACTGGTCCTGCAGGGCGAGCGGCAAGGCGGCCTCCAGCAACTGCGTGCCAGCGGCGAGCACCCGCTCCGGCGGCGGCAACTTCTCCGCCCCGACCATCTCCGGCATCTCGACCTCGCAGACCGCATCGAACAGCGGCTCGCCGACTGCCGCCGCAAGCGCCGCCAATCGCGGTCCCGAAAGCTCGGCATCGATCGCCCGGCGGTGGCGCAGCAAGCCCGCCGCCGCAGCGATCCGCGCCCGTTGTTCCTCGGGCGCATCTAGCCACGCCGGCAGCTTGGCGAGGTCACCGAATCCCACCGGCGGCTGCCCGCTCGCCCGCCGGGCAAAGCGCGCGCCGCGCCCCTGCCCGCAATGCCGGGCGAGCAGCGCGAGCCTGGCGGTCCGCGTCTCCCGGTTCACCGCTGCACCGTATCCGGCAGGCTGGTTCGCGGTTTCCGCATCCGCCACAGACCGCGTCCCGCGATCGCCAGCACGATCAGCGCGACCACGCCGATCGCCCCGCGCATGAGCGTCGAGACCGACACCATGCCCTTGCTTTCCGGCAGCACCGGTGCGGCCTGGGCGGGCACCATCACCACCGACACGCGATCATAGGTAAGCCCGTCGATCGAATTGGTGACCAGCGACTTGATCGCCCCGGTCTGGCTGCGCAGGTCGAAGCCGGTCCGATATTTCACGAACACCGACGCCGCCGAGGGCTTGGCTTCGCGCGACAGCGGATCGGCCTCGGGCATGGTCAGATGCACGCGCGCCTGCACCACGCCGTCGATGCCGCTGATCGTCCGGCTCAGCTCCTGCGACAGGCCGTAGATCAGCCGCGCCCGCTCTTCCAAGGGCGTGGAGGTGAAGCCCTCCTTCTTGAACACCGAGCCGAGGGAATCGTAATCCTCGTGCGGCAGGCCGTGGGCGCGCAGCGTTTCCACCGCGCGGGCGAAATCGGCTTGGTCGACGGCGATGCTCCACTGGTCCTTCTCCCCCGCCACCTTGGTCGCGGTGATGCCGGCCTGGTTGAGCACGGCGATCATCTCGTTGGCGGCCGGTTCGGTGAGCTTGCCATAGACTTCCTGCCGGCTGCACCCGGCAAGCCCGAAGGCGGCGATCACCAGCAGCGGCGCGGCGATCCGCGCCTGCCAGCGGCGCGCGGGGGCACGGCCGCTCATTGCTGCTTGAACAATTGCTGCACGCCGTCCGAACTCCGGTTGGCGATGTTGGAGGTAAGCTGCGCCTGGAACATGAATTCAGAGCATTTCATGTTGAGCTGCACCATTTCGCCCGGGGTCAGCTGGCCGCCGCTGGCTTCGGCCGTCTCGGCATAGCGCGAGACGGCACGGGCCTGGACGTTCACTTGGTCGAGCGCGTTGAACATGCCCTTCATCGCCGGCGGGATGGGGCCCGCCGCGACGGTGCCCTGCACCCCGCCCATCTTCTCCAGCGCCGCCTGGAAGCGCGCGTCGAACTGCGGCGTGGTGGCGCCGCCGCCCTGGCCGCCGGGGGCGAGCAGCTCGAAGGCGCGCGAGACGCCGTTCGTGCCCTGCCCCCCGGCCGGCGCGACCAACGCGCCGATCGCATCGATGCTCATCGTCAGTTCTTCCGTGCCATGGTTTCGAGCGCCTTGGAGACGCTGTCGATCGAGCTGTGCGAGCTGTTCGCCATGAAGCTCATCCGCATGGATTCGGTGGTCAGCTGGGTGATGTCGGAAGGCTTGTCGCCGCCCTGGCTCACCACGTCGGACTGGGCGGTGATCGCATCGGCCTGGGTGTCCAGCGCCTTGCCCCAGGCTTCGCCGAATGCTTCGAACCAATTGCCCTTGCCGGTGCGGCTCTCGGTGGTGCCCATGTTGCCGAGCGAGGCGATCGTGCCGAGGACGGCGCTGTTGATCGGGTTGGTCATTGGGTGGTCACTCCGTTGGTGTCGCCGCCAGGGATGGTGGAAGGTGCCGGGGACGGCGGCGTGCTGGGTCCCAGGACGAGTTCTTCGATCCGGCCGTCGCGCTCGAAGCTGGCGCGGCCGTTGCCGATGGCGACGATGCGGTGGCCGGTCGGCACCGTCGCGCCGGCGAACCAGCGGGTGCCGTCGGCGGTGGTGATGAAACCCGGATCGCCGTCGACAAAGGTGGCGAGGCCGTATTCCGAGCCCGAGAAGAAATATTGCAGGTCGCGGTCGCCGCGCTTGCCGTCGGTGACGAAGTCGACGCGGGTGATGCCCGGCACGTCCTCCCGGATCAGCCGGGCGAGATCGGCCTGGCGATCGGCAGGGAGAAATTCGGCCTTCACCATCAGCGTGTTGCCGCGACGGGGAATGGCTTCTGCGTCCACACCTTGCGCGCGCAGCAGATCGGTGGCGGCAGCGGCGAGCCCGTCCATCGTCTCGACGTCGAGCGTGGCCGGGCCGATCTGCTCGGCGACGACCTGCCGCAGCCGGGCGAGTGCTGCGTCGTCCTTGACGATCCCGCGCACGATCGTGCCGTTGCGCGTCTCCTCGAGCTGGAGGTTGCGGAAACCGGCAGCGGCGAGCATCGCCTGTTCGCCGGCGACATCGTGCAGCTGGCGGGTCGCCCATCGCACTGCCGGCGGCGCGAACAGCAGGAGCAGCAGCAATAGCGCGACTGCCGCGGCATAGGCCGGCCAGTATCGGTCGAGCGCCAGTGCGCCGCGCATCGGGTAGAGCCGCGTCGCCACCCGCTCGGGAATCGCCGCACGCTGCGGAGCGGGCGCTTCTGCGGCGGCAGGCGCCACCATCGGCGCGAGCCGGATGGCGTCGTCCCAGCGCGGATCCTCCGGCGCCCCGATCGCGACGGCGACCGCGCCGACCAGCATCGGCACGAACGGCGGCAGCGAGGCCTGCTCGCCCGCCGCGACCGGCCGCCCGAGCAGGGTCACCTGCCCCGCCGCCACCCGCACGCAGGCCATGCCCTCGCCCAGATCGAGCTCCAGCGACACGCCCCGCGCGGATGGATCGCGCAGCACGATGTCATGCTCGAAGCCATGCCCGACGCGGACGAACTTCCCCCGATGCAGCCGGTGCTCGGCGCCCGACAGGCGGCCGTTCAGCACCCGCAGCACCATGGTGCCGGGCTTCACCGGGGCGAAAGGCGCGTTCACCGGCGGGTCCTCCGGCCGCGCTTCTGGTGGCGATCGCCGGCGGCCTGGATCTGCTCGATCGGGATCGGATTGGTGGGGGTGGTCGACGGCGCCGCCGCTGCCTGCTGCGCGCGGCGCGAGACGACACGCGGCGTGATCAGGAAGATGCGTTCGAAATGCTGGTCGCCCTTCTTGCGCTTGCGGAAGGCCTGGCCGAGGATCGGGATGTCTCCGGCGACCGGCACCTTCGACTTATAGTCGTACGACGTTTCGACGCTCATCCCGCCGATCAGCAGGCTCTCGCCCTGTTTCACCACCGCGCTGGTGTTGATGCTGCTCTGCTTCACCGCCGGGATGCCGTCGACGACCAGGCCGGTGGGCGAACCGTCGAGGATTTCGATCGACATCCGCGTGCGCAGCTCGCCGCCGTCATAGAGGATCGACGGGTTGACCCGCATCACCATGCCGGCGGTCACCGGGAACAGGTCCACCTGCCGGTCGCCGGCGACGCGGACATAATATTGCACCTGATTGTTGAACACCGCCGGGATGTTGTTCAGCGTGCTGAGGCGCGGGCGCGAGATCACCCGCAGCGCGCCGGTCTTCTCGAGCGCGGTGATCCGCGCGGCGAACAGGTCGAGCCCGCCGGTGAGATACGCTCCACCGATATTGCCGCCGGAGAAATTGTTGGTCGGGTTGGTCGCGTTGCCGCCGAACAGCGCGCCGAGGCCGCCGGTCCGGAAACCGAAATCGAGCCCCAGTTCCTTGAGCTTGCTGGTGTCGAGCTCGAGAATCGTCGCCTCGATCTCCACCCCGCGCGGCTCCACATCGAGCGCGCGGACGATGTCTTCATAGACGGTCATCGATTCGGGCCGGTCGCGGATCAGCACGGCGTTGTTGCTGGGATCGACCTCGACGCGCGGGCCGTTGATGTCGCGCACCGCCGCCTCACGCACCACCACGGTGTCGAGCCCCGGCGTGCCCTGCTGGTCGAAGCTGCGCTGCGCCTCGTCGGGCGGCACCGCGTTCATCCCGCGTCCACCGAGGCGGGGAAGCGACTGGCGCTGGACATCGAAATTGCCGCTGGTCGAAACGGTCGAGCTTGGCCGCCCGTCGCCCATCATGCCGCGCAGGATGGATCCGACGCCGGGGATGGTGATGGTGCGGTCGAAGCTCTTCTGGATCGTGTCGTCGGCGCGGGCATAGCGCAAGTAGAAGATCCGCACCTCATAGGGCGAGCGGGTGGTTGCCCCGCTCAGCACCTTGGAGCGGAGCGGCGAACTGGTCACCGTCTCCATTGCTGCCGGCCCGAGCAGCGGCGACACGATCGGCGCGTTCGCGGACGTGGCGGAGGCCTGGATCATCGCCGGATTGCCCGCGGTGCCCGCCAGCTGCGCCACCCGGTCGAGGAACGCCGGCACGCCGGTAGCGCTCACCGAATTGCTCGCCGCCGCGACGCGGTTGGCATCGTCGAGGATCCGCAGCTTTTGCGCATCGCGCACCACCGCCTCCGGGTCGGCGGCGGTGAAGCTGCGCGAGGTCACCTCGGCGGCCGAATAGACGCGCACCACCGCGCCGTCATAATAAGCGACGAGGTTGAATGCCTTGGCGAGCTGGGTCCAGACTTGGCGGGGCGTGCCGACGAACACGCCGTTGACCTTGCCCGTGACCGCCGAGCTCACCTTGGCCTTGACCCCGGCCTGGCCGAACAGATCGACCACGGCTGCATCGACGCGCTGGTTGCGCGCGGTCAGCGTGATCCGCTTCTGCCCCATAGGCGGCGTCTCGGCGGGCGCGGCAACGGGCAGCAACGCGGTACAGGCAAGCAGGGCAAGGAGGCGCGAAGCGCGGATCATAGGGAAACCTCGTCCGACATCTGGTTGGTCAGGCTCTCCGGCGCGGCGTTGATCTCGCCGACAATGTCGAGCGGCACGGCCGGGTTGAGCTCGTTGAAACTGATCACCGGCACCTCGAAAAGGTCGCCCGCGATCAGCAGGCGGAGCGGGCGGCGGAGATCCTGCGCGGTGAGGATCGCCCGGGCGCCGCTGCTGGCGACCTGGGTGGAGAGCAGCGCGATCAGCGCGCGCATCTGGTGCGGATTGATCGCGAGGCGCATCTGGCCGTCCACCGGCGTGACGGTCTGGCGGATCGTCTCCTCCAGATCGGCGCCGACGATCAGCACGCGGAGGCGCCCGGCCTCGCAGAGCGGTGCGATGAGGTGGCGGCGCATCGCCACGCGCACCCGCTCGGCCATCGGCACGGCTTCGCGTTCGTACTGGCCGACCTCGCCGATCGCCTCGATCGCGTCGCGGAAGTTGCGCAGCGGCACGCTTTCCTCGGCGAGCAGGCGCAGCACTTCGCCGATCCGGCCGGTGGGCACCGCGCGTACCGCCTCCTTGACGACCTCGGGATGCGTCTCGCCAAGCCGGTTGAGGTGATCGGTCACCTCCTGCAGGCCGAGGAACAGGCCGAGATTGCGTTCGAGCAGCTGCGCGACACGCGCCGCCGCCACGTCCGGCAGTGCGCCGGCATCGGTCGCGCCGCCGCCTAGCGGGGCGTCATGGGCGCTGAGCATCCACTCGCCCTCATTGAGCCGCGCATCGGGGACGACGCGAAGGTCCGGAATGGCAATGCCGGTCCGCGCCTGGAGCGTGGCGGCTCCCTCGCGCAGCCGGTCCGCCAGCGTCGAAAAGGCGGGATGCTGCGGCGGCAGGCCGACGGCGAGCCGCAGAGGGTCGACCACCGGCAGCGCCTGCGCGGCGATCAGCGTCTCGCCGGTGGCGACCGCCGTCTCGCTCGAGGCGAGCCCCAGCCGCGCCCGCATCCAGGCCCCGGAGGTAGGGTGGAGGAACGCCCCGCCCAGCAGCAGCGCGCTCGCCAGCGCGAAGAAGATCAGCGTCGGGAAGCCCGGCACCAGCCCGAGCAGCATCGCGAGACCACCGGCGATCATCAGCACATGCGGCTTGCCGGTGATCTGCCGCGCGATGGCGGGACCCAGGTCGCTGTCGCGCTCCTCGTCGGTGGTGCGCGTGACCAGCAGGCCCGCCGCCATCGCAGAGAACAGCGCCGGCACCTGCGCGACCAGCCCGTCGCCGATCGTCAGGATCGAGAAGGTCGTCGCCGCCTCGCCCGCGGACATGCCGTGGTAGAGCATCCCCACCGCCAGCCCGCCGAGCAGGTTGACCAGCACGATGATCACCGAGGCGATGGCATCGCCCTTCACGAACTTCATCGCACCGTCGAGGCTGCCGTGGAGCTTGCTCTCCATCTCCAGCGTGCGGCGCTTCTCGCGCGCCTCGTCCTTGGAGAGAATGCCCGAGCGCAGGTCGCTGTCGATCGACAGCTGCTTGCCCGGCATCGCATCGAGGCTGAACCGCGCAGCGACTTCGGCGACGCGCTCGGCCCCCTTAGAGATGACGATGAACTGGACGATGGTGATGATCAGGAACACCACCAGCCCGACCACGAGATTGCCGCCCGCCACCATCTGCCCGAACTGCTGGATGATCTCGCCGCCATCGACATGCGTCAGGATCATCCGCGTCGTCGAGATGCTGATCGCCAGCCGGAACAGCGTGGAGAGCAAGAGCACCGTCGGAAAGGTCGAGAAATCCAGCGGCTTGGTGACGTACATGCAGCTGAGCAGCAGCAGGATGCCCACCGTCATGTTGGTGGCGATGAACGCATCGAGCGCCAGCGGCGGCATCGGCACGATCATCAGCAGCACGACGGTGACGACGCTGCCGACCAGCAGCATGTCGGCCACGCGCAGGGGCATGCGGCGCAGGCCGCGCAGGATCAGGGCTGGGGCCATGGTCAGCGGCTCCGCGCGGCCTGTTCGGCGAGCAGCCGGCTGTACCGGCCCATCACGCCGGCGACATAGGACTGGGTCTCGCGGTACGGCGGGATGCGATTCCCGTAGCGCCGTACCGCGCCCTCGCCGGCGTTATAGGCGGCGAGCGTCAGGTTAAAATCGTTGAACCGGCCATGGAGCTGGCGGAGCAGCCGCGCCCCGCCATCGACATTGGCCTCGGCATTGGACGCCGACACGTTGAGCATCCGCGCCGTGCCCGGCATCAGCTGCATCAGGCCATGCGCGCCGACCGGGCTGCGGGCATCGGCACGATAGCGCGATTCCTGGTCGATCACCGCGTGCAGCAGCAGCGGATCCACCCGGCGTCGCGCCGCGACCCGCTGGATCATCGCGTCATAGCGCGTGGCATAGGAGACCGGCCGCATCGCCAGGATCGCTTCGTCCGACGCGACCGCTGCGGTGACCGATCGGGGCTCCTGGCGCACCGGCGCGATCGCGGCGACGCGTAGCGTGGTAGCCGCCGCCGGTTCGGCTTGATGTCGTTTCTTGCCGGACACCAGCTGGAACGATGCGGCGCGGTCGTCCGAGGAACCTTCCTCGGCCTCCGGCGATATTCGCACATCCTTCGGCATTTCGGCCGGGGTGCCCGGAGCGACGACGATGTTGCTGCACCCCTGGAGGGACTGGATCCCCGCCAACGACGCCGCATCCGCCACCCGCAACGTGGCGGTCAGCGCACAGGGCGGCGGCGGCGGGGTCTTGTCCCGCGACCATGCCGCCTGCGGAATAATAAGCGCCGCTCCGCACAGGGACAGCGATGTTACGCGAAGAACTACTCTACTCATTGCATCGCTCCCCAGCCGATGGCGCTCCTGGCCAACAGTTGTTTCAGCACGATGCCCCACAATTCCCGGCCTGCTCGTCCGGGAACACCTATAGGCTGTCGCGATTTTCTTACATTTTCAAGTCGATATTCAGAAATATTTCACCATGTTACCGGTAGACGAATCGTTCTTTATCAACGATAAGCTGCGGAACCTTTTTCAATATGGCTCATGCTTACATGCATGTCAGCACGGTTGAGCGCCGCGCCTGAACAGCTGGTCGCGCCCCGAATCAAATGAAATGACGTTTTTTCAATGGCTTAACGAGATCATTCAGACAGCGGCACGAATATTGCCTGTTGCGTCTGGGAACCGGTTACAGGATTTTACGTAGGTTGCTGCCCCGCCCCACGGGCAGACAATGGGTAGACCTGCTTGACCTATCGGACGTCCCCGCAACTTTATTGCGACCGTCCGGTAGCAAGAGTTCATCTTCATGGGCCAAGGCAAGGACAGCGCCGACAAGAGCGAGCTTCCGACGCCGAAGCGGCTGCAAGACGCGCGCAAGAAGGGTGACGTCGCCAAGTCGAAGGATTTGGCCACAGGTCTTCTCACGCTTGCCTGGTTGCTGCTGTTCGTCGGGGTCTCGGGCTATGCCGCGAGCGAGCTCGCGCGCCTCGCCACCGATGTGGTGGCGCAGGCGGCGACCGGTTCGTTCGAACAGACCGCCCCGGCGATCGGCTGGGACGCGGCCTGGACGCTGCTGCGCCTCACCTTCGCCACGCTGGTCCCCGTCGCGCTGATCGGCACGCTTGCCGAATTCCTTCAGGTTGGGCCGATGATGACGACCGAGAAGATGAAGTTCGGTCTGGAGAAGCTGAACCCGATCGAGGGCCTCAAGCGGATGTTCGGCAAGGACGGCCTGTTCGAGCTCGCCAAGACGCTGATCAAGGCCGGGCTGATCTGCGCGATCGGTTATCTCGTCTACCAGAGCGCGCTGTCCAGTTCGGGCCAGCTCATTCGACTCGCCGCAACCTCGCCCATCGACGAATCGCGCGAAGGCGCCGCGCTGAGCACGATCGGGCTCACCTATTCGCTGACGCTGCAGATGCTGGCGATGGTCGTCGAGGTGTTCCTGTTCGTCGCCGTCGCCGACCGGATCTATGCGAAGCACAGCTTCATCAAGAAGATGAAGATGAGCCGCCGCGACATCAAGCAGGAGCACAAGGAAAGCGAAGGCGATCCGCAGGTCCGCGCGCTCCGCCGCGACATGCACCAGGAATGGGCCAACCAGAACAATCTCGGCGCCACGCGCGGCGCCGCCGCGTTGCTGGTGAACCCCACCCATATCGCCATCGCGCTCAACTATGACGAGGCGACGTGCCCGGTGCCGGTGATCGCCGCCAAGGGCATGGGCGAGCTCGCCGCCGCGATGCGCGCCGAGGCCGAGGAAGCCCGCGTGCCGATCGTCCGCAACGTCGCCGCCGCCCGCACCCTGTGGGCGCGCGGCGAGATCGGCGAGATCGTCCCCGAGGACATGTTCGATGCGATCGCCGCTGTGATCCTCTGGGCCGCCAAGGCCAGGAGCGGCGACGGCCCGATGCAGCACGACATGGATACCGCCGCCCCGCGCCTCGCCGCGCGCCCACGCTGACACAACCGGAGAACCAATCGCATCATGGGAATCGGAGCCGTCCTATCCTCGATCCTCGCCATCGTGCTGGCGCTTGCCCTGGTATTGGGCATGGCCTGGGGGGTGATCTGGTTGCTGAAGAAGCTGCAGGATCGCCAGCTCGGCGTCGCTGCCAATGGCGAGGGCGACACGCCGATCCGCTTTCTCCGCTCGATGCCGCTCGGCCAGCGCGAGCGCGTGGTGCTGCTCGAGGCCCGCGGCGAGACGATGCTGGTCGGCGTCACCGCCGGATCGGTGACTCTGCTCGCCCGCTGGCCCGAGGGGCAGACGCCGGCCAAGCCGGTTGCGGCGCCGGTGCGCTTCTGATGGCGACCATGCTCCGCCTCGATGCGCTCGACCTGCCGCGGGTCGATCCGGCGCGCGACGCCCTGGCCGGCGCGGTCGCGCGACTGCTCGAACATGCCGGATTCGCGGTCGAGATCGTCGCGGCGCCGCCGCGGGGCAGCTGGTTCCGCTGCGCCGACGGCACCCAGTTCCGCCCAGGCGGGCCGACGCTCCATCCCGAACGGATCGTGGAAGCCGCCGCCGCGCTGGACGATGCCGAGCCGATGCTGCTCGCGCTGGAACAGGTCCTCGGGCTGCAGCTCGAACCCGAGGATCTGGGCAGCGCATCGGACGATGCCGCCCTCCATTTGGCCCTCCGCCGCGAAGGCCTGGATGTCGCGTTGCTGCTCCCTTGCGACCATCCGCACGCAGCCAACTGGCGCGCCGAGGCGGACGCCCTCACCCCGTTCGCCGAGCGTCTGCCGGTGCTCGCCCACCTGCTGGTGCAAGGCCCCCGGCTCGGCATCGCCGAAGCGGGCGACCTCGCCTCCGGCGATCTGGTCCTGATCGGCGCCCGTCCTCGCACAACGCTCGAAGCCCCGCATTTCCGCCAAGCCGGTCAGTTCGACCTCGCCGCCGGCAGTTTCACCCCGCATCCCGATGGAGCGCCCATGGAATCCAGCGACGCTGCCCCCTCCCCCCGCGATTTCGCCGTGCCCCTCACCCTCCGCCTGCCGGAGCAGCGGGTGAGCGCAGCCGCGCTCGCCGAACTGCGCCCGGGCGTGGCGCTGCCGCTCGGCCACGTATCCGAAGGCATGGCGGTGGAGCTGCTCGTTGCGGGCAGCCCGCTCGCGCGCGGCGAGCTGGTCCAGCTCGGCGATCGCTTCGCGGTACTGATCGAATCGCGTGTCGACCTCGTCGAAGGCACGGTCCAGCAGCCCGTGGAGGTGGACGCGTGAACCTCGCCCAGTTCACCCCCGGATCGGCGCTGATCACGGTCGTCCTGATCGCGCTCGCCCCGTTCTTCGCCGTCATGGTGACCAGCTTCACCAAGATCGCCGTGGTGCTGAGCCTGGTCCGCAATGCCCTCGGCCTGCAGCAGGTGCCGCCCAATCTGGTGCTCAATGGCCTGGCGCTGATCCTCACCGTGTTCGTGATGTACCCGACGCTCGAGAAGATGCAGGTCGCCGCCGCCGTCCAGGGCCCGGCCACCCCCACCATGCCCGGCGATCCGCCCGCACAGGCCGAGAACCCGATCGAGAGCACCGGCGACATCTTCGCCACTGCCGACCGCGCCAAGGAGCCGCTGCGCGAGTTTCTCGTCAAGCACAGCGATCCGCGCGAGCGCGCCTTCTTCCTGCGCACCCAGCAACGCATCGGCGATCCGGCCAAGGTCAGCACCCTGCGCGATACCGATTTCGTGATCGTCATCCCCGCCTTTGTGGTGAAGGAGCTCAAGCTCGCCTTCCAGATCGGCTTTCTGATCTTCCTGCCCTTCCTCGTCATCGACATGGTGATCGCCAACATCCTGCTGGCGATGGGCATGATGATGCTGTCCCCGGTCACCATCTCGCTGCCGTTCAAGATCCTGCTGTTCGTGCTGGTCGACGGCTGGGTGAAGCTGAGCCACGGGCTGGTGCTGTCCTATGCGTAGCGGGGTACACGCATGAGCGACGACCTGGTCGCTGTCACCACGCAGGGGCTGTGGCTGGTGCTGCTGCTCTCGGCGCCACCGATCATCGCGGCGTCGGTGGTGGGGCTGCTCGTCGCGATCGTGCAGGCGGCGACCCAGCTGCAGGAACAGACGCTGCAATATACGCTGAAGTTCTTCGCGATCGTGATCAGCATCTTCGTCACCGCCAGCCTGATGGCGGGCACGTTGTACAGCTATGCCGATTCGATCTTCTCCGGCCTCGCGGCGGTGGGGCGGTGATCGAGGCGGTGCCCCCCGGCGTCGGCGCGCCGCTGTTCGCGGCGATGCCCTGGCTCGACCAGCTGCTGGTGGTCGCGGTCGCCTCGGCGCGCTTCGCCTTTGCCTTCGTGTTCGTGCCGGTCTTTTCGCGCGAGGTGATGCCGGGGACGGTGCGCAACAGCATCATCGTCACCTTCGGGCTGGTCGCGCTGCAGATGCAGCCGGACTTCCACCCGAACGATCTCTCCGCGATGGGCTGGCTCAAGATGCTGCTCAAGGAAGCCGCCGCCGGCGGGGCGATCGGCTTCTTCTTCGGCACGGTGCTGTGGGCGCTGGGCGCGGCGGGCGAGATCATCGACACCAAGGTGGGCGCGACGATCGGCCAGCTGGTCGACCCCTTGAGCGGCAACACCAGCTCGCTTACCGGCATCCTGCTCAGCCGCTTCGCCGAGGTGGTGTTCGTCACTGCCGGCGGGCTCACCCTGCTCGTCGGCACGGTGATGGGCAGCTACCTGATCTGGCCGCTCGGCCCCGGCGGGCTGCAGCTCGATGCGCGTGCGCTGATGTTCTTCGAGGGCGAATTCGGGCGGCTGTTCGCCCTCGCCTTCCTGTTCGCCGCACCCGTTCTGACCGTGCTCTACGTGATCGATCTGGCGATGGGGTTCCTCAACCGCTTCGCCCAGTCGTTCAACGTCTTCTCGATGGCGATGCCGATCAAGGCCGCCGCCGCCACCTTCGTCGTCATTCTCACGCTCCCGCTGCTCGCCCAGGCGATTCTCGCCGATCTCGGCACGCGCGAGGAAATTGCGGGCGGCGTCCTCCAGCGAACGGCCAAGCCCCGATGACCAGCGCCACCGCCCTCCGCGCGCCCGCGCCGCCGCAAAGCGATGCCGAGCAGCTCGCCCAGCTGATCGCCGAGCTGCGCGCCGCCGAAGAACGCCGTGGTGCCGCCACGCGCGAGATCCGCATCGGTGAGTGTACCGTGCCCGGCTGGCGGGTGCCGCTGCTCCACCTGGCGGGGCTGCAGACGCTCACCCGCAACGAGGCGGCGGTGCTCCGCTTCCTCGGCTGGGGCCGCGCGAACGGCGATATCGGCACGCTGCTCAACATGACCGAGAACACCGTGCGCACGCACATGAACAACGCGATCCGCAAGCTCGATCTCGACGGCGTTCGCGAACTCAACAGCCTGGCAGGACTGCTCTTCCTGCCGCTCGAATGACCGCGCCCCTCCACGATTCGTTGAGCCCGGCTAAACGAATCGTGGAGCGCGCGGGCGGCCGATCCGGGGCAGTTTGCTCTCGTACCGGCGACACGGTGTCGTCGGCCTGGCTCCCGCGGGGAGCGCGATATCTGGATGGAAAGGAACGATCCATGGGTCTCCTGAGCGGTCTTACGCGGTCGCTGGTCAATCCGATCAGCCTGGCTTCCCTCGCGATGGGCCCGGCGGGCTGGGCATCGCTCGCGGTGCGCACGCTGGGTGCGGCAATCGGCCAGCAGGTACTCCAGCAGCTCGGCGAGAAGCTGGGGCTGCCGCAGGGCATGATCGACATCGCCAAAAGCACCTTCAGCACCGCGATCGGCGGCGCGCCGGGCAGCATTGCCGATGCGGTCAGCACGGTCGGCTCGGGGATCTTCTCGCCTGCGGAGCAGGGCGCGATGGCGCGCGAGATGAGCAACCAGGCCGACAGCATCGCCGAGAAGCTCTTCACCGCGTCGCGTGAAGGCAGCGATCGCGCCAAGACCGACAGCTCGCGCGAGGGCAAGATCGGCAGCGGCAACTGGCTGCGCGCCATTGCCGAGGTGATGGCCCAGTCGATGGACGGCAAGATCGAGGAGATGCAGTCGCTGGCGCAGACCTACGACTCGCAGTCGAAGAGCAACAAGTCGACCAAGACGATGACCGACCTGCAGGTGGCAACGCAGGAATTCAGCTACATCATGCAGTCGACCACCAACATGATCAAGACGATCGGCGAAGGCCTGTCGACGATGGCTCGCAAGGGCTAAGAAAAGCTGCAACTCACCGCAATTGGCCGGGCGAAGCATCGACTTCGCCCGGCTTCGTTTTTATTCTGCCGTTCGTCGGGCATGGACGTGCCCGGCGTGTGAAGGAGGTGTACATGGCGTTGCGGTTGCTCGTTTCCTTCGGCCTCGCGCTCGTTGCCGTGCCGGGCATGGCGCAGGCACAGATGATCAGCCCGATGCTCTACGAAGGGCCCCGGATCGCGCTGCAGGATCATGCCGACCGTTTTTCGCACGACGCGGGATCGCCGCAGGCACGCGCGCGGGTCGCGGCCAATCCGGCGGCGCTGCGCTACACGCCCTCCAAGGCACGACGCACCGCCAATCTCGCGCGCTTCGTCACCAAGACGCGGGCGGCCGATCCGGCGGGCGCCGACGATCTGCAGAAGCTGTTCGCCCAAGGCGATTTCATCGAGAAGATCGGCGCGCTCGTCGCACCGGTCGGACTCCGGATAGACAATCTCGCCGATGCCTATGCCATGTGGTGGATCACCGCCTGGGAGGCCTCGCGGGGTAGCAACGAGACGCCCAGCAGCGCCACCCTAGCCGCGGTGCGTCGCCAGGCCGCAGGTGCCATCGGCGCCACCGGTGAGATTGCCGGCGCAACCGACGCGGAGAAGCAGGAACTGGCAGAGGCGCTTTGGGTACAGAGCGCCCTGATCGACGGCGCGGTGGAGCAGGCCAAGCAAAATCCGGCGCGCCTGCGCGACGTCGGCAGCGCGGCGCGCAAAGGCGCGCGGGCGATGGGCCTCGATCTCGACGGCTTCGAACTGACGGCGGAAGGCTTCGTCCCCGCGCGGGTCGGTCGTAACGAGGCGCCCGCCAGGGCAGCCCCGGCGGGGAATGCCGGTGGCTATGGCGCGCTTGCGCTGGCGGCCTCCGGCATGGGGGTGGGCGGGCTTCTGGTCCTGCGCCAGCGCCGCGCGTGAATCATGGGGATCGCGTCATGAAGCAGCTGCGCGCGCCCATCGGGTTGATCCTCGCCTTTGCCTGGGCGGGTAGCGCGCAAGCGCAGATCATCGACAGCCAGGGCATGATGATGATCCTCTCCACGGCAACGCACTCCGATCCGCTGAGCATGATGCTCGACGATCGCATGCGCCAGGACGAGGAGCGTAGCCGGCGTGCGCGGCGATCCCCCGACGCCGCGAGCGCGGCGCCGACGCGCGCGGACGTGGCATCGCTGCGCTACACGCCATCGCGGCCGAGGCGCAGCGCCAATCTCGCTGCCTTCGTCCAGAGGACGCGCGCCGTGGATCCGCAGGGGGCCGCCGACCTGCAGAAGGTCTTTGCCGAAGGCGACTTCATCGAGCGGATCGACGCGCTCGTCGCGCCGCACGGGCTGCGGATCGACAATGTCGCCGATGCCTATGCGCTTTGGTGGCTCACCGCCTGGCATGCCGCGCGCGGCAACAACGATACGCCGCCGCCCGAGGTCCTCTCCGCCGTACAGGCGCAGGCTGCCCGCGCCGTCCTGGCGACGGGGGAGATCGCAAGCGCCTCCGACGCGAAGAAGCAGGAGCTTGCAGAAGCGCTGTGGGTTCAAAGCATGCTGATCGACATCGCCGTCGAACAGTCCAAGCAGGATCCTGCCCGCCTGCGCGCGATCGGCGCGGCAGTGCGGCAAGGCGCCAAGGGCATGGGGCTCAACCTCGATGCCATCGACCTGACGTCGCGCGGTTTCGTGCCTGCCGGCGTCAGCCGGAACGACGCCCCCGTCACGGCACCCGGGCGCGGTGGCTCGCCGAGCAGCAATGGCGCGCTGGCGCTCGCGGCCGGTGGCATGGGACTTGGCGGTCTTCTGCTGCTGCGCCAGCGCCGCGGCTGACACGAAGCGCCGCTGCGCGCAGCGCGGGCGGCAGCCTATCGCGCTATCGCAACGGCAGCGTGGGTGCCGCCGCGCCGTCGGTCATGCGGATCGGCAGGATGCGGCCGTCGGCGGCATACCGCACCCGGTCAATCGCGACCTGCCGCTCGCCCGCATAGGGCCCCGGCCCCGGCGATCGTTCCCAACGGTGATAGACGATCAGCCATTGGCGCGAGGGCGTCCGCACGAAGCTGTGATGGCCTGGGCCCTGGTGCCGCGCATCGCCGGTCAGGATCGCGCCGCGATAGGTCCAGGGACCGGTCGGCGAGCGGGACGTCGCGTAGTGGACCGAATAATCGGGACCGTTCCACCGGCCATGGCTGTAGGACAGGTAATAGGTACCGTCCCGCGCGTGCAGGAAGGCGCCTTCGGTGAACTGCGGCGGCGTGACGACCGGGATCTCGCGTGCGATGCTGGTCATGTCCGCGCCGAGTTCCCACACCCGCAGCTTGGCGCCTGCGCTGCCGCCGGCATAGAGATAGGCCTTGCCTGACCGATGGTCGACAAACACCATCGGATCGATCGCCTCGAAGCCGTTGCCGCCATCGGCGATCAGCGGATGGCCGATGTCGCGATAGGGACCCTCCGGACGGTCGGCCACCGCAACGCCGATGCGGCTCGGCGTCGGGTTCTGGGGGCCGACCGAATAATACAGATAGTAGCGGCCCTGACGCACCGCGACGGCGGGCGCCCAGAGGAAATGCACAGGCGCGCCGTCCTCCCTGATCCACGGGATCTGGTCGCGCCGGATCAGTTCGCCGCGAGTCTGCCAGTGCTGCAGGTCGCGTGAGGAAAAGGCGCCGAACCGGTCCGCCGCCCAGCTGCCGTCGGGGCCGCCGGTGGGGAACACCCACAGCGAATCGCCGATGAACATCGCGTGGGGGTCTGCCCCGCTGAACTGCGGGTTGTCGGCGACCGCCGCGCCTGCGAACGCCAGGGCGATGCCGCCGGCCAGCCAGCGCGACGTCTTCAAGCCGCCGCGTCCCAACGTGCGA
The DNA here is from genome assembly GCF_012650175.1 of Sphingomonas sp. S2M10. Lineage (GTDB taxonomy): Bacteria > Pseudomonadota > Alphaproteobacteria > Sphingomonadales > Sphingomonadaceae > Sphingomonas. The sequence goes on from NZ_JAAILI010000005.1 coordinate 71,666, forward strand.
ATGCGCACTTCTGCACTCCTTGTTGATTCAGCCGGAACGGGGGCGCAGCCCTGCGGCTGCGCCCCCCGCCCGGATCAGAAGCGGAAACGGACGCCGAGCGAATAGGCGCGCTCGAGATACAGCACCTGCCGGGTGTAGCTGTCGCCGGTATCGAACTGGCGATAGCGCTGCAGCGGGTTGCCCAGCACGTTGATCACGTCGAACGCGATGGTGATGTTCTCCACCGGCGTGACCGTGGCCGACATATCGAGCTGGCCGCGCCCCTTCTCGATCACCGGGTGTGCGATCGGGTCCAGCGCCTCGAGGCTGTAATAGGACACGAACTTCGAGCGATAGTTATACGCCACGCGCGCGGAGAACTGCGGCTTCTCGTACAGGGCGACGAGGTTGCCCGACCATTTCGATACGCCCGGGAAGTCCTGCTGGCGGTTGCCATAGGTCGCCGCAAAGTTCGGGATCAGATCGCCCTTGGCGTCGATGAACGTGCCATTGGCCTGAATGCCGAAGCCCTTTGCCCATTCCGGCAGTCCATCGATGTCGAGGAAGCTGGTGAACGTCACCTCGGCGCCCTGCAGCCGCGTCTTGCCGAGATTGACCGGCGAGGCAATGCGCAGGCCCGGCTGGGAGCGGTCGTCCACGGTGGCCAGGAAGCCCTCGGCATCATGGCGGAAGATCGCGGCGGTGAACGAACCGGTCCGCGAGAAATACCATTCCAGGCTGGCGTCATAGTTGTTGGACGTGAGCGGTTTCAGGTTCGGGTTGCCCGCAGAGCCGCCACGACGGAGCCGCTCCACGCATTCCGGCGTCGTTGCATCGACGAGGCACGGGTCCCCCGGCGCAAGGATCACCGGCTGGCCGAGCGAGGTATTGGGCCGCAGGTCGAAAAAGTTCGGCCTGGTCCGCGTCTGGGTGAAGGCGAGGCGCAGCTGGAGCTCGTTGGTGAACGCGATGCGGGTGCTCACGTTCGGCAGATAATCGGTATACTCGTTCTCGGCGCTGATCGCGGGATAGGTGACGGCGCCACCGGTCGCCTCGATTCGCGAGAAGCCGTCAATCTTGGTCTTCGTCTTCACCGCGCGAAGGCCGACCACGCCGTCGATCACCGTCTGGCCCAGATCGAAGCCGTACTTCACCTGCGCATAGGCGGCGTAGGACTTCTCGTTCGCGCGGAAATTCTCGGCCGGATTGAACGGCGGGATGCCCGCGGGCACGCCGAAGAAGCTGCGCAGCGCCGGCAGGTTGTCGCGGATGCTGTCGCGCGTGCTGGCGGCATAGAAGACGTTGGGCTGCACGTCGTTATACGCGAAGCCCGGTCGCGTCGCCTGCACCACCGCGCCCGGCAGCGATGCCAGCGGAACACGCGCGCCTTCGTTGTTGACGTAGAGATTGCCGAGGTCGCGACCGGCCTTGCGATCCGAATAGCGGATGCCGGCGTCCAGGCGCCGCAGGAAGCCGCCGTCGCCGAAGTCGTAGGAGACATCCGCGCGGCCCTGCCAGTCCTTGCCGTTCACCACCAGCAGTTCCTGCCACAGGCCGCGGCTGATGAAGTTGGCCGGGTTGGTCAGGTCGAAATTGACGAAACGCTGGGTCGCGCCCCCGTCGATCGGCGCCTCGAACTGCACCTGGCGCACCGGCGAGCTTGCCGCCGCATAGTCGATGTTGACGTTGTTCGCGGTGTATTGGCTGTCGGTATAGGCGACGTCCGCCGAAATGCGCAGGCGATCCCGCGTCCAGATCGCGCCGCCGCCGGCCTGATAGGTATCGGTATGGCCATTGAACGAGCCGCTATAGCCGTCCGGCCGCGCCGCGCCGGTCACCGTCATGCTGGCAATCTTGTTGGTGCCCGGCTGGGTGGTGATGTTGGAAAGCTGCATCCCGTCACCGAAGATCGGGATGAACATCCAGCGATTATAATCGCGCGAGCGGAAGCCCTGGAACAAGCCGTCGGCATAGATTTCAAGTTCGGACGTCGGCTTCCACTGGAAGGCGGCGTTGGCCGAAGGGCGCCAGCGATCGCCATAGCCGAGGAAGTTGCCCTGCGCGTCCGGGTAGCGCAGCCCGGTCTGTCCGGCGGGCGCGTTGGCGGCGTTCGTGGTGGCGATCACCAGCGACTGCTCGCGCGTCGAATCGAGGAAGTTGATGCCCACATAAGAGGCGTTCACCAGCAGGCCCATCTCGCCGATACCGGTGTTCCAGCGATCGCTGATCAGCAGGTTGCCGTTCCAGGTCGTTCCCTTGGACTGTTGCGACAGCACGCCGTTGAGCGAGCCGGAAAGCTCGAAGCCCTTGAAGTCGAAGGGGCGGCGACCGCGCACGTTGATCGCGCCGGCGATGCCGCCCTCGATCTGGTTGGCGAGGCCGGACTTGAACACTTCCAGCGCCGCGACGGTGCCCGCCGGAAAATCCTGGATGGCGACGTAGCGGCCCTCGGCGGTGAAGATCTGGCGACCGTTATAGGTAGTCGTCAGGTCGGGCAGGCCGCGCACCGTGACGCCGGCTGATTCACCGCCGCCACGCGTGACGTTGACGCCCGCCACGCGCTGAAGCGCCGAGGAAGCGAAGGTATCCGGCAGCTTGCCGATGTCTTCCGCGACGATCGCATCGACGATGCCGTCCGAATTGCGCTTGATCGACTGGGCGGACTGGAGGCTGCGGCGCAGGCCGGTGACGACGATCTGCTCCTCGGCGCCGCTGTCCTGGATGGCGGGCTCGGGCGAGGCCGGGTTGATGCTGTCGGCGCTGGACGTCTGCGGCTGCGGCGCTTGCTGCGCAAGGGCAGCCGGAGTTGCCGTGCATCCGATCACCGCCGAAACCGACGCGCACAGCAATGCCTTCATCTTCATTCGAAACCTCCCCTTTTTTCGGCCCGCTGCGTAGTCGGGCTTGTTGATTGCAACGAGTTTAGATAGATCTGACATCGCAAGCAACATATTTATCATATTTTTGCTGGTACGTCGTTTCGCGGTCGAAGCATGACAGCCAGCAGGAGAGGAATGCAGTGGAAGCTCCAGGGGACGCCCATCGTCGGCAATGCGGATCCCGCGCGCCGGCCGATCGCGCCAGCCACAGGCTCCTCCACCTGCATCCCGCACCATCAAGAAATCAGCAGCAGGGAGAAGGACGATGAAGGTTTTGACAGCGATCGGCGGCATTGCGGCCCTGGTCGCGCTCGCCAATCCTGCCGAAGCGGCCACCGCGCGGCGGGGCACGTTCGGCAAGATGACCGACGGCCGCGCGGTAGCGTCGGTCACGCTCACCAATGCGCACGGTGTTTCCGCAACCGTGGTCGCCTATGGCGCGATGCTGCAAGCGCTTGTCATGCCCGACCGTGCGGGTCGCAAGGCGGATGTGATCCTCGGCTATGACAATATGGCCGACTATATTGCCAAGGGGCAGTATTTCGGCGCCACGGTAGGCCGCTTCGCCAACCGCCTTGCCGAGGGCCGCTTCACGCTGGACGGCCGCAGCTTCCAGACGCCGGTCAATGACGGCAAGAACGCGCTGCACGGCGGTACCGTCGGCTTCGACAAGGTGCTGTGGGACGTGGTCTCGGTGAAGGACGGCCCCACCGCCTCGGTGACGCTGCGCTATGTCAGCCGCGACGGCGACCAGGGCTATCCCGGCAAGATGACCGTCGACGCGACCTATGCGCTCGACGAACGCAACAACCTGACGATCGAATATGTCGCGACGAGCGACGCCCCGACGATCGCCAACATCACCAATCACAGCTACTGGAATCTTTCCGGCGAGGGTTCCGCCAACGGTGCGATGGGGCATCGCGTCACCATCCCGGCGCAGACCTATCTGCCCACCGATGCCGGCGCGATCCCGACCGGCGATTTCAAGAGCGTGGCCGGCACGGTGTTCGACTTCCGCACGTCGCAGACGGTGGGCGACCGCGTCCGCGACGCGCGCGACCAGCAGATCGTGTTCGGTCGCGGCTATGACCATAATTGGGTGATCGGCCGCACGGTGACCCGCGACCAGCATCTGATGGCGAAGGTCTATGATCCCGCCTCCGGCCGCGGCTTCGAGCTGTGGTCAAACCAGCCCGGGCTCCAGTTCTACTCGGGCAACTTCCTGGACGGCACCACCCACGGCAAGGCCAACCGCATTTACCGGGAGGGCGACGCGATCGTGATGGAGCCGCAGATCTTCCCGGATTCGCCGAACCAGAAAGGCTTTCCGAATGCCCGGCTCGATCCCGGCCAGACCTATCGCAACGTGATGACTTACCGCCTGACCACCGGCCAGGCCGCCGCGCCGAAGAAGCGCTGACACCAACGAAGAGGGGAGCAGACCTGATGATGATCCGCCGTACATTTCTTCTCGCCGGCGCCGCGCTGGCGATCGCCGCCACCGTGCCGGCCGCGGAGGCGCGCGACCAGTGGACCAAGGCACAGGCCAATGCCTGGTATGCCCAGCAGCCCTGGATGGTGGGGGCCAACTTCACCCCGGCCACCGCGATCAACCAGCTCGAGATGTTCCAGGCCGAAACCTGGGATCCGAAGCGCATCGACCTGGAACTCGGCTGGGCCGAGAAGATCGGCATGAACGTGATGCGGGTTAACCTGCACAATCTTCTGTGGGAGAACGATCCGCAGGGCCTGAAGCGGCGCATGGACGAATTCATGACGATCGCCGCAAAGCACCATATCAAGACGTTGTGGATCTTCTTCGACAGCTGCTGGGATCCCGATCCCAAGGCAGGCCCGCAGCATCCGCCGATTCCCGGTGTCCACAACTCGGGTTCGGCCCAGTCGCCCGGTGCCGCGCGCCTGAAGGACGCGTCGCAATATGGCAAGCTCGAAGCCTATGTGAAGGATATCGTCACCACCTTCGCCAAGGACGAGCGCGTGCTCGGCTGGGACATCTGGAACGAGCCCAATAACGGCGGCGGCGGCAATTACGCGCCGACGCCGGACAAGAACAAATATGTGGCACTGCTGCTGCCCCGGATGTTCGCTGCCGCCCGCGCCGCCGATCCCATCCAGCCGCTCACCTCGGGCGTGTGGATCGGTGATCATTGGGACGAGCAGGACAAGCTGGACGCGGTCGAGAAGATCCAGATTGCCCAGTCCGACGTGCTGAGCTTCCACGATTACAGCTGGCCGGAAACGTTCGAGCGCCGCGCCAACCAGATGCTCAGCTATGGCCGGCCGGTGCTGTGCACCGAATATATGGCGCGCGGCAACGGATCGACCTTCGACGGCACGCTGCCGATCGGCAAGCGGCTGAACATCGCGATGTTCAACTGGGGCTTTGTCGACGGGAAATCGCAGACGCGCCTGCCCTGGGACAGCTGGAAGAAGCCCTATACCTATGAGGAGCCGACCATCTGGTTCCACGAAGTGTTCCACGGGGACGGCAAGCCCTATCGCCAGGCCGAGGTCGACCTGATCCAGCGGCTGTCGGCGGCGCCCAAGGGCGTCGTACCCGCCGCACGCTGACCGGAACGGCTGCACCGTTCCCCTGGGTGCGGTGCAGCCGATTCACAGGAAAGGAGCGCAAGATGGAGTGGCTTCAGACGCTGCGCCGGGCCCTGATGCTGGGCGCCCTGATGCTGGGCGTGCCGGCGGCGGCACAAACTCCCCCGGGTGCGCCCGAAACGCCGGCCGTCGATCCGGCCAAGGCCTATCTGTTCGCGCACATGACCAAGGCGCGCTACGGCGTGCTCCATTATTCGGTCAGCGTCGATGGGCTGCACTGGACACCGCTAAAGGGCGGGCGCCCGATCTCGAGCGACTATCATGGCCATGCCTCGATCGCGCGCGGGCCGGACGGCCGCTACTATCTCGTCGGCAACCGCAGCGACGACGATCCACTAATCCGCTTCTGGGTATCGGACGATCTGATCCGCTGGACACCCTTCGGCACCTATCGGCCGGATCTCGCGAACATTCCCGCCCACCCCCATACGCTGCAGCGGATCGGCGCCCCCAAGCTGTTCTTCGACACGGCCTCGGGCCAGTTTCTGCTGAGCTGGCACACGCCGAATGAGGACGGCGATGCCCGCGATCCGGAACGCTATTGGGCAAGCCAGCGCACGCTCTACGTGCTGTCGAAGGATTTGCGGAGCTTCGCCGGCAAGCCCCGCCGCCTCTTCTCCTGGGAGATGGCGACGATCGACACCCTCCTCCAACGCGACGACCATGGCGGCTATTGCGCGATCCTGAAGGACGAGCGCTATCCGAGCTATGACTGGACGACGGGCAAGACGATCCGGATCAGCTGCGCGCCCGGTCTGCTAGGTCCCTACCCGCTGCCCGGCGCCCCCGTCAGCCCCAACTTTCGCGAGGCCCCTACGCTGATCCGGTCCCCGGACGGCGCGGACTGGTTTCTCTATTACGAGCAATATGCCGGCACCAGCTACGGCCTTTCCAGAGCGCCGACGCTGCATGGGCCCTGGTTCCAGGTCTCGGGCAACACCGGCGTGCCCGGATGGGATCGCTACACGATGCCGGCGGACCTTCGCCACGGATCGATGATCGGCATCAGCCGCCGGCAATATGACGCTCTTCGGAAGGCATTCCCCACCTCATGATCCAGGCGCTCCTCCCGCTCGCACTGCTCGTCCTTGGCGTTCCTTCCGCAGCGCAGTCGGCGGAAGAATTCCGGAACCCGCTGCTCGATTCGGGTCCGGATCCGTGGATCGTTCGCGACGGTGCGACCTATTACTATATGAACACGCTCGGTAACCGGCTCGCGCTTCGCAGGACCCGGGACCTCACCCGCCTTGCCGAGGCGCCGGAAGTGACGGTGTGGACCCCGCCCGCCCGGGGTGCGAACGCCCAGTCGATCTGGGCGCCCGAACTGCACCGCATCGGCGGCAAATGGTATCTCTACTACACCGCCGCGGCGTCGGGGCAGGACAACGATGCGCACCGCGGCATCTTCGTGCTGGAAAATGCCGGTCGTGACCCCATGCGCGGCATGTGGATCGATCGCGGCCGGCTGAAGACCGCACGGACCGGCATCGACGGCACGAGCTTCGCCTATCGCGGCAGGCGCTATTTCGCCTATTCGGCCTATGACGGCCCTGACAGCGTGCTCCGGATCGTACGCATGGCCAATCCCTGGACGCTCACCGGGCCGGAGACCACGGTCGCCCGCCCCGATCGCGCGTGGGAGCGGCAGGGCGGCCGCCAGATCGTGGAAGGGCCGGAGTTCCTCCAGGGCCCCAAAGGCACGCTCTACCTGACCTATTCGGGCAGCGCCTGCTGGTCGGACGGCTATGCGTTGGGCTTGCTGCGTGCCCCGGCGGGCAGCGACCCGCTGGACGCGGCAGCGTGGACCAAGGCGGCGGAGCCGATCCTTTCGACGACGCCGTCGGAGGGAGTCTTCGCCCCTGGTCACAACGGGTTCTTCACGACGCCCGCGGGTGAGACCTGGATCGTCTACCATGCCAATCCGGCACCCGCGATGGGGTGCAGTGCCCGCCGCTCGCCCCGGATCCAGCGCGTACGCTGGGACGGCGACACGCCGGTACTCGACAAGGCTGCAGGCGTGGTCCGGCCGCTCGCCCGGCCCCGCTGAGCGACTGCACCCGCAACTGTCACGCGAGCTTCATCGATCGCCTGTAGGGGGAGAAAAAAGCCGGTAAATTCAGACCGAAGGGGCGGACCGTCATGGCGCGAGCCATCAGGGTATCGGCACCAGCCTGCCAAGTGCGCTGGTTCCGATGACAGAGCTGAGCGTGATTGCCGGCAGCCGCCGCGCGGCGGCGGAAGAAGTGGCGCTCCGCGCCGCGCTGCATCGATTCGTCCGATCCCGCCTGCAGGATCCCCATGACGGCGAGGATATCGTGCAGGAAACCTATATCCGGCTGTACGATTATCGCCGCTCCCGCGCGGTTGCCGATGTCGGTGCCTTCTGCTTCGCGGTTGCGCGCAACCTGGTGTGGGATCATTTCCGCCGGCTGCGTGCCCAGCCACGCCATGCCGAGCTGGCCGAGGATATTGCCTGCCCCCAGCCCTGCGCCGAGGAAGTGCTCGACTATCGCCAGCGGGTCGAGATCCTGGTCCGCGCCTTGCGCGTGATGCCGCCGCTCCGCCGCGAAATCTTTCTGCGGCGCCGGCTGGACGGGGTGGCCGTAGCGATCATCGCCGCCGACCTGGGCATGAGCGTCGCTGCCGTCGAGAAGCATTGCGTGCGCGCGGTTGCCGATCTGCGCGCGGCGCTGGAACGCCGCGGCCTGCCCGGGGGCGCAGCGCGATGAACCCCGGTTCCACCCGCCGTGCCGCGTTGCACGAAGCCGCACGCTGGGCAATGCGCGAGGACGACTCGGTACTGCGCGAGCCGCCGCCGGCCGCCGCCGCAGAGGTGCAGGCGATGCTCGACGATCGCGCCCTGTCCGACGCCATGGCGCAGCTGCCGCGCCTGTCGGACGCCGATATCCGCGCGATGCGCACCCGGCGCCGTGCCGCGATCGGCGCCGGCGGCATGCTCGGCATCGTCGCGATGGTCGGAATCGGCGGATGGCAGGCGGGTTGGTATCGCGCGCCCGACGCGCGGGCCGTACACTATGAAACGGCGCGCGGGCAGATGCTCGACGTGCCGCTGGCCGACGGCTCTTCGCTTCACCTCAACGGCGACACCAGCCTGGACGTGACCCTTGCCGACGATCGCCGCAGCGTGACGATGGAGCGCGGCGAGGCCTATTTCGACATCGCCCATCTGCCAGATCGCCCGTTCACGGTGCGTGCGCGCGGATCGGCGACGCAGGTGCTGGGGACCGCCTTCAACCTGGACATCGCCGCGGGCGGCGTCCGTCTCGCGGTCTATCGCGGCGCGGTACGCTTCGGCAACGCAACGCCCGGCAGTGCGACGGTGGTCGTGCCCGCCGGCTGGCGATCGCGTTTCGCGGACGGTCGCGCCCTGGCGCCGACCCGGTTCGATGCGGGCCAGAAGGACTGGCGCGACGGCTGGCTCGATATCGACGGGATGGCGCTCGGCGACCTGATCGATGCGCTTAACCGGCGCGGCGGCCCGCTGATCGCGCCGCCGCCGCCCGGCCTGCGCGGTATCGCGGTCTCCGGCCGTTTCCGCCTGGATTCCCCGCGCGACCTGCTCGACGCGATGGGGGCAGCCTATGGCTTCCGCACCGAGCGCTCGGATGGGGCATTGCGGCTGGTGCCGGCACCCGCGGACGACGCAAATCCGTCACATCCATGACATCGCACTGCAGCAAAATTCTTTTGTCCGGAAGCTGATCCCTCTCCGTCTTCCTCGCTGACGGCGCACGCGCGCCGGAGCGGAGGGAAGACCAACCATGAATCGCATCCAGGGAATTTCACGCATGGCCGTAGCCATCCTGCTGGCAGCGCCCGTCATCGCGCAGGCGCACGCCGCCGACGCGGCGCTGGCCGCGCAGCGCCATTTCGACATCGCGCCGACCGATCTGCGCAGCGCGATCTCGCAATTCTCCCAAGCGACCGGCCTGCAGGTCGTCGTCGCGCCTTCCGCGGTTGCCGGTCGCCGCACCGCCGGCGTACGCGGCGCGCTGACCGCGCGCGCGGCGCTCGATCAACTGCTGCGCGGCTCGAACCTCAGCGCGGCCGTGCATGGCGGCATCGTCGTGCTCACGCCGTCGCGCGCCGCCCCCGCGCCGCGCCGCGTCGTCCGCAGCGAAGCCGCCGCGCCCCTCGCGGCCGCGCGGCAGCAGGCGGCTGCCGTCGAAGCGCAAGATCCCGACACCGCCGAGATCGTCGTCTCGGGCTATCGCGAGAGCATCATCGCCGCGCAGGAACTCAAGCGTCGGGCCGTGGGCGCCGAGGACGACATCGTCGCCACCGATATCGCCGCCTTTCCCGACCTGAACCTTGCCGAATCGCTGCAGCGCGTGCCCGGCATCACCATCACCCGCGATACCGGCGAGGGCCGGCAGATCGCGCTGCGCGGCCTGGGCGCCGATTTCACCCGCACCCAGCTGAACGGCATGGAAGTGCTGGGCAACACCGCCTCGGGCATGGACAATCGCGGCTCGGTCAGCCGCTCGCGCTCGTTCGACTACAGCCTGTTCGCCTCGGAACTGTTCAACCGCGTCTCGGTGCAGAAATCCTATGCCGCCGAGCAGGACGAAGGCGGTCTCGCGGGCACCGTGCAGCTCACCACCGCCAAGCCGTTCGACTATGCGGGCAACAAGTTCGTCGTCTCGGCCAAGGGACAGACCAACACCAACACCAGCGGCGTGACGCCGCGCGCGGTGGCGCTGGCCTCGGTCCGCTCGGGTGATTGGGGCGCGCTGCTCTCGGTCGCCTACAGCAAGATCAAGAGCAACGAATATGGCTATCGCAGCTGGGGCTGGGGGCCGACCAAATATGCCGCGAAGAATATCGGCCCCGAAATCGACGCCGATACCCGCGCCAAGCTGCTCGCCGGCGTCTACCAGCCGACCGCCCAATCACCTTCGACCTGGTACACCGACCGGCAGCGGCTCGGCGTCACCTCCTCGGTCCAATATCACCCGGGTGACCATTTCAAGCTCGACGTCGACTTCCTCTATGGTCGCCTCTGGGACCATCGCGACGACTATGCGCTGGCGACCGCAGGCAGCAACCCGCTTACCGGTTCGTCGGTCAGCGGTACCCAGGTGATCCGCAGCGCGGTGATCGACAACACGAACACGCTGCGCGCCGCCAGCTATACCGGCATCGACCTGCGTTCGGAGCATCACATCGTCGAGAACCACACCGATTTCTACCAGGGCGTCGCCAATCTCAGCTGGAAGCTCAGCGACCGGCTGACGCTGCGCGCGCTCGGCGGCTATGAGGAATCGGATTTCGGCCAGCCGGTGTTCGACAAGGTCTTCATGGAGGCCAAGCAGACCGCGTTCAGCTACGACACGCGCCCGCAGATCCCGGTCAACACCTATGGCATCGCGCTCACCGATCCGAACCTGTGGACCGTCCAGCGGCTCGACGTCCAGGAAAACAAGATCGTCAACCGCTACGCCAACGGCAAGCTCAGCGCCGACTACGACTTCGGCAACGGCCTGACCCTGAAGGCGGGCGGCGCCTACAAGCACTTCACCAACAGCGGCTACACCTGGGCCAACAAGGTGTTCCACAACGTGCCGGCGAACATTCCGGTGTCGAACGACCTGAAGCAGCTGGTCGGCCCCAAGACGCTGCTCCAGTACATCGTCGGCAATGTCGACGGCGTCTATGCCGCAATCGGCGACAAGCGCGACCTTACTGCCGCCAATCTTCAGGCTGGCAGCGACTACAAGGTTGACGAGAAGACCTGGAACGGCTTCGCCCAGCTCGATCTCGACACGCAGGTCGGCGGGATGCGGCTGCGTGCCAATGCCGGCGTCCGCTATTTCTCGACCGACCTCACCTCGTCGGGCAATCTCGCGGTCGGCACCGCCTTCGTGCCGGTGGTGATCGAGAACAACACCCATGGCTGGCTGCCCGCCGCCAACCTCGCGCTCGACCTGACCAGGACGCTGGTGTTCCGCCTCAGCGCCGATCGCAACATCAACCGCCCGGGCCTGGGCGATCTCGCCGCGGCAGGGTCGATCACCACCCGCCCGAACGGCGGCAGCCTCAGCCTCGGCAATCCGTTCCTGAAGCCGTACAAGGCGACGTCGGTCGAAACCTCGCTCGAATGGTATATGGACAGCCGCGGCTTCGCCTCGATCGGCTTCTTCTACAAGGACATGGACAGCTATATCTCGCCGAGCACGACGACGATCCCCTATGGCCAGACCGGCCTGCCGCTGTCGCTGCTGATCCAGGGTCAGGACGCCAATACTCCGTATGACGTGAGCCAGCCGATCAACGGCCCGGGCGCGGACATCAAGGGCGTCGAGGTTGCGGTGCAGCACGACTTCACGTTCCTGCCAGCGCCGTTCGATCACCTCGGCGTCACCGCGAACGGCACCTGGTTCGACGGCAACCAGCAGGGCAAGGTGGGCAACACCTTCGTCACGCTGCCGCTGTTCAACCTCTCGAAATGGGCGGCCAACGCGACGCTCTATTACGAGGACAAGGATTGGGGCATTCGCGTCTCCGACGCCTATCGCAGCAAATATTATACCGGCCTCGGCACCATCGGGAATGTCGGCGACTGGATCGAGAGCACCCACAATATCGACTTCCAGGCGCATGTGAATCTGCGCCCCGGCATCCGCCTGATCGCCGAGGGCATCAACCTCACCAACCAGCCGATCCAGCAATTCGCCGGCGGCGATATCGCGCGGCGGGTGGTCTACACCACCAGCGGCCGCACCTTCACGCTGGGCTTCAGCGCGGAGTTCTGAGGCGTAAGAAAACCCGCCCCGGTACGTGCCGGGGCGGGTCTCGGGGATATCGGAAGGGCGGCAGCGGGCACTCCGTTGCCGCCCTTCTTTCGCCGTTCAGCCGCGCGGGCGCCCTTGCACGACGGCCAGGCGGATATGGAACAGGTTCTCGGAGATCTCCTCCATCTGCACCGGTCCGCTGGCGGCATAGCCCAGCGCCTCCACCGTGCGCGCCAGCCCGCCGAGCAGCATCTCCTGCCGCTTGGCGAGGAAGGCATCGTCGGTGGGCGGCGGGATCGTCGCGGTAACCGCGCAGCCGCGCGCGTCGCAGCCGAACGCCACGTCCCGCAACAGCGGATAGGCCTGGCGGACCTGCGCCTCGACCTGCGCCGGCGCAGCACCGACGGCAATCGACGCACTCGCCACCCGCTGCACCCGCGGTCCCGCTTCGGGCTGGGTAGAGATGGCGACGACGCCCTGCGGCACCGTCGTCGGTGCCGACCCCGCTTTGCCGAACAGCCCATAGCCCGCAGCCAATGCCGCCAGCGCCCCGCCGGCGACCAGCACCCGGATATGTTTCATGTCCTGCCCTCCCTGGCGAAGATCCCCGCGCCGCCGCAAGACGACGCGGGGAACCATTCCGATCAGCAGATCGTCGAACCGGCCGGGCAGCCCGGCGAGTTCGCGCCCGCATCGACGTCCGGGTTGAACCCCGGCGTGATGCTGGTGTTGAGCGCGGCCTTCAGCGACGAGGCGAAGCGCGCGTCCTTGATCTCGAAATTGCCGCTGCCGAAATCATAATTGGCGACGGCATTGCGCACCGCGAGCGACGGATAGCCGTTCCAGCTGATCAGCGGCTGGATGACCCAGGCGCCGGTGCCGTTTTCGGCGGGCTCGTCGCTGCCATCGGTCTTCGAGAAGCGGAACAGGTGCGAGAAGCCCCAGGTCTCGTAATGGAAGACCATCTTCACATGCTGGCCGCCGTTCGCATCGGTCTGGAAGCGGAGCTGACCGTCCTTGGTCGCGCGCGTTTCCCATTTGCCGTGTGCGCCGCGGGTGACGCCGACGACGGCGCTGTTGGTGCCCGCATCGGTGGTCCAGACGATAACCGTCTCCCAGTCATAGGCGTGCGAGAAATCCGACTGCCAGAAATAGGCATAGACCCGCGCGCAATAGCCATTGTTGCAGCGCGCCCGGACATAGGCGTTGCTGGTGCGCAGATAGTTGGTGTTGCGGCAGGAGGCGGGCGGCTTGGTCGCGTAGGTCGAGGCCTTCGCGCTGATCGCGCCGGCACTGTTCACCGCGGGCACGTTGAAACAGACATCGGTGTCGAAATCGAGTGCCGGCTGGAAGCGCTTGTCGAGCGCGGTTGCCAGTTCCGGCAGCGGCGCGACCGGGGCCGGCCAGCCCTGCGCCTGCGCCGCCTCGATCGGCAGCACGGCAAGCGCGGCGAGCGCCGCCTTTGGCAGAAGATGACGGATGGTGGTTGTTGCACGTCCCTGTTTCATACGATCTCCATGCAGGTCCCAAAGCGGCTGCGCGTTACGTCGTCCGACGGCCGCGAGGGACCGCCCGCGACCTGGAGATTTGGCAAATCGGAGCGATGGCGAGCGGGGTGGCAGAACATCCGGCTCGACGTTCATCAGGGAAGACGCAGCCAGGCCCTGCCCCGGACAATTTTTATTTTCGGCGTTGGACTATCCAGGCGTGCGGCGTGCCTTTCACCGCACGCTGCGCGCCTGCCGGTGCCGCCGGGCGGTGCCGGCGCCGGTGAACCTAGTTGCCCTGGCGGAGATGGGCGGCCAGGAAATCGACGAACACCCGCACCCGCGCCGGCACCGCCTGGCCGCCGACGAACACCGCATGGATCTGCTCGACATCGCCCGGATTGAAGGCCTCGAGCAGCGGCACCAGCGTGCCGGCCGCCAGTTCCTCGGCGACGCTGAACGTGCCGACGCGCGCGACTCCGACGCCGAACGCCGCCAGCTGGCCCAGCGTCTCGCCGTTATTGGCCTCCACCCCGCCGCGCACCGAAAGCGCGAAGTCCCGCCCGTCGCGGCGGAACGGCCAGACCGGTTCGGAACGGCGGAAGCTGAAGTTGAGGCAATTGTGCCCGAAAAGGTCTTCCGGCTGTTGCGGGGTACCGTGCCGCGCCAGATAGGCGGGCGAGGCTACGATCACCCGGCCATTCTCGCCCAGCTTGCGCGCGGTGAGGCTGCTGTCGGGCAAGGGTCCGAAACGGACCGCCACGTCCGCCTGCCCCGCGGCGATGTCGACGATCGCGTCGGTCAGGGCGATGTCGATGAGAATGTCCGGGTAGAGCGCGGCGAACTTGCCGAGCAGCGGTACCACGCACAGCCGGCCGTGCGACAGTGCGGCGGTGATCCGCAGCCGCCCGCGCGGGCTTCCCTGGTCGGCGATCTGCTGCTCGGCATCGTCCAGGTCCGACAGAATGCGCCGGGCTGCCTGCAGATAGGCGCGCCCCTCGGCGGTGAGCGTGAGCGCGCGAGTGGAGCGCAGCAGCAGGCGCACGCCGAGCCGCGCCTCGACCCGGTCGATCGCGCGCGCCACGGCGGAAGGGCTCATTCCCAGCGTACGGCCCGCGCCCGAAAAGCTGCCCGCATCCATCACCGCGGCGAACAGTGACAGCGCATGGGCACGATCGCTGCGGCCGTTCAGTTTTGCGTCCATCGCACAAATCCTTTGCGTTGCCGGGCGCTACTGCAATCGCGACGTGCCGTCCATCTGTGCCCCGAACAGACAACAGGATGGTAGGTCATGGCATTTCGGACATCGGCGCGGGCTCGCGGCACGCGCGCACCAGACCCGGCGGACGGCATCGGCACGCGCAGCGCGAAGAACGGGCTTGGCCTGCTCGCGCTCGCCGTGGGCGCGTTCGGCATCGGCGTTACCGAATTCGCACCGATGGGCCTGCTGCCGGTAATCGCGCGCGACCTGGCGGTATCCATCCCGGCCGCCGGGCTGTTGATCAGCGCCTATGCGTTGGGCGTGATGGTCGGCGCACCGCTGATGACGCTGACGACGGGCCGCGTGCCCCGCCGGATGCTGCTGATCGGCCTCGCCGGGATCTTCACCGCCGGCAACCTGCTGGCGGCGGTGTCCGACGGCTATGCGATGCTGCTCGCCGCGCGCGTGCTCACCTCCTTCAACCACGGCGCCTTTTTCGGTGTCGGCTCGATCGTGGCGGCCGGGCTGGTTGCGCCGGAGCGCAGGGCGCGTGCCGTCGCGGCGATGTTCATGGGCCTCACCATCGCGAATGTGGTGGGCGTGCCGCTGGCCACCTGGGCGGGCGAGCATCTCGGCTGGCGCGCGTCCTTCTGGGGCATTGCGGGGCTGGGCGTGGTGACGATGGCCGCGCTGCGCGTCACCCTGCCCGCGCTCCCCGCCCCCACCGGAAGCGACGTGCTTGCCGAGCTGCGCGTACTGACGCGCGGGCAGGTGCTGAGCGCGCTGGCACTCACCGTCGTCGGGTCGAGCGCGATGTTCACCGTGTTTACCTACATCACCCCGATCCTGCGCGAGCAAACGCATGCTTCGCTGGGCTTCGTCACGGCGATGCTGGTGACCTATGGGCTGGGCCTTACCGCCGGCAACTGGCTGGGCGGACGCTTTGCCGACCGGTCGGTCGATCGGACCTTGATGATCACGCTGGCGGCGCTCTCTGCCATTCTCGTCGCCTTTGCGGGCCTGATGGGCCAGGCGGCGGCGAGCGCGGTGCTGATCTTCCTGTGGGGCGTCGCGAGCTTCGCCCTGGTGCCGCCGCTGCAGATACGGGTGATGACCGCCGCGGCGGACGCGCCGAACCTTGCTTCCGCCGTGAACATCGGTGCGTTCAACCTCGGCAACGCGCTGGGCGCGGCGCTGGGCGGCGGGGTGATCGCGGCGGGGCTGGGCTTTCCGGCGGTCGCCCTTGCGGGCGCCGCGACGTCGCTGCTCGGCCTGCTTGCGCTGGTCGTCGCACGCCGGAGCCGGCCGACACTGCAACTTGCCTGAGGGACGTACACGCCGGCGCCGACCGGATCCAGGATCGTGCATGCCCGCGTGCTCTTCCGAGCGTTATTGCCTCTCGGTGCCGCCTGATGCCGGATGCGGGATCACTCCCACTCGATTATTTCCTAGTACCATAACCAATTGATATTGCGCGCAAAAAAATTTTCCGACGTTCTCTATACCGTCAGGCACACCGTCAAAAACACCGGCTATTGAAAACACTGGTCTTTTTGGTTGGTTTCCGGAATTTGATCCTTCGCGGTCTATCGCGGCGCACGGAAAGCCAACTCCCCTCCTGACCGCGTTCGCACCCCCCGCCGCCTGTACGCCCCGGTACGACTGTTCCCTTACATCCTCCGCCCCACTATACCGTCAGCCGCCGCTAAACTGTTCAATGTATGTCGTTTTCCTCCGCTCCGCGGCATACCGGATTGCTGGCCTTCGCTGAGTCCGGCATTTCAACAGCGGTTATCGGCCTCACCTGTCAGTTATCATTGGCGGATTGGAGAATCTCCTGCTGCATTACTCGAGCTTTGCGCCGCCCACTGCAGGGCGTCACCGAACACGAGCCGCGATGGCGGCTCAAACTGCGCAGCAAGCGCGACGATCCGATGGGCGAGCCGCTTCGGATCGTCCGGCTAGTTGCCGTTTGCGCTGTCGATGAAGGCACGATCCTGCGCGATCGCTTCGGCATAACCCGCGACATCGATGCTGCCGAAACTCGGGGACCTAAAGGCGGAACGAGGCGATGGTCGTTATTCAAGCCTTCGCCTTAGTGATGAGTTCCAGCGCCCGCCGGAGATCATCAGCGACCAACTCCGACAGCTCATCGAGACGAGCGAGGCCGGGCGTGCGTTGCGCCGCCCCAGTCGCGCTCCACGTAAGATCGAGCCGGCAGTCAGCGTTCGCGAGGACGTGAGACGTCGCAAATTGCCGGTGCCGATCGCCGCTTTCCCGATGATCCGATTTGAACAGCGTTACGAATTCGCGAAGGTCTTCAGCCTGCAGCGGCTTGGTACGGAGCGAAAAGCGCTTGTCAGACCGAAGGTCATAGACCCAGATCGATTCCGCAGGACCGCCGGAGGCGCGAACCGGCTTGTCGAAAAAGACGACGTTTGACTTAACGCCCGCGGCATAAAACAGGCCCGGCGGAAGCCGCAGGATGGTGTGGAGCCGGCATGTCTCAACCAAGCGGCGGCGAACCGATGCTGCGGCACCGGTCTCAAAGAGAACATTGTCTGGCACGACGACCGCCGCACGGCCGCCCGGTTTCAGCAGCGCCACGATGTGCTGCATGAAGTTCAACTGCTTGTTGGCGGTCTGAACCCAAAAGTCGGGGCGAACGATAGTAAGGCTGTCGTCGACCCGGGACGACTTCCCTTGTGAATAGGTCACGCTGCCTTTGATGCCGAAGGGGGGATTCGTAAGCACCACATCGACCTGCATCTTTGGTGGTGCCTTCAGGCTGTCCTCGCACGCGATCGGCAGCTCATCTTCGGCATTGCCGCCGACGCCATGCAGCAGCAGGTTCATCGTGGCTAACCGTGCAACCTCTTCGACGAGTTCGACCCCGCGGATCGCTTTGGTGGCAAGCTGTTTGCGTTGCCGCGGCGTCATTTCGGGATTATTCTCTCGGAGGTAGTCGTGAGCCGCGAGCAAAAATCCGGCTGTGCCGCACGCTGGATCACAGATGACTTCGCCCAGACGCGGATCCACACAAGCGACAACGGCCTCGATCAAGGGGCGCGGAGTGAAATACTGGCCTGCCCCGCTCTTGGTGTCGCGTGCATTCTTCTCAAGCAGCCCCTCGTACGCGTCCCCTTTCAGATCATCGGATAGGCCTGTCCACTCCGTCTGGCCAATCAGATCAACGATGAGGAGCCGCAGTTTTGCGGGATCGCGTATCTTGTTTTTGGCGTTGCCAAAAATCAGGCCCAGCATTCCTCCCAGCTCACCGAGGGCGGGCAGAATACGGGTGTAATGCGCGTGCATCTCGACCGCATCAAGGCTGGCAAGAACGCCCCACGAGAGCTCCTTTGGGACCATCTCACCCGCTTGCTCGTCCGCCATCTTGAGAAACAGCAGATAAGTAAGCTGCTCGACATAATCTGGGTAAGACAAGCCATCATCCCGCAGGATATTGCAATACTGCCAGAGGCGACGAACAATGTTCTGTGCGCCATCGGCGCGTTGCTGGGTTCCCACCATAATCAGAGCTTCAACACCACGTCGTTAATCCACCAAATATCACGAAACGATTCGACGTAGACCTTGGCCGCAGCCGCGTACTGCGCCCTCGGGTTCAGCCGCCTTTTGAGGTCACCGATCACATCCTTGAAGGCTTGCGAGGCTTGCGGCATCCCAAGGTAGTCGTTCGGCGCTTCTCGCTTGCCGCGCTCCACGTCGCGCTCAATAATGTTGTAGAGCGTCATGCGGCCCTCCACGAACTTTGGCCAGTTTAGGTGCAGGCCCAATCGACTGGCGGCGATCTTGGCTTCAGCGACAGCATTTCCGCGATACTGCGGAGACAGATCGATCTCGCCGTTCGGTAAAAACGTCAGCAAAATCGGATCCCCGGGGTCGGTGGGATCCAGCAAAGCCGGATGCTCAAGACGGATGTCGTCGCCTGGCTCGGTTGCGCGTACACCGGTCGCGAGAAGCGGGAAATGGGTCGATTTCCCGCCGGCAACGCGGGCGCCCGGAGCAATCCGTGGCCGGTTCGCTCGCTGACAGCTCAACCGCATGTTGCGCCAGTCAAAGGCCAGCCAATAGTAGCCGGGATGACGCCGGTCCTCTTTTACCTTCCCCTTCGGCCGGAAATGGTCGATGTCGTTGTCCGCGCCAGGACTCTCACACTCGGTGTACCAGCATTTGCCGCCCGACGCGCCCTCGAAGGCGTCGCGCAACGCAGTCCACCGGTTCTGGTTTGCCTCAATGAGCGCAGCCCGACGGCGGGGGTCGGCTTCGGCCATGATGAGGTCTTGCGCCGTTTGCAGATCGGCGAGCAGATGCCGGATGTTGGGCAGGATATCTTCCAAATTAATGTACTGCATCGCGTTACGACATGCCCTGCTCGCGACGCAGCTCCTCGACGATGCGAGCGGCTAAACGGCTCCGCGCCTGCTGCTGTTCAGGGGTGAGTTCCACAGTCTCGCGCCAGCGAGGGTCCTCCTGGGCAGTCCAGGCCTTCAGGAATTCCTGATAAAGTGGATCGCGCTGCGTCAGGTCGAAACCGCGCCCGCGCAGCACCTCCCGCAGCCGCGCCAGTTCGGCCTGATCGTCATCAGTGAGGTTCTCCTTCATGGCCAACAGGCGTTGCTTATCAAGATCCGCCTGGGTTTCGGGGTCCAATGTGGTGCGCAGCCGGAAGAGATCGCTTGTTAGAATAGCTGCGACGCCCATGCCCCGCGGGTCTTGGTCAGGAGGGTCAGCAACGGCGCACCCCTGTTCGTCACGCCGAAAAATCCGCACCTGTTCGCGCTTCAATCCAGCGAAGACCAACGGATCATGCGTCGACATCACAATATGGCAACTGTCCCGATCGCGGATGAAACGGTCGAGGAAACTGAGATACTGAGTGCTCCAGGCGGGGTTCAAATGGGTGTCCGGCTCATCGAGCAGGAAGAGAGCTTCATCCCTCGCGGTAAATTTCAGAAGCCCGAGCACGAGCAACAACTGCTGTTCGCCCTCGCTCAAGTCGCGGTAGGTCACGTTCCCGCCGCCAGCTTCCGGCGTCATCTTGACGCGAGTGCGCACCTCGCCGAGCACTTTCGATAGGTGCATGCTCTCCAATGCCGTGAAGAAGGCATATTGGTTGCCGTAGGTTCGGTAAACTTCGGCCAGCGCGTCGGTGTTGGAGAGGAACAGGTATAAGCTCTGAACGATCGGGTTCTTGGTCAAGTCGATCGGAATTCGCCGCGTCATACGGAGCGGCAACAGTGCCTTGTCGTAAAGGTAAGCAAGAAACTGCTGAACCTCGCCCACGGCGTTCCAGAAACGCGGATCGCCGCCTTTGCGCTTCCACGGCGGCTCCTTGAGAGCGAACAGAACACTGTCGAGACCCTCGATTTGCAGGTGGTCGCGAAGGAAGTCGCGGTCGGCCTTCGACGCCTCACTCGCCTCCATGAAGAAGGCGATCAGGGCGAACTGGCCGTGCAGCGTTTCGGCGTAGAACAGCCGTCGCAGCGAATTCGGGTCAGCGATCGCCTTCCCACGTTGCTCCGGCGCTTTGATGATCCAGCTGTAAAAGCGCTCCCGATGCTTCTCGAAGATCGACGTTAGGCGATCACTCGGCCCAGAGTAATAGCCGAACACAAACGCCGGCCGGTGGCGAGGCCGCCCATCCGCGTCCTCCGCCATGAAGGCCTTGCGGGATAAGTCCGCGAACGACTCTTCGCCCGGCCGCCTTATCCGAAAGCTGGGATGCTGGTCGGCCTTCGCCTTGACCGATATGATGTTGTCACGGCACTCATATTGCAGCTCGTAGTCGAAGGGGGCCTCCACATCGAGATCGAGGTTGCGGAAGACCAGCGCTAGGCCCTCGATCAGATTCGACTTCCCGGCACCGTTTTCGCCAACGAGGACGGTGTAAGGTGAGAGCTCGTCGAAGACGACGTTAAGGTCACGAAGGTTTTTGAAGGAGCCGATCCTGACCTTCTCAAGCCGCATCGACGATCTCCACTTCGGCGTTCTCGGTTGCCTCGCCTCTCAGCCGCAAGCTTCCTTTCATGCCCTCGCGAAGCGCGAGGTAGAAAAGTTCGACATGCTCGGGCATGTCGCGATTGTATCCCGCTAATGCGAACAGATCCGGCAAGGGAAGAACCCCGCCATTCTCGCGGAGGACGGACGTCAGATCAGGACTTGGCTCCGCCTGTCGCGATGGGCGTGGTTTACGTTGCGGCATATTCTTTCCTCCCGAGCTCTTCGTCGTCACCGCGGTCACAGCCTGCGGCGGACCGCCCAGCCTGATTGCGAGCGCCGACGCCGGCTCATCGTTGGGATCCTGAGGAGCGAGTTCTCCGGCCACGGCCGCAGCGAACAGCTCCTGCTCGAGATCAGGCAGGCGAGCCAACGAGGTCCGTACGGCTGATATCTGTTGTTGTGTGATGCGCAGCCGATCTCGCGCCGCCTGCACAATCCTCGCCTGCTCCGCCAAAGGTGGCGTCGGGAACGGCAACGCCCGGTATCGCTCTAGGCCTAGGCTCAGGACTCATTGATCCAGAAGATCATGATGGCGGCGATGGTGATGGCGGCCATGAAGGTGTGGGCGCACCGGTCGTAGCGGGTGGCGATGCGGCGCCAGTCCTTGAGGCGGGCGAAGAGGTTCTCGATCCTGTGTCGGCGGCGATAGACGGCCGGGTCGTGGGGGATTGGGATCTTGCGGCTGCGGCTTGAGGGGATGCAGGCGTCGGTTCCGCGGGCGGCGAGAGCGTCGCGGAAGCCGCGGCTGTCGTAGCCCCTGTCGCCGATGAGGACGCGGGCGCGCGGCAGGGCGCCCAGCATGAGGGCGGCGCCCCTGTGGTCGCTCATCTGGCCTTCGGTGAGCAGCATGACCAGGGGCCGCCCCCGGTCGTCGCAGACGGTGTGCAGCTTGGAGTTCAGGCCGCCCTTGGTTCGCCCGATGCGGCGGGGAACATCCCCTTTTTGAGCAGGCTCGCCGCCGTGCGATGCGCCTTCAGGTGGGTGCTGTCGATCATGATGGCGTCCGGCTCTCCCGCCTGTCCGGCCAGGGCCGCGAAGATGCGGTCGAACACCCCCAGGCGGCTCCAGCGCACAAACCGATTATACAGCGTCTTGTGCGGCCCATAGGCCGACGGCGCATCGCGCCAGCGCAGGCCGTTCCGGATCACGAACACGATCCCCGACACCACCCGCCGGTCATCCACCCGAGGTACGCCGTGCGCCAACGGAAAGAACGGCGCAATCACCGCCATCTGCCTGTCCGACAACCACAAAAGATCGCTCATCAACGCCTCCCCGATCCCTATCGGGAATCAGAGCAACGCCCGTCATGCAAGCAATTTAATAGGTCCTGAGCCTAGATGGGCAATGTTGGTCGACCACCGGGCAATGGATTTGAAAACACCCGAATGCATGTAGTGTCGAAAGACCAACAGCGCGTAATTGGGGTCCACGTGCTCATACGCTCTGAAGCGTATAAGCGTATTCTGGAAGCACGCGCCCGGCACCTCACCTCGGTAGATCGCTGGGCGACCCACCAGCTCAGGGCTCTGTCCCTCGTTCAGCAGAATGTCCCCGTCGCGCAATTCATAGATGGCCACTTCCTCAGGCTCGAAGTTCATGCGGAGCACGTCCGAGGTATCGATCCGATCCTCATAGACGTTGGCGACCCGAAGATAGGGCCGCATGTGCTTGCCGCGTTCATGCTTGGGTGAACGCTGGCGGCCGAGGGTCACCTCGCCCGCCCCATCGACGCGCGACCAAGCCCAGCCCGCGGGAAGCACCGGGTCAAAGCCTTCTAGGTTAGGCGCCCGTTCGCTTTGACCGAATAGATCTGGTTCAGCGCGCGCCGCGCTCGCCGGCGTGCGGCTGCGCTCGGATAGCTCTTCATCCCGCTGCGCGACCAGCTCACCGGCAACGGCCGCAGCGAGCACCTCTCGGAGCTGCTCATCCAGAAGCCGCAATGCGGACTGGAGTCGCGTCTCGGCCTCGCGGATTTCGGTCAAGCGTTGGTCAGCTATGGCAACGATCCGCGCCTGTTCCTTCAACGGTGGCAATGGAAAGTCTAGTTCTGCGAATCGCGAAGCGCCGAGATGCTGAATGCCGACACCTCGAGCGGCTTGAGCGAAGGCGCCGGATACGGCCATTTGTCGGAATACGATCAACGCATACTCGGGCGTGGTTAGATGGGGGCGAAAACGGATGACCGTGTTCTGATAGCAGCAGGGCTGCACCTCACCGCGCCAGATCGCTGATCGGCCGACTTGGCTAGCGCTCCCCGAGGCTTCGGTCAGCAGGACATCCCCCACCTCAAGACCGAACACCTGCTGCTCGGCCGGGGTGAAATTCATCTCCAGCAGGTCATCAAGATTGATACCCGCAGGGGTGATATTCGCGGCTCGAATATATTTGGTCAGGTGTTCGCCCATGGCTTGATCCGGGGACCGTTGACGGCCGAGTCGAACGGCGCCGGCCTGGTCGACGCGGACCACCGCCCAGCCGGCCGGAAGGTCGGGTCGAGAAGGTGTCTGATCGTCGTTCGTGCTCATGGTCTTGTGCGCCTATTACCGCGCACCAAGAAGCTGAACCGCCCAAAGGCTCGCCTTCACCCCCTTGATGCGTCCGGCTGTAAGCCGTACAATAGCCTTCAGGCGATCATTAAGGCAATGGCCCATGAAACATACGGCGGCGAAAAGGCGGGTCGCGGCCCGCAGCGAGCGATTGGAGGCGCGTGTGTCCTCTGATCAGAAGGAACTTTTCCTCCGTGCTGCCGAGTTGCAGGGCCGAACGCTCACGGATTTTGTCATCTCGAGCGTGCATGAGGCCGCCGTGCGCACCCTTGAGGACCTGCAGTCGGTCAAGCTAGCGGTTGATGAAAGCCGCGCTTTCGCCGAGGCTCTCCTGAACCCCCGAGAGCCCGGCTCGCGACTTTCCGCGGCCGCTCGGCGCTATATGGCGTCGGTCGCGGCGCATGAGCCGAATGCTCGCTAGCCCTTGTTGATCCAGACACTCGACGACACTCACGATCGCGCCGGGTTCGAGTCCGGCGTGGACGCGCTAGACCGATATTTCCGCACCCAAGCCAGTCAGGACGTTCGCCGACGCGTCGCCTCCTGTTTCGTCCTCGTAGAGGGTGATCTCACGCCTCTCGCGTTCTCGACACTTGCCAGAACATCGATCGCTCTGTCCAACCTTCCGGCAACGCTGACGAAGCGCTTGCCGCGCTACCCCGTCGTACCGGCGACGTTGCTCGGGCGACTCGCCGTCGATCGGCGCCATCGCGGACGCCGACTGGGCGAGCACATGCTTTTGGACGCCTTCGCACGAGCGCTGCGCAGCGAAATCACCACATTCGCCATCCTGGTCGACGCGAAGGACGAAGCCGCAGGAGCTTTCTACCGCGCCTACGACTTCCTTCCCTTGGATAACGCCGGCCGCCGTCTTTTCCTCCCGATGGCCGAGGTCGCTCGCCTGTTCGCGTAACGCCGTAGGCCTTCAAGAGTGAAGTGCCCCTTGAACACCGGTACGAGAGCGTCCATGCCCGCCCAACCCGCCCACTGCGGCTTTGTCCCGCCCTCTTAATCGGTACGCTAACCGAGTAGCACTTCTATCTCTTTGTTCTCAACAAGCGTGCTGATCTCACTGTAGAGATCGACATCTTGGCCGGGCGCAGAGATGGAAATGACCAGAGCGTACCGCGCCTTATCAGCCACCCGCTTCTGGCCGACGTGCGACTTCCACCATCCCCCGACCGGATAGACCGCGATGGCGTCGTGACCTGCCAGTTCGATCGCCCTGCCGCGCCACAGATCGCAATGCAGCGACCCCGCCTGGATAGCTTTTGGCCCTAGAAGCCAGCAACTGGCCTCGCCATCGGCTTCGGTGCCGTCCTTGGCCTGGCTCGCTGAAATCCGGCTACGGAAGCGCGCTGCCGTCTCGGTGCGCTTCTTCATGTCAAACCGCAGCCCGAAAGAACGATAGGTGTCCGGTCGGGTCGCCGCCTTGCCCGCCAAGTTCGGCTCGATGAAATACGACAAGGTCACCTTCATCGTGACAATCTCGTTTTCGAGCTTCTCCAGCGCTGCTTTCGGCCAAGGCAGATCGTAGAAGTGCATCTCATTGAACACGCCGGTCCGGCCGTCCGCACCGATCGCGAAGGGCTGAATCTCGGCCTGGGCGACGAGCGTGGCGTCATTGCGCGCCGACAGGATCGCTCGCTCGATGTCCGGTACGCCGTAACCGAACTCGCGAAGCATCTCCTGCTTCTTGCCCTTGGTGGCCGCCTTCCTGGTCTTCCAGTGGGCACCGGTGCCGATGAACTTTCTCCGGATCGGTTCGGGCCATCGGGCCGAATCCACGGTCAGTGCGCGGTGCGTCTCCGCCCACAGGTCCGGCCGAGCCGCCTGCAGGCGGCCGATGAAGTTTCCGGCCATGCCGGCGGCAGCGCTCGTCGCCCAGAACGGGACAAGCGGTTCAGCCGTCACATCGGAGCCGGCCGACAGGAGAGAGACGGCCGGGTCCCAGCCGCAGAAGCCGGTCGCGTCCGACATCATATTGCCGGCCTCGAACAAGACTTCCGGCTTAATCGGCGTCAGGTCGTCGGGCAGCGACTGTGAGCCACGACTGAACGGGCTGCGGTGATTGGCCGGAACGGCGGCCTGCAACACCGGCGGCGGCGCCGGCGGCTGCTCCTTGCGCGTGAAGCCGCCGATGGTCAGGGCGTTCCAGCTCTGTGACGGGTCTTCCAGAGGCTGCGAAGGAAGGACGTCCACCGCCATGCCACCAGAGACGTTCCCGGTGGCGACGACGATCAGCCTCTTCGGTCGTTCCGCGGCCGGGACGGTGTCATCAGCCTCGCCTGGCATGGCCCCCGCCGCGATCTGGTCGATCGCACCGCTCCAAGTCGATGGCCGGCTTGGAGGGAAATCGGTGGCGGACGTGGCGATGCAAAAGCTCCGCACCACATCCGGGCGCTCGATCTCGACCGAACTGACGGCGCCCTGGGTCACCACACCGTAGCTGGGCGGCTTTGTTGGCGGAAACCCGCCGGGCGGCAGCAGCTTCATGGATTCGGCGCCATGGGTGAGTTCGACAGGACGCTCATCGTTCATCAACGGTTCCAGGTCGCCGTAGAGTACGAGCCCCGCAAGCGGCGTGCCGTGACCGCCATGCGGCTGGTGATCGTCCGCACCCCAGGCGGGATCGTAAGCCCAAGCGCCGCGCAGGCCGGGCGCAATCAACGGATGAGCCGCCATCACGCCAGTGTCGAGCGTACAGACCACGGGAGCGTCAGGAGACGGCGGGCTCACGCGCTGCGCCAGCTCTTCCACCCAGTCATGCTGTCCAAGACCGGTCTCCCCACGGTCGAGGAAAGGCTCGATCGTTCCCGTCGCGCGGCGAATTTCGGTGATGGCGCCTGGCACGCGCGCCGCGAACGCTGCCACCGCCGCAGCAACCGCGTGAATGAAGACAACCGTCGTGTCGGGAAAGATCAGGCGATCGCCGTGCACATCGATGTTCGCATTGCGGGCCGCCGCCACCAGGCGATCCGCTAGTGCGACCGGCTGGCGAACCCAGAGCTCCCACCATAGGATGTCGGGCGCAGCCAGATCCACCTCGCCGGTGAACAGCGATACGGCTTCTGCAGCCCTGACTTCCTCGATCACCTCGAACCGCTCGGCATCGGGGCGTCTCTGATTGCCGGGATCGCGTCCATAGTCAGCGATGCGATTGCGCAGGAAGGCGCGGGCATCATCCGGCACGAACACCAAGGCGCTTTCGGTGCGGTCCTCGTTGCGCTCCGATCGCAAGATCACAACGTCCTGTGTAGGAAACTCCAGCGCCGCGGGCACCTTCACGGCCTTGATCCGGGAGTCTTCCGCTGGCGGCAGCGTCGTGACCTCCACGACAGTACCGGATTTCAGCCCCTGTATGGGCAGGCGCGGGTCGGCAGCGGCAGCCGGAACCGTCCCCAGCGCCGCTGCGAGCTGGTCGAGGAGCTGCGTCGCATGCGCCGTATAGTCTCCCCGGAGGGGTTTGCGTTCCTGATTGCGTGAGGGAAAGGTATAGGCCGCGGTCTCACGAAAGACGTCGATCGAGATATGCGCGCGGTCTCTCGTGTCGAAATTATCGGGCTCTGCCATAGGCTCCTACTTCTTCATTCGCGTTCCGTTCGATCCGTTCGGCGGAGCCTGCCTAACGGCCGGGTTGGCGACGGAACTTGCCCTTCAAAGTCTGTCGATTTTGGAGCGCGTCACGCAAGGCATCGGGCGATACCTTCGAGGCGCCTTCCAGGATGGCGTCCTTGACGACGGCATCGGCCGCGCGGACCAACTCGCCCTGGCTCAGGCCTTCGAGCACGCTTTCAATGCCGGGCCATACCGTCGACGCGAACTTGAACTTGCCAAGCCGACGTTCAACGATGGCCCGCGCTGACGTCGCGTCTGGCAATGTATATTCGACCACTTCGTCGAAACGACGCGCCAGAGCTTCGTCCAGGATCTCGACATGATTGGTCGCGGCCAGCACGAGACTGTCGGTTGAATTTGGCTCCTCCATGAAGGCCAGCACCGAATTCAGAACCCGTCGTATTTCGCCGACATCGTTCGGGTGGCCTCGGCGAGAGCCGATCGCGTCGAACTCATCAAGTAGATAGACGCCGCGGGTCTGCGCAATCTGGTCGAAGAGCAAGCGCAGCTTGCCGGCGGTCTCGCCGAAAAACCGGCTGAACAGCGATTCGAGCCGGACCGTGAACAGCGGCAGCCGCAGTTCGCCGGCCAAGGCCGAGGCCGTCATCGTCTTGCCCGTTCCGGGCGGGCCAACAAGGAGCATGTGCGTGGCGGGGGTCTGTCCGTGCTCACGCAGGGTCGCACGCTCCTGCTGCTGGCGGACGACACGGCCCAGCCGCTTGGCAATTTCATCGGAGAGCACCATGCTCGAGAGCGCAACCTTGGGATAGGCGCTCTCGACGAGGCCCTGCAATTCGCCGCGCGGCCGGGCGAGCGGGATCGGGGTCTGTCCGCCGGCAGGTTTGCCGGTCCCTCGCTGATCACGTGCCTTCTGGACAAGCCGTTTCAGCTTCTCAGCGTCATCCGCACGGCCCTGGCGAGCTTCCTGAGCGGCGATCTGCAAGGCGATCGACAGGAGCTGGTCCTCATCCCCGTCGATATGCGAGTTCAGGAGTGCGAGAATTTGCTTAGTCGACATGCTCGCCTCCTTTCTTTGGTTGGGCCTCGCTATACTGTTGCCTGCTCAGATGCTTTTGGCTCTCGCTTGCTTCGCCAACGCTATCGGAATCAGGCCAAAAGCGCCACCGTTTCCTCTCTACCACAGAGTTTCCTAACCATTCTTTCGACCCGTGGGATGCGAAGCTCAGCCGCCCAGCCGGCCAGACCAGTGTGGGCGACATCTCGACCGGCTGTGCTTCCCTCAATCAACGCAGGAACAAAACAGGAACTTTATATCGAACCCATCCTGGGGATTCAACGGGGTGCTTGCGGCCCCTGCGGGAGCTGATCGCGCGGCCGATGTCCTAGTTGTGGGCCGTCGAGGCTTCCAGAGATGACCTTGAGGGGAAAGCATTCCCCGGCGGCCGAGCCTTTGTCTCGGTCGACCCCTTCTGCGGGGAGACCCCGCAACGCCCCCTGAGAGTGAGAGTGCGGACCGGTTTTCCGTGACGGGTTGAGAGCTGGGAGAGAGCTTCCGGTGCCCGTCGTGGAGATTGGTCCCATGAACATACAGGTCCTCGATGCGCGCAGTGATGCGCGTGGCGGTTACAAGGTCGATGTCAGCCGTGGCGAGCAGATCGGCCGCGTCTCGTCCGAATGGTTCTCCCGGCCAGCGGATGAGCGCTATCTATCTCTGTCCGAGCTGGCGCATTCCGTTCGCGACCGGGCCGACCGCAGCCGGACGCGTGTCGTGGAAAGCGCACTCATCCATGTGGAGGCGAACCGCCGCGACCCGGAACGCCTGGCGTTGATCCTTCCCGGCACGGATACGCCTATCGCCCCGACCCATTGGAGCTTCGGCCAACTGGCCGGCCTGGTCGGCGCGCCGGCCGCCTATCTGCGCCAACTCCCGGCGCCGCTCGCCGCCATCAACCTGCAATATGGCCTGACGTCCAATCGGGCCGAGCAGATCAAGACGCTCGAAACCGATAACGGCCGTGTCGAACTGCGCGCCGTCACCGGCCCGGACTATGGCCGCATCTTCGACCACGAGCTGGTCGAGGCGGTGCAGCGCATCGCCGGCAACGGCACGGGCGACACACGCTGGAAGGTGCCAGGCGTGCTGGACTGGTCGACCGGCATCTACAATCCGCGCGTCGACATCACCAAAGACACCACGACGCTCTATGCCTCCGATCGGGATGTCTTCCTGTTCCTCGTCGACGACCTGAACCCGATCGAGGCCGGACGGCTGGCGGACGGCTCGCCGGATCTCTATTTCCGCGGCTTCTACTGCTGGAACTCCGAGGTGGGCGCCAAGACGCTCGGCATGGCGAGCTTCTATCTGCGGGCGGTCTGCCAGAATCGCAATTTATGGGGCGTGGAGGATTTCGAGGAAATCACCATCCGCCACTCCAAATATGCCGCCAACCGCTTCGCCCATGAGGCGGCGCCGGCGCTGGCGAACTTCGCCAACTCCTCAGCCCTGCCTTTCGTAAACGGCATAAAGGCAGCCCGCGAGAGAATCGTGGCACGCACCGATGAGGACCGTACCGACTTCCTGCGCCGCCGCGGCTTTTCGAAGGCCGAGACCAGCAAGATCATCGACACCGTGCTGGCCGAGGAAGGCCGGCCGCCCGAGTCGATCTTCGATTTCGTGCAGGGCATCACCGCCGTTGCCCGCGACAAGGCGCATCAGGACGCCCGTCTCGACATGGAGGCCAAGGCTAAGAAGCTGCTCGATCGGGCGGCCTGATCTCCGCAAGGCCGGGGATGCGGTTTGCGTGTCTCCGGCTCTGCGCTTCCGTGCCTTTCTGGTTTCCCGGTCCGTGGCGCTGCCCCCTTTAGAGGAAGAGGGCGGCGCTTCGCTTCGTGACGGGTTTAGGGCTGAGAGAGAGTCTCTCGGCGCCCGTCGCGGAGTAATCCCCGATGGCTACTGCAGTTCAGAAGATCATCCTGTCGTCCTCACGCGACATCCCCTTCAACAAGCTGGTGCTCAGCCAGTCCAACGTCCGGCGTGTGAAGGCCGGCATCTCGATCGAGGACCTGGCGGCCTCGATCGCGCGTCGCGGCCTGATCCAGAGCCTCAGCGTCGTGCCCGTGGTCGACGCCGAAGGTCAGGAGACCGGCATGTTCGAGGTCCCGGCCGGCGGCCGCCGCTTCCGTGCGCTGGAGCTGCTGGTCAAGCAGAAGCGCCTCGCCAAGATCGCCCCCGTGCCGTGCGTCGTGCGCAAGCGCGACGACGAGGTCCTGTCCGAGGAAGTGTCGCTGGTCGAGAATATCGATCGCGCGCCGCTTCATCCGCTGGACCAGTTCCGCGCCTTCCAGGATATGCGGGTGAAGGGCAAGACCGAGGAGGAGATCGCCGCAGCGCTCTTCGTCCCGGTCCAGGTGGTCAAGCAGCGCCTGCGCCTCGCGGCCGCATCGCCCGTCCTGCTCGACGTCTATGCCGAGGACGGCATGACGCTCGACCAGCTCATGGCCTTCACCGTCACCGACGACCATGCCCGCCAGGAGCAGGTCTGGGAGGCGATCAAGGACGCCTGGTCGAAGGAGCCCTATCAGATCCGTCGCATGCTCACCGAGACCACGGTGCGCGCCTCCGACAAGCGCGCCGTCTTCGTCGGTGTCGACGCCTACGAGGCGGCCGGCGGCATCGTCATGCGAGACCTGTTCCAGTCCGATGACGGCGGCTGGCTGCAGGATGCGGCGCTGCTCGATCGGCTGGTCGCCGAGAAGCTGAAGGCGACGGCTGAGACGATCGCCGCCGAGGGCTGGAAGTGGATCGAGGTCGCAGTCAGCTTCCCCTACGACGCCACGCGCGGCCTGCGCGAGCTGCAGGGCGAGCCGCTCGACTTGACGGCGGAAGAACAGGCGACGATCGAGGCGCTCAACGCCGAATATCAGAAGCTCGAGGCGGAATATGAAGACGCCGACGAGCTGCCCGACGAGGTCGACCTGCGGCTTGGGGAGATCGAGACGGCGCTGTCGGCCTTCGAAACCCGTCCGGTCCGCTTCGAGGCCGTCGACATCGCCCGCGCGGGCGCTTTCATCAGCATCGCCCATGACGGCAGCATCGCCATCGATCGCGGCTATGTCCGGGCCGAGGACGAGGCTCCCGAGCCCGGCATCGAGGCCGATGGGGACGACACCGAGCATCAGCCGGGCGAACCCGGTGTGCCGGCCTTGCAGCGCGCCGTCATCACGATCGGCGGCCAGCCCGTCGAGGCGGAGGACGACGAAGACGACGCGATCAAGCCGCTCCCCGAGCGCCTGGTCATCGAGCTGACGGCCTATCGCACCCTCGCGCTGCGCAACGCCGTCGCGGAGAACCCGCACGTCGCCATGACCGCGCTGCTCCACAAGCTGGTGTCGGACACCTTCATGACCCGCATGTATACGGGCGCCATGGAGGCCGGGGTGAAGCACGTCTTCTTCCCGGCGCAGGACGATGGGCTGAAGGACAGCCCGTCCGCCCGCGCGGTGCAGGACCGTCACGCCGCCTGGGCCGGCGACATCCCGAAGGACGACGATGCACTGTGGGATTGGCTCGCGGGCCTGGACGACGCCAGCCGGATGGCGCTGCTGGCGCATTGCGTCAGCTACGGCGTCAACGCGCTCTATGAGCGGCCGAACCCGCACAGCGCCGGCGGCGTGTCGCAGCACACGCTCGACATGCGGCTCGCCCAGGCCGACCGCCTGACCAAAGCGACGGGGCTCGATCTGGTGGAGGCCGGCTGGCGCCCGACCTTCGGCAACTACCTCAACCGTGTCACCAAGCCCCGCATCCTGCAGGCGGTTCGCGAGGGCATCGGCGAGCAGGCCGCGCAGCTCATCGACCACCTAAAGAAGGGCGACATGGCCAAGGAGGCCGAGAGGCTGCTCGCCGAGACCGGCTGGCTGCCCGAGCCGCTGCGCCTGATCGACGATGCCGAGGCGCCCACGCCGGAAGTCGAGGCTGGCGGCGAGGACGACGATGCGGCGCTGCCCGCGTTCCTCGCCGGCGACGACGAGGTTGTCACGGCGGAGGCCACCGACGACGAAGCGCACCTTGTCGCAGCCGAATGACGAGCACCCGGAGCGGCTTCGGCCGCTCCGGTCCTTTCCCCGATTGAAGGAGCATCGCCATGTCGCGATCCAACCCGTCGCCACGCCGCGTCGTCTTCCAGTACCTCGTTCCCGTACATGTCGAGGTCGAGGACGGCATCGTCGGCCGCGTGACGATCATCGACGAAACCCCGGTGCGCGCCCCCGTCGTCGTCGAAGGCGATCCCGCCTATCTCGCCGACGCCATCCGCGCCGCCGACGACGGCCAGGCCTGGCCATCCTGGCAGTTCGGCTACTAGCCGCGCCACCCCGAACCCACTCCGAGCCCGGCCCGAGCGCCGGGCTCTTTTCGTTTCCGGAGCCCGCCATGACCGATTTCTCCACCCGCTATTCCTGCCTGCTCGATGTCGGCACCTCCGCCAACGTCGCCCGGGCCTTCGACATCTACGCCGCCTTGATGGCCGAGAACGACCGCGAAGACCCGCCGGCCGAGCCGTTTCATCTATCTGTGACACCCGATCACGGTGCGTCGCGGCTCTGGCTGCGCGATCCCGGCACCGCAGATCCGCAGCTTGCGATCACCTTCGTGACGCGCTGCGCCGAGGCCCTCGCGCTGACCGGCCGTTGGGGATTTCAATGGGCCGGCATCGCCTCCGATCCCGTGGTCGATGGTTTCTCGGGCGGCACCCATGTGCTCGATCTTGCCACCGGCGAGACGATCGCATGGACGAGCACCGGCCGCTGGCTCGCCGACCGGCTTGCCAGGGGAGGCGCGCGATGAGCATCCCCGACCATGCCCGCGCCAACTTCCAGACGCTCCTGCGCGCCGCGAACAGTGGCGACCTGGCGCTGATGGAATGCACCGACGTAGCAACCGGCGAACCGCGCTACGTGATCTGCGCCGTCGGCCGCGATGACGGCGAGTTCGTCTTCACACCGTTCGGCCATCTCGCCGATGGCAATCCCTTCGAAATCTACAGCCCGCCGGACGCGTCGACATAGGCGAGCGCGCGCCCAATGTCCTCGCTCGCCGCTACCAGACCGCAACTTCCCACTGCCCGTTGACGCGGGCAAATCCGATTGGCCGGTTTTGCGGGCTCGCGTTCGGCCTGGTCGGATCGAGCACGATCTGCGTCATGCAGGTCACGCCCGGACCGACCCCACCCGGCGAGCAATCGCCGAGCTTCAGCGTCGCGTTCGCCAGCGACGTGCCCGTGAACAGGCGATGGCGCCGCACGGCCGCGGTCGCTTCGCCCTCGCTCGGCTCTGCGACGCCGGCGGCGACGGCCGGAGATGCAGTGACCGGCGAGATCACCGGCCTGAGCACGAAACCCGCACCGAAGCCGACAGCCAGACAGGCCGCGCCGAGAATGCCAATCGCACTGCCCTTCATCTCGCCTCCGATGCTCACTCAGCCGGCGCGGCACGCGCGAATGGTGCGAGGCACAGCGGCTTGTTTTCCTACGAGAACTTAGCGTCCCATCCGCACCGCCGGAAGCCGGTGCGACAGGCCGGGTTCCGGCCGCGCCAGAGTGAGAGGGTGGCCGGGACGGGTTTGAGCCCGTCCGGTCGAGAGAGAGCGCCGGGCCGGCTCGCTCCTGTTCCGCTCTCCGAGGTTCCTCTCATGCTTCATGATCCGCTTCCAGCCGCTCACGCGGCTTCGCTCCCGCTTGTCCCCCACACGCCGCCGGCCGCCTCTATCCTCGCCGCCGCCGAACGCATCCTCTCCCACCTCGAACAGGGCCGCACCGTTGATGCCGCCATGCTGCGCAGCGCCATGGAGGATGCCTTCGGCGCGTCCGACGCAGCCGGCGCGTGGGACTGGAAAGCCGCCTATGACGCCTGCGAGGTCGCGACCGTCCTGTTCCTACGCAAATACGGAAAGCCGCTTTTCCGTAAAGCCGCATCGCCGGCTTCACGACTCTCCGCGCTTGTGAAGATCGTCGGACTGTTACCGACGCACACGCGCCGATCCGAGGAGGCGCAGGCCTTCCAGCAATTCTCGACGCCGATCCCGCTCGGCCTTGCCGCGCTGACGGCGGCAACATTGGCCCCGGCAGATCGCGTGCTGGACCCGTCCGCCGGGACCGGACTGCTCGCCGTCCTCGCCGAGACCGCAGGCGCATCGCTCATCCTCAACGAGCTGGCCGAGACCCGCGCCGATCTTCTCACCTCTCTCTTTCCGGCCATGCCCGTCACGCGCTTCGACGCCGCCCAGATCGACGACCATCTCGATCCGGCCGCTGTGCCGAGCGTCGTCATCATGAACCCGCCATTCTCGGTGATGGCGAACGTCACCGGGCGGGTCGCGGACGCCGCCTATCGGCACATCGCCTCGGCGCTGGCCCGGCTGGCCGACGGCGGACGCCTCGTCGCCATCACGGGCGCGAACTTCTCGCCCGAGCTTCCGGCCTGGCGGGACGCCTTCGTGCGCCTGCAGGGACGCGGCCGCGTCGTGTTCACCGCCGCGATCGCCGGCTCGGTCTATGCCAAGCACGGCACGACCATCGAGACCCGCCTGACCGTCATCGACAAAGCGCCGGCCGAGGACCCCGAGCATTTCCCGGATTCGGCCGGGATCGCACCCGATGTCGCGACCTTGCTCGGCTGGATCGACGCGCAGCTTCCGGCACGCCTGCCGGTCTCGATCATGCGTCCCGCCGCGACACCGGCCGCAACGCCGCGCACGGTGCGAGGCTATCTCGCCCGCGCGGCGACGGCCCAGCCCGCCCGCCGTATCGCCCAGCTCGAAGGCGTGCCGCTCGACTATGAGACCATCGACTGGACGCCGCCGGAGACCGGCCGCCTGTCGGAGTCGATCTATGAGGCCTATGCGCTCCAGTCGATCCGCATCGCCGGCGCACAGCCGCATCCGACCAAGCTGGTGCAGTCCGCCGCCATGGCCTCGGTCGCGCCGCCAAAGCCGAGCTACCGACCGACGCTGCCGGCGCCGATCGTCGCCGACGGCATCCTATCCGACGCCCAGCTCGAGACGATCATCTATGCCGGCGAGACGCATGGCGAATATCTCGCCGGGGCCTGGACCGTGGACGAGACCGGCGATCTCGTCACCGCCGCGCCGGACGATGCCCCGAACGCGGTCCGCTTCCGCCGTGGCTTCATGCTCGGCGATGGGACCGGCGCCGGCAAGGGCCGCCAGTCTGCCGGCATCATCCTCGATAACTGGCTCCAGGACCGCCGCAAGGCAGTCTGGATCTCCAAGTCCGACAAGCTGCTCGAAGACGCCCAGCGCGACTGGTCGGCGCTCGGCATGGAACGCTTGCTGGTCACGCCGCTGTCGCGCTTCCCTCAGGGTACGTCGATCCGGCTGCCCGAAGGCGTCCTATTCACCACCTATGCCACGCTACGGTCCGACGACCGCGGCGAGAAGCTTTCACGGGTCAAGCAGATCGTCGAATGGTTGGGCTCCGATTTCGACGGAGTGATCATTTTCGACGAGTCCCACGCGATGCAGAACGCCGGGGGCGGCAAGGGAGAACGGGGCGATGTCGCCCCGTCGCAGCAAGGCCGTGCGGGGCTCCGGCTCCAGCACGCGCTGCCGAACGCCCGCGTGGTCTATGTCTCGGCGACCGGCGCGACCACCGTCCACAATCTCGCCTATGCCCAACGGCTCGGCCTGTGGGGCGGCGACGATTTCCCCTTCGCCAACCGCGCGGAATTCGTGGAAGCCGTCGAGAATGGCGGCGTCGCGGCGATGGAGGTGCTGGCCCGCGACCTTCGGGCGCTCGGCCTCTATACGTCCCGTTCGCTCTCTTATGACGGCGTCGAATATGAGCTGGTCGAGCACCAGCTCACACCCGAACAGACCCGCATCTACGATGCCTATGCCGGCGCCTTCGCGCTCTTATGCGCAGCTGCGCATAAGATCGATTATCGCGAGGTCGCGGTAATGCGCAGGAACGCGGCGTAGCCACCGAATTCCCGTGATAGTGGGCGCGGTTGCTGCGCATTATATTGGTTGCGAACCTCGGCGGTCCCTGGACCAGCTGAGGAGGCA
>NZ_JAAILI010000050.1 GCF_012650175.1 Sphingomonas sp. S2M10
CCCCCGAGGCGGGCCAGAGCGATGTCGCACCCAGTTTCGCCCCGCCCGGGTTCGTCGAGCCCACGCTCGATCCCGCCCTCGCGGCTCGGCGCGACGCGGCCGCCGCGGCGGCGCGCGATGCGCTGGCGGCCGCCGACAGCCCCGACGCGGTGATGGCGGCCTATGGCGCCATGGCGCCCTCGCAGCAGGCGGTGGTGCAGCCCGAGCTTGGTGCGCGGCTCGGCGCCGCAGCCGCAACATCCAACGGCAAGCTCGGCGAGGCGACGCCGACGGTCGCGGTGGAGAGCCGGGGCGGCGACGGGCCGTTGCCCATGCCCGCGCCGGTGGCGGTGCCCTTGGACGCGCCGGACCTTGCGCTCGCCCCCGCGCCCGAGCCCACCGTGCTGGTGCCCGACGGCCCGGCCCAGCCGTCGCTGGGCGTCGATCCGTCCTATGGGCGCGAGATCGAACGCCGCTTCACCGAAAGCACGACGCCGGAGCGGGTGGAGGAGAGCCTCGATGCGGTCTCCACCGCCAATCCCGGCATCGCGACCAGCGTGACCGATCGCGCCCAGGTGCCGCGCGACGGCGCCAATGATCCGCAACGCCTCGACGAGACCCTGGCCGCCCAGCGCGAGCAGGCATCGTCGCTACGCCGGCAGGCTGCGCAGGCGGTGACGGACGGGCCGGGGCCCGAACAGGTGGTGCCGCGCGCACTCCACGCCAGCGCCCCCGCGCCCGCCTTTCCCGGGCCGGAGACCGAAGCGCTGCAGCCTGCGCCCGAAGCCCAGCAGCTCCAGGCGCTCGCCCTGCCGGACACGGTCGTCGCCAGCTTCGATTCCGCCTCGGGCGCGCAGATGCAGGCCAGCGCCGAAGCCTCGCGGCAGGAGATGGCGCGCGCCCAGGAGACCCGGGACGCGGCACACCAGGCCGCTGTCGACCAGGCCGAAACCGATCGCCGCACCGCCGAGCAGGAAGCCGATGGCAGCCAGCGACAGGCGGTTGCCGACGAGCGCCAGGCGATCCAGGACAAGCGTCAGGAAACCGTCGACGCACAGAACCGCGAAATGGCCGCGGTCAATGCCGAGGCCGCCCGCGCCCGGCGCGACAAGCGCGACGAGGCGCAGCGCGAAGTCGAGGCCGGCCAGCGCCGGATCGACGCGCGCTACGACCAGGCCGAGCGCGACGCCGAGGCCGAAGTCCGCCGCGGCGAGGCGGACGCGGAACGCGAGCGGCTTCGCAAGAAGAAGGAGTCGCAGGAGGCCGGCTGGTGGGAACGCGCCGTGTCCTTCCTGCGCGATGCCTTTGATGCGCTGGTATCGCTGGTCAACCGCATCTTCGACGCGGTGCGCAGCGCGATCATGGGGCTGATCGATCTTGCGCGGCGTGCGGTGGTCGGCCTGATCGAGGCGGTCTCGCGCGCGCTGCAGGCACTGGTCAGCGCACTGGGCGAAGTGCTGAAGGGCTTGGTCGACGGCCTGATCGGCGAGATCTTCCCCGCGCTCGCGCGCGCGCTCAACGCCGCCATCGACGGTGCGGTCCGGCGCGTGAACAGCGCGATCGACGCCGTCGCGCAGCAGCTGGTGCGCACCGTGAACGCCGTCGCCGCCGCGCTGACCACCGCGGTCAACGCGCTGCTCGATGCGTTCCAGGGCGCGATGAACGCGGCGCTTGCCATGCTGCACGCCGCGCTCACCGGAGACTGGAGCGCGCTGCTGGTCCGGGTGCTCGACGCGGTGCTGTCGGTGCTGGGGATCGACCCCGCCGCCTTTCATGCGCTGATCGGGCAGGCGTCCGAAGCGGTGGCGACGATCGTCAACGATCCGGGCCGCTTCGTCTCCAACATGATCGACATGGTGGTGGGCGGCGTGCGGCTGTTCGCCGATCATTTCGGCGAGCATCTGCGGCGCGGCATCATCGGCTGGCTCACCGGGGCGCTCGGCGACATCCAGATCCCCAGCGAATGGAACCTCTGGACCGTCCTCGACCTCGCGCGGCAGATCCTGGGCCTCACCTGGGACTTCGTGCGCGAGCGTGCCGCGCGGATCATCGGCCCCGAGAACGTCCAGCGGCTGGAGATGATGGCGAGTTGGATCGGCACGCTGATCACCGAAGGCTGGGCCGGGCTGTGGGCGCGCATCCAAGGCTCGCTGGAGAGTCTGCGCGACAGCGTGCTCGCCTCGATCCGCGAGTTCGTGCTGCAGCGGGTGATCCTGGCGTCGATCACCTGGCTCGCCTCGCTGTTCAATCCGGTCGGCGCGCTCGTGAAGCTGGTGATGACGATCTGGAACGTCTACCAGTTCGTCAGCGGCCAGATGCAGCGGCTGTTCGGTATCGCGCAAGCCGTGGTCGGCGCGATCGCCAATATCGCCGCCGGCGTGCTCGAGCCGGGCAAGCAGGCGATCGAAGGCGTTCTCGGCAATCTGGTGCCGGTGGTCATCGACCTGCTGATGAGCCTGCTCGGCGTCACCGGCGTCGCGGCGCGGGTGCGCGAGATCATCCAGAACCTCCGCCAGCGCCTTGCCGACGCGGTCGACGCGATGCTCCAGCGCATCCTGCAAAGCCTCGGGCTCCGCCGCGGGGCCGGTACGGGCGAGGCGCAGCCCGCCAGCCCGGGGGGAGCCGGTGCCCCCGCGCAGATCGGCCACCCCGTCGTGATCGACGTCGCCGAGGGGCAGGACCACACGCTCTCGATCGACCGCACCGGCGCGGCTGGCGCCACCGTGATGCTGCGCTCCGATCCGCGCCCGCTCGGCCAGTGGCTGGATACGCTGGCGGGCGAGGCGGCACGACTGGACGGCTCTGCCCGCAGCGGCGCTGAAGCACACATCGATACCGCTCGGAGCCTGCTGCAGCGGCTTGACCCGCTGGCGGATCAAGCCGCCGCAGCGTCCCCCGGCAGTCAGGCCGCCTCCACCGCACAACCGCGTGAACTGGGCCAAGTCGAGGATCAACTCGGTCAAGCCCTTCGTCAGGTGTTCAACACGATACGCGGGACCGCCGAGCCTGCTGCGTCGGGAGCAATTTTCGAACAAGGTTTCAGCATGAACGGGGAGAGCCACACGCTTCGACTGTTTGCCAGCAACGGCTCGCTGGCGCTGGAAATGGCTTCCGCGAGTTTTCACCAAATCAAGCGCGCCGTCGAAACTGCACAGCAAGAGGCGCAGACGACGGGCAAAACCCAGCTTGCCCGCGCGCTCGGTCGTCTGCTCCGGCGGGACATCGATCGATACGAAACCTTCTTCAACGCCAACTACGATGCCATCGTTCTGCGTGCCCACCACAATCATGCATGGGCACAGCAACAGGCGCGTCAGGGGTTCAACGAGGTATTGCAGGCAGCCGTCGATATCGGCGCTGCGCACGGGATCAAGAACCTTACCGATCTGGGCCACCCGTCACGCTTCGTTCTGAATGACGAGATAAGGCCCGAGTTTCGGGGCTACCCGCTGTGGCGCAATACCTTCTACAAGAGCAGTTGGTCGTCGACGATCGATCCGAGCTGGAAAGATACCGAATTTAACCGCCTCAATCACGAGGCGCTTACGGACCCGTACTGGGCAACCAATCCCTATGTTACGAACCCGGCCACGCGGCCGAAAGTATTCGTCGTGCGGGACGCTGGCGGGATGTATCCTGTCGTCCCCTATCTCGACCTAAACATGCCTGGCAACGTCCACATCGACCACAAGGTTGAGGTCGCGACACATTTCCAAGATACCGGGAACGCCCTGCCGCAGGGGCCGCGCGAAACATGGTATGAGATGCAGAGCAATTTGCAGTTGCTCAACCGGGCGGAGAACTCTCGGAAAAGCGGCCCCAGCGTGACCAATTGGCGGGTGACGAGCGCGTTCCGCGGTCCGGGAGAGCCCTGAGCCATGACCCCGCTCTCCCCCCGCACCCTGCGCGGCGCGATCGTATCGTTCCGGCTGCCGAGCCCGATCCCGAACGTGATCGTCTTCCAGTATAATCCCGGCACGCTCACCCGCACGCTGGAAGTGCGCACCGCCGGGGGCGGCGATGCCGCGGGCGAGGAGGCGTTCCGCATCGCCGGTGCCCCGCACGAGACGATCAAGCTCGACATCGAGCTGGACGGCACCGACAGCGACGTCGACGATCCCTCGGGCGGCGTCCAGCGCCAGCTCGCGGCGCTGGAAATGCTGATCGCCCCGCCAACCGAGCTGGTCATCGCCAACACCATCCTCGCGCAGCTCGGCACGATCGAGCTGATCCCGCCCCAGGCGCCGTTCACGCTGTTCGTGTTCGGGAGCCAGCGGATCCTGCCGGTGCGGATCGCGGAGTTCGGAATCACAGAGGACGGGTTCGAACCCGGACTGCGGCCGATCCGCGCCAAGGTGTCGCTGGGTCTCAAGGTGCTGACCTATTCGGACCTGCCGTTCACCCACCCCGGCTATCAGATCAGCCTTGCGCAGCAGGTCGCCAAGGAAGCGATGGCACGCGCGGCAAGTGCCACGTCGCTCGATGCGGTGCTCGGCGCCGGCCAGCGGATCCTGTGAGGAGATGGGCATGAACGATCCCGATGGCCGCTACGCCAACAGCGTGATCCGCACCCGGATCGGCCCGGCGGGCAAGCCCGTCACCTATCTCGCCCGGCGCTTCCTGCCCGAGCCGGAGTCGCTCACCATCGCGGGCATCGCGCAGATGGCACCCGACGAGCGGCTCGATCTGTTCTCGGCGCGGGTCCAGGGGGTTTCCACCGCCTGGTGGCGCATCGCGGACGCGCACCGGCTGATCCATCCGGACGACCTCGAGAACCCCGGGCTGCAACGCCTCAAGGTGCCGCTGCCGGAGGCGGGCAAGTGAACCTGTTCGGCATCCATCTCACCGTGCTGGCCGGTCCCGGCCTGCCCGTGCCGCTGCCGCA
This sequence comes from Sphingomonas sp. S2M10, assembly GCF_012650175.1. Taxonomy (GTDB): domain Bacteria; phylum Pseudomonadota; class Alphaproteobacteria; order Sphingomonadales; family Sphingomonadaceae; genus Sphingomonas. The sequence continues at coordinate 4,865 of NZ_JAAILI010000050.1, forward strand.
ACGCGCACTGGATGCGCTCGACACGCTGGAGATCGCGCTCGGCACCGACGAGCCTTCGGCGCTCCAGGCGCAGTTCAAGGCGGGGCGCGGATCGACGCTGGCCGAGATCGCCGACTATCCCATCATGAACCAGCCCGGGCTGCGGGCCGGTTCACGGATCGTCGTGCTGCTGACGCTCGGCATCCTGCCTACGGTGCTGTTCGACGGCGTCATCACTCAGACCCAGCTCAATCCCGGCCAGGGCCAGGGCGACGGCACGCTGGCCGTGACCGCGGCCGATGTCCGCGCCGTGATGGACCGGGTCGAGCGCTCGGAAAGCTATCCGGCCATGCCGGTTGCCGCGATCGCCGCGATGGTGATGGCGCGCTACGCGCCCTACGGCCTGATCCCGATGATCCTCCCGCCGCTGGTCATGGACGTCGACCTGCCGATAGACCGGGTGCCGACCCAGGCCGGCACCGACCTCCAGTTCCTCCGGCAGCTGGCCGAACGTGCCGGCTGCATCTTCACGGTCACGCCGGGCCCCGCGCCGATGACCAGCACCGGCTATTTCGGGCCCGAGCCGCGGATCGGGCTGCCGCAAAGCGCGCTCACCGTGAACATGGGGCCGGACAGCAACGTCCTTTCGATCAATTTCCAGAACGATGCCACCGACGCCCACGCCGTTACCGGCGACGTGCAGGACCGCAGCACCAATCGCACCGTCCCGGTTCGCACCACGCCGCCGCTTGCCGTGCCGCTGGCGACCGAGCCCGCGCTCGCCAACCCGGTGACCGCCGGCGAGCGCCGCTACGAGGCGCGGGGCGGCCGTTCCGCCACGGTCGCCATCGGCGAGGCGCAGGCCCAGGCCGAGCGCTCCGCCCAGGTGCTGACCGCAGAGGGCGATCTGGACGGCACGCGCTATGGCCGCGTCCTGCAGCCGCGCCAGCTTGTCGGCCTGCGCGGCTGCGGGCGCGCGCATGACGGCCTGTATTTCGTCCGCGAGGTGAAGCACCAGCTCAAGCGCGGCGAATACAAGCAGCATTTCAAGCTCAGCCGCGAAGGGCTCGGCACGACGACGCCCGTGGTGCTGCCATGAGCGAGCGCTATCCCGGCATCTATCGCGGCACCGTGGTCGGCAATCTCGATCCGCTGCAGCTCGGCCGGCTGCAGGTGCAGGTGCCGGGGGTGCAGGGCCAGTCGCAGCTGTCCTGGGCGGCACCCTGCGCACCCTTTGGCGGCAAGAGCGGCATCGGGGGTTTCTGCCTGCCGCCGGTCGGCGCGAATGTGTGGGTGATGTTCGAGGGCGGATCGCCGCAGGACCCGGTCTGGATGGGCACCTTCTGGAGCGCGCAGGAAATGCCTCCCGCGCAACCCGCGATCGAGCAGACCCGCGTGTTCAAAACCGATGGCATCCAGGTGAAGCTGGACGACCTGCCCGGCGCGGCGATGCTCGAGATCAAGATGGCGAGCGGCGCCAAGCTGACGCTCGGCCCCACCGGCATCGAGATCGACAACGGCCAGGGCGCCAAGATCGCGCTCACCGGGCCGCAGGTGAGCATCAACAGCGGCGCGCTGGAGGTGATCTGATGGGCGCGCCGATCCTCACCTCGCAGACCCCGGTCCAATGCGGCCATGCCGGCACCGGAACGCACATCCCCACCGCGCTGCGCGTCAAGGTCGCCGGCAGCCCGGTGGCGGTGGCGAGCGACCAGCATGTCGTGGCCGGCTGCGCGCTCACCGGCTCCCCCACCCCGCCCTGCGTGACGCTCACCTGGACCGCGCCGGCGCTGCGGGTGAAGGCGTCGGGCCAGCCGGTGCTGCTCCAGACGAGCATGCCGATCGCAACCGGCCCGGGCATCGTGCTGCCGGGTCAGACACGGGTGATGGCGACATGAAATGGCTCTCCCACCCCTACCGCCCCGAACTGGGGCGCAGCGCGACGTCGGACGAGGCCCGGCATCTGCGGGACATGCTGGATCTCGTCCTGTTCACCGCCCCCAATGAGCGGCCGCACCGCCCGGACTTTGGCTGCGGGCTCAACCAGCTGGTGTTCCTCGGCAATTCGCCCGAGCTGGCGGTGACCGTGGAGATGACGGTGCGCTCGGCCGTGCAACGCTGGCTGGGCAATGTGCTGACCATCGAGACGCTGTCCGTCTCCGCCGAGGATGCGGTGCTGCGCATCGACCTCGACTACCGCGTCCGCGCCACCGGCGACGTGGAGTCCGCCAGTTTCGCGAGGACGGTCGCATGAGCTGGCCGAGCGGCGACATCCGGCGCGAGCTGCGCGCGGCCCGCCTCCGCGAAGCTGCAGCTGCGGGCGCGCCGCCGGTAAACGGCATCGTCTCGGTGGAGCTGACCGAGACGGGCGCGGCGCTCCAGCTCGTCTGCGAACTCGTCTTTGCGCCGGCGGCGCCCATCGGCGCCGAGGACGTGACGATCACCGGCGGCGTGCGGCGGCCGAGCGTGGCGGTGCGCGACCCGCAGATCGCGGGCAATGTCCTCACGCTGACGGTGGCGGAGCGCGGCGACTTCTCGATCTACAACCTCGCGCTGCGCCGGGGCGGCGCGCTGCTTCCCGGCTTCGATCCGCTGCTGTCCGACATTCCGCTGGGCTTCCGGCTGGCCTGCCAGCAGGGCTTCGACTGCGAAGCCGAAGCGCCACCCGCGCCGCAGCCGCCGGCCGACGATTCGATCGACTATATGGCGCGCGACTATGCCGGCTTCCGCGAGCTGATGGTCAGCCGCTTCGCCCGCAACGTGCCCGGCTGGACCGACACCGGCGCGGCCTCGCCCGAGATCACGCTGATCGAGATGCTGGCCTCGGTCGCCGATCGGCTGGCCTATGCCCAGGATGCGGTGGCCACCGAAGCCTATCTCCACACCGCCCGGCTGCGCATCTCCGCCAAGCGGCATGCGCGGCTGGTCGGCTACCGGATGGGCGACGGCTGCAATGCGCGCGCCTTCGTCCATGTTCGCCTTCGCGCACCCGCCCCCGGCTTCGCGCCGCTGCTGGCCAGCGCGAGCAAGGGCACCCGCTTCATGACGCGCGCGCACGGCGTCGCCCCCGCCAGCGGCGAGACGCCCGACGTACTCGTCGCGCGCGCGGCGGGGGCGGCGCTGTTCGAGGCGATGGAGCCGGCACGGCTCAGCAGCGCGCACAACCGCATCCGCATCCATGACTGGCTGGAAGGCGATGCCATCGTGCTGCCCAAGGGCACCGTATCGATGGCGGTGGTGGACGAAGGCCGGACGCTCACGCTGCAACCGGACGACCTGCTGCTGATCGAGGAGGTGCTCGACGCCAGCGGCAACGCCTCGCCCGATCCGCAGCGCCGCCACGTCGTGCGGCTGACCGGCGTGACTCCGTCGATCGATCCGGTCGGGCGGACCGAGGGCGGCGCTCCGGCCCCGCTCGAGATCCTGACGCTGGCATGGGGCGCGGCCGATGCCCTGCCGTTCGACCTGCCGCTCGCGCGCGTCGACAGCACCGACGCGATCGACGGCATCCCGCCATCGCCGGACCAGCCGACGGCGGTAGCGCGCGGCAACCTGATCCTCGTCGATCACGGCGAATGGCGCGGCGTAGAGACGGTGCTGGCACGCCGCCGCCCGGGGCGCCGCCGCTATGAACTTCCGCTCTCCGCCGGCCCGATCACCAGGGCCGCGCCGCTCCTTCCCGGCATTTCCGCCGCCGCTGCGCTGCACCCCGACGGCACGCCCTGCGCCGAGCTCGGCGTGCGCAGCGATGCGGGTGCGGGCAGCGATCCGCTATGGACCGTGGTGGACGAGATCCTCACCCCCCAGGGCCAGCAACTCGTGCTCGACATCGGCGAAGAGGGCCGCGCCACCCTGCGGACCGGGGCGATCGAGGACCAGGCCGCTTTCGATGCCGGGCAGCCGTTCGAGGTGCGCTACCGCCTGGGCAACGGCACGGCGGGCAATGTCGGCGCGGAGGCGATTGCCCATCTGCTGACCGATCCGCACCAGAACCGTGACGGAGCGCTCGTCCCCGGCCTCACCGCACGACCGGGAGACGTGGAGGCGGTGCGCAATCCGCTGCCGGCGATCGGCGGCACCGAGCCGGAAACGATCGCGCAGGTGCGGCAGCGCGCGCCGATCATGCTCCGTGCGCAGGAACGCGCCGTCACCGGCGATGACTATGCCCGGCTGCTGCGCGACGATCCGCGCGTCGCCAATGTGCGCGCGGTGGAGCAATGGACCGGCGCCGCGCGCGCCTTCGTGCTGCTGGTCGATCTGGTCGGCGGCGGTCGGGTCGACGGGGGGCTGGAGCAATCCTTCCGCGATCTGCTGGAGCGCTATCGCCTCGCCGGCCATGTGCTGGAGTTCCGCGATCCCAACCTTGTGCCGATCGAGATCGCGATGCGGGTGTGCGTGCGGGCAGGCGTGCCGCGCGACGCCGTGCACCAGCGGCTGATGCGGCTGTTCTCGGACGGGCATTTGCCCGACGGCACGCCGGCGCTGTTCCATCCCGACACGCTCGGTTTCGGCAGCGCGATCCGCCTGTCGCGGCTCTATGCGGCGGCGCAGGCGGTGGACGGCGTCTCGCATGTCGAGATCACTTCGCTGCGCCGGCAGGGCGTGGCGGCCGACGACGCCGCGGCGCTGGCCGACGGCACGCTGAACATCGGCGCCTATGAGATCCCGGTACTCGCGAACAACCCGAACTTCCCGGATCGCGGCGTCGTCCACTTCACGATGGAGGGCGGGCAATGAGCGCAGCCGAGCCGATCGAACCGGCCGACCGGATCGTCAATCCGCCCGGGCTGCGCGCGATCGGCTATGCCCATGGCCGCTATGCGGAACTGCGCCAGGCCATGCTGGACGGAATCGCGCGGGACACCCGCTATCTGCGCGACCTGAACAGCCGCGATCCCGCCGATCCCACCGTCGCGCTGATCGACAGCTGGGCCGTCGCCGGCGACGTGCTGAGCTTCTACGCCGAGCGCATCGTCAACGAGGCGTCGCTGCAGACCGCGACCGAGCGCCGCTCGCTGCGCGCGCTGGCCCGGCTGATCGATTACGAGCTGCGCCCCGGCAAGGCGGCCGAGGCGTGGCTGGCCTTCACGCTTGAGGATGCCCCCGGCGCGCCGCTCGACGTGCCGATTCCGGTCGGCACGCGCGCCCGGTCCATCCCCGGTCCCGGCGAGACGATCGTCACGTTCGAGACGGTGGAGGCGATCATCGGCCATCCGCACCTCTCCGCGATGCGGCCGCGCATGGAGCGCGACCAGTCGCTGCAGGACGTGGCGGACGCAGGCGCCGCGTTGTGCCGCGGGGTGCTTGCCGATGTGCGCCGGGGCGACTGGCTGCTCCTGGTGCGCGGCACCGGCAAGGACCTGTACCGCGCGGAAGCGGTCACGCCCGACGCGCCCGCGCAGACCACGCGGATCCCCTTCACCGCGCAGCCGGTGAACCCCGTCATCCTCCTGCCGATGCTGATGCACTTCTACCCGCTGTCGATCAGCTTTGCCGGCCGCACGCTCGCCCCCGGCCTGGTGACCGAGGAGATCCTCGGCAAGCGCCGCAAGCAGGTGGCGATCGAAAGCGCCTTCCGCGCCGCGCGGGTCGACACCCGCAAGCTCGCGCTGCATCTGGATCTGCGCCGGACGCTGGCGCCCGCGCTGCCCGCGCCGCAGGGGCTGTTCCACTTCAAGGTGCGGGCCGCGGTGTTCGGCCATAATGTGCCGAACGAGAAGGCGGCGGGATTCGCCCCCAGCCCGGTACCGCCCACGCTGACGACCGGTACCACCACCATCAAGCTCGACGCCGAATATCCTGAGCTTCGCCCCGGCAGCTGGATCGCCTTCCACCGCTCCGCAGGTGCCCCGTTCGTCACCAAGGTAACGACGGTCGATACCGTAAGCGCGACCCTGGGCAGGCTGACGGCGCGGGTAACGCAGCTGGGCCTCCAGTCGGGCCTGCCTTCGGGATGGTCGGTCTCGGCAGCCGACGTCACCGTGCTCGCCGACAGTCGCGACCTGCCACTCGCGCCGATTCCGGTGAGCGAGGACGTCGCGGGGTCGGAACTCCGGCTCGACCGCTATCTGCCGGACTTGCAGCCCGGTCGCCCGATCGCGATCACCGGCGAGCGCGCGGACCTGCGCGGGGTGATCGAGAGCGAGGTGCATGTCATCCGCGACGTCGAGCTCGACGACGGCCGCACCGTGCTGACGCTCGCCTCGGCGATCACGGGCCCGTTCGCGCGCGACACCGTCCGGGTGAACGCCAATGTCGCACGGGCTACCCATGGCGAAAGCGGCGGCCAGCCGATCGGACACGGCAATGCCGGGTCGGCGAACCAGAGCTTCCCGCTGCCGATCGCGCCGCTTACCCATATCGGCGCGGCCAATGCCAAGGGGCTCGCCGCCGCGCTCGTCATCCGGGTCGACGGGCTGCTGTGGACCGAGCTGCCGTCGCTGCGCGATGCAGGGCCGAACGACCGCGTGTACCAGCTGCGCTACGGCGAGGAAGGCACGGTGCAGGTCGTGTTCGGCGACGGGATCCACGGCCGGCGCCTGCCCACCGGCATCAACAATGTCGTCGCCTGGTGGCGCAAGGGGCTGGGCCGCGAGGGCATGGTGCGCGCGGGTCAGTTGAGCCTGCTCGCGGGCGCGCCCCTCGGCGTGAAGGCCGTGACCAATCCGCTCCCGGCCACCGGCGCCGCCGACGGCGAGACGCTGGAAGAGGCGCGGGCCAATGCGCCGCTCTCGGTGATGACGCTCGATCGGATCGTGACCCTTCAGGACTATGAGGATTTCGCCCGCGCCTTTGGCGGTATCGCCAAGGCGCAGGCGGTGTGGGCATGGAACGGCAGGTCGCGCGCGATCACGCTCACCGTTGCCGGGGTGGCCGGCGACGTCCCTGCCGCGCGCGACGTGGAGAATCTGCGCGGCGCGATCGCGAAGATCTCAGACGCGGCGATCGTGCTCACCATCCTCCCCTACAGGCCCGCCACCTTCCGCGTGGCGGCGACACTCCGCGTCGACCCCGCCTTCGTGCCAGACATGGTCCGCGCGGCGGTCGCGGCCGCGCTGGCCGAGACCTTCTCCTTCGAGCGACGGGCACTCGGCCAGCCGGTCTACCGATCCGAAGTCATCGCGTTGATGCAGGCGGTGCCGGGCGTCGACTGGATCGATCTCGATGCGCTGTATCGCGGCGAGACGACGGCGCTCGCCGAGTCGCTCTTCGCCGAGGCGCCGCGCTCGGGCATCCGCATCGCCCCCGTCGCCGCCGAGCTGCTCACGCTGCATCCAGCGGGCCCTGAGCTGGTGGTCGTCGCATGAGCACCGCGCAGCTCCCCAGCGCCGCCGAGCGGCTGCTCGCGCTGCTGCCCGACATCTTCCGCATCCGCGATGCCGAGCAGGCGGTACGGATCGCCGCCGCGCAGGGCTTTCCCGCCCCCGACCCGCTGAGCGACACCGCGGAGGGGCCGCTCGTCACGCTGCTCGCCGCGCTCGGCCAGCAGCTCGATCTGCTCGAGGCGGAGGTCGACTGGCTGTACGAGGACCAGTTCATCGAGACCTGTGCCGACTGGATGGTTCCCTATCTCGGCGCGCTGGTCGGCGCGCGGATCCTGGATGTGGGCGATGCGGAAAGCGCGCGGCAGCAGGTGGCCGACACGATCCGCAATCGGCGTGCCAAGGGCACCGCCTGGGCGCTGGCCAACCGCACCCGCAACATCATGGTCGCCCCCGCCGAGGCGATCGAATATGGCGCGCACGTCGTCCAGACCACCCATCTCAACTTTCCCGGCGACGGGAGAGCGATGACCGTGGCGGTCAACGGTGCGCCGGGCAAATTGCTCGGCCTGCCCTCGACGGTCGGCCAGCATCTCGTCGAGCTGCGCGACATGCGCGAGGGCGGCCGTTTCGCGCCGCGCAATGTCGGCGCTCGCGTGTGGACGCGTCGCAGCATTGCGCATGGCGAGGTGGTACCCACTCCTGCCGCCGGGGTGGCAGGCGGCTATCGCTTTGATCCGCTGGGGCGCGACATCGCGCTCTGGGCCTTCCCCCGCGAGCTTTCCGAGACGGATAAGCTGCGATCGCGCCTGCTGCCGGATCAGGTTCCGGGGCCGATCCCGCTCGTCGCGGCGGTGGCCTATCCGAAGGATTATTACGGGCCGGGTGACAGCATCCTGCTCTCCATCGCCGGGGTGGATCGGCCGGTGGAGCAGATCTGCTTCTGCGACCTGGGCGACGACGGCGGCCCCGGCCAATGGAACGCGCATGGCCTGCCGGACGAGCTGGACCGCATCCGCATCGACCCGACGCGCGGGCGCTTTCTGCTACCCGGCGGGGGCGCCGGCGTCGACCCGTCCTCGATCCGGGTGCGCTATCATTTCGGCACCGCGTTGCATTTCGGCCGGGAGCTCTGCGTCGGCGGTGCCCAGCGCGAGACCGCCGATGCGGCAGCGGAGGCACGGATGCGGGCGCTGTTCGGCGCGCGCGACCGGCGCCCGCACGTGCCGATCGCCTTCGCTGCCCCCGCCGTGATCGCGCAGGACGCCTCACCCGCACAGGTCTCTGCCCTGCTCGGCCAGGCGCTGGGCAATTTGGCCAATCAGCCCGCATTGCGCATCGATTTCGGCGGCACGCTCGCCCCGCCCGCCGGCACCGCCCTGCCCCCCGGCGCCGATCTGGAGCTGCGCGGCGGCGACGGGGTTTGGCCGACGCTGATCCTGCCCCAAGCCTGGCAGATCGGCGCCGGGGAAGCTTCGACCCTCACCCTGCGCGGTCTGCGCCTCGCCGGGGACACCCTGCACGTGCTCGCCGAGGGGTTGCGCCAGCTGACGCTGATCGACTGCACCGTCGTGCCGGGCAGCGGCAGCATCCATATCGAGGAGCCCGGCTGCAAGCTGCTCGCGCTGCGCTGCATCCTGGGCGCGATCCGGGTCGCGCCGGCGGTCGAGATCGACCTGGTCGATTGCCTGGTCGACAGCGGCGCGGCCGACATGCCCGCCATTGCCGCGCTCGGCGGCACGGCCGGCGGCATCCTGTGGAGCCGGCGCTGTACCATCCTCGGCGACGTACGCCTGCTCGCCTTCGATGAGGTGGACGACACGCTGTTCGCCGCGCGCCCCGATCGCACGCTGGCCGACCCGCCGGTGTCCGCGCGCCGCCTGCAATCGGGCTGCGCCCGGTACAGCGCGGTGCCGCGCGGCGCGATCGTGCCCCGCCGCTATCGCTGCTTCCCGAGCGAGAACGACACCCGTTCGCCCGCCCCGGTCTTCGAGAGCCTGGACTATGGCCAGGCGGGCTATGGCGCGCTGGTACCCGCCAATCCGGACGGGCTGCTGCTCGGCGCGGAAAATGGCGGCGAGATGGGGATCGGCAACGGCACCAGCTACCATCGACGAAAAAGGCTGCTGGATCGCGATCTGCTCGATTGGGTGCCGTTCGGCATGGCCGCGGCGACGGAATGGATGGGTTAGGGGGAGGAAGGGATGCGTGGCGATTTCACCCGCGACACGCGCGTACGGGCCGAACGGTCCGCGACACGCGCGGTGCTGCTCCAGCAGGGCCGTCCGCTGCTCGATGCCGATTTCAACGAGGAGGCCGGGCTGGTCGCCGCACGCAGCGAGGCGATCGTGCGCCATGTCGTCGGCCAGCACGGGGTGCCGCGCGACGATGCCGGCTTCGCGATCACCGCGGCGGGGGGCAGCTTCACCATCGGCGCCGGCGCGCTCTATGCCGAGGGACTGCCGCTCCGCAATTCGGCCCCGATCGCCTATGAGGCGCAGTTCCCGGCGGGCATCCTGCCGGCGCTGACCGGCGCTATCCCCGACGGTCAGGAAGCACTGGTCTACCTCGAGGCGGTGCTGCGACCGGACCTCGCCGCGGATCTGTCCGATCCGGCGCTCGACGGCGTGGAGACCGCCGTCCGCGAAGTCGCCGGCTGGACGGTGCGGGTTGCCCCGCTCGCCGGGCTGGGCATTGCGCGCGCCGCGCTGGTCGAAGGGCTGGACCGCAACCAGCCGCTTCTCCGTGCGCTGGAAACCAGCGGCGGCTTGGACGCGGGGGTCGATACCCAGAACCCGGATCCGGGCCCCTGCGAGATCGCGGCCGGTGCCGGCTATCTCGACCAGCTCAACCGCCTCTACCGCGTCGAGATCCACGATGCCGGTGCCGCCGGAGCCGCCACCTTCAAATGGACCGAGGATGCCGCGCGCGAGGCCGGGCTGCGGGCTTCCGGCGCCGGCTTCGCGATCGACCTGCCGCAGAACCGCATCACCGATTGGTTTCCCACCGGCACGATCGTTGAAGTGATCGACGACGATCGCGCCCGTGTGGGCCTGACCGGGCCGATGGGGGCGATCGCCAGCGAACCCGGCGGGCAGCTCGCCATCACCGGGGTTGCGGCGGGACAGCTCACCGCAACCGCGCGGATCCGGCGCTGGGCGGCCATGCCCGCGCCCGTCCCGGCAGCGGGCGCCTGGGCCAGGCTTTCGCGCGGCGTGCGCGTTCGGTTCGCGACCGGCAACTACGCCGTCGGCAGTGCCTGGACGATCCCGGCGCGTACCGTGCTCGGCGACCTGCTCTGGCCACCTTACCAGCACGCTGACCTGCGCCAGTCGGTCGCCGGTCAGCAGGTAGATTTCTACGCGCCGCTGGAGGGCCGCCGCTATCGCGCGCCGCTCGCCCTGATCCGTCGTAATGGCCCCGCGATCACCGTCACCCAGGATCTGCGCGATCGCTTCCCGCCGTTGACCGACATCACCGCCGCGCTGGTGCGCTTCGACGACAGCCGCGCCGATCTGGGCGCAGCCGATGTCCAGCAGGCGATCGACGCCCTGGCGCGGCGCGAGGGCGATTGCTGCACCTGGCATGCCGGGCCGGGCACGGACCTCCAGGCGCTGGTCGACGCGATTCCGCCAAGGGCCAACGGCACGCTCTGCCTCGCCACCGGCAACTATCCGCTCACCAGGCCGCTGCGGATCGCCGGCAAAGGCCATGTCCGTGTGATCGGCGTGGGCCCCGGCAGCAAGCTGTGGCGCCGCAACGGCGTGCAGACACTGGTCTTCGAGGATTGCCTGTCTGTCGAGCTGGCCGATCTGGTGGTCGCGGCCGAGGCCCCAGGCGTACCGGAGAAGCTGGGCCGCACCGGCGGCGCGGTCGACATCGCCGGCAGCGGGCCGGTGCGGATATTGCGCGCCACCCTGATCGCGCGCGGACGACGCTGGAAGCAATCGGCCGCCCTGCGCATCGCCTGCGCCTCCGTAGCGGGCGGCGGCGACGTGACGGTGGACGATTGCGACATCGTCGTCGGCGATCTGGCCAGCGGCATCCTCGTTCTCAACCCCGACCGTCTCCGCGTCACCAACAACCGCATCCGCCCGCGCGGCGAGCTCACGGCGCAGACGCTCGATCGCTGGAGCCAGGATCGCCACATGGCGGCAGCCGTGGGCAGGCTCGCGATCAGCCATGCGTGGGGCGGGTCTCGCGAGCCGCGCCCCCCCACGCGCATCGACACGAGGCTATTCAAAATCGCCAACCTCGACCTGTTCGGCATCACGTCCTTCGCGACGACGCTTTTTTCCGACGACGCGGAACTGCGGAAGCGTCTTCTGCAGGAATTGCCGAACGGGCCGGCGCGCGAGATGTCGCTGCGCATGCGCAGGCTGGCGTCGCACATCCTGGCCCATCGCGGCACGCCGGCGCTCGGCGGCGGCGCCTATTTCGGCTTTCAGCGCTTCTACAACGCGATCCGCACGCTCGTCGCCCCGGCGATCGACAGCGCCATCATCGTCGGCGGCACCCGCGCGCGCGATGTGACGATCGCGGACAACCGCATCGAAGGCGCGTTGCGGGGCATCCGGGTCGCGGTGAACGCGGGCGTAGCGCAGCAGCGCCTGCCGCTCGGCACGCTGCGGATCGAGCGCAACCTGATCCGCCTGCGCGTCGCGCCGACGGACATCGCGCGGATCGGCATCTATGTCGGCAATGCCGAGCGCAGCTGGATCCTCGACAACGATATCGCCGGCGAAACCGCCGATCCGGACTTCGCCGATCCCCGCGCCGCCCAGCTGCGCGCGCAGCATTTCGACGCGCTGCATGCCGAGGGCATCCGCGTCGTCGGCACGCTCGGCCCGATGCTGCACCTCCGCGGCAACATGGTACGCTCCTGTCCCTACCCCTTCACGGTGACGCGCACCAACGGGACCGATGCACGGCCCAAGCTCTGGCTGGTTCAGGGCAACTATACCGACGGCGGCGTCACCCGCTATCGCCTGGATCAAGGTTGCAAGCAGGCCGACAATATATGAGCATCAATCTTGACATGGATGAGCACGAGTGAAATGATAGGTTCGCGCTCGTCCAATGGTCTTAGGTTGCTTGGATCGGTTTTGCTTTGGTACTGAACATTCGTGTACAGTTCTTTGGCAGTCCTCGTGAATGGTAGTTTAGGGTCGAAACCTGGAGTGGCAACGGCAGCGAGGTCCCCAACAGTTCCTCGCTGCCACGGCCTCCAGAGCAATCGGCAAAATGTGACCGCCCCGATGACGCATTCTGCCCAGCAACGAACCGTTCCCGCCCGAGCAGGATCGGGACCAAGGTGGCGTTGCTCCCGACCGTCGGTCGGCGTCGGCTGCACCGGCGCTTGGCCCGCGGTTCGGAAGCCACGCCTGCGCAGTGGACATCGGCGCATGGAATCGAGCCAGCTTGATGCGGGTAAATGCGGGCAAGCGAGGCAGCAAGTATGCCGAATCGGTCATTAGCAACAGCGGGGCACAGTGACGGACGGGATCGCCAAGGCGCGCACGGGGATAGACGGTTTTGACGAGCTGACGCTGGGGGGCCTTCCGCGCGGACGCCCGACCCTGGTGTGCGGCTCGGCCGGTTGCGGCAAGACGCTGTTTGCCTCCACCTTCCTGATCAACGGCGCGCGCGACGAGGACGAACCTGGCGTGTTCGTCACCTTCGAGGAACGCCCCGGGGACATTGTCGACAATGTCCGCTCGCTCGGCTTTGGCCTCGGCGACCTGATCGCCCAGAAGAAAATTCTGATCGAGCACATCGCCCTCGATCCGTCCGAGCTCGCCGAGGTCGGTGACTATGACCTCGAGGCGCTGTTCCTGCGCCTGGAACTCGCCGTGTCGGAGATCGGGGCAAAGCGGATCGTGCTCGACACCATCGAGAGCCTGTTCTCCGCGTTCCAGAACCCCGCCATTCTGCGCGCCGAGATCCGCCGGCTGTTCGACTGGCTGAAGGAGCGCGAGCTTACTGCGGTAATCACCGGCGAGCGCGGCGACGGGACGCTGACCCGCCAGGGGCTGGAGGAATATGTCTCGGACTGCGTGATCCTGCTCGATCACCGCACCCACAACCAGGTTTCCACCCGCCGGCTGCGTATCGTGAAGTATCGCGGGACCGCGCACGGTACCAACGAATATCCGTTCCTGATCGGCGAAGACGGGTTCTCGGTGCTGCCGGTGAGCGCGCTTGGCCTGGGGCACAAGGTGTTCGACGAGCGCATCTCGAGCGGCATCGCCGATCTCGATGCCATGCTGGGCGGCGGCGGTTTTCACCGGGGCAGTTCCATCCTGCTCAGCGGCGTGGCGGGGTCGGGCAAGAGCTCGATTGGTGCCTCCTTCGCCGCCGCCGCGGCCGGGCGCGGTGAACGGGCGCTCTATTTCTCGTTCGAGGAATCCGAACGGCAGACCGTGCGCAACATGCGATCGATCGGGCTCGATCTGCAGCCCGCGCTGGACCAGGGTCTGCTGAAGACGGTGGCGGCGCGCCCGACCTTCTACAGCCTGGAAATGCACCTCGCGATCATGCTGCGCCAGGTGCAGACGTTCCGGCCGTCGCTGGTGGTGCTCGATCCGATCTCCGCCTTCCTCGATTCGGGTGACCAGCTGGAAGTGCAGTCCATGCTGCTGCGGATGATCGATTATCTGAAGAGCCACGGCATCACCGGGGTGTTCACCCATCTCGCACATGTGCAGGGCGAGGCGCGGACCGATGCTGGCCTTTCCTCGCTGATGGATGCCTGGATCCTGCTCCTCAACCGCGAGGTGAACGGCGAATTCAATCGCGAGCTCTACCTTCTGAAGGCCCGCGGCACGGCGCATTCCAATCAGGTACGTGAATTCGTGATGGGTGACACCGGCATCCGCCTGATTGCGCCTTATTTGGGCGAGAATGGCGCGGTGACCGGCTCAGCCCGCCGCTTCGCAGAGGCTCGGGACCGGCGACTGGAGGCGAGCCGCCGTTGCGAGATCGAGCGACTGCAGGAGAAGATCGCCGAGCGCCGCCGTCGCATCCAGTCCCAGATCGACGCGCTGCAGGCGGATCTTCAGGCCGACGAACGCGAATTGCGCAGGGTGACCCAAGACGAGGTTGCCTATCGCGACCAGGCAGCCGCGGATGCCCTGGACATTGCCGCAGCACGCGGCTTCACCGATGCCGGACGCGAGTGAGAAACTGGATGATGTCGCAAACCAAACCGCTCAAGCTCACGCTCTATGTTGCCGGGCAGACGCCCAAGTCGATTGCGGCAATCCAGAATCTCGAGCGCCTCGTCGCCGAGAGTCTGCCGGGCGCCTATGAGGTCGAACTCGTCGATTTGCGCGAACAGCCCCACCTCGCCCGTGAACACAACATCGTCGCCATCCCCACGCTGGTGCGTTCGCTGCCCGTGCCGGTGCAGAAGATCATCGGCGATCTTTCCGATCAGGAGAAGGTGCTCGTCCATCTCAAGGTCGGCAACTGACATGCCCGACGTCGCGGCACGCGAGGCGGAGCTCCGACGGCGGCTCGACGAGGCAGAGGACACGCTGCGGGCGATCCGTGAGGGCGAAGTCGATGCACTTGTCGTCCGCGGTGCGGAGCAGGACGAGATTTTCGCGCTTGGCGGGCAGGACAGCTATCGCTCGTTCATGGAAGCGATGGATATCGGCGCGGCCGCGCTCGATCCCGATGGCAAGCTGATCTACGCCAATGCCGCGCTGTGCACCCTGCTCGGCCGCAACGGCCGCGACCTGCAGCAGGACGGGCTGTTCGAGGCACTAGGCGCGCGCGCCGGGCAAGCCCTTCGCCAGTTGATCGCGGATGCCGAACAGAATCGCCGCAGCCGGCAGATGGCGCTGCCCTGCGCGGGCGGTTACTGCCATGTCGAGGTTTCCGTGGCGCCGCTGTCGCTCGGCTTCGGCCGCGGGCATGCCCTCACCTTCACCGATGTGACCGAGCGGATCGAAGCGGCAGCCGCGCACGAGAGCGACCGGATCGGCCAGGCGATCCTCGCCACCTCCAACGAGGCGGTGGTCGTGTGCAATCGCGACGGGATGATCACCCAGGCCAATGCCGGCGTCCGCCAGTTCAGCGACGGTATCGTGGTCGGCCGCAGCTTCGAGGCGGTATTCCCGTTCGAGTTCGCGCTGCGTTCGGGGCTGGTGACGGGTGGCGATCTGGTCGGGGTCGCGCTCGCGGGTACCGCCGTGCGCGGCGTGGAGGCGACGCTGATTCGCGACGGCACCGTGCGGGAGCTGGTGCTGAGCGCCGGCCCCCTGCGCCAGTCGAGCGAGACCATCTTCGGGTGCATCGTCTCGATGGCGGACGTTACCGACAGCCGCTCGGTGCAGAAGCACCAGACGCTGCTGGTGAACGAGCTGACCCACCGGGTGAAGAACACGTTGACGCTGGTGATGTCGATCGCCAACCGTACCCTTCAGGGCACGACGGATCTGGGCGAGTTCCGCGCCGCGTTCGCGCGCCGCCTCCAGGCGCTGGCGCTTACCCATGACCTGCTCTCCGAGGCGCGCTGGTCCGAGTTGACCATCGAGGAGCTCGTGGCGACCGAGCTGGCACCCTATGTTGGGGTGGACAGCGCCCGGGTGCGGCTGGAAGGCCTGGACGTGACCATTCCGGCGCACGCGGCGGTCACGCTGGGCCTGATCCTCCACGAGCTGGTGACCAACGCCGTCAAATATGGTTCGCTTTCGGTGGACGGCGGCAGCGTTTCGATCCTCGGGCGGCATGACGACGGCATCCTCGAAGTGACCTGGCAGGAGGACGGCGGTCCGCTCGTCGTGCCGCCGCAGAAGACGGGCTTCGGCCAGACGCTGATCACCCGCGGCCTGGGCACCAGCGGCGGCCGCCCCACCGAGGTGCGGTTCCGGCCGGAAGGACTGGTGTGCCGGATGTACGTTCCAACCGAGTCGACGCCGATCGCCTAATCCTGCGGACGGGCAGACTGCGCCACGCCGTGACGCGACGGCAGGCGTGCGGGGGTTCGCCGCCGGAGGTGGCGCCGTGCCTTGCGCCATCCCATCCAGGTGCCGGTGCCGCAGACCAGCGTGACCATCGCCAGCAGCGGCAGCACGACCAGGTCCCAGAGCGGACGCGCGCGCAGCCCCGGCAGATCGAGCCGGTGCAGCCCGTCCTGCAGCCAGCGGGATGCGCGGGCATTGCCGTCCACGGCGCGGAGCAGCATCCCCGTATCCGGATCGACGTACAGGCGGGTCGCCTGATGGTCGGCCAGGATCGCCCGCCAGACCGGCAACCGGGCCGATGCCTTGTGCCTGTAATGATAGGCGTCCTCCGCGGTGAGCAAGGCGAGGCTGGCGATCGGCGGCCCGCTGCGCAGCGCTGCCGCGATGTCCTCGCGGCGCAGCGGCGCGCGCCGCCCCCCGGCGTCGAAGCGCGTCGCAACGCCATCGCCTGCCTGCGCTACCGGATAGGGGCGGCCGCCCAGCGGGACGATTTCCACGCGCCGCGTATCGGGCGGCCATCGCTCCAGCCGCATCAGCGCCGATCGTGCCGCCGCCCACGGCATCGCCCCGGCCAGCCGCTGGCGCTGGATCATGCCCGCCCGGCTTTGCAGAAGCCCCCAGGGATTCATCGAGAGCAGGCCGCTCGCCACCCAGCTCAGCGTCAGCAGGCCGAAGATCAGGCCGGAGACATGGTGCCACCACCAGACGCGCTTGTAGGGCGATCCGAAGCTGCCGTCCTTCCGCCGCCGCAGCCGCGCGATCCCGACCCACAGCCCGGTCAGAGTGAGAAAACAGCCGATCAGCGACGTCCAGATCACCACCTGGCTCCAGGCCTCGGCATGCTGCCGGAGCAGCGTCGGGTACAGCCAGTGCGGCACTGCGCCGAGCCAGTTCCAGAAACGCTCGAACCGTGTCGTCTGCTGGACGATCTCGCCGGTCTTTCCCGCGATATAGATGCGCGTCCCGGCGGGGTCGGCATAGTCGACGCGGACCAGCGGGCGGTTGCGGCGATAGGCCTGGACCGTCCACTGGTCGATGCCCGTCGCGGCGATCGCCTTGACGCCGCCGGCCAGGCCCGCCTGCGCGGCATAATCCTCGGCCACCCGCCGAAGGTCCGTCGGCGAGAGCATCGCCAGCGGGCCCCCCGTGGCAAGATCATAGCTGGCGGGCATCGCCCGCATCTGCCCGATCGATCGCTCCGGAGAGGCGTCGGGCACGATGCGCAGCACGGCCCTGCCGGCCACCATCTCCACCCGCGCCGAGGCGAGCGGCAGATCGTCGGGCAAGCCGATCCGGGCGAGCGCGGCCGCCCCCGGCAGCTGCAGCGGCGGCAGCCCCCGCAGCTGTTCCGCCGGAGTGAGCCGGGGATAGTCGACATACAGCATCACGACGCCCGACAGGCACCAGAGCGTCATCACCGCGCCGATGACGACGCCCAGCCAGCGGTGCAGGACGAGGACCGCCTTGGGCATCGTCAGAAGCCCAGGCCGTAGCGGACGCGCAGCGTGCGCGGCACGCCGCGGGTGAAAGTGAGGAACCGCCCGACGCCGCTGTCCGGCACCGCCGACTGGAAGCCGCGCGTGGCATAGTCGCGGTCGAACAGATTCTCGACGTTGATCGCGAAGCGGTGGCGCCGCGCGGCATCGGGGAACAGCTGCAGGCCCGCATCGACGAGTGCGTAATTGCCATAGTTGCGCCGGCCGAAGCCGCTCGCCGTCGCATAGGCGTCGCCGACCCAGTTGACCGAGGCGCTGGCGCCGACCGGTAGTGCGCGCGGTCGCCAGGCGACGGTGCCGCGCGCCAGCTGCTCGGGCGTGCGATCGCGCTGGAGCGACGAGCCGGCGTTGCGGGCGCGGGCATAGGTGTAGCTCGCATCGACGTGCCAAGCGTCGGCCAGCACCGCACCCAGCACCAGTTCGGCCCCGCGCACGTTCACCTGCGACTGCGAATTGGTGTAGATGCCCTCAGGATAGGCCGGGTCGGCGGTGTCGATATCGATCAGCCTGTCGATGCGCCGCGCGAACGCCGTTGCCTGCCAGTGGACGCGCCCGCCCGCCAGCGTGCCGCCCAGTCCCGCATTGACGCTCAGGCTCTCCTCGGGCTTGAGGTTGGGATTGCCCAACTCGCAGCAGGGATCGATCTGGTAGAGCTGCGAGGCGCTGGGCAGCAGGAACGAAGTGCCGCCATTGGCCTGAAGGAACAGGCTGTCGCTCAGCTCGACACGGCCGGTGACGTTCCACACCGTCTTCCGCGCGCCGCTGCCGTCATTGTAGCGGAGCCCGGCGGAAAAGCGGGCGCGGCGCGAGAGATCGTCATTGGTGCGGATCTGGAAGCTGCCGGCATGAACGCGCTCCTTGGTCGCGCCGATCAGCAGCACGTCGTCGCGTCCGCTGAACTGCTGGAGGTCATAACCGATCAGATAATCGAGCCCGCGATGCGGCCGCAGCTGGACGAGCGCGCTGCCGCCATAGTCGCGGAAACCCCAGAAGGTGCCGGCCGGATACACCACGATCGGCGCGCCACCGCCGACCGGATTGCGGATCTGGACATAGGCCGTCTTCCAGTCGTGGAAATAGCCCTTGAGGAACAGCTGCACCGTCTCGTTCCCGACATAGTCGAGCCGCGCGCTGGCAATCTCCTCGTTGCGGTCGTTGCGGCTTTCGCGGGTGCGGGTCGGGCTCAGATTGTCGAGCTTCGCCTCGGTGTGGATGTACTGGAGCTGGAAGCGCCAGTCGGGGCCGAGGTCGTAGCGATATTTGCCGCCGACCGACCACAGGTCATAGCCGCGTGCGCGGTCGGTCGCGCTCGGCTCCATCCGGCTGTAGGGCCGGTAGCCGTCCGACCGGTTATAGAAACCCCAGGCGACGACCTGGTGCTTGCCCGATCCGCCGCGCACATAGCCGCCGACATTGGTGCCGGCGAAGCTGTCGACGCTGGCATCGACCTGGCCGCCGAAGCGCTCGGCGAAGTCGCGGGTGACGATGTTGATCACGCCGGCCACGGCCTGGGTGCCGTAGAACAGGCTCTCGCCGCCCTTCAGCACCTCCACCCGCTCGATCATGCTGGCGGGCAGCGTGTCGTTGGGCGAGGTGCCCCCATACAGCCGATTGTTGATCCGGATCCCGTCGACCGTCCACAGCACGTCCTGCGTGCGCGAGCCCTGCAGCGACACGTCGACATAGCTGAACGGCCCGCTGGCCGGCTGGACATAGAGGTCGGGCACGGTGCGCAGCGCGGTGGCGACATCCGCCGCACCGCTCTCGCGGACCTGCGTTTCGGTGAGGACCGCAAGATCGCTGCCATAGCGCGCGCGCTGGCGCGGCAGCGTTTCCTCCAGGCTGGTGCCGGTCACCACCAGTGCCTCCTCGTCCCGCGCCTCCTGCGCATGGACAGGCTGGAACGAGACAGCAGCAGCGAAGGCGAGCGCGGCCACCGGCCGCGTAGCGAACAGAAAATACATCCATCATACCCCCGGCGTCGTCGACGTCGGGCGGGAGCGTGCCGTTCGCACGAACGGTCGGCGCACCGCGCCGGCCGGACGCCCTGGGCGACCAACGCACGTGACCGATGCGGCTCCCGCCGCTCGTTCGTCGCTCAGACGGAGTACACCGTGCCGCGGCCATCCCCTGGACCAAGGCAAGAGCGACCAGACGCCGGCAGGTCTCCTGGCTCGCGGGTCGTCGCTCGATGCACGCCTTCCCAGGCCCAAGGGCCCAGTGGCTGCTTCCGCGGAAGGAAGCCCGTGCATCTCGCTCGCCGCTTACAGTTGCAGGGACAGCCTCGGATTCGGGAGCATGCTCCCTCACCGCGTTCCCTTTTAAGCTCCTTTCGGAGCACCAGCGCGATCATGGTTCGGCAGAAGATGGACTTCCACCGAATGGGGCGGCGGTAGCGGCAATGCGGCAGGTCCGCAACCGCCGAAGCGGCGGCCGCCAAGGCACGCCTCCGCGTTCGATCGCGCGCCGCTCAGCGCCGGTCGCGTCGCCCGCCGTCTTCCGCCGCGAACAGGCTCGCGATGCACGCGCCGAGTTCGTCGCGTCGAAACGGCTTCACCAGCCGCGCGATGGTAGGATCCACGCCGTCGAGATCCGCATAGCCGGACACCAAAAGGACCGGGATGCCGGGATGGCTGCCGCGCAGCGTCTGCGCGAATTGCGTACCGGTCATCCCGGTCATCAGATGATCCGTCACGACCAGGTCGATGCTGTGTTCCCGGATCTTCACCGCCGCCTCTTCCGCGGACGACGCCTCGACGACCGCAAAGCCTAGATCGCCCAGCATGTCTGCCGTGCTGTCGCGCACGATATCTTCGTCGTCGATCAGCAGCACGGTACCCCGCGAGGGCCCCGGCGCGGGCAGCAGCCGCGCGTCGGTACCGGGAGTCGCGACGACATCGCTCTGCGGCAGCCAGAGCTCCACATTGGTGCCCAGTCCCGGCCGGCTCTGGAGGAACAGCCCGCCGCCAAGCTGCGAGGCCAGTCCATGCACCATGGACAGGCCGAGCCCCGTTCCCTTGCCCACGCCCTTGGTCGAGAAGAACGGCTCGATCGCGCGCGCCAGCGTTGCCGCGTCCATCCCCATGCCGTCGTCCGAAACGGAAAGGCGGACATAGGCACCCGCCTGAAGGCCGGGGCGGGCATGATCGCCCAACTGCTCGGCGCGGGCGGAAATCCGAAGCGTGCCGCCTTCCGGCATCGCGTCGCGCGCGTTGACGCTCAGGTTGAGCAGCGCCATTTCCAGCTGGTTGGGGTCGGCGCGGGCGGCCGGCGTATCCGCCGGCACATCCACCACCACCCGGATCTGCGGTCCGGTGGTACTCGCCACCAGCGCCGCCATGCCTTCGACCAGCGCTTTCACGTTTACCGCCACGGCCTGCAGCGGCTGGCGCCGGGCAAAGGCGAGCAACCGCTGCACCAGCGTCTTGGCCCGCTCCGCAGACTGCACCGCCCCCGCGATCAGGCGCTGCTCGCGCTCGCCGCCCAGCCCCTTGCGCTCCAGCATGTCCAGCGTGCCGACGATCGGCGTGAGCAGATTGTTGAAGTCATGCGCAACGCCGCCGGTCAACTGCCCCATCGCCTCCATCTTCTGGCTCTGGCGGAGTGCCTCCTGCGCCTGTTCGCGCTCGCGCACCGCGCTCGCCACCCGCGCCTCCAGCGTGGCGTTGAGGTCCCTGAGCGCCTCTTCCACCTGCTTGCGGGCGGTAATCTCGATCACCGTGCCCGTCACGCGCACGCACTTCCCCTGATCGTCGAAGACGCCACGGCCCTTCGCGGCCACCCAGCGGATGACGCCGTCCTCCTTGCCCACCGTGCGATACTCGACATCGTACAGCGCACGCCGATCCGGATCTGCGGCGGCCGCGAAGGCGGCGCTCGTCGCCGCGCGATCGTCGGGATGGAGCCCCGCATAGAAATCGGCCAGGCTGACCGGGACGTCGGGCGAGATGCCGAACAACTCCTTGGTCCGCCGCGGCCAGATCAGGCGATCCCCGATCAGATCCACGTCCCAGAAGCCGATTTCGGCATGTTCGACCGCGAGGCGAAGTCGCTCTTCGCTGTCGCGCAGGCGCGCCTCGGCACCGACGCGCTCGATATGCGACCAGCAGCGATCGACCACCTCGCGCACCAGCATCAGCTCCGTCGGGGTCCAATCCCGCGGCGCATTCTGGTGCACCGCCATCATGGCAGCGAGTCGGCCGTCCTTGATCAACGGGCAGCAGATGATCGCCTGAATGCCGATTGCCTGGAACGTCTCGCGTCCATCGCCCGGCGCAAGCTCGCGATCCACGTCGCGAACGACGAGCACCCGGCCGCTCCGCATGTCGGCAGCGGCGCGCGGGCCGAACAGGTCCAGCCTGTACTCGCCGGCAGAGGTTGCGATCCCAGGCGCGCTGTAATCGGCCCGGATCCAGAAACGATCGCCGTCGTCGTCCACATCGGCATAGGCGCAGCGGGACACGCCCAGCGTCTCGCCCAGCAGCCGCGTGGCGTTCTGCATCGCGGTCGCCGCGTCGGCCGCGCCGAACAGTTGCTGATCCAGCGCGCCCAGGAAACGCAGCCGCGCCTCGCTTTCCCGCAGGCTCTCCTCCACGCCATGCTCCAGCGTGCGATCGCGGAAAATCTTGAGGAAGCCCCCATGGTCCGCCGCAAGCGGCATCGTGACGCCCGAGCCCCAGAACTGCCTGCCGTCCTTGCGGACGTGCCAGCGCTCGTTCTGCGCTCGCCCTTCGGAGGCCGCCCGCCGCATCTCCGCTTCGGGCGCGCCGGCGAGCCGGTCTTCCTCGGTGAAGAGAAGGGCGCCCGGCTGCCCGACGATCTCCTCGCGGGCATAGCCGACGATCTGGGCGGCGCCGGCATTCCAGCCGGTCACCAGCCCGTCGCGGTCCAGCGTAACGATGGCGAAGTCGTCGGCCCCCTCCACGATCTGGCGGTAGCGCGCCTCGCCGCGCAGCAGTTCGGCATGCGTCCGCGCGCGCTGGAGGACGAGACCGACCGTCTGCACCACGAAGTCCACGATCTCGAGATCCGCCTCGGAAGGCACGCGCGGCTCGCGATAATACATGGCGAAGGTGCCGAGAACGGCGCCCTCCGGCGCATGGATCGGTATCGACCAGCAAGCGGCGAGCCCGTGGTCGGCCGCCAATTCCCGATACGCGGTCCATAGCGGATCGGTCGCGATGTCGGCCACGAACACCGGCGCGTTGCGGCAGACCGCGCTGCCGCACGATCCCACGCTCGGCCCGATCGCGATCCCGTCCACCGCGGCGTTGAACGCGGCGGGAAGGCTGGGCGCCGCCCCGTGGCGAAGATGCTTCCCCTCCGCATCGACGAGGAGAATGGAGCCGAGCATGCCGGCATCGGTCAGGCCCTCGATCTCCAGCACGATGGCGCTCAGCGTTTCGGAGAGCGGCGCCTCTTCCACCGCGAGTTCCAGGACGCGGCTCTGCACCGCACCCAATTGGGCGGCGCGATCGCGCGCGTGTCTGAGCCGGGCATTCTCCAGCGCCAGCGTGGCCAGCCGGGCCAGCCCTTCCAGATGCGCCACGGTCCGCGCTGCGTGCCGCCGGGGCTGCGACCAATAGGCGCCGAGCGCCGCAATGGGCGTGGGCCGACCGATCGGCACGAGCACGAGGCTGCGCACGAAGGTCGGCGCATATGCCGCCTGGGGCACCCGCGCATCGAGGAGGACGTCGTCGATCACCACCGTCCGGGCGTGCTGCATCGCCCAGCCCGATACGCATTCGGTCATCGGAAAGCGCTGCCCGGCCCACAGGGACGAGACCGCGTCCTCCGCGACGTAGCGGCAGTGATCGCCCTCGCGCAGCACGACCGCGATTCCCTCCGCCCCGACCAGGGTGCGGGCGGTGTCGCGCAATATCGCGACCACCTCTTCGGTGGATCCCGCCTCGACGAGACGCTCCGCGGTCCGCAGCAGATCGTCGAAATCGCCGGCCGCGCGCTGCCGCGGTGCCTCGTCGCTCATGTCAGGGGACCGCTCGAACTGGGGGGCGAGGCAACGAACATTCCCAATCCGTAGAGGATGTTCGGGGCCGCGTCTCGCTATTCTTCGCGCGCACGCGCCCGCAGGTGCGCGCCCGATCCGGCGCGCGGGCAGCTCGGCGCCGGCGCATCGCGCACCCGCGACGGACCGCCATTTGGCGCCGCTTGTGCGTGCATTGGCACCGCTTGTGCGTGTGGCTGCCGGTTGCCCGACATACACATGGCGCATCGAAGGAGGATCCAACATGACTATCGAAGCACGCAAGACCGCGCTCGTCACGGGCGCATCGTCGGGAATGGGCAAGGAGATCGCCAAGCGCCTGATCGCCGATGGCTACCACGTCTTCGTGGCCGCGCGCGGCATCGACAACATGCGCGACCTGGCGGCCCTTGGTGCCGAGCCGCTGCAAATGGACGTGTCGAAAGGCGCCGATATCGAAGCGGCGGTCGCCCGGATCGCCGCAGCGGCCGGTGGCATCGACGTGCTGGTCAACAATGCCGGCTTCGGCCTGTATGGCCCGATGGAGGAAATCGGCATCGACGAGGCGCGCTACCAGTTCGAGGTCAACCTGTTCGGGGCGGCGCATCTCACGCAACTGCTGCTGCCGGCGATGCGCGCCAGGGGCGCAGGGCGGATCATCAACATCAGCTCGATGGGCGGCAAGATGTACACACCGCTCGGCAGCTGGTACCATGCCACCAAGCATGCCCTTGAAGGCTGGTCCGACTGTCTCCGGCTTGAGCTCGCGCCGTTCGGCATCGACGTGGTGATCATCGAGCCGGGCCTCATCGACACCAATTTCGGCGACGTCGTCGCCAGCGGCCTGATCGAACGTTCGGCCAAGGGGCCTTATGCCAAGCTGGTGGAGGCGATCGTGCGCGGTACCCGCGAGACTTATGCCAAGGGCAAGAACACCCCGCCCAGTCTGATGGCGGATGTCGTCGGCCGCGCGGTGGCGGCGGGGCGCCCGCGCACCCGCTACGCCGCGGGTAGATTCGCCAAGCTTCTCATTGGACTGCGGGTGTGGCTCGGCGACCGCATGTTCGATCGCATCATCCTGAGCCAGGCGGCATGAGCGTGGCGCACACCGCGATCGATCGGTGCAGGATCCCGGCCGGCTACTGGCAGGCGGTGGCCGGCATCGGCATCCGCCCGGCCGAGCTTCTCCACCGCGCGGGGTTGCCGCTCAACCTGCCGCTGGCTGGCGACGGCTGCCTGACAACGGCGCAATATTTCGCGCTGATGAGCGCGCTGGGCGATCTGACCGATCTGCCGGCGGTGGGGGTGCAACTGGTCGAGCGTTCCGACACCTCGGCGCATGCGCCCTCCACCGTCGCCGCCTTCTACGCACGCGATCTGCGCGACGGCCTGGCGCGGCTTGCCCGGTTCAAACGGCTTTGCAGCGCGGAGCGGCTCATCCTCACCGAGGAGCAGGGGCGCTGCGTCATCACGATGGAATGGCTACACGCGGTGGAGCCCGAACCCGCGGTGAGCGTCGATATCACCTTCTCGACACTGATCGAGCTGGCGCGGCGTGGAACCAGACGGCGGGTGACACCTTGGGCGGTCGAACTGAGCCGCCCAAAGGCGCCGCACGATTACTACGACCGCTATTTCGGCACGCGCGTGCGGTTCGACTGCCCGCGCAATGCGCTGATCCTCGATCTTGCCGATCTGGATTGCGCCTTCCCCGGCCACAATGCGGCGATGATCGCATTGATGACGCCGGAGCTCGCGACCGAGCTGCAGAAGCTCGACCGGGCGATTTCCGTCTCGGAGCAGGTGGTTGCCACGCTCAAGACCAGCCTGCCGAGCGGCCGTCCCGATATCGCGATCGTCGCCCGCCAGCTCGGCTTCAGCGAGCGGACCCTGCAACGGCGCATCACCGAGGAAGGCACCAGCTTCAAGGAATTGCTTGTCGAGGCGCGGCAGGAAACCTGCCACCGCCTGCTGGCAGACATCGCGGTGCAGATCGACGAGATCGCCTATCTGCTCGGCTATCAGGACACCCGCTCCTTCTGCCGCGCGTTCAAAGGCTGGGAGGGCGTGACCCCGGCGACCTGGCGACATCGCCACAGGGCAGCGACGGGAGCGAATGGAGGAGGCGCCGACGGGCGGGTAGCGGCCGACATCGTCTGAACACGCGCAGCCGCACCCCTTCCTGTTTCGCCGGGGAGTTTTCCAGATCCGTGCGGGCCGCCCCGTTCGCTTGATGGAGGGAAACGCCGCGGACGCTTCCCGCTGATCCGGGCTGCGGCGTTGCACCGGCCGGGCTTTCGCGCAAGGGAGGTACGGAACCGACAGAGGAGGCAATATGGCGCGAGAAGGGTCAAAGAAGACCTATTCCGCCCCGGCGATCGAAAAAGCGTTCGAAATCATCGAGCTGCTTGCGGGGCGCCCCGACGGCGCGCTGGTCAGCGAGATGGCGGCCGATCTCGGGCGATCCGTTGGGGAGTTGTTCCGGATCGTGGTGGTGATGGAGCAGCTGGGATATCTTCGCCGGTCCGAAGTGACCGACCGCTATGCCGTCGCCTATAAGCTGCTCGATGTCGCGCTGCGCTCCACGCCGTCGCAGGATCTGGTCCGCGCCGCCTTGCCCGAAATGCAGATGCTGGCTCGCGACACGGCGCAATCCTGCCATCTGGTCGTGCCCAGCCGGGGGCATGGACTGGTCATCGCGCGCGAGGAATCGCCGGCGACGCGCGGGTTCGCGTTGAAGGTGGGGGCGCACATCAATCTGGTGCAGAGCTGCTCGGGGCAGGTGCTGCTCGCCTTCTCCAACGTCAACCTGACCGAGCGCATGGTCCGCGCGGCGGAGGAAGAGACGGGGGTGCCTGTCGACCGCAGCTGGCTGGACGATCGTCTCGCCACGGTCCGCCGGCTTGGCCATGACAGCCGGAAAAGCCCGATCACCTTCGGCGTGACCGACATCAGCTATCCGGTGTTCGGCTTCGATCGCACCGTGGTGGCAGCGCTGACGATCCCGTTCCTTGCGCTGATCGACGGGTCGCAGGTGCTGGATCTGGACGCCGCGCGGACCAAGCTGCACGCGGCAACCATCCGCATCTCCGATCGTCTCGGCTATCAACCGGACTGATCACCCGCACACATGTTCGACTCTGCCGAACAGCGTGGCAGATCCAGCCCCCTTCACTCCAGCAGCGCGACGCCATAGCCTGCCAGCGCCAAGGTGGCGCTGACCTTGGCGTTGCCGATCACGTCCTGCTTCGAGCCGGCAACGCGGACCCGAACAGGCCGTGCGGTGGTGTTGACATAGAGCGTGCGTCCCTCGACCACGCGCGCCACCACGCCTTCCGGCGTCTCTGGCCCGCGCGCGATGCCCAGCGTCGGGTAGAGCGACCGCACCAGCGGCGCGAGCAGCGCTTCCTGCGCCGCGGTCGCGAGATAGATGGCCCTGCCCTTCCCATAGCGGTTGACGGTGATCGCCGGGCTCTTCTTCGGCGTGTTGTCGAAGCTGGCGAGGATCGTGGCGCTGCTCGGCTCCAGCACCTCGTAATAGGGGTCGGTGCCGGTCAGCGTCCGGCCCTGGAAGGTCACCTTGAGCGGCGTGTCCGAACGGTAGAATTCGTTTGTGCGCAGGCCGAACACGTCGGTCAGCCCGCCAGGCAGCGGCGTGCCGAACCATTTGCCGGTGGCGTCCACCTTGGCGGAATAGCCGGTCATGATCACCGTGCCGCCGCCGGCGACATAGCGGCGCACCGCGTCGCGCATCTTCTCGTCGATCAGATAGGCGGCGGGCAGCACCACCAGCTTGTAGCCGTCGAGCCGGTCATGGCCGACATCGATCACCGCCGCGTCGATATTGTCGCGGAAGAAGGGCGCGAACCCGGCCTTGGCCTGTTCGGTATAATCGACCTTGAAATATTCCTTCATCGTGTTCGGTCCGGGCGGCGGGCTGGTCAGCCACATCGTGTCGTACGAATAGGCGATGGCGACCTGCGGCGCCTGGTAGCGCGGGAAGCCGAGCTTGCGCAGCGTCTGGAACTCGCGGGCGATGGTAGCGAACTCGCCGACCTTCCACGACGGGCGATCGTCATGGTCGATCAGGCCGAACAGCGACTGCTCCTCGCCGCCCAGATGCGAGTTGAAGGTCCAGGCAAGGAAGGTCTGCGCGTAGTAGGCAAGCCCGAAATAGGCCCACATTCGCGCACGTCCCGGCGTGCCGTAATAGCCGCCGCCGCCCGCGGTGAACTCGTTGAACCACATCGGCGTGTCATGCCCGGCGCGATTGCTCATCACGTCGAAGCCGGCACCCAGCGGATCGCCGGGGTAGAAGCCCTGCGCGCCATAGGTGGAAACTTGGTCCCAGGAGCGAAGATAGTCGAAGCCCTTGGTCCAGGCGGTCGGCCAGAAGTTCGAGGCGGCCGGCAGGTTCGGCGCATTGGCCTTGCGCGAGGCCTCGAGATCCTTGAGCGCGGCGATCGTATCGTCGGACCAGTAGCGGCGGAGATCGAGGTTGCGCTCGTTCGGGCCGGGGCCCTCGCCATAGGGCAGGTCGACCTCGTCCCAGCTATTGATCCGGCGCGACCAGCGCTGCGTCGCCCAGGCGGTGTTGAGCGCTTCGATCGTGCCGTATTTCTTCTGCAGCCAAGCGACGAAGCGCTTCCTGTCCGCTTCCGAATAGGACATGCGGCCATTGCCGATCTCGTTGTCATAGCCGACCGCGATCACCGCCGGATGCTTGGCGTAGCGCTGCAGCAGCTTGTCCGCGAGACGACGGGCGAGGCGGCGATAATCGGGATCGCTGATATTGTCCCAATAGCGCGATGCCGCGTTGAGCCGGGTACCCGCCTGGCTGACCAGGTCGACGCCCGGATAATGTTTGTGCAGCCAGATCGGCGCGGGCTGGCCGGGAATGTCGACGATCACGCGGATGCCGGCCTCGTGCATCTGGTCGAGGATCCTGTCGAACCATTCGAAGGTGAAGCGGCCCTCCTGCGGCTCGAACGAATCCCAGGAAAGATCGCCCATGCGCACCATGGTGAATCCCGCCGCCTTCATCACCGCGATATCCTGGCGGATCTGCTCGGGGCTGCGATCGACCGGCTGGTAACAGGTGCCGACGAACAGGTCGCCCTTGCCAGGCCATTCGGGATGGCCGGCAGCGCTCTGGGCCAGCGCTGCGGCCGGCAGCGTTGTCACAGCGAGCGCCAGCGCGAGGCGCGCGGCAAGGGCCGGCTTGAAGGGAAGCTGAATCATCGGGGCTTTTCCGTACGAAATGCCGGTCAGGCGAAGCGGATTTCAAAGGCGCTGGCGTGGCGCGTCGGAAGCCGCGTCGGCGGGGTGATCAGCAGCGCTTGATCGGTCTGGCGGAAGTCGATCGTGCCGCGATGGCCGAGCAGGCGAACCTCGCGCACCCGGCGCTTCTCGTAACCGCTGCCGCGACCGAGCGCCTGGATCGCCACCGGCCCGTTGGGTACGCCCAGCGTGATGGCGAACAGCGTGTCGCCCTTGGTGGTGAAGCGGATGTCCTGGGGCGTGTAGGCGGCATTTTCCTGAAACGCTCCCTCCTTGGGCTGGGTCGGGCCCTCGCCGAAGACGTGCCAGGGCCGGGTGCCGTGGATCGCCGGACCATTCTCTGCCATCCAGGCTTTCAGCTCGGTCAGCAACTGGTCGGATTCGGGCGGCAGGCTGCCATCGGCCCGCAGCACGACGTTGAGCAGCATGTTGCCGTTCTTGCTCACGATGTCCGCCAGCATGGCGATGACCTCGTCGCTCGATTTGTAGCGATCCTTCTCGCTGTGGAACCAGTCACCGTTCGAGGTGTCGGTCTGCCAGGGTAGCGGGTTGATGCCGCTCAGCACGCCGCGCTCGACGTCCTGCACCCCCCAGGCCGTGTTGAACTCGCCCGAGCCCAGCCCCTTGTGATTGTACACCGCTTCCTGCCTGCCGCTGCGCGCGATGCTGCTATTGTAGAGATGCGCGACCATCGCTCGGCCGATTGCGCCGAACGGCACCCCGCCGTCCGAATAGAGCAGATCGGGCTGATATTTGTCGATCAGGTCGCGGATGCGCGCGAACCAGTGGCGCTGATATTCCGGATTTCGCGTGTACCAGGTGTCGGGGTCGCCGAGGAACGGCTCGTCGCGATTGCCGTGGTAGAGATCGGCGAAACGCGGGTCGGCGCCGTCGTACCGCTTGCCCATCCTCGGCCAGAACTGGTCGTAGAGCTGGTTCGGATACCACCAGTTGTAGCTGGCGCCGAGATGCTCGGACACGCCGAAGCGCAGCCCCCGCCGCTTCGCCGCCGTGCGCAGCGCGCCGACGATGTCGCGCTTGGGGCCCATCTGCACCGCGTTCCAGCGGTGGTGGCGCGAATCCCACAGGTCGAAATTGTCGTGATGGACACCCATCGAGACGATGTATCGCGCGCCAGCAGCCTCATACCGCTGCACCAGCACCTCCGGATCGAACTTTTCCGCCGTCCAGAGCGGGATGATGTCCTTGTATCCCTTCTCCGAAGGATGCCCGTACGTCTTGAGATGATGTTCGTAATGGGGATGGCCCGGCACATACATGAAGCGGGCATACCAGTCGCCCTGCGCGGGAACCGCCTGTGGCCCCCAATGCGCCCAGATGCCGAACTTGGCGTCGCGGAACCAGTCAGGCGTCCGAAAGGTAGACAGCGATGCAGCGGTCGCGGTGAACGGACCGGGCCCCGCGGCCGGATCCGTCTCTGCGCCCGAAAGAGCAGCGCGCGCCTGTGCCCGCGCCCGCCCAGCGGGCTTCAAAGCCAACGCGCCGACGAAGGAGCCGGCGAGAAGTTCGCGCTTGCTGAAGTTGGTCATCCGCCCCTCTTTGGTTCGTGCGGCGCCTTGGCAGCGGCCGCATCACGGTTCGCATATTTGCAATCGCATTTTCATATGGCAAGCCATTTCTGAATTTGGGCGATTGATCAACCTGATATGGACGCGCACATCGTCAGGCGCGGCGATGGACACGCGACATCGGTAGCCGCGCGCAAACGATCCTCTTTCCAATTCGCGACGCGGTTCACTAACCGCGCTGGCCGCCGTCCCGGGGCTGCCGCCACAAGGCTGTGCGCCGCCGCCCAGCTTCGGCAGCGATCCGAGTGAGGATTGTGATTTGCTCAGCGCGACTTCGCAAAAACCGACTTCACCGCTTGCCGCAGAGGTCGCAGGGTGCGCATGAGCAATGCCCTGCTGCACCTTCTCTGCTCCGCCGATGGAGCGCGTGGACAAACCGGACCGTGTAGCCGCGCGTCCATGCGTTCCACCGGCCTTGCGAACCGTCAGAACTCCTTGCCGAGCAAGATGCGCAACGTGCCCGCCGTTTCCTGCCCGCCGCCGCGATAGCCGCCCTCGACATCGATCGACCAGCTGCGCGGCAGCAACATGCGCGTGCCCAGGCTGAGCTGGAACTGATTGCGCTTCCAGCCGAAAGTGCTGAGGCTGTAGAGCGACTGACCGGCGATGTCGGCATAGTCGAGCCGCTGACCATCGGCGTCCTGGAGCTCGTGATTCCATTCGAAGCGGAAGCGCGGGATCATGGTCAGCGCGTCATAACGTTGCTCCAGTTCGAGCCGCGCGCCGAGCGTACCGGTCAGCGAGTTAACGTCGCGCTGGTCGAACCGCAAGTCCATCCGGCCGGCGCCGCTCTCCACATAGCCGCCGAGATCTGCCTTCAGGAACTCGGTGCGGGCATAGAGCGACCAGCGTAGCGGTCCGCCAGCCCGATCGATCCCGAATGCCAGCGCGCCGACGGTGAAATTGCCGTCCCGATTGCCGAGCGCGGTGGCGTTCGTCGATGCGACCAGCCGGCGCGTCGCGAAGCTCAGATCGCCGACGCCCAGCATGCCGTCGATGAAGGCGCCGTCCACCGGCATCAGACTGGCATAGGCGGCGACCAATCGGCTTTCGCTGCGCACCCGCGCCTTGCTGCCGCCGATATGGCTGACGTCGTTGCTGTACCCGCCGCCGATGCCGAGGAGGATCCCTTCGGCCAGCTTAATGTCCGCGCCTGCGCTCAGGCCGGACGTGGTCGCGGTGATCTTTGACCGATCGGTTGTCGCATCCTGGGTGCCGATGTCGACAGCGCCGCCGCTCCACAGCGCCACCGAACCCTTGCGACGGGTGCCGTCGCCGTCCTCGCTGCCGCTATCGCCTGGAGCGTCTGGACCGTTGGCGGCAGCCGCGCGGGCGATCGGCGGCCTGGGCTGGCCGGTGGACACGGCGTTCGGCGCCCCCAGGCTCCGGCTTGCCGCCACGCCACGTGCGACGGCACCGAGCGCAGGGTCCTCGCCCGAGGCGCGCATCCGGTCGGTGATCGACAGGGCATAGGCGTCGAAGGCGGGGTTGACGCGCGGATCCAGCCGCTGGTCGCGCGACGCCAGGCTGACGCCCATTTGCGGTTTGCTCGATCCGCCGCCGTGATGCAGCTGCTCGGTGCGGCGCATGAAGTTCGCCACTTGCGTCCGCCCGAAGCGACGTGCCGCTTCGGCCTGTGCGTCACTGAGACCACGCACATTGGGGTCGAGCGTCGGGTCGGGCCGCGCAGCAACCGTCACGGTGATGGTTGCCGGTGCCGACGTACCCACGGCGTTGCTGAGCGTGTATTGGATGACGATCTTGCCGCCGAAGCGCGCCGCCGGGACGATGTCGAGCCGATAGGCCCGGCTGGCGCCCGAGCCGATCGCGACAATCTGGGTGGTCGCCGCATTCGCCGGTGTCATGCCGACCACCGCCGCGCCGGTGAAGGGCCCGTTGGCGGCACCGGCGGTCAGGTCGACCGACACGCTCTGCCCGTCGCCGGTCTCCGCCGTTTTCGGCAATGCCTGCGGCACGCTGCCGACGACCTCGATGGTAACGGCGGCGGGCGCCGACCGCCCCCCCGGCCCGACCGCGACGAAGCTGAAGCTGTCGGTTCCGACATAGTTCAGGTTCGGCGTATAGACGGCCGTCACCGTCGCTACCGCGAGCGCGCGGATCCCGCCGCTCGGCGAAGCGCCGCTGGTCCGCAGCGTCAGGGTGCCGTGCGCCGGCGGGGTCTGGATCTCGATCGAGGTGAAGTTGCCGTTCACCAGGGCGGAGAGATTGATCTCGGCGTTGCTGCCTGGCTGCACTGCAGTGGCCGCAGGAACCGTGCTGCTGCCCGGCTCCGTGGCCGGCGGCGGCGGCGTCGCGACGGTCAAGGTCACGGTCGCTGGCGCGGACGTGCCGCCCGGACCGGTGGCGGTATAAGTGAAGCTGTCCGCCCCGAACGAGCCGTTGGCCGGAATGTAGGTGATCACGTTGCCGGACACGCTGGCACTGCCGCGGGCCGGTGCGTCGGCTACCGCGATGCTGGTGTAGACCCCGGATAGCGCTGCGGTGAGGTCGATCGGCGTACCCGGGCTGTTATAGTCCACCGTCACCCCGCTGCGGTTCGACGCGGTCGGCGGCGCCGGTGCCGCGACGGTCACGGTCACTGTCCCCGGAGCGGATGTGCCGCCAGGGCCCGTGGCCGTGTAGGTGAAGCTGTCCGCGCCATAATAGCCGGCAGCCGGCGTATAGGTGATCACGTCGCCCGCCACGCTGGCGGTGCCATGGGCCGGGGCATTGGCGACCGCGATGCTCGAATGCGTTCCGGTGGTCGCATTCGACAGATCGATCGCGGTAGCGGCGCCATAGGCCGCGGCGACGTCGCTGACATTGGCGACGGTGGGTGGCGCCGGCGTGGCGACCGTCAGGTTTACCGTTGCCGGAGCTGAGGTGCCACCCGGCCCGGTCGCGGTATAGGTGAAGCTGTCCGCGCCATAATAGCCGGCAGCCGGCGTGTAGGTGACCACGTCGCCCGTCACGCTCGTCGTGCCATGGGTGGGCGCCGTCGAGACCGCGATGCTCGTGTGCGCGCCGGTGATCGACGTCGACAGGTCAATCGCGGTGGCGGCGCCATAAGGCACGGGAACGTTGCTGACATTGGCGACCGTCGGAGCCGCCGGCGTGGCGACGACGAGGGTCACCGTCGCCGGGGCAGAGGTGCCGCCCGGCCCGGTCGCGGTATAGGTGAAGCTGTCGGCACCATAATAGCCGGTAGCCGGGGTGTAGGTGACCACGTCGCCCGACACACTGGTCGTGCCGTGCGCCGGTGCGGTCGCCACGGCGATGCTGCTGTGCACACCGGTGATCGCGCTGCTGAGATCGATCGCCGTGCCGGTGCTGCCATAGGACACCGCGACCCCGCTGCGATCGGCGACCGTCGGCGCGGCCGGGGCGGCAACGGTCAGGCTCACCGTTGCCGGGGCAGAGGTGCCGCCCGGACCGGTCGCGGTATAGGTGAAGCTGTCGGCACCATAATAGCCGGCAGCCGGGGTGTAGGTGACCACGTCGCCCGTAACACTGGTCGTCCCGTGCGCCGGTGCGGTCGCCACGGCGATGCTGCTGTGCACGCCGGTGATCGCGCTGCTGAGATCGATCGCCGTGCCGGTGCTGCCATAGGGCACCGCAACCCCGCTGCGATCGGCGACCGTCGGCGCGGCCGGGGCGGCAACGGTCAGGCTCACCGTCGCCGCGGCGGAGGTCCCGCCCGGTCCGGTCGCGGTATAGGTGAAGCTGTCGGCACCATAATAGCCGGCAGCCGGGGTGTAGGTGACCACATCGCCCGTAACACTGGTCGTCCCGTGCGCCGGTGCGGTCGCCACGGCGATGCTGCTGTGCACGCCGGTGATCGCGCTGCTGAGATCGATCGCCGTGCCGGTGCTGCCATAGGGCACCGCGACGCCGCTGCGATCGGCGACCGTTGGCGCCGTCGGGGCGGCGACGGTCAGGCTCACCGTCGCCGCGGCGGAGGTCCCGCCCGGACCGGTCGCGGTATAGGTGAAGCTATCCGCACCATAATAGCCGGCAGCCGGGGTGTAGGTGACCACGTCGCCCGAAACACTCGTCGTGCCGTGCGCCGGTGCGGTCGCCACGGCGACGCTGCTGTGCACGCCGGTGATCGCGCTGCTGAGATCGATCGCCGTGCCGGTGCTGCCATAGGGCACCGCGACGCCGCTGCGATCGGCGACCGTCGGCGCCGTCGGGGCTGCGACGGTCAGGCTCACCGTCGCCGCGGCGGAGGTCCCGCCCGGACCGGTCGCGGTATAGGTGAAGCTATCCGCACCATAATAGCCGGCAGCCGGGGTGTAGGTGACCACATCGCCCGAAACACTGGTCGTCCCATGTGCCGGTGCGGTCGCCACGGCGATGCTGCTGCGCACGCCGGTGATCGCGCTGCTGAGATCGATCGCCGTGCCGGTGCTGCCATAGGGCACCGCGACCCCGCTGCGATCGGCCGCCGTCGGCGCACCCGGATTCCCGACCGTCAGCGTGACCGTCGCCGGCGCCGAGGTGCCGCCTGGCCCGGTCGCGGTATAGGTGAAGCTGTCCGCGCCATAATAGCCGGCGGTGGGCGTGTAGGTGACCACGTCGCCGGCAACGCTGATCGTGCCGTGCGCAGGCCCGGTCGCCACGGCGATGCTGCTGTGCACGCCGGTGATCGAGCTGCTGAGATCGATCGCCGTGCCGCCGCCGTTGTAGGGCACGGCCACCCCGGTGCGATCTGCCGCGACGGGCGCCACCGGCGTCGCCACGGTGACGCTTACCGTGGCCGGGGCCGAAGTGCCGCCCGCATTGGTCGCCGTGTAGGTAAAGCTGTCGGCGCCATAATAGTTCGCGGCCGGCGTGTATTCGATGGTGAGGCCGTTTACCGTGGCGCTGCCATGGGCCGGCGGCGTCGCCACCGCCACGCTCGTGGGGGTTCCCCCGGACAGGGCAAGCGTGATCGACGTGGCCGGCGCGTTGTAGGCTACCGTCGCGCTGACCGCCCCGGCGATCGGCGCATCCGGCGGGCTCACGGTGAAACTGTACGGCGCGGCGAAGATGAACGGCGCAGCTATCCCCGTGGTGCTGTCCTGCGTGAGAACCGTGAAGTTGAACGTTCCCGCCGACGTCGGCGTGCCGGACAGCGTACCGTCCGTCGCCAGGGTCAATCCCGGCGGCAGCACGGAGCCACTGGAAAGGCGGTAGGTATAGGGTGCGGTGGCGTCGCTGGCGGAGAAGGTGCCGGTATAGGCAACATCGACCTTGCCCGACAGGGTCGGTGCGACCAGCGTGGGCAGCGGATCGCCGATGCTGAGCGTATAGGCGCGGCTGCCGCTATAGGGGGCACCGGTTCCGGTGGACTGATCGGTGGCGGTGATCGTGAAGTTGAAGGTATTGCTTTCCGTCGCGGTGCCCGAAAGCACGCCGCTTGAAGACAGGGTGAGACCCGGCGGCAAGGCGCCGGCGGTGACGGCGAAGGTGTAGCTGCCATTGCCGCCCGAGGCGGTCAGCGTCTCGTTATAAGAGCGCCCCGCGCGCCTGCTGGGAAGCGTGCTCGGCGAGATGCTGATCGTCGCCGCGGCGACCGTCATCGCGTAGGCGCGATTGCCGGTGAACGGCGCGCCCGTCCCGGTGGCGCTGTCTGTGGCGGTGATCGTGAAGCTGAAGGTGCCGCCCGCGCTGGGCGTGCCCGAAAGCGTCCCGCCGCTCGCGAGCGAGAGCCCCGCCGGAAGCGCACCCGCGGTGACGGTATAGGTGTAGGGCGCCACGCCCCCGCTGGCCGTGATGGACTGGCTGTACGCGACCCCCGCGGTTGCGCCGGTGAGCGTGGTGGGCGCTATCGTGATGGTCGGCGCACCAATGGTGATCGAATAGCTGTTGGCGACCGAATAGGGGCCGCCGCTGCCGACCGAGGCGCTGTCCGTTGCGGTTACGGTGAAGGTGAACGTGCCGCTCTGCGTCGGCGTGCCCGACACCGTGCTGCTCGAAAGCGTCAGGCCGGGGGGAAGGCTGCCCGCCGTGATGGCATAGCTATAGGGCGCCGTTCCGCTGCCCGCGGTGAAGCTTTGCGAATAGCTGGTGCCCACTGTGCCGTTCGGGAGCGCGCCGGCCGACGGCGACAAGCTCAGCGAGGGTGCGGCGATGACGAGCGCCAGCGTGCCCGTCGCCTGCGTGAAACCGGGCGACGAGCTGTCGGTGACGTTCGCCGTGAAGTTGAACGTGCCGCTCGCACTCGGCGTGCCGGTGATCGTGCAATTGCTGTTGAGCTGGGTTCCGGCCGGAAGCGCACCCGAGGCAAGCGTGGTGCCGCAGCTGTACGGCGCGGTGCCACCGGTCGTGACGAGTTGGACCCCGCTCAGCGCGGTACCGCGCGTGCCGGTGCCGCTCAGGCTGGTCGCCAAGCTCGGGTCGCCTACCGGTACCGTCACGGTGGCGGGCGACGATGTGCCGCCGCCATTGCTGGCCGTGTAGATGAAGCTGTCATTGCCCCGGAACCCGGCCGGCGCCGAATAGGTGACCAGCCCCGCATTGTCGATCGCGACGGTACCGCCATTGGCCGTTGTCGCAGATCCCACCGCGAAGCTGGTGGGGCTGTTCGTCGCCTGGCTCGCAAGGCTGAAGGTCACGCCCGTCGCGCCATAGGCGACCGCCGGGGCGGTGTATGCCGAAACGGTGGGCGCTGCGACATAGGTGAACTGGTCCGCGGCGCTGGTCGCGCTGGTGCCGCCGGGGGTGGTCACCCGCACGTCCACCGTACCGGTGCCCGCCGGCGACGTAGCCGTGACCTGCGTGGCGCTGTTGTTGGCGAAAGTCGTCGCCGCGGTCGCACCGAAGGTGACCGCGGTCGCGCCGCTGAGGCCCGTGCCGGTGATCACGACGGTGGTACCGCCTGCGGTGGAGCCGGTAGTCGGCGAGATCGACGTTATCGTCGGGGTCGCGATCACCAAGGTGGAATCGGTTGCGGTCGCGGTATTCGATGCGCCGCCGCCGGACAGCTGCACCGATGGAGAGAGCGGACTCGACGCGTTGCTGGCAAAACTGGCGGTCAAGGTGATCGACGGCCCGGTGCCGGGCCCGAAACTGGTCGTACGCGTGCACGAACCCGACTGGCCCGACCCGCTGCAGCTCCAGCCCGAGCCGGACGCGCTGCTATAGGTCATCCCGCTGGGCAGCGAGAAAGCGGCGGTGACCGTCGACGCGGTGGTCGCCCCGCCCGAGATGCTGGGCGTGATGGTGTAGGCGAGCGATCCACCCTGCGCGGCATTGCCGCTGTGCGACATCGTGACGCCGAGCGTGGTGCTCGCCGAGCAGGTCACGGTGATCTGGACGCTGCTGTTGTTGACGGACGGATTGGGCGTGGGATTGGCGTCATAGGGCGGGAAGTTCGCCACGCCCATTTGCAAATAGTCGTTCGTCATCACGCCGCTGAAGGTGAAGGAGCCACTTCCGCTTACTGCCGTCGATTGCTCCAGCGAGTCCGGGGCGAGAGTGCTGCCGCCGTTCTGCGTGTAGATGACGTATACGTAGGCGCCCTTGGTGTTGCCGGACCAGGAATAGGTTATCGTCTCGCCGTTCGCGATGGGTTGCGAACCGGGGTCGGTGAAAACGTCGGTGCCATTGCCGCTCGCGTCGACGGTGTAGGTATTGCTGAAGCCGTTGATGGCGTTGCAGCCTGCCGATGCCGCCAGGGCCTGCGCAGGTGCCAAGACGAAGAGGCCGCCAAGAGCTGCCGCCCGGAATTGCTGTCGAGTCGACGTCAAGACGCGCCTGCCTAATTGGCGCGTCTCCACGAGATACTCGGCGCGTGTTTCTCCAGCGACAGCAGCTGCAATCCGAACACAGGCGGACCGCACCCTCCCCAAGCCCCAAATCATCTACGATACCCCCTGCTGCTCCGACAGGAGCGCAGCTCTCTTACCAACAACCGAAATAATCGGCAACGGGATACGCTTGAATCCGTAAAGGAGCCGTTATCATACAGACGCTTAAATAGCCGTAGGGTTACTTTCTAGGCGGCTTTTTGCAGTGCAAAAATTTCGCTGCACGACGCAGCCGCATGATATCGCGCGTGCACAACCGACGGATTGTTTGTGACATCGATCGCGTTGCGTGGCAAAATGCCCTTGCACCTAGATACAATCAGGTATCTAAAACACGCATAACAACACGCTGAGACTCGATACGCTGCCGTTACTATAATCCCAGGGAGGAAGCCTTGTCCGATCCGTTCATTGGCCAGATCATGCACGTCGGCTTCAACTTCGCCCCTGCGGGCTGGGCTTCGTGTAACGGTCAGATCCTGCCCATCGGCCAGAACCAGGCGCTGTTCGCGCTGATCGGCACCACCTTTGGCGGCAACGGTCAGACCAACTTTGCCCTGCCGAATGCAGGCGGACGATCGCTTCTGGGACTCGGACAGAGCACGGCGAGCGGTCAGACCTAT
This sequence comes from Sphingomonas sp. S2M10, assembly GCF_012650175.1. Classification (GTDB taxonomy): domain Bacteria; phylum Pseudomonadota; class Alphaproteobacteria; order Sphingomonadales; family Sphingomonadaceae; genus Sphingomonas. The sequence goes on from NZ_JAAILI010000050.1 coordinate 43,842, forward strand.
GTCTGGGGTCAGACGGCAGGCACCGAGACCGAGACGCTCACGATTGCCAATATGCCGGCGCACAACCATACCGCCGTCTTCAATGGCATTGCCGGGCCGACGACGGCGACCGGTTCGCTGCAGGCGCTTTCCGGCCAGACGGCGCAGGTCAATGCGCCCGCCGATGGCTCGCTGCTCGCCAACTGCGCCAATGCCGGCCCGAGCCAGGTGAAGATCTATGCCCCGGCAGGCTCGACCGGCACGGCGGTGAATCTCGGCGGCGTCACCATCACCGGCGGCAACTTCACGCCGCAAGGATCGGTGCAGGTCGGCATCTCGGGAAACAACATCCCGTTCTCGATCATGAACCCGTACCTTGCCGTCCAGACGAATATCGCGCTGATCGGGATCTACCCCGCGCGAAACTGATCGGGCGCGGTGGACATGAGCGGGCCGGGCGTCCGAGCATTGCCCGGACGCTGCTCGTTTTCAGGCGAACACGGCTTCGTAGAACCGGCGGTCGGACGGTTGCAGCTGGGTGAGCAGGATGGAATGCGGACCGCCCTTTCCGCAGTCGAGATCATAGGTGCCGTCGATCAGGAACACCTCCAGCGGCGATTCGAACAACAGCGAAAAGGGTTCGCGAACATCCAGGCCGCGCAACGGGCTGCGACGTTCGATGCGCTCGAGTGTGATCTCGACAGGTTCCGGAAGCGTCGCGACGCGAACCTTGCGGCCGATCCAAGGCTCGAAATCTGTCGGTGTCAGCAGGTGCATCCTCTGGTCCCTTCCTTCCGCCGCCTTCGGCGCTTGCTGCGCCATCCTGCCGGGAAGCCGGCCTGGTGTGAAGCAGGCACGGGCACCGGGGCGGGCCGGTGAGCGTTGAGCGCATTCCGCTCCCGTCCTTTCCCAGACCGCGCCGGGCGCCGATCGACGCCAGCGGCTTGCAACGCTGCGGCATTTCGCTGCGCGCGGCCGCGCGGGAAGACCTCCCCCTGCTGGCGGGCCTGTATGCGCAGCTTCGCATGCCCGAGCTGCTGTTCCAGCCCTGGTCGCAGGCGGAGAAGCAGGGCTTTGTCGACGATCAGTTCCGGCTCCAGCACCGCCATTTCGTCCGCCGGTACGCACGCGCGGACTTCTGGCTGCTGTTGCGGAACGACACGCCGATCGGGCGGCTGTACCTCGATCGGAGCGCTGCTGAATGGAGCATTGTCGACATTCTGCTGGCCACGAACTGGCGGGCGCAAGGTATCGGGACGCAGTTGATCGCCTGGGTGCAGCAATGCGCGACCGCCGCCGGTGCACGCGGCGTGGCGCTGACGGTTGCCGTGGACAATCGGCGCGCGCACGCGCTCTACACGCGCCTCGGCTTCGACGCTGCAGACGGCGGAGACGGTATCCACCAGCCGATGCGCTGGCGGCCCCCCCTCAGCCCCCTCCGTGTAGCTGCGACTCGAGCCACGGGCTCACCTCGGCGTCGATCACCAGATGGATGCGTGCCTCGCTGCCCCCGTTCTCGACCCGGTGCGGATCGCTCAGGCGAAGATACCAGACCTCGCCCGGCGCCATCACCACCGGACGGCGATTGACCTCGAACCGCACCTTCGAATTGGTGACGATCGGCGCGTGCAGGCGCACCATGCCTTCCTCCGCGGAAAGCCCTAGGTCACGATGCTCCAGGATCCGCGAGCCCGGCGCGAGCCGCATCAGCCGTACCGAGCGCAGGGGGCAGTCGAACCCGGCAAGCAGCGCGCGCAGATAGGGCGCGCGCTGCAAGGGCGGCGCATCGACAAAGTCGCGTGCGTCGGGCTGTGCGGCGATCATCAGGATCGGATGTTCGGCGCCTGCCGGGGACCGGAGCGGCATCACGTCCCATGCCCCGCTATAGTTGCTGGGCACGAAATGCGGCGTCCAGCGGATCGCGGCAAGCGCGGCGAGATCGGTGATGAGCCGTGCGGGATCGAAGGTCAGCGGCAAGCGCACGCGATCGGGATAGACGTGGCCCACTTCCGCTTCCACGCGGCACTCTCCCTCGTTCCGCCTTGCAGCGCCGCTGCTTGCAAATGCGCCGGTGCGTGCGATCATGGGCCGGGGGAGAAGGATGCGCAACGCATTGCACGCGTTCCAACGGCACGTGATGGCGGATCCCGGCCTGCAACGGCTGCTCGGCGCATGCGACCGCCCCGACGCCTTCTCGGCGCGCGCGCTGGCAGCGGCCGCCGGGCTGGGGCTGCAGCTCGCTCCGGAAGCGCTAGTGCCGCGCCCCCGCACCATGTCCGTCGCGCCGAGCCCCTGGTGGCCGCCGCACGAATGGCTGCCGGTCCGCATCGTCGACTCGGACGAGGGCCCGTTGGTGGACTGGGCCTATTTCGGCGACGATCCGCTGACGGACAGCTTCTTCGACGAGACGGTGCGGCGCGTTACGGCGCTGCCGATCAACCGCGTCTTTCGCCACGTCACCAGCCTCGACGCCCTTCTCGACGGCGCGCCTTGCGCCGACGTCGCTCCCTTGCGCGGCCTCGTCTACCACATGTCGCGCTGCGGATCGACGCTGGTCGCGCAGATGCTGGGCGCGCTGCCAGCAACGCTGGCCTTGTCGGAACCCGGCCCGTTCGACGCGGCCGTGCGGCTTGCCATGACCAGGGCGGACCTCGCCGGCCCACGCGGTTCATCGCTGCTGCGCGCAATGGTCGCCGCACTCGGCCGAAGGCGCGGCGGGGTAACCCAATGCTTTCTCAAGCTGGACAGCTGGCACATGCTGGCGTTCCCGCTGATCCAGGCCGCCTTCCCGAATGTGCCATGGGTCTATCTGTTCCGGGAGCCGGTGGAGGTACTCGTCTCCCAGATGCGGATGCGCGGCTATCAGACGGTACCCGCGCTCATGCCGAGCGGGCTGTACGGTCTTCAAGACGATGGTGCCGGACCGGAGGATCTGTGCGCCCGCATCTTCGCCGGCTTTCACGTGGCGGCGATCCGTGCACTGGCCGATCCTCGCGGCATCGCGATCGACTATGCCGGCCTGCCGACCGCGCTGATGGACCGCATAGCCCCGCATTTCGGACTGTCCCCGACGCCTGCCGAGCGCACCGCGCTGGAACGCGCCGGCCACAGGAACGCGAAGGCACCGGCGGCCCCGTTCGTACCTGACGCCGCGCGCAAGCGGCAGGACGCCAGCGCGGCGACGCTCGAAGCAGCCCGCCGCCATCTTCGCGCGCTGCATGCCGAGCTTGCGGCAGTTGAGGCTGCGGCTGCATCGAGCGCGTGATTCCGGCAGTATCTAGGTTGCCGCTTCCTGGTGCATGGCCGCCAGGTCGGCGAGCAATCCCGCGCCTGTCGGCAGCCATTCGAGCCGCGCCTGGGTCCATTCGGCGCTCGCGCGCATGTCCAGCCCGACAAACGCGGCCATCCAGCCGAAATGTGCCGGCATCTCGGCTGGAGAAAGCGACACGAGCGGCAGATCGAGGCCGGTGGCGAGCAGCGGCGCGAGATTCAGAAGCGATAGGCGAGCATCAGGCCCGCGGTCGGCTGCCAGCGGCTGCCTTCGCGGGTGACCGGGCTGTCGGCCGCATCGCCGATCAGATAGTTGGCGCCGGCATGGGCGATCACGCCCAGGTGGCGATCGAACCAATAGCCCGAGGTCACCCCGCCGCCGACGTCGCGCATCCCGGCGCCGGGACGATAAGGCGCGAGGCCGCTCGCCGCCGCGCCAGCCGCGTCGATGCCGAAATAGGTGCGGGTATATTTCTCATCCGCCCAGGTCGTCCGCAGGTCGAAGGACAGGAACAGGTCGCGGCGCTGCACGGCGGCGTAGGAGGCGCTCGCCGTCGCGAGCAGGCCGTCATGCGTGTCCGACACGTCGTGCACGACGGACAGCTCCAGTTGCACCCCGCCCTGGCCCATGGCGTTGCCGCCGATGCGATAGCCGACAAAGCCGCCGGCCTCGACCGCGGTGCCGATCTCTGGAAGCCGCCCGACCCGCCCGTCCACATCCCGGCGCGACAGGCGCGGGCCGATCACCGGCCCGGCGACGAAGCGCGGATCGGCGACCAGATCGACGCGCGCGCCATTGCCGCGGAGCTGAAAGTTGACGCCGCGCCAGCGGATGTCGGCGGTCGCGAAGGGAAAGGGGCGGACGTCGCCGGCGCCGTCGAACTCGGGCACCACCCCGGCGCCGAGCGCCACCATGCCATGGGCGCCGCCGTCCTCGGCAGGGGCTTGCTGGGCATGGGCGGCCGCGCTGGTCAGCGCGGTGGTCCAGGCGAAGGAAAGCAGCAGCAGAACACGCATCGTCGAAACTCCTCGTCATGGGGTAGCCGCCGGAGGCAGGGGAAGGCGCGGCCTCCGGCGGCGGTTCGAGGGAGCGCGCCGCCCAGGGGAAGGCGGTGGGCGGCCCCTCGCGGGATCTGCGGTCGGGATTCCGCAGGCCCGATCTCAGGCCGTCGCCGGTTTCCCGGCTGCGGCGGCGATATGGCGGTTGGCGGCGAGCATGGCGGCGGCGGTCAGCACGCTGGCGATCGGCACCAGCAACAGGCCGAGCCGAAGGCCGTGGCGCACGCCCGCGTCGCCCGCGGCATCGCTCACCGCGCCCACCAGCAGCGGCGCCATCGTCGGCCCCAGCAGTCCCGATGCGATCAGCACCATGCTCGACGCCATCGCCTGATGCCCCGCGCCGGCGACGAGATGCGCGGCGCCGAAGGCCCCCGGCAGCATGAAGGCGAAGGAGAGCATGGTCGGCACGAACAGCGCGATCGAGAGCCAGCCGAGCGGCACGAACAGCGCGGCGCTGGCGGTGACGCCCGCCACGAGGAACAAGCGCGCCGGGGTGGCGAGCAGGCGGCGATTGCCCGCCTTGCGACGCCGATCGAAGTCGCGCCCGCCCAGCAACGTTCCGACCAGCCCCATGCTCCCCTGGAGCAGCCCGAAGGCGAGGCCCGCCTGCGACGCGCTGAACCCGTGGACACGGATCAGGAAGCTGGCGGTGAAGGCGTAGAAGGGTGCGGAGGCAAAGCCGACGCCGATCGCGGCGAGGAGCAGCCAGCGAAACGCGCGCGACGCCAGCAGCGCCCTGGCGGTTCGCAGGAACGGCACGGCGTCCCCATGCTGCCGCAGCGGCGGGGTCGGGCCCAGGGTGGCGACGAGGATCACCAACACGCCCCCCGCGATGCCGGCACCCAGCAGCGCCACCCGCCAGCCCTGCGCGTCGGCGATGGCGCCGCCCAGCGCGAAGCCCAGCATCGTGCCGAGCGGGATTCCCATCGAGAACAGCCCCAGCGCGCGGCCGCGGCGATCCGGTGCGATCCGGCGGGCGATCAGCGCGTGCGCGGCGGGGATGGCCCCGGCCTCCCCCAGCGCGACGCCGAAGCGGCTGGCGGCCAGCGCGGCGAAGCTCGTGGCGAGCCCGCCCAGCCCGGTCATGGCGCTCCAGACCAGGATGCAGCCGAGCAACACCAGCCGGGGCGAGCCACGATCGGCCGCGCGGGCAATCGGCACCGAGAAGAGCGCGTAGCAAAGCGCCGTTGCCACGCCCGTCACCAAACCGATCTGTGAATCGGTCAAATCAAGCTCGCGCTTGATCGGCTCTATCAAGATGAACGGCAATATCCTGTCCACCTGACAGACAATACTAACGAACAACAACGTCCCTATGAACCATATTTCCTGCAGACCGCGAAGGTAAATCACTTTACTATTCACCTCCCCGAGCATGGAAGCTGGCAAAGATAGGCTTGACGGGGTCGCTGGATCTGTCATGTTAGGGAGACACCTCGGCTTATCTGCGCCATCAAGTTAGAAGGTGTCTTCGATGACCAGAATGCCGGAAACCGCGAAAATCTTGCCTTTTCCTCCAAATGGCGGCGCGCGCAGCCTATCCGCGCCTGCCCGGCCGATCGCGCCGCCGGAGGATCGCGCGGCGGCCGCCCTGCGGGACGCCGTGTACGCGCACATCGAAGCAGGCGGCGGCGGCGAGGGGCTGTTCCCGCTGCCGATGTCCGAGGTGCACGTCATCCGCGCGATGCGCCACGTCCCCGCGAACCGGCAGATCTATCGGCCGTCTTTGTGCGTCGTGGTGGAAGGGCTGAAGCAGATCGAGTTCGGCGACGACTCGCTCGAATATGGCGCGATGGAATGCCTGATCGTCAACATGGAGATGCCGGCCTCGGGCCGCATCGTCGGCGCCTCGCCCGGGGAGCCGTTCGTGGGCATGACGATCGACTTCAACCTGGACCTGCTGCGCGACGTGCTCCAGCAGCTCGAACAGCGGCCCAAGCCCGGCAAGCATGACGGACCGAGCATCTTCGTGACCCGGGTGACCGACTCGCTTGCCGATTGCCTCGTCCGCATGCTGCGGCTGACGAAGACGCCCGAGGCGGTGCCCATCCTGTTCCCGCCGCTGATGCGCGAGGTCTATTACTGGCTGCTGACCGGCCCGCTGGGCGGCGAGATCTGCAAGCAGCTCATCGCCGACACGCATCTCGAGCGGATCACCCGCGCGATCCGGCTGCTGCGCGAGCGCTTCGCCGAGAAGCTGCGGATCGAGGATCTCGCGGACGTGGCGGGAATGAGCCCCTCCTCCTTTCACCAGCATTTCAAGACGCTCACGCTGATGACGCCGATCCAGTTCCAGAAGCAGTTGCGGCTGATGGAGGCGCGCCGGCTGATGCTGGACGATGCGGCGAACGTGACCGCGGCGGCCTATCAGGTCGGCTATGAAAGCACGTCGCAGTTCACCCGCGAATATAGCCGCACCTTCGGCATCGCGCCGAAGCGTGACGTGCTCGAGCGCAAGGCGCTGATCGCGGCGGTGTCCGGGCGGTAACGCCCGTCGGCCCCAGAAAGCGAGGATCGGACAGGTTTTCTGTGGCTTCGGGCAAGCGGGGCGCGGCGGCGTCCCGCTATTGCGGCGGCAGTTACACGCAATGCGAGAATAGGCATGAACCGCTGGACCGCCGCCCATATCCCCCCGCAGCATGGCCGCTCGGCGGTCGTAACCGGCACCGGAGGGCTGGCCCTGGAGATTGCGCGCGCGCTCGCCGGCGCAGGCGCCGCGGTGGTGATCGCCGGCCGCAATCCCGAAAAGGGCGCGCAGGCGGTCGCCGCCGTGGAAGCAGCGGCTCCAGACGCAACCGTGCGGTTCGAACTGCTCGACCTCGCCAGCCTGGAGTCGGCGGCACGGTTCGCGCAGCGGCTGGCCGAGCAGCAGGCGGGGCTTGACATCCTCATCAACAACGCCGCGGTCATGGCCCCGCCGACGCGGCTGGAGACCGGCGACGGCTTCGAACTGCAGTTCGGCACCAACTATCTCGGCCATTTCGCGCTCACCGCCCGGCTGCTGCCCCTGCTCAAGCGGGGGTCGCAGCCGCGGGTGGTTACGCTGAGCAGCGTCGCCGCGCGCGGCGGCACGATCGCGTTCGACGACCTGCAGGCCGAGCGCGGCTACCGGCCGATGCCGGTCTACAGCCAGTCCAAGCTGGCCTGCCTGATGTTCGCCCTGGAGCTCAGCCGGCAAAGCCGGTGGCACGGCTGGGGCATCGCGAGCGTGGCGGCGCATCCCGGCATCACCCGTACGGACCTGATCATGAACGGTGCAGGCCCGAAGAGCATGCAAGGCCGGCTGCGGCGCTTCCTGCCCTTCCTGTTCCAGCCCGCCTGGCAAGGCGCGCTGCCGACGCTGTTTGCCGCCACCGATCCTTCGGCGCAGGAGGGCGGCTATTACGGGCCCCATGCGCTGGGCGGCACGCGCGGCTATCCCGCGCTCGAAAAGCCCCCGGCGCCTGCCTTGGACGGCGCCGTGGCAGCACGCCTGTGGGAGGAATCGTGCAGGCTCGCAGGCGTCCGGTTCGCATGAGCTGTCTCCCGCATGGCCCGGTTCGCAGGGGGCGGCCAGGGTCGGCTTACAACCGACCCTCTGACTGAAGGCGCTCGAACAACGCGGCCAGCCAGTCGGCGAACACCCTTGTCCGCGGCGACACGGTGCGGTGGCCGGGATGGAGCACCGATATCGGCATGGGCGGCGGCGAAAACGGTTCGAGCACGGGAACCAGCGCGCCTGCATCGATCTGGTGCTGCACGCGATAGCGCGGAACCTGGATCAGCCCGAAACCGGCGACGCCCGCCGCCGTGTAGAGTTCGGCGCCGCGCACGGTGACGTCGAACGGTAGCAGTATCTCGCGCGTTGCCCCGTCGACCATGAAGTCGAGGGCGTAAGGCTGGCCCGAGGCGGAAGCGGCGTACGCGACCATCCGATGCCCGGTGAGATCGTCCAGCGCCGAGGGAACACCGAAACGGTCCAGATAGCCGGGACTCGCCAAGGTCGCCTGCTGGGATTCCGCCACCTTTCGACCAACGAGCGACGAGTCGGGCAGGACCCCCGCCCGCAGCACGCAGTCGATACCCTCCTCGATCAAATCCACCATGCGATCGGTCTCGCTCAGCCGAAGCTCGATCGCCGGATGCTGCCGCAGGAACTCGGGAAGCGCCGGCAGAATGAAGAACCGCGCGAGCGTGCCCTGCATGTCGACGCACAACGGCCCCTTGGGTTCGGATGGTCGAAATCCGCTTTCGATCTCGTCGAGGTCCGCAAGAAGCTGGATGCATCGCCCATAATAGATGGTGCCATCGTCCGTCGGCCGGACGGCGCGGGTCGTGCGTTCGAGAAGGCGCGTGCCCAGGTGCCCTTCCAGTTCCTGGATGGCGCGCGTGACCGTGGCGCGGGGGAACCCCAAGTCTCTCGCGGCACCCGCGAAATTCCCTCGTTCCACGATCCGGACAAAGAGCCGCATGGTTTCGAAGCGATCCATGCACGCTCGGATGCGCCGATCCGCAGCGCAGAGCAACCGCGATTGTTGTCCTTGATGGAATGGCCTATTCAATCTTAGCCGCTTGAGGCACCCTGCTCGCACGATATTGTTGTTTCCAACGAAACACATCGAGGAGTTGGACATGCCGGCCCCGTCAATCCGCGCGACGCCGCAAGCGTCTCGATTGCTCTTTCCGGCCCTCGCAGACTTTTACGCCCGCGGGCGCGTGGCCAGCTATGTTCTGGTCCGACTTGCCTTCGGCAGCACGATCATGACCCACGGCCTGCCGAAGCTGACCGGCAGCGCCCATGGCTCCATGGCCGATCCGATGGCGGGATCGGTCCGCCTGATCGAAAACGTGCTGGGTCTGCCGTTCGCGCCGCAGCTGGCGTTGTTCGTAGCGCTGCTCGAAACCTTTGGTGGGCTGGCGGTCGCGATCGGCTTCGCGACGCGCCTGTTCGCGCCGATGCTCGCGATCCAGATGGCGGCAATCTGCGTTGCACTGGGGCCGACCTATCCATGGATCGATCGGGGTATCGAATATCCGATCATCCTCGGCGTCGTCGCGCTGCTCATTGCCATGCACGGGGCGGTCGCCTGGTCGGTCGACACCGGGCTGGGACGGGAACTCTAGATACCAGCAGGCCCGCTGCCCTGCTTCAATGCCTCGCCGGCGCCAACGGCTGGCTAGACCAGCTTGTCGAGCGTTAGCGGCAGGTCGCGCACGCGCTTGCCCGTCGCATTGAACACCGCGTTGGCGACAGCCGCCGCCACGCCGGTCGTGCCGATCTCGCCAATCCCGCGCGCGCCGAGCGGGGTGCGGGGATCGGGGATGTCGGTCCACAGCACGTCGATGTCCGGCACGTCGAGATGCACCGGCACGTGATAATCGGCGAGCGAGGTGCTCATGATGCGGCCGGTCCGCTCGTCCAGCAGCGTCTCCTCGGTCAGGGCCATGCCCAGCCCCATGATCATGCCGCCCTTGAACTGGCTGGTCGCCGTCTTGGCATTCAGGATGCGCCCGCAATCGAACGCGCCGACCAGCCGATCGACACGGATCTCGCCGGTGACGTCGCTGACGCGCAGTTCGCAGAAGATCGCCGAGGTGCTGTGCATCGAATATTTCAGCACCTCGAGCGGCGCCCCGCTTTCGCCGAGCGCGCTGAGCTCCCGCCGCCCCGCCCGGCGCAGGATCGAGGCGAAGCTTTCGTGGCGGGCGGGCTCCTCGACACTGCGCAAGCCACCGTCGGCGAACTCGACCTCGCTCGGCTTGAGCCCGGCCAGCGGCGTGTCGTTGCCCGCCAGCCGCAGGAGCTGCACCGCGAGCTTTCCGCTCGCCGCGCTGATCGCCGCCGCCAGCGATGCGGTCTGAGACGATCCGCCGGCGAAGCTGGCGAAGGGCAGGCGCGAATCCCCGATCGTCACCGTGACGCGATCGAGCGGCAGGCCCAGCCGGTCGGCGGCATGCTGGCGCTGGACCGTCGCGGTACCCATGCCCATTTCCTGCGCGGCGCTGGCGACATGGGCGTCGCCGTTCGCGTCGAGGGTGATCCGGGCGGAGGTGCCGGGCATGCGGGTGAAGGGGAAGGTGCCGGTGGCACAGCCCATGCCGATCCGCCACTCCCCGTCGCGCAGCGTGCCAGGCGTCGCCGCGCGCCGTTCCCAGCCGATTCGCGCCGCACCCATGTCATACGCCTCCATCATCGCGCTCTGCGTATGGGGTGCCCCGCTCACCGGATCGCAGGTCGCGGCGTTGCGGCGGCGCAGCGCGATCGGGTCCATGCCCAGCGCATGCGCCAGTTCGTCCATCGCGCATTCGATCGCGAAGGTGCCCGGCGTCTCGCCCGGTCCGCGCATGAAGCTGTTCGCCAGCAGGTCCAGTTCGACATTGTGCTGGACGATATCGAAGCTCTCGCAGGCATAGAGCGAGCGGCCGGTGAGGCTGAACCCTTCGTCGCAGACGCTGTGCCGCGGCTTCACACCATATCCATGGTGCAGCAGCGCGGTGAGCTTGCCGTCCGCATCGGCCGCCAGCGCCACGCGCTGCTCGGTCCGCGTGCGGCCACCGATCAGCCGGTGCATGCTGGCGCGCGAGAGCGCGACACGCACCGGGCGGCCCGCCAGCTTCGCCGCCGCCACGCCGAGGATCTGGTGATCCCACAGGCCCTTGGCGCCGAACCCGCCGCCGACATAGGGCGAGCTGACATGGACATCCTCCGCCTTCAGCCCGAAGACCTTGGCGAGCGAGCCGGCGGTGGCGTGGATCATCTGGGTCGCGTCGTGCACGATCAGCTTGCCGTCCTGCCAGGCGATCGTCGCGGCATGCGGCTCGATCGGATTGTGGCTGTGCCAGGGCGTCGTATACACGCCCTCGACCTTGACCGCCGCTTGCGCGAGCTTCTGGCCGGCATTGCCCTTGTCGAGCCGGTTGCGCTCGACGAGGACCGACTCCGGCGTGGTGGCGCTGGCCTTGCCTTCCGCGAAGCCCGTGCGGGCCGGCGCGGCGTCGTAGCGCACGCGGACCAGGGTGGCGGCATGCTCGGCCTGCTCGCGCGTCTCCGCGAGCACCACCGCGACGACCTGCCCGTTCCAATGAATCTCGGGATCCTGCAGGATCGGCAGGGTGTGATTGCCCGCCGCCTTGAGGTTGGTGAGCCCGATCGGCGGCGGCACGCCGATCCGGGGCGCGTTGCGATAGGTCATGACCAGCGCGACGCCGGGCGCCGCTTCCGCGTCCGACACGTCCAGATCGGCGATGCGCCCGCGCGCGATCGTCGAATGGACGAAGGCGGCGTAGAGCAGATCCGCCATCGCCACCTCGGCGGCGAACCGTGCCGCGCCGCGCACCTTGTCCGGCCCGTCGATCCGCGACTGCTGCCCGCCCAGCGCCACGCGCCTGTCAATCAGCGGATCGGGCGTGCCGCCGGGCAGCCAGCTTGCCGGCACCTGGCCGAGAACGGCGCGCACGCTGCCGATAATGGCGTTCTGCAGCTTGGTCATGCGCGCGCTCCTGCGAGGGTGGCCAGCACGGCCACCACCGTGCGTTCGACGAGGCCGATCTTGAAGGCGTTGCCGGACAGCGGCCGGGCTTCGACCAGTTCCTCGCGGATCGCGGCGAGGAACACGTCGGGGTGCGGCGCGCCGCCGACCAGCGCTGCCTCCGCCCGCCTCGCCCGCCATGGCTTCGCGGCGACGCCGCCCAGCGCGATCCGGGCTTCGCGGATGCGCCCGTCGGCGAGCGCCAGCCCGCCCGCGACCGAAACCAGCGCAAAGGCATAGCTGGAGCGATCCCGGACCTTGCGATAGTCCGAATGCATGATCGCGTCGGTCGGCGGCGGCAGTTCGACGGCGGTGATCAGCTCGCCCGGTTGCAGCACGGTCTCCACCTCCGGCGTGGCACCCGGCAGGACATGGAAGTCCGTCAGCGGCACCGATCGATCGCCGCTGGGCCCGGAGAGATGGACGACGGCATCCAGCATCACGAGCGCGACGCACATGTCGGAAGGATGGGTGGCGACGCACTGGTCCGAGGCGCCGAGGATCACATGATAGCGGTTGAACCCCTCGCGCGCGTCGCAGCCGGCGCCGGGCCGGCGCTTGTTGCAGCGCGCGCCGTCGACGTCGTAGAAATACATGCAGCGCGTCCGCTGGAGGATATTGCCCCCGACGGTCGCCATGTTGCGGATCTGCGCCGATGCGCCGGCGAGCAGCGCGCGGGCGAGCACCGGATAGCGGCGGCGCACGAGCGGATGCGCGGCAAGCGCGGCGTTGCTTACCGACGCGTCGATGCGCAGCCCGCCGCCCTCGCTCTCCCGGATCGCCCCGTCCAGGCGGCTGACATCGACCAGTTCGCTCGCCTGTTCGACATTCTGGCGCAGCAGATCGACCAGATTGGTGCCGCCGCCCAGGCAGCGCGCCCCCTTTGCGACCTGCGCCAGCGCTTCCGCCCGATCTCCGGCGCGGACATAATGCAGCGGCGTCATGCCGCGGTCTCCGCCAGCATCACCTCGATCGCCTCGACGATCCCGTTATGCGCGCCGCACCGGCAGAGATTGCCGCTCATCCGCTCGCGGATTTCCGCCCGCGTCACCGTTGCCGGCCCCGCTGCGATATCCGGGGTGACGTAGCTCGGATCGCCCCGCCGCAGTTCCTCGGCCAAGGCGATCGCCGAGCAGATCTGCCCCGGCGTGCAATAGCCGCACTGGAGGCCGTCCTGCTCGACAAAGGCCTGCTGCAGCACATGCAGCCCGCCAGCCTCACCAGCAAGGCCCTCGATCGTGCGGACCGCACGCCCATCCGCCTGCACGGCGAGCGTGAGGCAGGACAGGACGCGGTTGCCGTCGAGAAGCACCGTGCAGGCGCCGCAGGCACCCTGGTCGCATCCCTTCTTGGTGCCGGTAAGATGGAGATGCTCGCGCAACAGGTCGAGCAACGAGACCCGGGCGTCCTCGGGCGGGGGAACCTCGATATCGTTGACGCGTATCGACATCACCTCGCTCCATCCGCTGGCGCGACACCGCCCGAGCAGCATCTTCCCGGAAGATACAACGAATCTCGGACTATTCAACCATCGTTGTAGGCGATCTTCGTGATCATCGCGATGAACCGATCCCGCTCGTCGGGCGACAGGCGCGACAGCATCAGCAGATTCATCTGCCGATAGGCCTCGACCAGGCCTCGCGCACTGGCAGCGCCGGCGTCGGACAGCGTGAGCGCCACCGCGCGGCGATCGGCCTCGATGCGCGCGCGCTTCAGGAGCCCGCGCTTCACGAGCCGGTCGGTGGCCGAGGACAAGGTGGTGGTGGGCACGCCAAGGAAGCGCGCGACGTCGGTCGGGCCGCAACCTTCATGCTCCGCGATGTAGAGCAGGACCGCCTTGTCCAGCTCGGCAAGCGGCCGCTCGGAACGGCGCGCGTCGGCCAGCTTGTATCGGCGCGAGAAGGTTTCGAACGCTGCGCCGAGCGCGGCAAGCTGGTCTTCGGTCGGATCACGCATCCGCCCCGCATATCGCGTGCCGGCTGCGCTTGGCCAGTGGCGGTCGCGACGATCAGCCGAGATACCGCCAGTCTGTTGCCGCCGCCTTGAGACCATCCAGCACGGAGCGAACCCGCAAGGGGGTATGGCGCCGCTCCAGCCGAACGGCGTGGATCGGCGTCTCCGGAACGCGCCACGCGCGCAGAAGCTCGACCACCCGCCCGTCGCGCAACGGCCCCAGGCCGACCCAGGCCGGTAGCCAGGCGAGCCCGAGGCCCTGGCGCATCATTGACCAGATCGCGCCCAGATCCTCCACCACGACGCGCGGGCGCGGCAGGTGTCGAACCACGTCGCCGCGATCCGGATCGGCGAATTGCCACGCCATCACCCGCCCCGAGCCGGGATCGCGAAAGCCGATCTGGTGGTGCGCGTCGAGATCGGCCGGCGATTGCGGCGTGCCCATGATCTCCACATAGCGCGGCGTCGCGCACAGCACCCAGGGGAAGCTGCCCAGCGGCGTCGAAACGACATTGGCATAGCCGGCAAGCGCGCCGAACCGGATGGCGATGTCGATCCCCTCGGCCGCGAGATCGAGCGTGCCGTCATCGATCTTGAGTTCGAGCTCGATGTCCGCATTCGCGCGAAGGATGGCGGGCACCTGCCGCGCCAGCCTGGCGCGAAGGAAGGGCGCCGGCGCGCTCAGCCGGATGCGCCCGCCCGACCCGCTGGCCCGCGCATGGTCGAGAATGGCCTCCAGCCTTTCCGCCTCACGAAGCAGGTCGCGCGTTCCGTCCAGCAGCCGTTCACCCTCGGGCGTCAGCGAGATTGCATGCGTGGTGCGATGGAGCAGGCGCACGCCGTTCGCCTTCTCGAAGCGCGCGACGGCCTTGGACACTGCCGAGGTCGTCGTCCCCGCACGCCGCGCCGCCTCCGCGAACGATCCGGCATCCACCACCCGCGCGAAATGCAGCAGGTTCAACAGACGCTGAACATTGGCTGGTGTGGACATGATGGCAACTCAATCCTGCTCCCAGCATCTCTACACGCGCCGTTCGCAGATCGCGATACTTGTCGCATCGAAATGTGGAGGTGCACTGGAATGCAAGCAAACGAGCTCGACGACGTGGCGTTGGACGCGGCCGCGCAGGCTATTGGCCAAGGTCCCGTGGTAATGGTGAATCTCGTGCGATTCCGCGAAACTCCCGCTTATCCGGACGGATTTGCCGAGGAAAAGCCGGATTCGCGCAGCGGCTATTACGAAGGATATGTCGGCGGCTTCTACGCAGCGTGCGAAGCCGCCGGCGTGACGCCGCAGCTGCTTTATGCGGGCCAGCGGGTCCACAGCCTGCTGGCCGGACCGGACGATCATTGGGACGACATCGTCATCGTCCGCTACGACAGTTTCGCCGACCTCCGCGCGGTCCTCGACAGCGAGGTGTACGCCCGCCGGGCCAAGCCGCATCGCTTCGCGGCAATCGCCGACTGGCGCTTCATAGCGACACGGGCACGTTGATGCGACTGCATGGACATGGAGGCAACGGAAACATGACAGGCGGCCATGCCCGGAAGATCGGTGCAGTACGCCGCTGGGTGCTGATTTGAACGGGATGGTGCCCCACAGGGGGCGGGGAAACTAAGCACTCAGATCCCTGGAAAATTTCGATCAGTCGCCGGTGATAGAGATGGACGAGGTCATAATCACGCTGTTTTGAAACTCCAGCCGGCGCTCAATCCCTCGCGTCGCGCAGCGCTTCCAACTCAGCCAGTTTGACGGCATCGTCAGCTGCCAGGGCCTCTTCAAGATACAAGCTGTGGGCGAGGTTGCGCACCACCTCCTGCGCTTCGCCACTGTATCCCTCCGCTATAATCGGAAACGCATCCACCAGCTCGCGAAGAAATCCTTTGTCCATCTCTTCGAGATGGCTGGCGAGAGATTCAGTCATCTTCACGGCAGTGTCGAGATTGAGTTCCTCCTCGTCGGTCAGCGTCAGGAATACATAATACTCCGCGATCAAGCTCGCGATCTGCATAGCAATCATGGCCTGACTACCCTCACATGAATATTGGTGACTTTCATCTTTTTGAACAACTTCAGCGCCTTGGCTTTCTGAGCAGGCGTAGGAACCTCCCACGTACCGATCAGGCGATGTTCTGCCAGCTCCTCCGATTGTCGCAAGAGCTGGGCTCGGGCGTGGGGAGCATCGACCACCTTCCATTTCCGGTCGATCATGTAATCGCCCTGAATGCCGTCGAACTTGACTGGCCGCTTCGAACCATCCGCCATCGTTCGCATCAACGTCGGTGCCCAACCGGGCTGGGCACCCGTCGCAGCGTCGTTGTAAGCCCTCCAGGGCTTTTGCGACTTGGTCGTCTCCTTTACCCAACCGATCTGCGGCGGATCAAAGGTCGTGCGCGGCCTCGCCATGCGAAGTCGGCGCAATGTGGCCGCCTTCGAGAGCGCCGCCCCCGGTGCCGCCGCCAGCGCAACGTTCCCGGCGACTGTCCCCGTGACACGACCGATATCCCGAGCGGACGCGTTGGCTACGGCGCTTGCCGCACGCGAAGCCTGGATACGGGCGGGCGTATCCTCGGCAGCGATCGCAGCATCGATCATACCTGCGATAGCGCGACCGGCCGTGCCGCCCCGCCCTATCGGGGCCTAAAGAACATATAGGGAACATTCAGGAAAAGTCAAGCCTGAGGCATGACAAGCCCGCGCGCTGGTGCCGCCCGTGTTTTCTATGAGGTGGGATTTCACGATGGTGCCGCTTACAGGACTCGAACCTGTGACCCCCGCATTACGAATGCGATGCTCTACCAGCTGAGCTAAAGCGGCGCCCGGTGCCGGGCGCTGGCGTGCCCGGAGGAAGGCGCGCTTACCAGCCGTTCCCGGCGCATGCAAGCGCCTCCTTTCCCCAGCGCCAATTTTCTCGCCTCCGGAGATTCCCTCGGCTTTTCCGGTGCGGCTTTTTACGCGGCATTTACCATGGACGCTGCACAAGGCCCCGGATCAGCGTTTCGGGCCCTTGCCCGCAGTGGAGCATCCGCATGAACATGGCTCGCGGCATCAATCGTCCGGCAGAACCCGAGCCCGCGCCCACGCCCGACGAGGCGATCGACGAACGCCCGGTCGCGATCGGCGGCGACGAACGCCGCATGCAGGTGCGCGCCTATAACCACTGGGTGTCGCTGCTGCGCGGCCGCGCCTTCCCCGCGATCCACGACCTCGATCCCGAGAACATCGCCGATTTCGGCCCGAACAGCGTGCTGCTCGATTTCACCGCGGGGATCGAAAATCCCGCCATCCGCTATCTCGGCGCCGCGCTGCGCGAAGAATGCGGCATCGACGGCCCGATCGCACAGGTTGGCGAAGTGCCGAGCCGCTCGCTGCTCTCGCGCCTGACCGACCATTATCTCCAGATCATCGCCAACCGCGCGCCGATCGGGTTCGAGGCCGAGTTCGTCGGCCAACGCGGGCACCAGATGTTCTACCGCGGCATCCTGATGCCGTTTGCCTCCGATGCAGAAACGATCGGCTTCATCTACGGCGTGATCAACTGGAAGGAAGTGGTCGACGCCGATACCCAGGCGCGGCTGGATGCCGAGATCGAGGCTTCGCGCCGTGCGGTCCCCCATCCAGCCCCGACCCAGTCCGTTTGGGCCGACGGACCCAGCGCCGGCTTCGATCCGCCCGCTACGGCAGCCGGAATGGCGCATAGCGAGGTCGCCTCGCCGCTCGCCGACCAGTTGATGCTCGCGCGCGAATCGGCCGCAGCGGTCCGCGCATCAGAGCTGCGGGGCCGCGTTGCCCTGTATCGCGCGCTGGATCGCGCCTATGGCTTTGCGCTGGCCGCGGAGAAGGAAGCGGACGGCTATGCCCTGTTGCTGGCCGAGGCCGGGATCGCGGCGCAGGCCCGCGCACCGATGACGCCGGTGGTCAAGCTTGTCTTCGGGCCGGACTATGACAAGACCCGCCTCGCCGAATACGCCGCCGTGCTGACCCATGCCAGGCGGCTGGCGATCCCCGCGGGCGGGCTGGATGCCTTTCTGGAAATCACGCCCGGGGGCGTGAAAGGTGTGGTGCACGCCGAGCGCGAACTGCGCGCTTCGCTGGTCGGGGAGCGCCGCCCCGCCGCGCTGGCGCGCGCCGCCGAGGCACTGCGCGCGCGCCCGCCGCTGGCGCGGGTTGCGATCCCGGCGGGCGAGTCGGAGTTTGTGCTGCTGCTTGCGCGCGCGGGCGAGCACGGCCTGGAGATCATCGCCAAGCTGGAAGACGATGCGCAGCTGACGGATCGGGCGGTACGCCGCGCGGCGGCCTGAGTCCCGCCGCGGCGGAGGGCGCTTCTGCGCCTTTCCTACCGGATTTTCCAGACTTGAGGTGCCCTGTTCCCGGGAGCATAGCCGCATCCATGAAGAACCTAGAAAAAAAGATCATGCAGGCCTTTGAGGATCGGATCTTCGAAGGCGCCCTGCCCGGAGAGCTGGAAGGACTGGACGAGGCCGAGCGCACGGAAGTGGCGCGGTTCGTCGCGGAAACGGCGGCGGAACGCCCGCCCCGGACCGTGCGGCTCAATCTCGAAACCTATCAGGACGATGCCAGCCGCAAGATGCGGCTGGCCGTGATCAACGACGACATGCCGTTCCTGGTCGATTCGATCGCGGCGGCGATCGCGGCGTTCGATCTGAGCATCTTCCGCATCATCCACCCGATCCTGCCGGTCGAGCGCGACACCGCCGGCCTGGTGACCGACATCGGCGAGAAGGCGAAGGACGCGTCGCCCGAGTCGATGATCTACATCGAGATGGAACGCGCCGACGCCCGCACCCGCCGCACACTGACCGGCGAGATCGAGCGCGTGCTGGAGCATGTCCGCGACGTCGTGTCCGACTGGCGCCCGCTGCAGCAAGCGCTGTCGATCGACGGCGCCCGCGTCCCCTCGCGCGAAGGCGAGGCGCTGCTGCGCTGGTTCGCCGACGATGCGATGACGCTGCTCGGCCACGAAAAATGGTCGGTCGGCGGCGAGAACAGCGACCAGATCGGCCTCGCCCGCTATACCCATGAGGTGCCACTGCTGGCGGACACGTCGCGCAAGCTTGCCGTCGACTATTTCGAGATGGGCGGCGAAATCCCGCTGCTGCTCAAGTCCAACGCCACCTCCACCGTCCATCGCCGCGTGCCGCTCGACATCGTGGTGACGCCGCTGATGACGGGACAGGACGTTACCGGCCTGTCGATCCATTACGGCCTGTGGACCAGCCAGGCGCTCAACACGCCCCCGGCGATGGTGCCGATGCTGCGCGGCCGGCTGGAGATGCTGGAATCGAAGTTCGGCTTCGATCCCGCCGGCCATACCGGCAAGGCGATGACCCACGCGCTCACCGGCCTGCCGCACGACCTGACCACCGCCTTCGACCTCGAGGCGCTGGAGAGCCTGGTGCTCACCGCCATGTCGGTCGCCGATCGCCCGCGTTCGAAGCTGGTGCTGGTGCGCAGCACGCTCGGCCGCCACCTGTTCGCCTTTGTCTGGCTGCCGCGCGAGCAGGTCGCCGCGGGCCACCGCGAGACGATCGGCAACATGCTGACCGAGGCCGCCCATGCGAAGATGATCAACTGGTCGATCGCGCTGGAAGACGGTGTGCTCGCGCAGCTGCGCTACACGCTGGACCTGCGCGGCGACACGACGATGCCGGACGAGGCCGAGCTCGACGCGCGCATCGCCCGCATGGTGCGCGGCTGGGCACCGGCCGTGGAGGCCTGCCTCAACGATCTCGCCGGCAGCGGCGCGGCGCGGCTGTCGCTGCGGCTCGCCAACGCCTTCCCCGACGTCTACCGCCTCACCCACACGCCCGAGGAAGCCGCGCAGGACATGGTGCGGATCGGCGGGCTGGAGGACGAGCATGCCCGGTCGGTGCGGATCGTGGCGCTGCGTGACGAGCCGGGCAAGTACCGGATCAAGCTCTATCGCCTGGGCGGCGCGCTCGCCCTTTCCGATGCGGTGCCCGCGTTCGAGAATTTCGGCTTCCGCGTGATCGAGGAAGTGCCGACCGAGCTGACCAACGGCGCGTTCATCCACGACTTCAAGGTGGAGCCGGCAACGCGCGGCGACATGCTGGATCGCGATCCGGCGATCGTCGAGGCCGCCATCGCCGCCGTGCTGGAAGGCCGGGCCGAGAACGACCTGTTCAACCGGCTGATCGTCGAGGCGGGGCTCACCCCCGAGGCGGTGGTGCTGCTGCGCGCCTGGTTTCGCTATCTGCGCCAGACCGGCATGCTGTACGGCATGGCCACGGTGGTCGACGCGCTGCGCCGTGCGCCGCTGGTCGCGCTGGCGCTGGTCGAGCGGTTCGAGGCGGCGCACAATCCCGCACGCCGCGACGATCCCGAAGCCGTCGATCTTGCCGAAAAGACGATCGATGCCGGCCTTGCCCAAGTCAATGCGATCGATGACGACCGCATCCTGCGGCTGTTCAAGGGCGTGGTGCTGGCGACGCTGCGCACCAACGCCTATGCGCCGGCGGGCGCGGAGGCGCTGGCGTTCAAGCTCGATTCCGCCAAGGTGCCGGGCCTGCCCGCGCCGCTCCCCTGGCGCGAGATCTGGGTCTACAGCCCGCGCGTCGAGGGCATCCATCTGCGCGCCGGCCCGGTCGCCCGCGGCGGCCTGCGCTGGTCCGATCGCCGCGACGATTTCCGCACCGAGATCCTGGGCCTGATGAAGGCGCAGCGCGTGAAGAACGCGGTGATCGTGCCGACCGGCGCCA
Source organism: Sphingomonas sp. S2M10 (assembly GCF_012650175.1). GTDB lineage: Bacteria > Pseudomonadota > Alphaproteobacteria > Sphingomonadales > Sphingomonadaceae > Sphingomonas. The sequence goes on from NZ_JAAILI010000050.1 coordinate 64,352, forward strand.
AGGGCGGCTTCTATCCCAAGCAGCTCCCCTCCCCCGCGATCGATCGCGACGCGTGGCTGGCCGAGGGTACCGAGAGCTACCGCATCTTCATCCGCGCGCTGCTGTCGATCACCGACAACATCGTCTCGGGCGAGGTCGTCCACCCGCAGGGCGTGACGGTGCACGACGGCGAGGATCCCTATTTCGTCGTCGCCGCCGACAAGGGCACCGCGACCTTCTCCGACGTGGCCAATGCGCTGGCCATCGAGCGCGACTTCTGGCTGGGCGACGCCTTCGCCTCCGGGGGCAGCGTCGGCTACGACCACAAGGCGATGGGCATCACCGCCAAGGGCGCCTGGGTCTCGGTCCGCCGCCACTTCCTGGAGATGGGCACCGATATTCAGACCGAGCCGGTCACCGTGGCGGGCGTGGGCGACATGTCGGGCGACGTGTTCGGCAACGGCATGCTCTTGTCCAAGGCGATCAAGCTGGTCGCCGCGTTCGACCATCGCCACATCTTCCTCGATCCCAATCCGGATCCGGCGAAGAGCTGGGAAGAGCGCGCGCGCATGTTTGCGCTGCCGCGCTCAAGCTGGGCGGATTACAACCCCGACCTCATCTCCGAAGGCGGCGGCGTGTTCCCGCGCACCGAAAAGTCGATCCCGCTCAGCCCGCAGATCAAGGCGCTGCTCGACCTCGATGTCGACAGCATCGATCCCAATGGCCTGATGATCGCGATCCTCAAGGCGCGCGTCGGGCTGCTGTGGTTCGGCGGCATCGGCACCTATCTGAAGGCGGCGAGCGAGAGCAACGGCGAGGTGGGCGATCCCGCCAACGACCGGATCCGCATCAATGCCGAGCAGGTGCGTGCGCAGGTGGTCGGCGAAGGTGCCAATCTCGGCGTGACGCAGGCGGCGCGCATCGCGTTCGCGCGCAACGGCGGCCGCCTCAACACCGACTTCATCGACAATTCGGCCGGCGTCGACTGCTCGGACAACGAGGTCAACATCAAGATCGCGCTCAACCGCGAGATGATCGAGGGCCGACTCGGATTCGAGGATCGCAACACGCTGCTCGCCTCGATGACCGACGACGTCGCGCATCTGGTGCTGGAGGACAATCGCCTCCAGACGCTGGCGCTCTCCTTCATGGAGAATGACGGCGCGCTCGACCTGCCCAGCTATGTGCGGGTGATCGAGATCCTGGAAGCGAGCGGCCGGCTCGACCGCAATGTCGAGGGCCTCGGCGCCAACGAGGACCTGCTGCGCCGCGCCCAGGAAGGCCGCGGGCTCACCCGGCCCGAGCTGGCGGTGCTGCTCGCATCGGCCAAGCTGGCGCTGCAGGATGCGATCGAACAGGGCGATCTGGGCCATGACCCCGCGCTGGTCCAGGACCTCCACGCCGCCTTCCCCAGGGCGATGCAGGAGCGCTTCGGCCAGGCGATCGACGAACATCGCCTCCGCAGCGAAATCGTCGCGACCAAGCTGGCCAATCGCGTGGTCAACCGCCTCGGCGTGCTCCACCCGTTCGAGCTGGCCGAGGAAGAAGGCGCGTCGATGCGCGACATCGCCGCGATGTTCGTCGTCGCCGAACAGCTGCTCGGCCTGCCGGCCTTGTGGGAAGCGGTGGAAACCGCCGAGATCGGGGAAGGCGCACGCATCGCGCTGCTCGACGAGCTGGCGGTGGCGGTGCGCGGCCAGATCGCCGATCTGCTGCGCATCACCCGTCCGGGCGCCAGCCCCGCCGAGGTGATCGCGCGGCTGAAGCCGGGTGTCGATGCGCTGGACCGCGAGGCCAAGGGCATGATGCTGAGCGAAGTACGCGCCCAGGCCGATCGCATCTGCGGCAAGCTTACCACCGCCGGCGCGCCGCGTGAGCTGGTGGACCGCGTTGTCCGCGTGTTCGAGCTCGATGGCTGTATCGGCCTTGCCGATCTCGGCCAGCGGCACGGCATCGACGAGCTGGTGCTCACCCGCGCCTTTACCGCGCTCGGCCAGGCCCTCGGGCTCGACTGGGCGCAGGCCACGGCGGCGCGGATCACCACCGGCGACGTGTGGGAACGCCTGCTGATCGCCGGCCTTGCCCGCGACTTCCAGCAGCTGCGGCTCGACTTCCTCGCCCGGGTGGACGGCGAAGATCCGCAAGCCACGGTCGATGCATGGCTGGCCGAACACCGCGCCCGGGTGGACCAGTTCCGCGCGCTGGTGCAGCGCGCCCGGCAGTCGGCAGTGCCGAACGCGGCGATGCTCGCCCAGATCGCGGGCCAGGCCCGCGTGCTGCTCGGGCGGGAGTAAACCTACCGGCCTCAAGTCCCCCTCCCGCTTGCGGGAGGGGTCAGGGGAGGGCGTGTAAAGGTGGCAGGCGATTCGCTCAAAAGGAGCGGAAGCGACGCAGCGCTTCTTCAGGCGAAGGACACGCTCCCAGCACACCCCCTCCCCCTACCCCTCCCGCAAGCGGAGGGGAGAATGGAAGGCGCTAGACTTGGAGGGCCGTCAGCATGTCCAGCAGGTCTTCGGGGAAGATCGGCTCGTCGTGCGCGGCGATCTCGTCGCGGGTGAACCAGCGCCAGCCGCGCATCACCCGTTGCTCCAGCGCGGTATGCCCGGCAGTGTCGATCGCTTCGGCTTCCGTGCGGACGAGGAAATAGCGCTCGTCGGCCCAGACCGGCACGCCCTCGATCGTCACGAACTCGACGACGCGCTGGGTCACCTCCGGTCCGGGCTCGGCGCGGATGCCGGTTTCTTCCCACAGCTCGCGCCGGGCTGCGTCCGCATAGCTTTCGCCCGGATCGACCGCGCCGCCCGGCGTGCACCAGAAGGGCGGCCGGTCGGCGGGATCGAAGCGGAACAGCAGCACCCGCCCCGCGCCGTCCAGCAGCAGGATCCGCGCCGCCGGGCGCGCGACGCGCGTGCTCATTCGCCCGGCGCGGTCGCCTTGATCGCCAGCGCGTGGATGCGCGTGGCGAGCAGGTCGGCGAGCGCATGGTTCACCTTGCGCTGGCGGGCGACGCGATTGAGTCCGGCGAACTCCGGGCTCTCGATGGTGACGGTGAAGTGGCTTTCGCCGGTGCCGTCGTCGCCCAGATGCCCGCGATGCTGGGCGCTGTCGTTGCTGACATGGAGGTGCGACGGGGCGAGCGCGGTGCGCAGGCGATCGGCGATCAGATCGGCCAGGGGGCCGGTAGCGAGGTCGGTCATCGCGCCTATATAGGCGGTTTGCTCGAGGGAGTCGCGTGGCTAGCCGTCCGCCGAAAAAGGATCGTCCGAATGCCCGTTTTCACGGTCGCGTGGAAGCGGAGGGAAGATTGTGCGCAGAGCCGGGCTGCACCGCCCCCGGCGAATTCCGCGCGCCGCCGCTGGAGGGCGCGCGCAGCGGCTTCGACGGGCCGCCGCGCTTCCGCTGGCTGTGCCTCGACCATGTCCGCGCGTTCAACTCGGGCTATAATTTCTTCTCGGGCATGAGCGCGGACGAAATCCACGAGGCGCAGCGCCCGATCGCCGGCTGGGAGCGCGAGACGCGCGCGTTCAGCGCCAATCCCGACGTGCCGCCGCGCTGGGCCGATTTCGCCGACCCGCTCGACGCGATCGGCGCCAGGTTCCGAGATCGGATGAAGGATCGCGGCGAGCGCAAGGACGGGCGGCCGCTGTCCGGCGCGGATCGCGATGCGCTGAAGGTGCTGGACCTGGAGATCGACTGCGATCGCACGGCGCTGCGCAAACGCTATTCGGAGCTGGTGCGGAAGTTCCATCCGGACCGGAATGGCGGCGATCGCAGCCACGAGGCGCGGCTGCAGCGGGTGATCGCGGCCTATCAGCAGCTGAAGGGGTCGGCGGCGTTCGCCTGAGGCTGGGCCGGAGGGAGGCCCCCTCCACCACGCCGCTGACGCGGCGCGGTCCCCCTCCCCCGCTTCGCGGTGGAGGAAATGCTTCCCTCGGCTGCAGCCTTAGTGTTTCCTCTCCCGCGTAAGCGGGGGAGGGGGACCGCCGCCGAAGGCGGTGGTGGAGGGGGCCTCTCGCGAAATTCGTTCTTTATTCGTTCCATAAAATCCGGCATCCTCCGCCCGACCCAATCGGCAGGGAGTCGCCCAAATGCGCCTTGGTGGAAACCCGCATACCCGCAGCCTCGCCCGCAAGCTCCGCCGCGAGATGTCTCCCGCCGAGCGCCGCCTCTGGCGCCACCTCCGCGGCGATCCCGAAGGCCTCCACTTCCGCCGCCAACACCAGGCCGGCCCCTATGTCCTGGACTTCTACTGCGCCCGCGCCCGGCTGGCGATCGAACTCGACGGCGCCGGCCATGGCCATGGAGACCAGCCAAACCACGACGCCCGCCGCGACGCGTGGCTCGCCGCGATCGGGATCACCACGCTTCGCATCCCGGCCGACGCCCTGCTCCACAATCTCGACGGCGCCCTGCGCCACATCCTCGCTACGGCACGCCGCCGTTACGCTTCGGCCCCGCTGACCAGCCCGAATAGCGCGCCGTCAGGATCCACCGCCTGCAGCACCCGCTCGCCGCCGGGCACATCCATCGGGCCATTGACCACCGTCCCGCCGGCAGCTTCCACGCGCGCCTTCGCCACATCCACATCGTCGACACGGAAATAGAAGCTCCAGCCCGGTCTGGCCCCCGGCGGGCAGCCCATGATCGCGCCGATGGGCTCGCCGCCTTCATGGCCGATGAAGCTGTATTCGCCCATCTCGCCCATCGGCATCCCGCCCATCCGGGTGAGGCCGAACTGGCGGTGGTAGAAGCCGAGCGCGCCTTCCGCATCGGGGGCGTACAGCTCGTTCCAGCCGGCATGGCCGAGCCCATGCCGCTGATAGACGGTGCTGCTCGCGCCGTCGGTCGCGCCGCGCATCACATAGAAGGGAACGCCCTGCGGATCGGTGACCATCGCGATCCGGCCGACGCCCGCCGCGTCCCAGGCGGGCACCAGCACCTTGCCGCCCGCCGCGATGATCTCCGCCACGCTCGCATCGACATCGTCGACGCCGAAATAGGCAAGCCAGCTCGGGCTTGCGCCTGCCGCCAGCATCGCATCGTCGAGCTGGAGCATGCCGCCCGCATTGCCGTCCGGTGCGGCGATCATGCGATAGTCGGGGCCGTCCGTCATCGGCGCGCCGACCTGCCATCCCACCACGGCGCCGTAGAAGGCCGCCGCCTTCTCCGCGTCGCGCGTCATCAGTTCGTACCAGATGATGTCGCCCTGCCGGTTCGTCATCTCCGCTCTCCCCCTTGCGATCAGCCTTCGCCGCGATCGACGATCGGCTCGAAGCCGCCCCAGAACATGCGCTTGCCGTCGAACGGCATCGTGTTGTCCTGCATGTCCGGGTCGGCCATCAGCGAGTCCCACCCGGCGTCGCGCGTCGCCTTGTCCGGCCAGACGACCCAGGAAAAGACCACCGCCTCGCCCTCGGTGGCCAGCGTCGCGCGATAGAAATCGGTGGTCTCGCCGTGGGGCACGTCCTTGCCCCAGCCTTCCACCACACGGGTCGCGCCATATTTGAGGAACTTGTTCGCCACGCGCAGCGCGAGATCGGTATAGGCCTGCCGGTTCGCCTCCGGCACCGGCAGTACATAGCCGTCGATATACGCCATGCTTCGTCCTCCTTCAGGCGGGTTCGGGCATTTCCGTCCGCAATTCCTCGAGCTGCGCGGCGATGGCGGCGGCGAACGCCGGTCGCGCGAGGCAGCGCTGCTGGTACGCCGCCAGCGCCGGATGCGCGGCGAGCAGATCGGTGTGATCGAGCGCGCGCAGCGCCGAGGCCGTCAGCAGGTCCCCGGCGGTGAAGCGACCTTCGAGATATTCCCGATCACCAAGCGCGGCGGCGAGTTGCCCCAGCCGCTTGTCGATCGTAGCGACGAGGCTCGGCCGGCGAAGCTTCGCCCATGCCTCATCGCGCGCGAACAGATCGACATTGGTGAGTTCGAGCAACATCGGCTCGACACTGTTCATTGCGGCGAACATCCAGCACAGCGCCCGCGCGCGCGCCGCCGGCTCTTGCGGCAGCAGCGCCTCGGAACGCTCGGCAATGTGCAGCACGATCGCACCCGATTCGAACATGCGCACGTCGCCCTCGCGATAGGCCGGCACTTGGCCGAAGGGCTGTTCGGCGAAATAGGCCGGCGGGCGATGCACCGCGCTGATCGGATCGGTGCGATAGCCGAGCCCGGCCTCCTCCAGTGCCCAGCGGACTCGGAAGTCGCGGACATAGCTGCGGGCGAAATCGGGCACCCAGTCGAAGGTGACGATCTCGATCGGGCTTTCGGGATCAATCGGCATTCATTCTCTCCTCGGTTCAGGCGTCGCCTTCGCGCTTGGCACCCTTGAGCAACGCAACGGTCGCCATGGCGTGGCCGTGGCCCAGCCCGAACGCCGCCTTGAGATCGGCGACGATCGCACCCGCCTTCACGCCGTCGTGCAGGCCGGAGGCATCCGCCCAGCCCTTCTCGGCGGCGTACGCGCGGAAATCCTCGGGGCTACGGCCCGTCTTGGCCTGGATATTGTCGAGATAGGCCTGGAACGACATCGTCGCGCTCCCTCCTGGTCAGGCCGGCTCCGCCTGCGCCATCGCCGCGGCAGCAGCGGCCATGTCCATGTGGAACGGCTCGAAGATATGGCCGTCGGGATCGGTGAAGGTGCGGCCGTACATGAAGCCCATGTCCTGCACCGGGCGGATGTCGCCGCTGCCGCCTGCCGCCTCGGCCTTGGCGACCAGCGCGTCGACCGCCGCCCGGTCTGCCAAAGGCAGCGCGATCAGCACCTCGGTCGTGGTGGTCGCGTCGGCGACGGCGCGGGGCGTGAAGGTCTGGAAGAAGTCGCGGTGAAGCAGCATGAAGGTGAGCGTTTCCGACAGCACCATCGCACTCGCGGTCGGCCCGCTGAACTGCGCGTTCCTGGCGCAGCCGATCGCTTCGTAAAAGGCAGTGGCGCGCGACACATCGGCCACGGGCAGATTCACGAACACGGCGTCCGGCATCTTTTCTCTCCCCTTCGGCGCGGCTTTCGAGTCGCGCCCTGCTTGATTCGTGCCGCGTCTGATCCTAAAAAACAACCGTGAAGTTAGAAAATATAACCATGTCCAAACGTCGCTATGAGGATGCCTGCGGCACCGCCCTTGCCCTGGAGTTCGTCGGCGAGCGCTGGGCGCTGCTGATCCTGCGCGAATTGCTGCTTGGGCCCCGCCGCTTCGGCGAGATTCGCGCCGGGCTGCCGGGGCTCAGCGCGAACGTGCTCACCCAGCGGCTGCAGGGACTGGAGGCGGACGGGATCGTCGTGCGCGAGAAGCTGCCGCCGCCCTCCAGCGTCCAGGTCTATGCGCTCACCCCCTGGGGGTACGAGGTCGAGCCCGTGGTGATGGCGATGGGCCGCTGGGCGCTGCGCTCGCCGCAGCACGATCCGTCGCTCCCCTTTTCGCGCGTGTCGCTGATGCTGGCGCTGCGCATGCTGCTGCTGCCGGACAGGGCGGCGGGCTGGACCGGCCGGATCGGCTTCCGGCTGGGCGAGGAGGCCTATCGCGTCACCGTGGCGGACGGCGCGCTGGCGGTCGATCGCGGCACGCTTGACGATAGCGAGGCGGTGTTCGTCGGCGAGCCCAACGATTTCCTGCCGGTGCTGTTCGGCACCATGCCGCTGGCCATCGCACTCGCCGAAGGTCGGTTCGCGGTGGAGGGCGACACCGCCCGCGCCGCCGACTTCGCCACGCTGTTCCTGCTGCCGCCCAGGATCGGCGCCTGAACCCTCCCCTTCGGACATGCGGTTGCAGTGCGGCGGACAAGCCACTAGGTCCGGTGCGACTGAAGGATTTGATATGGCCGACATCCCCAACACCCTGCCCGACAGCCGGGACTCCACGATCCTCGACGCGCCCGACAAGATGGTGAAGGTGCGCGACCTGTTCGGGATCGACAGCGACATGGAAGTCCCCGCGTTCAGCGAGGCGGACGAGCGCGTGCCCGATCTGGACCCCGCCTATGTGTTCGATCCGGACACCACCCTCGCGGTGCTGGCCGGCTTCGCGCACAACCGCCGGGTGATGATCCAGGGCTATCACGGCACCGGCAAATCCTCGCACATCGAGCAGGTGGCGGCGCGGCTCAACTGGCCGTGCATCCGCATCAATCTCGACGCGCATATCAGCCGCATCGACCTGATCGGCCGCGACGCGATCGTGCTCAAGGACGGCCAGCAGATCACCGAGTTCCGCGAAGGCCTGCTGCCCTGGGCGCTGCAGACCCCGACCGCGCTCGTGTTCGACGAATATGATGCGGGCCGCCCGGACGTGATGTTCGTGATCCAGCGCGTGCTGGAGACCGAGGGCAAGCTGACCCTGCTCGACCAGAACCGGGTGATCCGCCCGAGCCCCTGGTTCCGCCTGTTCGCCACCGCCAACACGGTGGGCCTGGGCGACACCAGCGGGCTGTACCACGGCACCCAGCAGATCAACCAGGGCCAGATGGACCGCTGGAACATCGTCGTCACGCTCAACTATCTGCCTGCGGCCACCGAGGCGCGGATCGTGCTCGCCAAGTCCGGCGAATATGACAAGCCGGGCGGCAAGGAGACGGTGGAGAACATGGTCCGCGTGGCGGAGCTGACCCGCCGCGGCTTCATCAACGGCGACATCTCGACGGTGATGAGCCCGCGTACCGTGATCACCTGGGCGCAGAACGCGCTGATCTTCGGCGATGTGGGCTTCGCCTTCCGCCTGTCGTTCCTCAACAAGTGCGACGATGCCGAGCGGGCGCAGGTGGCGGAATATTATCAGCGCGTGTTCGGCAAGGACCTGCCGGAAAGCGTGGTCGGGCGGGCGTAAGCGCCGCGATTTGAGTTGAGCGTATCCTTCCCCGCCAGGGGGAGGTGGCGCCGGAGGCGACGGAGGGGGAGGATGCCAGAACCTCGCCGACCGTCGTGCTTCCTCCCCCTCCGACCCGCTGACGCGGGCCACCTCCCCCTGGCGGGGGCGGGAACGCTGTAGCGAGGGCAGAGGCGTTGCATCCGCCACTACGATGCTCGCGGAATTGGCGCAGAACCGTTCACCCTACTGACGGATAGCTGCCGTCCGGTTTTGCGAGGCGAAACGGGTGTCGCGGGTTCAGGCGGACAAACTCGTCAACCTCGCGCAAGCGCTCTGGAAACGCCTCTGCCTCTTGCCATCGGGTGTGATTTACAAAACGAAATCCGGCCAGCCAGAGAGAACGAACCTTGTCCCACTGCTCTTTGTCGGACTTCTTGGGCACCTTGAACGCACGTCCCATCGAGTGAAGTGCGCCGCCACATTCCGGGCACTTGCCAGCAGCCTCGTCTGGCAGCTTCCACGACTTACGGCAGATGAAGCAGGCATGTGGCCAAAGGCAGAGTGGTCCCCGATGGTAGGGGACCACCGTCGTCACGGGCAACGCTCTGTTCCCCGACGCGCGACGAAGTTCCATTCGCTCTGACTTTGACGGACCTTGGGCCATTGGCGCAATATGCGATCAAGGTGCGAACGACCGCAAGTGGGCGGGAGCGGAAGTACGCCTCGCGCCCTACGCGTCCGCCCAGCGCCGCAGCAGGTTATGGTACACCCCGGTCAGCGCCACCACCTCGGCATGGCCCTGCCCCACTTCGCCGACCAGGCCCTGGATCGAGCGGTCGAGGTCGAACAGGATCCGCCGTGCGCCGTCGTCGCGGACCATCGATTGCAGCCAGAAGAAGCTCGCCACCCGCGCGCCGCGCGTCACCGGAGTCACCCGGTGGAGGCTCGACGAGGGATAGAGGATGGCGTGCCCCGCCGGCAGCTTCACCGATTGTGCGCCGAACAGCCCCTCGATCAGCAGTTCGCCGCCGTCATAGGCCTGCGGGTCTTCGAGGAACACGGTCATCGACAGGTCCGAGCGGACGCGGAACTCGCTGCCGCGCTGGATGCGCACGGCATTGTCGACATGCAGCCCGAAATTCTGGCCGCCGGCATAGCGGTTGAACAGCGGCGGGAAGATCTTGAGCGGCAGCGCCGCGGCGATGAACAGGGGCGAGCGCGCCAGCGCGTCGAGAATCACCGCCCCCGCCTCGCGCGCCGCCGGGTGCGTCTCGGGCAGCTGCGCGTTGCGCTTGGCGAGCGCCGCCTGCGGACCCGAGGTGACGTTGCCGTCGACCCATTCCGCCGCATCCACCAGCGCGCGGACGCGGGCCAGTTCGGCCGGCGAGAGCAGGTCGGGGATCGGGATCAGCATGCACACACTCCTGCTCGGGGAAAGAACTTGCCCTGTGATCGTCCCGCGGCCTGCGGGACATGCGCCAGATCAAGGGCGGAGAAAAGAAGAAGCCCCTCCCGGTCGCGAAACCGGAAGGGGCCCGATGATCGCACGTCGCGCGATCAGAAGCGGTAGTTGAGCGTCAGCACCGCCGCGCGGCCGTCGCCCGGGGTCGCCCAGCCATTGTTGCGGATCCGCGTATAGTAGAGCGAGTCGGTGACGTTCTTCACGTTCACCTGCGCGGACAGCGCACGGGTGATCTCGTAGGAGAGGAATGCGTTGTGCACCCAGTAATCGGGGCTGTAGAGCACCTGCGGTGCGGCGGCCGTCGGCAGGTTGAACGCCGCCTTGCCCTGATAGGTCACGCCATAGCCCAGCGTGAGGCCGAACGGCAGGCGATAGGTGCTGAACAGGCTGCCCGAATGGTTGGGCGTGTTCTGCAGCTCGGCATCCTTGCCATAGTCGATCGTGCCGGCCGGGCTGTTCTGCGCGATGCTGCGCAGCACCTTGCCGTCGAGATAGGTGTAGTTGGCGGTGATCGACCAGGCCTTGGTGATCTGGCCCACCGCGCCCAGCGCGACGCCGTTGACCCGCGACTTGCCGTCCAGCTGCTGCTCGGGGACCAGCGGGTCGCCGGTCGCCACCTTGTAGTTGGTGCGCTCGTTGCGGAACAGCGCGGCGGTGAGCAGCAGGCGCCCCCCGAACACTTCGGCCTTGCCGCCGACTTCATAGTTGCGCGCAGTTTCCGGATCGACGTTGCAGGTCGCCGCGGTGCACGAGCCGTTGACCGAGGTCTTGGACGGGGTCTTGGAGTTGCCATAGGCGACGTAGAGGCTGATCGCCTTGACCGGCTTGTAGACCAGGCCCGCGCGGTACGAGAACAGCTTGTCCTTGTTGTAGAACACGGTGCCCGGGGTCACCTGGCCCAGCGTCGCCGTGGTGGTGGAGACGGTGTCGGCGCGGTAGCTGCCGTCGTTCGACTCCCAGCGCAGCCCGCCGTTGATCTCGACATGCTCGCCGAGCTTCATCGTGTCGAACAGATAGACGGCATAGTTGGTCAGCTCGCCGGTCTGCCGCGCGCTTTCGATGAAGTTGATCGGGCCGGTATAGACGTTGCTGCCATAGACGCGCGCCACGCCGCCGGTCGCCGCCGGGCCCGCCACCACCGCATTGGGATTGGCGATGTTGATCAGCGGATAGTAGGTGAACGGGTTGGTGCCGTTGGCGCTGCGCAGCACGTTGCCGGTGGAAAGGAAGAACTTCTCCCAGCTCGCCGCCGCGCCCAGCGTGATCGAATGCTCGATGAAGCCGGTGTTGAACCGCGCCATCAGGTCGATTTGATCATAGGCAAGCTGGTTGCGGGTGTCGCGGGTGTTCCCGCGGGGGCCGGAGGGAAGATAATAGCCGGCCGGGATCGTCAGCGTCGCGCTGCCGACGGTGGCGGTGCAGGCGGTGCCGGTGGGCGTGCGGCCGTTCGCCAGGCACCAGGTGCCCTGGGGCGGATCGACGATGCTGTGCTGGGTCACGTCCTGCCAGCGCGTGATGTTGCGCAGCGTCACCCGATCGTTGAAGTGATGCTCGAAGGTGGCGGTCGCCTGGTCGACATTGCTCTGCTGCGTATCGACGTTGCGGAAGCCGAAATAGCTGGCGCGGCTGACGCCCTGCAGCGGGCCGCCGGCGACCTGATAATAGGGCACGCCATATTGCGGCGTGTTGTCGTCTTCCTGGTGGAGATATTGCAGCGTGAGCCTGGTCGGGCCCTCGATGCCGATCGTCACCGCCGGCGCGACGCCCCAGCGCTTCATCGTCTCGACATCGCGGCCGGGCACGTCATTGTCGTGCTTCATCGCATTGAGGCGGAAGGCGATCAGGTTGTTGACGCGCACATTCGCATCGACGGTGCCGCGATAATAATCATCGGTGCCGATGCCGCCCGAGGCGAGGATACGGGTGTTCGCCTGGGGCTTCTTGGTCACCATGTTGATCGAGCCGCCGACCGAGCCCGCGCCGTTCTGCACCGAGTTCGGACCGTTGACGATTTCGAGCTGCTCGAGGTTGAACGGATCGGTGCGGGTGTACTGGGCGCTGTCGCGAATGCCGTCGACGGTGATGTCGGTATTGGCCGAATAGCCGCGCAGGTTGATCGAGTCGCCATAGCCGCCGCCGCCTTCGCCGGCACCGAAGGTGATGCCCGGCACGGTCGACAGCATGTCGCGCAGGGTGAGCAGATTCTGCTGCTCGATCACCTCGTTGGTCAGGATGGTGATGGTCTGCGGGGTGTCGCGCACCGGACGGGTCGCCTTGGGCGATTCCTGGTGCGGCGAATAGGGCTGGCCCTGCACGACAATGGAGTCGCGGTCCTGCGCGTCGTCTTTCGCGTCGGCGGCTACCGCCGGCTCGTTCCCGGCGCGCTTGTCTTCGGCATGGGCCGGTGCCGAAACCAGGAAGCCCACACAGGCAAGAGCAACGAATGCCGGCGAGTTCGCCAGCGTCGCGGAGGTGCGATTCACGTAATTCCCCTTTAATCGTCGTTACGCAGCCGCCTATTGCGACCCGTTCGCATTGTCAATGCGATTGCGAGCGATTTGCATAAACTAGCTGGCGGGAGGTGGGAGCGCAGATCGCGGGCATGTCGGCGCGTGCGGACTCGCCTCCGCTAGACCAGGGCGGACTGCTGGCGCGGCATTCGTCTGATCGTTGTGATGTCAGTGCGGCGGAGCGGTTCGGCTACCCGGCACGCGCCGCCATCAGCCATGTGCGGATCGCGCTGGCGAGATTTGGCGGGTTCTCCGCACCGATCCGGGCATGGTCGATCGCGGCGACCAGCGCGCTGAGCGGCAGTCCGGCCGCTACCGCCGCCGCCTCCAGCGCTGCCCAGAAGATCGGCTCCAGGCTGATCGAAGTGGGATGGCCAGCGATCGTGATCGACCGTTTCACCGGGCCATGGAAGCCCCCGGGAGGCGGCACGATCTCCAGCGCCGCCACCGCGTCACTCAGTATCGAAGAGCGCAGCCAGCTGCTCGACCATCGTGCCCGCCAGCTGCTCGGCATCCATGATCGTCACCGCGCGGCTGTAATAGCGGGTCACGTCATGGCCGATGCCGATCGCGACCAGTTCCACCGGCGAGCGCGCCTCGATCCAGCCGATCACCTGGCGCAGGTGGCGCTCCAGATAGGAGCCAGAGTTCACCGACAGCGTCGAGTCGTCGACCGGCGCGCCGTCCGAGATCACCATCAGGATCTTGCGGTCCTCGGGGCGCGCGATCAGCCGCGAATGCGCCCAGAGCAGCGCCTCGCCATCGATATTCTCCTTGAGCAGCCCCTCGCGCATCATCAGCCCGAGCGCCTTCTTGGCGCGCCGCCACGGCTCATCGGCCTGTTTGTAGATGATGTGGCGCAGGTCGTTGAGCCGGCCGGGCTGGGAGATGCGGCCCTCGCCCAGCCATTTCTCGCGCGACTGGCCGCCCTTCCAGGCGCGGGTGGTGAAACCGAGCACCTCGGTCTTCACGCCCACCCGTTCCAGCGTGCGCGCGAGGATGTCCGCGCTGATCGCCGCGATCGAGATCGGCCGTCCGCGCATCGACCCCGAGTTGTCGATCAGCAGCGTGACCACCGTGTCCTTGAACTCGGTGTCGCGCTCCACCTTGTAGCTGAGCGACTGCATCGGGTTCACCACCACGCGCGCCAGCCGTGCCGCATCGAGCAGGCCCTCGTCCTGATCGAAGTCCCAGCTCCGGCTCTGCTGCGCCATCAGCCGGCGCTGCAGCCGGTTGGCGAGCTTGGTCACCGCGCCCTGCAGATGCACCAGCTGCTGATCGAGATAGGAGCGCAGCCGCTCCAGCTCGTCGGTGTCGCACAGGTCGGTGGCCGCCACGATCTCGTCGAACTGGGTGGTGAAGGCGCGATATTCGAAGCTCGGCGGCAGGTCGCTCCACGGGCGGTTGGGGCGGACGGGCATCATGCCCTCGTCCCCGTCGTCGCCCGGCTCGCCGTCGCCGTCGTCCATGCCTTCGGACTGCTGCTCCTGGTCGCCGTCCTCGCCCTGCTCGGACTCGCGCTGCTCGCCGCGTGCCTCGGTCTGGCCTTCGCCTTGCTGCTGCTGGGACTCGCCTTCCTCTTCGCCCTGTTCCTGCTGCTCTTCCTGGCCTTCCTCTTCGCCGCCGCCTTCATCGGCTTCGTCGGGGACCATCTCGCCCTCGGTCAGTTCCAGATCCTGGAGCAGCTTGGCGGCGAGCGCGGCAAAGGCGTTCTGATCGTCGATCGCCATCGCCATGGCATCCAGATCGGAGCCAGCCTTCTCCTCGATCCAGTCGCGCACCAGCGCCAGGCCGAGTGCCGCGCTGGAGGGCGATTCGCGGCCGGTCAGCCGCTCGCGCACCATCAGCCCGAGCGCGGTCGACAGCGGCACCTCGTCGCGAGTGCGCGCGCGGCCGATCGGGTCCGAACGCAGCCGCATCGCCAGCGCCTGCTCCAGATTGTCGGCGATTCCCGCATAGCCGCGCGAACCCAATGCATCGACCCGTGCGCCCTCGATCGCGTCATACACCGCGCGGGCGACCGGCTCGCGCGGCGCGGTGCGGCCATGAAGATTGGCGTCATGGTGCCGCATGCGCAGCGCGAAGCTGTCGGCAAAGCCGCGCGCCTCGGCGATCTGCTCGGGCGGCAGCGTGCGCGACGGGGTCGGCACCTTGATCGTCTTGCCGCTCTGGAACGGCGCGTCGGCGGTGAAGCCGAATTCGAGTTCCGGCGCACCCGAAAGCGCGCGCGCGGTGCCCGCGAGCACGTCGCGAAGCCGGTCGAGAGGATTGTCCTGCGCCATCCTTCCCACATGCGCCGCACGGGGCAGAAGTCAAGGAAGGCGCGGGGTGGATGGTCGAGGGGGAAGTCAGTCGACGCAGCGCCGGCGACGCCGGCGGAGCCGCCGAAACCGGCGGGGAACGCGGCTGCTCAGCCCAGCATCGCCTGCAGCGCGGGCGAGAGCTGTTCGTAAAAGGCGGCACCGTCCCGCGTCACCATATGCACGGCGAGGGAGTGCTGCTCGGCAAGGGCCATGCCCGCGGGCCCCAAAATGGTCAGCGCGGTGGCCCAGGCGTCGGCGAACATCGCCTCACGGTGCAGCACCGATACCGAGACCACCTGGTTGTCGATCGGCCAGCCGTTGCGCGGATCGATGCTGTGCGCATAGCGCCGTCCGCCGCGTTCGAAAAAGCGGCGATAGTCGCCCGATGTCGCAACCGACAGGCCGTGCAGCGCGACGCGAACGGGCGCCAGCGTGGTCTCCGGCACCGGCTCTAGCTCCACCCACCAGGGCTGGCCATCGGGCTTGATGCCCTCGCCGCGCAGCTCGCCGCCGATCTCGATCAGGAAGTCCTCGATGCCGAGAGCGACCAGGCGCTCGGCCACGGCATCGACGGCATAGCCCTTGGCGATGCCCGACAGATCGATCTGCACGGCCTCGCGCCGGCGGATGCGGGACTGGTCGCGGTCGAACTCCAAGTGCCGCGCGCCGGACATGATGAGCGCCTCGCCGATGGCATAGGTGCTCGGCACGTCGTGCCGCGCGCCGGCGGGGCCGAACCCCCAAAGGTCGGCCAGCACGCCCGCCGCGGGATCGAACGCGCCGCGGCTGGCGTCGTGTACCGCGAAGGCCGCGTCCAGCACCCGCGCCGCCTCCGGCGACAGCGGGTGCCAATAGCCGAGCATTCCCCGGTTGAAGCGACCGACGCGCGAGCCCGGCTCCCAGTGGCTGAACTCGGCGATGATGCGCATCAGCACGCCCTGGACGACTTCCCGAACATCTTCTGGCGGGTCCACCACCACCAGACGCCAGGTGGTGCCCATCGTCGCCCCCCCGAAGGTGGCAACGGGTGCAGCCGGTCGCCGCCGGTGGAACGCCGCCGGCGAAAGGCTTTCGGGAACTGCGATGCGAGCGTCGGCGATCAGGGTGCCAGTACCTCCAGCGTGGTCGTGTAGCTGACCCGGCGGCCGGAGGGAACGCCCCGCATGCCCTGCGGTGCGCCCGGCGCGGGAGCCGCCCCCGCACCCTGGCCCTGCTGCGGACGCGGGCCCTCGCCTTCGCCCTCGGGCCGCGGCGCGTTCGGCGTGACGTTGATCCAGTACATGCCCGCTTCCGGCCACTGGATCGTCACCTTGCCTGCCGCATCGGTGCGCAGATCCATCTGCTTCTGCGCGGCGCGATAGCGGCCGTTGCCGAGGATCGCCGTGACGTACAGGCCCGTCGCCGGCTTGCCGTCCATCAGGAACTGGAAGGTGGCGGGCTCATTCGCGACGAGGTCGTTGGGGTGCGTCACCGGCACCAGTTCGATGCCCTGGCCGGTCGGCTTGAACACGGTGGTGGTCGGCGCGCCCTGCGTGACGAAAATCTCGTTGCGGGCCAGCGTCTCGCTGGTCTGCACGTCGGTGGCCCCTGCCGGGATGACACTGGCCAGCTGCGCCTTGGTGGTGCCGCGCGGGATCATCTTGGTCTCGCCGTTCAGCGAGTAGCGGCCGAACACGCCCTGGTTCACCACCGCGATGCGATAGGTACCCTGCTGGGTGAGGTGCACGTCGAAGGTCGCGCGGAACTGGCCGATATTGTGATGCTCGGCCTTGCCTTCGGTGCCGTCGGGCTGGGTGATCACGGGCACCACGCCCAGCGGACGATGGTCGAAGTAGAACAGCTCGTTCGACACCGCGGCGTCGATCGTCACCCAGTTGTTGCTGCCGGAAACGATGGTCGACGACGGCAGCAGCCACATACGGTGGGCGATCGCGGCGGGCGCGGCGAGCGCGGTGACGGCGGCGAGCGCGAGCAGCGGCTTGCGGAACTTCATGATGTATATCCCCCGATTATCGCTTGAGCGTGAACGAGACGGCGCCGAGTTCGCTGGCGCCCTTGCCGGCTGCGGTGGCGCTGCTGCCGTTCCAGGCGAAGGGCAGGCGGACGACCTCGCGGCCGCCCACCTCGCGCGCGGCTTCCACCACCAGCGTGTACTGGCCCGGCGTCAGCGCGGGCATGCCGCCCCTGCCGGCGACGAGACGCTGCTTCTGCACGCCGGGCGCGCGAGTCGCGCCGCTCACGCCGTCCGCCGGGAAGCTCATCGTGCGGCCGGAGGCGCGCCACCACTGGCGCAGGTCGTGCAGCCATTTGGTGCCCTCGCCGCCGCGCTTGTCGACATCGTACCAGACCGAGAGCGTGCGGGGCGCCTGCCCCTCCTTCTCCAGCCACACCGCCACATAGGGCTTGTGATATTCGGCGACGCGGATGCGCGGCAGCTCGATCGACAGGTCCATGGTCTGCGCCGCCGCCGCGTTCGGCAGCAGCGCGCCGGCGCCGAGCGCGGCAGTGGTGAATGCGGTCAGGCGAAATTGCATGAAGCCCCCTTTAGTGAATCAGGAACAGCGCGATCAGCGCGGGAAGGACGAGCCCGGCGGCGACCAGCGGCCAAGTGCTCTTGCGATGCTTGGAATGCATCCACAGCAGCACGAGGCCGGTCAGCGTGAACACCAGGCAGGCGAAGGCGAAGACGTCGATGAACCATTTCCACGCGGTGCCGGCGTTGCGACCTTTGTGGAGATCATTGAGATAGGCGATCCAGCCGCGCGAGCTTACCTCGCTCGTCACCTTGCCGGTTTCCCGCTCGATCGCGATCCAGCCGTCGCCCCCGGGGCGCGGCTTGGCCAGATAGATCTCGTCGGCGGACCATTCGGCGACGCCGTCTGCCGGCATCTTGAGGGCGTCGCGCAGCCAGGCGGCGACCGGCGCGGGCAGCGGCTGCTTGGCATCCGGCCTGTCGTCGGGCCTGACCAGCGGTAGCAGCGCGGCCGGCAGCTGGGCCGCTCGGTCCACCGTCTGGGGCGCGCCCTCGATATCGGCGGCGTGATTGAGCGTGAAGCCGGTGATCGCGAACAGCAGCAACCCGATCAGGCTCACCGCCGAACTCATCCAGTGCCAGGTGTGCAGCTGCTTGAGCCAGAAGCTCTTGCGGCTGCGCTTGCGCGGGGCAGCGGTCGGGGACGGGGCGTGCATTGGGTAGGGAACAATCTCAGCTGGAGTCGATGTGCCGCGATAACGCGAACGATTCGCAATTACAACGTTCGAGTTGTAACAGTCTGTACCGCCGCTTTCCGCCCGGAAACGCGTCTTTGATGATCCTATCCGCTGGTTGGGCTGGGCGCGCCCTCTGCAACCCGCTATCCCCGCAGCAGCAGTTACGGAGACGAACGATGCGCGACGACCTGGTGATCCAGACGATCGAGCCGACCACGCACGACCTGGGCGGCTTCAAGGTGCATCGCACCCTCCCCTCGCGGCCGCGCACCATGGTGGGGCCGTTCATCTTCTTCGACCAGATGGGCCCTGCGATTCTCGATGTCGGCACCGGCATCGACGTGCGCCCGCACCCGCACATCAACCTTGCCACCGTTACCTATCTGTTCGCCGGCGCGATCGACCATCGCGATTCGCTCGGCACCTTCGCCACCATCGAGCCGGGCGCGGTCAATCTGATGACCGCCGGCCACGGCATCGTCCATTCCGAACGCTCGCCCTCGGCCGAGCGCGAGAAGGGCCCCGAGCTTTCCGGCATCCAGACCTGGCTTGCGCTTCCCGAGGCGCTGGAAGAGATGGACCCCGCCTTCGAGCATGTCGCCGCTGCCGATCTCCCGATCGTGGAGGCGCATGGCGCCCGCGCCAGGGTGATCATGGGGGACCTTTGGGGCGCTTCGGCACCGACCACCACCTATGCCCAGACCATCTATGGCGACATTGTCCTGGATGGCGGCGCGAACATTCCGATCGACGCGGTGGCGGACGAGCGCGCGCTCTATGTCGCGATGGGCGATGCCAGTCTCGATGGCATGCCGCTGCTGCCGATGACGCTGTACTTGCTGCGCCCCGGCATCCGCGCGACGCTGCGTTCCGAACGCGGTGCGCGCGTGATGTTGTGCGGCGGCGAGGCCTTCACCACGCCGCGCCACGTATGGTGGAACTTCGTCAGTTCCGACCGCGAGCGGATCAACCAGGCAAAGGAAGACTGGAAGGCCGGCGCCTTTCCCAAGGTGCCCGATGACGACAAGGAATTCATCCCGATTCCCGAGGTCCCGAAGACGGTCAGTTACCCCTAGTTTTCCTTGGCTTGCGGCTTTTGCCCAACCGGCGCATCTAGGATCGGGGCAGAAGCCGGGCGGCGCGGAGGCGGCGTTGTTTGGCGGACAGGGAGAGCCGCGTGACCGCAATTCGACAGACGACCCTACCCCTGGCGACGGGGGTTACCCTTAATGTCGCCCTGGCGGGGAATCCCGCCCATCCCCCGATCATCCTGCTGCACGGCTTTCCCGAATCGCATCGCACCTGGCGGCATCAGATTCCGGCGCTGGCCGAACGCTATTTCGTCATCGCCCCGGATCAGCGCGGCTATGCCGGCTCTTCCAAGCCCGACGGGGTGGAGGCATACGCCGCGGACAAGATTGCCGCAGACCTGTTCGCGCTGGCGGATGCGCTGGACATCGACCGCTTCACGCTGGTGGGGCATGACTGGGGCGGCGCGATCGCCTGGATGGCCGCGCTGCGCGAACCCAAGCGCGTCGTCCGGCTGGCCATTCTCAATGCACCGCATCCGCAGGTCTTCCAGCGCAAGCTGTTCGACGATGCGGGTCAGCGCCGCGCCAGCCAATATATGCGCTTCTTTCGCGAGACCGAGCTTGACCGCGCGCCGGACAAGACGGGCCTCGAGCAGTTCCTGCTGTCGCTGTTCGGCGAGCATCTGCAGGTGACGGTGACTCCGGAGGAGAAGGCGATCTACCTCAATCAGTGGAGCCAGCCGGGTGCGCTGACCGCGATGCTCAACTGGTATCGCGCCACCCAGATCGTGGTGCCGGCCGTCGACGAGGACCCGCCGCGCCCCGGCTGGATCGACGGGCCCTTCCCGCTCCAGCCCCAGCCGACGCTGGTCATCTGGGGCATGCGCGATCGCGGGCTGCTACCCTGCCTGCTGGACGGGCTGGAAACGCTGATCCCCGATTACACGCTGGCGCCGATCCGCGACGCAGGCCATTTCGTCCCCTGGGAGCAGCCTGACGAAGTGACCGCCACCCTGCTGGAGTGGCTGGAGAAACGACCGGTGTGAAAGGGCGCCCGGCCAGGCCGGGCGCAGCGGACAGCGCCGGAGGCCTGCCGATCAGAAGCGGAAGCGCACGCCCGCGCTGTAATAGCGCCCCTCGTAGCGCGTATCGATCGGATAATATTGCGTTTCGTTGAAGTAGCGATAGTTGCTGAACGGCTGCGCGAGGATGTTGTTGACCTCGGCCGTCAACGTGATGTTCTCGATCGGGGTGAACGAACCCGAGAAATCAAGCCGCGAGATCGGCCGCACCATCTGGCCGGTATATTGCTGGTCGTTCGAGTTGCGGCTGTAGAAATCGACATAGGAGCTGCGATAATTGTACGACAGACGCAGCGAAACCCGGTCGCGCTCATAGAACCCGCTGAGATTGTACGCCCATTTCGAAAGGCCGGTCAGCGAAACCATCGGCTGCGCGGCCCCGAGCGCCCTGGGCAGCTGGTTCTTCGCATCGACATAGGTGAGGTTCGCCTGTGCGCCGAAACCGCTCAGCCAGCCCGGCAGGAAGTCGAAGAAGCTCTGTGCGGATAGCTCGAAGCCCTTGATCTTGCCGGTGCCGGCATTTTCCGGACGGCTGATCTGGATCAGGCCATAGACCGGATCGTTGACGTCGCGGGTATAGTTGCTGATGAACCCGTCGAGATCGCGGTAGAAGACCGCGCCGCTCACCGCGCCGTTGCGGCCGAAATAATATTCGACGGTCGCATCATAATTCTTCGACGTCAGCGGCTTCAGATCCGGATTGCCGCCCGACCCGAAAAAAGCGTAGCGCGCATTGTTACCGCCCGAGCTGGTATCGGTGTTGCGGTTGAGGCTGAACGCGGGGTTGAGCTGCCCGAAACCTGGCCGGGTTCGGGTCATAGTGAAACCCAACCGGGCCTGCAGCCCCTGCGCAAGCTTGGCGCGCAGGCCAAAGCTCGGCAGCACATCGACATAGTTCTGCCGATTGGTGTCGGTCACCGCCGAGACGCTGCCGTCGAGCGCCGTCACGCGCGACGTGCCGACATAGCGTCCGTCGGTGTTGACGATCCGCACGCCGACCGTGCCGTCGATCGGAATGCCCACATCGAGGGCATAGCCGGCCGAGGCATAGGCGGCATAGCTCGATTCCTTGGCATAGAAGCCCCCATAGGGATCCATCGGGATCGCCTTCGTGCTGAACTGCTGCAGCGCGTCCTTGTAGCCTTGATCGTTCGGATTGGCCGCGACGATCCTCTGCAGCGATTCATAGGAGAGCTGGCGCAGCGCATCGGCATTGCTCTGGATCGAGTCGTAGGACGGCATCAGCCAGTTGCGGAACGGCGGACCGTCGCCGCGGAAACCGTCCTGCACCTGCTCAAGGCTGCCGGTCGGCAGGCTGGTGAACGGAATGCCCAGCGTTGCCGTATAGGCGTAGCGGCTGCCCTGGCGGCGCTTGGCGTCGCGATCGGTCGCGCGCAGGCCGAACTTGATGTTCGGCAGCCAGTCGATCTCGGTATCCAGCGCGATGTCGCCGCGCCACTGGATGCCGGCGCCGCTGACATAATATTCGCGCTCGTAATAGCCCCGCCAGGCATAGTTGGCGGGGTTGGTCATGTCGTAGCCGCCGAGATCGAACCAGGACGACTTTTCCTTCTCGAAGATCACATTGACCGGCGGAGCCGATACGGTCTGCGAGTCGAGGCTGCGCTCGTTGGCGCCATATTCCGAGAAGGTATAGGCAAAGTCGCTGGAGATCACAGCCGGGCCGGTATTCCAGATAAATCCGGCGGCCGCCTGATAGGTGTTGGTGAAGTCGCGGCTGGTCGAGCGGAACATTTCCGCCGGATAGCCGCCGGTCTTGCTGACGCTGACCAGCTTGTTCGGCTCGCCGTCGACACGAACGATGTTGGACAGGGTGGGCGGCACTTCCACCCCGTCGGCATTCCGCGGCGCGGCACGGAGCAGCGAGACGTCGAAGCTCTCGGTCGACCCCTGGTTGCGGAACGCCTGCCACAGCCCGTCGGCATAGATTTCGAGATTGTGCGCCGGCTTCCACTGGAGCGAGCCGTTCACCGAGGGTCGCTCGCGCAGCCCGCGCGGATAATATAGGCCGACGCTGTACGGCAACCGGAAGTCCGCCGCTTCGCCGGCGGGCAGCGTCGCCCTGCTGTTCGCCACCGGATCGACGCCGCCATTGGTATAGCGGATCGCGTTGTTGTAGTAGAAGCGATTATAGGCGACGTTGATCAGCGCGCCCATCTCGCCGATCGGCGTGTTCCAGCGATCGCTGATCAGCAGGTTGCCGTTGGGGTTCGTCTTCTTCGACTGGTCGTTGTACGAGGCGCGGATCGCGCCGGCGATCTCCAGCCCCTTGAAATCGAACGGGCGGCGCGAGCGGACGTTGACCAGCCCGGCAAGACCGGGCTCGACCAGATCGGCGGTTGCGGACTTGTACACCTCGAGCGCGGCCAGCGCGCCGGCCGGGAAGTCCTGCACCTGCACGGTACGGTTCTCGGCGGTGAAGATCTCGCGTCCGTTGAAGGTGCTGCCGGCATCGGGCAGGCCGCGGATCAACACACCCGATGCCTCATCGGCATAACGGCTGACCTGCACACCCGGCAGGCGCGCAAGGCTCTCCGCCGCGTTATTGTCTGGCAACTTTCCGATGTCTTCGGCGACGATCGCGTCCAGAATGGAGTCGGAGTTGCGCTTGAACTCACGCGCCGAGGCAAGGCTCGCGCGGATGCCGGTGACCAGAATCTCTTCCTCGGTCTCAGTGCTTTGCGCACTCGCGGCCTGCGCTGCGTCATCGGGCGGAACGTCGATCTGCGCCCAGGCTGGCGTGGCACCGGCAAGCGCGATCAGGGCAACGCCCTGCGATAAATGCATTTTGCGAGTCACTTGGTCCTCCCCAATATGACGTCCGCCGGGCCGGGTTTTTCCCGATCGCCAAAACGGACACAGACTGCCGCGCCCAACGCGGTGTCGATCTTTTAAGTCTGACAAAAAGGTAAGACTGTCAATGATGCGTGGATGAAATTTGGCCGGCATGGATGAAAGACGGCCAGCCAACCAGTCGTGGCAGCGGCAGCAGCGGCGACGCCGTCGGGCAGTCCGGTGGAAGCGAGGGTCTGCGGGGCCGTCAGGCCGTGCGCATCACATAGGGCGTGGTGGCATAGGGCGGCGCGAGCCCCTCCACCCATGCGCCATGCGCATGGCTGCGGGCGACCAGTTCCATCGGCGTGTCGCCCGGCCAGCCGCGCACGCGCACCTCGTGCGCGGCAAGGTCGCGGTTGGGCTCCATCATCACCCAGCCCAGCGGCCGATCGGGCGTGGCGGCGGAGCCGGCCGCCTCCATCAGGGCGGTGATGCGCGCCTGCGCCTCGGGGCGGAGATATTGCCAGACGACCGAATGTACGAGCACCCGGGTGACGCCGGACGGCTGCGGCTCGGCGAGACTTGTCCCGAGCCAGTCGGCCGCGTCGCCGCGCGCCAACTGCACGGGCGCCGCACGAAGCATGGCGATGGCCGTTACCAGCCGCGCCTGCCGCTCCACCGCCTCGGCCCAGACATAGGCCTGGAGCCGATCGGCATCGCGATCGTCGGTCAGATCGAGCGGTGCGATATCGACGCCGCGCGTGGACACGATCTCCACCGGCGCGGCGGGCGGCGGGCTTCCCCGCCATTCCGGCCGCAGCGTGAGCGGCGACTCGGTCGGGCCCACGGCCACCCCGCCCAGATCGAATCGATAGCGCCCGATCATCAGGTTCAGCCCCGCGCTCGCGCCGATCTCGAGCAGCTCGAAGCGGGGGCCGTGGCGCTCGGCCAAATGCAGCAGCCCGGTCATCAGCCCCGCGGAGCGCGCCGCCTCGTTGGTCTGGGGCGGGCCGTAGAGCCACGGCATCAGCGGCAGGTCATAGGCGCACAGCACCGCGTCCAGCGCCGCGCCCATCCGGCCAAGGTCGGTCTCCTCCCCGGTGAAGATGCGCCGCAGCTCGGGCACGCCGCGGCGGTGCAGCGCGTGCAGCCCGCCGACCAGCCGCAGCACCAGCGCATCGGCCACTGGTTCGCCCGGCCAGTCGAGCACGCGCCGGCCGGTCTCGCTCGCGCGGGTGATGCCCTGCCCCAGCGCGATACAGATGCGCGCGGTGATCGGCGCCTCCATCGCCGTGCAATATCCGGCCTGGACGGCAAAACTCTTGCGATTTTCGGCTTCGGTCGCCATGCGCTTCCCCTTTGGCGCGTGTTGCGCCCATGGCGCCCCCCAAGTAAAGCCCCCGAACCCATGACCGAGCCGTTGATCCTTGCCGTGCCGAAAGGCCGGATTCTCGAAGAGGCGCTGCCCTTGCTGGCGGCGGTCGGCATCGTGCCCGAAGCGGCCTTTTCCGACAAGAACTCGCGCGCGCTGCGTTTCGCCACCAACAATCCCGCGATCGACCTGATCCGGGTTCGCGCCTTCGACGTGGCGACCTTCGTCGCGCACGGCGCCGCGCATCTGGGCATCGTCGGATCGGACGTGCTGGCCGAGTTCGACTATTCGGAGCTCTACGCGCCGGTCGACCTGGGCATCGGCCATTGCCGTATTTCGGTGGCCGAGCCGGTGGCGCTCGCCGAACAGGACGATCCGCGCGGCTGGAGCCATGTCCGCGTCGCGACCAAATATCCGCACATCACCCGCGCCCATTTCGAGGCACGCGGGGTGCAGGCCGAGTGCGTCAAGCTCAACGGCGCGATGGAACTGGCGCCGGTGCTGGGCCTGGCGCCGCGTATCGTCGACCTCGTCTCCTCGGGCCGCACGCTCCAGGAAAACGGACTCGTCGAAGTGGAAGTCATCGCCGAGGTGACCAGCCGCCTGATCGTCAACCGCGCCGCGTTCAAGACGCGCGCGAGCGACGTCGTGCCGCTGGTGGATGGCTTTCGAAAGGCGATTCAAAGCCCCTCCCCTTCAGGAGTGTCAGGTGAACCGCGCCCCGCGCGGTTCAGGTCAGCCTGGGAGGCTGACCGACCTGACACTGGGTTGGGGGTGGGGCCTGATCTGGGAGCGAGTCCGGCGCTGGGGGCGAAATCCCCCACCCCAACCCCTCCCCTGAAGGGGAGGGGCTTATGATCCGCCTGAATTCCACCGATGCCGGTTTCGCCGACGCCTTCACCGCGCTGGTCAACGCGCGCCGCGAGGCCGACGACGATGTCGCGCGCAACGTCACCCACATCATCAAGCGCGTCCGCGACGAAGGCGATGTCGCGCTGCGCGACCTCACCCGGCTGTTCGACAAGCATGATCTGGACCGCTCGGGCTGGACGATCGACCGCGCCGACTGCCTCGCCGCCTTTGAGGGGCTGCCTCCCGAGCTGCGCGACGCGCTGGAACTCGCCGCCGAGCGCATCGCGGTCTATCATTCGAAGCAGCGCCCCGAGGATCGCGACGAAACCGACGCGCAGGGCATCCGCCTCGGCGCGCGCTGGACCCCGGTCGACGCGGCGGGCGTGTACGTCCCCGGTGGCCGTGCCGCCTATCCCAGCTCCGTGCTGATGAACGCCATTCCCGCCAAGGCGGCGGGTGTGCGCCGGCTCGTGATGGTCACGCCGACGCCGAATGGCGAGGTCAACCCGCTGGTCCTCGCCGCCGCGCATGTCGCGGGCGTGGACGAACTGTACCGCGTCGGCGGGGCGCAGGCGGTGGCCGCCCTTGCTTATGGCACCGACACGATCGCGCCGGTCGATGTCGTCACCGGCCCGGGCAACGCCTGGGTGGCCGAGGCCAAGCGCCAGCTCTACGGCGTGGTCGGCATCGACATGGTCGCGGGTCCGTCCGAGATCGTGGTGGTGGCGGACGGCCAGAACGATCCCGAATGGATCGCCGCCGACCTGCTCAGCCAAGCCGAACACGACCCCACCAGCCAGTCGATCCTGTTCACCGACGACGCTGCCTTTGCCGACAGGGTCGCCGCGGCGGTCGACGCGCAGATCGCTACCCTGTCGACCGGCGCCACCGCGCGCACCAGCTGGGACGCCAACGGCGCGATCATCCTGGTGCCCGACCTGCCCACCGCGATGCCGCTGGTCGATCGCTTGGCGCCCGAGCATCTCGAACTCGCCTGCGACGATGCCGAGGCGCTGTTCGACATGGTCCGCCACGCGGGCTCGGTGTTCCTCGGCCGCTATACGCCCGAAGCCGTCGGCGATTATGTCGCCGGCCCCAACCACGTGCTGCCCACCGGGCGGCGCGCGCGCTTCGCATCGGGCCTGTCCGTGCTCGATTTCATGAAGCGCACCTCGTTCCTGAGCCTGGATCCGTCCGGGCTCGCCGCGATCGGCCCCGCCGCGGTCGCGCTCGCAGACGCCGAAGGCCTGCCCGCGCACGCAAGGTCGGTCGCGATCCGTTTGAAGTGATAGAGTAAGAACATGGCCAGTCCGCAAGCAAAGTCCCGTTCCAAGGCTCGCGCCGCCGCGCGCCTCGGCGCCGTTCAGGCGCTCTACCAGCGCGAGATGGAGGGCACCTCGATCCCCGCGCTGCTGCACGAATTCCACCAGCACCGGCTCGGCGCGATCATCGAGGACGTCGAATATGCCGAGGCGGACATCGCCTTTTTCGACGACATCGTCAGCGGGGCCGATGCCCGCCGCGAGGAGATCGACGGCATCATCGCGGGCAAGCTGACCACCGGCTGGTCGCTGGAGCGGCTCGACAAGCCGATGCGCCAGATCCTGCGCGCCGGCACCTATGAGTTGCTCGCCCGCGCCGACGTGCCGACCGCGGCGGTGATCAGCGAATATCTCGACGTGACCGACGCCTTCTACGATCGCCGCGAAAAGGGGTTCGTGAACGGCATCCTCGACGCGATCGCCAAGGAAGCACGCGCCTGATGCGCGCCCCTGCCCCGTGCCGGGCGGGATGAACGAAGCCGCGTTCCTCGCCTATCTGCGCCACCTGCCGCTCCATGCCGGCGCGCGGGGCCTGCGCGACGATACCGCCGTGCTCGGCGATCTCGTCGTCACGCACGACGTGCTGGTGGAAGGCATCCACTACCTGCCGGACGACCCGGCGGAGGACGTCGCCTGGAAGCTGCTCGCGGTGAACCTGTCCGACCTCGCCGCCAAGGGCGCGGTGCCGGAAGGGGTGCTGCTCGGCTATCCGCTCGCGGGCGACGACGCATGGGACGGCGCGTTTCTGGCGGGCCTGGAGGCGGCGCTGACGGCGTTCGCCTGCCCGCTGATCGGCGGCGATACGGTGACGGCGCCGGCGGGCGCCCCGCGCACGCTGTCGCTCACCGCACTCGGCCGCTCCGCCCACGCCCCCGCCCGGAGCGGCGCGCAGCCGGGCGACCTGCTCTACGTGACCGGCACCATCGGCGACGGTGGCGCGGGGCTGGCAGTGGCGCTGGCAGGCGAAGGCCCGGCAACGCTGCTCGCCCGCTATCGTCGACCGACCCCGCGACTGGAAGAGGGGCAGGCGCTCGCCTCGGGCGTGCATGCGATGATGGACGTGTCCGACGGGCTGCTGATCGACGCAGCGCGGATGGCCGATGCCAGCGGGCTGGCGGTGACGATCGATCTCGCCGCCGTGCCGCTTTCGGCGGATTATCGAGCGGTGCGCGGAGGCGATCGCGAGGCGCGCCTCGCCGCCGCGACCGCGGGCGACGATTACGAGCTGCTGTTCGCCGCGCCGTCGGGGTTGCCGCTGCCGCTGGCAGCGACCTGCCTCGGCGCGTTCAGCGCGGGCACAGGCCTGACGCTCCACGATGCCGGCACGGCGCTGGCGCTCCCCAGCCGGCTGGGCTTCGAACACGGCGCCTAGTCGAACAGCCCGTCCTGCGATCCGGCGGGCGGGTTGAGCCCGAGATGCTTCCAGCCCGGCCCGTTCAGGCACCGCCCGCGGGCGGTGCGGGCAATCAGGCCGAGCTGGATCAGATAGGGCTCGATCACTTCCTCGACGGTGTCGCGCGGTTCGCTGAGGCCGGCGGCGAGCGTCTCCACTCCCACCGGACCGCCGCGATAGACGTCGGCGATCATCATCAGATAGCGCCGGTCCATCGCATCGAGGCCCAGCCCGTCGACCTCCAGCCGATTGAGCGCGGCATCGGCGACCTTGGCATGGACCACCGCCTCGCCGAACACGTTGGCGAAGTCGCGCACACGGCGCAGCAGCCGCCCGGCGATGCGCGGCGTGCCCCGCGAGCGGCGGGCGACTTCGCGCGCGCCATCGGCGGCGATCTGCAGGCCCAGCAGCCCGGCGGCACGCGTCACCACCCGTTCCAGCTCGTCCACCGTGTAGAATTGCAGCCGCACCGGAATGCCGAAACGGTCGCGCAGCGGCGTGGTCAGCAGCCCCTGCCGTGTCGTCGCGCCGACCAGCGTGAAGCGCGGCAGCTCGATCCGCACGCTGCGCGCAGACGGCCCC
Source organism: Sphingomonas sp. S2M10 (assembly GCF_012650175.1). Taxonomy (GTDB): domain Bacteria; phylum Pseudomonadota; class Alphaproteobacteria; order Sphingomonadales; family Sphingomonadaceae; genus Sphingomonas. Next base: position 93,044 of record NZ_JAAILI010000050.1, read on the forward strand.
TCGCCGATCATCAGATCGAGCGCGCGGTCCTCCATTGCCGGGTAGAGCACCTCTTCCACCGCCGGATTGAGCCGGTGGATCTCGTCGATGAACAGCACGTCGCCGTCCTCGAGATTGGTGAGCAGCGCGGCCAGATCGCCCGACTTGACGATCACCGGCCCCGACGTCGAGCGGAACCCCACCCCCATCTCGCGCGCGATGATCTGGGCGAGCGTGGTCTTGCCCAGCCCCGGTGGCCCGAAGAACAGCACATGGTCCAGCGCGTCGCCACGCGCCCTGGCGGCATCAATGAACACGCGGAGATTCTCGCGCGCCGCCTTCTGCCCGACAAACTCGTCGAGCGACTTGGGGCGGAGCGCGGCATCAACGTCTTCGGCGCGTCGGCCTGCGGTGAGGAGGCGATCAGGTTCGGTCATGCGGTCCAGATGGTTTGATAGCCCGTAGGGCCGAGTTGGTCGATCACGTCGAACCGCGCGCGGAGATAGGCAAGTACCGGCTCCGGCACCGCGCCCGGCCGCATCACGGCGACACGATGGTGCGTGTCGAGATACGCGCGGGCGATCACGTCGTCGCCGAAATCATAGACGAGATAATGATAGTCCTGCTCGATCTGCCCGTCTGCATCGGTGATCCGGTCGCGCAGATGAAGGATGACGGGTTCGGTCACCGGGCTTCGTCCCACCCGCGCAGCCAGGCGAGAAAGGGGTCGGTGTTGGTCTCGTCGCCCATGTCCGACACCCTGCCCAGCAGGTCCGACGCCCGCCGCGGCACCGCTACCGCAAACCTTGCGGTCACCCACTCCCGCAGGGCAGCGCTGCGATCCCAGGGCGCATCCTCCAGATACTCGTTCTCGGCATCGATCTCCGCCGGCGTCCGGTCGAACTGGTCCGGCCAGCACAGCTCCTCATAGCCGATCGCGAGCAGCCGCAGGAAATCGATCGGGTCCGAGGCGAGAACGCCCAGCATCGTCGATCCCGATCCCGATCCGAGATGGACGATATGCGGCGCGCCGGCGTCGTCGCGCCACAGCGCGGCATAGGAACCGTCGCCGCCGGTGCGGAAAAAGGTCGCCAGCCGATCGCGCTCCGCCTTTGGGGCATGCGGCAGCCATGCCTCGGCAAAGCCGGGATCCACGGGCGTAGTGTACATGCAGCCCGCCTCGCTGCGCGTATCGATCCGGGCATAGCTGCCGCCCGAGCGAAACGCCCGCACGAGCCCGTTCGACGCCTGCCATGCGAAGAAGTCCGCCAGGGGAGCGGGCACCGCAAGGCCGGACGGGAAGGATTCGGCCATGCGCTGGACGAAATCGGTATGGGGTGGGTTCATCGCTTCGTCCTCCGATCATCCCGCACGCGCGCCGGGGGCTGGCCAGCCGCGCGCATCGGGCGCATCAGGATGCCATGGTCGATCTCTATCTCGCCGCCGCCGTCTCGGACGATCTCCGCGCCGAACTCGCCGCCCGCTTTACGCTGCACGAGGGCGCGCCGCCCGCGACGACCCGCGCGATCGTCGGCGGCGGGCAGATGCGGCTCGACGCGGCGATGCTGGATCGGCTGCCCGCGCTGGAAATCGTCGCGGTCAACGGCGTCGGCCATGACGGGCTGGACCTCGCCGCGCTGCGCGCCCGCGGCGTCCGCGTGTCGACCACGCCCGACGTGCTGACCGAGGATGTCGCCGATCTCGCCGTCGGGCTGATGCTGGCGGTGCAGCGCCGGATCGCCGCCAACGATGCACTGGTGCGCGGTGGCGGATGGAAGGCGCCGCTCGGCCGGCGCGCGAGCGGGCGCCGCATCGGCATCTTCGGGCTGGGCCGTATCGGCACCGCGATCGCCGCGCGCGCAGCACCCTTTGCCGGCGAACTGTTCTACACCGCCCGCAGTGCCAAGCCGGTGGCGTGGCGCCACCTGCCCGATATCGCCGCGCTGGCCGAGGCGAGCGACGTGCTGATCCTCGCGGCGCCGGGCGGGGCCGCGACCGAGAAGATCGTCGATGCCGGGGTGCTCGCCAGGCTCGGGCCGGAGGGCGTGCTGGTCAATGTCGCGCGCGGCAGCCTGGTCGACGAGGCCGCGCTGATCGCGGCGCTGGAGACGGGCACGATCGCAGGCGCCGGCCTGGACGTGTTCGCCGAGGAGCCGCAGGTGCCCGAGGCGCTCCGGTCGATGGCGCAGGTGGTGCTCGCCCCCCATCAGGGCAGCGCCACGATCGAGACGCGCGCGGCGATGGCGGCGCTGGTGCTGGCCAATCTCGATGCGCATTTCGCCGGGGAGTCGCTGCCGACGCCGTTGCTGTAAAAAGAACCGCCCCGACACGGGAGGGTGTTGCGGCAAAGCCTTCACTTCGCTGCCTTGCGCAGCGCGAGCCGGACCAGCGCATCGAGCGTCGCCGCGGGCCCCAGCTCGTCGCTGGCGGCATTCACCGCCGCGCTCGCCTCGGCGGGCCGGAAGCCCAGGTTGAGCATCGCCGACACCGCATCCGCCGCCGCGCCACCGCTGGGTGCCGCCGCCGCCCCCGCGCCGCCCAGCGCGAGGCCGCCGGCCTTGTCCTTCAGCTCGTTGACGATGCGCTGGGCGAGCTTCGGGCCGACGCCGTTCGCCCGCGCGATCGTTGCCGCATCGGCGCGGGCGACCGCGGTGCGCAGTTCCTCGGGCGCCAGGATTGAGAGGATCGCCAGCGCGACCTTGGCGCCGACGCCCTGCACGCTGGTCAACAGCTTGAACCAGTCGCGCTCGTCGGCGGTGGCGAAGCCCATCAGCCGGATCGAATCCTCGCTGACCAGCATCTCGGTATGGATCGTGACCTGCTCGCCTACCGCCCCCAGCTTGCCCAGCGTCTTGGCCGAGGCGCCGACCAGATAGCCGACCCCGTTCACGTCGATCACCGCATGATCGGCGCCGCTGGCGGCGAGCGCGCCGCGAAGATGCGCGATCATCGGCGAGGCTCCCAGAGAAGGGGGAGCGGCGGCAGGAACGAGACGAAGCGCAGCATGGCGGGTACATAAGCGGAACAGCAGGTCGGAGGAAGCAATTTTCGGCGCAACCGTCTGGCAATGCCGCCACCGATCCCCAACTCACCGCGAACAACGGGGGACTTCACGATGATCCAGGGGGCGCTGCTGCTGTTCTGGTTCGCCCTGCTGGTGGCGGACGGTACCCCCATCGGCCGGACGCTGCGACGGGTGTTGGTCGAGGCCCCTGCGCGCTGGTGCAATCGCTGGTCGCGCGGCGAGGTGGTGCTCGTCCTCGGCTTTGTGGCCGCCGCCGCCGCGATCGTCTGGGTCATGGAGACCGAAGGCGCGGTGGTCTTCGGGATGATGGCCCCCGAAGCGATCGCCTGGGCGAGCATGTTCGAGATCGGCACGCTGGTCGACATCGCGATCACGACGGTGACGGTGTTCACGGCCCTGCGGGTGAAGGGGCTGCGCCATTGGGTGGCGGCGCGCTTCAGCCGCCGCCTGCCCCGCGCGCGGCGGACGCGCCGGACCGCGCGGCCCACTGCGAACGACGATGCCGAAGGACCCGCCTTCGCGCTCGCGGCCTAGCCCTCAGGATCGCCAGCGCCACTCGCCGTCGGTCTTCGTCCAGCTGATCCAGACCAGTGCCAGCGTCAGCGGCGCCAGCAGCGCCAGGAACAGCGGGTGCCTCGGCATCGCCAGGCGCAGGATCAGCCCCGTGAGCAGGACGAACAGCGTCACGACGAGCCAGCCCTGCCACGTCACCGGCGTTGCGCCATAGCCCGGCCGCTTGGGCTTGAACCAGAAGCCCGGCCGAATGCGATCGTCGGTCATTCCTCGTCTCCTTCCACCTGCTTGGGCGGACGGCCGCGCTTGGGCCGCACCGGGTCCGCCAGCTTCACCCCCCGCCGCGCCAGCGCCTCGCGCAGCAGGCATTCCACCTGCGCGTTGACGCTGCGCAGGTCGGTCGCCGCGCTCCGCTCGATCGCGGCGTAGAGCGCCGGATCGAGGCGGAGCGGGAACGCTTTCTTGTGGGGAGGCACGCTCACAACACGACCTTACTGATAGAGCGAACCAGCATTCACCACCGGCTGGGTGTCACGCTCGCCGCACAGGACCACCATCAGGTCGGAGACCATCGCTGCGCGCCGCTCGTCGTCGAGCTCGACGACATTCTTGGCCGAAAGCTGGTCCAGGGCCATTTCGACCATGCCGACCGCGCCTTCCACCAGCGCCTTGCGCGCCGCGACCACCGCCTGCGCCTGCTGGCGCCGCAGCATCGCGCCGGCGATCTCCTGCGCATAGGCGAGGTGGGTGAAGCCGCATTCGTCGACGGTGATCCCCGCCACCGCCAACCGCGCGATCAGCTCGGCACGCAGCTCGCCGCCGACCTGGTCGTGGTTGCCGCGCAGGGTGACCTCCTGATGCTCGAAATCGTCATAGGGGTAGCGCGAGCCGATGGTGCGCACCGCCGCCTCGATCTGGACGTTCACGAAGGCCTTGTAGTCGTCGACGTCGAACAGCGCCTGGGCGGTGTCGGTCACCCGCCACACGACCTGCGCGGCCATCTCGATCGGGTTGCCGCGCAGATCGTTCACCTTGATCTTGTCCGAGATCATGTTGTTGGCGCGGACGGAGACCTTGGTCTTGATCAGCCAGGGCCAGGACCAGCGCAGGCCGGTGGTGCGATCGGTGCCGCGATAATCGCCGAACAGCAGGATCGCCGCCGCCTGGTTGGGCTGGAGCAGGTAGAAGCCGCACAGCACGAACAGGAAGACGAGCGACGCGAGCAGGAGCCAGACGACCACCATCCAGTCCGGCAGCCGATCGATCTGCGTGAAGGCCAGTCCGCCCAAGACTGGCGCCGCCACCGCCACCAACAACATGCCGTAGCCGCTCGCCGTGTGCGCCACCGCCTCGGTGCTCTGGCGCAAAGCCGGTGCGGTGCTCCGTACGTCCGTCATCTTTCCCTCCTGGATTATGATATCATATTTATATCGAATCAGAAGACCGGACAAGCGGATTCGGCACGCGCGAAAAAGGCCGCCGGAGGCTTCGCCCCGGCGGCCTTGCTTTTCAGCGCTGAAGCAGTCCTCAGTTCAGGACGAGCGTCACCGCGCGGCGGTTCTGCGCCCAGCTGGCCTCGTCCGAGCCGGTCGCGATCGGGCGTTCCTTGCCGTAGCTGATCGTGGTGATGCGATCCGCGGAAACGCCCTGCGCGGCGAGATAGTTCTTCGCGGCATTGGCGCGGCGATCGCCCAGCGCGAGGTTGTATTCGCGCGTGCCGCGCTCGTCGCAATGCCCTTCCAGCGTGATGCGGACATTCGGGTGCGCGACCAGCCACTTCGCCTGGCTGTCGAGGATCGTGCGCGATTCCTGATCGACGTCATACTGGTCGAGGCCGAAATGGATCGTGTCGCTCGTCACTTCGCGGCGGAACTGCTCGGAGAGCGGGGTGGTCTGCGTCGTCTCGCCATTGCCATAGGGCTGAGCCGGTGCGACCGGGGTTTCGGTCGGCGCGGGCGGCAATTCCTTGGGCGGCTTCTTCGAGCAGGCCGCGGTGGCGATGAGTGCCACGCCGAGCATCAGGCTGGGGACGAGCTTGGTCATGAAATCCTCCTTTTACGGGTGTCGCGCATGCCGCGCATTCGTTACGCTGGAGTTTCTACTCGGTGTCAGGGACGCACGGCGCCCCAATTTGGATCCGATCCATCGAGCGGAGTCGGCACTTTTCGGGTCGCGCGGCCGGTGAGATCCACCGTCCACAGGTCCGGGCGGCCCGATCCCTGCGCCGATCGGAAGAAGATGATCACCCGGCCGTTGGGCGCCCAGCTCGGGCCTTCGTCGCCCCAGCTGTTGGTGAGCAGCTGCTCGCCGCCGCCCGAGGGGTTCATCACACCGATGCGGAACGCGCCGCCGCCCATGCGGGTGAAGGCGATCTGGTCGCCGCGCGGGCTCCACGCCGGCGCCGCATAGCGTCCGCCGCCGAAGCTGATGCGGTGCTGGTTGGAGCCGTCCGCATTCATCACATAGAGCTGCTGCGTGCCGCCGCGATCGCTTTCGAACACGATCTTGGAGCCATCGGGCGAATAGGTGCCGCCGGTATCGATTCCCGGCGAGTTGGTCAGCCGCTGCGGCGTACCGCCGCTTGCCGGTACGCGGTACAGGTCGGTATTGCTGCCCACCGCCATCGAGAACAGCACCCAGCGCGCATCGGGCGACCAGTGCGGCGCGAAGTTGAGCGCCACGTTGGAGACAAGCGTCCGATCCTGGCGCGACGCGAGATCATAGACATGGATCGAGGGGCGATCGCGTTCGAAGCTCATGTACAGGATCGCGTTGAGCCTGGGGCTCAGGCGCGGGGTCAGCACGATCGACTGGCCGTTGGTGAGGAAGCGGTGGTTGGCACCGTCCTGGTCCATGATCGCCAGCTGCTTGCGACGGCGGTTCTTGGGGCCGCTCTCGGCGATATAGACGACCTGCGTGTCGAAATAGGGGCCCTCGCCGGTGAGCCGCGAATAGATCGCGTCGGCGCATTTATGGCCCGCGCGGCGCCAGTCGCCCGGCGACACCACGAAGCCCTGGCGGATCAGCTCGACCTTTGACGATACGTCGTAGAGATAGCAGCCGACCGTCAGCGTGCCGTTCGAATTGGCGCGGACATAGCCCTGCACCAGCGACTGCGCGCCGGTGCCGCCCCAATAGTCATAGGCGGGCGCGGTCACTTCCGGGAAGGCGACGGTGCGCAGCTGCGCCGGCGGAACAGGGGTGAACAGCCCGGAGCCGCGCAGATCGTTGGTGATCACATCGGCCAGCTTCTGCCCCAGCACGTCGGTGGAGCCCGCAGGCGTGTCGACCACGGCAGACGTCGGCATCGCGGGAATCGCGATCGGCATCGGCGCGGAGATGCCGCCGACGATGTCGATCACCGGCTGGGCGCCCGCCTGCTGGCCGGCCTGGGCCTGAGCCTCGGCCTGGGGGCTGTTGGCGATCGGCGGCGGCGTGGTCTGCGCATGGGCCGCGCTCGTTAGGCACACGGTCGCAAGGGCCGCAAATTTGAACTTCATCGCTTCATCCTCATCCAGGCAGCTTGTAGCTGAACGCCAGGCTCTTCCAGCCGCTCGGCACGGCGTAGAGATTGGCGGGCAGCCCACGGATCGGCGTGCAGCCCTTGAAGGTGGCGATCGCCAGATCCTTCACCCGCTCCACATACCGACCATTGGTCGCATCGTTCCCCTGTACGCCGGTAATATCCGGATCGCCCGCCAGCGAGCCGTCGGGCTTGAAGTTCACCCGCAGCAGCACGCGGATGCGCTCGGCGCCGGGTCCGGGGGTGACCTGGCGGTTGGCGCAGGGCTGGATCTGCCGCGCGATTACCCCGCGGAAGCTCGCCACGTCCTCGGCCGAGGCCTTGCTGCCGGGGTTCTGGAGCGACGTGCTGGCGGTCTTGTTGTTCGAGCGACCCAGATCGAGCCCGGCCAGATTGCCGGTGGGCTTGACCGGGCGGCGCGCGCTGCCGGTCGCGGCGCTCTGCGCGGGCGCGGTGCTCGGCTTTTGCGGCTGCGGCTTGGCGGCGGGAGAGGGCTTGCTCGGCTTGGCCGGCGCGGGCTTCTCGGCCGGCTTGGGCTTGGGCTGCGGCGGGGCCGGCTTGGGCTGCGGCTGCGGTTCCGGCGCGGGTTTGGGCGGGGCCGGCTGCGGCTTGGGGAGCGGCTGCGGCTCGGGCGCGGGCGCAGGCGCTGCCTCGGGCTCCACCGGCGCCTCGACCGGCGACTTCTTCGCGGCCAGCTCTTCCTGGCTCGGCACCGGCGCGCTGCTTTCCAGCCCCACCTTGTCGGCGAGCGAGATGTCGATCGGAATCGCCTTGGCGGGCTCCTGCGGCGGCGTCTTCGCGAAGCTGAGCGCCAGCGCGGCGAACACCGCGGCATGCGCCACGATGGAAACGCCGAGCCCTAATCGCTCGCTACGGTCCATGGTCTCGCTCACCTCAGCGCTGGTCGCTCGGTTCGGTGAGCAGCGACACCTTGTTGAGCCCGGCCTGGTTGAGCTCGCCCATAACCCGCATCACCTTGCCATAGCCGAGCGCAGTATCGCCGCGCAGATAGATGGCGGCGGGCTTGCCATCGGGGCCCTTCCTGGCGGCGATCGCTGCCAGCTTCGCCGGCAGCTCGGCATCGCTCACCGCGTCGGTGTCGATAAACACCTGGCCCTTGTCGTCGATCGAGATCTGGACGGGCTTCTGCTCCTGGTCGAGCGCCTTGGCGCGGCTTTCGGGCAGGTTCACCTGCACGCCGGCGGTGAGCAGCGGCGCGGTGACCATGAAGATGATCAGCAGCACCAGCATCACGTCGACCAGCGGGGTGACGTTGATCTCGGCCATCGGCGTGCGGCGGCCGCGGCCCTTGCCGGAGGGGAGGTGCATGGCCATCGGCTCAGCCCTCCATCTCCAGGCGGCGGCTGAGCGTCGCGTGGAAGCCGTCGGCGAAGCGGTTCAGCCGCGCCTCGACGCGGTTCACGGCGTGGCTGTAGCGGTTGTACGCGATCACCGCCGGGATGGCGGCGAACAGGCCGATCGCGGTGGCGAACAGCGCCTCGGCGATGCCCGGCGCGACGACGGCGAGCGACGAGCTCTGCGCCGCGGCGATGCCGGTGAAGCTGCGCATGATGCCCCAGACGGTGCCGAACAGGCCGACGAAGGGTGCGACCGAGCCCACCGTGGCGAGGAAGTTCAGGCGGTCCGAAAGCCGGTCGATCTCCATCGCGACCGTCGCGCCCATCGCGGTGGCGAGGCGCTCGCGGGTGCCTTCGCGGTCGATCGTCTTGCCAGCGGTCGAGCGGCGCCATTCGCTCACCCCTGCGGCGAACACGCGCGCGATCGGCTGGTCGCGGCCGGCGGCGCGGCGGTGGAATTCGTCGAAGTCATCGGCCTCGCGATATTCGGTCTCGAAGCGCTGCATTTCCTTGCGCAGCCCGCTGACCTTCAGCGCGAAGCCGACGATGATCGTCCAGGTCCACAGGCTGGCGAGCAGCAGGCCGATCATGACCAGCTTCACGACGATGTCGGCCTGGAGGAACAGATGGATCGGCGACAGGACGGCACCGGTTGTGACGGACGGCATGGGCGCTTAACTTTCCTTCCACACGAGCGGTTCGAACGCCGCCAGCCACTCGGCCGGCTGCCGACGCGGGCGACCGCCGGGGGCGACGAACGCCACCTCCACGGTTGCCTCGGCGACTATGGTTTCGTCCCGCATGACTCGTTGCTGAATAATGACGACGGCGGCGCGCAATCGGGTCAGTCTGCTGACAACCACCAGCGTGTCGCCGAGTTTCGCGGGCGCACGGTAGCGGATGTCGAGCCCGGCGACCGCATAGGCCCCGCCGCCCGCCTCGAACACGCCGCGCTGGTCGATGCCTGCGACGTCGAGCATGTCCGACCGAGCACGTTCCAGGTAGCGCAGGTAATTGGCATGGTAGACGACGCCGGTAAGATCGGTGTCCTCGAAATAGACGCGCAGCGCGAAGCGGTGCTCGCGGCCGTCGAACCGGCCGGCAGGGGCTTGGTCGCTGCTGGTCATCATCCGGCCTCCTAGCGGAGGGGATGCCCTAGCGGAACCCCAAAGGGGGAAGCTTTCGGGGGTGGACGGGTGTTGGTGGTCGCTGGCGCTTCAAGCCCCTCCCCTTCAGGGGAGGGGTTGGGGTGGGGCAGTGTCTCACCGAGACCAACCAGCGTTCTGGAATCCCTCCACCCCCAAACCCCTCCTCCAAGGAGGAGGAGGTTAAGATTAGGTCAAAACAGCAGCCGCTGCGTCGAACTCCCGCGCCCCACCGGCGCACCGCCTCGCCGGCGCGCGAGTTCCGTCTCCGCCGTGAACCGCACATCCTCGTCGCGATCGGTGAGGAAGCCTTCCAGCGAATCCTCGGAGATCTCGCTCCATTCCTTGCCACGATCGGGGCCGTAGCGGACCCGCGGCAAGAGCCCCGGCTGGCTCGACCACTCGATCAGCTGCGCCACGCTCGCCTCGTTGAGCATGTCGCGCAGATGGTGCGCGGTGACATAGGCGTCGGGAAAGGCGCGGTGCGCCGGCAGGCCGCGCTCGTGCTCCATCCCCTCGGGACGACGCCAGTAGCGCAGCATCTGGTTGGAGAAGCCGGGGCTGTCCGGCCACAGCCGCAGCGCGCATTTCCAGGTGCAGATCCAGTCCGCGCCGCGGGTGAGCGCGGGCGTGCAGAATTGCTCCTCGAAGGTAGCGCGGTGCGCGGCGAGCGCGATTCGGCGCGGCCAGGGGTCGAGGATCGGCCGCGCGACATCGTGCCAATAGGGCGCGTCGGCGACGTCCTCGTCGCGGATATGGTGGATCGCCATGGTCAGCGGCGGGATGCCGCGACCGGGATTGACGAGGCGGTTGCCCCCCTCGCCCTGCAGTTCCCAGCGGCCGTCGGGCCCGAGCGCCACGTCCTGCCAGCCGATCTCGCACACGGCGTGAACGGGCGGCTTGTCGCCGGTGGTCTCTAGGTCGATGACGCGAATGATCGAGGGGGGTGGCGATGCCATGGCCGCGATGTGGGGGTTTTTAGGGGGAAATGCCAGCCGAAAGCGTGGGGAGAAGGAGCACGGCCGTGCCCGCGGCTATCGCTCCTCCCCTTTGACGGGGGATGATAGCGTAGCTTGGCGCTTCAGCGCCTAGCGCAGCTTGGAGAGGGTGAGCGGCGCGAAGCGCCGCGCGATTTGCGTTCCGCAAATCGCCCCCTCTCCCTCCCACCGCCTGTCGGCGGCGGGCCCCTCCCTCC
>NZ_JAAILI010000051.1 GCF_012650175.1 Sphingomonas sp. S2M10
CCACCGGCGCCGAGCGCGTCGGGCTGGTCGTCGACCAGATCATCGGCAGCCACCAGACCGTGATCAAGTCGATGTCGCCCTTGCACCAGGATGTCGCCGCCTTTGCGGGTGCTACCATCCTCGGCGACGGCGGCGTCGCGCTGATCCTCGACGTCGTCCAGCTCGTGCTGGCCGGCCAGCAGCAGGAGGAGCGGCTGCGTGCCGCCGGTTGAGCCCATGCACGACACCTTACCCCAAGCCGCCGTCCCCTGGGATGACGCAGGCCGGCTCGAAGTCCTCACCTTCGATCTCGGCGAGGAGACCTTCGCGCTCGAGGCAGTGCTGGTCCGCGAGATCCTCGACCTCCTGCCCGAGACGCGCGTGCCCGGTGCCGCGCCGCTGGTGCGCAGCGTGGTCAATTTCCGCGGCAAGATCATCCCGATCGCCGATCTGCGCCAGGCCTTTGCGATGGAGCCCGCCGAGGCGACGACGCTCGACAGCCGCATCGTCGTGATCGAGATCCCGCTCGCCGGCGAGCCGCTCCAGATCGGCATCCGCACCGACAAGGTCCATGAGGTCGCCACGCTTGACCAGGCCGCCGCCGAAGAGCCCCCCGCCGTCGGCATGCGCTGGCGCCGCCAGTTCGTCCGCACCCTGGTGCGCCGCGAACACGGCATCGTCGTCCTCCCGGACCTCCACGCCATCTTCGCCGACCAGCTCGGCGAGCGCGTTGCGGGGATCGCAGCATGACGCGGCATGTCCAGTGCAGGCGCTGCACATTTCCGGCAAGCACCACGATCCCTAGGCGGATCGCACGTCAACCATCTCTCAACATGCGCACCGAAACAGGCTGAGGACACGCGACCCTTCGTCCTTATTTCGTGCCGCCGTGACTAGAGGATTTCATATGACGATCAATATCTTCAGCAATGTTTCCCACGCAACCGTGATGGCCGAGCTGTCGCGTCTTGATAATGCCATGACGCACGGCGACATTTTCGAGCGTGCCGATCTTTCCTTCGCCAAGGGGCAGACACGCGACCTTCTCCTCGCAATCAACAACCTGCTCGACAAGTCCACGCGGCCGGTAGCGGCACTGGACCGGCAGATCGCCAGGATGGCCGAGGAGCATGACAAGGGCGATATCGACGCCGTGTTGCCCGCCCGCGACTTCAACGGTTCTTTCGCCGACATCGCCAATCGGGTCAACGATCTCGTGGCCAGCCACATCGGCGTGAAGAAAAAGGCGATGGCGTGCATCGAGGCGTTCGGCGAGGGCAATTTCGACGCGAAGCTGGATCGGCTGCCCGGCAAGAAGGCGTTCATCAACGACACCATCGAAACGCTGCGTGCCAATCTGAAGGGCGTCCTCGCCGAGATGCGGCAGATGTATTCGGAACATGAGAAGGGCGACATCGACGTGTTCCTCGCCGTCGACAAGTTCCCCGGCGACTTCGCCGTCATGGCGAAGGGCGTGAACGAGATGGTGGCCTCCCATATCGGCGTGAAGAAGAAGGCGATGGCCTGCATCAAGGAATTTGGTCAGGGCAATTTCGACGCGCCGCTCGAGCAGTTCCCCGGCAAGAAAGCGTTCATCAACGATACGGTGGAGACCCTGCGCAAGAATCTCCGCGACATCACCGAGGAGGTGCAGCGCCTGATCCGCGTCTCGACCGCTGGCCAGCTCAACGAGCGCGGCGACACGAAGCGCTTCGTCGGCGACTTTGCCGCGCTGATTTCGGGCATCAATGGCATGCTGGATGCGATCGTGATCCCGGTGTCGGAAGGCAATCGCGTGCTCGGTCTCGTCAGCTCCGGGGATCTGCGCGAAAAGTTCGACATGGCCTGCGAGGGGGATCATCGCCGCATGCGCGATGCGATCAACCTTCTGATCGACAATCTCCGCGTGACCGCCGAGCTGGCCAACAAGATCGCCGACGGCAACCTGACGATCACGCACAAGCCGCTGTGCGACAGCGACATGCTGGGCACCGCGCTGGTCCGCATGATCGATCGGCTGCGTGTCATCATCGCCGATACCCGCAACTCTGCCGAGCAGGTCGCCGCGGGTAGCCAGGAGCTCTCGGCCAGCTCCGAGCAGCTCTCGCAAGGCGCGACCGAGCAGGCCGCCGCGACCGAGGAAGTCTCCGCGTCGATGGAGCAGATGGCGGCGAACATCCGCCAGAATACCGAGAACGCCGTGCAGACCGAGAAGATGGCGCGCCAGTCGGCGCTCGCCGCCGAGAGCAGCGGCGAAGCGGTGGAGCGCGCGGTGGGCGCGATGCGCACGATCGCCGAGAAGATCGGCATCGTCCAGGAAATCGCCCGTCAGACCGATCTGCTCGCGCTCAACGCCGCCGTCGAGGCGGCACGTGCGGGCGAGCATGGCCGCGGCTTCGCGGTGGTCGCCTCCGAAGTCCGCAAGCTTGCCGAGCGCAGCCAGGGTGCGGCAACGGAGATCAGCTCGGTATCGAGCGAAACCGTCAAGGCCGCGGTCGAAGCCGGCGAGATGCTCCGCAAGCTGGTGCCGGACATCCGCCGCACCGCCGAGCTCATCTCGGAAATCAGCGCCGCCTGCCGCGAGCAGGATATCGGTGCCGTCCAGATCAACAAGGCCATCCAGCAGCTCGACCAGGTGACCCAGCAGAATGCCGGTGCCTCGGAGGAGATCTCGTCGACGTCGGAGGAGCTTGCCGGCCAGGCCGACGAACTGCAGGCCAGCATCGCCTATTTCCAGCTGATGCAGGGCAGCCAGCGCGAGGCGCCCAAGCCGGTGCGCGGACGTGGTGCGGATACCGGGCGCGGCAGAGCGGCGGCGAAGGTGACGCGACCGGCCATCCGCGGCGGCGCGACCGTGGCCGAGCAGCAGGCGCGGGCGCATGGCTTCGCGCTCGACCTCAGCAACGGCGGCCCGGATGCCGACGATGCCGATTTCGGAGTGCAGGCAGCATGAGCGACGCCGCCGAGCTCCAGATCGTTACCTTCGGGCTGGGGGCGGAGGTGTTCGCGGTGCCGGTTTCGCTCGTCCGCGAAATCCTCGACTATCGCGAGACCTTCCGCATTCCCAACGGCCCCGACTATCTGCTCGGCCTTACCGACATGCGCGGCCAGGGCGTCACCACGATCGATTTCCGCCTCCGGCTCGGTCTGGCGGCGGCCGCATCCACGTCCAGCACGCGTATCCTGGTAGTGGACGTGCCGGTCGGCGATCGCGTGCTGATGCTGGGCCTGGTGGTCGATCGCGTGCTGGAAGTATGCAGCGTTGCGGTGGACCAGCTGGAGGGTGCCCCCGATATCGGCGTCCGGTGGCCGTCCGACTATATCGGCGGCGTATTCCGGCGCGATGACGGCTTCGTCGTGCTGGTGGAGATGTGCAGGATCTTCTCGGCCGAGGAAGCAGGGCTGCTCGATCGCCCGACCGCCGCGGCCGCCTGACGTGTCACCTTCACCCTGCCTCGCCCGGGAGCGTCGCGTGACCAACGTCGCGCGCGCGCCGTCCCCGGCGCCGCGCGCCGATACACTGAGCGCGCGCAACTTCACGCGTCTAGCCCAGTTCGTGTACGAGACGGCCGGCATCAAGCTGCCCGATGCCAAGAAGACGATGGTCGAAGGCAGGCTGCGGCGGCGGCTGCACGCGATCGGAGTCGAGACGCTGGATGCCTATTGCGAACAGCTGTTCGCCGGCAACCATACCCGGGCGGAGACGACGCTGCTGATCAACGCCGTCACCACCAACAAGACCGACTTCTTCCGCGAACCCGCGCATTTCGACTTCCTCGTCAAGACCGCGCTGCCTGCGCTGACGGCGCAACGGGTCCATGTCCTTCGAACCTGGAGCGCGGCCTGCTCGACGGGGCCGGAGCCCTATACGCTGGCGATGGTGCTCGATGAGTATGCGCGGCAGCATGGCGGGCCCGATTTCGGCATCCTTGCCACCGATATCGATACCGAGGTGCTGGCGACGGCGCGGGCGGGCATCTACCCGGCCGATCTGCTGCGCCCGGTGCCGCCGGCCCTGCACCGCGCCTATGTGTTGCTGTCCAAGGATCCCGAGCGTGACGAGGTACGAATCGTGCCGCGGCTGCGCAGCGCGATCGGCTTCGCGCGGCTGAACCTGATGGACGAAATCTATCCGATCGGCGAGCCCATGCACCTGATCTTCTGCCGCAACGTGCTGATCTATTTCGACAAGCCCACGCAGCGACGCGTCGTAGCGCGGTTGCTCGATTGCCTGGCGCCGGGCGGCTACCTGTTCCTCGGCCATTCGGAATCGGTGCATGGCATGGACCTGCCGCTCACGCCGGTGGGAAACACCGTGTTCCAGCGGAGTGCATCATGAACGGCAAGATCCGCGTCCTCATCGTCGATGATTCGGCCAGCGTCCGCCAGACCATGGCGACGATCCTGGGGGAAGATCCGGCGATCGAGGTGATCGGCACCGCCGCCGATCCGTTCAGCGCGGCCAAGCGCATCCAGGAACAGGTGCCGGATGTCATCACGCTGGACGTGGAGATGCCGCGGATGGACGGCATCACCTTCCTGCGCAAGCTGATGGTGCAGTGCCCGGTGCCGGTGGTGATGTGCTCGTCGCTGACCGAGAACGGCTCCGACACGCTGCTCCAGGCGATGGAGGCGGGCGCGGTCGACGTGATCCTGAAGCCCCGGGTGGGCGTGACCGATCATCTCGCCGAGCATCACCTCCAGATCCGCGATGTGGTGAAGGCGGCGGCCCGGGCCCGGGTGCGCGGCCGACCCGGCAAGCCGCTACCCAAGCTGGACGCGCCGGCCAAGAAGCTCACTGCCGACGCGATGCTGCCGCCGCCCGACAACAGGCCGATGAGCCGTACCACCGAGATGGTGGTGTGCATGGGCGCCTCCACCGGCGGCACCGAGGCGCTGCGCGAGGTGCTGGAGGCGCTGCCGGCGAACAGCCCCGGCATCGTCATCGTCCAGCACATGCCGGAGCATTTCACCCGTGCCTTCGCGCAGCGGCTCAACGGGCTGTGCGAGGTCGACGTCAAGGAAGCGGTCGATGGCGATCCGGTGCTGCGCGGCCAAGTGCTGATCGCCCCCGGCGGCAGGCACACCATGCTCGAGCGGCAGGGCGCGCGCTATTATGTCTCGGTCCGCGATGGGCCGCTGGTGTCGCGCCACCGACCCTCGGTGGACGTGCTGTTCCGCTCGGCGGCGCGCGCGGCGGGATCCAACGCGGTCGGCATCATCATGACCGGGATGGGCGACGATGGCGCCCGGGGCCTGTTGGAAATGCGCCAGGCCGGCGCGCGCACCTTCGCGCAGGACGAAGCGAGCTCGGTCGTGTTCGGCATGCCCAAGGAGGCGATCGCGCGCGACGCCGCCGAACGCGTCATCGCGCTGGCTCATATCGCAAGCGAGCTGCTTGCGGCGGCGACCCGATGACCGCGCACCAAGGATCCCAGCGTGTACGCCGCGGACTCGCCTGAACCCGACCCCCGCTCCGAACTCTCGCTTCCCGCGATCGAGGCGGCAATCGCAGGCGTGGCGGCCGGACTTGACGCGCGTTTCGTGACGGCGGGCGAAGCGCTCGCCCAGGCCTATGGCATCGTCGAAAGGCTGGTGACCGAGCTGGAAGGCGTCACCAATGCGCTCGGCGCGGATGCGGCGGGTGCGGCGATCGCCAACATGCGTGCGACGGCCGATCGGCTGGAGCGCTTGCCCGCGGTGCAGGCGACGCGCCGCGAAGGACTGGAACGGATTGCTGCCGGCGCCCAGCCGCTGCGGCATCACATCGCCCAGGTGATGCGCACGCTCGACTTCCTGCGCATCTGCGGGCTCAACATCCGCGTCGCGGCTGGCGGCCGCAACGGTTTCGCGACATTTGCGGACACCATGTCCGCGCGGCTCGATGTGGGAGAGCGCGAGATCGCCGGGATCGGTACGGAGGTCGAGCGACTGATCGCGAGCATCCCCGCGCTGATTGCCGTGGACCACCAGCTGGCGCAGGAATGCAGGCGGGTGATCCCGCAGGTGCCGCGCAAGCTCGCCGCCGATGCCGCGGCCCTGCAGTTCCGCCAGGAGGAAGACGCCGCCCGGGCGGCGCGCATTGCCGGCATCGCCCGCGACATCCGGGCAAAGGTGGGGCGTGCGATCGGCGCGATGCAGATCGGCGACATCACCCGACAGCGGCTGGAGCATATCGCCGCCGGGCTGCGCGCCGTCATCGATCTTCGCCAGCACGGCGATGCGTCTGATCCCACCGCGGTACTGCAGGCCAGTGGCCATGCGATCGCGCTGCTCGCTGCACAGGCGGCGGATACGATCGCCGGCTTTCATCGCGAGGCGCAGCTGCTCGCCGAGAGCCTGGCGGGCATCGCCCCCAGCACGGCAGCGTTGCTCGAGATCAAGGCGCAGGGCGATCAGGCGCGGCCGGGGGGCGACAAGGCCGCCTTCCTGGCCGCGCTGGAGCAGAGCGTGGTCGAAGTCGGCGCGGTGACGACCAAGCTGCGCGACGCCGATGCCCGCGCGCAGGGCCTGGCCGCCGCGACGTCGGACAGCGCCGAGCGGCTGGCGGCGCGGCTCCGCATCGTTCACCGCGTCAACGAGGACGTGCACCTGATGGCGTGGAACACGGATCTGCGCTGCCACCGGCTGGGTGATGAGGGCAAGGCGCTGGCCATGGTCGCCGCCGAGATCCGCACCTTTGCCACTACGCTGGCGCGCATTTCGCGGGCGATTCGCGACTCCGTGGAGACGCTGGTCGGGGCGGTGGCGGCGCTGCGGGACCCGGATGCCGAGCCGGGTGTCGATCCAGGCGCGGCGCTTGCGGCGTCGCTTGCCTGCATTCATGCCGGCGCGGAGCGCATGCGCGACGGAATGGCGCAGCTCGATGCACATGCCGACGAGGTGACGCGAATCCTCGACCGGACCAGCCGCACGATCGATTGCGAGGCCGAGTTCGGTGACATGCTGCGGACGGCGGCCGACCAGCTCTTGCTGCTCGGCATGCGCTGCGATGCGCCCGATGCCGAGACGACGGCGCTGCTGCTGCCGCTGCTCGACCAGTTCGCGCGAAGCTACACCATGGCGGAAGAGCGGACCGTGCACCTGCCGTTCGCGCTCCTGGAGGAGAATGACGACGACGAAGCGGGGGGCGGGACAGCGGCAGGGCCCGACACTCCCGACGAGGACGACGACGGCCTGTTCTGATGTGCGGCGCCGCGATGGAAACACAGGCGGCGGCGATCAAGCCGGGGCGCGTGTCGCAGTTCCGGCCGCCTGCGGCTGGTCGCGCCAGATCCAGCGCAGCACTTCGGGCAAGAGTACGCCGCCCTCGGCATCCGAATGGCCGCCGTCGGTCCAGGCATGGCGCACGTCGTAGCGGGGGCCGCCGCGTCGCTCGGCATCGGCCTGCGCATTGGCCCATTCCAGGCTCTTCAGCATCTGCTGGTTGGCCAGAAACCAGTTGCCATGCGCGTTGTCGAGGTCCTCGCGCCCATCCTGCAGGAACACGCGCAGCGGCCGGATCGGGCTCTTGCGGATCAGTCCCGGATAGAGGTCGCCGCCATAGGCCAGCGGGCGACCGTCTGGCGCGAGCCGCAACCCGATCGACGTGTAGCTGCCGATGAAGCTGAGGACGTTGCCGAACGCCTCCGGGTGCCGCCACGCCAGCGTCCACGACGCGATCGCGCCGCTCGACGTGCCGCCTGCCGCGCGACGCCTGGGATCTGCCGCGAAGCGCCAGCGCCGCGCCACTGCCGGGAGCAGCTCGTCCAGCGTCATCCGCGAATAGGCGTCGGACAGCGAATCATATTCCTCCTCGCGATGGTTCGGGTTCTGCATGCCCAGCGTGTCCGGATAGCGGGCCGAGCGATTGCCGGGAGTCACGAAGATGCCGAGCGTGACGGGGATCGTCCCCTCGGCGATCAGCGTGTCTAGTACCTGCGGTACCTTGAGCGAACCGGCCGGGTTCGTCGCGCGCTGGCCGTCCTGGAACAGCAGCAAATTGGGCGGGCGGGCCGGGTCATAGCCCGCCGGCACATAGACCCAGTAGCGCCGTACCGTACCGCGATAGACGCGCGAACGGAGCTCGAACGGCCCCTCCAGACGTCCGTGCAGAAAGGGCGCGGTCTGGACTTGCTGGGGCGGCGCTGCCCAGGCCGATACCGTTGCCGCCAGCACGGCGCCGGCGAGCAGGATGATCCGCATAGCTCCTCCTTCCACGATGTTCGCGGATTTCTACCAGATGCGGCGGGCAGTCGCCTCCAGCAATCATGGATGCGGGTGCGGCTAGGGGGAGGGTCAGCCGCGTCCGGCGAACCACTCGGCGTAGGGCGTGTTGTGGACCAGGTGGCGGTTATAGTCCGGCGCCCCGTCGCGCCACCAGACAGGCCCGCGCTCGCCAAGCGCGTGCTTGGTGCGATCGACATCGGCGCGGGCGGAGGCTTCGGCGGCCGGGTCGCCGGATCGCCGGGCGACGCCGACGGCCCGCCGTGCCGACATCAGCGCCGCCACCAGAGTCGCGCGGCGGTCCTCGGGGAGCGCGGGATCGGCCATGCGCCATAGGCGTCCGCGCACGATGAAATAGCGTCCGTCGGGCGTGACGGGATGCGCCGCGCGGCCGACGCCGGGGTGGGTCATGACGCGCGCTCGGCGCGTGCGCGCGCCGCATCGCGTACGGCAAGCCAGCGATCGCGCTCTTCCCGCGCATCGGCGAGCGCGCGGTGGGCCGGCTGTGCCCGATCTGCCATTGCGGCGTGGACCAGAAGGTCCTCCACGGTCGCCGCAAGCAGCGCGGACGGAATCCGGCCGGCGAGCGCGGCGTGCGCTGCTTCGCGCTGCGCCGCCTCGCTGTCGCGTAGCCGCAGGCTGTGGCGCGGCAACCCGGCGGCGCGCAGCAGCGTGCTCAACCATTTGCCGTCCCAGGAGGGCGCGCTCGCCAGCAGGTCGTGCCCGGTCAGCGCGTCGAGCATCCGTAGCGCCACCTCGCTGTGCGGGGCGCCCCGCTCCAGCAGCGTCGCGCGCGGGATGTGATGGATGGCCTCGGCGGCGGGATCCCAGTCCTGCCAGTCGGGGGCGGGGCGGATCAGATGCTCCTCGCACCGCCCGTCCTCGAACACCCAGGCCACTTCGATCGGGTAGCTGCGCTTGCCCAGCGACGAGGCCTCGAAGTCCAAAAATACCAGCATCCGGCGATAACGACAGGAAACCGACTTCGCTGCAAGGGCGTCGCTCAGCCGAGGCGAATCGACAGCTCCACCTCGTCGTTGAACGGCATCGACATATAACCGTTCTCGACGCTGCCGACCCGCTCCAGATAGTCGGGGCAGTAATCGACATTGTCGGCGATCAGGATGGCGCCCGGACGCAGCCGCGGCTCCAGCAAGGCCAAAATGTCGGCATAAAGTGCCTTGGCGCCGTCGAGCAGGACGAGATCGATCCTGTCGGGGAGATCGAGGGCCAGCGTCTCCAGTGCATCGCCCTCACGAAAATCGACCAGGTCCGCCAGACCGGCTTCGGCCAGCGTCGCCTTGGCGCGGGCGATCTTCGTCGGCTCGAACTCGGTGGCGATCAGCCGGCCGCCGCCATTGTCGCGCAGCGCCGCCGTGAGATGCACCGTCGAGATGCCGAAGGAGGTGCCGAACTCGACGATCTGCCGTGCGCCGGTTGCACGAGCCAGCATGTACAGCAGCGTGCCCACCGCCGGGGAAACGGGCAGCGCGAAATCGCCGAGGCGGCTGTAGAGCGCGGTATAGTCGGTCTTGCTGCGCATCAGCCGGTGCTGTTCCTCGGCCGTGATGCCGGCAAAGGCGGGCGCGGCCGCCGGCGGGTTGGCATCGGACTCGGCAAACAGGCGCGCGAGCAGGGGCGCCACTGGGGCGCTGGAAAGCGTGGTGGTCATGGGATGTACTCCGGTGCCGGCGGAACTTGCCGGCAGGCGCAAAATACGACTAATTCGTCAGCTTCGACTATTCGCATTGGCAGGTTTTCCATGGCGGCCTCCCGAAGCCCGCAGATTCGCGCGCGCAAGCGCCCGCAGCAGCACCGCTCGAACGAGCTGGTAGAGGCGGTGCTGGAGGCTGCTGTTCAGGTTTTGATGGCGGAGGGCGCGCGGCGTTTCACCACCGCGCGAGTCGCCGAGCGGGCGGGGGTGAGCGTCGGCTCGCTGTATCAATATTTCCCCAACAAGGCCGCGATCCTGTTCCGGCTTCAGGTCGACGAATGGCGGCGGACTACCGCGCTGCTGAGCGGCATCCTGGAGCAGCGCGACCTGCCGCCGATGGTGCGCCTGCGTCGGCTGGTGCACGCCTTTGTCCGCTCCGAATGCGAGGAAGCGGCGATCCGCCTGGCGCTTGCGGACGCTGCGCCGCTCTATCGCGATGCACCGGAGTCGGCGGCGCTGAAGGAAGAGGCAGGTCGGGTGTATCGCGAGTTCGTCGAGGAGGCGCTGCCCGATGCGCCGGAGGAGGTCCGCCACCGTGCCGGCGATCTGATCAAGATGACGCTGGGGCAGGTGGGTGCCAGCTTTTCCGCCACGCCGCAAACCGAGGCCACGATCGTCGCCTGGTCCGACGCAATGGCGGACATGTTCGTCGCATATCTGGGGGCGTTGCGCGGCGAAACCCGCTAAGCATGGCGCACTGATGCCCGATGTCCATGATCTCGAACGATTCGTTACCGCCCAGGAGGGCAGCTACGACACCGCCCTCGCCGAGATCCGGCGGGGCGCCAAACGCAGCCACTGGATGTGGTACATCTTTCCGCAGATCGCCGGGCTCGGTCGCAGCGCGATGGCGCAGCGCTATGCCATCGCCTCGCTCGCCGAGGCGCGCGCCTATCTTGCGCACCCGCTGCTCGGGTCCCGGCTGCGTGACGGCGTGTCGGCGCTGCAGGACCTGCCGAGCGGCACCGCCGAGGCGGTGTTCGGGGACATCGACGCGATCAAGCTGCGCTCGTCGCTGACCCTGTTCGAAGCCGCCGGCGGCGGGCCATTATTTGCCGCCGCGCTCGACCGCTGGTTCGGCGGCACGCGCGATCCGGCGACGCTGGCGATCCTCGAACAAGATCCCGGCTAGGCGTTGAGCATCGGCAGCAGGATCGTCTCGATCGCCTGGGCGACGCCATCGGCTTCGTTCGTGCCGGTCACGTGCATTGCCGCCTTGCGCACCGCCTCGGGCCCCTGGCCCATCGCGATCGACAGCCCCGCCCGCCGGAACATCGGCAGGTCGTTGAACTGATCGCCGATCACCGCCACCTCGGCCAGCGACACCCCGAGCGCCGCAGCGAGCGCGGCGATGCCGTCGCCCTTGTTGGCGCTTGGCGCGGTGACGTCGAGATAATAGGGCTGCGAGCGGGCGACCTCGGCCTCGTCACCGAGCGCCGCCGCCACCTCGGCCTCCAGCGCGGCGAGCATGGCGTGATCGGACGACACCGCGACGATCTTGTCGACTGCGTCGAGCAGCGCGCCGAAGTCGCCGCACAGCACCGGGTCCTGCGCCGAGGTCACGCGCTCGCGCGGCGTGTACTGGTCGTCGAGCCGATCGACATGCCACTGGCCCTTGGCGAAAACCCAGCGGATCACGTCCGGACGGGCAACCGCCTCCAGCGTGCGCGCGGCGACGGATGCGTCGAGATGGGTTGCCGACAGCACCGTGCCGTCCGGCCGCACGATCGTGCCGCCGTTGAACGCGCCGATCGGGGTGGCAAGGCCCAGTCGCTCGGCGATCCAGAGCAGGCCGCTTGGCGGTCGCGCGCTGATGATTGCGACCGGCACCCCCGCATCGACCAGCCGCTGCACCGCGGCGATCACCGGTTCGCCCAGCGTCTTGTCGGGACGCACCAAGGTGCCGTCTACGTCGGAAAGGAAGAGCCGAAGGTTCATGTGACCTCGTGCCAGTGTCGGCCGTCGCGTGCGAGCAGCGCGTCGGCGGAGGAGGGGCCGGTGCTGCCCGCGGGATAGTCGTCGGGTTCGCCGCTGCGCCAGGCATCCAGCAGCGGCTGCACGGCGCGCCAGCCACCCTCGATCTGGTCGGCGCGCTGGAACAGGCTCGGGTCGCCGATCAGCACATCGTAGAGCAGGGTCTCATAGCCGGTTCGGTGCCCGAGATCGAAGGCGTCGGCATAGGCGAAGGTGAGGCTGGCCGGCACCATCTGCACCAGCGGCCCCGGCTGCTTCACTGCCATTTCGAGCGTTAATGCCTCGCCGGGCTGGATCTGGAGGATGAGCCGGTTGGGCGGCAGTTCGGTGTTGGGCGTGTTGCGGAACAGCGTCGGCGGCACCTCGCGAAAATGGATGACGATCTCGGTGTCGCGTGCCGCCATCGCCTTGCCGGTGCGCAGATAGAAGGGGACGCCGTGCCAGCGCCACGTCTCTACCGCGACCTTCATCGCGACATAGGTTTCGGTGCGACTGTCCGTGGCCACGTCGGGTTCGTCGCGATAGGTCGGTACCGGCTTGCCGCCCGCCTCCCCGGCGAGATAACGGCCGCGCACCGCATCCTCGGGCGGGATCGGTGTCACCGCGGCGATCACCTTGGCCTTTTCGCTGCGCACCGCCTCGGCATCGAAGCTGTTGGGCGGCTCCATCGCGACGAGCGCGAGCAGCTGAAACAGATGGTTGGGCACCATGTCGCGCAGCGCCCCGGTCTCGTCATAGAATTTGCCGCGGCTGCCGACGGCCACCGTCTCGGCGGCGGTGATCTCGACATGGTCGACATAGCGGTTGTTCCATACCGCTTCCGTCAGCGCGTTGCCGAAGCGCGCGACGGTGATGTTCTGCACCGTTTCCTTGCCGAGAAAATGGTCGATCCGGTAGATCTGCGCTTCGTCCGCATGGCCGAGCAGCTGCGCGTTGAGCGCCTGCGCCGAGGCGAGATCGGTGCCGAACGGCTTTTCCACCACCAGCCGGCGAAACCCCTCGGCCTCGTCGAGCAGCCCGGCGGTGCCTAGCTTCTCGCCGATCGTGCCGAAAAAGCTCGGTGCGGTGGCAAGGTAGAACACGGCATTGCCCCGCAGCCGTTCCTTGAGCGCGGCGTACAGGGCATCGTCGGCGAAGTCGCCGCGAAGGTAGCGGATGCGCGATTGCCAGCGGCCCCACGCATCTTCGTCGCCTTCGACAAAGGCGCCGAGCTTCTCGCGCAGCGCATCGTCATTCCCTTCGCCGTGACTGATGCCCAGCAATTGCGTGTCGCCGTCCAGCAGCCCGTCGCGCTCCAGATGGACCAGCGCCGGCATCAGCAGGCGGCTGGCAAGATCGCCCATCGCTCCAAAGAGGACGAGCGTCGCGGCGGGTGCTGGCGGCGCGTCGTTCACTGCGGCATCTCGACATGCCCGCCAAAGCCGAACCGCATCGCGGAGAGCAGCTTGTCGCCGAAGGTGTTCTCGGTGCGGCTGCGATAGCGCGCGAACAGCGCCGCGGAAAGGACATAGACCGGCACGGCCTCTTCCATCGCCGCGTCGATCGTCCAGCGGCCCTCGCCCGAATCGGCGACCTTGCCGCTGAAGGCGTCGAGGGCATGGTCCTTGGCGAGCGCGGAGGCCGAGAGATCCAGGAGCCAGGACGAAATCACCGAGCCGCGCCGCCACACCTCGGCGATGTCGGTCAGGTGCAGGTCGAACCGCTCGTCTTCCGGGAGCCGCACCGACGCCTTGCTCTTCAGCACGTCGAACCCTTCGGCATAGGCCTGCATCAGCCCGTATTCGATGCCGTTGTGCACCATCTTCACGAAATGGCCCGCGCCGGCCGGGCCGCAATGGATATAGCCTTTTTCCGCGCGCGCGTCGCAATCGGTCCGGTCGACCCGCTCGGGCGTCCGCGGGATGGTGCCGATGCCGGGTGCGAGCGCGTCGAAGATCGGATCGAGCAGGTCGACCGCTTCCTTCTCGCCACCGATCATCATGCAGAAGCCGCGCTGCAGACCCCATACGCCGCCCGAGGTGCCGACATCGACATAATGGAGCTGCCGCTCGGCCGCGGCCTTGGCGCGGCGAATATCGTCCTTGTAGAAGCTGTTGCCGCCGTCGATGATGATGTCGCCGGGCTCGGCGGCGGCCATCAGCGCCTCGACGGTGCTTTCGGTCGGCTCGCCCGCCGGCAGCATCACCCAGAAGATGCGCGGCGCCGCCATCTTGGCTACGACATCCTCAAGCGAACCGGCGGGGGTGGCGCCGTCCTTGGCCATCGCTTCCACCGCTTCGGTGCTGCGGTCGAACGCCACGATTTCATGGCCATGCTCCATCAGCCGGCGCCCGATTCCGGCACCCATGCGGCCGAGGCCGATCATCGCAAGACGCATCCGCATTATTCCTTTCAAATCTTCAGAGGGCCGCAAGCACGGCCGATAGCAGCGCCTGTAGCCCGCCGCTGTCGCGCTTCAAATGGGATCAAAGCATTCGCCTCCCCCAGCGCCGCCGCGGCGTCGCCGCTCAATCGGCCTGCTCCAGCAGGTCGCGCGCGACCTTCACCACATTCTCGACCGTGAAGCCGAATTTCTCCTGCAGCTTGGCGAGGGGGGCGGAGGCGCCGAAGGTCGACATGGTGATCATGGCGCCATGGCTGGTGACATAGCGATCCCAGCCCATCGACCCCGCCTGCTCGACCGCGACACGCGCCGTCACCGCCGGCGGCAGCACGGATTCGCGATAGGCGCGGTCCTGCTTCTCGAACAGATACCAGCTCGGCAGCGATACGACGCGTGCGCGAACGCCCTCTGCCGTCAACCGCTCGTGCGCTTCCACCACCATCGGCAGCTCGGAGCCGGTGCCGATCAGGATCAGTTCCGGCGCGCCGCCTTCCGCATCGGCAAGCACATAGCCACCGCGCGCCAGCCCCTCGGCCGAGGCATATTTGCCGCGATCCAGCGTTGGAATCGCTTGCCGCGACAGGATCAGCGCAGTCGGTTCGTGGCTGTGCTCGAGCGCCACCTTCCAGGCGACGGCGACTTCGTTGGCATCCCCCGGACGGATCGTGTCGAGACCCGGGATCGCGCGCAGCGTGGCGAGATGCTCGATCGGCTGGTGGGTCGGCCCGTCCTCGCCGACGCCGATCGAGTCGTGGGTGAACACGAAGACCACCGGCAGCTCCATGATCGCGGCGAGGCGGATCGGCGCGCGCATGTAATCGGCGAACACCAGAAAGGTGCCGGTGTACGGGCGCAGGTAGCTCAGCGCCATGCCGTTGGCGATCGAGCCCATCGCATGTTCGC
Organism: Sphingomonas sp. S2M10; assembly: GCF_012650175.1. Lineage (GTDB taxonomy): Bacteria > Pseudomonadota > Alphaproteobacteria > Sphingomonadales > Sphingomonadaceae > Sphingomonas. Next base: position 15,159 of record NZ_JAAILI010000051.1, read on the forward strand.
GCACGCCGAAGTGCAGGTTCTTGCCGCCGTACTGGTCAGCCTCGAACGAATCCGCGCCCTTGATGTCGGTCTTGGTCGAGGGCGAGAGGTCGGCGGCGCCGCCGAGCAGCGCGGGGAGGTGCGGGGCGACCGCGTTGATCACCTTGCCGCTGCTGTCGCGCGAGGCGAGGCCCTTGGCATCGGCATCGAAGCTCGGGATCGCCGCCTGCCAGCCGCTGCGCAGCTTGCCACGGCGGAGATCGTCTACCTCGGCGGCCGCATCCGGGAAGGCTTCGCGGTAGCGGGCGAACATCTGCTCCCATGCTTCCCGCGCCGGCCTGCCGCGCTCGGCGACGGCGGCGCCGAAGCGCTCGGCCACGCCCTCGGGGACGAGGAACTGCGCGTCCTCCGGCCAGCCATACGCCCTTTTGGTCGCGCGGACATTGTCCTCGCCCAGCGCTTCGCCATGCGCCTTCTCGCTGCCGGCGCGCGGTGAACCCCAGCCGATCACCGAATGGACGATGATGAAGGTCGGCGCATCGCTGGTCGCGCGGAAGGTGGCGATCGCCTCTGCGATGGCGGCGGTGTCGTTGGCATCGTCGACATGCAGCACGTTCCAGCCATAGGCCTGGAAGCGCTGACCGACATCCTCGTCGAAGGCGAGATCGGTGCTGCCCTCGATCGAGATGTGGTTGCTGTCGTAGATCCAGCAGAGATTGGAAAGCTTGAGATGCCCCGCGATCGACGCCGCCTCGCCCGAGACGCCCTCCATCATGTCGCCGTCGCCGCACAGGACATAGACGTCATGGTCGAACAGGTTGAAGCCGTCGCGATTGTAGCGGGCGGCCAGCGCGCGCTCGGCGAGCGCCATGCCCACCGAATTGCCGCAGCCCTGGCCGAGCGGACCGGTGGTGGTCTCGACGCCGGTCGTCATCCGATATTCGGGATGCCCCGGGGTCTTGGAGGAGAGCTGGCGAAATTGCTTGATATCGTCCAGGCTCACCGCCGGATGGCCGGTCGGCTGGCCGTCCGCATCGATTTCGCGCACGCCGGCGAGGTGCAGTACCGAATAGAGCAGCATCGAGGCATGGCCGACCGACAGGACGAAACGGTCGCGGTTGGGCCAGTCGGGCGCGGCGGGATCGTAGCGGAGGAATTGAGTCCACAGCGTATGGACCACCGGGGCGAGCGCCATCGGCGTGCCGGGGTGGCCGCTGTTCGCCTTCTGCACGGCGTCCATGCTGAGCGTGCGAATGGTGTCGATCGCCAGGCGATCGGGTGAGCCGTCTTCGTGGATGCGCTGGTCGGGTTCGGACATGGGTCAAGCAACTCCGTTCTTGGCGGTGCAACGGGTGGGCGGCCAAATCGCTGCACGCTCATGCATCCGCCGGCCGCTCCTGCCGGCTCAGCCCGTCGGGACCCGCGCAGTACAGCGCGTCGATCTCGGTGACGAACAGGCCGTGGCCGAGCGCGCCGGGGATTCCCGATAGCGACCGGGCGAGGGCGGAGGGGTCGGGAATCGCGCCAAAACGGGCGTCGAGGATGGCGTGGCCGGAATCCGTCAGCACCGGGGCGGCGTGAGCGGTACGCAGGCTCGCGCTGCCGCCGAGTGCGGCGACCGCCGCGGTGACGAGGCCTTGCGCAGCGGGCAGGATCTCGATCGGGACGGGACGGGCCCCCAGCCGGTCGACGCGCTTGGCGGCGTCGGCGATGGCGATATTGCGACGGGCGAGCGTCGCGACGATCTTCTCGATCAGCATCGCGCCGCCGCCGCCCTTGATCGCGCGCAGCCGGGGATCGATCTCGTCCACGCCGTCGATGCACAGATCGATGGCGGTGAGGCCATCGGGCGCCCGTAGCGGGATGCCGGCCGCGCGCGCCGCATCCGCGGTGGCGCGCGACGTCGCCACGGCGGTGATCCGCAAGCCACGCGCGACGCGCGCACCCACCAGCAGCACCGCATGTGCCGCGGTGCTGCCCGTGCCGAGTCCAACGGTCATGCCATCCTCCACCTCGGCGACCGCCGCAGCGGCTGCGGCGCGTTTCCAGTGCTCGGGATCGGCGGAGACGTCCATGGCGTCCGAACGGTACAACGCCGCACGCGTTCCGGCTGCTATACGCGGGTTTAGTCCGGCCGCACGCCTAGTGGCATGGCGCCGAGCCCCGTGTTCCGCCCGGAGTGTCACCATTTTGCAGCAATGATTTGTCGGCGCAGATCGCCGCCTCTTGCGCCCTCCCGCAAAACTGATACTGTTGCATTAAGTGAAGCGTAGATTCACAATGTGGGAATAGCGGGCGAAGAGCCGCATTCCCCGGGGACGGAGGCGGTCAGGGAAGCGCCCGTGCAAGGTGCCGCCGCCCAATTAGGAGAGGGAACGGGATGGACAGGGGACTTCGTGCACGCCGTCATGTCTTCGCGACGGCAAGCTGGGCAGCCTTGGCAACGATGCTGGGCGGCGGCATCGGCACCGCGACGGCGCAGACCAATGCTCCGGCGCAGACCAATGCTCCGGCGCAGACCGATACGCCGGCACAGGCCCAGCCCGCGCCGGACATGAGCAGCCAGCTCACCACCGCGGAGGAAGAGGCGATCCTGGTTGTCGGCTCACGTGCCAGCCAGCAGTCTTCCAACAGCCGCAAGAAGAACGCGCGGACCGCAACGGATTCCATCGTCGCCGACGACATCGGCTCCTTCCCGGATCGCAACGTCAACGAGGCGATCTCGCGCATTCCCGGCGTGGCGCTGGGGCGCAACGAATTTGGGGAAGGCGAGAGCGTCGCGGTGCGCGGTAACGGGCCGGACCTCACCCGCGTCGAGCTGGACGGCATTGGGGTGCAGAGCACCAACGGCCTCGCGATCGGCGCCAACAACGGCCGCAGCGCCGATCTGCGCGAGCTGCCCGCCGAGCTCGTGAAGAGCGTCGACGTCGTCAAGGGCTCGACCGCGGACATGACCGAAGGCGGCCTGGGCGGCACCGTCCAGATCAAGACGCGTACCGGGCTGGATTTCAACAAGCCCTATCTGTCGCTGCGTGCGGGCGTCGGCCAGAACTCGCTGGGCCGCGACTGGACCCCCGATTTCAACGCCGTCTATGGCCGCCGGCTGTTCAACGATCGCGTCGGCATGATCGTGAGCGGCAGCTATTCCAAGCTCCAGAACAACGGCCATGGCTTCGAAACCACGACGAGCAACAACCGCGGCTATTCGCGCCTGTTCGATTTTGACCAGTCGCCCGAGAAGACCTTCGCCTTCAACCCCGCGACGGTGGGCACCGATGCGGCCGACGTGGCCTTCGCCAACAGCACGGCCCCAGGGGGCGGGGCGCTGACGCCGCGCCAGCTGGTCACGCTGTCGGCCGGCGCCAAGTCCAAGGCGGAATGCCTCCAGATCTTCCCGAACAATCCGACGGGGACCGCGGCGCAGCGCGGTCAGCGGATCCTGGAGCAACAGACCTGCCTCAACCAGTGGAACGACTATACGCCGTCGCTGATCCGCAACTTCATGAATACCCAGACCGATCAGCGTTCGGCCTTCGACGCCCGGTTCGACTACCGGGTCACCGACCAGCTGACCGTCTTCGCCAAGGGCACGATCGCCAACCGCAAGGTGCACGACCAGAATCGCAGCCGCACGCCCGTCACGCTGTTCGGCCAGAACATCGTGGGTACCTTCGCGGACAGCACCACCGGCTATCCGCGCACCCGCACCGTGTCGCCCAATGCGCCGGCCGGCTATTATCTGTTCGACGGGCTGAACAACGTGGGCAACAATGCGACGACGGGCAATGTGCTCAACGTCGTGCCGGGCAGCGTGAAGGTCGACAGCGCGCACAACGTCACCGAAATGACGCTGACCAACAACTCGGTCAATATCGACCAGATCGAGAACACGATCGATACCAAGACGAAATATTTCCAGGGTGGCGCCGAGTTCCGCGGCGAACGGGTCGACATCGATGCGATGGCGGGCTTCACCCGTGCCACCACCAGCCGGGGCGACATGCGCACGGCGCGCTCGTACAGCTACGGCACCTCGACGCTCAAGCTGCAGCAGAACGGCCTTTGGGACGTGGAACTGCCAAGCAATTATGACGAGAGCAATCCCGCCAACTACGTCCAGCTCTCCGCGCCGGTGTGCATTGGCGGCGGCACCGCGCCCACCTGCACCGGGCAGACCGCGGTGGCCGCGGGGCCCAACGGACCGGCGACGCCGCTCTACACGGTGGGTCAGATGCCGCTCACCACGCCGAGCTTCAGCGTCCAGTACACGCCTGCGCTCGGCGAGGCTTCCGAGAAGATTGCCAAGTTCGACCTGACCTATCGCACCGAAGGCATCCTGCCGTTCCTCAAGCGGATCAAGGTCGGCGGCCAGTATCGCAAGAACAATCTCGATCGCTGGGGCAATGGCGGCTACACGGTGAAGAGCCAGGTGGGGACCTTCGGCCAGCCCGGCTATCAGGCGGCGGTGGTGGTGCCGGCGGCGATCGTGCGCGGCACCTATCGTGCCTGCCAGCCGACCGCGACCTCCACGCTGTCGTGCAACTATGGCTATGTGCCGAGCACCAACCCGGCGACCGCCCGCTCGGGCGTCGACACGCTGACCCCGCAGGCGCTGCAGGATCTGTTCGCGCGCACGCTGGAGCCAAGCGACAGCGCGTATTTCGGCGATCTGCCCAATCGCGGCAATCTGCCGCCGGCATGGCAGGGTCTGCGCACCGATGAACTGTTCGCGGCGCTGGGCGCGCAGGATTATATGAACTTCGACTGCCTCAAGACCTGTGTCGGCAGCGACGGCAATACCTACGATCAGCCGGTCAGCCGCACGCGCGAGACGATCAAGAACGTCTATGCGATGGCCGATTACGACCAGGACCTGCCCTGGGGGCTGCGCGTGGACGGCAATGTCGGCGTTCGCGGCGTGTTCGCCACCACGCGGGGCTCGGGACTGCTCACGCTGACCTCGATCCGGGTGACCAACCTCTACAACCCGAACGATCCCAACAATGCATCCGGCATCAACAGCATCTCGTTCAGCCAGAACGTGACGCTGGATGCCAAGACGACCGACTGGCTGCCGAGCTTCAACGTCAATCTCTGGGGCTTTCACGACCGGCTGGTCCTGCGCTTCTATGCCGGCAAGACCGTCGCGCGGCCCAACCCGACGCTGATGTTTCCGGGGGGCGCGTGCAGCATCGATCAGCGCGTCGAGCTGGATAGCAATGCCGACGACGTCTATGGCTGCTCGGGCCGCGTGGGCAATCCGGGGCTGAAGCCGTTCACCGCGTGGAACTACAATACCAGCCTCGAATGGTATCCGAACGTCGATACGGTTTTCTCGGTCGCTTATGGCAAGCTGGACGTGCAGATCGGCAGCCCGATCAACATCACCGAAAACCGCCGGCCGTTCGCGGGCACCGATCTCAAGGATCCGGTGACCGGCGCGGCGCTCGCCGATCTCGAATTCGGCGTGCCTACCTATACCAACGGCCCCGGCTACAAGCGCGACATCTGGGAGTTCCAGGCAAAGACCGCCTTCACCTTCCTGCCCTGGTTCCTGAAATATACCGGTGCGGACGTGAACTTCTCGATCCTCGCATCGTCGGTCACCAGCGGCCAGCAGGACCCGCTCACCGGCGACGTGATGCTGCCGCCCAACGAATCCAAATACTATACCAACGCTTCGCTCTGGTACGATGATGGCAAGTTCAACTTCCGCGTCGCCTATCAGAAGCGCAGTTCGCTGTTCACCTGCATCACCCCTTGCGGCGGCAATACCACCGACATCAACTATCCGGGCGAGCAGTGGACCAATGTCCGTCTGGTCGCGCCCGGCTATAATCCCGGTGTGCCGCGCTTCCAGGATGGCACGACCTTCATCGACGCCAAGATGTCGTACAACATCACGCGCAACTTCCAGGTGTATCTGGAAGGCCGCAACATGCGGCGCGCCGCGCAGACGCTGTCGACCGGCGACTATGTGCGGTTCGCCGACGGCACGCCGCGCGTGATGCGGCTATCCTATGGCGGCCGGCGGATCATGGGCGGCGTGCGCGTCCAGTTCGGCCGCTGAGCTGCTTACGGGGTCATCCGGCCGGCGTCGGATGACCCAGCGCGGCGCTGATCTCGGCCGCGGCCGCACGGACTTCTGCGACGATGCCGTCCAGCGCAGCATCGTCGACATATTGCGCCGGGCTGACCACGCTGATCGCGGCGACGATCCGCCCGGCGGCATCGCGGATCGGCGTCGCGACCGCGCGGAGATCGTCGGGTGGAGGGCTGCGGTGCACCACCGCCCCGCGCCCACGATCGGCGGCCAGGTCGGCGAGGAAATGCGGCTGCGGCGCCGGTCGGCGCGCGAGCAGCGCCTCCAGTGCGGCGGGCGGCTCGTCGAGCAGCAGCGCCTTGCCCAGGCTGGTCTCCGGCAGGGGGCGCCTGGTGCCCACCGGCGTCGTCACCACGACCCGCTGCCCGCCGCCGACGCGGTGCAGATGCACCGAATGGTCGCCGTCGCGCTCGCCGAGAAAGGCCGGCATGTTGGTCGTCTCGGCCAGACCGCGCAGGCGATCGCGTGCCAGTTCGACGATGTTGAGCCGTTCCTGCGCGCGGACGCCGAGCTGCATCAGCTTCGGGCCGAGGCGGAGGCTGCCGTCGCGCTCGCCGACCGCGAAGCCGCGGTCGATCAGCGCCAGCGCCAGCCTTCGTGCCGTCGATACGGTTAGCCCGGCGCCGGCCGCCAGCTCGCGCACATTGTGCGGGCGTTCGGCCAGCAGATCCAGCAGGTCCAGCCCGCGTTCGAGCGTCTGTGTGCCGGCGCGGGGCGCGGCCTTGTCGTCGGTCATCGGGTTCCCATCGGTGCGCTCAACCGCCAAAGGACTAGGGGGGCGGGCGCACCGGGTAAAGTGGCTTACCGGGCCGGACCGGTGCTGTCGCGCAGCGTCAGCCGATGCGGTAGCCGGCGCAGCGGCATGCCACGCCCGCTCGTGCTGATGCCCTGGGTGAGCAGCTCCACCGCTGCTGCCGCCATGTCGACATGCGGCTGGTGGACGGTGCTGAGCGGCGGCCATGCCATGCGGGCAATGGCAGCATCGTCGAACCCGGCGATCGAGAGCTGATCGGGCACCGCGATGCCGGCGCGCATCGCCGCCACCAATACACCCAATGCCATTTCGTCGTTGGCGGCGAAGATCGCGGTGGGGCGGTCGGCGCCGGTCAGCAGCCGTTCGCCGGCGGCGAGGCCCGCGCGGAAGGTGAAATCCCCCGGCAGCGTGCGATCGGGGCGTATCGGCAGTCCCGCTGCCGCCATCGCCGCTTCGAACCCCTCCTGCCGGCGCGCCGCCGCATGGTGTTCGGGGTCGCCCTGGATGAAGCCGATGTCGCGGTGGCCTAGCGCGATCAGCGCCTCGGTCAGCTCGCGGGCGGCGCCCGCCTCGTCCATCTCCACCGCCGCGGTGCGATCGCGAAAATCGCCGGGCGAGATGCGCACCACCGCCACGCCCATGCGTGCGAACAGATCAAGCAGCTCGGGCCAGTCGCACAGCGGCGGGGTCAAGATCGCGCCGCCCAGCCGCATCGCGCGCAGGGACGCTTCACACTGCGCCAACCAGTCGGGCTGGTCGCGCGTCACCTGCTCGACGACGAGGTGGTAGCCCAGCGCCCGGCAGCGGGTCAGCGCGCCGCGCTGCAGATCGGCGGCATAGGTGGAGGCGGGATCGTCGAAATACAGGCCGAGCAGGAAGGAGCGCGCGCTCGAAAGTTCGCGCGCGAAGGCATTGGGCCGATAGCCGAGATCGTCGACCACCTTCTGCACCGCCGAGCGTACCTCGGGCCGGACATAGGCTTCGCCGTTGATCACCCGCGACACCGTCTTGGGGGAAACCCCGGCATGCCGGGCAACGTCCTTGAGGGTAAGCGGCTTCATGCGCGCGCAGTCTTATCGCGTTGCGCGCGATAGCGCTATCATCAACGCGAAGCCGGCGATCCCCAGATAGCACAGCAGCGGCAGCACCAGCGCGGCGGGCAGGCCGATCCGATCGGCCAGTGCGGCGGTGCCGAGCGGCACGATCGCGCCGCCCACCACCGCCATGCACAGGATCATCGAGGCATAGGGCGCAAGGCCGCGATCCTCGGGCAGCGCCAGCGCGAAGATGGTGGGGTACATGATCGCGTTGCACAGCCCCACCGCGATCAGCGCGGCAGCGCCCGCCATGCCGTGCAGCTGGCTCGCCGCACCGACGAGCAGCACTGCGCCCAGCGCCACGCCGGCCAGCAGCCGCGCCGGCGCGATCCGCGTCAGCCCCGCCGCGCCGGCGAACCGCCCGAGCATCGCCCCGCCCCAATAAAGGCTCACCAGCCGGCCCGCGGTCGCCGGATCGGCGGCGAGGATGGCGGGAAGCGCAAGGTAATTGGCGAGCAGGCTGCCGATCGTCACCTCCGCGCCGACATAGCCGAACATGGCGAGGCTGCCCCAGGCGAGCCGGCGGTCGCGCAGCACCCGGCCGAGCTGGGCCAGCGGCAGTCGCCGAGGTGCCGGGTGCGCCGCCAGCAGATCGCGCGCGCGCCAGAAAACCAGCGCCAGGCAGGCCAGCACCGCCGCGCAGGCGAGGAAGGGCAGCGCGAGCGGCAGGCGTTCCAGCCTGCCGAGCTGGAGCAGGAAACCGGCGCCGGCGAGCGGCGCCAGCACGGTGCCGATCGCATTGAAGCCTTGCAGAAGCGTCAGCCGCGCCGCGCCGCCACCTTCGGTTGCGACCAGCGGCTGCACGACATTGGCGGCGATCTGCAGGAAGGTGATGCCCGTCGACAGACAGAGCAGCGCCAGCAACAGCAGCGGATAGCTGCCGATCCAGGCGGCCCCGCCCAAGGCCAGGCACGCCAATGTCATCACGCCCAGCCCGGCGGCGATCGCGCGCATATAGCCTGTGCGCACCAGCAGCGTCGTGATCGGCAGCGCGAACAGCAGATAGCTGGAATGGAAGGCGAACTGCACCAGCGCCGCCCGGGTATAGTCGAACCGGTCGATCAGCGTCAGCCGCGGTACCAGCAGACCCACCAGTGCGGTGACGAATCCCCCCATGAAAAAGATGCCGATCGAGCGGCGGAACAGCTGCGCGACCATGTTCGACGACAGGGCGGGGGAGGGGGGAGACTGCACGCGCGCAGCTTAGCGCGCATGCGCGAGGTGGCAATGCAGCCGCGCGTTTGTGCTTGACATCGATGTCAGATCGCATCAGACATCGCTGTCAGAAAACAAGCCCGCAAAAATGCGGAGCAAGCAGGGGGAGAGGACATGCCGGGCATTGCTGCCGTTCGCTGCGCAACCGCGCCGACGCCTCTTTTTCCTGACGATCGCTTTCCGGTTCCGGCCCCCTCCTCAAGGGCGGATTACCTGCGGCCGTCGCCTTCCCCGATGGGCGGCGGCCGCATTTTTCGGAACGACTCCAGGGGCGCCATCGCGCCCGTCTCCCAGCAACAGGAATCCCCGCGCCGATGAACGCCGCCCGTGCCCTTGCCCTTGTTCTCCTCGCCGGAACCGCGCCCGCGGTCGTCTGCGCCCAGACGGCGGCGCCCGTCTGGCAGGACACGCGCCTGGCGCCCGAAGCACGTGCCGACGCGCTGGTCCGCGCGATGACGCATGCCGAGAAGCTGCAGCTTGTCCACGGCCTGTTCCCGCCACGTGCAAACCCTGCGCCGGCGGACATGATTCCGTCGGCGGGCTATGTGCCCGGCATTCCGCGGCTCGGCATTCCGACGCTGCGGGAGAGCGATGCCAGCCTCGGCGTCGCCAATCAGGTGGAGCAGCGCAAGGGCGACGTAGCGACCGCGTTGCCCTCCGGCCTCGCCACCGCCGCGACCTTTGACCTGGACATGGCCCGCGCGGGCGGCGCCATGATCGGTGCCGAAGCGCGTGCCAAGACCTTCAACGTGCTGCTCGCCGGCGGCGTTAACCTTACCCGCGATGCGTGGAACGGCCGCAACTTCGAATATCTCGGCGAGGACCCGCTGCTCGCGGGCTATATGGCGGGCGCGGCGATCGACGGCGTCCAGTCGAACCACATCGTCTCGACCGTGAAGCATTTCATCCTCAACAGCCAGGAGACCGGGCGCACCGCGCTGAATGCGCGGATCGACGAGACGGCGCTGCGCGAGAGCGACCTGCTCGCCTTCGAACTGGCGCTCCGCACCGGCAAGCCCGGCTCGGTGATGTGCGCCTATAACCGTATCGAAGGCGATTATGCCTGCGAAAGCCACCGCATGCTGACCGGGGTGCTGCGCGGCGACTGGCGCTACACCGGCTGGGTGATGAGCGATTGGGGCGCCGTCCACTCGACGGTCAAGGCGGCGGCGGCCGGCCTGGACCAGGAATCGGGCCAGGAACTTGATCGCGAGATCTATTTCGCGCCCGAAAAGCTCGACGCCGCAATCCAGACCGGCAAGCTTTCCGAAGCGCGGCTGGACGAGATGGTGAAGCGCATCCTCACCGGCGTCATCGGCAGCGGGCTCTACGATCATCCGACGCCGACCACCGCGCAGCCGATCGACTATGCCGCGCACGCACAGGTGGCGCAGCGGGTGGCGGAGGCGGGCATGGTGCTGCTCCGCAACGAGCAGGACGTGCTGCCGCTGGCGAAGACGGCCCGCAAGATCGTGCTGATCGGCGGCCATGCCGATGTCGGCGTCCTGTCGGGCGGCGGCTCCAGCCAGGTCCGCTCGGTCGGCGGCGCACCCGTCGAGATCCCGCTGACCAGCGGTGCGGCTGCCTCGTTCGCACGCGTCACCTGGCATGCGTCCTCGCCGCTCGCGGCGATCCGCGCCAAGGCGCCGCAAGCCGAGCTGTCCTATGTCGACGGGCGCGATCCCGCTGCCGCAGCGGCGGCCGCCCGCAGCGCCGACATCGTGGTGGTGTTCGCCACGCAATGGACAACCGAGGCACAGGATGTGGAGACGCTGGCACTGCCCGACCAGCAGGACGCGCTGATCGCCGCGGTCGCCAAGGCCAATCCGAAGACCGTGGTTGTGCTGGAAACGGGCGGTCCGGTGCTGATGCCGTGGCTGACGCAGGTGCCTGCGGTGTTGCAGGCCTGGTATCCAGGCCAGCGCGGCGGCGAGGCGATCGCGGACATCCTGTTCGGCGATGTCAATCCGTCCGGTCGGCTGCCGATCAGCTTCCCGAAGAGCGCCGACCAGCTGCCGCGTCCCAAGCCGGTGGTCCCCGCCGGGCTCAATTCCGATGCGGCGAGCGATGCCGGTGCCGGCGACGGCAGCACGCTGCCGAGCTGGGACGTGACGTACCAGGAAGGCGCGGAGGTCGGCTATCGCTGGTACGCCGCGAAGAACATCAAGCCGCTGTTCCCGTTCGGCTACGGCCTCAGCTACACAAGCTTCGCGTTCGACGGCGCGCGCTTTACGGGTGGCGCCGCGCCGACGGTGACCTTCACCGTCCGCAATACCGGCAAGCGCGCCGGTGCGGTTGTGCCGCAGCTCTACGTCACCGGCCCCGACAAGGGGACGCCGCGCCTCGCCGGCTGGAAGCGCCAGTGGCTGAAGCCGGGCGAGTCCGTGCAGCTGACGCTGGCCGCCGATCGCCATGCGCTGGCCAGATGGCAAGGCGGCCGCTGGAAGATTCCCGCGGGGCGCTACGCCCTTGCGCTCGGAACGGATTCGGCAAGCGCTGCCACGATGCAGGCCGTCGACATTCCCGCAGGAGAAATTTCCAATTGAAAACAAGAGGAAAGGAGTGAATGCAGCGTAAAAGCTAGACAACGTTGTCGCCGGCGATGGCCGGTATGCAGCGCATAAAATGGCCCAAGGGCCGGTTCAGGAGGGGAGAAACCCATGCGTATTCGTTCGTCATCGCGCGTCCGCGCGGTATCCATGCTCGCCGTCGCGACGGCACTCGCCATGCCCGGCATCGCCGCGGCGCAGACCAGCACCGCAACCGACTCGCCCGCCGCGCAGGATGCGCCGCAGGACAGCGGCGAGATCGTCGTTACCGGCATCCGCGCATCGCTTGAACGCTCGATCGCGATCAAGCGAGACTCCAACGGCATCGTGGATGCCATCTCGGCCGAGGATATCGGCAAGTTCGCCAACACCAACCTTGCGGAATCGCTGCAGCGCATCACCGGCGTGTCGATCGACCGCGTCAACGGCGAAGGCTCGACCGTCACCGTCCGCGGCTTCGGCGCGCAGTACAATATGGTGACGCTGAACGGCCGCCAGCTCGCCGCCTCGAACATCGTCGCGGTCGGCGGCGACCAGGGCGGTGACGGCGCCGGCGGCTTCGGTCGTTCGTTCGACTTCGCCAACCTCGCCTCGGAAGGCGTCAAGACGCTGGAGGTCTACAAGACCGGCCGCGCCGCGATCCCCTCGGGCGGCATCGGCGCCACCATCAACATCGTCGGGGTGCGTCCGCTCGATCGTCCCGCCGGCTTCTCGGGCTCGGTGGGTGCGAAGGCGAGCTACGACACCTCGGCCGACGACTGCATCAGCTGCGGCAACCATGTGACCCCGGAATTCTCGGGCGTGGCGAGCTGGAGCGACCAGGAACAGCGCTTCGGCGTCACCCTGTTCGGCAGCTATCAGAAGCGCAACTTCAGCTTCCCGAGCCAGGCGAACAACTATTGGAACATGCCCCGCCTGTCGGACTTCCTGGATCCGTCGAAGGGCTACATCACCGCCAACACCAAGATCAACAACCGCCCGACCGACCCGAACACGCTGGTCGCGGTTCCCGACGACTTCCGTCATCACTTCTCGGAAGCAAGCCGCGAGCGCATCAACGGCCAGGCCGTGGTGCAGTATCGCCCGTCGGACAGCATGACGTTCACGGTCGACGGCCTGTTCGCGCAGCTGCGTTCGTCCGAGCGCCGTTCGTCCCAGTCCAACTGGTTCTCCAAGCCGTTCGATGAAGTCACTTTCGACGATTCGAGCAACGGTATCGCCACGACCAAATATCTCCACGAGACGCTCAACGGCGTGAAGGACGAGGGCTTCGAGAACGCCTATCGCGCGCAGAAGAACCGGCTGTGGGACGTCGGCGGAAACCTGAAGTGGGAACTGGCAGACAATTTCACGCTGAACTTCGACGGCCATATCGGCAAGGCGGAGAGCCTGCCCGACAATCCCAACGGCCAGACTTCGACCACGGTGGCGTTCAACGGCAACATCGTCACGTCGCACGGCCTGAACTGGGACGATGACGGCTTCCCGACCCAGACGCTGACGATCAACGACTGCTTCTCGCAGACCACGCCGACGGGGACGCCGTTCAAGAACGGCAACTGCAACGGCGTGTTCGACGCGGGCGATCTGTCCGCCGCGGTGCAGCGCCAGTTCGCCTCCACCCAGTCGCAGAAGATCAAGGAAGGCCGCATCGACGCGGGCTGGGATCTCGGCGGCGGCAGCCGCTTCGATTTCGGCGGCGACTATCGCACCACCGACACCCGACAGACCCAGTACAACACCCGCCAGGTGCTGGGCGACTGGAACAATGCGCTGCCGCCCGACGTCGCCGCCTTCGCGCCGGGCACGGTGCAGCAATATTGCCTGGTCTGCCAGTTCCACCGCAACAATGCGACCGCCGACGCGGTGGGCAAGGTCGCCTGGCGTGCCGAAGACGCGACCAAGCTCTACAACGCGCTCTACAACCACTATATCGGCATCACCAACGACGGTATCGACCATCAGAACTTCATCGACGCGAACAACGACAACCGCGTCAAGGAAGACATCTGGGCAGCCTATGGCCAGCTGACCTGGAAGGGTGAAGTGGGCGGCCGCGCGGCAACCCTCGTTGCCGGTATCCGCTACGAGCATACCAAGGTGAAGGCCACGTCGCTGCAGACCGTGCCGCTCGCCGTGGTGTGGCAGGCCGACAACGACTTCACCGTGCTCAACTCGGCGGATCGTCAGGCCGTGTCGGGCAGCGGCAGCTACGACAATCTGCTGCCGCAGATCGACTTCCAGGTCGAAGTCGCCAAGAACCTGATCGGCCGCGTTTCGTACAGCAAGACGATCTCGCGTGCGCCGTTCGGCAATCTGTTCGCATCGACCGGCGCGGGTGCGCTCAACAACCCGACGTCGCTGGGCGGGGTTGCCACCGGCAACCAGAACAACCCGGCGCTCAAGCCGCTGGACTCGGATAACTTCGACGTATCGTTCGAATGGTATCCGCGCCGCGACGTGTACCTGTCGGTCGGCTTCTTCGACAAGCGGGTGCACAACTTCATCGGCAACTCGGTGGTGCAGCGCAACCTGTTCGGCCTGCGCGACCCAACCGCGGGTCCGCTGGCGCAGTCGGCCCGCAACATCGTGACCGGCCTGGGCGGCGACATCAGCAACGTGAACCTGTTCACCAGCACCGCCGTCCTGCAGAAATATAACGGCAACGTGGCCCAGGCGACCGCCGAGCTGCAGGCCAACTACGTGCCGACGACGCGGACCTTCGGTTCGACCTATATCAGCAACACGCTCGCCGCGATCGACGTGATGCCGACCTCGGCCGACCCGCTGCTCAACTTCGCGGTGAACACGCCGATCAACAACAAGGACGCCGAGATCTACGGCGTCGAAATCGCCGGCCAGTATTTCCTCGGCAATACCGGCCTCGGCATCGCCGCCAGCTACACGCTGGTGCGCGGCAATGTCGGCTTCAACATCACCGCCGATCCGAATGCCGACCAGTTCGCGCTGGTGGGTCTGAGCGATACCGCCAACGCCACGCTGATCTATGACAAGCACGGCATTTCCGCCCGCCTGTCGTACAACTGGCGCGGCAAGTTCCTCGCCGAGACCAATCGCGGCGCGGCGCGCAATCCGGCGTTCAACGATCCGTATGGCCAGGTCGATCTCAGCATCAACTATGACCTGACCAGGAACATCGCGCTCAGCTTCGAAGGCATCAACCTCCTCGAGGAAGGTGTCCGCAGCTACAGCCGCGACTATATCAACACCTGGTACGAGTCCGAGGGCTCGGCCCGGTATCTGGTTGGCGCGCGCTTCCGCTTCTGAAGCCCGCCTGTACACTAGGGAAAGGCCGCTCGCCTCGGGCGGCCTTTCTCGTTTAAGGTTCCGCCTGTCATGCCCCGCGCCCTGCTCAACAATATCGACCATGCCGATCTGCGGATCCGGCTCGACCGTGGCGCCGCGTTCGGCGACGCGGTCAATCAGATGACCGTCTTTCCCACCGAGTTTGAGGCGCTCCAGCGCGACTATGTGCTGATCTTCCGTCGCGACGAAGACGGACACTGGCGCTCGACCGTGCTGCTCGGCCTCGACGCCGACGAGAATCTCTATCTGGACGGCGATCGCTGGGATGCCGACCAGATCCCCGCGCTGATGGAGATCGGCCCCTTCTCGATCGGTCTGCCGCGCCCCGGCGAAGCGGGCGAACCGATGATCCATATCGACACCGATCATCCGCGGGTCTCCACCGGCGAGGGCGCACCGCTGTTCCTCGACCAGGGCGGCAACGCGCCCTATCTGGAGCGGATCGCGGCCACGCTGCAGGCGGTCTATATCGGCGACCAGCTCTCGGCCCCGATGTTCGCCGCCTTCGAGGCGGCCGGGCTGCTCGAGCCGGTCACCTTCGACATCGAGCTGACCAGCGGCCGGCGCTACAAGGTGCCCGATTGCTGGGTGGTCGACGGGGGTCGCTTCGCAGCGCTGGGCGCCGAGGCACTGGCGGCGCTGCACGCGCAAGACTTTCTGCGCTGCGCGGTGTGGCAGCTCTCGTCGCTCGGAAATCTGCCGCGCCTGATCGCGCGCAAGGAACGCCGTGAAGGCTGAGGACTGAACAGGTCAGATTCAGGAGGGGACAGGCGATGGACGCGCAGAAGTTTCGGGTGGTGATCGCCGGCGGCGGTACGGCAGGCTGGGTGGCCGCGGCGGCGCTGGTACGGCATCTGGGACCGAACCTCGACATCACTCTCGTGGAATCCGATGCGATCGGCACGGTCGGCGTCGGGGAATCGACAATTCCCACGGCCTGGACGTTCCACAAGCTGCTCGGCATCAACGAGCAGGTCTTCCTCCGCGAAACCAACGCCACCTTCAAGCTCGGCATATCGTTCGAGAACTGGCTGCGCGAGGGCGAGCGATATTTCCATCCTTTCGGCTCGGTCGGACGCGCGCTGCCCTTGTGCGATTTCCAGCATTTCTGGCTGGAGGCGCAGCGGCGCGGCTTCGGCGGCGCGCTCGGCGACTATTCGCTGGAGACCCAGGCGGCGCTGTCGGAGAAATTCGCCACCGGCGATCCGATGCCGCTGGCCTATGCCTATCACCTTGATGCGACCGCCTATGCCGCCTTCCTGCGCGGCCTTGCCGAGCCGGCGGGCGTGCGCCGGGTCGAGGGGCGGATCACGCAGGTGGAGCAGGCGGCCGATGGCGACATCGCCGCGCTGATGCTGGAAGACGGGCTGCGCGTCGAAGGCGATCTGTTCATCGACTGCACCGGCTTCCGCGCGCTGCTGATCGAGAAGACACTGAAGACCGGCTTCGACGACTGGAGCCACTGGCTGCCGACCGATCGTGCCTTCGCCGTCCAGTCCGAGACGACCGAGGCGCCGGTGCCCTATACTCGCGCGATCGCGCACGGTGCCGGCTGGCGGTGGCGGATTCCGCTGCAGCACCGGATGGGCAACGGCTTCGTCTATGCGAGCGCCTATCTGTCCGACGAGGACGCCAAGGCGCAGCTGCTGGCGGCGGTGCCGTGGCGCGCGCTGTTCGATCCGCGGCTGATCCGCTTCACCACAGGCATGCGCAAAAAGGCGTGGAGCCGCAACTGCGTGGCGCTGGGGCTAGCAAGCGGGTTCATCGAGCCGCTCGAATCCACGAGCATTCATCTGGTGATGATCGCGGTCACGCGGCTGCTGCAGAACTTCCCCTTCCGCCGCGACATGGCAGCGCTATCCGAGCGCTTCAACGCCCAGTCGCGGGCGGAGTCGGAGCATATCCGCGACTTCATCATCCTCCACTACAAGTGCAACGACCGCCCCGAACCCTTCTGGCGCGACCATGCCGCGCGGGCGGTACCGGAGAGCCTGGCGGCCCGGATCGCCCTGTTCGAGGAAAGTGCCTCGGCCTATCAGGAAGGCACCGACCTGTTCCGCGTCGACAGCTGGAACGCGGTGATGCTGGGCCAGGGCGTGCGCCCGCGCCATCACCACCCCATGCCGGCGCAGATCCCCGACGCGGACCTGGAGCGCGCGCTCGGCGACCTGCGCGCGGGGATCGCCGCACAGCTCGCCAAGCTCCCGGGCCACGCGGCATTCATCGCGCGCTACGCCGCCGCGCGGGTGCCGGCCGCCGCATAACCGCGCCGTATGACTACCGCGGGGCCAGCCGCACGCGGTTGTTGTGCAGCGTCACCTCTGCCGCATCGCCGGGCAGCGCCACTTGGACCTCGGTGGGCGCGGCGCTGCCGGCCAGCCGCATCCGCACCTTCGCCGTGCGTGGCCGAAGGTTGTCTGGTGCCGCAAGCGCGGGAATGGTCGCCCGTCCCAGTTCGCCCTGTGCGCCGGACACGATCACCGTGCCGCCGGGCGTGGCGACATGGCCGAGGCCGTGGACCGTGACCGTCACTGTCCGCCTCTGCACGGCCACATCGTCGCGGCCGATGCCGAGGTCGGGGCGCATCTCCACCGGATCGCCGGCCTGGTCCAGCGCGAACACCCATTTGCCCGCCCCGACAGGGAAGCGCAGCGCCACGTCGCTCGATCGGCCGAGCTGGAGCGTTCGCACCGCGCCGTCCGGCCCGCGCATCGTCCAGCGGCCGGCGGTGACGTTCCAGGTGGTCATCGTCGCGTCCTGCGGTACCGGGCTGGTGTTGAACGCCTCGACGGTGAAGCCGGTGGGCGTGGCGCCGGGCACCAGCAGCGCCACCTGCTCGGCCGCCCCGTCGTCGGCGAAGCGCCAGCTCACTGCATTGCCGGGATAGGTCTGGTTGCGGCGGAGCGCGATTCCGCCCAGCCGCTCGCGTTGGAGCCATTGGTTCTCGCTCTCGACCCGGTCGCTCCACCAATGCCCCTCGGTCATCATGTAGAGACGCGCCGTCTTCTCGCGGATCGCGGCTTCGTGCAGCGCGGCCAGCGGAGCGGGATCGCCGTTTCGGGTCCAGGCGGCAATGCGCGCGGCGTCGCTATCGCCCTTGGGCGTGACCAGCGCCCGCGTCTCGGGAAGCAGCGCGCCATTCTCGTTGATCTCGCCGACCGAGCCGGGACGGGCCTGGAGCGGCCGGAGATATTTGGCGTCGCCGGTGAAGCGCCAGGCGGACCAGGTGGTCTGGAGCGGGGTGCTCACCCCGCCGCCGTCCCCGGCACGGGTGGCATCGGTGCGCCAGTTGATCTCGTTGGGGAAGCTCCAGCGGCCATCCGCATCCTGCTTGCCATGGGCCAGCCAGCCATCAGCCAGGCCGGTCACCAGCCCGCGCGCCTGGGGGCCTGCGTTGAATACCCCGAGCAGGATCGGCGCGTGCATCACGACATAGCTATAGGGTTTTTGCCACTCGAACGCGCCCTCGCGGTACATCCGCCTCGCGCCATACCAGTTGCTGGCGAAGTGGAGATGCCCGGCGGGGTTGGGCAGGATCACCGTGCTGAGCGCCCGGGTGGTGGCGAACAGCCGCTCGACCGTCTTGGGCTCGCCCCAGTTGAGGTAGAGCCGTGCGGCATCGGCGTTCAGCCCCTCCTCATAGGCATGTAGTTCGTCGGTGGTGATATAGCCGAGGCCATCGACGATCATGCCGTTGCGATAGGCGGCATCGTCGAGCGCGCGGAGCGAGGCGTTGACCTTGTCCGGGATCACGCCCATCAGCGCCAGGCCCGGCCATTGCTGCAGCAGGTCGGAATCGTCACTGATCCCGCCGCCGAAATCGCCATAGGGCACCTGGCGGTTGTCGATCCACCATTCGACGAAGCGGCGGGTGAGCGACAGATCCTGCAGCTGCCGCGCCGCCCAGGCCGGAACGCCCGCGGGGATTGGCGGCAATGCCTCGACCGGCATGTTTTCCGGGCGATAGTCGATATCCGCCCAATAGGCGCGCATCTCCCGATTCTCGGGATCGACGCGGAGCAGGTCGCTCGCATCGGTGCGGACCCGGCGGTAGAGCGCGGCGCGTTCAGAGGACGTGTGCTCCTCTACCAGAAAGCCCCAATTGTCCTTCACCTGATCGAAGCGATCGGCGACGTGCTCCTTCAGAGCGTCTGCGCGCGGCTTGAAGACCAGGCGGATTTCGGCGCCGTCGAGGGACTGTGCATCGAAATCGGGCGCGGCCGAGGCGATGGTCAGGAACAGGCTGTCGTCGCTCAAGATCCTGTCGCGCAGGTCGAGCCACAGCGTGCGCGCCTCGCCAGGGCGGACCGACACCGACAGGTCGAGCATGTCGCGCTGCGGCCAGATCGGGTCGTGCACGCGGATGTTGAGCGGGATCAGCCCGTCCGCATTCGGTTTCGCCTTGAGCACGGGCAGGTCGATTGCGATGCCGTCCAGCCCGTCATGCAGATTGCGCCATCCATAGTTGAACGCGCGGGCGAGCGGCTGGTCCGCATGCGCCTCGTTGAGGTTGGACGGGATGAGGATGTGGACGATCGGCTTGGGATCGGCGGGTCGCACCGCCGCGCCGCTGTCGCCGGCCGCCCCGGCACCGACCGCGGCGCGAACCCCGGACTTGGGCAGGGCCAGCACCGTGCTCCGCTCGTCCGGGGCGAAGCGGCCGGCGATATAGGCGTTGAGGCCGTCCAGCGCGGCCAGGTTCGCCGCAGTCTTGGCGTTGACCCGGTAGCTGAGCTTGAAGCTGCCCTCGGGCTCGGGCGCGCCGTCTATCTGATAGGCCCATATCTCCTGGATCGGCTGTTCCTGCATCAGGTTGGTGAAGCGCAGCACGCCGCTCTGCTGCTCGGGAAGGGCATGGACCGAGCGGACCACGCCCCTGGCCCGATCCGCGAGCCTGGTGAATGATCGCCCGTCCTTGGCCCAGGCGAGGTCGCCATAGGCGGCGCCGCGAATCTCCACCCGGTTGAACGTCTCGCCCGCCGGTACGGTGAGCGCATAGGCCTTGCCGCCCTCGACATAGGTGTTCCAGTCGGGCAGCTCGAAATAATCGTCGCGCCCTGGCAGGCGCGAGCGGTTGTAGACGCCGGGCCAGGTCGTCTCGGCGATGCCGTCCACGCCCTTCCACATCCATTGCTTCTGGTCGCGCGCATCGGCGAACTCGATCTTGCGGACCCGCGTCACCTTGCTCGCGAGAACCGGCGGCGGGCCCTTGTCCCAGCCGTAGCGATGCAGCCAGGCGGTGCGCTCGGCGGCGGCATCGCGGGGCGGCGGGGGGCCGGGCAGGCGGCGGTCGGCGAGCGCGGCGACATCGGCTGCGTCGAGCATGTGGTCATAGATGCGGATCTCGTCGAGATCGCTGCCGCGCATGAAGTTGTAACGGCTCTGCACCTGGTGCGGGCTGATGACGCGCCCGGCCATGCCGAACTGGTCGAGCCCGGAGTCCAGGTCGGCGACCTGGTTGCGCCGCGCAACTTCGCGTCCGTTGCGGAACAGGCGCACGCCCTGCGTCTCGTCCCAGGCGAAGGCGAGGTGCTGCCATTCCTCAGGCGCCGGCACCTGGTCCAGGCGGAACGACACGCGGATCCGTGACAGGTTGGCGTCGGTCACGAAGGCGTCGAAGCCATGGCCGTTCCAGTCGATCCGCAGGAACGCCATGTCCCAGCTCGAATGGTCGGCGAAACCGGCGCGGAAGATCACGAAGGGCGCTTCACCCGGCGGCGTCCGGGCGCGCCAGAAAAAAGCGAGGGTGCCGCGCGCGGCGCGCATGTTGCCCGGCGCGTTCCAGGCGACATAGCCTTCGTCCGCCCAGCGCGCGGCGCCGCCCATGGCACCGTCCGGCGTGAGGGTGACGGCGGATCGGAAATTGGGCACGGGATCGCCCTGAGCGACATCGGCGGTCAGGCTGCTGTCGGCGGAAAGATGGAAGAGCAGGCCGTCATCCGTCGGCGCGGGCTGCGCGATCGCGGGGACGGCAACGAGAAGCGCCCAAGCCGAGATGCCCCAATGCCGCATGCGATCCTCCCGAGCGTCCTGTCCTCGGGTCGCATGCGATTCATCGTCCCATGCGTGCCCTCCGTGACACCGGTAGCAATTCAGGACCGTGCTGCCAATGGTGTACCGGAAGGCGTTAGCGACGGCTGCCGAGCAAGGCGATTTCCGCGACCCGCAGGCTGAGCTGGTCCGCAGCGGCGGCGTCTGCATCGCCCCATGCGAAAGCGGGGCGTGCATTGCCCAGATCCGCGCGTACGCGCTGCGCCACG
The DNA here is from genome assembly GCF_012650175.1 of Sphingomonas sp. S2M10. GTDB lineage: Bacteria > Pseudomonadota > Alphaproteobacteria > Sphingomonadales > Sphingomonadaceae > Sphingomonas. The sequence goes on from NZ_JAAILI010000051.1 coordinate 36,443, forward strand.
CGCTCCAGTTCATGTGGTGTGGGCGGCCGCCCTTCGGCGATGCAGGCGATCACTTCGGGCGCGATCGTGCTTGGCATTGCGAACATCCTTACCCCTCCCGGTCCATGGCGGAAGCTGGGGACGAACGAGAGAGAAAAAAGGTCCATGGCGGGGCGCTTGCGACGAACCGCGCGGGCGCTAGGATCGGCACCGATGTCCATTCCCGCGCTTCGCATCGCCGGCCTGCAAAAATCCTTTGGCAAGCCCGTCATCACCGGCCTCGACCTCACCGTGGGGGCGGGGCAGCTCTATGCGCTGCTGGGACCCAACGGCGCGGGCAAGACGACCACGCTGCGCATGGCGGTGGGGCTGACCGAGCCGGATGCGGGCAGCATCGAGATCTTCGGCGTCGACGCGCGAGCACGCCCACAGGAGGCAAAGGCGATCACCGCCTGGCTGCCCGACGAACCGATGCTCTACGACAAGCTGACCCCGGCGGAATATCTGGGCTTCGTCGCGGGGCTCTGGCGGATCCCGCCGGACCGGGCGGCTCCCGAAGCCGAGCGACTGCTGCGCTGGCTGGAGCTGTGGGAGGTGCGCGACACGCGCTGCGAGGGCTTCTCGCGCGGCATGCAGCAAAAGGTGGCGCTCGCCGGCGCGCTGATTCACGATCCGCAGCTGCTGATCCTCGACGAGCCGCTGACCGGCCTTGACGCCGCGATGGCGCGCGCGGTGAAGGACGCGCTGCGCGCCGCGGTCGACCAGGGCAAGACGGTGATCGTGACGACCCATATCCTGGAAGTGGCGGAGCGGCTGGCCGACCGCATCGGCATCATTGCCGGCGGCAAGCTGCTGGCCGATGGCACGCTGGAGGATTTGCGCGCGCTCGCCGGATCGGACGAGGCGACGCTGGAAGATACCTTCATCCGCCTGACGAGCCGCCCGTGATCGGCTGGGCGATGCGGCGCCTGCCGCCCGGTAGTCTCGTCTGGCTGACGCTGCACGAACTGCGCGGCAATCTGCGTGCCACCGGCCGCAGCCGCATGGGGCAGATCCTGCTCGCGCTGGTGCTGCTCGGCTATACCGCGCTCGGCGTGGGGCTGGGCCTGTTGCTGGCGGGGGAGCAATGGCGGGTGGACGGGGTCGCGCGGCTGGTTGCGCTGATCGCCTCGATCCTGCTCTTCACCTTCATGACCACCCAAGCGCTGCTCGCCAGCCAGCGGACGCTGTACGAGGCGGGCGACCTCGACCTGCTATTCTCCGCGCCGCTCGATCCGCGCACGGTGGTGTCGGCCAAGCTGCTGGGCATCGCCGGCGGGGTGATGCTCACCTTCTCGATCTTCCTGTTGCCGATCCTGTTGCCGGTGGCGCTGCTCGGCCATCCCGAGCTGCTCGGCGCCCTGGCGCTGCTGGTGGCGCTCGCCTGCACGGCGGCGTGCCTGGGCCTGGGGGTGACGCTGGTGCTCGCGCGGACCGTGGGGCCGCGCGCCGCGCGCACGCTGGGGCAGATTCTCGCGGCGCTGACCGGTGCGAGCCTCTTCCTCGTCACCCAGATCCTGAACCAGCAGGACGATCGCCGCGAGTCCGGCACGGTGCTGCTGTTCGAAGCCCTGCGCGACCGCGGCTATGGCAGCAGCGGACTGAGCAGCCTGCCGGGCCGCGCCGTTTTCGGCGATCCGCTGGCGATCCTATTGCTGCTCGGTGGCGCGCTGGGGCTGTTCGCGCTGGCGGGCTGGGGAATGCGCAACGCCTTTCTTCGCAGCTATCGGGCGGGCGGCGCGCGACCCGCATCGCGGCGCGTGGCCAAGGGCGGCATCGCACGGCACTTCTATCGCGGGCTGTTCGCCACGATCTTCTCGAAGGAATTGCGGCTGCTGCTCCGCGATCCGGCGCTGATCTTCCAGTTGCTGCTGCGGATCGTCTATCTCGCCCCCATCCTGCTGATCGCCTTTCGCGACGGCCGCACGCTGCCGCTGGCGCCGACATTGGCCTTTACCAGCGTGGTCATTGCCGGGCAGCTCGTCTCCAGCCTCGCCTGGCTCGCCGCCTCGGCGGAGGATACGCCCGACCTGCTCAAGGTCGCGCCCGTCGCCAAGGACGATCTCGATGTTGCCAAGCTGCTGGCGGCAATGGCGTTGGCGGCACCGCTGGGGCTGCTGCTGCCGATCGCGATCGCGCTGGAGACGGTGGCGGGCGCGCTGGTCACGTTGCTGTTCACCGCGGGCGCGGGCGGTGCGGTGGGCTATCTGGAGGTCGCCCATGCCCAGCCGGCGCCGCGCGCCACCTTCCAGCGCCGGCAGAAGGGCGGCGGGATCGTGCGCAACCTCGTCGAGTTCGTGATCGCGCTGATCCTCGGGCTGGTCGCCGGCGTGGTCGTCTATTTCCTCTAAGGGAGACCGTGCCGCTCAGCCGCTCGGCTGGAGCGCGCGCCGCGCCTCCTCGGTCACCGCATAGACGGCGTGGCGCTGCGCCCCGCGATTGTGGTGATCGACGCGGAACCCCTGATAGTGCCGCCGCACCAGCCCGGCGCGTACCAGCTCGGACACGGCGCGGCTGACATTGGTGCGGCCGGAAAGGCGGATGCGATGCTGCACTTCGGCCTCGATCGCTGCCTGCGCTGCCGACGGATCCGCGGGCAGGGTGCCGGCCTTCTCCAGATCGGCGCGGGCGCGTGCCGCCAGGCCCAGTCGCCGGGGGTCGCGCCGTGCCACCGGCGACAGCGCCTCGCTCAGCCAGTCGCGGACCAACAGGCGACGGCCTTCGCGCTCGATCCAGGGACCGGCCCAGCCGGTGCGATCGCTCGCCTGGGCGATCAGCTGGAGCACCATGAAGCTGTAGCGCGGCCGCTCGCAGGTGGCGCTGAGCCGATCGAGCACGGCAGGCAGGTCCAGCGCTGGGGCGGGGGAGGCCGCGTCCGGCCGGACGCAAGGGGCGGCGGCAAAGAGATCGGGCTGGAACATAGCGGGAATCTAAGCACATCGCGATTCGCCTGTGAATCCCTTGCGTGCGCTGCGGTGCAGTTGGACCAGCCATGGCACTTTGCCGTCGGCCGGCAAATCGCCAGCCGTGACACTTTACCCGGCGGCAAAGTGCCATACGTGGCAGACTTTGGCGGGCTAGGCGCGGCCATTAGGGGGCGCTAGGGTCGGTGACGGCGCGCGGACAGCAATGGCAGGCGGGTCGTCCCGCATTCTCGACGAGCATGTCCTTGACCGATCCGCACCGTTTTCTCGCCCTTGTCGCACCGACCGCACTGCTGCCTCAGGCGTGTGCCGATCCGCACGCCGCCATCGGCTTCTCGGGCGGGCAGGTCCGCGCGGCGGTGGTCGCTGCAGTAGCGGCCTGCGCATCGTTGCTATGGATGGCGGGGCTGACGATCGATCCCTTCGCGCGCAGCAACATTCCCTATTACAGCATTCTGGCGATGGCCCCCCTGCTGCGGCTGGGGTGCCTGCGCGATGGCCGGCGCTGGAGCATCGTGCTGGCCCAGCTGGTGGAATATTACACGCTGTTCATGGCGATGGCGCTCGTTGGGGCGATCAGTTCCTACCCGATCGCGGCAATGAGCCAGGGCTTCGCCGATGCGGGCCTGCAGCGGGTGGACGAAATGCTTCAGTTCGACTGGCTGGCCTGGTATCGGCTGGTGGCGGCGCATCGCACGCTGCAGCTGCTCGGCATCGCCGCCTATCAGAGCATCTTTCTGACGCCTGCGCTGCTGCTTGGCTGGTTTGCCGTCACCGGGCAGCGGCGGGAGGCGCATCGCTTCCTTGCCGCCTTTGCGATCGCGGCGGCGCTGACCCTGGCGATCTACAGCCAGATGCCGGCGGTGGGGCCCTTCTCCTATCTTTGGCGCGGGCCCATCCCCTATATGCCGGTGAGCGAATTGTGGCAGCCGGACCTGATCCCGGCGCTACGGGCGCACATGCCGACCGTCATCGATGTGGGTCAACTGCGCGGATTGGTCTCGGCGCCGAGCTTCCACGCTGCCTCGGCGACGCTCTACATCGCGGCCGCCCGGCGCTGCGGCCCGCTGCGCTGGTGGCTGACCGCAATGCCCTGCGCGATGCTGCTGTCCACGCCCGTGGAAGGTACGCACTATCTGATCGACCTGCTCCTCGGCGCGGGCGTTGCGCTGGTCGCCTGGTACTTCGCGGCGCTGCTCATGCGCTGGCGGGTGCGGACCGCGCACGGCAGGGAGTCGCAATAGGTCCGGGGCACGCTATCGGGGGAGCGGCGTCACGTTGGACCGGATCAGATCGATGACGGTACGCAGGGCGGGTGCCATCTGGCGCTGCTGCGGGTAGCAGAGATAATAGCCGGGAAAGGGGACCGACCATGTCTCCAGCAGCGGAGTGAGCGCGCCGCGAGCGACTTCTTCGGCGACCGATTCCTCCTTGAGGAAGGCGATCCCGATACCGGCAAGGGCGGCCTTCATCATCACCGCGCGGCTGCTGGTGATGAGCGGCCCCGTCACCGCCACCGAAAACCAGCGCCCCTGATCGAAAAATTCCCAGGCATAGGGCTGGGGCTGCCCCGGCCAGCGCCAGCGGATGCAGCGATGCTCGAGCAGATCTCTGGGTGTGTCCGGAGCGCCATGCGCGGCGAGATAGGCAGGCGCGGCCACCGCAAGTTGACGGATGTCGCCGCCCAGCCGGACGGCGACCAGATCCCGTTCGATCACCTCCCCGATCCGGATACCCGCGTCGAAGCCGCTGCCGACCAGGTCGACCACCGTGTCGTCGACCGTCAGATCGAGCGTGATGTCGGGAAAGTCGTGCGCCAGCTTGGGCAGCATCGGTACCACAAAGCTGTCGGCGGCGGCATGAAAACAGTGGAGGCGCACCGTGCCCGCCGGCCGGCGGGCGGCGCTGCGTGCCTGGGCGAGCGCGCCGGTGAGGCTGTCGATCGCCGGGCCGACCTCGGCGAGCAGCGTGTCCCCGGCCTCCGTCACCGCTACGCTGCGGGTCGTGCGGTGTAGAAGCCGGATGCCGAGCCGCGCTTCGAGACCGCGGATCAGCTGGCTCAGTGCGGAGGGCGAGACGCCCAGCTGCTCGGCCGCCCGACTGAAGCTGCGATGCTCGGCCACCGCGGCAAAGGCACGTAGCGCGCCGAATTCGCTCGGATGAATCATGCCGCCCACCCAAACATTATGAAGCCTACCTTACAAGCCCGGGTAGCAGCCCGGCGATGATGATGCCGAACCCGCAGACTAGATCGGCGCTGAAGGAGAATGGCAATGAAGACATGGTTCATCACCGGCATTTCGCGCGGACTGGGCAAGGCGTTGGCCCAGGCGGCGCTGTCGCGCGGCGACACCGTCGTGGGAACGGTGCGGGAAGGCGCGCCGGAACTGGCTACGGGGCAAGGCAAGCTGCACGTCCTCACCGTGGACCTGACCGACGCGGCGGCGATCACGCCGGCCGTTCGCGCCGCGTTCGAACGTGCGGGGCGCATCGACGTGCTGGTCAACAATGCCGGCTACGGGCTGCTGGGGGCACTGGAGCACGCCACCGATGCCGAGTTCGAGCGGCTGTTCGCGGTCAACGTCTTTGCGCCGTTCGCCGTTATCCGCGCGGCGCTCCCCCAGCTTCGTCGGCAGGGCAGCGGTCATATCCTCAACATCACGTCGATCGCGGGCCGCGCGCCGGCAGGTTCCTCCGGCCTTTATTCCGCGACCAAAGCGGCGCTGGAAGGGCTCACCCAGAGCCTCGCACAGGAAATCGCGCCCTTCGGCCTCAAGGTCACCGCGATCGCGCCCGGCGCCTTCCGCACCGACTTTCTCAGCGATCATTCGATCCAGCGCAGCCGGGGCGGCGAGGATTATGCGCAAAGCGTCGGCACTGCCGTCGCGCGGCTCGATGCAATGGCCGGGCGCCAGATCGGCGATCCCGACCAGGCGGCAGCGGCGATCCTCGCGTTGGTGGATGTGGAAAATCCGCCGCTCCACCTGCTGCTCGGCAGCGACGCGCTGCGACGGGCGCGCGAGAAGCTCGACGCGGTGATTGACGAAATCGATCGCTGGGAGACGATCACTCGCTCGACCGACCATCGTGAGGCCCCATCCGCCGTTCGCACTGGCTAACAGAACCAGATGGACGCTCTGGCGCCGGGGCGTCCATCTGACACGATCGGTTCAGTGAAGGCATGGCTGTGCCATTTGTACGTTGCGCTTACACCCCCACGGCCCGCGCCGAATTGATAATATATCTTATGTTAAATCAATCACTTACCAGATTTAGTGGCGAGGCATCTGGCTGGTTGACCTAAGCGGCACCCTGACCATCGTCATCTAACGGTGCCAAAGGCGCAGACGGATTGTGGAGTATGCCACGCGCGATCGCAACCTTCGTGATGCGCCTCGCCAAAGGCTACCCTCAGCGGCCCCAGCGAGCGACGCTACAGTTTTTGGGAGGGCTCAGATTGACATGGTGCCATCTGGCACTAGGTCTCAATGAGAGATCTGGAGCGTGACATGAGGAAATTACCGAACGAGCCAGTGCGGGTTGCGACCTGGACCCCGGGGGCCAGAGCTTTCCACGGGGGTCCCTTGATCTTGTTCGTCCCGCCCGATGCTTCGCAATCCGAGGTTCTGCGGCGATCCATCGCAGTATGCGAAGCCGACGGCACCTTTGGCGGATGGCTAGAGCCCGATTGTCAGCCTGGTCGAGCATCCTACTGCATGTGGGTTGCAAAACCGGCCGGTTCCCCACGAGGCAAGCAGTTCGAGCACCTGGAGGAGGCGGTCCGCCATTTGAGCCCCAAGCATGCGCTTGGCGGGAGCACTCTTGATGTCGACGTCCTCTCCTTATGGACTCACCTGTCCTCCAGCCGTCATTTTACGCCCCGTGTGGCGATCGATAAGCTGATGGCCTCGCTCGACGGGGCTGCCGAGACTGCCGAAACAAGCGGCAACGAAGTTATGAGGCCGCCTGATGAAGAGCGGTTCGCTTCGCCGGAACCGATCCCGGAAGAAAGCCGGCTCGCGCTTCTGGAGAGGGCAGCGCGTGCGCCGAACGAAAGTCAGGACCCGATGACCGCCTTAAAGGTCAAGGTTCGTGATGATGCGATCGCTCTCCTAGGTGGCGAGGCCGTGCTAGGCCGGGCAGTGCGGAGCGACGAGGATTTAGTCCAGGCAATCGCAAGCGGGTTCCCGTCCCAAGTCTTGCGTGCCCTCCAAGATGCCGGTCTTCCGCACAAGGCTCTTGAGCAGGTCATAGCACCTAGACGCACCCTCATGCGTCGACGCGGCCAGGAGCAACGCCTCACCCGGCCCGAGTCCGATGCTGCTTGGCGTCTCTCGCACGCGCTTGTGCTCGCACGGGACGTGCTGAACGGCACGAAAGCTGCGGTGGCTTGGCTTTCCCGGCCCAAGACAGCTCTGAATAACCGAACACCACTCGATCTGCTCGAAACGTCGGTCGGTTCGGCGCATGTGGAGCGGTTGCTTCGCCAGCTGGAATGGGGTGACGTCGCGTGACCCCAACTCTACCGTCAACGGTTTACCGTGTTACCCGCGTGTCCTACGCGCGGTCGACGGCTGAGGCGCTGTCGGGGGTCGGTGGCCTGCACGATGATGGGCGTTGGCATAGCCAGGGCCATCGGATCGTTTACACAGCGCAATCTTCGACGCTCTGTCTGCTCGAGCGTTTGGTGCATGCCGACGAATGGATCGCCGATCGGCACCCCGATCGTGTGGTGCTGTCCATCTCGGTCCCGCCTATCAGCTGGACGGGTTTCACCGCCCAGGAGCTGGCAGGCCGTGATCCAAACTGGCGATCAGAAGGCAGCGTATTGTGCCGGTCGCTGGGGGACACCTGGCTTCAATCAGCCTTGTCCTGTGCCTTGATGGTCCCGTCAGCCGCAAACCCTGGCGACTACAACGTGCTTTTCAATCCAGATCATTCCGAGTTCGTTACGGTGCTAAAAGCGAATACAACGCTCGACAGCGCCCCGTTGGAGCTCGACGAGCGTATCGTGTCTTTGGCAAGAGCACGCCGGGCAGCAGGCGCATAGACAGACCTACCTTCAAGCAGTGCGGCTGACTAGTTCCCCGTTTTAGCGCAAAAGCTCATGTAGCCATCGAGCATCGGGCCTCCTCCATGGCGCGACCGGGTTGGCCACGACCAGATTCATAGACCTGCGGTTTCGTCCAGCGACGATCACACGGCATCAGCGACGGCCGGCGCCATATACCTGCGCCCGGCGATCAAAGGCTACACGCGATCCCTCCAGGATAGCACATGCAAGCTCGCAGGTCGGCGGATGATCGATCGAGCGGCGACTGATCAAAGGCCGCAAGACATGGCGTTGCTAGCGCCGCTTAACCCTACAAAATGCCAGCGCGTTAATAGGTGTGTTAAATCAATGACCTATTAGGTATCGGACGATATATCTATCCTGCGGCCTGAGCGCCAGCCCGATCTTCTGCTCGGACACGACAACCATCGGCGCCTCGTGCCGGGCGACGCGTTGCTCAGATCAAGCCCCTACCGTCCCATTTGCGCAGCCCTTTTGACGTCCGGCACCGATCGAACCGAATTCCACTCGCTATCGGCGATACGACAAGCCAGACTGATCGGATATGACGACCAAAGGACGCATCTCTCCTACACTGAACATCCACGGTCTCGTTCGAACGGGTCCGGTCAGGATCAGCCGACGCAAGCAGTCGCTCATCCTCGCGATGATCAACGCTGGCTTTCTCGACCAGCAGATCCACGCTTTCTTCAGCCAGCCGGGCGGCGACTTCAATCACAACAAGGTCGCAACGTTGACGGAAGCGCCTAGACGGACGCTGCCTCGACGACCTCCGCCGCGGTCGGACCACCCCGCCCTTCCGCCGTCGTCCAGTAGCGCGGCGGCAGGCTCGCCTGCTGCATGACCGCGGTCAATCGTGCGTCGGGTCGCCTGGTTCGCCCTTGCGGTTGGGCTATTCACATTCGCTTGGGCGATCGGGTGCGCGATCGTGGGATCGGAATGGGCGGGCAAGGGCCCAGTGTTCGAGCCGCCGGCATCAACGCCCGCGTCGAAAGGGGAATCGTCCTATGTCGCTCGATAGCCTTCCAGACGCGCTGGCCTCGCCGGAGTTTGCCGACACCCTGCGCAGCAAGGCAGGTGAACTGATGGTCACGCATCCCGCCGCGGCGACCTACCTCGTACTGGCGGCGGCATCGATCGCGCCGACCTGCCCCGACGAGCAGCTGGTCGCCGATCATTATGCCGAGGTGGCTGCCCCCCTTACCGAGCAGCTTGCCCGCCTTCACCACCGGCGCACGGCCGTCGCGCGCTGGCCTTTGCGGAGGCGGCGTGATGGGGCTCTATGATCGTGATTACATGCGCGAGCGCTACCGCCAGCGGCAAGGGCTAGATCCGGGCAAGGTCCAGTGGAACGACCGCGCCGCCCGCGCCGACCTGCCGACCCGATCAGACCTGTTCAATCCCAACCCCCTTCGTTGACCTTGGAGATCGTCAATGCGCACTACGTTTTCGCTTCTTCTCACCGGCCTCGCTGTCGCAGCGGCCGTCTGCCCGGCCACAGCACAGCGTCTCGGCAAAGGTGGCGTCGGCGTTGACGAAACGACGGAGGTGCCGCGCTGCGACCGGCCGACCGGCACGATCGTGCTGGTAGAGGAGCAGAGCGCGGCGACGCCCAGTGATGAGCTTTCCCCAGGAATGCGGGCCTTGGTGCGCCTTGCGGAAGCCCAGAACGGTGGAGGTGGTGAGCGGATCGACCCCCTTCCCTCCTGAAGCTCCTCACGGCCCAATCGAACTGCTTTCAGGTTCTGGATCGCGGTCGTGGCTTCGACGCTTTGCAGCGGGAGCGGGAGCTGGCCGCAGGCGGCTCGGATGCGGGAGCGTCCAACCAAGCGACATTGAAAAGCGCCGATTACCTCCTGACAGCGAAGGTCCTCTACACAGACGGCAACGCAGGCGGACGCGGTTTCGGCGCTGGCAGTCTCCTGCCAGGCGCGTTCGGTCTGAAGCAGAAGACCCTCGAAAGCCAGACCATGCTGACGCTGGTCGAGGTTCGTACCGGCATCCAGCAGGCGATCGCGACCGGCTCCGCCCGTAAGAAGGACCTCTCATTCGTCGGTGGCGGTGCGCTGACCGGCGCAGGCATCGGTGCGCTCGGGGGTACTTATACCAGCACCGACGTGGGCAAGATTACCACGCTTGCGCTTCTGGACTCGTTCCGGAAGCTCACGTCCGATGTGAGGGCGCGCTTGGAGCATCCTGTTTCGATGAACCAAGGCGCGCAGCCCGTGCAGCCGCGGATGGGGGCGGTCCCTTCTACTCCGGATCCAGCCTTGGAGCGCGCCACGGTCCCGCATCGATAAAGAAGAGGGGGAGGATGGAGGCGGGGGCTTGCGAGGTGCAGGTCCTCCCCTGCCCCCGGAGCCCGGCTATGAATGTCCAGACAGACCTATTCGGCGAGCGAGAGATTTCATCAGAGCGGCTCGCCGAGCCCCCTGCCCCTGCCAGCGCGTCCGTTCGCACCCTCGCCATGCCGTGCGGGTTCATGAACAACAAGAACAAGCCCTGTCGCAGATTGGGTGGAAGAGCCGTGATCCTCGATGGCTCGCCGTATGTCTGCCGCGGCATCGCTATGGTTCATTGCGACCCAGATTGCTTTCGTACCGACTCGATCCCCGTTACCTCGTACAGCGACGACGACATTGAGTGGGATCGACCGTAGGTCTAGCAAAGGCTAGCCCATGCTAGCACCTCATACCCAATGATATGCCAGCCTAGCATAGCATATCTAACGATATGCTATCCTATCGTATTGTGCCATAGCGAAGCTTACGCTAGAGAGGCATAGCCTATCATACGCCTTGATAAGCTAGGATAGGATGCCGTATTCTACGGCACGGTAGGGCATCATCGCGATTGCTAGCCTTGGCTAGCTGTTGCTACAAAGGAATGGCGTGTGGCAGTCGTTACGTTTGCAAACTCAAAGGGCGGTTCGGGGAAGACCACATCGGCCCTGATCCTTGCTTGCGAGCTGGCGGAACACGCCAGCGTATGCCTGATCGACGCTGACCCGCGCCGGCCTCTCACGACGTGGGCGAAGCTGCCTGGGAAGCCCGAACGCCTGACCGTGGTGACCAACGCGTCGGAGAAGACGATCCTCGACGAGATCGACGCGGCAAGGGCCGACAACCAGTTCGTGATCGTCGACCTGGAAGGGACCGCATCTCGCCTAACGAGCTACGCAATCAGCCAATCGGACATGGTCGTCATTCCGATGAAGGAGCAGCAGCAGGATGCGCTCGCCGCGATCGATGTCATCCAAGAGCTCAAGCGGGACATGAAGGCGGTACGCCGTACCATCCCATTCGCCGTCCTATTCACGCAAACCAAGGTCGTGGCGAAGTCGCGCACCGCCAGGTTCGTGTCCAACCAGTTCAAGGCGAATGATGCGACGCCCGTGTTCGCCACAGAGATCCATGAGCGCGACGCCTATTCGGCCCTCTTCTCGGTTGGCGGCGGCCTGCGGAGACTGTCGGGCCGGGACGTCAATAACCTCGAAGCCGCGATCAGAAATGCCGCCGATTTTGCGGCCGAGGTCGTGACAATGCTCCGCGCCAACGGCGCCAATCAGAAGAGGGTGGCATGACTGACTCCGCTCGCAAGGCGCTCGACTTTGGCGGCTTGGACGATTTCCAGCCGACACGGCCGGCCGAACGACCTCAAGCCACGGCGGAGGAACAGCGCCGCGTGGTGGACCGTGCTTCGACGTTTCCGAGCCGCGAGCCCGAAGCGGAAGGCCAGCTCAACATTCGCGCGCCCAACGACATGCTCACGAGGTTCAAGGCGGCCGCGAAGAAGGACCGCTACACCTACGGCGCTTTCCTCGAGATCCTGCTCAACAGTTACGAGGAGCGGGCTTAGCCGGTCCGGTCCGGTCCGGTCCGCGCTCGAGTTCACTGGATCGTGTCCGCCAAAACCGGTTGGTAGTAGCGATAACTATGATTCCCGCTAAAAAGATGCTGGCCGAAATTCGGGGGCTTTGTCGGTTCTCCTGAAAGGGTGGACTCGCGGCTAGATTACCGCTGGGCGACGACCTGCACCTGAAACAGTGGACATTGTTCTCGAAACAGCGGACGATCGCCCAGCTGGGACCAGCCGAGGCGTCGTGCCATGCGAACCGCGGACCTGAGGACGGCGAGCGACGCCGACTGGGCGGAGGCGCATCGCCGCGAGAAGATCATTCGCCCGCTCGCCTTGATGACGCGCGTGCCCGGCGATGTGGCCGCCAAAGCCATGGTCCAGCTGGAACTCGGCCGCGCTCGCTTCCACAAGCTCCTGCAACTCTACCGAGCCTCGCCCGCTGCGGCGTCACTGCTGCCGCGACCGCGAGGAAGGGAGAAGGGGGAGCAGCGGCTCTCGGCCGCGACTGAGCAGCTTATCGCTCGCGGCATCGCTGATTTCCACCTCACGCTCGAGAAGCCCAGCGTTCAGGCGCTCCGCCGCTGGCTGCGACACGAAGGAACGAAGATCGGGGTCAAGGTGCCCAGTACCAAGGCGATCCAAGCGCGGTTGGACCGGCTCTCTCCCCAGATCGTTACGGCCCGCAGACAGGGCGCCAAGGCAGCCGCTGACAAGTGGGAGCCAACGCGAGGCGTGCTCGAGGCGGCCTACGCGCTTGAGCTCGTCCAGTCGGACCACACGCTGGTCGACGTGATCGTTGTCGACGACCTGTACCGCAAGCCTATCGGCCGGCCCTGGCTCACGCTGATGATCGACGTGGCGAGCCGAACCGTGCCCGGCTTCCACCTCGACATGCTGGCGCCGTCCGCTGTTTCGGTCGGCATGTGCATGCGACACGCCGTTCTCCCCAAGCGGGACTGGCTGGCCGAGCGGAGCATGAAGGCACCGTGGGACAGCCAGGGGCTCATGGATCGGCTGCACGTCGACAACGCGCGTGAGCACCGCTCAGACGCGCTGAAGCGCGGCTGCCGAGCTCATTCGATTGCGCTCGAATATCGGCCGGTGCGTCGGCCGCACTTCGGCGGTCACATCGAGCGGCTGATTGGCACGATGATGGGGGCCGTCCACCTCCTACCCGGAACAACCTTCTCTAACGTCGCCGAGCGTGGCGACTACGATGCGGAAGGTGAGGCCTGCATGACGCTGAGCGAGCTGGAAGTCTGGCTCGCCGCGCAGATCATCGGCCCATATCATGCGGAGCGGCACCGCGGGATCGGCATTCCGCCCGCCCTTGCTTGGGCCGAGGGGGTGGAACGACGCCCGGAGCTGGTCCGCCTTCCGGCCGACGATGCCGCGTTCCTGTTGGACTTTTTGCCCTGCGAGCTGCGCGCCGTGACACCACACGGCATCGAGCTGTTCCGCACACATTACTGGGATGATGCCCTATCCTGCTGGTACACGCGGCCGGGGCAGACGATGCCGGTGCGCTGGGATCCCCGCGACCTTTCGCGCATCTGGCTCGAACTGCCGCACGGCGAGCACCTCGAGGTGCCCTACCGCGATCTGCGGCGCCCCGCGATCACCCGATGGGAACAGAGGGAGGCGGTTCGCACCCTGCGAATGCGCGGCCAGCAGGCTGTCGACGAGGCGCTGATCTTCCAGGCTGTAGAAACGCAGAGGCTGATCGTCGCAGACGCGGCGCACAAGACCAAAGCCGCGCGGCTCGCGCTTCAGCGGACCAAAGCGGCCCTGCGCGACGCTCGACGTGCGAGGGATGGCAGCGAGCTACCGCTCGAGCAGGTAACCCCCGCCGTTGGTTTATCTGCGGTCCAGGAGAGGACGGGCGGCGATCAGCAGGCGCTTCCGTATCTTGTCGAGGAGATGCCCCGATGAGCAACCTCTCCCACCTCGCCGATGGTTATCGCGATCGTGCGCTTTGGCCCGACGCCGACCGGATCGCCTGGATCCGCAAGGACCGGTGGCTCGGCTTTCCGAAAGCGGAGACGGTGCGCAAGACGCTGGACGCGATGCTGCGCTATCCGCCGCGCACGCGCATGCCGTGCCTGCTGATCTACGGCCAAACCGGCATGGGCAAGTCGCGCATCGTGGAGCGCTTTGAGGCAGAGAACCCGCGCGGGTTCAACGAGGCGATCGGCGTGGCGACGATGCCGGTCGTGGGCGTCCAGCTTCCACCGCAGCCGACCGACGGCGAGTTCTACGGCGAGGTGCTCGAGAAGCTCGGCGCCGGCTTCGCCGGTCGGGGGGACACGCAGCGTGCGCGCCTCCTGACTCGCCGGCTGATGGGGCAGGTGGGTGCTCGCATGCTGATCCTGGATGAGATCAACCACATGCTGGCCTGCACGCCGCGCCAGCAGCGCATCTTCCTCAACACGCTCCGCTACCTCGCGAACGACCTGCAGATCCCGCTCGTCTGCACCGGCAACCACGAGGCGCAGGCTGCGCTGCTCACCGATGCGGCGCTCGCCGAGCGGTTCGATGCGGTCGAGCTGGCTCGGTGGCAGAACGACGAAGCGTTCCGCCTGTTGATGGTCACGCTGGCTGCGATCCTGCCGCTTCGGAGACCTTCACAGCTGGAAGAGGAGCGTTGCCGCACGTCGGTACTCGATCTCTCCGACGGCAATACCGGGCGCATCTTCCGCCTCGTCGAGACTTTGGCTGTTCGTGCGATCGAGAACGGCAGCGAATGCATCGAGGCCAGCGACCTCGATGCCGACGACCTCATGCTGCCGTCGGTCAGCATGAAGGTGATTGCTCAGCGCCGAGGGCGGGCACGGGCCAGGGAAACGGTCTGAGCCGTGCCGGGCGCGCTGCCGATCGCTCCACGGCCTCATTCTGACGAGCTCATCTCCTCCTGGCTGGCGCGCATCGCCGCTTGTTACGAGGTGTCCATCACTGAGTTGCGGCAGGAGCTATCCCCGGACAGTCCAGGCACCAAGGTCAGAGCGGACGTAGGATGGAAGGGGTCGGAGGCGAATTCCGCGGCGCAACGGCTCCGCGTCGATCAGGATGCGATCATGCGCCTCAACCTGAAGCGCCGCTGGCCGTGGCTGGTGACCGCCTGGTTGCCACGAACCGACGGAAAAGGGCGAGCGCGAGGCGAGCTCGATCTCGCCTGGTGCCATGTCTGCCTTGCCGAGGGCCACGCCACCGGTGGCGCCTACCTCGATGCCGAAGCGGCGCTCCCGCTCATCTTCTGTCACCGGCACGGCACCTGGCGGCAGGACTTCTGCCGCCGCTGTCAGCCCCACCATGAGCCCCGCTTCAGCTGGCGGAGCCGGATCGAGTTCACCTGTGCCGACTGCGGCGTACCCCTCAGAACAAACTATTGGAGCGGCCCGAGACCCGCGTCCGACTGTGGGTCGGAGGAGGTGTCCGGCGCCTTGAACCTGCTGGTCGCCTTCGATGGCGAGTTGCGGAAGGCGCTGCTCCGCAGGTCTGCGTCGCTGACCGGGATAGGGCAGGTCTCGGCTCGGCAGTTCCTCGCCGTGTTGGACGGGCTCACGCGAGCTTTGCTCGCGCCCGACATCAACCGCACCAGCCGCATCAACTTGTTCAACAGCCCGCTGCTGCCGAACATGCCAAATCACGAGCCGCAAACCTGGGAAGAGCAGCCCTTTCACGAGCTGTCGCCTGCATATCGTGCTCACGTCTCATCCGCTGTCATCGGACTGCTGTCGGACGAGCCGGTCAGCCGCCTGATGTCGGGCGTCAGGCCCGCTTACAAATGGCAATCGCTCGAATGGCTGCTCTCCACCACGCCCAAATGGGTCCAAGCGATGTTGATCCAGAACTGCAAGGACTGGCCGGCACCGCTGCGCGTTCGCGTTGGCCTGCACCATAGTCGAACTGGGCTGGACGTTGCCGACATTTTGGCGCAGTTTCTCGCGTGGCTCGCGGAGGAAGAGCAACGCCAGCGCGAGCGGGTGTCGCTGATCGGGTGAAGGCGCCGGAGGGGCCTAAATGCTTACGCCGATTAGCAAATCTGGTAGTTCGATAATAAAGATTATGTTAAATGCAGAGCTTTTTGGATTTAGACTTTATGGATGGAGACAGGTCTGACGGACGTCTGACGATCTCGAACGCCGCGTTATGAACCCGCGTCTTCAGCCTCGATTGCCGCAACATCCATGTCTGGCGCCCGTACTACCTCAAGCGCGACGTTGGCGATCTCGACCGCGGTGATCTGAAGCTGCGTGATCGGCGTCGACGGCGCGTCCACACGCTCGAGGCCGTTCTCAGATATCTTGACGAGGAATCGGTCGACGTCGTTCAGGACGACGAACCTGATCGATTGTTCCTCGTCCAGCGCGAGCTGCTGGACGGTGCCCTCGTATGCGATCGTGAAGCACTCGTGGCTCGTCTTTGTCAGCACATAGGCGACGACAAACGAGTCTCCCTTCTTGACCGCTTGGACGGCCGGGTTGAGCCAGCCGAACGCGATCGCGTCGGTCTTCCCGCTAACTGCTTCCCGCTGCACCAACCAGTGCGCGATCGAGCCCGTCGCGGCTCCGATGAGGAGCATCGCGAAAAGCCACATTTCCAGCGCGAGGTCGGACGCATCGCGTGCCCCAGCGCCGCCGCGGGCGAGCGCGCGATAGATATTTGGATCGAAGCCGGGGTCGAAACAGACGCTTGTCGCCCGGCACCATGCCGCCTGGGCGGCGAAGAAGCCGGTTCCCAGAAGGTGCCCTGCGATGGTGCCGAACACCACGATGAACAGCGTCACCGTAGAGTTCGGCCGGTCCGGGGTTGGGCTGAGGAAATCGGTGCGCTCGCCGACGCGCCACCCTGCCCAGAAGCAGAGCCCCAGGAAAAGCAGCAGCAGTGCGAGGAACAGCGAGTAGCTGAACGTCACGGCCGTTACGCCGTGGCGGGAACCGCTACATCCTTGCTGTCGCGGTCACCGCCAGCGCTTGGATCGACCACATATACGCCGTTCTCGACGCGCGAGGCCTGACGCACGGCCGCCCACGTGCCGAACCTCCCCTTCACCTGCCGGGCCAGCCGCATAGATTTGGCAGTGTTCACGCGCCTGTCATTCTCCAACGCCTTAGATAGCGAATAATTCGTGAACATCCAACACGTGGCCGGGCGACGCCGGCCGGTGCTGTCGAGCCTACAGTCGGTCCTTAAGCGCCTTGGCCGGCGTGAATGTGATTTTCTTCGACGCCGCGATCGTGATCGCCTCGCCGGTCGACGGATTGCGCCCGGAGCGCTCGGGCGTGTCCTTCACCTTGAATTTGCCGAAGCCGGGAAGCGATATCTCCTCACCCTTGGCGGCCGCCTCCGCGATACCCTCGAGGAGCCCAGCCATGACCTCGAGGGCCTGCTTCTCGGTGACGCCCCGCTTGGCGGCAACGTCCTTGGCCAGATCCTTGGTGTTCATCGTCAAGCACGCTCCCCTTCATCTGTCGCTGTAGCGACCTGAAGCGATAATCGCGTCAGCGCAAGACAGGTAGCGCTCGACGATCCAGCTGACGCCTGGGGAGGCCGGCCACGCAGGTTGAAACCCGTAGGTTTCTCAAAGCGCAGAGCACAAGCCGGATTAGCCGGCGGGACCACATTAGCGTGGCTCGCTTCGGCAAACGTCGCATCAGCCGCCTGCCTTGACGGCGTGCCGGCCACGCGGTTTGGCCGCAATCGCTATGCTCGACAGATCGGTCGCGCGGTCGATTGGCACGCCCGCCGCTTTCCGCTCTGAGTAGCGATCAACAAGCTGAACCGCGTGCGGGCGCAGCAGCACCGTGAACCGCACCAGTTCCTCCATCATATCCACGATCCGGTCATAGTAGCTGGACGCCTTCATGCGCCCCGCGTCATCAAACTCGTTGAACGCCTTGGCAACGCTCGATTGGTTCGGGATCGTGATCATTCGCATCCAGCGACCCAGCACGCGCAGCGTGTTGACGCTGTTGAACGATTGCGATCCGGCCGACACCTGCATGACCGCCAGCGTGCGCCCCTGTGTCGGACGCATCCCGCCCATAGAAAGCGGCAGATGATCGATTTGAAGCTTCATAATGCTCGTGATCTGGCCATGCCGCTCCGGGCTGCACCACACCTGCCCTTCCGACCATAAGGACAGCTCGCGCAGCTCGTGGACGGCCGGATGGTCGTCGCCAGCATGTTGGTCAGGCAGCGGCAGGGTCGATGGATCAAAGATGCGCGTCTCGCAGCCGAAGAACCGGAGCAGGCGTGCCGCTTCCTCAACGCACAGCCGGGAGAAGGACCGTTCGCGCAGCGAACCGTAGAGCAGAAGGATACGCGGCGCGGGATCGAGCGGGCCGAGCCTCACGGCGGGTCGCTGGATGGCATAGGCCGGATCGAGCGCCGGCATGATATTGGGATCGGCGAGCGTGCGGAGCGGCATCAGAGGGCTTTCACGAGGTAGGCGGCCGACGCGGGGCACAGTGCGGTGAATTCGCGCGATGCGGCGATGGCCGAGGGAGCAGCGCCGCGATCGGCATCGGCATAGCCGAGCGCCCGGAAGAATGGTGCGGCCGTGGTCGTCAGGAGGTGCAGGCGCTCCACCCCGAGGTCGTGCGCCTGTCGTTCGAGGGCGGCGACCAACACCCGCCCGAGGCCATGTCGACGTCGATCGGGGACGACGACGATCGAGCGGAGCAAGCGGTCGGACCCTTCTCCCTCGAGCCCACCGAAACCGACGAGGCTATCGGCCTCAATCCGGATGATCAGGCGGCCGGGATCGGCGATATCGGCACTCGGCAGGTCCGCGGCATCGAGCAATTGTGCCAAGCCAGCCAGACCGGCAGGTTCGAGCAACGTGGCGACCGTTCTGGTCATGCGATGCTAATCCTGATTGCAAGCGCCGCGAGCGTGATGAGCAGCACCGGTACGGTGAGCGTGACGCCGACACGGAAGTAATAGCCCCATCCGATCCGCACGCCCTTTTGCCCGAGGACATGGAGCCAGAGCAGCGTCGCGAGTGAGCCGATCGGCGTCAGCTTGGGGCCGAGATCGCAGCCGATCACATTGGCGTAGATCATCGCTTCCTTGATCGCGCCGCTCGCGTGCGTGGCGTCGATCGAGAGCGCGCCCACCAGCACCGTCGGCATATTGTTCATAACCGACGACAGGACCGCTGCGATGACGCCCGTTCCTAGCGCCGCGCCCCACACGCCGCCTTGCGCGGTGCGATCCAGCAGTGCTGCCAGATGGTCGGTCAGGCCGGCGTTTCGCAGGCCATAGACGACCAGGTACATGCCGAGCGAGAAGATCACGACCTGCCAGGGTGCGCCGCGCAGCACCTTGGCCGTTGGGATCACATGGCCTCGCCCCGCGATCACCAGCAGCAGGATCGCGCCGGCAGCGGCGACGGCGCTGACAGGGACGCCGAGCGGTTCGAGCAGGAAGAAGCCGGCGAGCAGCAGTGCAAGAACGATCCAGCCCGCGCGGAATGTCGCGGCATCGCGGATCGCGTCACGCGGCGCGCGCAGCGCGCCTACGTCATAATCCGCCGGTATGTCGCGCCGGAAGAACAGCAGCAGCGCGCCAAGCGTCGCTGCGATCGACACCAGGTCGACCGGCACCATCACGGACGCATAGTCGCCGAACCCGATCCGGAAGAAGTCGGCCGACACGATGTTGACGAGGTTCGACACGACCAGCGGTAGGCTGGCGGTGTCGGCGATGAACCCCGCCGCCATGACGAACGCCAGCGTCGCCTTGTCGTTGAAGCCCAGCGCCCGCAGCATGGCGATGACGATCGGCGTCAGGATCAGCGCCGCGCCGTCGTTGGCGAACAGCGCGGACACCGCCGCACCGAGCAGCACGATCAGAACGAACAGCCGGCGACCATGCCCCCTCCCCCAGCGCGCGACATGGAGCGCCGCCCATTCGAAGAATCCGGTTTCATCGAGGAGTAGGCTGATAACGATGATCGCGACGAACGCGGCTGTTGCGTTCCAGACGATGCCCCACACCACCGGCACGTCGGACAGCGTGACGACGCCTGCAAGCAGCGCCACGACGGCCCCGCCCATCGCGCTCCACCCGATCCCGAGGCCTTTGGGTTGCCAGATGACGAGCGCGATCGTCGCAACGAAGATCAGGACAGCAAGGAGCATCAGGCGACGCGCTGGCCCGATGCGTCCACCACTTGCTCGCCGTCTTCCTTTGCGAACGCTCCGAGCTGATTGGTCGGCAGCAGGTCGAGCACGGCTTCGGAGGGCCGGCAGAGCTTCACGCCGAGCGGCGATACGACCAGCGGCCGGTTGATGAGGATCGGATGCGCCATCATCGCGTCCACCAGCGCGTCGTCGGATAGCGACGTGTCGCCCAAGCCCAACTCCGCATAGGGCGTCCCCTTCTCGCGCAGCAGTTCGCGGGGTGTCATGCAGGCGCGATCGATCAGCTCGACCAGCAACGCGCGGGCTGGAGGGGTTTTCAGATACTCGACCACGTGCGGCTCGATGCCGGCGTTGCGAATAAGGCCGAGCGTGTTGCGCGACGTGCCGCACTCGGGGTTGTGATAGACGACGACATCGACGGCCACAGGGCGTCCTTTCAGCAGCAGGGGGTGAGTTCGGCGACGAGCGGCGCGCACAGCTCCGCATTGCCGGCGCAGCAGTCCTTGACGAGGAACAGCGTCAGCGCGCGCAGGCCGTCCAGATCGACACGGTAGATGATCGAGCGGCTATGCCGTGCGGAGCGGACCAGGCCAGCGCGGGCGAGGATGCCGAGGTGCGCCGACAGGGTGTTCTGCGGCACGTCGAGCTGACGCGCGATATCGCCGGCAGCCAAACCATCCGGTTCGTGCCGTACCAAGAGGCGGAACGTGTCAAGGCGCGTTCCTTGTGCAAGAGCACCCAGCGCCGAGATGGCATCCTCGTTTTCCATATATCCAGCATAATGGATATGCTTGGTGTGTCCAGCCCCGTATACCCTGCCTTACCGGTCGTTGGCCGGGATGGTTGGGGCCAGGGCTTGGTTGATGCGACAAGCAGCGACCCTGTTGCGGCTACCAGGCGTCACCTCAAGGTTTGTTCGCCAGACAACGATTTCTCGGACATAAGCGGAACATGGGCTACGCTACACGCTTCAAACGCGCCATTGGCTCGTTGAGTGGGTGGAATTCACCTGCTGGAAGTCGCCTGGCCTGCTCCCAGAGGTAATCGCCGGTCAGACTGATGTGCGCCCAGCCCATCGGAGAAAGGTGCGCAAGCAGTGCCGCATCGAACGTCGTGCCGACAGCGTTGAGGTGCTGGGCGGCCCGGTCGAGATAGACCGTGTTCCAGTAGGAAATCGCCGCAATCAGCAGGTTCAGCCCAGATGCGCGAAATTCCTGATTTTCCAGCGAGCGATCGGTGAACCGACCCTGCCGGTTGGTATAGATGGCGGCGGCAAGCGTGTGCCTCGCCTCGCCTTTGTTGAGACCGGCCTGACAGGCACGTCGCAGTTCCGGTTGTTCAAGCCAATCGAGCGTGAACAAAGTGCGCTCGATACGGCCCAGTTCAGCCAATGCAAAATCCAGCCTGTTCTGGCGTTTGTAGGCGGCAAGTTTTCGCAAGATTACTGACGGCGCCACCGTGCCATCCTTGATTGAGGCGACAATCCTGACGATGTCATCCCAATCGGCCTCGATCGCTGCCGTTTTGATGGTGCGGCCCATCAGATTTTTGATGCCCTTGTATGTCGATGGCGCAGCGATCGAACCCAGCTTGCGGTCGCCAATATCGCGCAGCCGGGGCGCGAAGCGGAACCCGAGTAGGTGGCAGAGTGCGAAAACATGATCGGTGGCGCCGCCGGTATCGGTATAGTGCTCATGCAACGGAAGGTTGCCGGCGCCCAGGACAAGCCCGTCGAGCACGTAAGGCGCTTCACCTGCCGTCGCGGACATGATCCGTGATCCGAATGATGCGAAGTGATCGGAAAGGTGAGAATAGATTTTCACGCCAGGTTCGGCGCCATATTTGGCATTGACGTCCGCCGCCCCTGAACGGCTCCGCCCCGACCGGAAGAACTGGCCATCGGACGACGAACTGGTGCCAGCGCCCCAATGCCGCGCGAAGGGTAATTCGTGATGGGCTGAGATGATCATGGCCAGCGCGGCCTGATAGTTCTCGGGTGAAAGATACCAGTTGTGGGTCCATGCGAGTTGGGCATAGCTGACGCCTTCGCTGGCATTGGCCATCCGCTCCAGCCCGAGGTTGGTGCCATCAGCCAGAATTGCGGCGAGTACCGTGCTGGGGTTGTCGTGCTCCTTGCCTGAGCGCAGGTCACGGAATGCGTTCAAAAAACCAGTGCGTTCGGCGACTTCAAGCAGCAGCTCGGTGATGCGCACGCGGGGAAGCAGGGTATCGAGCTTGCGATCGAGGGCTTCAGCTTCCGGTGGGGTGACAGGCGGCATTTGCTGAAGCTTGAGCCGGTCTCGTTCGAGCGACACTCCCTCAAGCTTGTTTGTTTTCAACTGCTTGGCAAATCGGCGCAGCCGCCAGTCAAGATTTCGTGCCCGGTCAGCGAGGTAGGATGCAGCATTTGAATCGAACGGAAGCACATCCGCCACTTTGGCGGCGTCGCGCCGACCCAGCAAATAGGCATCGAAGCGCTGATAGTTGCGGGTTCCCTCGATCCATACATCACCGGCGCGCAAACGATCACGCAAGGTTGCCATGATCGCAATTTCATAACGTCGGCGGTCGATACGGCCGCTTTCGGTGATGAGACGCTTCCACTGCCGATTGGGGAATGGCAGTGGAACGCCATCGGGAAGGTCGCGCGACTTTCGTGTGTTCGCATCGCGAATGACATCGATGGCTTTGATCAGTGCCGTCCCTGTTCCAGACGCCTTGAAGGTGAAGGTGTCCAGAAATGCCGGGCTGAGACGCCGTAGCGTGGCGTAACGCTCGGTTGCCGTTACCAGTGCGTCCTCGCCGGCAAGATCAGCAAGGGCATCTACTTGGGCCTTTGCCGCAACAAGCCGGTGCCAGCCCACCGCTTCGTCAATCAATTCGAGCGGATCGCCGCCATTCTGGACAGCCTCATCAAGTGCTGTAATCGTGGCGCCAAACAGCCGCATGAGTTGCCCCACCGACTGAATACTATCTTGGTAGCGACGCTCGCGCCCACGCCGCGCGCGCGTGAACATGCCGCCGATAAGTCGGTCAAACATTTGGATCGCGGCATCGGCAAGTCTGGCCTCAAGGTCGATCACTGCGGCCGTCAACGTCGCCCGCCTGCGATTGACGCTGTAATCCGAAAGCAGGAATGCCGGTGCCACGCCGCCCTCGCGGACAAATTGGGCAAAGCGGAATTCCGGAATGGCGCCCCCAACTACCGGGTGGATACCTATGCCGCGAACATAGCGCAGGCGCTCAAGCAAGCCATTGATATTGGCCGCAGTCGGGGCTTCTTCGAAATTACGCAACCACGCCAGCGGTGTCATGCCGAAATCCGGGTTGTTGATTACGAGTTCGTCTAGCCGTGTCAGTTCAGCAGAGCTGAGGCCTTCGACGATTGCGGCTGCGGCAGCTTTGCGTGCGCGTGCCCGGCCAGCAAGACCGGCGCGTTCCAGTGTGTCGCCCGACGGAAGAATGAACCGCTCACCCTTCAGGCCAACCATGAGGGCGCGAACAATCGGTTCACCTCTGTCTGTATACTCGGCGGCTTGCGCGGCAAGATTCAGGGCAAGTGCCAGGTCGCCGCGTCGAAACGGGCGTATGCCAAGATAACGCGCCACGAGATCGGCATGATCGGTACGGGTTTGCGCGCGCTGACCATATGCAGAGAAGGAGGAAGGATCGACGAATAACTGTGCCGCGAGGTACTGAAGAATGACGTCGGGAAGCCCGATCTCGGGTTGCAGACCAAAGCCGGGATGTCGCATCAAAGCGATTTGTGCAGCCAGACCGAGGCGATTTGCTGGACCATAGCGGCGCCCAACCAATTCAACATCTTCCGCAGAAAGGGTATAATGCCCAATGATCGCGGTTTCTTGGACAGGAGGATCGAACAGGCGCCGGCGCTCGTCTCCGGTCAGAAGTCGGCGTCGTGCCATTTTGCTCTCCCGCTGAGGCGAATAACAAAATTGACACCAAAGCGGCTTGCACTGGAGGGAGGCCATTCGTTGCCGGTTGATCCCCGAGCAATCACCCGGCGCAGCAAGACAGTTTGGCGACATCCTTATCAAACGTTTGGGCCGCCAGTTTGAGGCCTTCCACAGTGGTCAGGTAAGGAAATATCGTTGCACCCAATTCCAGGGTGGTCATGCCGTGTTTGATCGCCAGCACCAGTGTCTGGATCGAATCCGCGCCTTCGGGTGCCATGATCTGGCCGCCCAGCAAACGGTCGTTCGCCTTGTCGGCAATCAGTTTGATGAGACCCCGCGTATCGCGTGCTGCCAGTGCCCTTGGCACAGCATCGAGCGGGAGCAGCGAAACCTTGATGTCCAGGCCTTGCGCCCGTGCTGTCGTTTCAGTGAGGCCGGCGCTGGCGACTTGCGGGTCGGTGAAGACGACGGATGGCATGGAGGAATTGTCGTAGCGGTATTGGTTGCCCGTCACCGCGTTGCGCGCGGCCAGTTTTGCGCCATAGGCGGCCATGTAGACGAACTGGTCCCGTCCCATTACATCGCCCGCCGCGTAAATGCCTGGAACCGACGTTTCGAGGTGGTCATCGACGACGATTCCACCATTACGGGCAAGCACTATGCCGCGCTCCTCCAGCCCAAGCCCGTCGCTATTGGGTCGGCGTCCGGTGGCGATGAGCACCTGTTCCGCCGCGACGGTGTCACAATGCCCCTCGCAGGTCAATTCGACCCCGCTCTGTGTTTGGGCGATACGCTGATAGCCGACACCTGCGCAAACCCGCACGCCCTCGGCTTCCAAATAGTTTTTCAGCGCGGCACTCACTTCCGGGTCCATTTCGGGGAGCAGGCGGCTTCGGCAGCAGATGGTGACATCAACGCCCAGACGCGAAAACATCTGTCCCAGTTCTACCCCGATCACCCCGCCACCGATCACCAGCAGCGATTTGGGCAAGCGATCCAGCGCCAGCGCCGATGTGCTGGTTAGGTAGGGCACGCTGTCCATCCCCGGAATCGGCGGCACGGCGGCGTGCGCACCCATCGCCAATATGACCTTGCCGACCTTCATGGGCGCATCGCCGACAATCAGCGCACCATCGGCAAAGCGTGCCTTGCCCTCGATATAGCTCACACCGTCATAGGCGGGCAGCAGATCGACATATTTTTTTTGGCGCAGCGTCGTGACAAGATCGTCCTTCGACGCCGCCAATACGGACCAGTCATCCATCTGGACAGCGCCCCCAAGGCCGGGAAAGCGCGCGGCGGCAAGCCCACCATGCACCGCTTCGGCGGCGCGGATCAGCGTCTTGGAAGGAACGCAGCCAACATTGACACAGGTGCCGCCAATCGTGCCGTGACCGACGAGCGCCACTTTCGCGCCCAGATCGGCAGCGGCGATCGCGGCGGAGAACCCGGCAGAACCCGCGCCGATGACGGCCACGTCAAATCCTTCCTGCCCGGGGCGGTTGCAACAGTCGTTCATTGCTTATCGCTTTCTTGAGGCGCTGGCGGCGCCCCGCTCAGTTTTGAATAGCGCGCGCCGGATAACCCGCGTTGGTTGATGCAGCGGCAATCGCAGCAGCATTGGTGCGGCGCGGGTCATAGGTTGCGCGCGCGGTCTTGGCTGCGAAATCGACCGTGACCGCCGTTACCCCGGCGACGCCTTCCATCGCCTTCTTCACGGTGATCGGGCAGGTGGCGCAGGTCATGTTCTCTATGGCAAAGGTGGTTTGCTTCTGAGCGGTTGCGGTAGCCGCGGGGCGATCTTGCGCCGTGCCACTAACTGCATAGGCGACCCCGCCGCCAGCCATAGCCAGCACGGCCATAGCGATACATACTGTCTTTTTCATGGGTATTTCCTTTCAATAGAACCAGGGTGCCCACCAGTCGATGGTGAGCGCCAGGATGGCGACGGCAAGGCCCAGCCACAGCACCGCCTTGGTGGTCCAAGCCGATTGTGGACGAGCGCAGTAGGAACCGTCTTCACAGGGCGGTTTCGGCTTGAAATAGACATGCCAGAAGCCGTAGCCGAGCAGCGCGAGCGTTACGCCTGCGACATAGGGCTTGTAAGGTTCGAGCGCCGTCAGGTTGGCGATCCACGCGCCGGAAATTCCGAGCATAACCAACAGTAGCGGGACGACGCAGCAAGCCGAGGCGAGCCCCGCGCCGATCAATGCGCCCGCCGCAACCCAGTTTGCCTGCTTCGGCTCGTGGTTTTCGGTGAGGGCTGGCTGTCCCGCTTCCGGCGTTGAGACCATGGCTTGAATCCCTTGTTCCAACTGAGTGATTCGCAGTGTAGGCTCTGTAGCCACTACAGACTCAAGAGGTATTTTCATGGAGCAACAGGTCGGCATCTTGCGTGCCCAGCTTGCCCGGAAAACAGGCTGCAATCTCGAAACCATCCGCTATTACGAGAAGGTGGGATTGCTGCCGGGGCCGCCTCGCAGTTCCAACGGCTACCGCGTCTATTCGCCGGAACTGGTGCAAAGGTTGCAGTTCATCCT
The DNA here is from genome assembly GCF_012650175.1 of Sphingomonas sp. S2M10. Taxonomy (GTDB): domain Bacteria; phylum Pseudomonadota; class Alphaproteobacteria; order Sphingomonadales; family Sphingomonadaceae; genus Sphingomonas. The sequence continues at coordinate 62,924 of NZ_JAAILI010000051.1, forward strand.
GCGCGCGCGCGACCTTGGCTATGCAATGGATGAGATACGGTCATTGTTGTCGCTCACCGATACCGGTGCACAAACCTGCGCGGAGGTTATGGCGAGAACCGAACTCCACCTTGAAGATGTCCGCCGCCGCATTGCAGATTTGCAGAAGATAGAGGTGACGCTGGCGACCACGTTAGCCAGATGCACTGGAGATGACGTTGCCGAATGTCCCATCCTGGAAGCACTCCAGTTTTTACCCCATCAAGGCAATTGACGCCATCTTTGAGGGATTTGATTTTGTGATGTCAGCTTGGAGTATAGCCTAACCGGACGTCAGGGCGCTACCGCGGTTTCTGTCAGATTAGGGTACTAAACGGAATTTGTTGACGAATGTCGTTGCGTATCATAGATTTCAACCTGACATTTTGATGGAGAGAGTGCGCAGTGAAGGGGCAACGGATCGGCTATGTCCGGGTCAGCACGTTCGATCAGAATGTGGATCGCCAATTGGAAGGTCAGTCGCTCGATCGGACCTTCACCGACAAGGCATCGGGCAAGGACGTCAACCGCCCCCAGCTTGAGGCTCTGCTCACTTTCGCCCGCGAAGGCGATACCGTCGTCGTCCACAGCATGGATCGGTTGGCCCGCAATCTGGATGACCTGCGCAAGCTGGTCCAGGGCCTCACCAAGCGAGGTATCCGGATCGAGTTTGAGAAGGAAAGCCTGTCCTTCTCGGGGGAGGACTCCCCGATGGCCAATCTGATGCTCTCGGTCATGGGTGCGTTTGCTGAGTTCGAGCGCGCCCTGATCCGCGAACGGCAACGCGAAGGCATTGCGATCGCTCGGCAGCGCGGCGCCTATCGGGGGCGGAAACGGTCGCTCTCGGATGAGATGATTGCCGATCTGCACCGCCGCGTTGCCGCCGGTGAACGCAAGGCGACCATCGCGCGCGACATGGGCATCAGCCGCGAAACCCTCTACCAGTACCTTCGCGCCGCTGCCTGACACCAATGTTCACATTATGTCCGGAAAATCGTTGTTCAGCGTACAAAGCTTGAGGTGACGCCCGATAGTCCCCGGCATAGGCCACGATGACATGGTTGAGCTTGCCGCATGAAGGGCAGGTCGATTGGCGTGTCTCTTCGGTATAGCTCATGAGCTTCCCCGGGGTTTGGGGTCAGCGCCCCGCTGTGCTAAATCAGCGAGCGTAGGGATTGGCGGCGTCATTACCCCTTTTGGAAGGGGGCCATGCTTCTGCCCGAAGCGCCAATCCCTACGTTCCGAACCGGCCTTGGACTGACCGGCCCCACACGCCGCTTTCGCGGCGCGCGATCCTTGAAACCTATGCCGTTTTCGTCTCAGCCTTCGCGCGTCGGCGCTTGTTCTGATCCGTCACCTTCTCGAACTCCGGCGCGATCGTCTCCAGCTTGGCGATCAGTCCGGACAGATCGTAGCCATTGCTGTCCTGGCCCTTGTGCCGCTTGAAGCGCTCGACCCGTTTGATGAAACCCTTCGTCTCCAACGCGGTCAGGTGCCGCTGAACCGTCCGTGCGTCCTTGCCCATACGGCGGGCGATCGTGTCCTTGGCAGGATGCGGATCGTGATCGGCCGACCACCAATGGCTGATGAGCTGAAGCAGCACGTTCAACTCGTCAGGCTTCAGACCCATCTTGGCCTGGCCCCACAACAGGATCGACGGGATCATGCTGTAGCCACGCGACAGGACGGCATCCGGCCACTTGTCCTTCCGCTTCTTCGGCTTCGCCACCGCCGCGATCGAAAAGACGTTCGATCCTGCCTCCTTTGTGGTATCGTCGGGTTGCTTGCTCATGATGGTGGAAATAGCACATTCGCGCACCATTTCCAGAGGGGGTGGGGAGACAAAAACGTCGCCCACTCGGAGACATTGTTGTCCCTAGTGAGGGAGGCACCAATGTCTCACGAAGCACAGTGAGCCCGTAAACACGATACCGTGTAATCAGGATAAGGAAGCATATAGGGCGGAGACAGATTTGCCTCCCCCAAAATTTGTCGGAGCGCGTTTGCCTCGCCCGAGCGGTCACGCGGCGACCCGCCGTCAATTTTTAATTGAATCCTCAGACCCGAACATCTAGATAGAGGACAACATGGCCGTCCCCGCTGTTGCCTATGGCATCAAGGGGCGGCCTTCTTCATATCTGGGGCGATGCTTCCGCCCTACGCCAAACCCCATCTCAGCTTCGCCGACCAGCTCGCCCTCCTTGAAGGCCGCGGTTTGGGCGTCACCGACCAAGCCAAAGCCATCCGCCATCTTGAGCGAATCGGCTACGGTCGCCTGTCGCCCTATTGGCAACCGCTGCAAGAGCGCATCCCCGATCCCGACGATGCCACGCGCACCATTCGCACCGACCAGTTTCAAGCCGGTGCCGAGTTTCGCCATGCCGTCGATCTCTATCTCTTCGACAAGCAGCTCCGCTTGCTCTTCCTCGATGCCATCGAACGGATCGAAGTCGCGCTGCGCGTCGATCTCGCCCATGCGCTCGGGAATCGTGACCTGTTCGCCCATCGATCGGTCGCCTACCTCGATCCCAATCGTGCGAACGCTAATTTTAAAGGCACGACCCGGCACCTGAGCTGGTTGGCGAAGGCGGACGATTCCGTCGACCGCTGTAAAGACGATTGGGTGTCGGAGTTCTACAATACCTACACGCCGCCAATGCCGATCTGGATGGCTGTCGAGGCATGGGATTTTGGAACGCTATCCTGGCTGCTCGAAATGGCGCATCCCAACGACCGTTTCGCCATCGCAAAACGCTATAATCTGCTCCCCGACACGCTGGTGAGCTGGATCAAGAGCCTTGCCTTCGTGCGCAACATCAGCGCGCATCATTCCCGGCTGTGGAATACCGGCATCATCAACCAGCCCCAGGTGCCCAAAGCGTTCGAGGCGCCGCGCATGGTCCATATCGGCAACGACGTCGTGCAGCGGAACCGTGTCTATGGCGCGGCGGCAGTTGCCTCCTATCTCGCCAAGCGGATCAATCCGGGCACATCGTGGAGTGGCCGGATGAAAGCACATTGGCTTTCCTTCCCCGAAATGCCATTCGCCAGCGCCGCGCAGGGCGGGTTTCTCGAAGGCTGGGATCAGGAAGCGATCTGGGCCTAATGCGCCCGGTAGCGGTCTTCAGGAGGTGTGCCACGTGGCACACCCCTCGCCGCGCGGCGCATCACCAGTATTTTGAGATCGCGCGGAACTGCTCCACCGCCGCCTTGGTCCCCTCACCTTCTTCGGCATGGACTAGGCAATGGTCGATATGATCGTTGATGAGCGCGCGCTTGGCGCTGGCGATGGCGTTTTCGACCGCTTGAAGCTGTTGCGCAATATCGACGCAGGGGCGCTCCTCTTCGATCATGCCGACGATGCTACGCAGATGACCAGCGACGCGGTTGAGCCGTTTGACGATTGCGGGGTGGCTGGTGTGAGCGTGATGGGCCATCCCCTTATTTAGTGCGCGTGAGGGGCTGCTGTCGAGTATCCCCCAGGGGGGATAGACTCGATCCCCCGGGGGGATATAGCGCGATCATGCTCAGTGTCCTCGCCAACCGCACGTATCGGCACCTTTTCCTCGCGCAGATCATCGCGCTTGTAGGAACGGGACTGGCGACGGTCGCGCTCGGCTTGCTCGCTTACGACATAGCTGGCGGCAGTGCCGGGGCGGTGCTGGGGACTGCGCTTGCGATTAAGATGGTCGCCTATATCGGCGTCGCGCCGATCGCCGGCGCGTTCGCCAATCGCGTGCCACGCCGTGCCTTGCTGGTCGGAATGGACGTGATCCGCGCCGGTGTCGCCATTTGCCTGCCGTTCGTGAACCAAGTCTGGCAGGTCTATATCTTGATCTTCGTCCTGCAATCGGCATCGGCCGCGTTCACGCCAACCTTTCAGGCTACGATCCCGGACGTCCTCCCGGAGGAACGCGACTATACCCGCGCGCTGTCCCTGTCCCGCCTCGCCTATGACATGGAGAGCCTGACGAGCCCGATCCTCGCGGCCGGTCTTTTGACGGTGATGAGCTACCACTGGCTGTTCTCGGGCACCGCGATAGGCTTTGTCGCGTCGGCGCTGCTGGTCGTATCGACCGTCCTGCCCCGACCGGCGCCGGTTGAGGCCGAGGGCGGCATCTACGACAAGACGACGCGGGGCACGCGTATATACCTCGCGACGCCTCGCCTGCGCGGATTGCTGGCGCTGACCCTCACCGCTGCCGCCGCGAGCGCAATGGTGATCGTCAACACCGTCGTTATCGTGAAAGGCATGGGCCTAAGCCAGCGCGACGTCGCGTTGACCCTCGCCGCCTTCGGGGGCGGCTCGATCACCGCTGCGCTGACCCTGCCTCGTATCCTCGATCGGATTGCGGATCGGACCGTCATGCTGGTCGCCGCCGCTATCCTGACGTTGGCGCTCGCGGCCCTCGCCGCGATCACCGCCATCATGCAGCCAGGCCCGGCCTACTGGCATGTCCTGCTCGGCGGATGGTTGGTGCTGGGCGTCGCCTATTCAGCGAGCGTCACGCCATCGGGACGGCTGCTACGTCGGTCGGCGAACGCCGATGATCGCCCCGCATTGTTCGCGGCACAATTCGCACTCAGCCACGTCTGCTGGCTGGTCTGCTATCCGCTCGTCGGCCAGCTCGGCGCTCGCGTCGGAATGGAGGCGGCGTTCGGTGCGATGGCCGTTCTTGCTGCGATCGGCACCCTCGTCGCCGTCCGTATATGGCCCGCGAACGACCCCGACGTGATCGCGCATGAACATAGCGACCTCGCCGCCGATGATCCGCATCTCGCGGTCCACAGCCACGGCGAACATCCCTATGTGATCGACCGTCGCCATCCAAAATGGCCGGGTAAGTGATTTCCTTGCCCCGTTCCCAACGTCCGCCTACGCTGCGCACGATGGCGATGCGTCGTTCCTCTTCCGCGCTGTTCGGAGCCGTGCTGGCGCTCGTCGCCATGCTCGGCCTCGTCGCGGCGTCGTCGTGGCACAGCGCGATGGTCCATGACCATGTGCCCGTGCAAGTCGCCGCCGTCGACCATGACCATGACCATGCGGCTGCGGCCGAGCATAACGATCACGCTCCCGCCAAGCAGACTGGCGGCGACAGTCCGGTGCATGTTCTCGCTCATGCCGCTGGTCATTGGGTCGCCTTCGACGGGCCGACGACTGCGAAAGTGCCGGCGATCGTCGCCGCTCGCGCGTGGTCGATCCTCACCACATCGCTGGCGAGCGGTATCGATCCTTCCAAGCTCCTGCGCCCTCCCCGCGGATGAGTCTCGCCGGCGCGTGACGCGCCGACAGACTTACCCCTGGAGGATTATGGATTATGAACGGCAGTTATCGCCGGCAGCGCGTGCTTGCGCTGGCCGGCACGCTCGCGGCGCTATGGCCCGCGGGTGCAGCGTGGTCGCAGACCGCGCCCCCTTTCGCACAGCTTCTGAACCAGACGCGCGATGTGCCCCGCGTCACGGTCTTGGAAGCCGACGTCGCCCGCGCGCGGGGCCTTGCCGAGCAAGCTCGCGCGCGGCCTAACCCGTCGATCAACGTCTATGCCGAAAATTTCGCGGGCGACCTCGATCGCAACGCGCGCAACCAGCAGCAAACGACGTTCCAGATCGATCAGCCCATCGAGCTGGGTGGCAAGCGATCAGCCCGGATCGCCGCCGGTGAAGCCGGCATCGTCGCGGCGCAGGCGCGCAATCGCGATGGTCGCCTTGTCTATGCGACCGAGCTGGCACGCGCCTATGCCGGCGCCGAGATCGCCGATCGGCGCATCGCTATTGCCGAGGACGAAGTTGAGGAGGCGACCGACGACCTGAAGGTGGCCCGCGCCTTGGTCGGCGCTGGCAAGGAAGCCCGCCTCCGGCAGGTGCAGGCTGAAACAGAACTCAACACGCTTCAGGCCGACCTCGAAAACGCGCGCGCCCTCAAGACGGCCGCGCTGGCACGCCTGTCCGCGCTGGCCGGTATTACAACCCCCTTCACCGGCCTGTCGGAATCACTCTTGGATCGGCTCGACGCCAAGCCGGCGTTCGGCCCCATCGACCCTATGCAGGCGACGATGGTGCGCGTTGCAGAAGCCGAACGGGACGCCGCAGCGCGAGCGGTGACGGTGCAACAGCGCCTCGCCATCCCCAACGTCACCGCGCAGCTCGGCGTGCGCCAGCTTCGCGTCGCGAGCGGCCCCGCCGTCGTTGCCGGCATATCCGTCCCGCTGCCCCTCTTCGATCGCAACCGGGGCAACATCTCGGCGGCACGTGCCGAACTGCAAGGTGCCGAGGCGCGTGCCGCAGCAGCCCGGCTCGAAGCCGAGGCGGGGACACGCGCTGGTCTCGCACTGGTAGAGGCAGCCGACGCTCGCGCCGCTGCCGCGCAGCGGACGTTGGCGACCGCCCAAGAGGGCTATCGCCTCGCTCGCGTGGCCTACGAGGCGGGCAAAAGCCCGCTGATCGAACTCCTTGCCGCGCGTCACAATCTCGGGGTCGCCCGTGGCGTCATCCTCGACGCCGCCGCAGCGCGCCTCGACGCTCGCGCCAATCTGGCCCGTCTGCAGGGCCTCACCATCACCGGAGAAGCGGTGCAATGACCGATAAAAATCGTCTCTACACCGGCGCCGCCATTGGCCTGGTCGCTGCCGCTGCGCTTGGGTTCGGCGCTGCGCGCCTCACCCAATCGTCCACCCCCGCCCCTGCCCCTACGGAAGCCGCAGCGCCAGCAAAGCCGTCGAACACGGTCGCGATGACGCAACAGGCGCTTTCAGCATCGCAAATCACTGTAGCCCCGGCGGCATCCGGCGAGCTGGACGCCGCGATCCTTGCCTCCGCCACGGTCGAGGCGACGCCCGACGCCGAGGCGGTGCTGACCGCGCGCGCGCCAGGCACGGTCAGCCGTATCATGGTCCGCATCGGCGATCCGGTTCGCGCCGGCCAGACCCTTGCATTGGTCGAGAGCCGCGACGCTTCACAAATCGCAGCCGACCGCTCGGCCGCATCCGCGCGCGTCACCCTCGCCGCGCGTCAGCTCGAACGAGAGCGCGGTTTGCTCGCGCAGGGTGTGACACCCCGCGCCGACTATGAATCGGCACAGGCCAACCTTGCCGTCGCCCAGGCCGACGCTCGCCGGGCTAGCGCCGCCGCGGGCGCGGCTCGCGTGTCGGGCGACGGTCGATCGGTTGCGGTCGTCAGCCCCGTTTCGGGGCGCGTTACCAATGCCGGTGCCAATCTCGGCCAGTTCGTCGCGGCTGAAACCGAGCTGTTCCGCGTCGCCGATCCGAGCCGGCTTCAGATTACCGCAAGCGTCCCGCCTGCCGATGCTGGCCGTGTCCGAGAAGGCGACAGGGTAGAGCTGACCACCACAGACGGTCGCACGATAGAAGGGCGGGTGCGTTCGGCGACCGGCGTCGTCGATCCGCAATCGCGGACCGCGACGGTCGTCGTCACGCCGACCGCCGGCGGCAGCACGCTTGCCCCGGGCCAGCTTGTTCAGGCTCGCATCCTCGCCAGTGGCGGGGCCGCAAAGAGCGGCGTGATGGTGCCGCAAGACGCGGTGCAGACGCTTGGCAGCGACAGCGTGGTGTTCGTCCGCACCGGCCAGGGCTTCCGCGCGCAGCCGGTTCAGATCGGCAGCCGATCGGGCGGGATGGTGGCGATCACCGGCGGCCTTGCCGCCGGCACGCAGATCGCCACCACCAACGCTTTCCTTCTCAAGGCCGAGATCGAGAAGGAGTCGGCGGAATGATCGGCCGCATCCTCTCCCTTTCGGTCCGGATGCGATGGCTTGTCGCCTTCCTGACCCTCGTCGTCATCGGCTTCGGCCTCTGGCAGATCACCAAGCTGCCGATCGACGCCGTGCCCGACGTCACCAACCGGCAGGTCCAGATCAGCACCTTCGCGCCGACGCTGGGGCCGGTCGACATCGAGAAGCAGGTGACGTTCCCGGTGGAGACGGCGCTTGCCGGAATACCAGGGCTTGAGATGACCCGCTCCATCTCACGCAATGGCTTCAGCCAGGTGACAGCGGTCTTTACCGACCGCACCGATATTTACTTTGCGCGCCAGCAGGTGACGGAACGGCTCGCACAGTCGCGCGACAGCCTTCCCGCCAACGCGCAGCCGATCCTCGCGCCGCTCAGCACCGGGCTTGGCGAGATCTTCTTCTATTCGGTCGCCTTCCGCCATCCCGACGGCAAGGGCCTGAAGACGGTCGACGGCAAACCGGGCTGGCAGTCGGACGGCAGCTACCTCACCCCCGAGGGCGAGCGGCTGACCACCGAACTGGCGAAGGCCGCCTATCTCCGCACGGTGCAGGACTGGATCATCCGCCCGCAGATGCGGGCGGTGCGCGGCGTCGCCGGCGTCGATTCCAACGGCGGCTATGTGAAGCAATATCTGATCGAGCCGAACCTCAACGCGCTCGCCAGCTATGGATTGTCCGTCACGGAGCTGGCGGATGCGATGGAGCGGGCCAACCTCTCCGCCGGGTCGAACTATGTCCGCCGCGCTGGCGAGAGCTTCCTTGTCCGCGCCGATGCTCGTCTGAAGTCGATCGAAGACATTCAGGAAGCCGTCGTCGCGACCCGCAACGGCGTCCCCGTTCGCGTCAAGGACGTGGGCCAGGTGGTGATCGGCGGTGCGGTCCGCACCGGCTCCGGCAGTCGCATGGGATCGGAAGCGGTCATCTCGACCGTGCTGATGCTGGTAGGCGACAACAGCCGCATCGTCGCGACAGACGCCGCCGAGAAGCTGACGCAGATCAACAAGGCGCTGCCGCCCGACGTGTTCGCCGAGCCGGTCTATAACCGCTCAAAGCTCGTCAACGCGACGATCGCGACGGTGGAAAAGAACCTGACCGAAGGCGCGCTGCTCGTCATCGTCGTGCTGTTCCTGCTGCTCGGCAACATCCGCGCTGCGCTCATCACCGCCGCAGTCATCCCGATTACCATGTTGATGACGGCCGCAGGAATGAACGGGCTGGGCGTGTCGGGCAATCTGATGAGCCTCGGCGCGCTCGATTTCGGGTTGATCGTCGACGGCGCCGTCATCATCGTCGAGAACGCGCTTCGCCGCCTCGCCGAACGCCAGGAGCATGAAGGCCGGCTTCTCACCCGCGAAGAGCGGATGGAGGAAACGACGCTCGCGGCCAAGGAGATGGTGCGGCCGACCGTTTATGGTCAGCTCATCATCTTCCTCGTCTTCGTGCCGCTGCTCACCTTCCAGGGCGTTGAGGGCAAGACGTTCGCGCCGATGGCGATCACGTTGATGGTGGCGCTCGCCTCTGCTTTCGTCCTGTCGCTTACCTTCGTTCCCGCGATGATCGCGATCGTCGTCAAGGGCCGGGTCAGTGAGACGGAAGTGAAGCCGATCCGCTGGTTCAAGGAACGCTACGCCCCCGTGCTGGGCCGGGCTGTCGCCCGCCCGATGCCCTTCATCCTGGGCGGTGTCGGCGTGTTCGTCGCGGCCGTGCTGAGCTTTGGCTTCCTCGGCGAGGAGTTCATGCCGCAGCTCGACGAGAAGGACATAACCGTCACCAACTTCCGCGTGCCATCTGCGTCGATCGACCAATCGACGCAGATGCAGCTCCAGATCGAGAATGCATTGAAGACGCTGCCGGAGGTGGCGCTGGTCTTCTCCAAGAACGGTAACGCCGACCTCGGCACCGATCCGATGCCACCCAATGCGTCGGATACCTACGTCATCCCCAAGCCGGAGAACGAGTGGCCGACGGAGGTGAAAAGCAAGGAGGACATTCTTCGCCGCATCGAGGAGCGGATGAAGCCGCTGATCGGCAACCGGACGGAGATCCAGCAACCGATCCAGATGCGCTTCAACGAGCTGATCGCCGGCGTTCGCGCCGACGTCGCGATCAAACTTTACGGCGACGACCTCGACGCGATGAGCGAACAGGCGAAGCGCATCGCCGCCGTCATGCGCACGATCCCCGGCGCTGGCGACGTGAGTGCCGAACAGACGTCCGGCGCGCCGACCTTCGACGTGCAGATCGACCGTCAGGCGGCGGGCCGTTACGGCCTGTCGGTCGAGGAGGTGGCGAACACCGTCTCGGCTGCGCTTGGCGGGCGTGAGGCCGGGCTGCTGTTCGAGGGCGACCGGCGGTTCGACGTCGTGGTCCGCCTGCCCGACGCGCAGCGGGACGACCTTGAGACGCTGGGGTCGATCCCGGTGATGCTGCCCGCTGCCGAAGGTCAGGTGGCGCGCTCGATCCCGCTAAGCCAGGTCGCCCGGTTCAACTACACCCAAGGGTTGAACCAGATCAGTCGTGAGAACGGCAAGCGGATGGTGGTCGTGCAGATCAACGTGCGTGGGCGCGACCTTGGCGGGTTCGTCGAGGAAGCGCAGGCGAAGATCGGCCAGATGCAGCTCCCCGCTGGCATGTATACCGAGTGGGGCGGCACCTTCGAGAGCCTGCAATCGGCTCGGCTACGCCTGCTGATCGTGGTGCCGATCTGCTTCATTGCGATCTACGCCCTGCTCTACATGGCGCTCGGCAGCTTCGTGTCGGCGGCGATCGTGTTCTCGGCGGTGCCGATGGCGCTTGCCGGGGGCGTGTTTGCGCTGCTGCTGCGCGGCATCCCCTTCTCGATCACCGCAGCGGTCGGGTTCATCGCCCTGTCGGGCGTCGCCGTCCTCAACGGCCTCGTGATGATGAGCGCGATCGGGAAGCATCGCGAGGAAGGGGCGAGCGACGATGACGCGATCGTGGACGGCGCAATGGAGCGCGTCCGCCCGGTGCTGATGACCGCGCTGGTGGCATCGCTCGGCTTCGTGCCGATGGCGCTCGCCACCGGCACAGGTGCCGAGGTGCAACGGCCGCTCGCAACCGTCGTCATCGGCGGCCTCATTACTTCGACCGCCCTGACCTTGCTGGTGCTGCCAGCGATCACCGCCCTGGCGGGCCGGTGGTCGCAACGGCGACGCCCCGACCCTGCCACCCCGACGCACGCGCTCGCGTGATGAAGCGGAGACAATTTACCGTGGAAACATCATCCAACCGCCCGTGGCGCCTCCCGCTGCACTTGAGAGGGGTGACGACGTTCCTTGCCGTCGCCACCGCGACGTTCATGGCAAGCGCCGCCTATGCACATGGGGTCGCCGAAGGCGATCAGGCATTCATCGAAACGATCAACGGACCCGCCCCTGGCGCCTTCCTCTATCTCGGCGCCAAGCACATGGTCACAGGTTACGACCATCTGCTGTTTCTGTTCGGGGTGATCTTCTTCCTCTACCGGATGAAGCAGGTTGCCGCCTACGTGACGCTGTTCGCGATCGGCCACAGCACGACGCTGATCGCCGGCGTTCTGCTCGGCACCCACGTCAGTCCCTATGCGATCGACGCGATTATCGGTCTGTCGGTGGTCTATAAGGCGCTCGACAATCTCGGTGCCTATCAGCGGTGGTTCGGCGTCCAGCCTAACGCCAAGGCCGCGGTCCTGATCTTCGGCCTGTTCCACGGCTTCGGCCTCGCGACCAAGCTCCAGGACTTCGCGCTGCCATCGAACGGCCTTTTGGTGAATCTGTTGTCGTTCAACGTCGGCGTCGAAATCGGCCAGTTACTCGCTCTGTCCGCGATCCTGATCGTCATGGGCTACTGGCGCCGCACCGCCAGCTTCCGCCGACATGCCTTTGCCGCGAACGTGGTCCTGATGACCGCGGGCTTCGTCCTTACCGGCTACCAGCTCGCCGGCCTCATTCTCGAAGGGAACGCCTGATGAAAAACGCCAATCTGCCAAACGTCGGCGATCTCCCGACGCTGCGCCAGCTCAACCGGGCAACGGCGCTTGCCTTCGGCGTCGCCGTCGCGCTGCTCGCGACGACGATCCTGCCCGCCGAATACGGCGTCGATCCGATCGGGACGGGCCGCCTGCTCGGCCTCACTCGCATGGGAGAGGTCAAGCAGGCCGAACATGCAGCCGAGACCGCCACAGTCCCGGCGACCACGGCGCCGGCTTCGCCGGCTGCAAGGTCGAGCGTGCCGGCGACCGCGCAGACGGCCGAGGTGAAGATCACGCTCCAGCCCGACGAAGGTCGCGAAGTGAAGGCAGACATGCGCGCTGGCGACCGGATCGCCTACGCCTGGTCGACCGGCGGACCGGAGGTCCGTTTCGAGCTTCACGGCGAGGAACACGACGCGCCGGCAGATAAATACACCAGCTACGAGAAAGGATCGTCCGCCGGCGAGAAGGGCGATTTCCAGGCTCCTTTCGACGGGATGCACGGATGGTATTGGCGCAACCGCACCACTGCGCCCGTGACCATCACCGTGACGGCGACCGGCACGTTCCGCAGCTTCGCTGCGAAGCCGAAATCCTGATCGTAGCGATGCACTCCACCCTTTCCACCACGAGGAGACTACCCATGAAATACGCAGTCCTAGCCGTCGCGGTATTGGCCGCAGCCCCCGCCGCCGCCCATCCCGTTCACGACGAGGAAGCGCATAGCCAAGCGCCCGCCGAGGTGGCGCGTCAGCACGTCGTTCGCATGGTGACGCAATCCAAGCTCGCCCCGAGCTGGTCCAAAGCAAAGGTCGAGGGCACCGCGCAGCGGACCGCCAACGGCGCGCGTCAGACCGTCGTGACTTTCACCAATCCCTCCGAGCCTGTCGCACGGCGCACGCTTCACGTCGTGATTGGTGCGGACGGCAAGGTTGTTTCCGCCAACCCTTCGGCGAGCTGAATAACCGGCTCGTTGCGGGACCATACCCGAGCCGGCAGCCCTTCGGGGTTGCCGGCCAACTTGGCGACGGACCCGCGAGGCGTGAGTCCGGATTAATGAGGAAGCGGAATGGTTGACGTGCGCATCTGCGCCGCCACGCTACTTATGATGACCGTTGGCTGTTCGGAGCCGTCACCAAATACTCGCGACACGTCGGAGATACACCGACCTCACTCAATGACGCGGGTCTTGGAACAGCGATACGTCACATGCGCAGACGGCAGCCGGGCCGACATTGATTTCCTCGACGACGGTTTGCGCATGGCCGTGACATGGTTGCCGTCCGGGCCGACCGAGATTCTGGCGGCGTCCAAGACAGGAGAGCCCTTCACGGGGCGTCACACGCGTGCGATCATGGCCGGAGGAACGATCGCATTCGAGCGCGGTCGCACTCTCCTACGCATCTGCCAACATCCTCACCGATGATAATGAGCGGGTCTGACGCTTCGGCGGTGAAGACGGCGAAATCCATACCATCAGGCTTGAAGACCCTGCGCGACCCTGACGGGCACGGCCCTATCGGCGCGTTCGCGCCGACCGAGCCACCGTGCCGGCGTCTCGGTAGGGTAGACGCGAGACGCCTCTTTCGAGGACGCCTCAGCGCCTCCCCCCGAACCGTGCTTGCACCTTTCAATGCACACGGCTCTCCATTCCGCTGGGCATCCGACCGCCGTGGTGAGCGA
>NZ_JAAILI010000052.1 GCF_012650175.1 Sphingomonas sp. S2M10
TCGAGGGAACCGTAATTATCTGGAGTGAAATCATGGAAAACCGAAGGAAACCTGCGTCTCTCGCCGCCACGCTCGACATAAACTGCGACTGCAAAGAATATGTCTAATGTGGAGCTCCACATTAGACATATTCGCGCGGCGTGATGTCGACGCGGACGTCATTCCACTCCTCGGTGGGGATCTCGGCCAGCCGCCGCTCCATCAGGGCTTCGCCGGTCGAGACGATCTGAATGACGGCGGAATGGCCGGCCGCCAGGTCCTGCTCGATCGAGCGGACCAGCGTCGGCGTCTTCATACTGGTCAGCAGATGACCGAAGAAACGCTGCTTGGCGCTCTCGAAGGCTGAGCGCGCGGCGGATTTCGCTTGCCGGTTCAGCGTGCCGGTATCGCCGGTGATATTGGCGGCGCGCATCGCCGCGTCGAGATGATTATGGATGATGGCTTATCGCGAGGAAGCGATAATGCGAAGGAACGCGGTGTAGGCCCGCAAAGCAAGGGCACTTGTCACCACGACCTTCGCATTATTTCACAGGGTATCCAGCCACTCCATCAGGCTCGCATCCCGCT
>NZ_JAAILI010000053.1 GCF_012650175.1 Sphingomonas sp. S2M10
TCACGCCAGCCTCATGCTCCCGCAGCACCCCAATGATCTGATCCTCGGTAAATCGGCTTCGCCGCATCGCTCGTCTCCATCTGACGAGCTAACTTACCAATGGCATGAATTCTGGGGAGCAGGTCAACTGCATCCTACAGACAGTTGGGATATGAGATCGCGACCTGCACGACAGCCCAATTATTCATTCATCGCGGCAACGCGATCTCCGAAAAATGCTTCCGGATGAAATCCAGCTTTGGATCGATGTAGCGCTGGCAGAAGGGCCTGCTTGGATCGGTGCGATAATAGTTCTGATAGCGCTCGTCCGAAGCTTTGAAACCCTTGAACGGGAGCACCAGAGTGTGGACAGCCTTGTCTGTTTCAGCGGCAAACTGCGCGATTGCCTTCTCGGCTTCTATCCGCTGACCGACTTCAAAGACATAGATGGCGCTTCGATATTTTCCGCGCGGTGAGCGAGCTCTTGTGGCGGAGTGCGTCCTTAGACTGCATCGCGATCGGTGACGTTTCGCAACGTTTGGCTCGCGATGGCCTGAACCATAGTGAGCATGTTCTTCAAGCGGTGAGCGATCTCACCATTCACGATGACTTGCTGCTGCTCGGTGCGGAGCCTCGCGACCCCAGCCTCGAGCCGGTCCGCCGCGCTCCGCAGGAACGAGATTTCTTCTGCTGGCCACGGTCGGGGGTGCGCCGAATGGACAAAGAAGACGGCGATGGTCTTGCCTCGATCTCTCACTGGCATGTCGACCAGAGACCGAACGCCGACACGCACTGCGCTCTCGAGATTATGGAGCGTGCGGTCGTCGGTTAGGGCGTCCCAAACGATCAGGGGGTCGCCACCGACGAGCGGCTTGCGCAAGCTTCCGTACTCTTCGAGACGGTGGCGGCCGGCGATGCTCATAATCCCGGGCGCCGTCCAATCTGTTTCGACGTCAATGGTCTCGACGTCATCGTCGACGGATCCGAACCCGGCCCGGTCCGTGGCAAGCGCCCTGCCCACGATGGCGGCGGTAGCCGACGCCATCTCGGCGGTGTCGTGACTGCTTCGTATGGTCTCGCCGATCTCGACCAAGGCTGTCTGCAGCCCCGTGAGGCGCTCGCTCGCGTTGGCGACACGGCGCAGTTCAAGATTTTCGCTGGCGAGGCGAGCAAGTGCCTGAAGCATCGCCTTTTCCGCTTCGCTGAGCCCTTTAGGCCGCGGAGCGGTATCGATGACGCAGAGCCGACCAACGATCGCGCCGGATCGCAGCATGAGCGGTGCGCCAGCGTAGGCGCGAAAGTGCCTGACGCCGGTGACGAGCGGATTGCGCTTGGTCCGCGCGTCATTTGTGAGATCGACGATTTCCAAGAGGTCGCCCTGATCGATCTCGATCCGACAGACCGAGTGTTCGATTTCGGTCTCGCACACCTCGAGCCCGTACTTGGCCTTGAACCATTGACGGTCGGTGTCGAGGAGAGTGATGAGCGCGATCGGAACGTCGCAAGCCTTTGCCGCGACGAAAACGAGATCGTCGAAGGCTTGCTCTTCCGGCGTGTCGAGGACCATGAGGTCCGCAAGCGCCTTCGCCCGCTGTGCCGGCCCGAAATCTGTTTTGTCAGAGTTCAGGCTCACCAGAGCTCTCCCGGTCGGGGCCTTGAAGCCTGAACATGGCCGATCATGCGCTTTGGCTTAGTCACGTCAGTGCCCCCTCACGCGCGGCGGCCACTGCGATGACGGGCCCCCCGTGTCGCGGCTCTGATCGGCGGCGGCACCAATAGTCAGAACGATCTTGCCCTGGATGTGGCCTGCCTCTGCTCGATGATGAGCGGCAGCCGCTTCGGAAAGCGGGAATGTGCTGTCCACGGCGACGCGAACCGCACCGCTATCGAGTAGTTGAGCTAGCTTGGCCAACTGATCGCCGTTGGAACGAACCTGAGTCGCCGAAACGGTCACCCCCCGGCCGGCAGCCTCGTCATGTCCGGCAAAGCCGAGGGGAAAAATCGGGAACAGCGCGCCGCCCGGACGGATGGTCTGCAGAAAGCGGCTCGCGGCCGGGCCGCCGACAGCGTCGACGACGAGATCGACGTCGCGCACATCGTCTTCGGGCTTGGTCTGCGTGTAGTCGATGAACTCGTCAGCACCCAGTTCGCGGAGGAAAGCCTCGTGCCGGCTTGACGCGACAGCTAGTGGCGCATCCTCATAGCGGAGGACCTCGGGAGCGCCGAACTCATGGAAGCGGATCGCCTTCATCTCATACCCCCCAATCAGACGCGTTCGAGGAGGGCGACGGTGCCTTGACCGCCGTCGGCACAGATGCTGACGATCCCGAGAGACCCGACCGGCATGGCCCACAGCTCTTTGACGGCTTGGCTGAGGTCACGCGCGCCAGTCGCGCCGAAGGGATGCCCGATAGCTACCGAACCGCCGTTGGGATTGACGCGATCCCAGTCGAAGTTACCCATCTCGGGCGAGACGCCGGCCTTCTCTCGGACCCAATTCGGATCGGTGATGGCTGCGACATTGGCCAAGACCTGTGCCGCGAAGGCTTCGTGGATCTCCCAAAGGGCAATGTCGGAGAATGCCAGCTGATGTCGCGCGAGCAGACGCGGAATGGCATATGACGGTGCCATCAGAAGCCCCTCCGTGTGGAGGTCGACCGCAGATATTTCGAAGTCGACGAGCCGCACGTGAGCCGTGCCTTCGGGGAGCCTCTGCAAACCTTCTTCATTGGACACCCAACAGCCGGCCGCCCCATCTGTGATCGGAGAGCTGTTGCCAGCTGTCAGGCTACCCATGCCGCTCTCGCGATCAAAGGCCGGCTTCAGACCTGACAGCCGTTCGGCGGACGTGTCCGCACGCGGGTTTGCATCGCGGGCAAGTTCCGGCAGTGCAATCACGAGGTCATCGAAGAAACCGCTGTCCCAACCGGCGATCGCTCGCTGGTGGCTCTTGAGAGCCCAGTCGTCCTGTGCCTCACGCGAGATCCGCCACGCCTTGGCGGTCTCCTCCATGTGATCGCCCATCGTCCTGCCGGTAAGGCGGTTGGCCCATCCCTTCGTCGGGAGCACATAGTCGGTAGGAGCCAGCGCCCCCAAGGCGGCAAGTGCTGCTGCGGCATCCTGCGCGAACAAATCGGTGAGCCGCTTTGATGCCTCGGGGGTAAGCGCGAGCGATGGCCGGCTCATGACCTCAGAGCCGCCGACCATGATCAAGTTAAGGCCGCCACCGAGCATGCCGGCCGCAGCGAAACACGCGGTCATGCTGGTTGAGCACGCAAGAACAACGGAGAATGCCGGGACATTGGGATTGAGTTTCGCGTCTAGCCATACCTCACGAGCGATATTGCTCCAGCCCAGGTTTGGGATGACGCTTCCCCAGACAACGAGGTCGGGCTCGGCAAGCTTCCCCATCTCCTGAACGACGGGCACGGATAAGGAGACCGCGTCATAATTCGCCAGTGCTCCCCCGCCGCGCCCAAAAGGGGTCCGAAGGCCTGCGGCTACGAAAACTGGTTCTGCAAAGCGGCTCACAGTGGTCTCCCGAAAGACAAAGGTTCGAATAAGCGACGCGGCGTAGTGCGCTCAGGCTCCCCGGCCTGGGCCGTAGTTGAGCGCTTTCGTCTGGAGGGATTCGACCATTTCGCTGCCTCTACCCTCCATAGCGCTCAGTCTTAATGATCGAGGCGTCGAGCCCGGCCGCTAACGCGCCGTCCGTCGCGATGTTGACGAAACCGTTGGACCCGCAAACGAACACGTGGGCAGGATCTCGACCCAGGCGGGCGATCGTCTCCTTGACCATCTCGGCGTCGATCCGTCGGCCAAAGTCCGAGGCGCGCATTGGCGCTTCGCGCGTTATCGCGACGGCTAGGACCAACGCAGAATCACGCATCTCGATCGAGCGAAGTTCGCTGGAGAAGAGTACGTCGCGACTGGTCCGAGCGGACAAGAGCAGCGCAACTGGAACGGCCTGGGCCAGTGCTTGGCGCTGCCTGATCATTGCCATCAGTGGGACCAAGCCCGAACCTGCGCCGATCAGCAGCACCGGGTCGTCAGCAGGTTCGGGCCACAAAAAGTGGCCACCGAGAGGACCTCTAAGTTCGATTTCGTCGCCAGGAGCGGCGACGTCGTGGAAGAACGGCGAGACTTCGCCATCGGGCAGACGCTCTATTGCCAACTCGAGGATCGGGGACGAGGCAGCCGACGATGCAATCGAATAGCTGCGCATCGCTTGATAGCCATTGGGGGCGGTCAGGCGCACGTCAACGTGCTGGCCGGCGGTATGGAAGAAAGGCTCCCGTAGCAGCAGGAAAAAGCTCTTTATACTTGGGGTCTGCTGGACGATCTCGTCGATCACACATGACTGCCACGACGCGGGTTGCGCGTCGATCTCAGTCATGGGTGTACCGTTGTTCGCGCCACGGATCGCCGTAGATGTGATAGCCGCGCAGTTCCCAGAAGCCAGCTTCATCACGCGTCGTGAACTGCAGCCCATTCACCCATTTGGCGGACTTCCAAAAGTATAGATGAGGTACTAGCAGGCGCGCCGGTCCGCCATGATCACGGGGAAGCGGCTCGCCCGCATACCCAGTCGCGACCATCGCCTTACCGGCCAGAAGGTCGGCGAGCGGGACATTGGTCGAATAGCCATCGTAGCAGTGGGCCAAGACGAAATCGGTGGGCCGCTCGAGTCCTGCATCCGCGAGGATGTCTTCGATCAGCACGCCTTCCCACTTGGTGTCGAGCTTCGACCATGACGTAACGCAGTGTATGTCTTTAGTTACGTTGGTTTTCGGAAGGGCGTTAAACTCGCTCCAGGTCCAGACCTTGATCGGCTTTGGACCGATCTTGACCGTAAACTTCCAGTCGGATGTCTCGATACGTGGCGTCGGTCCCGCGGTCAGTACGGGAAAATTTTCTACGAGATGTTGACCCGGCGGAATGCGGCCATCGTGGTCGCCGCCTGAACCGCGGCCGGTGAAACCTCTGGTGACCATGCCGAACCCCCTTGCTCGTCACGACAGACCGGAACCGACTTAATCTCAGGCTACTGCGTAGATGATCTTCGCACTTGCATGATGCCGAATGGATCGACAGGCTGAAACTCAGACAACCGAATGCCGTATCAGTATAGATCTGTTTATCATCACTATGAATCGCGCTAATCGCACCTCGACTATAGCGGTAGAGCAGCATCTTTGCCCAATGTCTGCTCGCTATAGTTTCAATACCTTCCGACCAGCGTTGCACGCGTATGTGCGCCCGTGGGATGTTAGGCGAACGCCGCCGGCTGTCGGACGGAGAAGGCACGGTCATCGCCTGCTTGCGGTTCACGTCATGAGGTCGCCATGCACGCTCAAGCTGAAATCATCGCAGCGCTCGGCGTCTCTCAAACGTTCGATGCTGAACAAGAGGCCGCGAGCCGTATCGGCTTCCTTCGCGATTATTTGAGAAGGTCTGGCCAGCGAGCGTATGTGCTTGGAATCAGCGGGGGCGTCGATTCCCTGACCGCGGGCCTGCTGGCGCAATCGGCCGTGAAGGAGCTTCGCCGCACCGGGTACGAGTGCGAGTTTCTTGCGGTGCGGCTACCTTATGGCATTCAGTCGGATGAGCACGATGCTCAACTTGCTCTCTCGACGATCAAGCCTGACCGTACGGTGGCGATCAATGTGAGGCCCGCAACGGACGCTCTTTGGGCGGAACTGACGTACTCCGGATACGATCCAGTTGATCCTCACGACCGCGGCAGAGCGCTAGGTAACGTCAAGGCGCGCCAGCGCATGATTGCTCAATTCGCGCTCGCTGGAAGCCTGGGTGGCCTAGTGATCGGTACGGACCATGCAGCGGAAGCGGTCATGGGGTTCTTCACCAAATTTGGCGATGGCGCCGCGGATGTTCTGCCTCTCGCGGGTCTCAACAAGCGACGTGTTCGCGCGATTGGGGTTCACCTTGGCGCCCCGCCTGAGATAATCGGCAAGGTTCCGACTGCGGATTTGGACGATCTCATGCCGTTGCGCCCAGATGAGGATGTCTACGGCGTGACCTACGATGAGATCGACGATTACCTCGAGGGACGCGTCGTGGCGCCGACGGCTGTAGAGACAATCGAAGAAGCGTACCGAGCGACAGCCCACAAACGTAAGCTACCTGCTGCGCCCGCTTTCCAGATTTGACGTCACCCAGGTCGAACGCACGCTCCGATTTGCTCCCGTCGAAGATATAGAAACTATGTCACGTCGCTATTGGAAAAGTTCAGCGTGGGAATTCATAGTCGATCACGCGAACGCTTTGTTTCGATGGGTATAGTTGAGAAGAGCATTGGTCTCATCGACCACGCGACCCTCTGGCTCAGGGAGCAGTAACGCATAGCAAAGCCGCTGTGGACGCGATGTTTCGCCAGGCATCGGGTGTCTGCATCGTGGTTGGAGAGAAGAATGAGCCCGGCCGAACGTCAAGCTCCTCAGCTTCGTGTGCAACGGTGGATCGGTGTAGATGGCGGCAACCTCGCCACGCCGATCCAACTATCGGATCTGGGCGTAGGCCCGAAGATCGTGTTCGCGTTTCAGCATTGGTGCCGTGGCTGCCATCTGCATGGATTTCCCACTCTGCAGAAATTGCACGGAGCGCTGGAATCCAGAGGTGTCGGGTTTGCAGTGATCCAAACGGTCTTCGAAGGTGCCCACGAAAATACCTTCGAGAAACTGCGCATCAATCAAGTCGAATACAATCTCCCCATTGCTTTCGGGCATGACGAGCCGCCAGCTGGCGCGGCTTTTCCCACATTCATGGAAGATTACAGAACACGGGGAACGCCGTGGTTTACCGTCATCAACGCCAACGGTCGCATCGTCTTCTCGGATTTTCATCTCGACGCGGATCGTTTGGTGGCGGAACTGGAGAGCACGTGAAAGATGCCACGTTGGCTCATTCTAGCCGCCACCCATATCGCCGCCGCCGCCGCAGGCTTTGCTGGTGGCATCTACATGCTCCCGATCCTGACCGCGCCGGTTTCGCCGACCGAAGCTGTCCTGCGCAGCTCGACGCCTGAAGCGCTTTATTCCGGAAGGCTTGTTCGGGATCTCGCCGGCAGCGACCTGCTGCATTGGGGCGAAGGTGAAGTGCGGGTCTTGCCTCTCCGGATCGCGCACATCGGCCGCCTCTCGCCGGGGCCGGACTACAAGCTCTATCTCACCCCACACTTCGTCGACACAGAGGAAGCGTTCCTCGCGATCAAGGACGCATCCGCTCGGGTGGGCGATGTGAAAACGTTCAACGGCTTCATCGTAGAGGTGCCCGCCGATATCGATGTTCGAGACTACAGCACCGTTGTCATCTGGTGCGAAGCCTTTGCTCAGTTCATCAGTTCCGCGGAGTATCAGCCTCCGCGTCAGGCTCGGAAATGAGCCAGGCGATGGACGACGTAAAGGCAGCGTGCGCGCGGGGACTCGTTTTGGCTCCGGTTGCGGCGCTGTTGTTAAGTGTCGCCACACTGCTCCTGGGCAATGGTCTGCTGGGTACTCTCCTGATTGTGAGAGCTGGTCAGGAAGGCTTCTCGGCCGGGACGATCAGCGCAATGATGTCCTTTTATTTCGCGGGCTTCACGATCGGCGCGCTGGTTTTGCCCCGGATCATCGTGTCTGTCGGTCACGTCAGGACCTTCGCTGGCTTCGCGGCGATCGCTTCGATGACTTCTCTCCTCCATGTCGCATTCGTAGACGCGAGCGCATGGATGCCACTTCGGCTTGTAACCGGCTTCGCCTATGCCGGCATGATCCTTGCGACTGAGAGTTGGCTCAACGCTCACGCTATTCCGTCCACACGCGGTCAGCTCTTGTCGATCTTCGGCGTCGTTTCGATGGGCTCGTGGGCTCTTGGCCAAGCACTTCTAAACGTGGCCCCACCTGCAGACGTGACCCTGTTCCTGATCGTCTCACTGCTGATATCGGCGGCGGTCGTCCCAGTCACTCTGCTGCCCAGCCATCCGCCGGCCGATGTTCGACAGGAACCCGTCGCCTTCCGCGATCTTTTCGCGGTCTCGCCTCTAGCATCGGTCGGCGTCTTCCTGGCGGGCCTGGCCATAGGCGGTTTCTGGGGCTTGGGACCTAACTTTGCACAGAGGATCGGCCTCGATGTGGGCGGCATATCCGCGTTCATGGCGGCAGTCCTTGGTGGGACGCTCGCCCTGCAATGGCCTCTCGGATGGCTATCGGACCAGGTGTCGCGAAACCTCGTCATCGCCGGCGCGGCCCTGGCTTCCGCAGCGTCCGCTATCGCCGTAGCGATGGCGGCGGACGCGCCTCTGCCTCTGCTACTCGCCGCGGGCGCGCTGTTCGGCGGCTTCGGCATTCCCATCTATTCGCTATGTCTAGCCGTCGCCAACGACGATCTTCCTGCGGGTCGGCTTCTGGGCACAGCTCGCGGGCTTCTTCTGCTCAACGGTATCGGGACCGCTGCTGGGCCGCTCATCGGGGGAGTAGTGATGGATTTAGTGGGGCCCGGCGGCTTGTTTCTCTACGCGGCGGCGTTGCTCACTGCGCTGGCGGTGTTGGCCGGTGCGCGCAGGCGTACTCACCGCGCCATCGAGACACGCGCCATACGCTGCCCAAGCACGGCGATGATCACCGGATCCCTCGATGCGATGATAACAACGCAAGCTAAGCCACAGAAATGATCATTCGCGGCCGAAGGCCAGTCAGCTGATGCAGACGCTTGGCCCAAACGAAGCGAAGCCCGCCATGGACGAGACAGTGTGTGCTCCCGCTCAAAGCGGGGCCCATGAAATGAAGCGGGGTGCTCTTGCCATCCTTCCCTTGGCGTTGGGAGCCAGCGTGTATGGCATGGCCTTCGGTCTTCTGGCTGTGCAGGTAGGCTTTCCGTGGTGGGGCGTGGGGATCATGAGCGTCTCTAGGGGCATAAACTCAACATCGGTTCGATGTAACGGCCCCGGGAGATAGCCGTTGGGTCGGCAAGGCTTTTGACGCTATCTGTCCGCAGCCTCACCCCCCAGATGTTGTGTGTGCCAACCGCTGGGCCGCGGCCGCCTAAGATCCGGATTGAATTTCTGTGGGGCTGCATAATGCAGCACGGCGGGTCCTCGCCTAGGCAACGGCCTCAACGGTGAGGTCCCGGCCGTTGAACTGCACGGTTTCACCCGCCCGCGCACCCTCGATCGCCTCGAAGATCGGGGCCATCGTGGAAATACCCATGAGCTCACGCCCATGACAGGTAAACCTACTCGTCGACACTGCGATCACGAAGTACTTGCCGGACAGCTTGATGACGGCGCCCTCCGCAACGGCTGACTTCGGCCCGAAATCGATCGCACGCAGCTTGTCGAGCTTATCCGCATAATCATCGAGAGTGTCGTCGAGCGCTTCAGCGAAATCGCTTGCGACCTCGGCTTGCGCCTGCTCGTCGTTCTCTATCGGCTCGCTCCGATCGAGGCGCGCGGTGGAAACGTAATCGAGATAGTTGTCTCGAGCGCTGTGTAGTGCGGCCGTCTTGACGTGCCCCCCATTTCTCATCCAGCCATAACGAGAGTCCTGGGTTGATTTGAACCTTGGTGTTGGTGGGTGGCAAGAGGCCGGTGCGCGGAGCTATCAGCCTGCGCAGCGTGCCGGCCGGTCTCTCCGCAGAAGGCGCTGGCGTACTCCCTGGGCGTCATCCATCCGAGCTTGGAGTGCGGCCGGCGCTCGTTGTAGTCGCGCCGCCAGGTCTCCAGCACGGCCCGCGCGTGCGGCAAGGACCGGAACAGGGTCTCGTTCAGCAGCTCGTCGCGTAGCCGGCCGTTGAAGCTCTCGTTGTAGCCGTTCTGCTGGGGCTTGCCCGGCGCGATGTAATGCCAACCCACGCCGCTGTCGTCAGTCCAGGCCAGGATAGCGTTGGACGTGTATTCCGTGCCGTAGCACATTGGGAAGCGGCCCCTCGAAGGGGCGCACTGCCTTGATGAAGGCAAGGGCGCGTAGCGCCCGCAGGCTTCATCAAGGCGGTCATGATCGGCCCGCAGGTCTCTAAAGTGAAGTTGTC
>NZ_JAAILI010000054.1 GCF_012650175.1 Sphingomonas sp. S2M10
TTCACGCCAGCCTCATGCTCCCGCAGCACCCCAATGATCTGATCCTCGGTAAATCGGCTTCGCCGCATCGCTCGTCTCCATCTGACGAGCTAACTTACCAATGGCATGAATTCTGGGGAGCAGGTCACCAGCCTTCGTGGCTTCGGGGTGCTGGGGGGTTCAATTCCCGCAGGCTGGCTGATTATCGGTGTCCTCTTTTTGGCCCTGGCGCTTCGCTATGCGAGCGTCATCTTCATGGAGGGATTGCCTATGATTACACGTTCAAAATCTCGCGCTCGCAAGGCGCACAAGGTCAAGAACACCAACCTGAACCCAGTGACTAACGTGATGAAGCTCTGTTCTGTTTCTTTCGAAACCGTCTGGGCACTGATCGTTGGCTGGTCTGCTGGTGTGGCCGGCCCCGCACCATCGGCGCAGTTGCGCCAGCGTCACCAGTAGGGGGCGGGAGAGCGGTCTTCCGCCCTTTGCTTTTGCGGCTCCCGGCAGCGCTAAACGCGGACTTATATGCTCGTGGCTGTTTCAAGCGACGAATGACGGCGCGCAGCATTAGGTAGGAGCGCAGCGAGATCGGCTCGCGCGAAATAGCAGAACGGGGAAATGGAATGGATACCTTCAACGCTGGCGTCCAATATAACGATTTCAAGGGGACTGTTGCGGCGGACATTTCCGACAACGTGGCGCTTGCCGATTATCTGGTGTCCTTGGGGAAGGCCGAAAGTGACGAGCGTGTCGTAGGATTCAGGATCGCTTCCGGAGAGAACCGGGGCACCCCTGTGACTGACGTGTCGCTGGTGGCATACCTCCTTCGATCTGCTGAATTTGAGCCTGCTCCGGCAGCGGTGCGCGCCGTCGAGGTGCGCGTTACGCCAGGAGAAGCCCTCGCCTTCTTCAAGCGCTTCGACCTCGTGGCGACGCGGCGCGGCGTGGATTTCAGCGGCACGCACGTGGATGGCCCACACTACGACTGAGGCTATAACTTAGCCGCAATCGCGCCGCCCGTCCCTTGTGGGCGGGCGGCGCGCGCTGGCCTGCAAGGGCAGCGGGCGCGACAGCCATGCGGGGCATGGCTGTCGCGCTGGCGGCGAGGGCGCTGCTGAGACAGAGGGAAGGGGGCCGATTATCACCGGCCCCCCGATCAGATCAGGCCATTTCATCGTCGGCAAATTCGCCGCGCTCCATGTCGTCGTCCTCGATCCCGTCACCGTCCATGTCGGTGTCGAAATCCTCCGGGTCGGCCTCGGGCTGATCGAACGCGCCAATCTTCATGGGGGCAGGTAGCCACCCTCCCGGAAGCCGTCCCGACACATTGACGGCAAGATCACCCTTCTTCTTGATGGTCGCGCAATTCTCGGCGCTGGAAGCACCGCATTCCTCGCGCAACAGGTCGATCATCGCGGCTCGTCGCATCTTGTCGAACAGTGCGATGGGGGCGGTCCAACGGGCTGCGATGTCCACGCCGGTCGCGCGCGCGATCTGCTCGAAATGGTGATGCCGACTGCCGGGGGAGCCACCCGCGAACACAGTGCCGTCAACGGTCATGGCGACAAGGCCCGCCAGCAATGCCATCTTGTCGTCGCTGGTCATGGCGCGGATTGCGTCGAACCGGCCTTCGGTGGGGATCGATGCGAAGCGGGTCGCCATCACTTCCTCGACGGGGCGAACGTCGCTCGTTGCCATAAGCTCGTCGGCCACATCGGTCGCGACCGTCTTGGCCTGAACCTCAAGGGCCATTTGGTAGCTGTGCGCGCCGTGGAGCAACTGGCCTGCAAGGCTGTCCAGCATGATGTCGAGCGCCAGCGCCGGGTCGGCCGCGACGGCTTCCTGCACGATCTGCGTCTTGATGCGGGTCAGGTCCGCGAACAGGCTGTTGCTATAGAGGGGTTGGGGTTCACCGCTGCTCGCTTTGGGCTTCGCCTCGGCCTTGGCGCGATAGAAGCTCTTGCCGAGCGAACCGTCATGCGAAACCCATAGCGCCACGCCCCCGACTGCGACCTGCTCCGCATTGAACGCCCGCATTCCTTCGGTGATGGTGTCGCGCTCGTCGGACAGCGGCTCGATGCCGTCGCTATCTTCGCCCTCGGCCTCGGCAATCGCCTCGATTTCGGCATCGATGGCGGCAAGCCGCGCCACCTCGTCCTCGGTCGGCTCGCGGGTGGCCGGATAGATGCTGCCCTTCATGTAGAGATCATAGGGCCGTTCCAGCGTGGCGCGGACCTCGTGCCAACCGATCGCTCGATATTCATCCGCAATGCCGTCCAGCTTTTCTTCGGCCAGTTCCTGCACAAGCTCGGGCTGGTCGGCAAAGCCCTCCGCTCCTTGGCTGAACAGGTCCACCGTGATCGTCCCGCCCTTCGCCTCATAGGCATCGCGTCCGACGAAAAGAAACGCACCGCTGGTGGTGTCCACCTTCTCCGTGGTGAGCATCCGCCGGATGGTGTGGGCGTGACCATTCGCCGCCTTGCAGACCTTGATCTGCTGGTCGTGATCCTCGGTGAGGGTGAGCGCGCGCGCCGCCTCAAGCGACAACTGGTCCTTGGCGATCAGGTCGATCAGCGTGGGTGCGAGCGCGGAAAGGCGAAGCATCTTGTAGACGAAGCTGACTGCCTGACCGAACCGGGCTGCGATTTCCTCGGCGTCCATGCCAGTGTCGCGCAGTGCCGCAAAGGCGCGGATGCTGTCGGCGGGGTGCATGTCCTCGCGCTGGAAGTTCTCCGCGAGCGACAGTTCGATGGCCTCTTCCTTGGTGCGGACCTCGACGGGGAAGGTGTCGCTGTTCTTGATCCGCTTGCGCTTCGCCAGTTCCTTGAGGCCCCGATAGCGCCGCCCTCCGGCGAACACATAGAACAGGCCCTCGTCCTCGTAGGCGACAAGGTTCTGCAACAGGCCGTGCGCGGCAATGTCGTCGGCCATCGCTTCCACGGCGGAAGGCTTCACGCGCCGCTGATTGAGCGGGGAAAGGCGAAGCTGCGACAGCTTGATGGTGGTGATACCCATGATGAAACTCCTGTGATCTGTGGTGTCGATTGGGGGGAAAGGGTCAGCCTTCGAGGCTTGCCAGCTCGTCGAACTCGGCTGATGCGCGGGACGCGGCGTCGCCTGCATAGGTCGCGCCGGATCGTGGATAGAAGAACACGCGGTCGCCTTTGGCGTAGGGGGTGCCGTCTGCACTGGTCCCGCCCACCTTGGCCCGTTTCCAGTAGGGATCGCCCTTGTATCGGGTGTAAGCCATTGTCCTTTCTCCTTCTTCCTGCGGCTGAAAGCCGGTTGCCGCAGCAACCGGGTCTGCCTCTCCGGCGAGGAGCGGGATGGGGAGGGAGGAGGAAAATCGATGGCCTTGGCGCGGGCAGGCCGCCCTAGCGCGGCCGACGCCCATCTGGGCGTCGGGTGCCGCGCTTGGCGGACAACACGGGGGCGTCTATTTTCCTTCGGGAACGAAAGGGCAGCAGCCCTTGTTGTTCCCCGCGCTGGCGGGCCTCCGGGGGAGGGCCGCGGCGCTAGGCGAGTGAAGTCGCGCCCATCGGGCAGCGGCGACAGGTGTGCCATGTGGCACACCTCACGCGAGGATCGTTACCCTTTGGGCGTGCGCCGTTGTGGCGCGAAGAAGAAAGGAGTGTTCGTATGAACTGAGCTTATTGGCATAGCTCATGCCTGACCGACTTACCGGTGCCGGTGACGAACCAGCTGAAATTCCGAAAGGGAAACGGGAC
>NZ_JAAILI010000055.1 GCF_012650175.1 Sphingomonas sp. S2M10
GCGGCAGGCATTGCGATGGCGGCGCTGTGCGCCTGTGGCGGCGCCGTTACCGTCCCGCCAGCGGATCCGCCGCCGCCACAGGCGCACAGCGCCGCCATCGCAATGCCTGCCGCCATGCCGCTTGCGCGCATCTCACCCTCTCCATCGTCGGTCCGGCGTGCCCGGATGGGAGAAGTGTCACCCAACGAAGCGATTAAATCAATCGCTTGGGGCGGACCTCAGGCGGCGAAGCGCGCTGCATAGATCGAGGGGCGGTATCGCGGCTCGGGGATCGGCATGCCGTTTGCCGCCGCGGTCTCCAGCCAACCGGCAATGGCCTCCCGCACATTGGCGAGCGCGGCCTCGGGCGTGTCGCCATGGGTCGTGCAATAGCGCAGGTCCGGAACGTCGGCGATCCAGCACCCATCCTCGTCCGACCAGAGCAGATTGATGTGGTAATGCGGCGCGTTCATTCTTCCATACTCAATCCGAACTCTGCGACCATATCAAGAAACTGGCGCACCTGATAGCGCTTGGCGTCTTTGCCGTCCGGCTGGACTGTGAGCACAAACGGCGCCGCCGGATGAACATATTGGCGATGGCTGCCCTTGGTGCGATCGAGGCGGAAGCCGAACGCTTCAAGCAGGCGCTCGAAGTCGCGGAATGCAACAGACCCACGCGGATCGTTGAGTAACTGCGCATAAAGCTTAGAGATGCGGACCATGGTTCGCTCACTCGTCAAATAGGCGAGTCACTCAATAATGCTGAACCTGCGCAAAAAGCGAGAGCGAAAGCGTTCGCATCACCTACCCCCGCCGCGGGCCGCCGAACTTCGTCTTGGTCTGCTTGCCAAACCGCGTCTTCCGCGTGCCCGGCTTGCCCTCGTTGCTCCGCCCCATCACCGGCGCCTTGCGCTCGCTCTCGGGCAGCCCAAGCTCCTCCGCCTCCAGCGCGCGGATCTCGTCGCGCAGGCGGCCGGCTTCTTCAAACTCGAGGTTCGCCGCCGCGTCGCGCATCTTCTTCTCGAGCTCCTCGATATAGCCGCGCAGATTGTGGCCGACCATGTGCGGACGATCGGCATCGATCTCCACCGTCACGCCGTCCTTCGAGGCAACATGGGCGATGATGTCGCCGATATTCTTCTTGACCGTCGCCGGGGTGATGCCGTGCTCGGCATTATACGCCATCTGCTTCTCGCGGCGGCGCCCCGTTTCGGCCAACGCGCGTTCCATGCTGCCGGTCATGCGATCGGCATAGAGGATCACCCGCCCCTCGACATTGCGCGCGGCGCGGCCGATCGTCTGGATCAGCGAGGTCTCGGAGCGCAGAAAGCCTTCCTTGTCGGCATCGAGGATCGCCACCAGCCCGCATTCGGGGATGTCGAGCCCCTCGCGCAGCAGGTTGATGCCGATCAGCACGTCGTACACGCCCATCCGCAGATCGCGGATCAGCTCGATGCGCTCCAGCGTCTCGGTGTCCGAGTGCATGTAGCGGACCTTCACGCCCGCCTCGTGCATATATTCGGTCAGGTCCTCGGCCATGCGCTTGGTGAGCGTCGTCACCAGCGTGCGATAGCCCTTCGCCGCCGTCGCCTTGCACTCCTGGATCAGGTCCTGCACCTGCTCCTCGACCGGCTTGATCTCCACCGGCGGATCGATCAGCCCGGTGGGGCGGATCACCTGCTCGACGAACACGCCGCCGGTGCGCTCCATTTCCCAGTCGCCGGGGGTGGCCGAGACATAGGTGGTCTGCGGCCGCATCGCGTCCCATTCGTTGAAGCGCAGCGGCCGGTTGTCGATCGCGCTCGGCAGGCGGAAGCCGTACTCGGCGAGCGTGAGCTTCCGCTTGTGGTCGCCGCGCGACATGCCGTTGATCTGGCCGATCGTCTGGTGGCTCTCGTCGACGAAGAGCAGCGCGTTCTCGGGCAGATATTCGAACAGCGTGGGCGGCGGCTCGCCGGGCAGGCGGCCGGTGAGGAAGCGGCTGTAATTCTCGATGCCCGCGCAAGAGCCGGTCGCCGCGATCATCTCCAGGTCGAAATTGGTGCGCTGTTCCAGCCTCTGCAGCTCGAGCAGCTTGCCCTCGGCCTCAAGTTCCTTGAGCCGCTCGGTCAGCTCGTGGCGGATCGCCTCCATCGCCTGCTTCAACGTCGGCCCCGGCGTAACATAGTGGCTGTTGGCATAGACGCGGACATAATCGAGGCTCGCCACCTTCTTGCCGGTCAGCGGATCGAACTCGACGATCTCCTCGATCTCGTCGCCGAAGAAGCTGATCCGCCAGGCGGTATCCTCATAGTGCGAGGGGAACAGCTCCAGATTGTCGCCGCGCACGCGGAAGGCGCCGCGCCCGAAGGCGGCGTCGTTGCGCTTGTACTGGAGGGCGACCAGCTTGCGGATGATCTCGCGCTGGTCGACCACCTGGCCCTTCTTCAGGTCGAAAATCATCGCCGAATAGGTCTCGACCGAGCCGATACCGTAGAGGCACGAGACCGAGGCGACGATGATCACGTCGTCGCGCTCCAGCAGCGATCGGGTCGCGGCGTGGCGCATCCGGTCGATCGCCTCGTTGATCGAGCTTTCCTTCTCGATGTACGTGTCGGACCGCGGCACATAGGCCTCGGGCTGGTAGTAATCGTAATAGCTGACGAAATATTCGACCGCGTTCTCGGGGAAGAAGTTCTTGAACTCCCCGTACAGCTGCGCGGCGAGGATCTTGTTCGGCGCGAGGATCAGCGCAGGGCGCTGCAGTTCCTCGATCACCTTGGCCATGGTGTAGGTCTTGCCCGATCCGGTGACGCCGAGCAGCACCTGGTCGCGCTCGCCGGCACGCGCCTGCTCCACCAGCTCCGGAATCGCGAAGCGCTGGTCGCCCGAGGGCTGGTATTCGGAAACCAGCTTGAACTTCTTGCCGCCCTCCGCCTTTTCCGGGCGCTGCGGGCGGTGGGGGATGAACGCCTGCCCCGTCTCGGGCTCGGCAAGGTTGGTCCGGATCTGGATCGCCATGCGCCGAATATGGGGAGGCGCGGCCTGCCTGAAAAGCCGCGCCCCTCGCCCTTTCGTTCAGGCGTGCGCCGGCCGCCCCGCGCGGCGCCGCCGTAGGGCACCGCCGGCCATTGCCACGCCGCCGATCAGCAGCGCCCAGCTGCGCGGCTCGGGCACCGGGCTGGCGGTCAGCGCGAAGGCCACATTGTCGAGCTGGATGAAGGGCGCGCCGACCGAGATGGTGAAACGCTTCAGATCGCTGAGGTTGAGCGAAACCGCCTGCAGACCCGCGGTAGCATTGAGATCGATCTGCCCGTGGCCCGATCCGCTCAAGCTTTCATAGTCGTAGAGGATCGGTCCGGTATCTCCTCGATTCATCAGATCGGCAATATCGAAGTGCAACAGATCGAAGGCCGTCCCCTGCGTACTGCTGATCACCAGATCACCGTAGGAAGACGGCATGAGCGTCGCGCCGCCGGGATCCGCATTGGCCGGGTTGCCGGTGCCCCAGCCGAAGAAGCCGAACGGACCGATCATCTTGAAGGTCAGCCCCTTCTCGCTGTAGCTCTTGCCGAATGCCTGATAGCCGGCAGTGGCGAGCGGCGTGAAAGTAACGATTTCCGCACCATGGGCGGTCATCGGCAGCACCATCCATGCCGCCGCGAACGACGCAAGCAATCCCCGCATGATTTCCCCTCTCTACTTTGTCGAGGGCATGCATTTACCATGAATGCGGTGTATAGATCGACGCCTAAAGGATTGTACCGGAGTCTAAAATCAGGATTCGGAGGTCCGATAGGCGATCCGCCACATCGCCAGGCCGATACCAGCGGCGATCGAAGCGACGACGAGCGTCTGGCCGGCCTTGAGCGCCAGCCCGACCAGCCAGCCCCGCGTGTCGATCGGTGCGATGGTCGGCACGCCGGCGCCGTAGCCCTGCACGCCCGCGTACAGGCCCAGACCGAGCAGCCCGGTGACGAGCGCGGCATAGCGTCCGCGGCGCAGTCCCAGCGCATGGAGGAACAGCCAGACCGGGCCGCCGACCGCCACGAGTGCGATGGCAACGAAGAGGCTGCCGAGCCCCAGCCCGGCGAACAGCACCGCCACCGATCGCTGGCCGGCCCCGATCAGCAGCAGCAGCACCAGCAGGCCGCCGAGCACGCTCCCGATGGCAAGCGCCTTGCCGAGCCGCCCGATGCTCGTCTCGTACCCGCGCGCCGCCCCGCTGCCCATGTCCTGTCCGCCCCTTCGCTGCTGCCCCTGTACGGTGCAGGCGGAGGCGGCTCAAGCTCAGCGGAAGCGGTCGAACCGGCCTTCGGCGCGACACCTCGCGATGCCGTCGTCGTTCGGTGCCGACGGCGGTGCACCGATCGCCGGCACGTCGAACCCCTGCCCGATCGCGTGCTCGGCGAAGCGGGCGGGATCGGTGCGGCCACAGCGCAGCATCGCCGCGAGCATGTCCGGCGGGGTACGATAGGCTTCCCATGAGAGCCGGAACGTGCCCCAATGGATCGGCAGCGCCCAGGGCCGGCCGAGTCCGTCCCACACCCGGATCGCGTCGCGCGGGCCGATATGCGCGTCGGCCGCCATCTGCCCTGGCTTGAAGCGGAAGGCGCCGACGGGAATGGCGGCGAAGCGCACCGGCCCCAGCGCCGCGGCTTCGACCGGCCACTTGCCGTCGCCCCAGCCGGTATCGCCGGCAAAGAACAGGTTGCCGCCCGGCAGCGTCACCACGAAGCTCGACCAGAGCGCGCGGTTGCGATCGGCGAACCAGCGGCTGCTCCAATGGTGATTGCGCGTGACAACCACGTCGATGCCCGGCCGGAGCGTCAGCCGTTGCCCCCAGTCGAGCCCGCGCGCCGGCACGCCCGCCTGTCCGATCACACTGTCGTTGCCCAATCCCGTCACGACCAGCGGCCGATCGCGCTGCCACAGCGCCTTGAGCGTGGCCTTGTCGAGATGGTCATAATGGTTATGGCTGACGACGATCAGGTCGATCCTCGGCAGGTCGGCGAGCGGAACTCCCGGCACGGCAACGCGCTTGGGCCCGATGCCGAACGGCCCGGCGACATCGCTCCACACCGGATCGGTGAGGATGTTGAGGCCCTGCGTCTGGATCAGCACGCTCGCATGGCCGATCCAGGTGACCCGCATCCCCTGCCCGTCCACGCGCGCGGGTGGCCGCGATTGGCGAACGGCCACGCTGGCCGGCCAGGGCGGCTGGCGGTTCGCGCTGGCGATGCGGTGCGCGAGGAAAGCGAAGCCCAGCGCCGGTGCCGGCGCGGTTTCGCCATCGGGATTGGCGAAATGCTGCCCATCGAAATGCGCGGTCTCGCCGCCCTCGTAATAGATGCGATCGAGGAACGGCGGCACCAGCGTGAGGAGCAGGCACAACGCCACCACGATCCAGAGCAGGATTCCAACAAGTGCCTTGACCATGGTCGCAATACGCATGGGCGCGGGTGATGGCCGCAAAGCCCCTTGCGATCAACCGCCCCGATCCCCTAGCGCACCCCCATGACGCTGCCCCGCACGCCCGATGAAGCCGCCGCCGAGCTGGAAAAGCTCGCCGTCGAGATCGCGCACCACAACCGCCGCTATCACGATGCCGACGCGCCCGAGATCAGCGATGCGGATTTCGACGCGCTGGTCCGTCGCAACGCCGCGATCGAAGCCGCCTTCCCCGAGCTGGTCCGCGCCGATTCACCCGGGCGCCAGATCGGCGCGACCCCCTCGGGACCGCTCGCCAAGGTGGCGCATGCACGGCAGATGTTCAGCCTCGACAACGGCTTTTCGGACGAGGACATCGCCGAATTTCTCGGCCGTGTTCGCCGCTTTCTGAAGCTGCCCGACGATGCGCCGGTGGAACTGACGGCCGAGCCCAAGATCGACGGCCTGTCCTGCTCGCTGCGCTATGAGGATGGCGCGCTGGTCCAGGCGCTCACCCGCGGCGACGGCCGGATCGGCGAGGACGTGACGCCCAATGTCCGCACGATCCCGGACATACCGCAGCGCATCCAAGGCGCGCCGCCGGTTTGCGAGGTGCGCGGCGAGGTCTATATGGCGAAGGCCGATTTCGCGGCGCTCAACGCCCGGCTGCTCGCCGAGGCCGAGGAGACCGGCAAGGAAGCCCGCCAGTTCGCCAATCCGCGCAACGCCGCCGCCGGCTCGCTGCGCCAGAAGGACTCCGCCGTCACCGCGACGCGGCCGCTGCGCTTCCTCGCCTGGGGCTGGGGCGAGCTCAGCGAACCGCTCGCCGACCGGCAGTATGACGCGATCGACCGCATCCGTGCCTGGGGCTTTCCGGTCTCCGATCTGTTCGTCCGCGCGCCCACCCTGGCGGACGCCCTCGCCCAGTATCGCGCGATCGAGACGCACCGCGCCGATCTGGGCTTCGACATCGACGGCGTGGTCTACAAGGTCGACCGCCTCGATTGGCAGGAGCGGCTCGGCTATGTCGGCCGCGCCCCGCGCTGGGGCCTCGCGCACAAGTTTCCGGCCGAACGCGCCCAGACCACGCTGCAGGCGATCGACATCCAGGTCGGCCGCACCGGGAAGCTGACCCCCGTCGCGCGGCTGGAGCCGGTGACGGTGGGCGGCGTCGTCGTCAGCAACGCAACGCTGCACAATGCCGACGAGATTGCGCGGCTGGGCGTCCGCCCCGGCGACCGCGTCGTGCTCCAGCGTGCCGGCGACGTGATCCCGCAGATCGTCGAGAACCTCACGCGCGACGAGCCGCGACCCGACTGGCACTTCCCCAGCCATTGCCCGATCTGCGCCTCCGAGGCGGTGGCGGAGGAAGGCGAAGTCGATGTGCGCTGCACCGGCGGGCTGATCTGCCCGGCGCAGCGGCTGGAGCGCTTGAAGCATTTCGTCAGCCGCGGCGCGCTCGATATCGACGGGCTGGGCGAGAAGACGCTGGTCGAGCTGCTCGATTTGGGCTGGATCGCCGAGCCTGCCGACATCTTCCGCCTCGCGCGCCACCGCGACCAGCTGCTCGGTCGCGAGGGCTGGCAGGAGAAGTCGGTCGACGGCCTGCTCGCCGCAATCGAGGCGAAGCGCGCGCCCGACGCCGCCCGGCTGCTGTTCGGCCTCGGCATCCGCCACATCGGCGCGATTACCGCGCGCGACCTGCTCAAGCGCTACGTCACCCTGCCCGCGCTGGAGGCGCTGGCCGACGAGCTGATCGCATTGCGCGACACGACCCCGCCCCAGCTCGGCGAGACCGAGGCCAGGCACCGCGCCCGGCTGGACAAGGTGATCGCCGAGCGGATCGGCGTGGAGAATGTCGGCGCCGCGGTGGGACATGCGCTGGCGGACTTCTTCCACGAGCAGCACAACCGCGTCGTCTGGTCCGACCTGCTGGAAGAAGTGACGCCGCCGCCCTTCGTGGTCGAATCGCGCGACTCGGCCGTCACCGGCAAGACACTGGTCTTCACCGGCACGCTGGAGGCCGTGAGCCGTGACGAGGCGAAGGCACAGGCCGAACGCTTGGGCGCACGCGTGTCGGGCTCGGTTTCGGCGAAGACGGATCTGGTCATCGCCGGCCCCGGCGCAGGGTCGAAATTAAAAAAGGCGGCGGACCTGGGAGTCCGGGTCATCAGCGAGGCGGATTGGCTGGCGATCGTAAGCGCTTCCGAGTGATGCCTTTTTGCAACGCACCATAGCCGATCATTAACCGGGCGTTCAGTGTCACAATTTCGCAAAGAAATCCGAGCAGGGGGCAGCCAGACAGATGGCATCCAACGCCACGACTGGTAGCCACAGGCTAAAAAAGGGAACTCTCGATGCGAACGCACTATCTTGCAGGCGTGGCCGCTGCCGCGCTGCTTCTTCCGATCGCGGCACACGCGCAGGAAACCACCTCGACGATTCGCGGCACGGTGACCGCCAACGGCGCGCCGGTCGGCGACGCCACCATCGTCACCATCCACGTGCCGTCGGGCACGCGTTCGCAGGCGAAGACGGACGCCCAGGGCAACTTCACCGTCGCCGGCCTCCGTACCGGCGGTCCTTACACCGTCGAAGTGACCAGCTCGGCCGGCAACCAGACCGTCACCGACATCTACACGCTCGTCCAGCAGGCCTATGCACTGCCGATCGAGCTGGCCGGGACGGCAGATTCGGGCTCGGAGATCGTCGTAACCGCCTCGACCATCCGGGGCGCCGGCATCACCTCGAACGGTCCGTCGACCGTCCTCGACGCGATCCAGATCAGCAAGGTCGCCTCGGTCAACCGCGACATCCGCGACATTCAGCGCCGCGACCCGTTCGCCGCAGCCGACATCTCGAACAATGGTGAGCGCGGCGGCGCGATCTCGTTCGCCGGCGTCAACCCGCGCTTCAACCGCTTCACCATCAACGGCGTCACCGTCGGCGACACCTTCGGCCTCAACCAGGACGCCAGCCCGAACATCCGCGGCCCGGTGCCCTTCGACGCGCTCGCCCAGGTCTCGGTCTCGGTCGCCCCGTATGACTTCCGCCAGAGCGGCTTCCAGGGCGGCGCGATCGATACCGTCCTCAAGTCGGGCACCAACGAATTCCACGGCACCGGCTTCTATTCGCAGAACACCGACGGCCTGAGCGGCACCCGCATCGGTAACACCGTGTTCAACCGCCCGAAGTTCAAGTCGGAAACCTATGGCGCCACGCTGAGCGGCCCGATCCTCAAGGATCGCCTGTTCTTCATGGTCTCGGGCGAGCGCAACACCGATCCGCGTCCCTATTCGACCCAGGTGTCGTCGTACGCCAGCCCCGCGCTCCTCACCTCCGCGATCAACGACATCAGCGCGATCGCGAAGAACACCTACAGCATCGAGCCGGGCACCTCGCTGTCGATCAACGAGCGCACGGACGAGAAGATCGTCGGCCGCATCGACTGGAACGTGATGACGGGCCAGAAGCTGTCCTTCTCGTACGTGAATTCGTACAACGTGCAGGGCAGCCAGAACAACACCAGCACGTCCAGCACCACCTACGGCCTCAGCACCAACGCCTATGCGCTGAGCGAGCTGCTCCGCGCCGGCATCCTGCAGCTGAACTCCGACTGGACCAGCAACTTCTCGACCGAAGCGCGCCTGATCTATCGCTGGACGCGCCGCGGCCAGGAGCCGTTCGGCGGGCGTCCCAACGGCCAGCTGGGCGTTTGCTATGACGCCGTCTCGGCCGGTTCGACGACCTCGTGCACCACGGCGCGCCCGACCGTCTATTTCGGTCCGGACAATTTCCGCCAGACCAACGTGCTGTTCTACGACACCTGGTCCGGCTCGTTCGCGACCCGCTACCAGACCGGCAACCACGAACTCCGTGCGCTGATCGACGTCACCCAGAACCGCACGTTCAACAACTTCGTGCAGAACAGCCTGGGCAGCTGGTACTTCGACTCGGTCGCCGACTTCCAGGCGCGCCGTGCGAACAGCGTCAGCTATACCGGCATCCTCGGCGGCGGCGACAACGCCGCGGCGGATTTCAACTACACCGTCTACACGCTGGGCGCGCAGGATGACTGGCAGGTAACGGACGCACTGCGTGTCACCGCCGGCGTGCGCTACACCATGTACGGCATGCGCGACGTCCCAACGCTGAACCCGTACTTCACTCAGCGCTACGGCTTCTCGAACCTCAAGACCTACAAGGGTCTCGATCAGTTCGAGCCGCGCCTGAGCTTCGAGTACAAGCCCGCGAGCAAGCCCTACAGCTTCCGCGGCGGTGCCGGCATCTTCGGCGGCGGTTCGCCCGACATCTATCTGTCGAACAGCTTCTCGAACACGATCACCACCAACTCGCTGACCATCCAGCGCGACGCGACCTGCAACACCGCGGGCTCGCTCTGCGACATCGCGCTGAACAACGTCACCGGCAACGCGCCGGCCGCGCTCGTCACCGCCGCGACCAACGTGACGGGCAGCACCTCGCTGCCGCGCACCAACACCGGCGCGATCGCACCGGACTTCCACCTGCCGCGTTCGCTCAAGGCGACGCTGTCGGGTGACCTGACCCTGTTCGGCTTCAACTTCGGCGCCGACTATTACTATTCGAACACGCTCGACACGCCGATCTTCGTCGATGCGCGCTCGGTGGTGGTGGGCACGCTGCCGGACGGCCGTCCGCGCTACAACGGCCTGCTGGGCTTCAGCGACAACAACTACGACATCCTCGTCACCAGCGCGCACAAGGGCCGCTCGCACATCGGTGTCGTCCGCTTCGACAAGCGGTTCGACTGGGGTCTGTCGTTCGGCGGCAGCTACACGCTCCAGGACGTCCGCGACGTCGGCAACGCCACCTCGTCGACGATCAACTCGAACTATCGCAACCAGTTCTTCGCCGATCCGAACTTCCCGGTCCTCGGCACCTCCAGCGATCAGATCAAGTGGTCGTACAAGTATAACATCGGCTTCGATCATGCCTTCTTCGGCGACTATCGCACCGTGATCCAGCTGTTCGGCGAAACCCGCGCGGGACGTCCGTACAGCTACACGATGCGCGACTCGGCGGCGAACCGCACCGGCGTGTTCGGTACCGTCCTCACCGGCGGCACCACCAACACCAACCTGCTGTACGTGCCGCAGTCGGGCACCGACGCGATCGTCCAGTACGACAGCGAGGCAACCAAGACGGCGCTCGAGGCGCTGATCGACAACAGCGCGCTGAAGAACTATCGCGGACAGATCGCGCCGAAGAACATCGCCCGCAACCGCGCCTTCACGCAGATCGACATCCACCTGGAGCAGGAAATCCCGACCTTCGTGGGCCGTTCGCGCCTGTCGGTGTTCGCGGACATCAACAACCTGCCGAACCTGCTGAACAAGAACTGGGGCGGCCTGCGCCAGTTCGGCTTCCCCTACGCGGCTTCGGTCGTCACCGTGAACTGCGTCACTTCGGCCGGCGCCGTGGTGCCGGCGGGCACCGCGATCGGCACGGCGGCCAACCCGGCCAATGGCTGCGCCAAGTACCAGTACTCCAGCTACCAGGCGCCCAACGACGCCGCGGTCAACTTCAACGGCTCGTTCTACGCGATCCGCATCGGCGCCCGCTTCACCTTCTAAGCGGCACGACCGACCTTTCGAGAATGCCGGGCGCCCTGCGCGCCCGGCATTTTTTTTGCCCCCTCGCCGCGCCGATGGTACAGGCGCGACGTGGCAAAGACTTCGCTTCCGCAGACCAGCACCAGGACCCTGGGCCTTTCCAAGCCCGATCTGTTTTCGCGTCCCTTCTTCGAAGACAAGGGCCGGGCCTTCTGGATTCTCCAGGCAACCGGCTGGAGCGGCTATCTGCTGCTGCGCTCGGTCTCTTCGATCTCGAACGGATTTTCGGTCGAGGGACTGATCAAGGCGATCATCGAGGCGATCGTCGGCTATTGCCTGACGCTGCTGCTCTCGGCGCTCTACGGCTTCTATCGCCGGCTGCCACGCATCCCGGCGGTGCTGCTCACCCTCGCCACGCTGGGGGCGGCGACGCTGATCTATGCGGTGCTGGAGGCCTTCACCTATTCGTTCACCGCCGCCGAAGCGGGGATCACCGTCGCGCGCGTGATCGGCTACAGCTTCCTCACCTTCACGGTGCTGGCGGGCTGGTCGGCGCTCTATTTCGGGATCAACTTCTACCTGATCGTCGAGCAGCAGATCGATCAGATGCAGATCCTGGAGAACCAGGCGTCCAGCGCCCAGCTGGCGATGCTGCGCTACCAGCTCAACCCGCATTTCCTGTTCAACACGCTCAACTCGATCTCGACGCTGGTGCTGCTCAAGCAGACCGAGAAGGCGAACATCATGCTGTCGCGCCTCTCCTCCTTCCTGCGCTATACGCTGGCCAACGAGCCGACCGCGCACGTGACGCTGGCGCAGGAGATCGAGACGCTGAAGCTCTATCTCGAGATCGAGAAGATGCGCTTCGACGAGCGGCTGCGCATGCATTTCGACCTCGATCCGCGCGTCGCCAAGGGCCGGCTGCCGTCGCTGCTGCTCCAGCCCCTGGTCGAAAACGCGATCAAATATGCCGTCAGCACGCAGGAGGACGGCGCCGACATCATCGTCTCGGCTCGGCTCACCGGCGATAGGGTGCAGATCGCCGTGTCCGATACGGGTCCGGGATTGATCGAAGCGCGTCCGAGGCCGACGCTCTCCACCGGCGTGGGGCTCGCCAATATTCGGGAACGGCTGGTGCAGGCTTTCGGGCCTGACCATCGTTTCGAGACGCGAACGAAACCTGGGGAAGGTTTCAGCGTTGAGATCGAGATACCGTTCCAGCTTGAGGAACCGAACCGAGAGGCCGCATGACCATCCGTACCATCCTCGTTGACGACGAATCCCTGGCGATTCAGGGGCTCGAGCTCCGGCTGCAGGAGCATGAGGATGTCGAAATCATCGACAAATGCTCCAATGGCCGCGAAGCCATCCGATCGATCAAGACGCACAAGCCCGACCTCGTTTTCCTCGACATCCAGATGCCGGGGTTCGACGGGTTCTCGGTGATCCAGGGCTTGATGGAAGTCGAGCCGCCGCTCTTCGTCTTCGTCACCGCCTATTCCGACCACGCCATCCGCGCCTTCGAGGCCCAGGCGGTCGATTACCTGATGAAGCCGGTGGAGCCGTCGCGGCTCGCCGACACGTTGGACCGCGTCCGCCAGCGCCTCACCGAGAAGCGCGGGGTGGAGGAAGTCGAAAAGCTGAAGGAAGTGCTCGCCGAAGTGGCGCCGGATGCAGTGGACGACATTGCCGCCGGCGACGGCACCGAGCCGGCCTCCAGCCGCTTCGAGAAGCTGATCAACATCAAGGATCGCGGCCAGATCTTCCGCGTCGACGTCGACACGATCGAGCGGATCGACGCGGCCGGCGATTACATGTGCATCTACACCGGCGACAACACGCTGATCCTGCGCGAGACGATGAAGGATTTGGAAAAGCGGCTCGATCCGCGCCGCTTCCAGCGCGTCCATCGCTCGACGATCGTCAATCTGGATCTGGTCCGCCAGGTCAAGCCGCACACCAATGGCGAATGTTTCCTGGTGCTCAATTCGGGCGCGCAGGTGAAGGTGTCGCGCTCCTATCGCGACGTGGTGGCGCGCTTCGTCCACTGAGCGACGCGGGTCCGGGCGGCCGCGTCAGGCGCCGCCCGGATCCTCCTGCCGCGTGCCCCCGGCTACCGGCGCCGCCCCGCGCGGCGCCAGCCGATGGGCAGCGAGCAGCACCGGCTCGAGGATTGCCATGCCGATCAGCACCGCCATCAGCCGCCGGACGCCCGGCATCATGTCGCCATCGGCATAGCTGTCCGGCACCAGCATCACCAGCACCGCCAGGGTGAACTGGGTGCCGACATAGCGATAGCTGTGCGTCCCGTTCTCGATCATCCGTCCGGTCGCAACCCCGAGCATCGTCCACGCGACGAGTATCGCCGCCTGCCCCTGCGCGGCGAGCAGGCACAGGGCGGAGAGCGCCGCTCCCACGAGACAGCCGAGGAAGCGCTGCGCCAGCCGTACGCTCACCGGCACCAGCCCGCCGGCGCCGAGGTCGTTGACGGGCACCCGCATCACCGACATCACCGCGACCGCGCTCTGCGCCAGCGCCGGGAGCGCGAAGGCGTGCGTCAGGCCGGCCAGCAGCGCCAGCGCGACGCCCGCCTGCCCGGCATGATACAAGGCGGCCGGATGCCACAGCGCCACGGCCGAGGGGGGCGTCGGCGCGGCCGGCCAGCGGCGGCGGAGGGTCAGCGCCGAGGCGATGCTGACCGCCATGCTGGCGAGCGTGCCCGCCACCGTTTCGAGGATGCGGGTCTCGACGAATTGGCCAAGCGCGATGGCGGGCGCGTCGATCTTGTCGAGCAGCACCATCGCGAAGGTGAGCCCGAAGTACAGCCAGGCATAGGCCCGCCGCGCCGTAAGCGCGCGGTAGATGCTGAGCGTGCCGATCGTCAGCACCGCCAGCGCACTGCCCGCCCAGCTGGTCGCGACCAGCGGTGCCAGCAGCAGCGCTAGCGCCCCGCCGCTGATGGTGCCGACGATCCGCAGCAGCCCGCGCACGGCCGTCTCGGCGGCCCGCCCGCGCATCACCATATAGCCGGCGAACGCCGCCCAGGCGACGTTGTCGCCGCCGATCGCATGCGCAACCAGGATCGCCAGCAGCACCGAGACGACGCATTCGGCGGCATCGACGGTGCGGGGCGTGACGCGCCCCAGCACGGCTTTCCAGGTGGTGCGCAGGCGGTTCATCTCATCCGAACAGTTCGGCGAGGAAGTTGGTCATCGCCTGCCAGCTGCGGCGGTCCGCCCTGGGCTCGAAGGCGATCGCCGGATTCTTGCTCTGGACGCGGCTCCGATCGGTGAAGGCATGGCCGGCATGGCCATAGGCGTGGAGCTGCCAGTCCGCGCCGCGTTCGGTCAGTTCCTGCGCCAGCCCCACCGTCGCCTCGGGCGGGCACAGCGGATCGTCCCAGCCATGGCAGACCAGCAGCTTGGCGGTGATCGGCGCCGCGGCCGGCAGGTCCGGCCGGTCATAGACGCCGTGGAACGAGACGCCGCCCAGGATCGGCAGCCCCGCGCGCGCCATGTCGAGCACGCACTTGCCGCCGAAACAGAAGCCGATCGCCGCCAGTCGCGCACCATCGACCGGCGCCAGCCCGGCCAGCGCATCGAGCGAGGCCGCCAGCCGGTCGCGCAGCAACGCGCGATCGGCGTTGAGCGCGTCCATGTAGCGGGCATAGCCGGGATCGGTCATCGCGGTGCGCTTGCCCTGGCCAAAGACATCCGCGACCAGCACGACATAGCCCAGCCGCGCGAGATCCTCGGCCTTGTCGACATCGGCCTGCTTGGCGCCGAGCACGTTGGGCAGCACCAGCACCCCCGGCCGGGCTCCGCCCAGGCTTTCGTCCCACACCGCGGTGCCTTCGAACGGGCCGCCGGGGCCCTCATAGACCAGCGTCTGTCGATCCAATGCCATGCGTGTCGTCTCCTGCGCTTGTCCCCGTCGCCCCTTCCGCTAAGGACGGCAGTGCGCAGTTACAAGGAGATCGCCCATGCCCACGCTCGTCCTGATCCGCCACGGCCAGTCGGCCTGGAACCTGGAAAACCGCTTCACCGGCTGGTGGGATGTCGACCTGACCGAGCAGGGCGTGCGCGAAGCCACTGCCGCCGGCGCGCTGATGAAGGAGAAGGGCCTCGACTTCGACCAGTGCTTCACCAGCTTCCAGAGCCGTGCG
This sequence comes from Sphingomonas sp. S2M10, assembly GCF_012650175.1. GTDB lineage: Bacteria > Pseudomonadota > Alphaproteobacteria > Sphingomonadales > Sphingomonadaceae > Sphingomonas. The sequence continues at coordinate 15,150 of NZ_JAAILI010000055.1, forward strand.
ATCAAGACGCTGCACCTGGCGCTGGAGGCGATGGACCGCCTCTGGCTGCCCGAAGAGAAGGACTGGCGCCTCAACGAGCGCCACTATGGCGGGCTGACTGGCCTCGACAAGGCGGAGACCGCCGCCAAGCATGGTGACGCGCAGGTGAAGATCTGGCGCCGCAGCTTCGACGTGCCGCCGCCGCTCCCCGAGGCGGGCTCGCCCTGGGACCTGGGCCAGGACCCGCGCTACGCCGGCATCCCGATCCCGCAGACCGAAAGCCTGAAGGACACCATCGCCCGCGTGCTGCCCTATTGGGAGCAGCGCATCGCCCCGGATCTGAAGGCCGGCAAGCGCGTGCTGATCGCGGCGCACGGCAACTCGCTGCGCGCGCTGGTGAAGCATTTGTCGGGGATCCCGGACGACGAGATCGTCAGCCTGGAAATCCCGACCGGCCAGCCGATCGTGTACGAGCTCGACGGCGACCTGAAGGAAGTCGAGCGCTATTATCTCAGCGAGCGGTGATTTCTAACTTCTAAGCCCCTCCCCTTCAGGGGAGGGGTTGGGGTGGGGCCGTGTCTCACCGAGACCAACAGGCGTTCTGGAATCCCTCCACCCCCAACCCCTCCTCCAAGGAGGAGGGGCTTAGTATGCCGAACTCACCGCCCGCGCGGCCCCAGATCCGCCGGGATCGTCGCGCGGTACTGCGGCGCCACCCGCGCCTTGCTCGCCTGCTCATACGCATAGCCCGCGCGCAGCAGCAGCCCGTCCGCATAGGCCGTGCCGATGAACGACAGCCCGGCAGGCAAGCCATCCACCAGCCCCATCGGCACCGTGAGGTGCGGGTAGCCCGACACGGCAGGCAGCTCGCTCGCCGAGGGCCCGACGAATTGGTCGCCATGCGCGGGATCGCTGAGCCAGGGCGTGCCATAGGTCGGCGTCACCAGCAGCTCCGCGCCCGCCGCCTTGAGCATCGCGTCGATCCCCTCCGGCCCCGCCAAGCGCTGCGACTTGGCCCGCGCCGCCTTATAGTCGGGATCTTCGAGGCCCTTGGTCGCCTCGGCCTTGAGGAAGGTCTCCTGCCCGAAGAACGCCATCTCCTCGGCCGCATGCGCCTTGTTGAACGCGATCGCATCGGCCAGCGTCCGCACCTGCACCGCCGCCGGCGTGGTCGCCAGATAGTCGGCGAGATCGGCCTTGAGCTCGGTATAGAGCACCAGCCCCTCGGCCTCGCCCAGGCCGTCTAGCTTGGGCAGCTTTACCTCTACCAAGGTCGCGCCTGCCGCACGCAAATCGTCCAGCGCCTTGTCGAAGCGCGCCCCCAGGTCGTCCGCCATCTCGGGTCGCCAATAGCCGATCCGCATGCCCTTCAGCGCGTCGGCGGCGAGATCTGCCGTATAGTCCTTGCGATAAGCATTAGCGCCCTTGGTCGCCGCATCGGCGGGATCCTCGCCGACCATCGCCGAGAAGAGCAGCGCGACATCGGCCACGCTGCGCCCCATCGGCCCCGGCGTATCCTGGCTGTGGCTGATTGGCACGACATGCGTCCGGCTCACCAGCCCGAGCGTCGGCTTCAATCCCACCAGCCCGTTCATCGCCGAGGGGCAGACCACCGAGCCGTCGGTCTCGGTCCCAACCGCCACCGCCGCGAGGCTTGCCGCTGCCGCCGCGCCCGACCCGCTCGACGAGCCGCAGCTGGTGCGATCGAGCGCATAGGGATTGCGCACCAGCCCGCCGACGGCGCTCCAGCCGCTCATCGAATGGTCCGAACGGATGTTCGCCCATTCGCTGAGGTTGGTCTTGCCGAGGATCACCGCGCCGCCCGCGCGCAGCTGCGCCACCACCGGGGCGTCGCGACCCGTATGATTGGCCTTTAGCGCGAGGCTGCCGGCGGTGGTCGGCAGTTCCCTGGTCTCGATATTGTCCTTGATCAGCACCGGCACGCCATCGAGCGGCCCCAGCGCCTTGCCCGCCTTGCGCCGCGCATCGCTGGCGCGCGCCTGGGCGAGCGCATCAGGGCTTACCGCGATCACCGAGCGCAGCGTCGGGCCCTTCTGGTCCATCGCGGCGATGCGGGCGAGATAGGCGGCGGTCACCGCCGCGCTGCTCGTCTTGCCCGCGGCGAGATCGGCGGCAATGCGCGTGGCCGGCACTTCCTCCACCCGCACCTGCGCCATCGCCGGGCTGGCCATCGCCAGCGCTATTACCCCAACACCCCAATGCCGCATCGCATCCCCCTTTTGTCCGCTTTCTCCGCAGCCTACCGTGGCGCGGTCGAAGCGCAATCCTGACCACCGGAACATTGCGCAAGATCGGTCGGGCGGACCCCCGCGCCGACCCCCTAGGAAGGCGTCGCCACGGAGGAAAAGATGCAGACGCCGCTTGCCCGCTACCATGCCCGGATGCAGCGCGTGCTCGACCATGTCGACGCGCATGCCGACGAGCCCCTCGACCTCGAGACGCTGGCGGGCGTCGCGGCCTTTTCGAAGCATCATTTCCACCGCCAGTTCAGCGCGCTGTTCGGCCTGTCGGTGCACCGCTACGTCCAGCTCGTGCGGATGAAGCGGGCGTCCTATCGCCTCGCCTATCGCCCGGGCGAGTCCGTGACCGGCATCGCGCTCGACGCCGGCTATGAAGCGCCCGAGGCGTTCGCCCGGGCCTTCCGCCAGCGCTTCGGCCAGGCGCCCTCGCAGTTTCGCGCGGCGCCGGACTGGCACCCCTGGCACGCGGCGCTCGCGCCGCTCACCCAAGCAAGGAGCCAGACGATGCAGACCCGATTCACGCCCGACGACGTGACCATTCTGGATTTCCCCGCCACCCCGGTAGCATTCCGCACGCATCGCGGCGACCGCGCCCATCTCGGCGACACGATCCGCCGCTTCATCGCCTGGCGCAAGGCGAGCGGCCACCGCCCGCCGGCCAGCGCCACCTACACCATCTTCCACACCGACCCGCGCACCACGCCGCCCGAGGACTATCGCATCGACCTGTGCGCCGGGGTGGCGCATCCGGTGGCGGACGCCGCCCACGGGATCGAACCGGGCCTGATCCCGGCAAGCCGCTGCGCGATGCTGCGGGTGGTCGGCCAGGCCGACGATCTCGAGCCCGCCGCGCTGTGCCTCTACCGCGACTGGCTGCCGGAAAGCGGCGAGGAACCCGGCGACTTTCCGCTCTTCGCACGGCGGGTCGCCTTCTTCCCCGACGTGCCCGAGCATGCGGCGGTGACCGAGCTCTATCTGCCGCTCCGATAGCGCCCATGGTGCAGCTTGCGCCGCCACAGCTACCAGCGGTTGTGGCGGCGGCGATTCATCCCCCAAAATTTATTTGCAGTTCCGCGTTCGTTCCCTTGCCTTTTTGGAAGGCTAGGAAAGACCGCGCGTCGCGCCTTTCGCCCTGCTCGGCACGCGCCATGAGCCGAGTCATTTCAGCGATGAGCCGTTGCATTCCGATTTCATTTGGGCTCTTGTGCCCGGACTCGGATTGGCACAATCTGTAGTGGTCGCACCAAGGGGCAAACCCAAGCACTGGTAACCCATCGCCCGCATCCCCAAGTGCGGTGAGGGTAGATTCGTGCCGGGGACCGGGCCGATGGACACTTTTTGTTCTCGCGCAATCCGGCTGGTGCTACGATCGCTACCGTGCCCCGAGTCGGTTGTTGCGTAAGGCAGAAGACAGGGGTCCGAGTGATGGAATTCAGAGATAGTGAGACCAGCGTGAACGAGACCGCCACCATCGAAGCCGCCCCCGCCACCAAGGCGCTCGACAGCAAGGCGATCGTGCCGCAGCCCTATCCGGTCGAGGTCGATCATGCGCGCGACGCGCTGCTCACCGATTTCGGCAAGGAGACGCTGAAGGACCGCTATCTGCTCCCCGGCGAAAGCTATCAGGACCTGTTCGTCCGCGTCGCGTCGGCCTATGCCGACGACCAGGCGCACGCGCAGCGGCTGTACGACTATATCTCCAAGCTGTGGTTCATGCCGGCTACCCCGGTGCTGTCGAACGGTGGCACGGGCCGCGGCCTGCCGATCAGCTGCTATCTCAACTCGGTGCCGGACAGCCTGGACGGCATCGTCCAGACCTGGAACGAGAATGTCTGGCTCGCCTCGCGCGGCGGCGGGATCGGCACCTATTGGGGCAGCGTGCGCGGCATCGGCGAGCCGGTGGGCCTCAACGGCAAGACCAGCGGCATCATCCCCTTCGTCCGCGTGATGGATTCGCTGACGCTGGCGATCTCGCAGGGCTCGCTGCGCCGCGGCTCGGCCGCCTGCTATCTCGACATCTCGCACCCCGAGATCGAGGAGTTCCTCGAGATCCGCAAGCCCTCGGGCGACTTCAACCGCAAGGCGCTCAACCTGCACCACGGCGTGCTGATCCCCGACGCCTTCATGGAAGCGGTGCGCGACGGCCGCGAATGGCAGCTGAAGAGCCCCAAGGACGGCTCGGTCCGCTCGACGGTGGACGCGCGCGCGCTCTTCCAGAAGCTGGTCGAGACCCGCCTCGCCACCGGCGAGCCGTATATCGTGTTCTCGGATCACGTGAACTCGACCATGCCCAAGCACCACCGCGATCTTGGCCTCAAGGTCTCGACCTCGAACCTGTGCTCGGAGATCACGCTCCCCACCGGCCGCGACCATCTCGGCAACGACCGCACCGCGGTGTGCTGCCTGTCCTCGCTCAACCTCGAAACCTGGGACGAGTGGAACAAGGACAAGCTGTTCATCGAGGACGTGATGCGCTTCCTCGACAACGTGCTGACCGACTATATCGAGCGCGCGCCCGACGAGATGGCCCGTGCCCGCTATTCGGCGGCGCGCGAGCGTTCGGTCGGCCTGGGCGTGATGGGTTTCCACAGCTTCCTCCAGGCCCGCGGCATCCCGTTCGAAGGCGCGATGGCGAAGAGCTGGAACCTGCGCATCTTCAAGCATGTCAGCGCACAGGTGAACGAAGCCTCGATGGCGCTGGCGGTCGAGCGCGGGCCCTGCCCGGATGCCGCCGACATGGGCGTGATGGAGCGCTTCAGCTGCAAGATGGCGATCGCGCCGACCGCGTCGATCTCGATCATCTGCGGCGGCACCAGCGCCTGCATCGAGCCGATCCCGGCCAATATCTACACCCACAAGACGCTCAGCGGCTCCTTCTCGGTGCGCAACCCGTATCTGGAGAAGCTGCTCAAGGAGAAGTCGAAGAATTCCGACGCGGTGTGGAATTCGATCCTCGAACAGGGCGGCTCGGTCCAGCACCTCGACTTCCTGACGCCGGAAGAGAAGGACACGTACAAGACCAGCTTCGAGATCGACCAGCGCTGGATCCTGGAACTGGCGGGCGATCGCGCGCCGTTCATCGACCAGGCGCAGTCGCTCAACCTGTTCATCCCGGCGGACGTGGAGAAGTGGGACCTGCTGATGCTCCATTTCCGCGCCTGGGAGCTGGGCATCAAGTCGCTCTACTATCTGCGCTCGAAGTCGGTGCAGCGCGCCGGCTTCGCGGGCGGGGTCGAGGCCGACAACACGATCGAGAAGCCGAAGTTCGATCTGGGCGAAAGCACGGATTACGACGAATGCCTGGCGTGCCAGTGATCTGAAGCATGGTGGCGGCGGTGATACACCCTCACCCTCCCGCCGCTTCGCGGCTCCTTCCCTCTCCCAAGGGGAGAGGGACCGTGGAGCGGCGCAAAACCCCCTCTCCCCTTGGGAGAGGGGAGGGGCCCGCGCGCGCCAGCGCGTGGGAGGGGTGAGGGTGATGCGCCTCTACCAGAACCAGCCCGCCGGCACGGTAGACCAGCTCCGCGCACTCCGACGCTCTCCGACGGATGCCGAGAAGCGCCTGCGCCGCGCACTGCGGGAGGGGCTTCCGGGTCGTAAGTGGCGCTTCCAGGCGCCGATCGGCCCCTATCGGGTCGATTTCCTCTGTTTTTCGGAAAATCTCGTGATCGAGGTCGATGGCGGCCAGCATGCGGAGGCCGCGGAATATGATGCAGCCCGCACGCGCTTCATCGAGGGCGAGGGGTATCGGGTGCTGCGCTTCTGGAATCACGAGGTGCTGGGCAATACCGACGGCGTGCTCGCCGAGGTCGCGCGCCATTTGGAGGGTGCGGATCAGTGACACGTGCCACCCTCACCCTCCCGCCGCTTCGCGGCTCCTTCCCTCTCCCAAGGGGAGAGGGACAATGGGGCGACGCTCGCGCCCCTCTCCCAATGGGAGAGGGGAGGGGCCCGCGTGCGTCAGCACATGGGAGGGGTGAGGGTGGCCACGCCGCCCCCCACCCCATCACCTCAAGCCTCTTCTTCGAACAGCTCGACCGCCACATCGGCGTTGGCCGACAGGCGCACCTTGTCGCCCTCGACCTCGGCGACCAGGCCGCCGGGGAGATAGTGGTGGTGCCCTTCATGGCTGCCTTCGGCGCCTTCGATCTGGGCGCCCGAGTCCTTCTTGGTCAGCTTGATGCGGTCGCCATCGACATGGTCGACGGTGCCGACATGGACGCCGTCGGCGCCGATGACTTCCATATGCTCCTGGATTGCGCTCAGATCTGCCATGGGTCTTCTCCTACTTGGGGTTCGCGCACCGAACGCACGCGGTCGCGAAACGATGCACGCTGGCCCAAGGGACGTCTGCCATACGCAGGGATAGCCGCATGAAGATCCGCGCCGCCACCGCCCTCGCCGCCCTCGTCCTGCTCGCCGCCTGCGCGCACCAGGTGCCGAGCGCGGTTGCCCCGCAGGCCCCGGGATTCCTGCTCGGGCTGTGGCACGGCTTCATCTTCCCCGTCGCCTGGGGGCTGTCGCTGCTCTTCCCGGACGTCGCGGTCTATGCAGTGCCGAACAATGGCGGCTGGTATGATTTCGGCTTCTTCATCGGCGTGGTGTTCCTGGGCGTCGGCGCGCAGGGTGGCCGCAGGGTCGTCTATCGCGAGCGCATCGTCGTGCGCGATGGCATGAAGACCGTCCGCGGACGGGTGATCGACCAATGACCCGTACCCTCGCCCTTCAGGCCGGCCTCGGCATCGCTTCGGGCACGGCAGGACTGATCGTCCTCCTCCGCCCCTCGGCGGCGCGCGGGCTGCTGCGCATCCGGCCAAGCGAGCCGGCGACCTATGCGCTGCGGATCGGCGGCATGATGCTGGTCGCGCTCGGCCTGTTCCTCACCGGCTTCGCGCTGGCCTTTGCAAGCGCGGGAGGCGTGGCGTGAGAGAAACCGTCCAACTTGAGCGCAGCGGCTATCAAGCTACCGGCAAGCACTGGTTTGCCCTGAAGCTGATCATTGCTCTTTTCGTTTTGGGGCTACTCAGCATGCTGCCCCTCAAAGACAATATCCTGCACTGGGGATATGTCGCCGTCGCATTCCACGGGATTTTTGAGGCCCTTCGACTTCTTGTCACGCCCCACCGAAGTCATGAGGTTGCTGATGGCCAGTCATATCGCACCATTCGCGTTCAAGGAGCATTGCTGCTGATTGCATGGGCAGCACTTCTACTCTTTGCCATCCAAAAATTGTTCTGATCCGGAGTACCCCAGATGTCGCTTCTCGAAGCCCGCAAGACCTACAAGCCCTTCGAATATCCCTGGGCCTATGAATATTGGAAGCGCCAGCAGCAGGTCCACTGGCTGCCGGAAGAAGTGCCGCTGGGCGAGGATTGCCGCGACTGGGCGCAGAAGCTGACCGATCACGAGCGCAACCTGCTGACGCAGATCTTCCGCTTCTTCACCCAGGCCGACGTGGAAGTGCAGGATTGCTACCACGAGAAATATGGCCGCGTGTTCAAGCCGACCGAGGTCAAGATGATGCTCACCGCCTTCTCCAACATGGAAACGGTGCACATCGCGGCGTACAGCCATCTGCTCGACACGATCGGCATGCCCGAGACCGAGTACAGCGCCTTCCTCCAGTACAAGGAGATGAAGGACAAGCACGACTATCTCGCCACCTTCGGCGTCGATACCGACGAGGATATCGCCAAGACGCTGGCGATGTTCGGCGGCTTCACCGAGGGGCTGCAGCTGTTCGCCAGCTTCGCGATGCTGATGAACTTCCCGCGCTTCAACAAAATGAAAGGCATGGGCCAGATCGTCAGCTGGTCGGTGCGCGACGAGAGCCTGCACTGCGAAGGCATCATCAAGCTGTTCCACACCTTCACGAAGGAGCGGAACTGCCTGACCCCGAGCGTGCGCGACGACATTCTCGACATGTGCCAGAAGACCGTCCGCATCGAGGACGCGTTCATCGACCTGGTGTTCGAAATGGGCCCGGTGAACGGCATGACGCCGAAGGACATCAAGAAGTACGTCCGCTTCATCGCCGACTGGCGCCTGGGCCAGCTGGGCCTGAAGCCGATCTACATGATCGACGAGCATCCGCTGCCCTGGCTCGCCCCGCTGCTCAACGGCGTCGAGCACGCCAATTTCTTCGAGACGCGCGCGACCGAATATTCGAAGGCGGCGACGCGCGGCCAGTGGAACGAAGTGTGGGACAGCTTCGACAAGCGCCGCCAAGCCAAGACCAGCACGATCGCCAACGAAGACGCGATTGAAGGCGACATGTTCGCCAAGGCGGGAATCGCGGCGGAGTAAGACGGGCCGGCAGCGAAGGCCGGCCCTCCCCTCCCTTGGTCATCCCGGCGAAAGCCGGGATCCATTGGGGTCTAAGGTGCCGGCTCCTGCCGAAAGCGAGAGGCGAATGGATCCCGGCTTTCGCCGGGGCGCAAGCGGACCCACCGCCTACGCCCCATAGCTCACCCCAGTGCGGCGATGAACGCCCGCGCATTGGCGCCGACCTGCTCGGCGCTCATCCCCGCCTTGTAGAGCGCCGAACCCAGGCCGAAGCCAGGCGCGCCGGCGGCGATCCACGGCGCCATGTTGTCCGGCGCAACGCCGCCCACCGGCAGGATCCGCGCCTCGGTCAGCACCGCGCGCATTGCCTTGAGCACCGTCGGGCTTGCCGCCTCGGCCGGGAACAGCTTGAGCGCGGTCGCGCCCGCATCGAGCGCCGCGAAGGCCTCGCTCGGCGTCATGATTCCCGGCAGCGAGACCAGCCCCGCCGCCGCGCTCGCGCGGATCACGTCGAGGTTCGCGTTGGGCGAGATGATCATCGTGCCGCCGGCATCGGCTACGGCCTGCACCTGCTCGACGCGCAGAACCGTGCCCGCGCCGATCACCGCCCGCCCGGCGAAGCGCTTGGCCAAGCGCGACACGCTTTCCAGCGGCTCGGGCGAATTCATCGGCACTTCGATCAGGGTGAAGCCGGCCGCGACCAGCTCGTCGCCGATCGCCTCGACCTCGTCGGGCTTCACGCCCCGCAAGATCGCGATCAGCGGGCAACGGGCGAAGGCGGCGTCGAATTCGGCGATGTGGCTCATGCAATCTGCTCCGCAAGTGCGAGGATCCCCGCGACGAACGCATCATGGCTGCTGGCGATGACCGCCTCGCGACCCTGCGCACCGATCGCGGCGGCATATAGGCCGCCCAGCATCGGGTCGGCCAGGATGTGGACGATGTCGTGCCCGGCATGCGCGAGCCGCGCGGCGACGTCGCTGCCAATCAGCAGGCCGCTGGCAAAGGCTGCTGCATCGGCATCGTCGCGCACGCCCAGCATCTTGGCGGCGCGGATGCCGAACAGCGAGGCGGCTAGGTCGCGCTTGCGCCCCTCCTCCACGCCTTCGAGAAAGGCCGGCCCCACCGCCACATCGCCGCCGAGCTGGGCGGCGAGCAGGCCGTGCTTGCGCAGCGTCGCGAACAGCTCGCCGGTCATCGCGGTGGTGAAGTCGGCGATGCGGCCATCCACCATCTCGACCCATTTGCAATGCGTGCCCGGCTGAACGAGCAGCGCGTCGGCGGGCGCCAGTCCTGCCCGCACCGCGCCGAGCAGCTGGACTTCCTCGCCGCGCATCACGTCCGGCCGGCCGGTGACCAGCGTCGAGACGCCGGGCACGATCGCGCCGCGTTCCTCGACCCAGAGCAGTCCGGCCGCCAGCTCGGGGATGCCCGCCGGGGCCGCGACATAGGGCGCCGGCGCCCAGCCGATATTGGCGCCAACCATGCCCGCCATCAGCAGCGGCAGGTCGCCGTGGCGCGCGCGAATGCCGGCGGCCTCGGCGGCGAAGTCGGTGACCGAGGTGACGCCCTTGTCGTCGCGCTCGGTATGGGTGACGGCGCCGTTCTCGATCACGAACACGCGGCGATTGGTCGTGCCCCAGTCGACCGCGAGAAAGGCGCCCGAGAAGCTTACCACCATGTCGCGTACAGCCCGATCAGGATGAGGATGATCACCACGGCGGCAATGTTGAAGCCGGTGGTGGTGTGGAAGCGCACGCCTTCCATGCGGATGCGGTTGCTGCCCCCTGCCGCGGGACGGGCCAGCGAGACGATCACCGCCAGCGCCAGCGAGGCGAGGAAGACGATGCCCATGCGGTTGATGAACGGCACCGCGTTCAGCGCTTCGATCCCACCCCACTTCGCCGGGAACCAGAAGACGAAGCTGAGCACCACCGAAGCGACCGCGCCGACCAGCGCACCCGCCTCGGTAGCGCGCGGCCAGAACAGGCCGAGCAGGAAGATGACGGTGATGCCCGGCGTCACGAAGCCCGAGAATTCCTGGATATACTGGAAGGCCTGGTCGAGGCTGCCGAGCAGCGGCCGCGCGGTGAACATTGCGAGGATGATCGACACCACCGCGGCGATCCGGCCGACGCGCACCAGATGCGTTTCATAGCCCGCCTTGTCGTCGCCATCCTCAGCGCGGCTCTGCACGCCCTTGAGCTTGGCGTAGATGTCGAGCGTGAAGATCGTCGCGATCGAGTTGATCTTGGACGCGGTGGACGCGATGATCGCCGCGATCAGCGCCGCGAAGACGAGGCCGAGCAGCCCGGTGGGCAGCAGCGCCATCATCGTCGGATAGGCCTGGTCGGGCTTGGCGAGATTGGGTGCCAGCACCACCGCGGCGATGCCCGGCAGCACGATGACGACCGGCATCAGCAGCTTCAGGAAACCGGCGAACACCACGCCGCGCTGCGCCTCGGCCAGGCTTTTCGCCGCGAGCGCGCGCTGGATGATATACTGGTTGAAGCCCCAGTAGCTCAGGTTGGCGATCCACATGCCGCCGACCAGCACGGCGATGCCGGGCAGATCCTTGTAGTGCGGATTGTCGGGCGAGAGGATCATGTCGAAATGGTCGGGCACGCGCCGCGTCAGTTCCTGGAACCCGCCGATCACGCCGCTATCGCCGCCGATCTTGGTCAGCGTCAGATAGGCGACGACCAGTCCGCCCAGCACCAGCAGCGTCACCTGGACGATGTCGGTCAGCGCCACCGCCTTGAGGCCGCCGCGCAGCTGGTAGAGCAACGCGAAGGCACCGAGGCCGATCAGCGCCACGTCCTGATTGACCCCCGCCACCTGGGTGACCGCGATCGAACCCAGCCAGATGATCGAGGTGAGGTTCACGAACACGTACAGGATCAGCCAGAACACGGCCATCACCGTGCGGATCGTCGGCCCGAAGCGCTGCTCCAGGAACTGCGGCATCGTGTAGATTTCGTTGCGCAGGAAGATCGGCAGGAAGAACTTGCCGACGATCAGCAGCGTCAGCGCCGCCATCCATTCATAGGACGCGATGGCAAGGCCGATCGCATAGCCCGAGCCGGACATGCCGACGATCTGTTCGGCCGAGATGTTCGCCGCGATCAGCGAGGCGCCGATCGCCCACCAGGGCAGGTTCTTCGAGGCGAGGAAGTAATCGCTCGAATCCTTGGTGGCGCCGGCCTTGTCGCGGCTCACCCATTGCGCGAGGCCGAAGATGCCGATCGCATAGGCGATCACCACGACCAGATCGATGTTGGAAAGACTCATGCCCACTCCTGCCGGCCGCGGCGCGAGCGGCTTGGCCCGCGCATCTTGCCCCGTTCCCGCCCGGATGCGACGGTCAAACGTTCATTTATCTTATTTATCGGGGTTGTCCAGCGGCGGCGCTGGAGTACGATACTGCTATAGTGCAGTTGCCCGCAGCATGGCATGACCAAGAACAGGAAAGCAAACGCGAGGATGTCCACCTCTCTTCCCCTTCCCGCCGACGAGGTCCGCTCCGGGCTGGGCCGCAATCTCACCTATGGGATGCTCGATGCGTTGGGTCGGGCAATCGTCACCGGCCGCTACGAGACAGAGGCCTTCCCGACCGAGGCGGAGCTCGCGAAGCAGCACGGCGTCAGCCGATCGGTGACGCGCGAGGCGGTGAAGATGCTCACCGCCAAGGGCCTGCTGAGCGCGCGGCCGCGCCAGGGCACGGTGGTGCAGCCGGCCTCGTCGTGGAACCTGTTCGATACCGATGTGCTGCGCTGGCTGCTGGAACGGCAATTCTCGGTCGATCTGCTGCGCCAGTTCAGCCAGCTGCGCATCGCGATCGAGCCCGAGGCGGCGGCGCTGGCGGCGCAGTTCGGCACCGTCGAGGACCTGCAGCGCATCTCGGCCGGACTTGCGCGGATGGAAGCGGCGGAGCGTGGGCTGGACGACACGCTGGATGCCGACATCGCCTTCCACGTCGCGGTGCTGCGCGCCTCGGGCAACCCATTCTACGCGCAGTTCCGCGACATGGTGGCGACCGCGCTGCGCACCTCGATCCGCTTTACCAACCGCATCAAGGGCCGCAGCGCGAGCGTGGCGGACCATGCCGCGGTGCGCGACGCGATCGCCGTGAAGGATCCCGCCACCGCCCGGACCGCAATGCGGACGTTGATCGGCGATGTGGTGGAACTGATCGAAACCGCCGAAGGTGCCGAAGCGGCCTAGGGGATCAACCGGTCTGCACGCAGCCGCGCGAACAGCGCGAAGAACGCGTCGTCGGTCGGCTGATAGGCGATGAAGCCCAGCCGGCGACTTTTCGACATGTCGGTGACGACTTCGATCGGCCGTCCGAGATCCGCATCGGTGTGCCAGGGCGAGGCGAGGCGGGCGAGGATCGGTTCGGCCAGCCCTTCCCGCTCGGCGATGGTCCGCCACAGATCGGCATCGTCGGCCATCTGCCGCTCGAGCGGCTGCACGCTGCCGTCGAACGGCGCCGGCTCCAGGCCGAACCATCCGGCGATCTGCGCCCACATCCATTGCCAGCGGAAGACGTCGCCATTGACGACGTTGAACGCCTCGTTCGCCGCCGCGGGCGTCTCCGCCGCCCAGAGGAGATGGCGGGCGAGCTGGCCCGCATCGGTCATGTCGGTGAGGCCGGTCCACTGCGCGGCCGAGCCGGGGAAGCGGAAGGGCCTGCCGGTTTCCCGGCACAAGGTCGCATAGACCGCGAGCGTGGTGCCCATGTTCATGGCATTGCCCACCGCCTTGCCGATCACCGTATGCGGGCGGTGCACGCTCCAGGTGAAGCCGTCGCGCGCCGCCGCTGCGAACACTTCGTCTTCCTGCGCATAATAGAAATTGTCGACGTCGAGCCGCCCCTGCTCCTCGCGGAACGGCGTCTGCGGCAGGCTGCCCTTGCCATACGCCTCGAACGGCCCGAGATAATGCTTGAGCCCGGTGACCAGCGCGACATGACGCGGCCCCTTCGGCTTGAGCAGCCCGTCGAGCAGGTTGCGCACCATCGCCGAATTGACCCGGATATTCTCCGCCTCGCTGTCCTGCCGCAGCCAGGTGGTGATGAACACTGCGTCGGGGTTCACGCCCTGCAGCGCCCCTGCGGTCGCGGCCGCATCGGTGAGGTCCGCGGCGACCGGTGCGACGCCCGCCTGTGTCACCGGGCGGCGTGCCAGCCCGTGCACCGTCCAGCCCTGCGCCGCCAGCAGGTCCGCCGTCGCACTGCCGACGATGCCGCTTGCGCCTACCACCAAAGCCGTCTTGGCCATTTCTGCCTCCATAAAGCGTTGGAGAACGAGCTAGGCAGCCGGGCGCACGGCTTCTAGACGGCACCAAATCGGAACCTAGGCACCGGAAGGTACCCATAGATGCACCCAGGCACGGCGGATTCGGAATGGCGCGAGGATTGCGCGCCACGGCGCGTGCTGGCGCTGTTCGCCACCAAATGGACGAGCATGGTGCTCCACACGCTCCACGCCCGCCATGGCGGCGCGGCGCGCAGCGGCGTGCTGCTGCGCAGCCTGCCCGGCATCTCCAAGAAGATGCTGACCCAGACGCTGCGCGAGATGGAGGAGGTCGGGCTGGTCGAGCGGATCGTGCAGAACGCGGTGCCGCCGGCGGTCGAGTACCGGCTGACACCGCTGGGCGACCGCTTTGTCGAGCCGGTCGAGCTGCTCTATGCCTGGGGGCGCGACAATGCGGATGCGCTCGACCAGCTCGGCAGCCGGCCCACCGCCCGTCGCGCCTGATCCCTTTAATGGCTGTCGCGCGGCAGACCCTTGGTCTGGGCGATGCGCTGATACTTGACCGCGCTCTCGAACACCGCGCCGCCGTCGAACTGGCCGACCAGCCCGCGATGGATTTCCTGCCACGGCGTCTGTGATTCGGGCACATAGTCGATGCCGAGATCGGCGCGGCGGCGGGCAAGTTCCTCGTCGCTGACCAGCATGTTGGCGCTGCGCGTGTTGAGATCGATGCGGATCCGGTCGCCGGTGCGGACCAGCGCGAGCCCGCCACCCACCGCCGCTTCGGGCGCTGCGTTGAGGATCGACGGGCTACCGCTGGTGCCCGACTGGCGGCCGTCGCCCAGGCACGGCAGCGCATGCACGCCCGCCTGGATCAGCGCCACCGGCGGGCGCATGTTGACCACTTCGGCGCCGCCGGGATAGCCGACCGGCCCCGCGCCGCGCATGATCAGGATGCTGTTCGCGTCGATGCCCAGCGCCGGATCGTCGATGCGGTGATGATAATCCTCCGGCCCGTCGAACACGAAGGCGGTGCCTTCGAACGCGCCCGGGTCGTCCGGGTTGGAGAGGTAGCGTGCGCGGAACTCGTCGGAGATCACGCTGAGCTTCATCACCGCATTGTCGAACAGATTGCCCGACAGCACGGTCAGCCCCGCCGCCGGCCGCAGCGGCGTGGCGAGCGGACGGATCACGTCGTCATCCTCGATCTCGGCCGTGCCGATATTCTCGCCGATGGTGCGACCGTTGACGGTCAGCGCGTCGTTGTGGAGCAGCCCGGCGCGGTACAGCTCGCCCATCACCGCGGGCACGCCGCCGGCGCGGTAGAAATCCTCGCCGAGATATTTGCCCGCCGGCTGCAGGTTGACCAGCAGCGGCACGTCGGCGCCGTGGGATTCCCAGTCCGCGAGGCTCAGCTCGACGCCGATGTGGCGGGCGATTGCGTTGAGGTGGATCGGCGCATTGGTCGAGCCACCGATCGCCGAGTTCACCCGGATCGCGTTGAGGAACGCCTCGCGGGTCAGCACGTCGCTGGGCTTGCGGTCGGCGAGCGTCATCTCGACGATCTGCAGGCCGGTGCGATAGGCGCACTCCGCACGGTCGCGATAGGGCGCGGGGATCGCCGCGGAGCCCGGCAGCGACATGCCAAGCGCCTCGGCCATCGCGTTCATCGTCGTCGCGGTGCCCATGGTGTTGCACCAGCCGGTCGACGGCGCCGAGGAGGCGACGAGCTGGATGAAGCCCTTGTAATCGATCTCGCCGGCCGCGAGCATCTCGCGCGCCTTCCACACGATCGTGCCGGAGCCGGTGCGCTCGCCCTTGAACCAGCCGTTGAGCATCGGCCCGACCGACAGCGCGATCGCGGGGATGTTCACCGTCGCCGCGGCCATCAGGCAGGCAGGCGTCGTCTTGTCGCAGCCGATCGTCAGCACCACGCCGTCGATCGGATAGCCGTACAGCGTCTCGACCAGGCTGAGATAGGCCAGGTTGCGGTCCAGCCCGGCGGTCGGGCGCTTGCCGGTTTCCTGAATCGGATGGGTCGGAAATTCGATGGCGATGCCGCCGGCGTCGCGAATCCCCTCGCGCACCCGCTTGGCGAGTTCGAGATGGTGGCGATTACAGGGGCTCAGGTCGCTGCCGGTCTGGGCGATGCCGATGATCGGCTTGCCCGATTGCAGCTCTTCCAGGCTCAGACCGAAGTTCAGATAGCGCTCGACATACAGCGCCGTCATGTCGGGGTTATCGGGATTGTCGAACCAGGCCCGCGAGCGCAGCGCCGCGCGACGAGTTCCAGCTTCTTCGGTCATGATTCCTCCGCTACGGGCGTCTTGGTCGGCATGGTGTGACTTGATAACCACCCCGCCGGGCAATAGGAAGCATATATATCTTATAAAAGGATGGGCTGAAATGTCGGAGCGGATTCGTCTTGGATTGGTGGGCATTGGCAAGATCGCGCGCGATCAGCATCTGCCGGCGCTGGCGGGCGAGGACCGTTTCGATCTGGTGGCCACGGCGAGCCGGCACGCCTCGGTCGACGGGGTGCCCTCGCACAAGGATGTCGAATCGCTGATCGCCGGCGGGCATGCCCTCGACGCCGTTTCACTCTGCACGCCCCCGGAAGGCCGCTATGACCAGGCCCGGCTGGCGATCGAGGCGGGACTGAACGTGATGCTGGAGAAGCCGCCCGCAGCCACCCTCACCGAGATCTTCGACCTGGCCGAGCGCGCGCGCGCCAAGGGCGTGACGCTGTTCACCACCTGGCATTCGCGGGAGGCCGCGGGCGTGGAGCCAGCGCAGCAATGGCTGGCCGGCAAGAACATCTCCGCGGTGCGGATCACCTGGCGTGAGGACATCCGTCGCTGGCATCCCGGGCAGGAATGGATCCTCGCCCCGGGCGGCTTCGGCGTGTTCGACCCCGGCATCAATGCGCTGTCGATCGTGACCAAGATCCTGCCCGACGCGCTGCTGCTCGACGAGGCCTGGATGGAAGTGCCCGAGGGGCGCGCCTCGCCGCTGCGCGCCAAGCTCCACATGCGCTGCGCGGGCGCGCCGGTAACCGCCGATTTCGACTTCCTGCAGACCGGGCCGCAGACCTGGGACATCGAAGTCGACACCGATGCCGGCACGCTGAGCCTCGGCATGGGCGGCAGCGTCCTCCAGCTTCCGGGCGAGGACGCGCACAAGGCGCCGGACCGCGAATATGCCCGCCTCTATGCCCGTTTCGCCGCGCTGGTGGCGGCGAAGCAGAGCGACGTCGATGTACGCCCGCTCCAGCTGGTGGCCGATGCGTTCCTCGTCGGCGAACGCGCCATCGGCGAGCCCTTCGCTTTCTGACGAGGCTAGCCGCCCGCACCACGCCGGCATCTCCGGCGCGGTGCGGGTGCGCGTCCCCGGCCGAACCCGCCCCTGTCGCTACGGCGTTCGACATATTTTGCGACAACCTTTTTGTGGCACCACGGAAACGAGGCATCTAATGCCGAGTTTGGCAGTGACCGGTGGTTCGGCATTCCTCGATCCACCCCTAAGCGGGTTCTGAAATTTGAACGCACCGACCAGCTATGGCCGCTCGGGCCTGATCCTCGTTGCATCGGCCTTGCTTCTCGCCTCGTGCGGTTCCGGTGACGGCGCCGGCAAACAGCAGGCCGGGGGGCGCCGGGGGCCGTCGGGCCCGCCGCAGGTCGGCTATGTCGTGGTGCAGCCGGACAGCGTGCCGATGACGACCGAGCTCGCCGGCCGCGTCACCGCCTATCAGTCGTCCGAGGTTCGCCCGCAGGTGGCGGGCATTCTCCAGCGCCGCTTTTTCCAGGAAGGCACGATCGTTCGCCAGGGGCAGACGCTCTACCAGATCGATCCGAGCCTGTATCAGGCCAGCGTCGCGCAGGCGCAGGCCAATCTCCAGAACGCGCAGGCCAATCTCGAGGCCGCGCGGATCAAGGCGGATCGTTACAAGCCGCTCGCGGCGATGCAGGCGGTGAGCCAGCAGGATTATACCGACGCCGTCGCCGCCTCGCGCCAGGCCGCCGCGCAGGTGGCACAGCAGCGCGCGGCGTTGCAGACGGCGCAGATCAACCTGCGCTTCACGCGGGTGCCCGCCCCGATCACCGGCCGGATCGGCCGCAGCCTGGTCACCGAAGGCGCGCTGGTCACCAGCAACCAGACCGATCCGCTGACAACGATCCAGCGCCTCGATCCGATCTTCGTCGATATCCAGCAGTCGAGCGCCGACATGCTCGCGCTGCGCAAGGCGCTCGCCAAGGGCGGCATCGCCCCCGCCAGCGCCGCCGTTCGCCTCAAGCTGGAGGACGGCAGCGATTATGAAATGGCGGGCACGGTCGAGTTTTCCGAAGTGGTGGTGAACGAAAGCACCGGCACGGTCACGCTCCGCGCGCGCTTCCCCAATCCGCAGGGCATTTTGCTGCCGGGCATGTTCGTCCGCGCGGTGTTCGCCCAGGCGATCGACACCCAGGCCTATCTGGTGCCCCAGGCGGGCGTATCGCGCGATCCCAAGGGCAACGCGACCGTTTTCGTCGTCGGGCCGGGCAACAAGGCGGTGGCGCGCACCGTCGTCGCCGATCGCACGATCGGGCAGAATTGGGTGATCACCCAAGGGCTTGCGCCGGGCGACAAGGTGATCGTGCAGGGCACGGCGAACCTCAAGCCGGACATCGACATCAAGCCGGTGCCCGCCACCACGCCGCAGAAGATCCAGCCGCCCAAAAAGAGCCAGGGGCAAGGCGGCGCCCAGAACCAGGGCGGCAGCCAGGCCAAGGCGGGCTGAGCCGCCATGTCGCGCATCTTCATCGACCGTCCGATCTTCGCCTGGGTGCTCGCCATCATCGTGATGCTGATGGGCCTCGCCGCGATCTTCTCGCTGCCCATCGCGCAATATCCGGACATCGCGCCCCCGCAGGTCAACATCCGCGCCACCTATCCCGGCGCCTCGGCCGAGACGGTGCAGAACAGCGTCACCCAGGTGATCGAGCAGCAGCTGAGCGGCATCGACGGCCTGCTCTATTTCAGCAGCTCGTCCACCTCGCGCGGCCAGGTGACGATCTCGGCAACCTTCGAGAAGGGCACCAACCCGGACATCGCCCAGGTGCAGGTGCAGAACAAGGTGCAGCAGGCGCTCTCCCGCCTGCCCAGCCAGGTGCAGCAGCAGGGCCTGACCGTCACCAAGTCGAACCCCGATTTCCTGATGATCGTCGGCGTCTATGATTCGACCGACAAGAAGACCAATCTCGACGTATCGGACTGGCTCGCCTCGAACCTGCAGGACCCGCTGTCGCGCATCGAGGGCGTGGGCGACACCAACGTGTTCGGCGCGCCCTATGCGATGCGCATCTGGCTCAATCCGGCGCGGCTCGCCAGCTACGGGCTGATCCCGGGCGACATCATCACCGCGATCCAGAACCAGAATACCGAAATCGCCGCGGGCGAACTGGGCGGCCAGCCCATGCCGAACGAACAGATGCTCAACGCCACCGTGACCTCGCAGTCGCGCCTGCAGACGCCGGAGCAGTTCGCCAACATCATCGTCAAGACCGATGCGACCGGCGCGGCGGTGAAGCTGCGCGACGTGGCGCGGGTCGAGCTCGGCTCGGACAATTACAACTCGTCCAGCCGGATCAACGGCCATCCGGGCGCCGGCCTCGCCATCTCGCTGTCGCCGGGGGCCGACGCGCTGAAGACCGCCGAGCTCGTCAAGCAGCAGGTCGAATCGGCCGCCAGGGGGTTCCCGGCCGGCTTCAAATACGCCTATGCCAACGACACCACCGGCTTCATCAAGCTCTCGATCGAAGAGGTGGTCAAGACGCTGTTCGAGGCGATCGTCCTCGTCGTCATCGTGATGTTCGTGTTCCTGCAGAGCTGGCGGGCGACGCTGATCCCGGCGATCGCGGTGCCGGTGGTGCTGCTCGGCACCTTCGGCGTGTTCTACGCGCTCGGCTTCTCGATCAACACGCTCACATTGTTCGGCCTCGTCCTCGCCATCGGCCTGCTCGTCGACGACGCGATCGTCGTCGTCGAGAATGTCGAGCGGTTGATGGACGAGAATCCGGAGATGACCCCGCGCGAGGCGACGATCCGTTCGATGGACGAGATCCAGGTGGCGCTCGTCGCGATCGCGCTGGTGCTCTCGGCGGTGTTCCTGCCGATGGCGTTCTTCGGCGGCTCGACCGGCGTGATCTACCGCCAGTTCTCGGTGACGATCGTCTCGGCGATGGTGCTCTCCGTGCTGGTGGCACTGGTGCTGAGCCCGGCGCTCACCGCGACGCTGCTGAAGCAGAAGAGCGAGGAAACCGAGATCGAGGACAGCTGGCTGGCCCGCCGCTTCCCCTGGATCGGCCGCGGCCTCGGCACCGCCAAGCGCAAGTTCAACAACGGCTTCGATCGCGGGGTGGATCGCTATACCCGCGCGGTGCAGGCGGTGGTGGACCGCAAATGGATCTTCCTGCTCGTCTATGTCGGCGTCTGCGCGCTGCTGGTGCTGATGTTCGTGCGCCTGCCCACCGGCTTCCTGCCGACCGAGGACCAGGGCGCCGCCTCCGTCCAGTTCCGCCTGCCCGCCGGCGCCACCATGTCGCGGACCAAGGAAATCCAGCTGGCGGTGGAGAAATATTTCCTGACGCAGGAGGCCAAGAATGTCTCGGTGATGTTCTCGGTTTCCGGCGGCGGTGGCGGCGGCGTCAACGGCCAGAACACCGGCCAGGGCTTCATCAACCTGACCGACTGGTCGGATCGCGAGGGCGCGGAGAACAGCGCCGACGGCATCGTCAATCGCGCGGCCGGCGCCTTCCGCAACTTCCGCGACGCTCAGGTCTTCGCGCTGGTGCCGCCGGCGATCCGCGGCCTCGGCCAGTCGACCGGCTTCACCATGGAGCTGCTCAATTCGAGCGGGATGAGCCGCGAGCAGTTCCTCGCCGCGCGCGACAAGCTGCTCGCCGCGGCCAATGCCGATCCGGAGCTGGCCCAGGTCCGCCTGACCGACCTGCCCGACGTTGCGACGCTCAAGGTCGATCTCGACCAGCAGAAGCTCGCCACGCTCGGCCTCAACCAGTCGGACGTGAACGCGACGCTGTCGACCGCCTGGGGCGGCCGCTACGTCAACGACTTCATCGATCGCGGCCGCGTCAAGCGCGTCTATGTGCAGGGCGACGCGCCCTATCGCTCCGAACCCGGCGACCTCGCCCAATGGTTCGTGCGCAGCAGCAACGGCCAGATGGCGCCCTTCACCTCCTTCGCCGCGACCAGCTGGGCGACGGCGCCGACCTCGATGGCGCGGTTCAACGGCGTCCAGTCGTTCGAGTTCAGCGGCCAGGCGGCTCCGGGCAAGAGCTCGGGCGACGCGATGCAGCGCATCGCCGAGCTCGCCGCGCAGATCCCCGGCACCAGCATCGCCTGGGCGGGCCTGTCCTATCAGGAGCGGCTCTCCTCGGGCCAGGCGCCCTTGCTCTACGGCGTGTCGCTGCTCGTCGTCTTCCTGTGCCTCGCCGCGCTCTATGAGAGCTGGTCGATCCCGATCGCGGTGCTGCTCGTCATTCCGCTCGGCCTGGTCGGCGCGATCTTCGCGGTGACGCTGCGCGGGCTGCAGAACGACGTCTATCTGCAGATCGGCCTGCTGACGACGATGGGCCTCGCCGCCAAGAACGCGATCCTGATGATCGAGTTCGCGGAGCAGGCCGAGAAGCAGGGCAAGCGCGTGATCGAGGCGGCGCTGGACGCGGCGCGCATCCGTCTCCGCCCGATTCTGATGACCAGTCTCGCCTTCATCTTCGGCGTGCTGCCGCTGGCGATCTCGACCGGCGCCGGCGCCAACAGCCGTATCGCGATCGGCACCTCGGTGATCGGCGGCATGCTCACCGCAACGATCCTCGCCATCTTCTACATCCCGCTGTTCTTCGTGCTCGTCCGCCGCGGCGTGCGCGACGGCCTGGCCGCGCTGCGCAACCGCCGCCGCCGCACCACCCCGGAGGCCCAGGCATGAAGCGCGCGCTGACGCTCCTCACCACCGTGGCGCTCGCCGGCTGTTCCATGGCGCCCAAGGACGTGCGGCCCGCAGCGCCCGTACCGCCGAGCTGGCCAGTGGGCGATTCCTACCTGCGGACGAGCGAGGCCACCTTGCCCGCGCTCAGCTGGCGCGAGGTGTTCCGCGACGCGCGGCTGCAGACGCTGATCGAGCAGGCGCTGGCCAACAACCGCGATCTGCGCGTGGCGGCGGCGAACATCGCCGCGGCGCGCGCGCAATACCAGATCCAGCGCGGCGCGCAGCTGCCCCAGGTCGACGCCAGCCTCGGCATCACCGAACGGCGCGGCAACGCGAACACCATCGGCAACGGCCTCGGCACCGGCACGGGGACGGGGACGGGGAACACGGGCAATACCGGCAACACCGGCGGCAATGTCGGCGGCGGGGTGCGCACCAACTATTCGACGCAAGCCGGCATCACCGGCTTCGAGCTCGACCTGTTGGGCCGGCTCGCCTCGCTCACCCGCGCCGAGCAGAACACCTATTTCGCCACCGAGGCGGGCGCCCGCGCCACGCGGCTGACCTTGGTCGGCGACATCGCCACCGCCTGGCTCACCTATGCCTCGGACGCGAGCCTGCTCGCGGTCGCCCAGCAGACCGCCAAAAGCGCCGAGGACAGCGTCCGCCTCACCCGCGCGCGCCTCGAAGGCGGCATCGCCCCGCGCACCGATCTCCGCCAGGCCGAGCAGACGCTCGCCACCGCGCAGAACGATGTCGCCCGCCAGACCAGCGCGCTGGCGCAGGACGTCAACGCGCTGCGCCTGCTCGCCGGATCCGAGATCGACCCCGCGCTGCTTCCCGCCTCGATCGAGCAGGCCGCGCCCACCATCGCGGCGGTGCCGGCGGGGCTCGATTCGGGCATCCTCTTGCGCCGGCCGGACGTGGTGCAGGCCGAATATCAGCTGCGCGCCGCCAATGCGCAGATCGGCGCGGCGCGGGCGGCGCTGTTCCCCCGGATCAGCCTCACCAGCGTGCTCGGCTTCGCCAGCACCGCGCTCTCCAGCCTGTTCGACGGCGACGCCTTCACCTGGCAGGCGGGCGGCACCGGCAGCTATTCGATCTTCCGCGGCGGCGCGGGCCGCGCCAATGTGCGGCTCACCGAGGCGCAGCAACAGGCGCAGCTCGCCAATTACGAACGCGCGATCCAGGCCGCCTTTCGCGACGTCGCCAATGCGCTGGCGGTGCGGGGCACGATCGACGCGCAGCTGCGCGCGACCCAGCTGCAGGCCGATGCCGCGGCCGACACCTTCCGGCTGAGCGAGGCGCGCTATCGCGGCGGCATCGACACCTTCCTGCAGAGCCTGGTCTCGCAGCGTTCGCTCTACGCGGCGCAGCAGCAGCTGGTGACGGTGCAGCTCACCGCCGCGACCAACCGGGTGAATCTCTACCGCGCGCTCGGCGGCGATTCGCAGCTGGAGGTGACGCGCGACGGACCGCAGCCGGTGGGCGCTTCCGGAACCGCGGCCACGCCAGGCGGTTGACCGCACGCCCCTGCTTGTGGCAGGCGCATGCGGACCGGGCGGGTATAGCACAATGGTAGTGCAGCAGCCTTCCAAGCTGAATACGCGGGTTCGATTCCCGCTACCCGCTCCATCTAGCAACGCATGACAGCCGATCCCGCCCCGCTCGCACTCTATGTGCATTGGCCGTTCTGCGTGTCCAAATGCCCCTATTGCGACTTCAACAGCCATGTCCGCGAAAGCGTCGACCAGGCGCGTTGGCGCGATGCGTTGCTGGCGGACCTTGCCCATGAAGCGGCGATGCTGCCGGGACGGCGGCTGGGCTCGATCTTCTTCGGCGGCGGCACGCCCTCGCTGATGCCGCCCGCAACGGTCGCCGCGATCATCGACGCGGCCGCCAAGGCCTGGACGTTCGAGGACGGCATCGAGATCACGCTGGAGGCGAACCCCTCCTCGGTCGAGGCGGCGCGCTTTGCGGACATCGCGCACGCCGGGGTGAACCGGGTTTCGATGGGGCTGCAGGCGCTCGAAGACGACGCGTTGGTCTTCCTCGGCCGGGCCCACGGCGTGGATGAGGGGCTGGCGGCGCTGGCAACCGCGCAGGCGGCGTTCCAGCGCGTCAGCTTCGACCTGATCTATGCCCGGCCCGGCCAGTCGCTGGAGGCCTGGGAGGCCGAACTGCGCCGCGCGATCGGCTTCGGCACCGAGCACCTCTCGCTCTACCAGCTGACGATCGAGCCGGGCACGCGCTTCGCGACGCTGGCGGCGAAGGGCCAGCTGACGATCCCCGATGCCGATATGGGCGCAGACCTGTTCGAGATGACGCGCGCGATCACTGCGGCGGCGGGGCTGCCCGCCTATGAGATCTCCAACCATGCCCGCCCCGGCGCGGAGAGCCGGCACAACCTCACCTATTGGCGCTACCGCGACTATGCCGGCGTCGGGCCCGGCGCGCACGGCCGGCGCGGCGGGCTCGCGACACTCCGCCACAAGAAGCCGGAGAACTGGCTCGCCGCGCTCGACCGCAACGGCCATGGCATGGAGCGCGAGGATCGGCTGGATCCCGCCGATCGCGCGATTGAGGCGCTGCTGATGGGACTGCGAATCGGCGAGGGCGTGGACCTCGATCGTATCGCCTTGCTGGCGGAGGGCACGCCGCCGATCGATGCGAAGGCGCTCGACCGTATCGTGCAGCAAGGGCTGGCCGAGCGCGAAGGGAGCCGGCTGCGGATCACCGAAGCAGGCATGCCCGTGCTCGAAGCGATACTGCGCGAGATCGTTGTCTAGCCGCCCGCCAACCTCACCCTTCCGGCGCTTCGCGCCTCCCTCCCTCTCCCATAGGGAGAGGGAATTCAGCGCCCTCTCCCCTATGGGAGAGGGAGGGGACCCGCCGCCGGAGGCGGCGGAGAGGGTGAGGGTGAGGGTGCGTGCCTTATTGCGCGCTGGCGGGCGCGGGCGAGACGGTGACGATCGACCCGTCGCGCACTTCCTGCACCTCCAGCGCGCGTGCGGCGATGCCGTCGCGGCCGAAGCGGAAGGCGCCATCCACGCCGCCGAAATCATGGTCGACCAGCATCGAGGCCGGGAAGTCGCTGTTGGTCTTCCAGTCGCGTGCGATGCGGACCGTCAGCAGCACCGCGTCATAGCCGAGCGCCGACAGGCGGTAGGGCGCCGCGCCGAAGCGGTTGCGATACTTCACCGCATATTGCCGGTAGACGCCGTCGGGCACGCTGGCGAACCAGGAGCCGTTGAGCACCGGTCGGCTGGCGATCGCCGAATCGGTGTTCCACAGCTCGGTGCCGAGCACCCGCGCCGCCTTGCCCGCGCCCGAGCGGCGGATCGCCGGCACCGCCAGCGTCGCGGAACCCGCGCTGCCCGCGATCAGGATGGCCTGGTACGGCACGCCCGCAAGCTTGGCGATCGCCGCGTTCATCGAGCCGGGCCGGGCATCGTAATTCTGCATCGCCAGCACCTTGCCGCCCGCGCCTTCCACCGCGCGGAGGAACGCGGTCGAGCTGCGCTGGCCATAGACGCCCGAGGGGATCAGCCCGGCGAACTGGGTGATGCCGTTGCCCTTGGCATAATCGACGACGCGTTCGATCGACTGGGTCGGCGAATAGCCGAGCAGGTAGACGCCGCCGCCCGCCGCGCTCGCGTCGTTGGAGAAGCTGAGCACCGGCACCCGCGCCTTGCGCGCGATCGGCGCGACCGCGCGGGCATCCTCGCCGAGCAGCGGTCCCAGGATCAGCTTGTTGCCTTCCGCCACCGCACGTTCTGCGGCTGCGATCGCCCCGCCGGGACCGGCGGTGTCGTAGCTGGTGATGCGGATCGCATCGGTGCTGGTGTCCAAGATCGCCAGCTGGGTCGCATTCTGCAGCGAGCGACCGAGCCCGGCGTTGCTGCCGGTCAGCGGCACGAGCAGCGCCACCCGGTGGCGCGCGACGTCCTGCGGCAGCCCCTGCTGGATCGGCGTGCTGGGCCGCTCGGCCGGGCGCTCGACCGGCGCCGGGGGCGCCGGCGGCGGCCCGCCGCGCGGCGCGACGCAGGCGCTGGCCAGCAGGGCGAGACCGGTCACGGCCAAACGAAGGGACGCGACGCGCCCCGGTTGCGATCTGCCGCTACCCTCTGCCATGACACTCCCCGATGGAAAACACGCTTGCGCCCGGCCTCTATATCGTCGCCACCCCGATCGGCAATCTCGGTGACCTGTCGCCGCGCGCCAGCATGATACTCTCGCAAGCCGATGTGGTTGCAGTGGAAGACAGCCGCGTCACCGCCGGGCTGCTCCGCCTCATCGGGGTGAAGCGGCCGATGCAGCCCTATCACGACCATAATGCCGATGCCGTGCGGCCCGGCCTGATCGCGCGGATGGGGAGCGAGGCGGTGGCGCTGGTCTCGGATGCGGGCACGCCGCTGATCTCCGATCCCGGCTACAAGCTGGTCCGCGATGCCCGCGCGGCGGGCCATACCGTGGTGACGATCCCCGGCCCCTGCGCCGCGATCGCCGCGCTCACGCTGGCCGGCCTGCCGACTGACCGCTTCTTCTTCCTCGGCTTCTTGCCCAGCAAGGCGCATGCGCGGGCCGAAGCCATTGCAGAGGTCGCCGCGATCAAGGCGACTTTGGTGCTGTACGAATCGGGCCCGCGCCTCTCCGCCTGCCTGTCGGCGCTCGCCGAGGGGCTGGGAGACCGCGAGGCGGGCGTTGCGCGCGAGATCACCAAGAAGTTCGAGGAATGCGTGACTGGCACGCTCGCCACCCTCGCCGCCCGCTATGCCGAGGCGCCGCCCAAGGGCGAGATCGTTATCGTCGTCGGCCCGCCGGGCGAGGCCCCACCCGCGACGCTCGAGGACGGCGAGGCGGCGCTGGTGGAGGCGCTGACCCGCCTGCCCGCCTCCAAGGCGGCGGGCGAAGTCGCCAAGAAGCTGGGGCTGGACCGCAAGTCGCTCTACGCCCGGGCGATGGAACTGAAGGGGTGATACGCCACCCCACTCCAACCGTCATCCCCGCGAAGGCGGGGATCCATTGGCGCTGGTGCCGCGGTTCTTTCCCCCAGCGTCCTGGCACATGGATTCCCGCCTTCGCGGGAATGACGATGGTTGTTGTGGGGAGCGGCTCGCCCCGATGAAAAGCCCCAGGCGCCAGGCCGCCGAGCTGCGCGGCCGCGACGGCGAGCGCCGCGCCGCCTGGTGGCTGTGGCTGCGCGGCTGGCGCATCCTCGACCAGCGGGTGCGCACGCCGGCGGGCGAAGTCGACATCGTGGCACGGCGCGGCAGCCTCGTAGCGTTCGTCGAGGTGAAGACCCGCAAATCCGCCGCCGAACTCGATTATGCGATCGACGAACGCCGCCTCGCCCGGGTCGCCGCCGCGGCGGAGCTGCTGATGCCGCGCTATGCCGCCCCCGGCGACGATATCCGCGTCGACGTGATCCTCATTGCCCCGCGCACGCTGCCTCGCCATATCGAGAACGCCTGGATCGGGTGACCTAGCCCGACAAGACACCCCAAGGAGGCCGCATGCTCACCGTCGCCGTGCAGATGGACCCGCTCGATTCGATCAACATCGCGGGCGACTCGACCTTCGCGCTGATGCTTTCCGCCCAGGCGCGCGGGCACAAGCTGTTCCACTATGCGCCCGAGGACCTCAACTACAGCGCCGGCCGCGTGTGGACCAAGGCGCATCCGGTGACGGTGCAGCGCGTCGAAGGCAATCACTTCCGCTTCGGCGAGCCGGTAAGCCTCGATCTCGGCGACGAGGCCGATGTGGTGCTGATGCGCCAGGACCCGCCCTTCGACCTCGGCTATATCACCGCGACCCATCTGCTGGAGCGCATCGCCGACCGCACCCTGGTGGTGAACGACCCCGCCCAGGTCCGCAACGCGCCGGAAAAGGTGTGGGTGCTCGATTTCGCGCAGTTCATGCCGCCGACGCTCGTCACCCGCTCGGTCGAGGAGGCCAAGGCCTTCCTGGCCGAACATGGCGAGATCGTCGTCAAGCCGCTGCACGGCAATGGCGGCAAGGCGATCTTCAAGATCGGCCGCGACGGCGCCAACCTCTCCTCGCTGATCGAGGTGTTCAACACCGCCTATCGCGAGCCGCACATGGTGCAGGCCTTCCTCCCGGATATCGCCAAGGGCGATAAGCGCATCGTGCTGGTCGACGGCGCGGTCGCCGGCGCGATCAACCGGCTGCCCGGCGAGGGCGAGATCCGCTCCAACCTCGCGGTCGGCGGATCGGCGGCGAAGACCGAACTGACGGATCGCGAGAAGGAAATCTGCGCCGTGCTGGGGCCCGAACTCAAGAAGCGCGGGCTCCTTTTCGTGGGCATCGACGTTATCGGGGGGCAATGGCTCACCGAAATCAACGTCACCTCGCCCACGGGCATCGTCGCGATCGACCGGTTCAACGGCACCGACACGGGCGCCATGATCTGGGCGGCGATCGAGGCCCGGGTGGCCGCGCGCGGCTGACCGGAGCCTGACGCGATGGGCATGATCCTCGGCTGGGGCTATTGGGGCATCTTCCTGCTGATGGTGCTGGAGAATGTCGTGCCCCCGGTCCCGTCCGAGGCGATCATGGGCATGGCCGGGATCGGTGCCGCCAAGGGGCATTTCGATCCGATGCTGCTGGTCCTGGTCGGCACGCTCGGCACGGTGCTCGGCAATCTTTTCTGGTGGGAGGTGGGGCGCCGGCTCGGCTATGAGCGGCTGCAGCCTTTCGTCGCGCGCTGGGGTCGCTGGCTGACCGTCGAGTGGCACGATGTCGAGCGGTTCAAGGGCTATTTCGATCGCTGGGGCGGCCCCACGATCTTCGTGTTCCGCTTCATGCCGTTCGGTCGCACGATCATCTCGCTGCCCGCCGGGCTGATGCACATGCCCTTCTGGAAATTCTGCCTCTATACCGCCGCGGGCAGCGCGCTGTGGAATGCGGCGCTGGTCGGCGTCGGCTATGGGCTGGGCGCGGCGATCGCCGAGATCGACCGGTTCGTCACCCCCGCGATCGTCATCGGCGTGACGGCGATGCTGATCTTCTATATTTGGCGGGTACTTACGTGGAAGCCTCGCGCAGCCTGACGACATCGTGGCGCCCTCGCCGCTGATGGCGCCGGTGCGCATTGCGACCCACGCAAATCCGCGAGAATTCCCCGCTATTGCTCTTGCGAACTAATTGCAAAGATAATCCTGCAGCTAAGCCGAATCCCGGGTTGCAGCCTCGCTATTATAGGCCTATCCCGCCCTCGCTTTCGCGGCGCATGTTCACGCGACCGCTTTGCTTGGAACCAACCAAGGAGATTCCATGGCCCGCAAGAAGATCGCACTGATCGGCTCCGGCATGATCGGTGGCACGCTCGCGCACCTCGCCGCCATCAAGGAACTGGGCGATATCGTCCTGTTCGACATTGCCGAGGGTACGCCGCAGGGCAAGGCGCTCGACATCGCGCAGTCCGGCCCGGTCGAAGGCTTCGACGCGAACCTCAAGGGCGCCAACAGCTATGAGGATATCGCGGGCGCCGATGTCTGCATCGTCACCGCTGGCATCCCGCGCAAGCCGGGCATGAGCCGCGACGATCTTCTGAAGACCAACCTGGGCGTGATGAAGGCCGTGGGCGAAGGCATCGCCGCGCACGCGCCCGACGCCTTCGTGATCTGCATCACCAACCCGCTCGACGCGATGGTGTGGGCGCTCCGCGAATTCTCGGGCCTGCCGCACCAGAAGGTCGTCGGCATGGCCGGCGTGCTCGATTCGGCCCGCTTCCGCCACTTCCTCGCCGAGGAATTCAACGTCTCCGTCGAGGACGTCACCGCCTTCGTGCTCGGCGGCCATGGCGACACCATGGTCCCGGTGATCGAATATTCGACCGTCGCCGGCATCCCGGTGCCCGACCTGATCAAGATGGGCTGGTCCACCCAGGAGCGCATCGACGCCATCGTCTCGCGCACCCGTTCGGGCGGCGGCGAGATCGTCGCGCTGCTCAAGACCGGCTCGGCCTTCTATGCC
Source organism: Sphingomonas sp. S2M10 (assembly GCF_012650175.1). GTDB lineage: Bacteria > Pseudomonadota > Alphaproteobacteria > Sphingomonadales > Sphingomonadaceae > Sphingomonas. The sequence continues at coordinate 44,912 of NZ_JAAILI010000055.1, forward strand.
CCGGCCACCAGCGCGATCGCGATGGCCGAGAGCTATCTGAAGGACAAGAAGCGCCTGCTGCCCTGCGCCGCGCACCTCACCGGCCAGTACGGCGTCGACAACATGTATGTCGGCGTGCCGATCGTGATCGGCAAGGACGGCGTGGAGCGCATCGTCGAGATCGAACTGAACGCCACGGCGAAGCAGAATTTCGACGTGTCGGTCGACGCGGTCAAGGAACTGGTCGCGGCATGCAAGTCGATCGACTCCTCGCTCGCCTGATCCTGCCCGCGCTCGTCGCGGTGCCGGGCGTCGCTTCCGCACAGGAAGCGGTCGCCACGGCACCGACCGAGCCGGTGGCGCTGTTCCGTGCCGTGTGCATGGGCGGCAGCGCCCGGTTGACTCGCGGCATGTCCGAAGCGGCGACCTATGCGACGCTGCCGCTGCCCGCGCAGCGCGCGATCGGCATCGGCGCCGCATCGGCTGCCAATGCCGCCGATGCCCTGAAGGCGCCTGCGCCCGAACCGGCCAGGGTGCCCAACAGCATCTATCGCATCGCCGGCGGCAACCTCTATCTCTTCGTACCCAAAGCCGGCACCGGCACGGGTACGCTCGCCGAATCCTGCATGGTCCTGTGGATCGGCGGCGGCGAGGATTATCTCGCGGCCCGCAAGATCGTGCTGCCGAGCGAGGAAAAGGTGCCGCTCTACGCGCGCCCCGAATCCAAGCCCGACCGCGCGACCTTCACGGCCGCTTCGTTCGGAACGACGCAATATTCGCTCGCCACGTTCGGCGGATGGATTGCGCTGCGCTCCTTTACCCCTCCTCCCAGCGACCCGGAAAAGGCGAACTGAATGAGCATCCTCGTCGACAAGAACACCAAGGTCATCGTCCAGGGGATGACCGGTGCCACCGGCACGTTCCACACCGAACAGGCGCTTGCCTATGGCACGCAGATGGTCGGCGGCGTCACCCCCGGCAAGGGCGGCAGCACGCATATCGGCCTGCCCGTGTTCAACACGGTCGCCGAAGCCAAGGACAAGACCGGCGCCGACGCCAGCGTGATCTACGTGCCGCCCCCCTTCGCGGCGGACTCGATCCTCGAGGCGATCGACGCCGAGATCCCGCTGATCGTCGCGATCACCGAAGGCATTCCGGTGCTCGACATGGTCAAGGTGAAGCGCGCGCTTTCGGGCTCCAAGTCGCGCCTGATCGGCCCGAACTGCCCGGGCGTGCTGACGCCGGGCGAGTGCAAGATCGGCATCATGCCGGGCTCGATCTTCTCCAAGGGCTCGGTGGGCGTCGTGTCGCGCTCGGGCACCCTCACCTATGAGGCGGTGTTCCAGACCACCAATGCGGGCCTGGGCCAGACCACGGCCGTCGGCATCGGCGGTGACCCGGTCAACGGCACCAACTTCATCGACGTGCTCGAGCTGTTCCTCGCCGACGAAGCCACCCAGTCGATCATCATGATCGGCGAGATCGGCGGCTCGGCGGAAGAAGAAGCGGCCCAGTTCCTGATCGACGAGGCCAAGCGTGGCCGCAAGAAGCCGATGGCCGGCTTCATCGCGGGCCGCACCGCGCCTCCGGGCCGCCGCATGGGCCATGCCGGCGCGATCGTCTCGGGCGGCCAGGGCGGCGCCGAGGACAAGATCGCGGCGATGGAAGCCGCCGGCATCCGCGTCTCCCCCAGCCCCTCGCTGCTCGGCGAGACGCTGATGGAAGTGCTCAAGGGCTAAATTGCAACGGTAGCGCTCCTATATAAGGTGGGGATGGGAGCGCTAACACGAACGGAAGCATGATCATGGGCTATGAAGGCCTCGACTTCGACGACATCGCCGGCGGCGTGAGCCCCGGCTTCGTCGAGACCCTGTACCGGCGCTACAAGAGCGATCCGGCTTCGGTGGAACCCAGCTGGCGGACCTGGTTCGAGGGTCTCGAATCGACCGCCTCGGGCCCCAGCTGGCAGCGCACCAACTGGCCGCTGACCGAAACCGACGCGCTCACGGCCGGGCTCGACCCCACCCAGATGGAGCCCGCGCCGAAGCCCGCCAAGGGCGGCGCGCCTGCCAAGCCGGCCGCGCCCGCCGCCTCGACGGCGGACGTGACCAAGGCAGCCGAAGATTCGATCCGCGCGATGATGCTGATCCGCACCTACCGGGTGCGTGGCCATCTCGCCGCCAATCTCGATCCGCTGGGCCTCGCCCGCCAGAACCTGCCCGCCGATCTGACGCCGGAATATCACGGCTTCTCGGGCGCCGATCTCGATCGCCCGATCTATCTCGGCGGCGCGCTCGGCCTGCAGCACGCCACGGTGCGCGAGATCGTCGCGATCCTCCAGGCCAATTACTGCGGCAATGTCGGCCTTGAGTACATGCACATCGCCGATGTGGAGGAGCGCCGCTTCCTCCAGGACCGGATGGAAGGCAAGGACAAGGCGATCACCTTCACGCCCGATGGCAAGAAGGCGATCCTGTCCAAGGTGATCGAAGCCGAGCAGTGGGAAAAATTCCTCGGCAAGAAATATGTCGGCACCAAGCGGTTCGGCCTCGACGGCGGCGAATCGATGATCCCGGCGATGGAAGCGATCATCAAATATGGCGGCCAGCAGGGCGTCCGCGAGATCGTGTACGGCATGGCCCATCGCGGCCGCCTGAACATGCTCGCCAACGTCATGGAAAAGCCGTTCCGGATCATCTTCCATGAGTTCGGCGGCGGTTCGGCCAACCCGGACGACGTCGCCGGTTCGGGCGACGTGAAATATCACCTCGGCACCTCCACCGATCGCCAGTTCGACGGCATCAGCGTCCATATGTCGCTGGTGGCCAACCCGTCGCACCTCGAGGCGGCCGATCCGGTCGTGCTCGGCAAGGCGCGCGCGCTGCAGACGATCCGCGGCGACCTGGAAAAGCACGAGCAGGTCCTGCCGGTGCTGATCCACGGCGACGCGGCGTTCGCGGGCCAGGGCATCGTGTGGGAGACGCTCGGCTTCTCCGGCATCCGCGGCTACAATACCGGCGGCTGCATCCACTTCGTCATCAACAACCAGGTCGGCTTCACGACGAGCCCGCAGTTCGCGCGCTCCTCGCCCTATCCGTCGGACGTCGCCAAGGGCGTCCAGGCGCCGATCCTGCACGTCAACGGTGACGATCCCGAAGCCGTGACCTTCGCCTGCAAGGTGGCGATCGAGTTCCGCCAGGAATTCCACCGCGATATCGTGATCGACATGTGGTGCTATCGCCGATTCGGCCACAATGAAGGCGACGAGCCCGGCTTCACCCAGCCGCTGATGTACCAGAAAATCCGCCAGCACCCCGGTGTGAGCAGCATCTATGGCCAGAAGCTGATCGCCGAGGGCGTGGTCGACCACGGCTTCATCGACGAGAAGACGCACCAGTTCACCACGCTGCTCGAAGGCGAGTTCGAGGCGGGCAAGACCTATCTGCCGAACAAGGCGGACTGGTTCGCCGGCCGCTGGTCGGGCCTGGGCGCGCCGTCCGAGGGTGAAGCTTCGCGCCGCAACGTCGAGACCGGCATCGAGAAGAAGCTGTTCGACAGCCTCGGCCGCACGCTGACCACGGTCCCCGAGGATCTCGAGATCCACAAGACCCTCGGCCGCGTGCTCGATGCCAAGCGCGAGATGTTCAAGTCGGGCACCAATTTCGACTGGGCGACCGGCGAGGCGCTGGCCTTCGGCTCGCTGCTCTCGGAAGGCTATGCGGTGCGCCTGTCCGGCCAGGATTCGGGCCGCGGCACCTTCTCGCAGCGTCACGCCGTCTGGGTCGACCAGAAGACCGAGGCCAAATATGTGCCGCTCACCACGGTGCCGCATGGCAGCTTCGAGGTGCTCGATTCGCCGCTCAGCGAATATGGCGTGCTCGGCTTCGAGTACGGCTATGCGCTGGCGGACCCGAAGGCGCTGGTGCTGTGGGAAGCGCAGTTCGGCGACTTCGTGAACGGCGCGCAGATCATGATCGACCAGTTCATCGCGTCGGGCGAGTCCAAGTGGCTGCGCGCCAACGGCCTGGTGATGCTGCTGCCGCACGGCTATGAAGGCCAGGGGCCCGAGCACAGCTCGGCGCGTCCGGAGCGCTTCCTCCAGCTCTGCGCACAGGACAACATGCAGGTGGTGAACGTCACCACGCCGGCCAATTACTTCCACCTGCTGCGCCGGCAGATGCACCGCAACTTCCGCAAGCCGCTGATCCAGATGACGCCCAAGTCGCTGCTGCGCCACAAGATGGCGGTGTCGAGCGCCGAGGAGTTCCTGGGCGACAGCCACTTCAAGCGCATCCTGTCGGACCCGAACGCGCCGGCGGATACCGAGGTGAAGCGCCTCGTGCTCTGCACCGGCAAGGTCGCCTACGACCTGATCGAGGCGCGCGACGCGGCCGGCGACAAGAACACCGAGATCGTCCGGATCGAGCAGCTCTACCCGTTCCCGGGCGAGCCGCTGACCGAGCGGCTGAAGCGCATGACCAACCTCGAAGAGGTGGTGTGGGCGCAGGAAGAGCCGAAGAACAACGGCTACTGGTTCTTCGTCGAGCCGCTGATCGAGGAATGCCTGATCGATGCCGGCGTCAAGCCGCAGCGTCCGCGCTACGCCGGTCGCTCGGCAGCGGCCTCGCCCGCCACCGGCCTGATGAAGCGCCACACCGCAGAGCAGGGCGCGCTCGTTGCCGACGCGCTCGGCCATAATGTCCGCGATGAAATCCGCCGCACCCGGAAAGGTTGAGAATGGCCACCGAAGTCAAAGTCCCCGTACTGGGCGAATCGATCACCGAAGCTACCGTCGGTGAATGGCTGAAGAACCCGGGCGATCCCGTCCGCGCCGACGAGCCGATCGCCAGCCTCGAGACCGACAAGGTCTCGGTCGAAGTCCCCTCGCCGGTCGCCGGCGTGATGGGCGAGCAGATCGTCAAGGTCGGCGATACCGTCGAAGTCGGTGCGGTGATTGCGATCATCGCGGGTGAAGGTGCTGCGGCCGCTCCGGCTGCTGCGCCCGCCGCGGCTGCTGCTCCGGCGGCTACCCCGGCCCCGGCGCCTGCCGCTGCCCCGGCTCCGTCGGCCGATGCCGCTGCGCTGTCGCCGTCGGTGCGCCGTGCGGTGCTCGAAACGGGTGTCGATCCCTCGACCGTGCAGGGCACCGGCAAGGACGGCCGCCTGACCAAGGACGACGTGATCGCCGCCGCCAGCAGCAAGCCTGCTGCTCCGGCGCCGGCCGCTGCGCCTGCCCCCGCCGCTGCTCCGGCAGCGACCGGCGGTCGCAAGGAAGAGCGCGTGCGGATGACCCGCCTGCGCCAGACCGTCGCCAAGCGCCTCAAGGAAGCGCAGAACACCGCCGCCATGCTCACCACGTTCAACGACGTGGACATGACCGCGGTGATCGAGGCCCGCGCCAAGTACAAGGACCTGTTCGAGAAGAAGCACGGCGTCCGCCTCGGCTTCATGGGCTTCTTCGTGAAGGCCGCGTGCATGGCGCTGAAGGACATCCCCGGCGTCAACGGCTCGATCGAGGGCGACGAGATCGTCTACCACGATTATTGCGACGTCTCGGTCGCGGTCTCGGCCCCGCAGGGCCTGGTCGTGCCCGTGATCCGCGACGCGCAGGACCTGTCGGTCGCGGGCATCGAGCGCACGATCGGCGATTTCGGCAAGCGCGCCAAGGACGGCACGCTGAAGATGGACGAGATGAAGGGCGGTACCTTCACCATCTCGAACGGCGGCGTGTTCGGCTCGCTGATGTCGACCCCGATCATTAACCCGCCGCAGTCGGCCGTGCTCGGCCTGCACCGCATCGAGGAGCGCCCGGTCGTTCGTGACGGTCAGGTCGTCGTCCGCCCGATGATGTACCTCGCGCTCAGCTACGACCACCGCCTGGTCGACGGCCGCGAGGCGGTGACCTTCCTCGTCGCGATCAAGAACGCGATCGAGGATCCGACCCGCCTGCTGATCGACCTCTGATTTTCCTTGTGCCCCCGCGAAAGCGGGGGCCCAGGGTAGGAAAGTACATCGCGTGTAGCCCCGGGCTCCCGCTTCCGCAGGAGCACGGAACCAAGGAGAAGCCCGACGAAATCCGGCTGCGTGTACATCATGGCCAACAAGCGCAACGGCACGATCTATGTCGGATCAACCAGCGACTTGGCCGCACGAGCATACCAGCATCGCACCGGCATGATCGAGGGCTTCACCAAGGACAAGGGCTGCACGCGCCTCGTCTGGTACGAGGCGCATGAGGATCTGGACGGGGCGCGGCTTCGCGAACGCCAGATGAAGAAATGGAAGCGGGCGTGGAAGATCGAGCTGATCGAACGCGACAACCCGCAGTGGAAGGATTTGTACGGGACGCTCTTCGGCTGAGCCGCGCTATGGCGCCGGATCGAGGAACGACCTTCGCAACCCTGGGCTCCTGCTTTCGCAGGAGCACGGATATGGCTGGACCCGCCCGTTCCCCTGCGAAAGCAGGGGCCCAGAGCCCCGGGCGACACGGCCGATAGTTTAAGTGCCCGCACGCGCACGCATGGAGCGGAAAATGGCTGAATATGATTTCGACGTCCTGATCATCGGTTCTGGCCCCGGCGGTTATGTCGCGGCGATCCGCGCGGCGCAGCTGGGTCTCAAGACCGGCTGCGTCGAAGCCCGTGAGACGCTGGGCGGCACCTGCCTCAACGTCGGCTGCATCCCTTCCAAGACGCTGCTGAACGCCTCCGAGCTGTTCTACGAGGCCGCCTCGGGCGCGCTGGCCAAGCACGGCGTCAAGCTCGGCTCGGTCGAGCTCGACCTGCCGGCGATGATGGCCGACAAGGACAAGGCCGTGAAGGGCCTGACCGGCGGCATCGAATTCCTGTTCAAGAAGAACAAGGTCGAGTGGGTGAAGGGCCTCGGCACCTTTATCGACGCGCACACCGTGCAGGTGGGCGAGCGCACCGTCACCGCCAAGAACATCGTCATCGCCACCGGCTCGTCGGTCACCCCGCTGCCCGGCGTGACGATCGACCAGAAGGTCGTCGTCGACTCCACCGGCGCGATCGCGCTGGAGAAGGTGCCGGCGAACATGGTCGTGATCGGCGGCGGCGTGATCGGGCTCGAACTCGGCTCGGTCTGGCAGCGCCTCGGCGCGAAGGTGACCGTGGTCGAGTATCTCGACCAGCTGCTCCCCGGCATGGACGGTGAAGTGCGGAAGGAAGCTTCCAAGATCTTCAAGAAGCAGGGCATGGAGATCAAGCTCTCCACCAAGGTGACCGGCGTCGTCGTCAACGGCGACAAGGCGACCGTCACGATCGAGCCCGCCGCCGGCGGTGCTGCAGAGACGATCGAAGCCGATGCCGTGCTCGTTGCAATCGGCCGTCGTCCGAACACCGAGGGCCTGGGCCTCGACAAGATCGGCCTCGCCACCAACCAGCGCGGCCAGATCGAGACCGATCACAGCTTCCGCACCGCCGTGGACGGCGTGTGGGCGATCGGCGACGTGATCCCGGGCCCGATGCTCGCGCACAAGGCCGAGGACGAGGGTATCGCGGTGGCCGAGAACATCGCCGGCCTCACCGGCATCGTGAACCACGCGGTGATCCCGAGCGTGGTCTACACCCACCCCGAAATCGCCGGCGTCGGCCTCACCGAGGAACAGGCGCGCGAAAAGGGCGAAGTGAAGGTCGGCAAGTTCCCGATGGCGGGCAACAGCCGCGCCAAGGCGATCGACGACACCACCGGCTGGGTGAAGGTGATCGCCGACGCCAAGACCGATCGCGTGCTTGGTGCCTGGATCATCACCGCGCCCGCCGGCACGATGATCGCCCAGGTCGCCCAGGCGATGGAGTTCGGCGCGACGTCGGAAGACATCGCGTACACCTGCCATGCCCACCCGACGCATTCCGAGGCGATCAAGGAAGCGGCGATGGGCGTGCTCGGCAAGCCGATTCATATCTGATCCGGGTTTAGCCACCCTCACCCTCCCATCGCTGGCGCGATGGGCCCCTCCCTCTCCCAAGGGGAGAGGGGTGAAGGTCCCTCTCCCCTTGGGAGAGGGAGGGAGCCGCGAAGCGGCGGAAGGGTGAGGGTGATCCAGCCCACCAAGATCCGAAGCAAGCGCCGCCGGCATCCCCGGCGGCGTTTTGCTGTTCGGGCCCCCGGAACCGCGCTAACGACCGCGCATGACCCCTTCCCTCGGCACCCATGACGCAATCATCCTCGGCGCAGGCGCAGCGGGGATGTTCTGCGCCGCGATGGCGGGCCAGCGCGGCCGCAAGGTCCTGCTGCTCGACCATGCCGAGGCGCCGGGGAAGAAGATCCTGATCTCCGGCGGCGGCCGGTGCAACTTCACCAATCTCGGCACCGCGCCCGATCGCTACCTCTCCGCCAACCCGCATTTCGCCAAGTCGGCGCTCGGCCGCTACACCGCGCAGGATTTTCTCGCGCTGGTCGAGCGCCACGGCATCGCCTGGCACGAAAAGACGCTGGGCCAGCTGTTCTGCGACGGCTCCGCGCGCCAGATCGTCGACATGCTGCTCGGCGAATGTGCGATGGGCGGCGTGCCCCTCCAGCTCGGCGCCAGCATCACCGATGTCGATCATGCCGACGGCCGCTTCCGCGTGACCACCGCCGAGGGCGTGGCCGAGGCCCCAGCCCTCGTCATCGCCACCGGCGGCCCGGCGATCCCCAAGCTGGGCGCGACCGGCTTCGCCTATGATCTCGCTCGCCGCTTCGGCCTCAAGGTGGTCGAGCCGCGCCCCGCGCTGGTTCCCCTCACCCTCGGCCCGGACCAGGCACTGTTCCGCGAGCTCTCCGGTGTCTCCACCGCCGTTGCCGCCCGTGCGGGCAAGGCGGCATTCCGCGAGGCGGCGCTGTTCACCCATCGCGGCTTGTCCGGCCCGGCGATCCTCCAGGTCTCCTCCTATTGGAAGCACGGCGAGTCGATCGCGATCGACTTCCTCCCCGATCAGCCCCGGGGCTGGTTGCGCGAGGCGAAGCGCGCCGAGCCCCGGCTCGCCTTGCGCAGCCTGCTGAACCGCCATCTGCCCGATCGCCTCGCCACCACGCTTGCCGAACGAATTGCGCTCACCAGCGAACTCGGCAATTGCCGCGATGCCCTGCTGGAACAGGCCGAGGCGCGGTTGGCCGGCTGGCCCTTCACCCCCAATGGCACCGAAGGCTTTGCCAAGGCGGAAGTGACCGTGGGCGGCATCAGCACCGCCGACCTCTCCTCGCAGACCATGGCGGCGCGCCGCATCCCCGGCCTCTATGCGATCGGCGAAGCGGTGGACGTCACCGGATGGCTGGGGGGCTACAACTTCCAATGGGCATGGGCCAGCGGCTGGGCAGCGGCGCAAGCTTTGTAAGTGCTGCAATCTGTTGCGTGAACAGCACGTTGGGATTCATAAAGTTACTTAACACCCGGTTTTCATTTGCAAAGCTTGCGCAGCTTCGGCCAGAATCGCCGGACGGAGCAACTATCTCGTTGGTCCTGGGGGGAATTTTCGAGTCGAATGAACGTCAGGTGCGTTTTGGCGGCCGCCGCGTTGGCCTGCCCCGCCACCGCCTTCGCACAGCAGCAGCCCGATCCGGCAGCAGCCCTCCCCGGGGCAGCGCCCGCCGCGGGGGTGTTGGTCTACGGCCCCGATTTTTTCGCCAACACGGCGCTGCCCACCGCGCTGGACATGGTGCAACGCCTGCCCGGCTTCACGCTCGACGTCGGCAATAGCGAAGCGCGCGGCATCGCCGGCAATACCGGCAACGTGCTGATCGACGGCAAACCGCCCGCTTCCAAGACCGACGGTCTGGGCGAGATCCTGCGCCGAATCAGCGCCAGCAGCGTCGCGCGGATCGAACTGATCCGCGGCGGCGCGCCCGGCATCGACATGCAGGGCCGCGCGGTGATCGCCAATGTCGTGCTCAAGCGCACTGCATCGACCGAGACGCTGATCAACTTCCAGAGCTATATCTATCGCGACGGCTATGTCGGGCCCGACGTGACGCTGCAATATGCCCGGCGCGACGGGGATCGCCGCGACGAAGTCTCGCTGGAGCTGATCAGCGATCGCACCAGCGGCACCGCGCAAGGCTATCGCGTCCGCCGCGACGCCGCGGGCAATCTGCTCGTCCGCCAGGCACTCGACCTTTGGGACCGCGACCGCACGGCGATCCTGCGCTCGACGATCCAGCGCGCCGCCGGCGGCGGGCTGCTCACCGTCAACGGGCGGTTCGACTATCTCGACTATCCCACCAGCTTCACCGTGACGACGCTGGAAGGCACCGGCAGCTATACCCGCGCCACCGACATCACCCACCAATGGAAGGGCGAACTCGGCGCCAACTGGACGCGGTCGCTCGGCGGAAAGAGCGAGGTCGAGGTGATCGGGCTGCAGCGGCTGGGCCATCTCGGCTATGATTCGGATACGCTCGTCGGCACCTTCGATTCCACCTTCGGCCAGCAGTCGCGCACCGGTGAATCGATCCTGCGCACGATCCTGCGCCACAAGACGAACGCCAAGCTGTCATTCGAGGGCGGCGGCGAGATCGCCTATAACTTCCTCGACAACCGCACGACCTATACCGAGGAGGGCGTGGCCGTGGCGCTGCCCGACGAGAAGGTGTTCGTCAGCGAGGTGCGCGGCGAGCTGTTCGGGCTGGCGCGCTGGCAGCCCTCCGCGCCGGTGACGCTCGAGGCGGGGCTCCGCACCGAAATGTCGCGCATTCGCTCTGATGGCGACACCCAGCGCAGCCGCGCCTTCTTCTATCCCAAGCCGCGCGCGCAGCTGACCCTGCGCCCAACCGCGCGCGACCAGCTGCGGCTGCGGGCGGAACAGAGCGTCAGCCAGCTCGACTTCACCAATTTCGTCGCCGCGACCGAGATCAATCTCGGCACCGTGCGCGCCGGCAATGGCGACTTGCGGCCCGAACAGACGCTCACGCTCGAGGCCGTCGTCGAGCATCGTTTCTGGGGCAAGGGCGCGCTGGAACTGGGCGCCAAGCACGAAGCGACGCGGCATGTGATCGACTATATCCCGCTGGAAGGCGGGTTCGATGCGATCGGCAATATCGGCACCGGCACCCGCGACACGCTGTCGGGCACGCTGACGCTGCCGTTCGACAAGCTGGGCATCAAGGATGCGCGCTTCCGCGGCAATGCGGAGGTGGTGCGCAGCCACGTCACCGATCCGCTGACCGGCGAGCGGCGGCGCTACACCAACGAAGTGCCGTTCACCTGCTCGGGCAGTTTCAGCCAGGATCTGTTCGGCGGCCGTTTCACCTATGGCGTGTACGGCAGCTGCGGCCAGCCGGGGACGAACCTCTACCGGATCGGCGAGTTCCGGACGACCGAGATCGAGCCGGTCGTCGAGATTTACGGCATCTGGAAGCCGAGCAAGAAGCTGACAATCCGGCTCGATGCCGGCAACCTCACCAACCCCGCGCGCATCTATGAGCGCGACGTGTACACCGGCGAGCGCAATGCCTCGCCGCTCGCCTATCGCGAACAGCGCGTCCAGCGGCGCGGCCAGTATCTCTACCTGCAGATCCGCCGGACGCTGTAGGGGCTACTACACGCCGCGCCACCTGCGCCAATGGATCCTCGCCTTCGCGGGGATGACCATTGGGATCCTCAGTCGAGGTTCGGCCGCAGATAGCGGGTCGCCAGCTCCTCGCTGATCCCGCGGCGGGCGGCATAGTCCTTGAGCTGCTCCGGCCCGATGCGGGCGACGCCGAAATATTCGGCCTGCGGGTGGCCGAAATAGAAGCCCGAGACCGCCGCCGTCGGCAGCATCGCGAAGCTTTCGGTGAGGCTGATGCCGGTGCGCTTGTGCGCGTCGAGCAGGTCGAACAGGATCGGCTTGAGGCTGTGCTCGGGGCAGGCGGGATAGCCCGGTGCCGGCCTGATGCCGCGATATTGCTCGCGGACCAGCGCGTCATTGTCGAGCTGCTCGCCCTCGGCATAGCCCCAGAGCGCAGTACGGACGAACTTGTGCAGCCGCTCGGCGAACGCCTCCGCGAGACGGTCCGCCAGCGCCTTGAGCAGGATGTCCGAATAGTCGTCGATCGCCGCCTTGAAGCGCGCGAGATGCGGCTCGATGCCGTGGATCGATACCGCGAAGCCGCCGATCCAGTCGCCGTCATGATCGATGAAATCGGCCAGGCACATGTTGGCGCGGCCCTCGCGCTTGGCGATCTGCTGCCGCAGGAACGGCAGGCGGACATGCTCGCGCTCCAGATGCACGATCACGTCGTCGCCCTCGCGACGGCACGGCCATAGCCCGGCGACGCCGCGCGCGGTGAGCCAGCGCTCGGCGATGATCTTGTCGAGCATCTTCTGCGCATCGGCGAACAGCGAGGTCGCGCTTTCGCCGACCACTTCGTCGGTCAGGATCGCGGGGTAATTGCCGGCCAGCTCCCAGGCGCGGAAGAAGGGCGTCCAGTCGATATAGTCGCGCAGGTCCTTCAGGTCCCAGTCCTCGAACGTATGCACGCCCGGCATGCGCGGCTTGCCGGGCTTGAGGGTCATGTCCGCCTCGAAGGCGTTGGCGCGGGCGTCTTCCAGCGGCAGCAGCTCGCTCTGGCCCTTGCCCGCGCGGGTGACGCGGACATGCTCATATTCGTCCGCGACCTTCGTCACGTAGGGATCGCGCTGGGTGTCCGAGACCAGCGCCGTCGCCACGCCCACCGCGCGGCTGGCGTCGAGCACATGCACCACCGGACCGGTATAGGCCGGGTCGATGCGTAGCGCGGTGTGGACCCGGCTGGTGGTCGCGCCGCCGATCAGCAGCGGCATCGTCATGTTCGCGCGCTGCATTTCCTCGGCGACGGTCACCATCTCATCGAGGCTCGGCGTGATCAGGCCGGACAGGCCGATCATGTCGGCATCGTGCTCGACCGCCGCCTGCAGGATGTTCGACCAGGGCACCATGACGCCGAGATCGACCACGTCGAAGCCGTTGCACTGGAGCACCACGCCGACGATATTCTTCCCGATATCGTGCACGTCGCCCTTCACCGTGGCGAGCACGATCTTGCCCTTGCCCTTGGCGCCTTCCTCCTTCTCCGCCTCGATATAGGGGAGCAGGTGGGCCACGGCCTTCTTCATCACGCGGGCGGACTTCACCACCTGGGGCAGAAACATCTTGCCCGATCCGAACAGGTCGCCGACGACGTTCATGCCGTCCATCAGCGGTCCTTCGATCACCTCGATCGGGCGCGCGAAGATCTGGCGGCATTCCTCGGTATCCTCGACGACATGCGCGTCGATGCCCTTGACCAGCGCATGCTCGAGCCGCTTGGCGACCGGCCAGCTGCGCCATTCGGCCGCCTGCTTCTCCGCCACCGCATCGGTGCCGCGATACTTCTCCGCGAGTGCGACCAGCCGCTCGCCGGCGTCCGGATCGCGGTTGAGCACCACGTCCTCGCAGGCCACGCGCAGCTCGGGATCGATCGCGTCATACACGTCGAGCTGGCCGGCATTGACGATCGCCATGTCCATGCCCGCGGGGATCGCATGGTAGAGGAACACGCTGTGCATCGCCCGGCGCACCGGCTCGTTGCCGCGGAAGCTGAACGACAGGTTCGACAGGCCGCCCGAGATATGGACGTGCGGGCAGCGCTGCTTGATCTCGCGGCACGCCTCGATGAAGTCGACGCCGTAATTGTTGTGCTCCTCGATGCCCGTCGCCACCGCGAACACGTTGGGATCGAAGATGATGTCCTCAGGGGGAAAGCCGATGCCGGTGAGCAGCTTGTAGGCGCGCTCGCAGATCTCGACCTTGCGCTGCTGGGTGTCCGCCTGACCGACCTCGTCGAACGCCATCACCACCACGGCCGCGCCGTACGCCATGCACTTGCGGGCGTGGACGAGGAACGCCTCCTCGCCTTCCTTCATGCTGATCGAATTGACGATCGGCTTGCCCGAGACGCACTTCAGCCCCGCCTCGATCACGTCCCATTTGGAGCTGTCGATCATCACCGGCACGCGCGCGATGTCGGGCTCGGCGGCGATCAGCTTGAGGAAGGTGGTCATCGCCTCGACGGCGTCGAGCAGGCCCTCGTCCATGTTGACGTCGATCACCTGCGCGCCGTTCTCGACCTGCTGGCGCGCGACTTCGACGGCGGCGGGATAGTCGCCGGCCATCACCAGCTTCTTGAAGCGGGCCGAGCCGGTGACGTTGGTGCGCTCGCCGATATTGACGAAGTTGGTGGAGGAAGGCGTGGTCATGATCTGGGTTCTTCTTCGATCCTCCCCGGCACGGGGAGGGGGACCATGCGAAGCATGGTGGAGGGGGGTTGCCGCAGGGGACTCGCTCGCGGAGAGCCCCCTCCACCACGCGGCTGCGCCGCGCGGTCCCCCTCCCCGTTCCGGGGAGGATTTAGATGGTCACGCCGCCATAGTGAACGGTTCGAGCCCGGCAAGCCGCGTCCGCACTTCCGGGGTCGGAATGCTGCGCGGGGTGAGCCCCTGCACCGCCTTGGCGATGGCGCCGATATGCGCGGGGGTCGAGCCGCAGCAGCCGCCGAGGATGTTCACCTGCCCCGCATCTGCCCACTCCTTGACCAGGCCCGCGGTGGTCGCCGGCATCTCGTCATAGGCGCCGAGTTCGTTGGGCAGCCCGGCATTCGGATAGACCATGATCAGCGTGTCGCAGAGCGCCGACAGCGTCTTCACGTGCGGGCGGAGCTGCTCGGCACCGAACGAGCAGTTGAGCCCGATCGTCACCGGCCTGGCGTGGCGCACCGCGTGCCAGAACGCCTCGACCGTGTGGCCCGAAAGGTTGCGGCCGGACAGGTCGGTGAGCGTCATCGACAGCATGATCGGCAGGTCGCGGCCGAGCGCCTCGCCCGCCTCGATCGCCGCCATGATGCCGGCCTTGGCGTTGAGCGTGTCGAACACCGTCTCGATCAGCACGAAGTCGATCCCGCCTTCGACCAGCGCGTCGATCTGCTCGCGGTACACGTCCTTCAGATAGTCGAAGTCGATCTCGCGATAGCCTGGATCGTTCACGTCCGGGCTCAGCGACAGCGTCTTGTTCGTGGGCCCGAGCGCGCCGGCGACGAAGCGCGGGCGGCCATCCTTCGCTTCGAACTCGTCGGCGATGCTGCGGGCGAGCTTGGCGCTCTCGATGTTGATTGCGCGGACCAGATGCTCGGCGCCGTAATCGGCCTGGCTGATCCGGTTGGCGGAGAAGGTGTTGGTCTCGGCGATGTCGGCACCCGCCTCGAAATAGGCGCGGTGGATCGAGCCGGGCACCTCGGGCTTGGTCAGCGCGAGGATGTCGTTGTTGCCCTTCTGATCGTGGGAAAGGCCAAGGGTGCCGGCATAGGCGGCCTCGTCGAGCTTCCAGTTCTGGATCTCGGTGCCGAACGCGCCGTCGGTGATCAAGATGCGCTTGGCGGCTTCGGCCAGCAGTTTCTCGCGTGCAGTCATGTCAAATTCCTCTCCCCCTCCCGCGAGCGGGAGGGGGTTGGGGGGTGGGCCCCCGCCATCCACGAGCGATGCATCAGGAGGAGAGCGTGGGCCCACCCCCTGCCCCCTCCCGCTCGCGGGAGGGGGTTCAGAAGATCAGGCCGCCGCTACCGCCGCCTGCTGCCGCGGGCGCAGGCCCAGCAGATGGCAGATCGCGTAGCTCAGCTCGGCGCGGTTGAGCGTGTAGAAGTGGAACTGCCGCACGCCGCCCGCATAGAGCTTGCGGCACAGTTCCGCCGCCAGCGTCGCCGAGACCAGCTGCCGCGCCGAGGGATGCTCGTCGAGCCCCTCGAACAGCTTCTCCATCCAGGCCGGCACGGCGGTGCCGCACATCGCGGACATCTTCACCACGCTGGCATAGTTCATCACCGGCATGATACCCGGCACGATCTCGGCATCGATCCCCGCCGCCGCCGCGCGGTCGCGGAAGCGCAGGAAGGTCTCGGCCTCGAAGAAGAACTGGGTGATCGCGCGGTTGGCGCCCGCGTCGATCTTGCGCTTGAGATTGTCGAGATCGGCCTCGGGGCTCGGCGAATCCGGGTGGCATTCGGGATAGGCGCTCACCGAAATCTCGAACGGGTGGAGCCGGCGCAGGCCCGCGACCAGATCGGCCGCATTTTCATAGCCGCCGGGATGGGTGCGATACTTCTCGCCGGCGCGGGGCGGATCGCCGCGCAGCGCCACGATATGCCGCACGCCCGCCGCCCAATATTCCTCGGCGATCTGGTCGATCTCCTCGCGCGTCGCCTCGACGCAGGTGAGGTGCGCGGCGGCCGCCAGCGGCGTCTCGCGCGCGATCTTCGAGACGGTGGCATGGGTGCGCTCGCGGGTGGTGCCGCCGGCGCCATAGGTGACGCTCACGAAGCGGGGGCCGAGCGGCGACAGCGTCTCGATCGACTGCCACAGCGTTTCTTCCATCTTCTCGGTTTTGGGCGGGAAGAATTCGAAGCTCACCGCCACATCGCCCGCCACATCGGCGAACAGGGGCGGTGCCATGGGGTCTACGATACTCATGCCGCCTTCACCTTTTCCACGCTCTCGCCGGTCTTGCGACCGAGCCATAATTTCACCGTCAGCGCGCCGCCTTCCAGCGTCTGCACCTGCACCGGGACAAGCCCGGCACGATCGAACCAGCCGAGCATCTGCTCGTCCGAGAAGCCCAGTCGCGCATGCGCATCGCGGGTGCGCAGTTCCTCGCGCTCGTGCGGGGCGAAATCGACGATCAGCAGCCGCCCGCCGGGGCCGAGCACGCGTGCCGCCTCGCCGATCGCCGCTGCCGGTTGCTGCGCGAAATGGAGCACATGATGCAATATAGCAGTATCCGCTACGCCGTCCTGCAGCGGCAGTGCGTAGAGATCAGCCTGGCGCAATTCGGCATGGCCGAGATCGGCCAGCTTGGCGCGCGCCAGCCGCAGCATTTCGGAGGAGCGATCGATCCCCACCGCCTGATGGGAGCGCGGGCCGAACAATTCGAGCATCCGTCCCGTGCCGGTGCCGATGTCGACCAACGTGCCGAGCGGCCCGTCGCCCAGCGCCGCGCCCATCGCAGCCTCGACTTCGCTTTCGGCGACATGGAGCGAGCGGATCGCATCCCACTGGCCGGCATTGGCCTCGAACCAGCTCTCGGCCGCGCTCGCCCGGTCGGCGCGAACAGCCGCGAGCCGCGCCTGGTCGGCGATCACCCAGGGGTCGCCCGCCAGTTCCCAGGCATCGAGCGCAGCGAGCACCGGCGCGGTCACCGCCCGCCGGCCGAGTGCCACGAACACCCAGCTGCCTTCCTTGCGCCGCTCGGCAACCCCAGCATCGCACAGGATCTTCACATGGCGGGAAACCCGGGGCTGGCTCTGCCCCAGCACCTGCGCCAGTTCGCCGACGCTCAGCTCCATCGCCCGCAGCAGCGCGACGATCCGCAACCGGGTCGAATCCGCGAGCGCGCGGAAGATGGCGAGAGGCTCTGTCATGGGCGGCTTAGAGATATAAAGATATCTTTATATCAGGTCAACGCATCGCTGCGCGGTTGCGTGCGTTTGCGGCTCTGGCTAGCCCGAGCCAAACTCGTGAAGGAACCCAGTCCCATGCGCAAGCTTCTCCTCCTCCCCCTCGCCGCACTGGCGCTCACTGGCCTGTCGGCCTGCGGCAACCAGGCGCAAAACGAAGCCGCCGAAGCGAACGAGGCGATGGCCGGCGACAGCAACACGATGGGCGACGCCGTTGCCGATGTGAACGCCGCCGAGGACGCCGCCTTCGCAAACGCCGAAAGCGCCTATGGCAATGACACCGGACCCGCCGGCAACGAGATCACCGACTGACGCGTTCGTAGCGCTCCCTTTCCCATCGGAGACCATCCATGCCGCATCTTCGCCACCTCGGCGCCTCGGGCCTCGAGATTTCGCCGCTCGTGCTGGGCGGCAACGTGTTCGGCTGGACCGCGGACAAGGCCGCCAGCTTCCGTATCCTCGATCGCTTCGCCGAGCGCGGCGGGGTGATGATCGACACGGCCGACGTCTACTCGGCCTGGGTCTCGGGCCACTCGGGCGGCGAATCGGAGAGTGTGATCGGCGAATGGCTGCGCAGCTCCGGCAAGCGCGATCAGGTGCTGATCTCCACCAAGGTCGGCATGCTGCCGGGCGAGGGCGGCGAAAAGCTGGCACCGGCGCGGATCGCGGCGGCGGCCGAGGCGTCGCTCCAGCGGCTCGGCATCGAGACGATCGACCTCTATTTCGCCCATCAGGACGATGAGGAGGTGCCGCAGGAAGAGGTTCTCGCGGCGTTCGGCACGCTGATCGATGCGGGCAAGATCCGCGCGCTGGGCGCCTCCAACTTCCACGCGATGCGGCTCAAGGCGGCGCTCGACCTCGCCGCGAAGGAAGGGCTGCCGCACTTCCACGTGCTCCAGCCCGAATATAATCTGGTCAGCCGCCGCAAGTTCGAGGGCGAGCTGCAGGACCTGTGCATCACCCATAATCTGGGCGTGATCCCCTATTACGGCCTCGCCTCGGGCTTCCTCACCGGCAAATATCGCAGCGAAGCCGATCTTGCGAAGAGCGTGCGCGGCGGCGGCATGGCCAAGCTGCTCGCCGGCAAGGGCGGCGCGGTGCTGGCGGCGATGGACGAGGTCGCGGCCGAGACCGGCGCCACCCTCGCCCAGATCGCGCTCGCCTGGCTGGCGGCGCAGGACGGCGTCACCGCGCCGATCGCCAGCGCGACCAGCGTGGAGCAGCTCGACGAACTGATCGGCGCCTGGGATGTCGAGCTCAGCCGCGACCAGCGCGACCGCCTGACCGCCGCCGGGGCCTGATGACCGCAGCCGACCTGATCGACCGCATCGTCGCCCAGCTCGTTCGCCGTCATGGCGGCACCGTGCGGCGGTGGAAGACGGTGCTGGGCAAGGTGCGCGTCTATGACGCGAAGACGCACCCGCACTGCAACTGGTCGCTCGCCCCCAGCGGCGCGGCGGGCGACGTGGCGGCGGTGGAGAAGCTGCTCGACGAGCTGCGGATCACCTACCCGATCGTGTCGGGCTGATCCCTTTCGCCGGGAGGACGAAAAGCACAAAGGGGCGGAGCACCGCAGTGCCCCGCCCCCTTTTTCCTCTACCGGCAGTCCTTAGATTCCGACCTTCAGCGTCAGGAAGAACTGCTGCGGCGCGCCGATCATCAGCGTCTGGTTGTCGCCGCTGTTGCCGAAGCCGTTAGTGCCGATCGTCGACACATAGCTCTTGTCGAACAGGTTGGTGACGTTGCCCTGCAGCTCCAGCTTCCGGCCACCCAGGTCGAACTTGTAGCCGAGGGTGGCATCCACCACCACGCGACCATCGACGAACTGGTCGTTGGTGTAGGTGAAGTAGCGCTTGCTCATGTAATTGGCGCCGACGCGGGCGTTGAAGCCCTGGCCGGTCCAGGTCACTTCACCCTTCACCATGTGCTTGGGCGAATCGACCACGGTCTTGCCCTTGGTGGCGATCACCGCCGTCGCGGTGCGGACGTCGTCGCGATAGGTCGAGTCGTTGTAGCTGTACGAGGCGAACAGCCCGAATCCCATCGGCAGGCGCACGTCGCCGGTCGCCTCGACACCGATCGAGCGCGCGTCGCCGACATTCTGCAGGATCGCCGGATTGCCCACGATGCCGGCGCTGGTCGTCACCGCGAGCAGGCGGTTGCGGAAGTTGACATAATAGCCCGCCAGCGAGCCGGTGAAGATGCCCGCATGATAGCGGCCGCCCACCTCATAGGTATCCGAAGCCTCGGGCTTCAGCTGGGTCGAGCCGCTGTTGAGCGCGTTGAAGCCCGCCTGGGTCGTCGCGAACGGACCGCTGGTCGCAGCCGAGACGAAGGCGCGGGTCACCTGGGTGAAGCCGGCGAACAGCTCGGCATCGTTGGTCACGCGGTAGTTCAGGCCGGCATGCGGCTGGAACCAGTCGGTCACCTTGATCTTGCCGCCGGCGAGACCGCCCGAGACGATCGGCGTCGCGCGATTGGTGACGGCGAAGCCCTTCCAGCCGAGATTGGCGGTCAGCTGGCCCAGCTCGATCTTGTCCTGAACATAATATTGCACCGTATCGGTCTGGTAGCGCCAGTACCACTGGGTGAAGAACGGGTTGCTCTGGAAGTCCAGGCTGTCCCGACCGGGCGCCGTGCGGCTGTCCAGTGCGTAGAACCGCCGCGCCTGGCGGAAGTTGTTGCGCTCGTACCAGCCGCCGACCGTGACGTCGTTGCTGCCGATCTTGGTACCGATATTGCCGAACACGCCGCCGCGACGAATGTCATATTCGGTGGTGCGCAGCGACATCGGCACGCCGTTCGGCGAATTGACATAGGGCGTGTACCACAGGCCCTGGCCGTGATTGTTGTGGAAATAGCCCTTGAGCAGGCCATGTACGTCGCCGCCCGTCGTTTCGATCCCGGCCGAGGCGAGATAGTCGCGGCGCAGGCCGGCGGCGTTGTAATAGGCATCGTCCAGCGAGGCGATCGGTGCGGGGAAGGTGGTGCCCGCCGCGGCGTTGCTGGGCGCGTTGCCGGTGATGTCCGACAGGCCGTCGGCCCCCGGCGCGCCGGTGGTGTTGTTCAGCGTGTCGATGTTGTTCGCGATGTCGGCGAGGCGGATCGCCTTGGCGTAATCGTTCGAGATGTTGTCCCAGTTATAGCCCAGGCGCCGGATCATCCCCAGCGACATGTCCTGATAGTCGTTCTCGCGACGATCCGAAAAGTCAAACGTCCCGACGGCGCGCAGATCCGAGCCGAGCGGCGTCACGATCTTGCCGTTGACCTGGTTGATGCGCTGCGATCCCCAGCCCTTCCACTTGTCGGTATCCGAATGGAGGTAGGAGAGATAGGCGCGGGTGCCGCCCGGGGTCAGCTCGCCGAAGTCGAGCCGGCCGAACACGCGCCAGAACTCGTTGCTGCCGCCGGTGCCGTTCAGCTCGATGCCCAGCGTGTCCTTGGGTTCGCTCGACCGGAAGTCGAGCGTGCCGCCCAGATTGTTGGTCGCCTGGGTGTCGATCGAGCCCGAGCCCTGCGAGACGCGCGTCTGGGCGATATTCTCGCTGATGATCGCGCGGCTGATGTGCAGCCCGTTGACGTTGCCATAGCTCGCGTCGCCGAGCGGGATGCCGTCCAGCGTGAAGCCCAGCTGGTTCTGGTTGAAACCGCGGATCGACACGCGCTGCGCCCATTCATAGGCGCCGAACGGATCGGCACCCTGGAAGTTGACGCCCGGCAGCTTCTCGATCGCCTTGAGCGGGCTGGTGCCCGGCGCCAGCAGGGCGATATCGGCCTGGGTCAGCGCCTGCACCTGGCGGGTTTCGCCCTGGCCGATCACGACAATCTCGTCGGCGCCGCTCTGCGACTGGGTATCGTCGACGATCGTGGCGGTGGGCGCCGTCTGCGCGAAGGCCGCGCCGGCAGTGAACAGCGACGTACCGGCGAGCAGGCCGGCAGCAAGCGTACGAATGCGCATGCGCATGATCCCCTTGGGAAAGCACCAGGCCCCTCGCCCGGCTCCGCGGCCGCTACGCTTGCCGCGTTGCAACATTCGATAGCTAACGCTTCACTATCGAGACTGGCTCGTGACAGCTGCGTGACAATCGAATGTACACTGCGGAAAAGTCCCGATTTCCCGTTGTCCCCCGCTACCGCAGTACAGTAGCCATGAAGCAACTCGCCCCTCTTGTGTTGCTCATTTGCAACACTATCTGCTGGTCAACTTCGCACAGGGATCAGGCATGAACCTCGAAAAATTCACCGACCGCGCCAAGGGCTTCCTGCAATCGGCGCAAACCGTGGCGATCCGCATGAACCACCAGCGGATCAGCCCCGAACATCTTCTCAAGGCGCTGCTCGAGGACGAGCAGGGCATGGCCAGCGGCCTGATCCAGGCGGCGGGCGGCGACGCCAAGCGGGCGCTGGGCGAGACCGATCTCGCGCTCTCGAAGATTCCCGCCGTCAGCGGCTCCGGCGCGCAGCACACGCCGGGGCTCGACAATGATCTCGTCCGCGTGCTCGACCAGGCCGAGACGATCGCGCAGAAGTCCGGCGACAGCTATGTCACGGTCGAACGGCTGCTCGTCGCACTGGCGCTAAGCCTGAACACCGCCGCCGGCAAGGCGCTGCAGGCCGCGAACGCCAAGCCGGAGGCGCTGAACACCGCGATCAACAGCATGCGCGGCGGCCGCACCGCCGACACGTCCTCGGCCGAGGACCGCTACGACGCGCTCAAGAAGTTCGCCCGCGACCTGACCGAGGCTGCGCGCGCTGGCAAGCTCGATCCGGTGATCGGCCGGGACGAGGAAATTCGCCGCACCATCCAGATCCTCGCCCGCCGCACCAAGAACAATCCGGTGCTGATCGGCGAGCCGGGGGTCGGCAAGACCGCGATCGCCGAGGGCCTGGCGCTGCGCATCGCCAATGGCGACGTGCCCGATACGCTCAAGGACCGCACGCTGATGGCGCTCGACATGGGCAGCTTGATCGCGGGTGCCAAATATCGCGGCGAGTTCGAGGAGCGCCTCAAGGGCGTGCTCGACGAGGTGAAGGGCGCGGAAGGCCAGATCGTGCTGTTCATCGACGAGATGCACACGCTGATCGGCGCCGGCAAGGCTGAGGGCGCGATGGACGCCGGCAACCTGCTCAAGCCCGCGCTCGCCCGCGGCGAGCTGCATTGCATCGGCGCGACCACGCTCGACGAATATCAGAAGCATGTCGAGAAGGACCCCGCGCTCCAGCGGCGGTTCCAGCCGGTGTTCGTCGGCGAGCCGACGGTGGAGGACACGATCTCGATCCTGCGCGGGCTCAAGGAGAAATATGAGCTGCACCACGGCGTGCGGATCACCGACGCGGCGATCGTCGCCGCGGCGACGCTCTCCAACCGCTACATCGCCGACCGCTTCCTGCCCGACAAGGCGATCGACCTGATGGACGAGGCCGCCAGCCGCATCCGCATGGAAGTGGAGTCCAAGCCCGAGGAAATCGAGACGCTCGACCGGCGGATCATCCAGCTCAAGATCGAACGCGAGGCGCTGAAGCGCGAGACCGACGACGCCTCGCGCGACCGTCTGGCCACGCTGGAGGCGGACCTTGCCAATTTCGAGCAGCAATCGGCCGAGCTGACCACCCGCTGGCAGGCGGAGAAGGACAAGATCAACGCCGAGGCGGTGCTCAAGGCGCAGCTCGACCAGGCCCGGATCGAGCTTGAGCAGGCGCAGCGCGCGGGCGACCTGGCGCGTGCCGGCGAGCTCTCCTACGGCGTGATCCCGCAACTCACCCGCCAGCTCGACGAGGCGCAGAGCGCCGCCAAGGGCGCGATGCTGCGCGAGGAAGTGACCGCCGACGACATCGCCGGGGTGGTCGCGCGATGGACCGGCATCCCGATGGAGCGGATGCTCGAAGGCGAGCGCGAGAAGCTGCTGCATATGGAGGAGCAGCTAGGCAAGCGGGTGATCGGCCAGGCCGATGCGGTGAAGGCCGTCTCCACCGCCGTACGCCGCAGTCGCGCGGGGCTGCAGGACCCGAACCGCCCCTTGGGCTCGTTCCTGTTCCTCGGGCCCACCGGCGTCGGCAAGACCGAACTGACCAAGGCGCTCGCCGAATTCCTGTTCGACGATCCCAATGCGATGGTGCGCATCGACATGAGCGAGTTCATGGAGAAGCACGCGGTCGCGCGGCTGATCGGCGCCCCGCCGGGCTATGTCGGCTATGAGGAAGGCGGCGTGCTGACCGAGGCTGTGCGGCGGCGCCCCTATCAGGTGGTGCTGTTCGACGAGGTGGAGAAGGCCCACAACGACGTGTTCAACATCCTCCTCCAGGTGCTCGACGACGGTCGCCTGACCGACGGCCAGGGCCGCACGGTGGATTTCTCGAACACGATCGTGATCCTCACCTCGAACCTGGGCAGCCAGTATCTCACCAACCTGGCCGACGGGCACCCGGTGGAAGAAGTCGAGCCGCAGGTGATGGAGGTGGTGCGCGCGCATTTCCGCCCCGAGTTCCTCAACCGGCTGGACGAGATCATCCTGTTCCACCGGCTGGGCGCGGACCATATGGCGCCGATCGTCGACATCCAGGTCGGCCGCGTGGCCAAGCTGCTCAAGGACCGCAAGGTGGGCATCGACCTGTCGCCCGCGGCGCGCGAGTGGCTGGGCCGGGTGGGCTATGATCCGGTGTACGGTGCGCGCCCGCTGAAGCGCGCGGTGCAGCGCTATCTGCAGGATCCGCTCGCCGACCTGATCCTGCGCGGCGCGGTGAAGGACGGATCCACCGTGCATGTCGACGAGGGCGACGGCGCGCTGACGCTGCAAGTGGCCTAGCCCGCGGGCGGACATGGCATGAAAAAAGGGGCGGCTCCGTTGGGAGCCGCCCCTCTGGCTAGAATGGTCGTGCGGCTTAGAAGTTGAACTTCGCGCCAGCACGGAACATGCGGCCGTAGATGCCTTCGCCGGCCTGGACCGGGTTGTAGAGATAGGCACCGTAGGTCACCGGATCTACGCCCGGCAGGCGGTCGAACAGGTTGATCGTGTTCACGTAGAAGGTGAGCTGGTCATTCGCCTTGATCGACGCGTTCAGGTCGAAGGTGATGTAGCTCTTCACGCGGCAGCCGGTGAAACCGGGGGAGAGGCCGCAATCGCGATAGTCGTTGCCCTGATCCTGGGCCGACAGGTCGTAGCCCGACGTGTAGTTGACCGTGCCCGAGAGCGCGAACTGCTTGAACTCGAACGTGTTCTGCCAGTTGCCCTTCCAGCGGAAGGTGCCCGAGCCGGCCGTCAGGTTGAAGTTGCCGAGCGTGTCGACATAGGTCTCCTTGGTGCCGTCCGGGAAGGTCGTGCTCAACTCCAGCGTCAGGCTGGCGTCGAGATTGCTCGTCCAGCGTACGCCGCCGAAGTCGAAGCGCGCATTGGCACCGAAGTCGATGCCTTCCGACTTGAGCGTATTGGCGTTGATCAGCTGCGATTCAACGAACGCGATACGCGGAAGCAGCGTCGGGTTGTTGACGTCCGGCGCGTCGGCGATGACGTTGTAGCCGGCAGGGATCGCCTGACCAGCATAGTAGGCGGCGATGGCCGGCGCCGTCGAAGGCGAGGTGATCGCCCCGGTCTTCTTGATATTGTAATAGTCGACCGTGAACGAGACGTTGCGGATCGGCTCGAACATGATGCCGGCGGTCCAGCTGCGCGACTTCTCGGGCTGCAGGTTCGGCGATGCCAGGGTGGTCGAGCCGATCGAGTAGCTGGTGAGATAGGTCGGGCAGGCGGTGGGTGCCGTGTCGTCGTTCGCGCAGGCGGCGCCACCGTACAGCCGGCGATAGGCTGCCGGGATGTTGGTGATCGACTGCGAGACATAGCCGGTCGTCGGCAGCGCGTTGGCTTCCGCGAACGAAGGAATGCGGAACCCCTTCGACCAGGTGGCGCGCAGCGCGATCTGACGGATCGGCGTGAACTTCACGCCCACCTTCGGCGAGAAATAGCTCTGGCCGGACGAGTAGTTGTCATAGCGGCCGGAGACGTTGACCAGCAGCGGATCGACGATCGGCGCGTTCAGCTCGAAGAAGCCTGCGGTCACCGTGCGATTGCCCTGGGTGCCGAACGCGTTGATCGTGAAATAGCGCTGCGTCGGACCATTGATGTCGGAATTGGCGCTGGGCGAATCCACGGATTCGTAGAACACCGTTCCGCCGACACCCAGCTGAAGCGGGCCGCCGGGAAGCTGGAACAGGTCCTTCGACACGCTCAGCTGCGCCTGGAACAGTTCCGACGACGCGTCGGCCTTGCGCTCCGGCGTGAGGCTTTCCATTGCGGTCTGGCTGTTCGCCGCGGGATTGACGAAGTTGAAGCTGCCGGTGTTCACCGCGTTCAGCAGGTTCTGGATATAGACATATCCGTTGAACGTGCGGCGCAGATCATTGTGCATCGCCGTCAGGTCGAGGTGATAGTCCCAGTCGCCGAAGATCGTGCC
Organism: Sphingomonas sp. S2M10; assembly: GCF_012650175.1. GTDB lineage: Bacteria > Pseudomonadota > Alphaproteobacteria > Sphingomonadales > Sphingomonadaceae > Sphingomonas. Next base: position 70,772 of record NZ_JAAILI010000055.1, read on the forward strand.
GTTGATGCCGGCAGCCGCACGATAGACGCGGCTGCGCACCTCGTTGCTGGTGACGGTGTTCGGCAGCGAGCCGAGGATCAGCGCGCGCTGGGGCGTGGTCGCACTCGCGAACGGGTTGTTCGGGTTGAGCCGGCGGTCGGTCGCCGTGTCGCAGTTCACGCCCGCGGCGCAGACCCAGTTCGGCAGCGACAGGACGAGCGAACCCGGCGCGTTGGGCAGCGCTGCCGACGACGTCGAGAAGCGCGGATAGTAGATGCCGGTCGGCGCGTTGCCACGCAGCGTCGGCGGGCCGCCGGTGTAGGAGCTGGTCGCCTGTTGGAAGTTCGCCTGGAAATAGGCCTCGCTCGAATTCCCGATGGACGCCGTCACGCGGGCCGACAGGCCGAAGCGCTCGATCTGCGGGGCGACGATGCCGTAGCGGTTGGTGCTGTCTTCCTGGCACACCGTGGTCGGCACCGCGGCGTTGCTGGCGATGACCTCACCCTCGTCGTTCCGAACGACCTGGCCGAGCTGCGCGGCCGTGGGGTTGTACGGGGTGCCGTTGAGACAGCCGCCGCTCAGCAGCTGATAGCGCGACCCCGGGACGGCCGTGCCGGTTTCGCTTGCCGGGCGCACATAGAAGTTCCCGAAATTGTAATCGCCCGCGGTCTGCAAGCCGGTCGGGAAAGCACCGTTGCCATCCAGACCATAGGTGACGTGGTTCGGCCCGCCGATGCCGCGCTGGTCCGACGAGTTGTACGGGTAGGGCAGGTCGCTGACGCGCACCATTTCCGACCGATAGAAGAAACCGCTCAGATACGTGTTGAAGCCCTGCTCGGCGAGGTCGCCGGTTCCCACGGTCAGCGTCAGTCGCTGGTTGGCGGCGACGCCATCCTGCGAGATGCCGGCTTCCGCTCGGCCGCCGATACCCTTGAACTCACGCTTGGTGATGATGTTCACCACGCCCGCGATCGCATCCGCGCCGTAGCTCGATGAAGCGCCGTCCCGCAGCACTTCGATGCGCTCGACGATGTCGTCGGGAATGGTGTTCAGGTCGACGAAGTTGCGTGTCGCGTCGTCCGCAAGCGGATAGTACGCCGCGCGAAGACCGTCGAAAAGCACCAGGGTCGAGCTGGTAGAAAGGCCACGCAGCGACACGGACGACGCGCCCCCTGCGAACGCGCCGTTGGCCGTGAAGGAATTGGTCAGCGCGGCGCCGTTGTTCGACGACAGTCTCTGGAGTGCGTCCTGAACGGTCGCGATGCCGCGCTGGTCGAGATTTTCGGCGGTGAGCGTGGTCACCGGCGAGGGCGTGGCACCCTGGGTGCGCAGGATCGAGCCGGTCACGACGATCTCCTGGCCTGCGGCCGGTTCGTCCTGTGCCGGCGTGCTGGATTGCGCCATTGCAGGCGATGCGACCAGTGCGCCCGCGAGAACCATTGCCGATACGGCAATCCCCCCACGCAGCTTCAGTTGCGTCTTTGTCATGCGTTTCCCTCGCTTGTCCCGGTCACGCCGTCAGCAACATTGTAACCAGGGTGTCTCCCCGCTCGTCCGTATGATCGCTTTGGCGTCACAGGATAAGCTTGTGTGAAGGGAAGCAGCTAACCCCTCGCACTGTAAAGCGGACATTCAGCTTTCATACGAGGCTTTCAAATTTGTGTAGCGAAAAAGCCACATGACGACAGCAAAGTTACGCAACAAGCGACACTCTTGATCGATTGTTTTCCTGCACCGGCCAACGCTGCCCTAAATTCAGGCAGCCATCGTTCCCGCCACGAGAAGCGGATCGATCCGCGCGCCGCGCCACATCAGTCCCCAGTGCAGATGCGGGCCCGTGGCGCGGCCGGTGGCGCCCACCGCACCCAGCAGCTGTTCCTGGCGAACCACCGCCCCTTCCGCGACATCGATCCGCGACAGATGCAGGAAGGCACTGGACAACCCCATGCCATGATCGAGCATCAGCAGATTGCCCTCCAGCGTGAACGGCGCCTCGGCGGCAAGGATCACCACCCCGTCGGCGGGCGCACGGACCGGCGAGCCGGTGGGCAGTGCGATGTCGATGCCCGAATGATAGGCACCGGGCTCGCCGGCATAGATCCGCTGCGAGCCGAACAAGGTGGAGATGCGCCCCGTCGCCGGCCAGGCAAAGCGCTGGCGCCAGCCTTGTGCCGCCGTCTGCAGGGCACGCGCCGCCTTGATCCGGGCAAGTTCGGCCGGGCGGCGCGCCTCGAATTCGGCGCTGGGCACTGGATATTTGGGGAGTTGGTCCAGCCGCGAGATGTTCCAGCCGCGTGGTGCGATCTGCAGATCCTCGCGCACCGTGCGGCCATCGTCGCCCATGGCCTCCAGCAGCGCCGTCGGCGCGGCATCGCGATCGAATGCGATCAGGAAGCGGCGATCGGCGGCAAAGGGGATCGGCTGCCCGTTGAACTGGAGCGCGGCGGTGCCGGGGGGAACCTGCCCGCGGGCGATGCCGCCCTGCTCGAAGCTGCCGTCGAGCGCGAAGGCATCCCCACCCGCCCGGGCGGTCCGCACCACCAGCGTCGTCGCCAGCATCGCCGCGGCGAAGCGCCGCCGGTCGATCATGCCTCGAGCAGCGCCTTGGTGGCCGCCTCGGGGGTGGCATAGGCCTCCTGCCGCGCGACGCTCCAGTAGCGGAGCGAATCGACGGGCACGCGCTCGCCGGTGACCGCGCACAGCACATGGTCGCCGGGCGAGAGGACGCGGAAGCCATTGGCCATATAGTGCAGCTTGGCGACGCGGGCGGTGTTGGACATCAGCATGGGCGGCGCCATTCCTGCTCTTGAAGGTGGTGGGTGCGCCCTAGAGCAGCGTGGGCTGTTCGGGCTTGGGCGGAACATAGGCCTTGCCCGCGCCGCGCTCAACCCGCGCGTCCACCGACCCGTCGGCGAAATGCAGCGTCACGGCCTGGGCCATGCGCGCATCCTCGGCCGAGGCGACTACCTTGCCGGTGCCGCGCCCCTCCACCCAGGCATAGCCCTTCTTGAGCGGCAGTTCGGGATCGAGCAGTTCGAGGTGGCGGCCCATCGCCGCCAGCCGTTCCGAGGCGGTGGCGAAGCGGCGCTCCAGTGTGGCGAGCTTGAGCGCTTCGGCCGGGCGGGCGAAGCGCTGGCGAAGCGCTGCCAGTTCGCGATCGGCGGCGCGGTCGAGCGCGATACCGCCCAACCGCTGCCGCGCGGTCGCCAGCCGTTGCTCCAGCGTCGCCGGGCGCAGCGCGGCGCCGGCGCGATCGAGCTGGCCGCGCGCCACGGTCACACGGCGCTCAAGTGCCAGCCCGAGCCGGGCGCCAACATCGTCGAGCCGCTGGCGCTGCGGCCCGAGCAGCGCATCGCGGCGGGGCAGCACGCGGACGAGCGCCGCCAGCCGCTCCCCGGCGCGCTCGTGATAGCGGCGGACGCAGCGTTCGGTGCGGTGCGCCAGCGTGGCGATGCCGTGACGGACTTCGGAGAGTACCGGCACCGCGATCTCGGCTGCCGCAGTGGGCGTGGGCGCGCGGAGATCGGCGGCGAAATCACACAAGGTCGTGTCCGTCTCGTGCCCCACCGCCGAAATGATCGGGATCGAACATTCCGCCACCGCGCGGACCACGACTTCCTCGTTGAAAGCCCAGAGATCCTCGATCGAGCCGCCGCCACGCGCGACGATCAGCAGGTCCGGGCGCGGCACCGCGCCGCCCGGCTGGATCGCATCGAAGCCGCGCACCGCCCGCGCGACCTCCTGCGCCGATCCCTCGCCCTGCACCTTTACCGGCCAGACCAGCACGTGGCTGGGGAAACGATCCTCCAGTCGGTGGAGGATGTCGCGGATCACCGCGCCGGTGGGCGAGGTCACCACGCCAATCACCTTGGGCATATAGGGCAGCGGCTTCTTCCGCTGCGCGTCGAACAGCCCCTCGCCTGCCAGCTTGGCCTTGAGCTTCTCCAGCAGCGCCATCAGCGCGCCCTCGCCGGCCAGCTCCATGCGCTCGATCACGATCTGGTATTTGGAGCGGCCCGGATAGATGGTCAGCTTGCCGGTGGCGATCACCTCCAGCCCGTCCTGCGGCTGGAAGGGCAGCGCGGACGCTGCGCCGCGCCAGATCACCCCGTCGATCACCGCGTCCATGTCCTTGAGCGCGAGATAGGCATGGCCCGAAGCGGCGCGCTTCCAGCCCGAAATCTCGCCGCGCAGGCGGACATGGCCGAACTCGCCCTCGACCATCCGCTTCAGCCGGCCGGAGAGTTCGCTGACGCTCATCGGCGCCGCGTTGTCCCCGGGCACCGCCTCGGCTACGAGCCGCGTCGATGAAGTCTCGAAAAGGGGGTCGGCCATGAACGTCCTGCTACTGGGGTCGGGGGGGCGCGAACATGCGCTCGCCTGGAAGCTCGCGCAATCGCCGCTGCTGACGCAGCTTTTCGCCGCACCGGGCAATCCGGGCATAGCGGCGCATGCCACGCTCGTCGACCTCGTGCCGACCGATCCTGCGGCGGTGCTTGCGTTTGCCCAGGCGAACGGCATCGGGCTGGTCGTGGTAGGGCCGGAGGCACCGCTGGTCGCAGGCGTCGGCGACCTACTGCGCGAGGCTGGTATCCCGGTATTCGGGCCCAACCGGCTGCCGGCGCAGCTGGAAGGATCGAAGGGCTTTACCAAGGATCTGTGCGCGCGTGCGGGCATCCCCACGGCGGGCTATGTCCGCGTGCATGGGCTGGACGCGGCGCTGGCGGCGCTGGAGCCGTTCGGGCTGCCGGTGGTGGTGAAGGCCGACGGCCTTGCCGCGGGCAAGGGCGTCACCGTCGCGATGAGCCGCGACGAGGCGGTGGCCGCGCTCACCGCGATTTTCGCCGATACGGGCGCCAGCGCGGTGATCGAGGAATTCCTCGACGGTGAGGAAGCCAGTCTGTTCGTCATTACCGATGGCACGACCGCAGTGCCGTTCGGATCGGCGCAGGATCACAAGCGTGTCGGCGAAGGCGATGTCGGCCCCAATACCGGTGGCATGGGCGCCTATAGCCCCGCCCCGGTGCTCACGCCCGCGCTGGAACGGGAAGCGATCGAGCGGATCGTCGAGCCGACCATCGCGGCGCTGGCGGCCGACGGCATCCCCTATTCGGGCGTGCTCTATGCCGGGCTGATGCTCACCAGGCACGGCCCGAAGCTGATCGAGTACAACGCGCGCTTCGGCGATCCCGAATGCCAGGTGCTGATGCTGCGGCTGGAGGACGATCTGCTCGACCTACTGCTGGCGACCGCCCGCGGCGAGCTGGCAGGACGCCCCGCCCCGCGCTTTAGCCCGAACACCGCGCTCACGGTGGTGATGGCGGCGCGCGGCTATCCCGGCACCCCGGAAACCGGCGGCATGATCGAAGGGATCGATGCGGCAGAGGCCGGCGGCGTGCAGGTGTTCCATGCGGGCACCAAGCGTCAGGGCGACACGCTGGTGGCGAGCGGCGGCCGGGTGCTCAACGTGACCGCGATCGGACCGGATATCGCGACGGCGCAGACCGCGGCCTATCGCGGCGTCGATGCGATCGACTTCCCCACGGGCTTCTGCCGGCGCGACATCGGCTGGCGCGAACTCGCCCGCACGCGCGGCTGACCGGGGCAGGTCGCGGCTGCACCCGCAGCCGCGACCTGCCGAATGCGCGCACGAACCATCCTCGCCCGAGGCGATGCGGATGGTATGACGATGTCGGAAGAAATTGGCGCGCCCGGAACGATTCGAACGTCCGACCCTCAGATTCGTAGTCTGATGCTCTATCCAGCTGAGCTACGGGCGCGCGGTGAGGTGCGGCGCCTAAACGAGGATCGGGGGTAGCGCAACCCCTTTTTGCATGCCCCCCTCAATTATCGCGATAGGGCAGCATGTCCTCGTCGAACGAGCGCGGCTCGCTGCAATGCCAGGTCGCGCCGTCCCAGCGGTCTTCGCGGTCGTCATACTGGATCAGCGTGCCCACCGGACAGCCCAGCGACGCCAACTCGTCACGGCAGAAGGCGCGGCCACGCTCGAGATCGGTTAGGTCGACGTCCAGGATCGCGCAAGCCGGCCGCCACTGGCCCGCATCGTCGAGCGTCTCGATCAGCGTGCCGCCGCCGCAGGTGCCGAGCCCGGCAATGCGCAGCTCGGCATCGAGGAACACGCCGTAGCGCCCCTCGCGCTCGTGCGGGTCCATGTCGCCGGGGAAGGCGACCGACACCGAATGCGTGTCGAGCGGCTCTGCCAGAAGGGCGTCGAGCCCGGGTAGGAACCGCTCGATCATCGCATCATCCTCGCAGGGTTGCCCCAAGCTTCGTCGCCGCCGCGACGACCTTGTCGGCCACCGCCTTCAGGTCCGCGTCGGTGAAGCTCTTTTCGCCCGGTTGGAGCGTGACTTCAATGGCCAACGACTTCTGCCCCTCGGGTACGCCCTGCCCCGTGAAGACATCGAACAGCCGCGCGTCGACGATGGTGGCCTTGTCCGCGCCCTTCACGGTGCGGACGAGGTCGCCGGCGGCAAGGGTGGTCGGCACCAGGAAGGCGAAGTCGCGGGTCACCGCCTGCAGCGCCGGGGGCGTGAAGGCGGGGCGGGTGAAGCCGGTCGCCTTCTTCGCGGGCAGCGCGTCGAGATGGAGTTCCACCGCCGCCACCGCGCCGTCGAGGTCGAACGCCTTGAGCACGCTCGGGTGGACCATGCCGAAGCTGGCGAGGACGTTCTTCGGCCCCAGCCGCAGCGTCGCCGACTGCCCGGGATGATAGGCGGCACCCGCCTCGCCCATCACCTGCAGGTTGGCGAGCGGCGCGCCGGCGGCTTCCAGCAGCGCCAGCGCCTCGGCCTTGGCATCGAAGGCGGTAAAGGGCTGCGCCTTGCCGGTCTGCCAGCCGCGCGAGGCCTTGGAGCCCGCCAGCACGACACCCAGCGTCAGCCGCTCCTTGTCCGCCAGATAGCGGCGGCCGACCTCGAACAGGCGGACGCTGGTCGCGCCGCGCTTGAGGTTGCGCTCCGCCGCCGCCAGCAGGCCGGGCAACAGCGAGGGGCGCATGACCTTCATGTCCTCGCTGATCGGGTTGGCGAGCGTCCAGGCCCCGCCGCCGAACACCGCAGCTTGCGACTCGGGTAGGAAGCTCCAGGTGATCGCCTCGTTGAGCCCGCGCGCGGCAGCGGTGCGGCGCATCCGGCGCTCGAGCTTCTGCTCGGGCGTGGCGGTGGGCACAGCCACGCCGGGGGTGCGCGGCAGCGGCACCGAGGGGACGTTGTCGATACCGGCGATGCGGATCACTTCCTCGACGATGTCGGCCGGGCCGTCGATGTCGCGGCGCCAGCTCGGCGCGGTGACGCGGAAGGCCTCGAAGCCCTCGCCGAGGTCGACCGGATCGCCATTGCCGTCGAGCGGCTGGACGATGAAACCGAGACTTTCGAGGATCTCCACCTGCTGTTCCGCGGGAACGGCGAGGCCGCCGAGCGTCTCGGCCAGATTGGGATCATAGCCGACGACCGCGCCCACCTTGGGCGGCGTGCCGCTGCGGGTGACGTCGCTCGGGGTGCCGCCGCACAGCGCCAGCACCAGCCGGGTGGCGATCGCCAGCCCCTCGTCGAGGAACGCGGGATCGACGCCGCGCTCGAAGCGAGTGCGCGCATCGCTGGTCAGCAGCAGCTTCTGGCCGGTGCGGGCAATGTGCTCGGGATCGAAATAGGCGCATTCGATCAGCACGTCGGTGGTGTCGTCCGAACAACCCGAATGCTCGCCGCCCATGATGCCGCCGATGTCATGCACGCCCGCATCGTCGGCGATCACGGTCATGCTCTCGGTCAGCGTGTAGGTCTTGCCGTTCAGCGCCAGCACGGTCTCGCCGTCCTGCGCCTTGCGCGCGGCGAGCCCGCCGACAAGCTTCGCCATGTCATAGACGTGGAGCGGGCGGCCGAGCCCGAACATCACGAAGTTGGTGATGTCGACCAGCGCCGAGATGGGCTTCTGCCCCACCGCCTTGAGGCGCTGCTGGAGCCAGTCGGGCGACGGCCCGTTCTGCACACCGCGCACGATCTGGCCGTAGAAGGCCGGGCAGCCCGCTGCATCGTCGGTGCGCACGTCGGGCCCCGCGCCCTGCGGCACGATCGCCGGCAGGCCCGCCACCACCGCATCGAGCGGCTTGAGCGTGCCGAGGCCCGCTGCGGCAAGATCGCGGGCGATGCCCCGCACGCCCATGCAATCCTGGCGGTTGGGCGTGATCGACACGTCGATGACGGGATCGTCGAGGCCCGCATAGTCAGCGAAGGCCGTGCCCACCGGCGCGTCCTCGGGCAGCTCTATGATGCCGTCATGGTCCTCGCCGAGCTCCAGCTCGCGGGTCGAGCACATCATGCCGTTCGATTCGATGCCGCGCACCGCCGCGACCTTGAGCGTCATGCCGTTGGCCGGCACCACCGCGCCGGGCAAGCCCAGTACGCCGACGAGCCCTGCACGCGCATTGGGCGCGCCGCACACCACCTGCAGCGGGCCCTTGCCGAAATCGACGCTGAGCACCTGCAGCTTGTCCGCCTGCGGGTGGCGCTCGGCGGTCAGCACGCGGGCGACGTGGAAGCCGGTCAGCCGCTCGGCGGGGTTCTCGACGCCTTCGACTTCGAGGCCAACACGGGTCAGCGCCTCGAGGATCTCGGTCAGCGAGGCCTCGGTCTCCAGATGCTCCTTGAGCCAAGAGAGAGTGAACTTCACGCGCCGACTCCCCCGCTCAGCGTGGGCACGTCGAGCGCGGAGAAGCCGTAATGCTTGAGCCAGCGCAGATCGCCGTCGAAGAAGGGGCGCAAGTCGTCCATCCCATATTTGAGCATCGCAAGCCGGTCGACGCCGGTGCCGAAGGCGAAGCCCTGCCATTCTTCGGGATCGAGCCCGCAGGCCTCGATCACCCGCCGGTGCACCATGCCGCTGCCCAGCACTTCCATCCAGCCGCCGCCGGGCGCGTCGCCGCTGCCGCCGATCACGCGCTTGCCGTCCTTCCAGGTGAAGCCGACATCGACTTCGGCCGAAGGCTCGGTGAAGGGGAAATAGCTGGGGCGCAGGCGCAGCACGATATCGTCGCGCTCGAAGAAGGCCTTGAGGAAGGTCTCCAGCGTCCACTTCAGATGACCGAGCGTGATGCCCTTGTCGATCACCAGGCCTTCGATCTGGTGGAACATCGGCGTGTGGGTCGCATCCGAATCCGAACGATAGACGCGGCCCGGCGCGATGATGCGGATCGGCGGCTTGCTGCTCGTCATCGTGCGGATCTGCACGGGGCTGGTGTGCGTGCGCAGCACCATCGGCCGCTCATGCTCGCCGGCGAGGTAGAAGGTATCGTGCATCGCGCGCGCCGGATGCGTTTCCGGAATGTTGAGCGCGGTGAAATTGTGCCAGTCGTCCTCGACCTCGGGGCCGGTGGCGACCGCGAAGCCCAGATCGGCGAAGATCTCGGCGAGTTCGTCCATCACCTGGCTGACCGGGTGGACCGAACCGGGGGCGACGCCGTCGACCGGCAGCGTCATGTCCACCGTCTCGCTGGCGAGGCGCGCATCAAGCGCGGCCTGTTCCATGGCGGTCTTGGCGGTCGCAATTGCTTCGGTGACGGCTTCGCGACGGGCATGGATTGCCGGGGCGACCGTCTGCCGCTCCTCGGGGCTCAGCTTGCCCAGCGTCTTCAACTCGGCGGTGATGACACCCGCCTTGCCGAGCATCTCGACACGGATTTCCTCCAGCGCGGCAAGCGTGTCGCATTGCCGGATACGGTCCAGGATCGCTTCTTGCAGGTCCAGCTCTGCCACAATTTACTCCGTCATCCCCGCGGAGGCGGGGATCCATGTTCCAGTCGGTTGCCAGGGCTCGAACCCTAGTCCGATCGCTAGGTCAACCCATTGCGGGTTGCTGCGCTCGATCAGGTTGAGCTTCCAGTCCCGATTCCACGTCTTGATCCGCTTTTCCCGCAGGATGGCGGCGGCCATGTCTTCATGCACTTCGAACCAGACGAGGCGGGCGATGTCGTGTTTCGAGGTGAAGCCTGGCGTCAGCTTCTCACGATGCTGGTAAAGGCGGCCCAGCAGGTTCGAGGTCACGCCGGTGTAGAGGGTCCCGTGCCGGCGGCTGGCGAGGATGTACACGCACGGTTGCTTCTCCACGCCCTATCCCCCGCCCCTTCGTCATCCCCGCGGAGGCGGGGATCCATTTTCCGTGCCGATTCAGCAGGAGCCGCGACCGACGAGTCAATGGATTCCCGCCTTCGCGGGAATGACGACTTAGGGCGTGGGGCTTGGCTACACCCGGCTGCCGAGCAGCGCGGCGCCGAACGCCACGAAGACGCCGCCGGTGACGCGGTTGAACATCCGCTGCCGCGCCGCTGGCGCAAGCCATGCGGCCAGCGAACGACCGCCCAGCGCATAGACCGAGAACCAGAAGGCCTCGATCACCGCGAAAGTCGCGATCAGGATCGCCAGCTGCGGCAGGAACGGGCGGCCCACGTCGAGGAACTGCGGGAACAGCGCCGCGGCGAAGACGATCAGCTTCGGGTTGGACAGCCCCGTGCCGAGCCCGGTCAGGTAGCGCGCGCGCACCGACTGGCGCACCGGCATGGCAGCATCGGCATGCGCCTCCGCCACCGGCGCGCACCACGCCTTGATGCCCAGCCACACCAGATAGGCGACACCCGCATAGCGCAGCACGTCGTACAGCCCCGGCGACGCCTTGAGCAGCGCCCCCAGCCCCGCCGCCGAGGCGACCAGGCAGAACAGGTTCGCGCTCATCAGCCCCGCGGTGGTCGGCAGCACGCGGGCGGCGCCCTCGCGGATGCTCTGCACCATCACGTGGAGCATGTTCGGCCCCGGCGTCATCGACACGAAAAACACGGCAGTGACGTAGAGCCACCAGGTCTTCATCGCCACGGGATCGTCTCCCCCCGGTTGAAATGAAAAAGGGCGCCGAAGCCGCAGCTTCGACGCCCCTATATCAGCTTGCGCGCAGGTCCGCTCAGGCGGCCTGGGGCAGCGCCGCCTTCGCCTGCGCGATGATGGCCGTAAAGGCTTCACCCTCGTGCATCGCGATGTCGGCCAGGACCTTCCGGTCCAGTTCGATACCGGCCAGCTTGAGGCCGTGCATGAACTGCGAATAGGTCAGGCCTTCGGCGCGGACGCCGGCGTTGATGCGTTGGATCCACAGGGCGCGGAAGCTGCGCTTCTTTACCTTGCGGTCGCGATAGGCGTACTGGCCGGCCTTTTCGACGGCCTGACGCGCGATGCGGATGGTGTTCTTGCGACGGCCATAATAGCCCTTCGCCTGATCCAAAATCCGCTTATGCTTCGCCTTGGTGGTCGTACCACGCTTCACTCGTGCCATTTTTCAGGACTCCCTTACTTCAGGCCGTACGGCGCCCACGCCTTGACGTGTGCCACGTCGGCGTCGGCCAGCACGCTGGTGCCGCGGTTGGTACGGATATACTTCGAATTGTGCGAAATCAGGCGGTGGCGCTTGCCGGCGACGCCGTGCTTCACCTTGCCCGTGGCGGTGAACTTGAAGCGCTTCTTCACACCGCTCTTGGTCTTGAGCTTGGGCATTTTCGTCTCCTTATGGTTCGACGATTGCAGACAGCCGCGGCAGCCCTATTAGCCGGACGGTCCCTCGATCGCGGAAAGGCGGCCCCTTAGCGGATGGTTCCACGTTATGCAACCACCGGGGAACCGCGCGGGCACAAAGGATTTTGAAGACCATGGCCGATCTGGACACCCCCGTGCTCGCCGCCGAGCAGGCACCCCCGCCACCCCGGCCGGCGCGCGCGATCGGCACGCCGCTCGCCGCGACGATCGCGGTCGTCACCAGCCTGGTGGGGCTGGTGGTGCTCGCCTGGGCGATCCTGTTCGTCACCAAGGGGCGGTTCCTCAAGGGCACGTTCGAATCGATCGCGAGCAGCAGCGCGCAACGCAAGGTGCGGGTGGCGGGCGACTTCCAGCTCTATTTCGCGCCGTTCAACCTGAAGTTCGTCGCCGAGGGACTCAGCGTGGAGAACCCGGACTGGGCCGGCACCAGCCCGTTTTTCAGCGCAGCGCGGATCGACGCGCGAATCGCAAGCCTGTCGCTGCTCGCCGATCAGAAGCGCTTCCAGTGGCTGGGCCTCACCGACGGCCGAATCGACCTGCAATGGGATCGCGACGGCAAGCAGAATACATGGACCTTCGGCAGCGGCGGCGGGAAGCCGCTGACCATGCCGCTGATCCAGCGCGCGCGCATCGCCGGCACCCAGATCCGCTACCTCGATCCGCGCCACCAGCTGGATGCCGCGATTCGCGTCGACACGGTGGCCGCCGAGGACAATCGCTTCGCCGACACGATCCGCTTCGATGGCAACGGCACCGCGCGCGGCGCGCGCTTCACACTGGCCGGTGCACTGCTCTCCTCGAACAAGACGTTGGCCGGCGGTGAGAATCGGCTGCAGCTCCACGCAGAGGGGGTGCGGTCTCGCGTGGACGTGACCGGCACCCTGCCCGGCGCCACGGTGCTGGAGGGCGCCAGGCTGCACATGGACCTGCGCGGGCAGAACCTCGCCGATGTGTTCATGGTCGCCGGGATCGCGGTGCCCGATACGCGCGGTTATCGGCTGACCTCGGCCGTCACGAAGGCCGGCGACGAATGGCGTTTCACCGGCATGAAAGGGCGCTTCGGCGACAGTGATCTGTCGGGCAAGTTCACGGTGAAGCTGCGCGAGCCGCGGATGCTGGTGACCGCCGACCTGTTCACCCATGTGCTCGACATCGTCGATGCCGGGCCGTTCATCGGCTACAACCCCAATGCGCTTGCCGCGGAGGGCGCACAGGCAGCGGTGACCCAGGTTGCCGGCACGCCGCGGCTGCTGCCGGACGCGCCGCTGCGCACGGATGCGCTCAAGAATTTTGACGCGAAGGTGCACTGGCAGGTCCGCACCGTCCGCGCGCCCGCCCTGCCGGTGTCCAACATCGAACTGGGCCTCGATCTCGACGACCGGCTGCTCAAGCTGAGCCCGCTCAACTTCAGCCTCGCGCGCGGCACGGTGACCTCGGACATCAGCATCGACGCGCGCAAGGCGCCGGTGTTCACCACCTATGACATCCGCCTGTCGCCCACCCCGATGGGCGTGCTGCTAGCCGGCTTCGGTGCCGAGCAGGCGGGCACCACCGGCATGCTCAAGGCGCGCATCCAGATGAACGGCCGCGGCAACAGCGTGCGCGATTCGCTGGCCAGTGCGAATGGCCGGATCGCGGTGATCCTGCCCAAGGGCGATTTCTGGACGCGCAATACCGAGCTCGCCGAGTTCGACATCGGCACCTTCGTCCAGAAGATGTTCGAGAAGAAGCTGAAGGAGCCGGTGCAGATCAATTGCGGGCTGATCGGCTTCACCGTGCGTGACGGCATCGCCGCGGCCGACCCGATCCTGATCGACACGCAGAAGAACGTGATGCTCGGCCGCGGCGGGTTCAGCTTCAAGAACGAGACGATCGACCTCGCCTTCCGCGCCGATTCGAAGCGGTTCAGCCTGTTCTCGGGCCAGTCGCCGGTGGGGATCGGCGGCTATTTCGCCAAGCCGGGGATCAGCGTGATCAGCCCCGAGCTGGTCGGCCGCGCGGGAGTCGGGCTGGGCCTGGGCGTCGCCGCCTCGCCGTTGGCCGCGGTGCTGGCGTTCGTCGACTTCGGCGATGCCAAGGCGGCGGATTGCGGCCCGGTACTGTCCGGTGCCACTGCCGCCAGCCAGCGCGACGCAAAGGGCCGGCCGCGCGAGGATGTCGGCCGCGGCACCACCGCCAAGTCCGAAAGCGGCAGGGCGAGCGCCGGCGAGGCGAAGCAGCAGCGCAAGAAGTTCCTCGGCATCTTCTGATCCGCTTGCGCGGAGCGGCAATCCAAGCGCAGGATCGATCCGCGATGCTGCGCTTCCTCATCCTTGCCGCTGCGCTGGCCACGGCAGGTGACGCGCGGCCGCCGCAACGGGTGACGATTGCCCCCGCCGAGGCGGCGTTGCTGGAACGCGTGCCAGTCCATGTCGGTGGGCGAGTCGAATCGATCGGGACCGGGTATCGCCATCAATGGCCGGGCATCTATTTCGAAGCAGCCTTTCGCGGCCCTCGACTCGTGTTGCGGTTCGACGACGCGGTGAACGAATGGCGGGCGAGCATCGATGGCGCACCGCCGATCACGATCGACCGCCCGGGCAAGGCCGACGTCGTGATCGACGGCCTTACGGCCGGTGCCCATCGCGTCCGCCTGGACAAGGTCACCGAGAGCGCTGCGCCCGCGCGCTTCGCGGGCTTCTTCGTCGCGCGCGGAAATGGTCTAGCCGCACCCCCGCCGCGTCGGCGGCAGATCGAATTCATCGGCGATTCGTCGATGGCGGGCTATGGTGCGCGCGCCGCTCAAGTGGAGTGTACCCAGGAACAGGTCCGCGCCACCACCGACACGCCGGACGCCTTTGCAGCGCTTGCTGCGCAGCATTTCGCAGCAGACTATCAGGTGAACGCCATTTCCGGCCGCGGGCTGATCCGCAATGCTGGCGGCACCGTGCCACAGGGGACGATGGAGCAGCTATGGCCGCGGCGCCTGCCGGCCGAGCCTGCCCCCTATGCGGATCCGCGCTGGCAGCCACAGATCGTGATGCTCAAACTGCAGGCGGATTTCGTCGGCTTCCGACCCGATGCCACCTGGCCGACGCTGACGGCGCTCGTCGCCGATTATGCCACCCGGTACGGCCAATTCCTCACCCGTCTTCATGACCGCTATCCGCGCGCGGTGTTCATCCTCTGGTGGTTCGACACGCGTGGCGCCCCGCCCGACCAGGCCATGATGATACGCGCCGCAGAAACCCGTATCGGCGCCGCAGCCCGGGCGGCCGGTGCGCGCGACCTGCTGTTCCTGCCCTTTCCGGCCCGGGAGTTCCGCGCAACCGCCTGCCATGGCCATTACGGCGTCGCCGAACAGCGGCGCATCGCCGACTGGCTGACCCGGACCATCGACGCCCATCCGGAGTTCTGGGACGGCCGCTAGACCGGGCTCAGTGCCCGCGGCAGTCCATCGCTTCGAGGATGTCGTCGATTCGCGCGGGATCGCCCGCGGCGATCACCTCGCCATTGCTGCCGGCATGGAGCGGATCGCCCTGCCAGTCGCACATCCGGCCGCCCGCGCCCTCGATCACCGGCACCAGCGCGGCGAAGTCGTGCAGCTTGAGTCCCGCCTCGACGACGATGTCCAGCCAGCCGCTCGCCACGCAGCCATAATTATAGCAGTCGCCGCCCAGCACCGTGCTCATCACCTTGGCGTCGAGATGCTCGAAGGCGTGGAGCTGGCCATCGTCGAACAGCGCGGGCGAGGTGGTGCCCAGGATCGCCTGACCCAGCTCGCGGCAGATGCGGGTGCTTGCGGGCTTGCCGTTGAACAGCGTCTTGCGACCGGTCACGCCCAGCCAGCGTTCGCCGATGATCGGCTGGTCGATCACGCCCAGCACCGGCCAGCCATTGTCGACCAGCGCGATCAGCGTGCCGAACACCGGCCGCCCGGCGATGAAGGCGCGGGTGCCGTCGATCGGATCGAGCACCCATTGCCGGCCGCTGGTGCCCTCGCGCACCCCGAATTCCTCGCCGATGATGCCGTCCATCGGTCGCTCGGCGATCAGCAGCTTGCGCATCGCCTCCTCGCCGGCGCGATCGGCGAGGGTGACCGGTGACTGGTCCTCCTTCGCCTCGACGCCGTGATCGGCACGGAAATAGGGTCGGATCGCAGCACCCGCGGCATCGGCGAGGCGTGCGGCAAGTGCGATGTCGGTTTCGGAAACGGCCATGCCCCTGCCCTACCGGGCCGAATTTGACTCGCCAAGGTCACAAACGCCTGCCACTTCGCGGATTATGCGTGGTATCGCCGCCCTGCCCCTGCTTGGCCTGTCCTTCGTTGCCTCCCCCGCGCTGGCGCAGGTGCGCGCCGTGCCGGCGCAACCCGCGTCGGAGCAGGCAGCGCTGCGCGGGGTCGAGGTGTTCCTGGTCAACGAGACCGACGCGCCGATCGCCGATGCGGGCCCGCGCCAGATCGAAGTGACCGCCACCGACGGCACGCGGCTGATGCTGGAGCGCACGCCGGGGCCGACTCCGACCATCGCGCCGCACGGCTTCGCCAAGGCGCGCTATGTACCGGTCCGTGTAGCCGGGATCGCGGTGCCCCCCGCCGCCCAGCATCGCCCCGCCGAGATCCCCGAGCAGGAAACGGTCGTGCAGAGCGCGACCGGCAGTTCCAGCGGCGTGCTCGCCCGATTCGAGCCGCACGAGCCGACCTACGGCGCCTTCGGCTTGGGCGATGCGGGCGGCAAGCTGCAGCTCAGCTTCGCCGTCCGCCCCTTCGCCGAGGACGCGCCGCTCCAGCTCGGCAATCTGCGCTTCGCCTACACCCAAACGATGTTCTGGGCGCTGAACGAACCCTCCGGCCCGTTCCGCTCGACCAACTATAGCCCCGAACTCTATGCCGATGTCCCGGTGGACGCGACGACGCGGGTAGCACTCGGCTGGCGGCACGATTCGAACGGGCGCGGCGTCACCGACTCGGTCGACATCAACCGCATCTTCGTGCGCGGCGAAAAGACCTTCGATCTGGGTAGCAACTGGCGGCTTGATGTCGCGCCCCAGGCGTGGGTCTATGTCGGCAATAGCGGCACCTTCCACGACATGAAGGACTATTTCGGCTATACGGGCATCGCCGCCGCAATCGCACAGAAGGACGGCATCAAGCTTGCGCTCAGCGCCCGCGGCAACGTGAAGACCGGACGTGGCGCGGCTGAGGCGTTTGTCTCCTATCCGCTGCGCCGGCTGGGCGGCGGCTTGAGCATCTACCTCTTCGGACAGGCATTCACCGGCTATGGCGAAGCGCTAGACCGGTATCGGGTCAACGACACGCATGCGCGGATCGGCATTGCCTTCACCCGCTAGGCGCCGCGCCCGCGCTGGTCTAGACACAAGCCCCATCAGATCAGGGAGATCGATATGCGCCTGAAGCTCGCCCTTGCGGCCCTTGCCTTGCCCTTCGCCATGATGCCGGCGGACGCGGCACTCACTCCCGGCGCCAAGGTGCCGCTGTTCACCGCCAAGGGCGCGGTGGCCGGCAAGCCGATCACCGTCGATCTGAAGACCGCCCTGAAGAAGGGCCCGGTGGTCCTTTATTTCTTTCCGGCCGCTTTCACCTCGGGCTGCAATGCCGAGGCGCATGCCTTCGCCGAAGCCCTGCCCGATTTCACCAAGGCCGGTGCGACCGTGATCGGCATGACCGCCGGCAATGTCGATCAGCTGGAACAGTTCAGCAGCCAATATTGCGCCGGCAAGTTCGCCGTTGCCGCCGCCACGCCCGAGGTGGCAGCGGGCTATGACGTGGCAGCCAAGAAGCCGGACGGCAGCGTCGCGAAATTCACCAGCCGCACCAGCTATGTGATCGCGCCCGACGGCAAGGTGCTGTTCGTCCATTCGGATTCAAACCCCGCCGATCACATCCGACTCACCCTCGCCGCGGTACAGAAGTACCGCGCGACTCACCGCAACTGACCCGTATCGGGCTGGGATCGGGCCGGAGCATGCTACCGATCCGGAGGCATTAATGCTCCGGATCGGATTTCATCCGCTGAAGCGCGCGCGCAACGCCCTGAGTTTCAGCCCGAATGGCCGCGGGCATTTTCCGTCCGTGGCGGGGCGCCGTTCAGGATGAACCGACCGGCAACCAGATATTAGCACTCTAGGCTTATTTCTTCTGCGCAATATAGCGGCCGTCATGCCGTGATTTGCACGGGGGTTAGGAGCGTATGCGCATCGCGCGTGCCGTTCGTTCAGATGCAGAGGGAGAGGAAGGCCGCGCGCTCTTCGAGCGGATCGGCGCGTTCCTCGTCGATCAACGGCTGGCGCCGACACCGACCAACTATGCCTTCGCCCATCGGCTGTTCACCGAACCCGACGATGCGCTCGCCCGTGCGGTTGAACTGATCACCGAGCGCGGCGTGCGGATCACGCCGCGCGACATCCAGACACTGACCGACGATCACGCCGCCGATAGCGATCAGCCCTCTCCCGCCCAGCTCAAGGCGCAGACCGAGGGGCTCGTGGCCCGCACCCAGATGCAGGTTGAGGGCTTCGCCGACATGGTGACCGCAATGCGAGCGGAAACCGCCGATTTCGGCCGTGATCTGGTGGCGAGCGCGGAGGCGATCTCGACCGGCGAAGACGCGCCCCATGCGGTCGACGATGTGGTGCGCATCACCGCGGCGATGCTCGATCGCATCCGCGTTGCCGAAGACAAGCTGGAATCCACGACACGCGAAGCCAACGAGCTTCGCGAGAAACTGGAGGAAGCCCGCGACAATGCTCGCCGCGATCCGCTGACCCAGTTGCCCAATCGCCGCGCGTTCGAGGAGGCCTTTGCGGCGCAGGAAGCGGCGGGCGGCCAGATGTGCATCGCGGTGTGCGACATCGATCATTTCAAATCGGTCAATGATCGCTTCGGCCATGCCGTCGGCGATCGGGTGCTGCGCGTAATCGCCGATGCGCTGAGCCAGTGCTGCCGCGGCCATCTCGTCACCCGCTATGGCGGCGAGGAGTTCGCCATCCTGTTCACCAACGTGCCGCTCGACAAGGCCCGCGCGGTACTCGAATTTGCCCGGGGTACGGTGCAGGCGAAACGCTACAAGCTGCGCGACAATGACGCGCCACTCGGTGAAATCACCTTCTCTGCAGGCCTGACGCCGGTGGAGCCGGGCGAAATGCACCAGACCGCCTTCCATCGTGCCGACCGCCTGCTGTATTTGGCCAAACACGAAGGTCGCAACCAGGTAAAGACCGGCAGCGCGAGCTATAGTGAATTCAGCCGAGGAATGGCGTAATTCGCTACCCCTTCTGGTAATTCCCACCGCTTCATGGCGGCCGCCGCGTACAAACCCATCTAATTATAGTAACTTACTCACTTGGCACGCTCTCTGCAATGATACCAATATCAACCGCCGGATGGTCCGCCGGCCGATATTTCAGGGAGTATCACCATGATCGTTCGTCTCGCCTCGCTGCACCAGACCGTTGCCGTCAGTGCCGCTGTCCTGCTCACCACCGCACTCGTCCTGTTCTCGACCCCGGTAGTCCCGGTCGCGTGAACCCACTCGCAGAGCAGGAGAAGATCAGCATGTTCCGCAGCGTACTTATCGGCTTCGCGTCGTTCGCCATCACCGGCGTGCTCATTCTCGGCAGCGGCCTGCAGGGCTCCAGCGTTTTCGGCTGACCCTGCCGGCCGCTCCGGCGGCCCCGAATTTCAGGAACTTACCGCGGGCACGCCCGCTTGTTCGGCACCCCTCCCCCATTTTTGGAGCCGTGCCGATGTCCGACCCCCACACCATTGACCGCGTTCACGAGGATGCGCTCCCCGGCGAGGAGCGCGCCCTCGATCCCAAGCCCGAGTGGCAGCCGCGCTACCGTGGATCGGATCGGCTGAAGGACAAGGTGGCCATCGTCACCGGCGCCGACAGTGGCATCGGTCGCGCGGTCGCCGCGCTCTATGCGCGCGAGGGGGCCGATGTCGCCATCCTCTATCTGAACGAGCACCAGGATGCCGAGGATACCGCAGAGGCGGTGCGCGCCGAAGGCCGCCGCGCGATCACGATTGCCGGCGATGTCGGCGACAAGGCGTTCTGCGAAGAGGCCGTCCGAAAGGTCATCGCCGAGTTCGGCCGACTCGACATCCTCGTCAACAATGCCGGCGAGCAGCATCCCGACAAGGATATCGTCGACATTACCGAGCAGCAGCTCCGCCGAACCTTCCAGACCAACATCTTCGGAATGTTCTTCCTGGTCCAGGCCGCGTCCCCGCACCTCAAACAGGGTGCCGCGATCGTCAACTGCACCTCGGTGACGATGTATCAGGGCGAGCCCGAGCTGCTCGACTATAGCGCCACCAAGGGCGCGATCACCGCCTTCACCCGCAGCCTGTCGATGAACCTGATCGAGAAGGGCATTCGCGTGAACGCGGTGGCCCCGGGTCCGATCTGGACGCCACTGAACCCCAGCGGCGGCGCGTCGCCGGAGAAGCTCGAACATTTCGGCGAGAGCGTGCCGATGGGTCGTCCGGGCCAGCCCAATGAAGTCGCCCCGGCCTTCCTGTTCCTCGCCTGTGAGGATTCGAGCTACATGTCCGGCCAGGTGCTGCACCCGAACGGCGGCACCGTCGTCAACGGCTGAATCCGAGCTGCGCCGGTCTCAGACCGGCGCGGTCTCGCCGACCAGCCCGGTCGGCGCTTCCTCGCCGCGCGAATAGACCCCGGTAAGCAGGCCGGCGGCAAGCACATGCCCGGCCATCGCCTTTAGCAGCGCGCTGCGCCCGGGATTGTCGCCGATCTCGCAGCCGCCGCCGAGCGCGAACAGCTGGAAGGCATAGTTGTGGGGCCCGTGGCCGGTCGGCGGATCGGGCGGCAGCCAGCCTTCGCCGAGATAGCTGTTGCGGCCGACATCCGTGCCCTCCGCGTCACCCGCGCCATCGGCCCGGATCGCGCCTTCCTTGAGGTCGCCGTCGACCGGAAGGCCCCAGATCACCGCGTGTACCAGCGGCTGCGGCGCCGGCGCGTCGGGATCCTCGACGATCAGTGCGAGGCACTCGGTGCCCTCCGGCACGCCCGTCCAGAAGAGCGGCGGCGAGACGCCCTCGCCGTCCGCGGTGAAGCGCTCCGGCAGGCGACCGCCATTGGCGAACGCGGGGCTGGCGAGGTGGAGCACCTCGAAGCTGCCGAGTTCGGGCTGGACGATGGCCAGCTTGTTGGCGCCCGCGCGCAGGCCCTTCAGCGCGCTTCCCAGCCAGTGCGGTACATGTTCGAGCATCGCGGTCTCTCCCGTTTGGCAGCCAAACGCGCCGGGCCCCGCGATTATCCCGCGATCAGAGGTCCAGCTTCTCGTAATCGGCCGGCGGCGTGATTCCCTCCATCCGCTCGGCGAGCAGCTGGCGGAAGCTCGGGCGGCTCTTCATCCCGATATACCAGCGCTTGGCGAGCTCGTGGCTCTTCCAGTCGATCCCGCCCAGATAATCGGCGACCGAGATCTGTGCCGCCGCGGTGATGTCGGCAAGGCTCATCGTCGCGCCGGCCAGCCAGGTGCGGTGGTCGAGCAGGTAATCGATATAGTCGAGATGGCCGACCGCGGCCTTCATCGCGTCGCGCAGTACCTTGGCGTCGGGCGGCTGGCGATAGACGATACGCTTGATCATCCGCTCGTGGAGCAGCGGCGCGGTGATGTCGCTGTAGAAATTATTGTCGAACCACACCACCAGCCGGCGGATCTCGGCACGATCGACCGCCGATCCGTTGAGCAGCGCGTTCTTGCCCACCGTCTCCTCGAAGAACTCGCAGATCACGGTGGAGTCGATGAGGGTAACGTGGCGCTCGGCGTCGATCATCACCGGGGTCTGGCCGGTGGGATTGAGGTCGAGAAATTCGTCGCGGCGCAGCCAGGGCGATTCGCGCACAGGCTCATAGGCGATCCCCTTCTCGCCCAGCAGAAGTCGGACCTTGCGCGAAAAGGGACAGAGCGGGAATTGAAGGAGCTGCCACATGGGGAAAGCCATAAGCAGCGGAAATGGGCCGGGGAAGACTCGTTGTAGTGCTGTCCGCAATTCTATATTTTAGGCAGCATTCTAGAACGGAGCCACACCATGGCGCTCAGCATCAAGGACGAAGAGACCGACCGTCTGGTCCGCCGCTACGCGCGTGCCAAGGGGGTGAGCTACACCACCGCGATCAAGCTGGCGGTGAGCGATGCCTTGCGCCGCAGCGGCGAGCCGGTCGCCGACCCGGATGTGGAGCAGCGCTTCGCCGACTATCGCGCCGTGGCCCGAGAGGTGCGCCAGGCCTATGCGGCGATGCCGACACTCGATCCGCGTGATCCGGACGCGATGCTGTACGACAAGGACGGCCTGCCGAAGTGATCGCGGTCGATACCTCGGCGCTGATGGCGATCCTGCAGGACGAAGCCGAAGCCGAGACATTGCTCCGCGCGATTGCTACACCCGACCGGGTACTGCTCGGAGCACCCACCGCGTTCGAATTCCGGCTGGTAGTTCTGCGACAGAAAGGACCGAGCTTCCTGCCGGCCGCAGAAAGGCTGTTGCGCTTGCCGACGATCGAGATCGTGCCCTGGACCGAAGAGCATGGACGGATCGCGATCGAGGCGCTGGTCCGCTTCGGCGGGCGCCCCGCCCGCCTGAACTATGGCGACTGCATGGCCTATGCGGTCGCGGCGCTGACGGACTGCCCGCTGCTCTTCAAGGGCGACGACTTCCGCCACACCGACGTGGCCGCCGCCCTCGATTGAGCCCTACTCCGCCGCCACCGCCTCGACGGTGTCGTTCAGCGGATGCGGTAGCCGGGTTAGCATTTCCTTCGGCACCACCTGCCAGAACTTGCCCAGCTCGCGGTCCCAGTCCTCCAGCAGGCCCTTGGACCATTTGCTGTCGGTCTCCTCAGCATGCGCCTCGACCAGCGACCGGAGCCTGGCCTCCCAGTGGCTGGAGGCCAGCCGGTTCCAGGTGATGTTCTCCGGGTTCGCATGCCGCTCGAAGCTGCCGTCCACGTCATACACAAATGCCATGCCGCCGGTCATGCCCGCGCCGAAGTTCATGCCGACGCTGCCGAGCACCACCGCGGTGCCCCCGGTCATATACTCGCAGCCGTTCGCGCCGCAGCCTTCGACCACCACGTCCGCGCCCGAGTTGCGCACCGCGAAGCGTTCGCCCGCCTGGCCGGCAGCGAACAGCCGGCCTGAGGTCGCACCATAGAGCACGGTGTTGCCGATGATCGTGTTGTTCCACGATTCGATCGGCGAGCTGACCATCGGCCGCACCACGATGATGCCGCCCGACAGCCCCTTGCCGACATAGTCGTTGGCGTCGCCGAACACCTCGAGCGTGATGCCCTTGCACAGGAATGCGCCGAGCGACTGGCCGGCCGAGCCGCGCAGCCGGACATGGACGTGCCCGTCGGCGAGCGTCGACATGCCGAAGGTGTTGGTCACCTCGGACGAGAGCCGCGTCCCCACCGCGCGGTGGGTGTTGCGCACCGAATAGGTGAGCTGCATCTTCTCGCCGCGCGCGAACACCGGGGCGGCATCCTTGATCATCTGCGCGTCGAGGCTGTCCGGCACGTCGTTGCGGAAGGTGCTGAGGCTGAACCGGCGCTCGGCATCGTCCGCATCCACCTTGGCGAGGATCGGGTTGAGATCGAGATCGTCGAGATGCTCGGCGCCGCGGCTGACCTGGCGGAGCAGCTCGGTGCGCCCGATCACTTCGTCCAGGCTCTTGAAGCCTAGCTTGGCGAGGATCTCGCGCACTTCCTCGGCGATGAAGGTCATCAGGTTGATGACCTTCTCCGGCGTACCGACGAACTTGGCGCGCAGCGTCTCGTCCTGGGTGCAGACGCCCACCGGGCAGGTGTTCGAATGGCACTGGCGGACCATGATGCAGCCCATCGCGACGAGGCTCAGCGTGCCGATGCCATATTCCTCGGCGCCGAGGATCGCGGCGATGACGATGTCGCGCCCGGTCTTGAGCCCGCCATCGGTGCGCAGCTTGATGCGGCCGCGCAGGCCGTTGAGCGTCAGCGTCTGGTTGACCTCGGACAGGCCCATTTCCCAGGGCGTGCCGGCGTATTTGATCGAGGTGAACGGCGAGGCGCCGGTGCCGCCATTATGGCCGGCGACCAGGATGACGTCCGCATGCGCCTTGGCCACGCCCGCCGCGACGGTGCCGATGCCGGCCGAGCTGACCAGCTTGACGCACACCCGCGCACGCGGATTGATCTGCTTCAGATCGTAGATCAGCTGCGCCAGATCCTCGATCGAATAGATGTCGTGGTGCGGCGGCGGCGAGATCAGCGTCACGCCCGGCGTCGCATGGCGCAGCTTGGCGATGAACTCGGTGACCTTAAAGCCGGGCAGCTGGCCGCCTTCGCCGGGCTTGGCGCCCTGGGCCACCTTGATCTCGATCTCGTCGCAGGCGTTGAGATATTCCGCCGTCACGCCGAACCGGCCCGAGGCGACCTGCTTGATGCTCGAATTGGCGTTGTCGCCATTCTCATAGGGCTTGTAGCGCGCCGAATCCTCGCCGCCCTCGCCCGAGACGGCGCGCGCGCCGATCCGGTTCATCGCGATCGCCAGCGTCTCGTGCGCCTCGGGGCTGAGCGCGCCGAGCGACATGCCCGGCGTCACGAAGCGCTTGCGGATCTCGGTGATCGCCTCGACTTGGTCGATCGGCACGCCGCTTTCGGGGAAGTTGAACTCGAGCAGATCGCGTAAGTAGACCGGCGGCAGATCGCGCACCCCGCGCGAGAAGGCGAGATAGCTTGAATAGCTGTCGTTTGAGACCGCGGTTTGCAGCTGGTGCATCAGCTGCGCCGAATAGGCATGCGCCTCGCCGCCCGCGCGTTGGCGGTAGAAACCGCCAACCGGCAGCGTCGCGACGCCCGCGTCATAGGCCGCCTCGTGGCGCATCATCGCCGAGAGGTGGAGCGAGGCATAGCCCTCGCCCGAGATCTTGGCCGGCATTCCCGGGAACAGATCGTTCACCAGCGCGCGGCTGAGACCCACGGCTTCAAAATTGTAGCCGCCGCGATACGAACTGATCACCGCGATGCCCATCTTCGACAGGATCTTAAGCAGCCCCTCGTCCACTGCCTTGCGGTGGCGCTTCAGGCACTCGGCCAGGCTGATCTCGCCGAACAGGCCGCGCGCGTGGCGATCGGCAATCGCCGCTTCGGCCAGATAGGCGTTCACCGTGGTCGCGCCGACGCCGATCAGCACCGCATAATAGTGCGTGTCGAGGCACTCGGCGGTGCGGACGTTCACGCTCGCATAGGAGCGCAGGCCACGCCGGACGAGGTGCGTGTGCACCGCCGCCGCCGCCAGCACGCCGGCGATCGCGGCCTTGTCCGGCCCGCTATGCTCGTCGGTGAGGAAGAGTTCGGTGCAGCCGGCGCGAACCGCCTGCTCGGCCTCATGGCGGATGCGCTTGATCGCCAGCTTGAGCGATTCGGGATCGCCGTCCGCCGCGAAGGTGCAGTCGATCTCGGCCGCGCTCGATCCGAAATGCGCCCGCAGCCGGTGCCAGTCGGCATTGGTGAGTACCGGGCTCTCCAGCACCAGCACCGGGCTGCCCGCCCCCTCGGTATCGAGGATGTTGGCGAGGTTGCCGAACCGCGTCTTGAGCGACATCACATAGCGCTCGCGCAACGGATCGATCGGCGGGTTGGTCACCTGGCTGAAGTTCTGGCGAAAGAACTGGCTGATCAGCCGCGACTTGTACGAGATCACCGCGAGCGGCGTGTCGTCGCCCATCGAGCCGATCGCTTCCTTGGCGGTCTCGACCATCGGCGCGAGAATCAGCTCCATGTCCTCCAGCGACTGCCCGGCGGCGACCTGGCGCCGCGACAGTTCGGCGCGCTCGTAATAGGTCTCGGCGGGCGCTGCGGGCAGGTCGTCGATCGACAGGAAGCCCTGCACCATCGAGGCATAGTCGGCCTCGCCGGCGATCTGGTCCTTGATCGCGCGGTCGTGGAGCAGCTTGCCCTCGTCCAGGTCGACCGCGATCATCTCGCCCGGCCCGAGCCGGCCCTTGGCGACGACGTTCGCCTCCGGCACCGGCACCATACCTGTTTCCGAGCCGACGATCAGCAGCCCGTCCGAGGTCTGGGTGTAGCGCAAGGGCCGCAGCGCATTGCGATCCATGCCCGCCACCGCCCAGCGGCCGTCGGTCATCGCCAGCGCCGCCGGGCCGTCCCACGGCTCCATCACGCTCGCGAGATACTGGTACATCGCGGCGTGCGCCGGCGGGGTATCCTCGTCCTGCTGCCACGCCTCGGGCACCAGCATCAGCTTGGCGGTGGGCGCGTCGCGGCCCGAGCGGCAGATCGCCTCGAACACCGCGTCGAGCGCGGCCGTGTCCGATGCGCCGGCCGGGATCACGGGCTTGATGTCCTCGCTCTGCTCGCCGAACGCGATGCTCGCCATCTTGATCTCGTGGCTGCGCATCCAGTTCTGGTTGCCGCGGATCGTGTTGATCTCGCCGTTATGCGCCAGGCAGCGGAACGGCTGCGCCAGCCACCATTGCGGGAAAGTGTTGGTGGAATAGCGCTGGTGGAAGATCGCGACGCGGCTCTCGAAGCGCGAATCCTTGAGGTCCGGATAGAAGTCGGACAGCGATTCGGCGAGGAACAGCCCCTTGTAGATGATCGAGCGGCACGACAGCGAGCAGATGTAGAAGCCGCCGACCTGCGCCGCGATCACCCGCTTTTCGATACGGCGGCGGATCAGGTAGAGCTGGCGCTCGAACTCGGCGGCGTCCATCGTCTCGGGCATCGGGCCCGCGATCATGATCTGCTCGATCTCGGGGCGCGTGGCCTGCGCCTTCATGCCGATCACCGAGACGTCGACCGGCACCTGGCGCCAGCCATAGATGGTGTAGCCCGCCTCGATGATCTCGCTCTCGACGATGGTGCGGCAGGTCTCCTGCGCCCCCAGATCGGTGCGCGGCAGGAAGATCATGCCGACGGCGAGGCGGTTCGGCAGCACGCGGTGGCCGCTGCCGACGATCTGCTCGTCGAAGAAGCGCAAGGGGAGATCGACATGGAGGCCGGCGCCGTCACCGGTCTTGCCGTCGGCATCCACCGCGCCGCGGTGCCACACCGCCTTCAGCGCATCGATCGCCGACTGGACGACGCGGCGCGACGACTGGCCATCGGTCGCCGCGACGAGCCCCACGCCACAGGCATCGCCTTCAAATTCGGGGCGGTACATGCCCTCGCGGGCAAGGCGTTCGCGCTCGGCGGCCAGCTTGATGTCGTCCATGGTCTTCCTCGATCGTCGTTCGCGCAGCCCCGGGGGCCGCGGTGCTTACTTCTTGGCGGGCTGCCCGGCCTTGCTGCCCAGCAGCTTCAGGATCTTCTCGCGCTGCGCGGGCGTGAGATCCTCGGGCTTGCGCGGCGGCGGCAGATCCTTGGTGCCGGCTTGTGCTGCCTGCACCAGCGCGGGCATTTGCTGCATGATCTCGGGCATGGATTCCGCCATCGCCTGCGCCATGTCCGGCCCCATCATCAGTTCCATCGAACTGCGCGCATAATGGCTTCCCGCCGGCGTCGCGAAGAAGCGCTGGAGCTCCTGTAGCTCGGGCAACGTATATTCGCGCGCATAGGCCCGGGCGAGCGCGACGCGCACCTTGGGCTCGAGCGTGGACATCAGCTTGCCCATCTCGCCCATCATTGACCGCATCATCCGCTGCTGGCGTTCCTGCCAGTAGGGATCGTAGATCTCCATCACCTCGCGAAGCGTCGTCTTGCCCAGCTGGGCCACCTCCGCTTCGGTGAGGCCGCCGATCTTCGCGAAATCGCGCAACGGCAGCTCACCGGCGGAGCCGAGCATCGACTCCATCATGCGGTTGAAATTCTCGCCCAGCATGCGCTGGTACATGCCCTGCGGGATCAGCTTGTCGGCCAGCTCGCGGGCAATGGCGAGGCGCGCGGGATCGGGCGCGGCGGCGCCAGACGCCGGCGACGCAGCCTGCGTCTGCGCCAGCGCCGGGCTGGCGACGGCGAGCAACAGCCCGGTGACGAGCGCCTTCATGCCAGGCTCTCCGCGCGCGCTGCAGCGTTGGCGGTCGGTGCCTTGGCATGCGCCTTCATCCACGCGTGCATATGTGCCGCCACGTCGCGACCGTCGCGGATCGCCCAGACGACCAGGCTGGCGCCGCGGACGATGTCGCCGGCGGCGAACACGCCGTCCATGCTGGTCATCATCGTCTTGCCGTCGGTGCGCAGCGTGCCCCAGCGGGTGACGCCCAGTTCCTCGGCGCCGAACAGCCTGGGCAGGTCCTCGGGCTCGAAGCCGAGCGCCTTGATGACGAGATCGGCCGGCATCTGCAGCGCTCCGCCCGGATCGACTTCCGGCGCGCGGCGGCCCGAGGCGTCCGGCGCACCGAGCCGCATCTTGGAGGCGCGGACGCCGGTCACCTGCTCGCTGCCTTCGAAGGCTTCCGGCGCGGAGAGCCAGACGAACTCGACGCCTTCCTCCTCGGCATTGGCGACTTCGCGCTGCGAACCCGGCATGTTCGCCCGGTCGCGGCGGTAGAGGCACTTCACCGAGGCCGCGCCCTGGCGGATCGCGGTGCGCACGCAGTCCATCGCGGTGTCGCCGCCGCCGACGACCACGACATGCTTGCCGAGCGCGTTGAGGCTGCCATCGTCATAGGCGGGCACGGCATCGCCGAAATTCTTGCGGTTCGATGCGGTAAGGAAGTCCAGCGCGTCGACCACGCCCCGGGCGCCGACCCCCGGCGCCTTGATCGCGCGCGCCTTGTAGACGCCGGTGGCGACCAGGATCGAATCATGGCGCTGGCGGAGTTCGCCGAGCGTCGCGTCGCGGCCGACCTCGAAATTGCGGTGGAAGACGATCCCCGCCTGCTCGAGCCGGTCGACGCGGCGCATCACCACGTCCTTTTCCAGCTTGAAGCCGGGGATGCCGTACGTGAGCAGGCCGCCCGAACGATCATAGCGGTCATAGACGTGCACGGCATAGCCATAGCCGCGCAGATATTCGGCGGCGGCAAGGCCCGCCGGCCCCGCGCCGATGATGCCGACCGACTGTCCGCGCTCGCGCCCGACCTGCACCGGCTCCACCCAGCCTTCGGCCCAAGCCGTGTCGGTGATGAACTTCTCGACCGAGCCGATCGTCACCGCGCCGTGCCCGGAGAACTCGATCACGCAATTACCTTCGCACAGCCGGTCCTGCGGGCAGATGCGGCCGCAGATCTCGGGCATGGTCGAGGTGCTGTTGGAGAGCTGGTACGCCTCGCGCAACCGCCCCTCGGCGGTCAGGCGCAGCCAGTCCGGAATATGGTTGTGCAGCGGACAGTGCACCGAGCAATAGGGCACGCCGCACTGGCTGCAGCGGCCGGCCTGCGATTCCGCATCGGGCACCGCATAGCGTTCCGCGATCTCGCGGAAGTCCTCGGCCCGCAGCGGGGCGGGACGCTTGGCCGGGTACGCCTGCGGGCGTCCGACAAATTTGAGCATGGGATCGTCAGCCATGCCGCCCCCGTACAGGAGGACAGCAAAACTAAAAA
The DNA here is from genome assembly GCF_012650175.1 of Sphingomonas sp. S2M10. Classification (GTDB taxonomy): domain Bacteria; phylum Pseudomonadota; class Alphaproteobacteria; order Sphingomonadales; family Sphingomonadaceae; genus Sphingomonas. The sequence continues at coordinate 99,854 of NZ_JAAILI010000055.1, forward strand.
GACAGCATTACTGACCTATAAGGCTTGGAAGTTAGAAAATGCACGATCCGCGCCCACGACGTTTGCTATTCTAGGTCCGAAACGGCCCTAACGCATGGAAAGCCAAATGAGCGCCGCCGCGCCTGCAACAATACGATAGTAGGCAAAGGGCGCAAAGCCATGTTTGCTCACGATGCCGACGAACCACTTGATGACCGCAAGGGCCACGACGAAGGCGACGACAAAGCCGATGCCGATTTCCCCCCATCCAACGCCGCTCGTCGTCAGCATCTCGCGGTTTTTGAGCAGCTCGAGAACGGTTGCGCCCAGCATCGTCGGAATGGCGAGGAAGAAGCTGAACTCTGCGGCAGTCCGGCGCTCGACGCCCAGGGCCAGCGCGCCCATGATGGTGGCGCCGGAGCGGCTCACGCCCGGCACCATGGCGAGGCACTGGATGAAGCCAATGCCGATCACGCGGATCAGCGGGACTTCGGCGATGCCGTGAATCGTCGCCGACTTCACCGCCCGCTCGATTAGCAGGATCGCCACGCCACCGACGATCAGCGCCCAGGCGACCACCTTGGGCGCGCCTAGCAGCGCCTCGATCTGCTTGTGGAGCGCCAGTCCGATGACGGCGGCGGGGATGAAGGCGATCAGCAGGTTGCGCACAAAGCGCAGCGACACGGGATTGAGTTTCAGCAACCCGTCCGCCACCGCCCAGAAGGTGCGCCAATAGAGCACCACCACCGCCAGGATCGCACCGAGCTGGATGACGACGTTGAACATCGCCCAGCGCGCCGAATCATAGCCCATCAGCTCGCTGGCGAGGATCAGGTGCCCGGTCGAGGAGACCGGCAGGAACTCGGTGACGCCTTCGACGATGCCGAGCAGGATCGCCACCAGCAGCGTGGTCATGGAAAGGCTCCTTCAGGGGTCGCGCCGGGCGACCCCCTGCAAGGCGCCGCCCGGCAGGGGGAATGGGTTCAGGCGGTCGCGCGAAAGCGGCTGAAGCGGCCGGCCTGGCGGAAGCGCACCAGCCAGCTCGGCGCCACCGTCGCCATCGGCGTGGGCTGCACGCCCAGTGCGGCGAGACCCTCGGCGCCCGCAGGCACGACATTGTCGGCCTGCAGCATCGCGAACTGGTCGCTGGTGATCGGCGTGCCCGGCAGCGCGGCGATCAGGCCCGCGACCGAGTCCGGCAGTTCGACAAAGTGCGGCTTGCGGCCGATCGCGCTGGCGATCCAGCGGAGCAGTTCGGTCATGCTCAGCACGTCCGGGCCGCCCAGCATATAGGTCTTGCCGCCATGCGCCGCCGGATCTGCCAGCGCGGCGGTGATCGCTTGCGCGACGTCCGACACGAACACCGGCTGGAACCTGGTCTCGCCGCGCACGACCGGCACGATGTTGAGCGGCGCGCCCGCGATCATGCCGGCGAAGCGGTTCACGAACGCATCCTCGCGCCCGAACACGATCGAGGGGCGCAGGATCGTCGCGCCCGGGAAGGCCGCGAGCACGGCCTGCTCGCCGGCCGCCTTGCTGCGGCCATAGGCGGAGGGCGACGCGGCATCGGCACCGAGCGCCGAGATATGCACCATCGCGTCGGCACCGGCAGCCTTGGCGGCTTCGGCGACATTGCGTGCGCCTTGAACATGGACCTTGTCGAAATCGCCGGACAGGATACCGACGAAGTTCACCACGGCGTGGCTGCCCTGCAGCGCGCGGGCAAGCGTTTCGGGCCTGGTGATGTCGCCAGCGACGAGCTGGGTCTGGCCCAGATTGCCCTGGGTCTTGAGGAACCAGGCATCGCGGGGCTTGCGCTCGACGACGCGGACGCGCGCGCCGGCGGCGAGCAGCTCCTGCGCCACGTAGCGGCCGAGAAAGCCACCACCGCCGATCAGGGTTACCAGCCGATCCTTCATCTTGCCCTCTTTGCCTCGCGAACCTTCGGCCCCAATGCCGTGCGAAGGGCTAAACGGCAAGCGCGACGCGAAGTCCAACATTTTTCGCAGAAAGTGTTTGACACCTCCCGCAAACCTCCACTAGAGGCGCCGGCCTACCCCGTGCCCAGATGGCGGAATTGGTAGACGCACCAGCTTCAGGTGCTGGCGATCGCAAGGTCGTGGAGGTTCGAGTCCTCTTCTGGGCACCATTTTTCCCCAAGCGATTGGGGTGCTGAGAATGGCGCGATATCCGGCGCCCTCGCGCGAAATCCTGCACTTGGACCGACACGCCGTAACGCAGGTTGCCCGTCACCCTCCGGTGGCGCGGATCGGCATGGCCGATGCAGGTGCGGAGCGGGCAAGCCCCACGATGACCATGGCCGTTGATCCGTCGATGCGCACCAGCGGATCGGCCACCGCCACCTGCGGGGCGGCCCAGCGATTTGCCGGGTCGTAGAAGCGCAGCACCGCGTCACGCCAGTCGACCCTCGCCCACCGGGGGCACCTCGACATACTCCTCGGCGATCAGCGCGCCGAGCGCTGCGGGATCGAACCGCGCCTCGGCTGCACCGCCGCCTTGATCACGCCGACCAAGGCGCGCGCGCCGGCAGGCGAGCCGCAAGCGCGGTGGCCGGGAAACGGTTCTGCATATGGCGATACTCCTCGTGTCGCGATTCCAAGCGAAGGGCATTATACCGCGGGACCGGCGCTCAGCGGGCGGCGCGCGGCGCGCCAGGCCGGCACCGCGCCGCCCAGCACCGCCACCACCAACGCCACCACCAGCGACTGGAGGATGTCGGCGACGCTCAGATCAAAGCGGAACATCACCTGCGCCAGATTGCCCCCGATGGTGCTCGCGCTACGGCCATGGAGGAACACCAGCGCGAACAGGATCGCCACCGCGCAGCCGAGCAAAACCAGCAGGATCGCCTCCGCCATGGTGCTGACGAACACCGGCAGCCCGCGATAGCCCAGGATGCGCAGCGTGCGGATTTCCTCCGCGCGCGCGGAGACCGAGGTGAACATGGTATTCAATGCCCCCGCCAGCGCACCCACCGCCATCGCGATGCCGAGCGGCCAGCCGATGAACAGGATCAGCTTGCCCATGTTGCGCGCCTGGACCGCGAAATACGCCTTTTCGGAGCGCGCCGTCAGCTTCAGCACCGGATCGGCCGCAAGATAGCGTTGCAGCGGCCCGATCGCCGCCGCATCGGTGAGGCGCACCCGCACCGACTGCACCGCCCCGCTTGATCCGAAGAACTGCGCGACGAGATTGCGGTCCGCCCAGACTTCCGATTCCGCCGCCGATCCGCCTGCATCGAAGATGCCGACGACCTTCCAGACGACGCCCGCGAGCCGGATGCTGCGCCCCAGCTTCAGATCGCGATAGCGCGCCGCAAGCGTCGCGCCGACGACCAGTTCGCTGCTGCCGGGCGCGAACATGCGGCCGGCGGCCAGCTTCGCGAGCGGCCGCACCGCCAGACCCTGCGTGCCCATGCCGCGCAGCGACAGATTGGCCTCCGCGCCGTGATCGTCGACCGCGCTGATCGTCGCGAAATTCTCGGGCGAGATCAGCGGCCCGTCGGCGCCGCGCGCGATGCCGGGGGCATTCTGCAGCTGGGCGAGCCGGCCGACATCGATCGCGCTGGCGAATTCCGAGGGCGATCCCTCGGCGAGGATGACCGCGCTGCGATCCGATCCGGCGCCGGCCACGGTCGACCGGAAGCCCGACGCCATCGCCAGGAACCCGAGCAGGACCAGCGTGGCCAGCGCGATGCCGAACACGGCCGCGAGCGACATGCGGGCGCGCGACGGCAACCCGAGCAGGGCGATTCGGGCAACCGCCCCGATCTGACGGACTTGGCTGAACATCTCAGACCCTCCCCAATGCGGTTACGATATCGAGGCGGGCGGCCTTGGCCACCGGCAGCAGCCCGGTCAGCACGATCAGCCCGCCCGCCAGCAGCGCCGCGATCCCCAGCGTGCCGGGCCCGATCGCCAGCCCCGGCAGCATGTCCTTCGTCGCCTGCGCGATCGCGGTGACGATCAGCGCCGCCACCCCCATCCCCAGCGCCGCGCCCGCCAGCGTGATCAGCGCGACCTCGCCGACAACGATGCGCGCCACGCGGCCGCCGGAGAAGCCCAGCGTCTTCAGCACGCCGATCTCGCGCGTGCGCTCCCCCACCATGAAGATCAGCGTGTTGCCGACGATGCACAGGATGACGAGGAACGCCGCCCCGACGACGAGGCGGATGATCATCACCACGTCGCCGATCTGCGACAGGAACGCCCTGCCCAGCGCCGCTTCGCTCTGGGTGCGGGTCGCCGCGGCGGAATTGGCATAGGCCGCGTCGATCGTGCGGGCCATCGCGTCATTGGCCGCCACGTCGCGGCCCTGCACCATGATCCAGTTGGCGCGATCGCGGCCGGTCAGCAGCGCGTCGTTGAAATAGTCGTAATGGCCGGCGACCGCGAGTTCGGGCCCCCCGGGCTTGGCGGCGCGGTAGATGCCGGCGATGGTGAAGGTCCAGCTGCGCGTACCGTCGGTCCGCAGGTCGTTCATGCTCTGCAGCGCGACCTGGTCGCCGCGCTTCCAGCCGTTGCGCGTGGCGAGCGCCTGCCCGACGAGAAGGCCATCGCGCGTCGCGACGAAGCGCGCGCGATCCTCGGGGGAGACCACCGCGCTGTCCGCCGACAAGGCGAGATAGACCGCGGGATCCACCATCACCGCCGACAGGACGTCTTTCGGCTCGCGCCAATAGGTGATCGCCAGCCGCACCGGCGTCGCCGCGGCGACGTTGGGCTGCTGCCGGATATCGGCAAGATAGGCGATCGGTAGCATCTGCTGGAGGCCGTTGCGGTTGACGATCATCATCCGCTCCTGCGCGCCGGGCTGGTCTTCCATGCGGAACGCCGCGCCCACCGCGCTCAGCACGCCGAAGATCAGGAAGGCGATGGCGATGCACGCCACCATAAGCACCAGCCGGACCGGGTTGCGCAGCGCGTTGCGCGCGACGAAGGTCGACATCCTCATGCGGCGATCGCTTCGTCGACGAAGCGCCCCTTCTCGAGGTGGAGCGTCAGATCGGCGGCGCGCGCGGCGACCGGGTCATGGGTGACCATCACGATCGTCTTGCCCAGCTCGCTCGACAGCAGCCGCAGGATTTCGAGCACGCCGTCCGCGCTTGGCCGGTCGAGATCGCCGGTGGGCTCGTCGGCGAGGATCAGCTTCGGATCCGCAACCAGCGCACGGGCGATCGCCACCCGCTGCTGCTGCCCGCCGGAAAGTTCGCGGGGACGATGCTTCATCCGGTCGGACAGGCCGACCACCTCCAGGGCGGTTTCCACCCGCCGGCGCCGCTCGCCCGCGTGCATGCGCTGCAGCAGCAACGGCAGCTCGACATTCTGCGCCGCGGTCAGCATCGGCATCAGATTGTAGAACTGGAAGATGAAGCCCAGCGTCCGGGCCCGCCATTCGGCCAGCGCCGCCTCGCCATAGCGATCGATCCGCGCGCCATCGATCGACAGCGCGCCGCTGCTGGGCCGGTCGATGCCGGCCAGCATGTTGAGCAGCGTCGTCTTGCCCGATCCGGAGGGCCCCATCAGCGCGACGAAGCGGCCGCGCGGGATCGACAGCGACAAATTGTCGAAGATCGGCACCACGGTATCGCCGCGGCTGTAGCGCTTCGACAGGGCGACGATATCGATCAGCGGGGCGGATGCCGGGATGGTCTGCATCATGTTCATGGCCTCGATCCTGTGCTGGACGGGGAGGAAAGGAACGCGGCCTTAGCCGCCATCTGCGGAAGGATGCGCGGATCACGCCGCACCAGGGCGATGTTGACGCGCACCGTGGCGCGGTTGCGATCGGCGGCGGGAACGATTGCCGAGACCGTCGCCGCGAAGCGCTCACCGGGCAGCGCGTCGAAGGTCAGCGCGACCGGCTGGCCGGGGCGGATCTTGCCGATATAGGCCTCGTTGACGTCGGCCTCGACGTGCAGGCTGTCCATGTCCACTAGGGTGACGATGCCGGTCCGCGTGAACCCGCCGCCGGCCGAGATCGGCGACACCAGCTCGCCGACTTCGGCGTTCTTGTCGATCACCACGCCGGCAAAGGGCGCGCGGATGGCGAAGCGGCCCAGCGTCACCTCGGCCGCGCGCACCGCCGCGCCTGCGCCGGCCAGCGCAGCCTCGGCAGCGGCGACGCGCGCGCCCAGCATGCCGCTTTCCGCGGCGCTCGCCTCCAGCGACGCCCTGGTCGCGAAACCGCGGTCGCTCAGCGCCTGTTGCCGGGCGAGCGTCGCCGCCGCCTGCACGCGCTGGAACCGGAGGCCGGCGACTTGCTGGCGTGCCTCCGCCTGGGCGGCGCGGGCGCGTCCCAGCGCGGCGCGCGCATCGGCATCGTCGACATGCGCGATCACCTGCCCCGCGCGCACCCGGTCGCCCTCGCGCACCAGAATCTCGCGGATCTGGCCGGTAACCTGCGAGCCGATCGTGCCGCTGCGCTGGGGCACGACGAAGCCGGCGGCGACCAGCGCGGCTGCGGGGGCGGCGACCGGCGCCGCCTGCGCCGTTCCCGCCGCGATCACCGGCGCGGGCGCCACCGCGGTCTCGCGCGTCGCCACCACGATCGCGGCGGCGGCCGCGACCAGGCCGATCCCGGCGCCGATCATGGCCCGACGCCGCGGGCGGACGGGATCGCCGGCCGGGGCCGCGCGCGGCGGCGCGGAATCGAGCTGCAGCGCGCGCAGCCGATCGATCACGGCGGCGGTCACTTGCCCTGCCCCTTGCGCGCGTAATGCGCGGAGACGCCCGCCCAGCACAGCCCGGCCAGCGCCGCCGGCAGCAGATGGAGCGCCGCCGTGCCGAGCCCGGCATGCGCGGCGAAGCTGCCCAGGGTGCCGTCGAAATAGTCCAGCGGCGCGATCATCAGCACCGCCAGCGCCGACAGCAGGCTGGCCGCGGTCCCCCGCACGACCCGCCCGTCGGCGAGCCGCGGCAGGGCGAACAGCGCCAGCAGGAACAGCGCGCCGAACGCGATCTTGGCATAGGGCGGGATCAGGTCCGCGATGTGGAAGATCGCATTGGCGGCCGTGCGCAGATCCCCGCCCCCATCGGTCTGGTGCCAGCGCAGCGCTGCGCCCGAATAGGTAAAGGCGGACCAGCCGGCCACCCAGCCGATCAGCGTCGCCTTGTGCTGCGCCAGCACCGCCAGCGGGCCGGCCGCGCGGCGCGGCAAGAAGGATGGAGTCATGCGATCTTCTCCTGCGTGAACTGACGATGGGCAAAACGACGGTAGAGGCCGACGCCGGAAAGCAGGGCATCGGGCGTACCGCATTCGACGATCCGTCCGGCCTCCAGCGAGACGATCTGGTCCATCGTCTCCAGACCACTCATTCGGTGGGTGACGAGGATGCAGGTCCGCCCGCGCATCAGCATGTCGAGCCCCTGCAGGACGAGATGCGCATTCTCCTCATCGAGGCTCGAGGTGGCCTCGTCCAGCAGCAGGATCTCGGGGTCGCGCAGGAACATGCGGGCGATCGCGATGCGCTGGCGCTCGCCCCCGGAAAGCAGCACGCCGCGCTCGCCGACCGGGGTGTTCAGCCCCTCCGGCAGTGCCGCGACGAAGCCCGCCGAGCGCGACAGGGCCAGCGCATCGGCGATCTGCTGCTCGCCCACCGGGCGATCGATGCCGTAGAGCAGATTGTCGCGGATGCTGCCCGACACCATCGGCGTCGACTGGGCGACATAGCCGATCCGCGCGCGCCATTGGGCGAGCGGCAGCGCCGCGATGTCCTGCGCGCCGTAGCGGATGACGCCCCCGTCCGGCGCGTAGAAGCGCTCGATCAGCGCGAGCAGCGTCGACTTGCCCGACCCGCTCGGGCCGATCAGCGCGGTTCGGGTGCCGGGCGCGAAGGCGATCCGGTCGATCGCGAGCGTCGTGCCCGTGCCCTCCGCACCCGCGGCATAGGCGAAGCGGATGTCCTCGAGCGTCAGCGCCTGGGGCAGCCCCGGCACCGCCGCCATGCCGGCGCGATCGGCACCCTCGGCTTCCGCCGGCAGGTCCAGGACGTCGAGCAGCCGCGCCGATGCACCCCGCGCGGCCGACAGCCGCGAAACGAAGGCGGTCAGCTGCGCCAGCGGCCCGACCACCGTGAAGATGTAGAGCAGAAATGCTGTGAGCGTGCCCGACGACAGCGATCCCGCCGCCACCCGCATGCCGCCATAGGCGAGGATCGTCACCATCGCGAGGGTGACCGACAGGGTGACGATCGGGCTGAGCGCCGCTTCGATTCGGGCGGAGCGGCAGCCGAGCGCGAACAGCGACGCGACGTCGGCGGCGATCGTGCGCTGCTCGCGCGCCTCCGCGCCGAACGTCTTCACCATGCGGATCTCCGCGAAAATCTGGGTCAGCCGCCCGCTCAGCCGCGCGGTCTCGTCCTGGGTGCGCGTGGTGATCCTCGCGGTGGTCAGCACCACCGGCAGCATGGCCAGGAACGCAAGCGCCACCGCGCCGAACAAGATGCCGGCAAGCCGCGCGTCCGTCGCGAACAGTACGACGGCCGCGCCGACCAGCAGCAGCGCGGCCGATGCCGCCGCCAGCCCCTCGCGCGAGACGATCTGGGCCACCGCCTTGGTGTCGTTGACGACACGGCTGGTCACCGACCCGCTCGATGCGTCCTCGAAATAGCCGATCCGCGCGCGCACCAGCCGGTCCACCGTCGCCGCCTTGAGCGCCGCGTCCAGCGCGAGGCCCGCACGCGCCGTGAGGAAGCGCGCGACGGCCGAAGCGATCGCGGAAGCCAGGAGCACCAGCGCCAGCACCAGCGCAGGGCCCTGCCACGAAGCGTCACCGCTACCCGCGCGATCGACAATCGACCGCGTCAGCAGCGGAAAGCCCAGGCTGCCGGCGACCTCGACCAGGCTCAGCACGCCCGCCGCCGCCAGCGCGAGCCGGTCGAGCGGCACATGGCGCAGCACAGCCCGCAGGCCGGCGGGGGAAGCAGGCGCGGCCCCGCTCACGCGCGCAGGCTTTCGAGCCGGTCGATCTTGTGCTTCGCCCAGCCGGCGACCAGCGCGCTGTCGCTGCGGGTGCCGCGTTCGAACACCGCGATGGTCGAATCGAGATCGGGCTGGGTGCCCGCCATTGCCTTCAGCGCCGAGAAGCGCACGCGCTCCGACAGATGCGAGCGCGCGGTTTCCTCGAGATAATCCGCCGCATCGCCATCGCCCAGCTGCGCGATCATCGGCATCAGGCAGGCCATCGACATGCGGTTGATCATCGTGCCGACCAGATTGCGTTCGACGTCGAAGCTGTACTGGTCGAGCACGCCGCCGCGCACCGTCAGCTCCATGATGTTGAGGCTGATCGACATGCTTTCCGGCGGCAGCTGGTCGTGAATGTCGACACAGGCGCGGTACAGCATCACCTTGCCTTCGTGCAGCGCGCTCTTCTCGACGAACTTCAGCGCGACCGGCTCGCCGGGATAACCCGCGGTCTGCTCGTAATCATAAGTGTAATAGTTGCTGCTGTAGCCAGGCCCGAAATAGCCCGAGGTCAGGAAGTTGAACGAATGATCGTGCGGGTGGTGGTAGAAGAACTGCTCCGGCCCGCTCGCCTTGAGAATGTGATCCTGGGTCGCCGGCCAGAAATTGGCGCGCAGGAAGAAGGTCTGGAAGCGCCGGGTGGGCGCATAGAGCATGATGACCTGCGGGCCGTAGTTGTTGGTGCCGTTGCCGATCGAGGTCCGCTTCTTCAGCTCCTCGAGCGCCAAGTCGGACAGGAAGGTGCGGTTGTTGTTCAGCCGCTTGAGCATCGGCGCGACCGACACCATCGCGTCATGATCGGACGTGTCGATATCGGCGTCGTGCAGATACTCGACCAGCTCGTCGAGTTCGATTGCGTCGCCCTGCGGGGCATCGATTACCAGGGGCATGATGGTTCTCCTCGTGGTGGCCGCGCGCTCACTCCGCCGCCAGGGCGGGAGCGACGTCGCTCAGATGATCGATGGTCTTCCGCGCCGCGCGGCGCACCGCAGGATGCGGATCCTCGTCGCACATCCGCTCCAGGAGCGGCCAAGCGCGGTCCAGGTTGAGGCCAAGATATTCGCGCATCGCGTGCCAGCGGACATAGTGCGAGGAGTGCGCGACGAGACGCTCCAGCTGCTCCCACGCGTCCTGCCGGCCGAACAGCCGCATCGCCGTCGCGAGCATCTGCAATCGGGTGGGCTCCTGCGCGGACGACGCAGCGCCCACGAGACGGCGGGTGTCGACATCGAATTCCAGCGCCATCGGCAGTCCGTGGCGATACATCTGGATCTGCAGCACCAGCGCATGGGCGCCGACCTTCGAGGTATATTCGAACGCTTCGTCGGCGCCGAAATGGAAGGTGTCGCCTGGCCTGCAATCGAGGGACGTGCCCTCGCGATAGGTCTTGCCGCTCATCGCCAGATCGTCCTCGTCGACGAACGAATCCATCTTCCAGGTCTGCAGCGTGAAGTCGCGGGCGCGATAGACCTTGAGGAAGGTGTGCTGCCCGCCGAAGGTCAGCGTCCGTCGATCGCCGGGCGTTCGCCGCTTCGCCATGTCGATCTCGAAGCCGTCCAGTCCCAGCAGCATCGCGCTGAACTGGTCGGTCGACACCAGCACCATCCCGCCGAAGAACTCGCCGCTGATCGGCTGGAACGACGATCCGTAGAAGGGATTGCGCGCGGCGCAGGCCTGTTCCTCGGCGACGATCTTGCGGATGCGGTCTTCGGTGAAAAAGTCGCTGCACAGCGCGAACACCTCCTCGGGTGTCCTGTCGCGCTTGTCCTGCAGCGATCGCTTGAGATCGCCGAAGCCGAGCTCACGATTATAGTAGAGAACGCTGCGCTCATTGTCGTCGAGCAGCGCCTGGCGGAAGTCGGGGTGCTGCACCACCGACATGATATCCTGAAGATTCTTCATGATCGCCGCCTGACCTAGATGGGGAGGGGGATGAGGATGACGAGGAACAGGCTGGTGCCCGGATCCACGAGGGTCGGCCGGATGCGGGGGCCGCTGGGGCCGGCGACGTCGAGATCGAGCGCCGGCAAGCTTTCAACCGAAAGGTTCATGGCGTGATACTCCCCTGTCGGTGACGGGTGCGGCACCGGCCGCACCCGCACCTGGTTCAGTTGGTGACGGCGATGACGATGCCGATCGCGATGCCCGCGATGATCTGCCCGGCGACGACCGGGGTGTGCTTCGACGAGTTCGGTGCGCCGACTTCGAGTTCGAGCGTCGGCAGGTTGTGCGTGCGTACCATGGTCTTTCCCCTTTTCCTGGATGTCAGAAGATCGCGCCGATGACCGAAGCGATGCCGGCGGTCAGGCTGCACAGCACTGCCTCGCCACGCTGCTCGACGAGCATCCCGGCTTCGAGTTCGAGCGAAGGAAGGGCACTGACGTGATTGATGGTCATGTCGTTCTCCATTAGGTAAGAGATAACTGCTTACATTTTGTCGATTTGCTTTCGACACTGGCAGTATTCTACGAGTATCTATTGGCGGTCAACTATCAGTAGGGGCAGTTATTCTCAAATTGAGAGAACATGATTGCTTTCATTTTCGCCGAGCTGTCTGCCGAAACGGCGTCCACGCCAGAGATTTGAAGAAAATACACTTCAAGAGCCGCTTTCATGTTCCTGCTGAGCGATATCCAGGTGCGGCGTCCGTCCTGCTCGTCCGCGACGCCTTCGAGGGCACCGGACGCAATCAGATTGGCGACGCAGCGCGCGCCCGTGCTGCGCGATACACCGGCGATGAACGCAACGTCGCAGATCGACACGCGAACGCCCTTGCGTTCCGACAGGTAGAGATCGAGCAGGATGTCCCAGTTCGGCTCGGCGAGGCGGATGCCGGTGAGCAGCCGGTGGCGAAGCGTTCGAGAGCGCACAATGTCGCCGGCAACCCGCCTGCAGACGTCCGCCCGCGCGGCCGCGTCAAGGCCGCCCTGCGGGATCGGCACGCTGATCGAAACATTGGTGGGTAGGGACAAGTCGACATGCATGGGGACGCCCTCCTAATGCGCGGTCCGGGTGATCCAGTGTCTGCTGGCTTCGATGGCGGCGCACTGCCGGGCGGCCATGCGCGCCACGAACGGCGCGGTGCGGCGGGCGGCGCGGGCGAACAGCTCGATCCGCGCGTCGATCGAAGGGCAGGTGGAGGCGAGCGCGGTCAGCGCGGCGAACTGGATCCGTTCGCTGGGGTGATAGCCGGCATAGGCCTCGACCAGATCGCGGGCCTCCTCCCCGCCGATCTGGCTGCAGATCGCCAGCAGCGGCTCGATTGCGGTCTCGGTCAGATTGCCGGAGATGACACCGTTCGAAACGTCGAAGCCATATTGGTCGCGATAGCCGATATGCGGTGCTCGCTCCATGATGTTGAGCGACACGGACAGCGCGTCGGCGGGCAGTTGCGCGTGAATGTCGCGGTGCGCGCGGTACAGCAGCACCTTCCCCGGCGACAGCCGCGACCGTTCGACAAAGCGCAGGTCAACCGCATCGCCGACCGCGCCGACACAGGTGTCATAGTCGTACTCGTAATAGTCGCTCCAATAGCCCGGCCCCATGTAACCGACGGTCAGGAACGAGAAGTTATGGTCGTGCGGCTTGTGGTAGAAGAAGGCCTCCGGACCATTCTCCTGCAGAATGGGATCGCTCTCCGCGGGCCAGAAATTGGCGCGGAGAAGGAAATTGCCGCCGCCGTGCAGCATCACCACCTGCGGTCCATAGGCGTTATGCACGCTCTGGCCGCGGCAACGGTGCTTCAGCTCGCTCACGATGATGTCCGCCAGGAAATCCTGATTGGCCGCCAGATTGGCAAGCGCCGGTCCGAACGACGCGAAGCAGGCCTCATCGCGCGCATCGAATCGTTCCGTTTCCAGGATCTCGACCAGATCACCGAGCCCGATCGCTTCGGGATTCGCGGCTTCGACTACGCGTGGCATGGCGCTGCCCCCGCCGCTTGGCCGACCAGCATGGAAAGCGCGCTGCGTGCAGCACCGCGAATGTCCGGATGGGGGTCCACGAGCTCCATCGCGCGCAGCCGGTCCATCGCGCGATCGACATCCATGCCCAGCAACTCCCTGGCCGCATGCCAGCGCAGGTAGAAGGCGTCGTCATGGGTATAGCGCTCGAGAATGTCGGCGTCGCCGGCTCGGCCGCGCATGGAGAGGAAGGACAGCAGCATCTGGCTGCGCGACGCGCCGTCATTGGTGCTGCTCGCGCCCACTGCCAGCAAGGTCTGCGCGTCATATTCGACGAGCAGCGGCGCGCGGTCGACGCGAAGGTCTGCCTGCAACACCATGATGTCGGACACCGCATGGTCGATCACATAGCTTTGCGTCCGTCCGTCGATCGTCAGGATCTCGCCGTCCTCGATCGCGTGATAGCCAGCGGGCGCACAGCGATGCGCCTCCGCCAAGCTGAACGCAGCATCCGACGGCGGCGCGGACCAGAGCTGGAGCAGCGCCCCGCCCCCCTTCAGGAATTTCTGCACCGATCGTCCGCCGGTGAAGACGATTACGCCCGGGCCGCGCCGATGCGCCTTCTTCGCGGCCAGCGCATCAATGGCGAGCACGTTGAGGGTGAGCGCAAGGCAATCGTGGCTGAAGACGACCAGCCCGCGCTGATGCTTGTTGCCGTTCACCACCAGCGGCGGATCGAAAAAGGGGTCGGCGGCAGCGGCCTGCGCCAATCGGGCAACCCAGTGCTCCAGCCACGCCGTGTCGGCGAAGAGACGTTCTACCAGTGCGCCGATGGCCGCAGAGCTCCGCTCTGGCAGCGCCTCCAATGCGTCATGCAGGCGGGCCAGCACCGGCTGTTCGCGCCAGTGCAGCGCGGGCGGGGCGGGGCGACGATGTGATCCGGCAAGATACGCCTGAAGCTGTGGACGAGGAATCATGGGTCCTCCGGTACGAATGGCGCACGTCCTCCCGCACCGCAGCCTTCCGGCCGTGGCGGCAGTCGTACGACGATGGGGCGAAGTCCTCGTGCGCGTCACCCGCCTGGCGGGATGCGCGCACGAGGTGCGGGATCAGCCGCCTACGAAGATCCCCAGGACGACGGCGAGACACGCGACGCCGCCGACTTCCTCACGAACGACATTCCCGCAGAAGCCGACCCGCGTCGGCAGCGAAAGCTTGCTCTGATCAATCTTGTTCATGGCAATCCCCCAATTCCGCCGTGGATATCGGCGATCTTCCCTGTAGCCGTGCGATGCGCACCGGTCCGCCGCCCGCCACGCGCCTTGGGTGCGTGGCAGCGAACAATCCCGACCGAACCGACGGGACAACCATTTCAGTTGTCAGGAGTATAGTCTCCGCCCGGCGGAAAACCTGTCGCCCTTGTCGAAAATATTTATCGATCGTTTGATTCAGGGCTTATTGCCCGAGCGCGGCGCGATCCATTGCAGCTTCCCGCCGGTATTCGACAAGCGAGCCGGTCAGCCTGCGAACGACCTGGCGCTGCCGGCGCAGCCGTACCACCAGATAGGCGACGGTGGCGCCCATCGCTGCAAGGCCCAGCAACGTGGGCCAGTTCCAGAGATGATCGAGCAAATGCGTGAGGGGACGCCCCTCAACGCTCTGGCGTAAGGACGAGAACATCATGGCGAAGACGCTTAGCGGACCGAACAGGATAAGGTCGAAGATCGTGCGGCGGATGCGCGCATTGTACCGCACGATCTGTCCCTCCACGAATTGCTGGCGCTCCCGCTGCTCCGCACCCCATTCCACCCGCCGCAGCCGATAATGGGTGTAGGTGGACCAAAGGATGAACGCTATGATCGCTATGGCGACCAGTAGCGTCTCCAGCGAGAATTTGCGCCAGACCGCGAACGCGATCAACGCGATGAGGAGGCCGGCTACCGCCATTTCCACGCGCTCGATCAGGCGCGCCCGGCGCACCGCACGCTGGGAGAGCGCCACGACACTTAGCGTCGATTCCTGGTCGTCCTGCTGCCACAGCCGGGCCAGATCGTCGACATCAGCGTGCATGGGCGTGCCCCATCTGCTCGATCAGCGAGACCTTGGCGCGCTGGCACCGCAGCATGGCGGCGTTGGGGCTAATCCCCAGGGTTTCGGCGATTTCGGCGAAGGAAAAGCCTTCCAGCATGAGCATCGCCGTTTCGCGCTGCGCGGCGCTGAGCATCCGCACGGCCGCCAATAGGCGCGACCGGCGATCGGACGCGATCGCGGCCTCGTCGGGTTGTGGGCCGCCCGAAGGGACTTCCTCGCCCAGTTCCTCGGTCGCCGGAATGCGTCGTTGCCGCGAGACATGCGTTACCGCGCGCTTCTGGGCGATGCTGGCGACATAGGTCTTGACGGAAGACTGCCCGCGGAAGGACGGCAGGGCGCGCCAAATGGCCAAGATCATCTCCTGCTTCAGGTCTTCGCGCTGGCTAGGATCGCCTTCGTACGCCAACGCGATGCGCGAGAGCAGTCCCGAATACGTTCGAATGACCTGCTCGAAGCTGATCGCGTCTTCCGTCAAAGGGTCACCGACTTACGATACGCATCGTCGCAGATATCCAACTGCCCATCGCCATAGAACCCTGTCTCGTCGGCGACGTCAATCATTCCCGCCATTTGACATGCGAAGATCTCGTGGAGTGTCCGACACAGGTTTCACACAAAGCGCGGGCCGGCGAGCGGCATCTCGCCGCCCGATGCTGCACGCGCCGATTACCCCGGACTTGCTTCCGATCGACCCGCGACGTCTGAAGACGCGCGGGCCGACCCATGCTTCGTGCGCGCGATCAGCCTGTGGGCGATGCGCTGGGCGCCGGTGCAGGCGGGAGGGCCGCCGGCGGCAACGGCGCACCCGGCACTGCCGATGCGGGCAGTGGCGGTGGCGGCGGCGCGCCGGGGCCGCCCGGCGCTGGCGGTGGCGGTGGTGCACCGGGGCCGCCCGGCGGTGGCGGCGGCGGGGCGCCGGGGCCGCCCGGCCGGTGCGGCGGCGGCCCACCCACAAGCGCCACCTGCCCGGCGCCGTTCACCAGATAATGCGCGTGGAGCTGACCGTCGAAATAGCGCCCCTGCACGGTCAGCACGCTGCCGGACTGCACGCCTGCGCCTTCCGGCCCCACATCCACCAGTGTCCGCCCGGAGCCATCCTGCAGCACGAACCGGTCGCCATAGATTTCCGCCACGCGACCCTTCACCGTCACGATCCCGCCGGCCTCGGCGAGCTTGGCTGTAGTGGTCGGCACCATCGGCGCCATTTCCGCCGTCGGGCGGGTAAGCTGCACGGCACCCGCGCCACCCGCCGCGCCCAAGGCCAGCAGCGCGGCCGCCGCCAGTGTCAGCCGCGTTCGAGGCGAAAGCCGGTTCTTCCAGTCGGTCATTCCATCAACTCCTCTTGGGTGTTCGATGGTCCTGTTCTACCGAATCGGACCCGACCCGCGCTGAACCCTGCGGTTCAGCTTGGGTTTAAGCCGGGGGGCTAGGCGAGGGCGATGCGGATCCTGCTGGTAGAAGACGACCCCGATCTCGGCCCCGCAATCGCCCGGGCGCTGCGCGCGGAGCATTGCGCCGTCGACCTGGCCGCGAACGGCGTCGACGCACAGCATCTCGGCGAAACCGAAGCCTATGACGCCGCGGTGCTCGATCTCGGCCTGCCGGACCGGACGGGCGCCGAGATCCTTGCCGCCTGGCGCGCGGGGGCGCGCGGGCTGCCCGTGCTGGTGCTCACCGCGCGCGAGGCCTGGGCCGACAAGGTCACCGCGTTCAAGGCCGGTGCCGACGATTACCTGACCAAGCCGTTCCGCGTCGAGGAACTGATGATGCGGCTGCGCGCGCTGGTGCGACGTGCCGCCGGCCATGCCCAGACCCGCATCGCGTGCGGGCCGCTCGTTTTCGACAGCCAGACCGGGCAGTTCGAGCTGGACGGCCTGCCCTTGAAACTCACCGCGTTCGAATGGCGCGTGCTGTCGCAATTGATCCTGCGGCGCGAGGTGGTGATCGAGCGGCTGGAGTTGCTGGAGCGGGTATATCAAGGCGATGCCGACGTCGATTCGAACAGTCTCGAGGTCATCATCGGCCGGCTGCGGCGAAAGATCGGCGCCGAGCGGATCGAGACAGTGCGCGGCCGCGGCTACCGACTGACCTGCGGCGCGCCGACACCATGAGCCGGCATTCGCTGCGCACGCGGATGATTCTGCTGTCGGCGCTGGCCACGCTGATCGCGCTGGGGCTGGCGGGCTGGACCATGGCCGGCGTGCTCGGCCGCGTGGTGACCGGCGGGATCGACCAGCGTCTGGACGCGCAGCTGGCGGTGCTGGCGAGCGCCGTCCGCCAAGACGGCAGCATCGATCGCGCGCGGCTTGCTGCACGACAGGGCAGCCTGGCTGCGGGCCCGGGCTGGCGCTGGCGGATCGAGGGCCCGCGCCGCTCGATGGGCAGCAGCGATTTCCCCGCGCTTCGGCCGCCCGCCCTCGGGCCGAGCGCCGCAGCGCCTGAACCGCTACCGCCGGCGCCGCTCGAGGGCGAGGATGCGCATGGCCGCGTTCACGCCCGCCGACTGATCCTGGACAGCGATTCGGGCCCCGTGACGCTCACCGCCGCCGCCCCGGGGCGGGTGATCGGCCGCCCAATCCGCGACGCGCTGGTGCCGCTGGCGACGGTGATCCTGTTGCTCGCACTGATCTTCGCGCTTGCTGCCTGGGTGCAGCTTCGGCTCGCGCTGCGGCCGCTGGCGGCGCTCGTCGCACAGATCGGCGCGATCCGGCGCGGCGAACGCAGCGCAGTCGAGCGAGAGCAGCCGAGGGAGCTCCAGCCCCTCGCCGACGAGCTGAACGCGCTCGCCGCCGCCAATGCCGCGACGCTGGCCGCCGCGCGGCAATCGGCCGCGAACTTGGCGCACGCGCTGAAGACGCCCGTCGCCACCCTGGCGCTCACCCTGGCGCCGGACAGCCCGCAGGCAGCCCAGGTGCGACGCATCGAGGGGGTGATCCGCCACACGCTGGCGCGCGCGCGCGCCGCGGCGGTGAACCGGCGGGCCAGTACCGCGATCGCGCCCATCGCCGCCGATGTCGCGGGCGTGATCGGCACGCTACGCCCCGGGGTCGCGCTTGAATGCGATGTGCCGCCGGCCAGCCGCATCGCGATCGACCCGCATGATCTCGCCGAGATTCTAGGCAACCTGCTGGACAATGCGGGCCGCCACGCGCGCCACCGCATCCTGCTTGCGGCGGAAGAGGCCGCGCCCGGCACGATTGTGCTGACGGTGGAGGATGACGGTCCCGGCATCCCGCACGAGCGCCGCGATCAGGTGCTGCAGCCAGGCGTGCGGCTGGACGAAGGTCCAGCAGGCGACGGCTTCGGGCTCGCCATCGTGCGCGATCTGGTCGCGCTCTACGGCGGCCAAATGGCGCTGTCGGACAGCGCATTGGGCGGCCTGTGCGTCGCCCTGCGTTGCCCCGCGGGTGCGACGGGCTGACCGTGGGTCAGTCACCCATCGGCGGCGGCGCGGCGGTGGAGCTGCGCTTGACGATCTCATGCGCCAGCACCCGATCCCGACGCGCGCGCGCTTTCGGCACTGCCCCGCGCGCCTCGTCCGCCAGCAGCGCCAGCGCCTCGGCGGCGAGGCGGCGGACGGGCTGGTGGACGGTAGTGAGCGGCGGCCACAGGGTCACGGCGGCGGTGGTATCGTCGAACCCGACGACGGTGAGCTGCCGCGGCACGTCCAGCTGGCGGCGATGCGCGACCGAGACGATGGCGGCGGCCATGTCGTCGTTGCTGGCGAACACCGCCGTGGGGGGGGTGGACC
The DNA here is from genome assembly GCF_012650175.1 of Sphingomonas sp. S2M10. Taxonomy (GTDB): domain Bacteria; phylum Pseudomonadota; class Alphaproteobacteria; order Sphingomonadales; family Sphingomonadaceae; genus Sphingomonas. The sequence goes on from NZ_JAAILI010000055.1 coordinate 118,564, forward strand.
CGTCCAGCAGCTGCTCGCCCGCCGCCAGGCCGGAGGCATAGCTGAAGTCGCCCTGCACCAGCTGCACGCCCGCATCCGGCACGTCGCGGATCGCGTCTTCCACGCCGGCCCTGCGCTCGGCGCTCGCCGCCTGGTCGGGATTGCCCAGCACAAAGCCCAGGCGGCGGTGGCCGAGATCGAGCAGATGGCGCGTCATCTCGAAGGCGGCACGACGATCATCGATCCGCACGCAGGTGGCGCCCGGCACGTGATAGGCCCCGATGGCCGCGATCGGCACGCCCAGGTTCCGCAGCGTCCGCAGCACCACCGGTGCTTCGGCCAGCGGGGGCGCCAGCAGGACGCCGGAAAGGCCCGCGCCGGCAAAGCGCAGCAGCGCCTGCTCCGTCGGCGCCCGACCGCCCTCGCCCTTCAGCAGCACCAGCCGCGCGCCGCGGGTCGAGGCTTCCTCGAACACGCCGGTCAGCAACTCGCTCATGAATGCCGCGCTGGGATTGGAATAGACGATGCCGATGCGCAGCTCCGCCGAGGTCACCAGGCTGCGCGCGGCGACATTGGGTACGTAATGCAGCTCGGCGATGGCACGCTCGACCAGTTCGCGGGTCGCCGAGCTCACCCCGCTGCGACCATTGATCACGCGCGAGACGGTCATCGCGGAAACGCCCGCCTTCGCCGCCACGTCGATAACCGTGGCCCCCTGCGCCGGACGATTCGCCTTCGCCACGCCCTCGCTCTTTCTTCCCCGCATCCGCCAAGACGTACGCGAAGCAGCCGCATCGGGAAAGCCGGGATGCGTCCCTCGGCTTGCGCGGCTGGCCGCGAGGGCTATGCAGCACGGGAACGAGAGAGGTTTTCGATGCGCCACGTCCTGCTGCTCGACCTGAACGACGATCCCGAAGCGATCGCCGCCTATGCGCATTGGCATCGGCCGGGCGGGCCACCGGCCGCAGTGACCCGCTCGATCCGCGAGGCTGGAATCGAGTCCATGGAGATTTGGCACGCCGGCGATCGGCTGGTGATGGTGATGGAAACCGGTCCCGGCTTCGACCCCGAGGCCAAGCGGGTGCGCGACGCGGCGGACCCGGATGTTCAGGCGTGGGAGACACTGATGGACGGGTTCCAGCGCCGGCTCGCCTTTGCCGAACCCGGCGTGAAATGGGTGCCGACCGATCGAATCTTCGCGCTCGCCGACCAGCCCTGAACCGGCGGCGAGCCTGTCAGAAGGCGACGATCGCCTTCAGCACATGGTCCGCCGCATCGATCAGCGCAGGCAGGCGCTGCGGCAGGTCCGCGGCATCGACGCTGTGGGTATGCAACCGCTCGGTGGGGATTACGCCCGAGCGAATCGCGGCGATCACCCGCTCGAAATCGCCGGCGAGCGCGTTGCGGCTGGCGATCAGCACCGCCTCGCGCTTGTGAAATTCCGGATCGGCGAAGCTGAGGTCGCCGGGCGCCACGCCGACCAGCAGCAGCGCGCCGCCATGGGCGACGAAATCGAGGCTTCTGCGCATCGCCGCCAACGATCCGGTCGCGTCGATCACCACGTCGAAGCCGTCACCCTCGGTGCGCACCGCCAGACGCTCGGCGAGCGCGTCGTCGGCGACCAGTCCGTCCAGCCCGAGTGCCTCCTGCGCGAAGGCGAGCCGCCGGTCACGCTGATCGACCAGCGTGACCGCGAAGCCATCCAGCCGGGCGAACAGCGCGCTGGCGATGCCGATCGGGCCGGCGCCCACCACCAGCATCCGTCCCTCCCCCTCTCTGGGCGCGCGCGACACGGCATGCGCGCCGATCGCCAGGAACTCGATCATCGCGGCCTGGTCGACACTCAGCCCCTCGGCATCGAGCACGGCGCTCGCCGGCACCACCAGCAGTTCCGCCATACCGCCGTCGCTGTGCACACCGAGCACCCGAATGTTGACGCAGGCATTGGGCTTGCCCTTGCGGCAGGCGACGCAGTGACCACAGGCCAGATAGGGATTGATCGCTACCGTCCGACCCAGGGGCAGCGCGACGCCTTCGCCCAGCGCCACCACTTCGCCGCCCAATTCGTGCCCCATCACGCGCGGATATTGCAGGAACGGGTGGCGGCCGGCGAAGATATGATAGTCGGTGCCGCATAGGCCCACGCGGCGGATACGGACCAGCACCTCGCCTGGACCCGGGGCGGGCGTCGCCCGCTCGATTTCGGTCAGCTCGAAGGGGGCGTTGCAGAGGATCGTGCGCATGGTCCGGGTCTCCTGGAACCGCCCTGCCATCACCACTCGCATATATGCAAGTCGGTTTTCCTAGACGCGAAGCTCAAGTGCATAGGCTCGCGCGGCATTGCCCCCGAAGACCGCGCCTTCCAGGGTCGGGCAATGCCGGTCGACAAATCGCTGCACAATGTCGCGCGTGTCGCGATAGGATCCGGCGAGTTCGCACACCGGCCAGTCCGATCCCCACAGGATGCGCTCCGCCCCGAAACAGGCGAAGACATGGTCGAGATAGCGCTCGAAGTCGCTCGGTTGCCAATCGCGCGCCGCTTCGGTGACGAGGCCGGAGACCTTGCAGAACAGCGCGTCGTGCCGCGCCGCCGCCGCGATCTCGTCCGCCCAGGGCTGCCAGGCGCCGCGCGCGATGTCGGGCTTGGCGGCATGGTCGAGGATCAGTCGCCCCGGCCCGCATTGGTCCAAGAAGGCAGGCAGGGTGCCGAGTTGCGCCGCGTTCACCAGCACGTCGTAGCTCAGCCCTGCCGCTAGCACCGCGCGCACGCCGGCGAGGAAGGCGTCGCCCAGCAGGAAGCGGGGATCGGCCTCGTCCTGCACGATGTGGCGATAGCCAAGGATCGGCCCTGCGGCGCGCGCAGCGACCCGGTGGGCGATGTCGGGCGCGCGCAGATCGATCCAGCCTACCACCCCGACAATGCGGGGCTGGCGCGCGGCGCAGTCGAGCAGGAAAGCCGTTTCCGCATCGCTCTGCCGAGCCTGTACCGCGATGGCCTGGTCGATACCGGCGGCCTGCAATTCCCTGGCGAGGTCGTCGCCATCGAAGTCCCGGGCGATGGCGCTTCCGGGCGCGATCCAGCCGAATGCCTCGGGGGTATAGCGCCAGAGATGGTGGTGAGCATCGATCCGCATGCCACCGCATAGCCGAACCGAGCGCCCCTCGGAAAGCGCGGTGGGGCGAACGCGGCCGGGGGTTTGTTTTGCATCCCCTGCAACCCTTGCACCGCTATCCGGTTGGTCGAGCGACGGGCGGCAGCGGGTCGCTTGAAGGGGAGATGTCTGGATGGTGACGACGCACAGCCCACGAACCGCTGTCATCACCGGTGCGACCAGCGGCATCGGTCGCGCCACAGCCGAATTGTTTGCCGATCGCGGCTGGCGGCTGGTGCTCGCCGCGCGCGACTCCGATGCGCTGAACTTGCTTGCCGGCGGACTGCGCGAGAGAGGCGCGCCGATCCACGTCCTTCCCACCGACATTGGCGACAATGCCGCCGTTCTGGCCCTTGCGGAGCATGCGCTGGCATTTGGCGGCACGATCGACCTGTGGTTCGCCAATGTCGGCGTGGGCGCGGTCGGGCGATTTGAGGAGGTTACGATCGAGGCGCACGAACGCGTCTTGCGATCGAACCTGCTCGGCCATCTGTACGAGGCGCACGCAGCCCTGCCGATCTTCCTGCGCCAGGGACACGGCGTGTTCGTCAACATGATCTCGATGGTCGGCTTCGCCGCCGCGCCACTGGCCGCGGCCTATTCCGCAAGCAAGTTCGGGCTCAAGGGATTGTCCGAATCGCTACGGGCGGAAATGGCCGCGCACCCGCACATCCATATCTGCGACGTGTATCCGGCGCTCGTCGATACCCCTGCACTCGATCATCCCGCCAATTACACCGGCAAGGCGATCCATCCGCCGCTGCCGCTGGTGGATCCAAGGCGGGTGGCGGCGGCGGTGCTCCGCCTCGCCGATCATCCGCGCGCCACCACCATCGTCGGCGCGCAGGTCTGGGCGGCACGGATCGGCCATGCCCTGGCGCCGGTAGTAAGCCTGAAGCTGATCGATCGCTGGTTCGAAGGCTATTTCGCGCAGGCGCGGCCGGCAGCGGTCACTTCCGGCAACCTGTTCCATCCGCCAGAGGATACCCCTCGCGTCGATGGCGGCTTTCGCAAGCCGGTGACGCGACGGCTGCCCTTGCTGCTGGCGGGCGCGACCTTGCTCGCGGTGGGAGGCGCGGCGGTGCTCCGGCGCCGCGCGTCGCGGATGGAACCAATCTAGGCGGCGTGCGTCGGCTCGACGCTGAGCAGAGAAAGATCGTCATGACAACCAATCCGATGCGCGACCGCACCGAGGCCGAACGCCATGCCCATGAAGTCGACGCGCAGCGCGCCCCGCCACGCGACGGGCGGGTGGACGCGCTGGCGGGGGAAGACCCCGATGGCATCCCGATGACCGGCGAAGAGGACCCGTATGTGGAGGCAGAGCGGCTTCCCGCCGATGCGGAAGGCGATGCCGAGGCCGAGGCGCACCCGTCGTAGGCGTTTCGACGCCCCGGTCTTCGAGCGCTTCAAGGCGACGCTGCCCGCGGCGGTGCTGGCAGGGGATTGCGCCCGGCGATACCGGCAGAGAGCGGGCTTGCCGTGCCTACAACAACACATCCACCGCGTGGATCGCCACGCCGACCAGCCCGCCCACTACCGTACCATTGATCCGGATATATTGCAGATCGCGACCTACCGCGTTTTCCAGCCGCGACGTCACGGTCTGCGCATCCCAGCCGCGGATCGTGTCGGAGACCAGCCGGACGATGCCGTCGCCATAGTCCGACGCCGCGCCCACCGCCGATCGCCGTACGAATCGGTTGATCGTCCGCGCCAGCTTCGCATCGGTCTGCAGCGTGCCGCCGAACTGGCGCAGCGCCTCGCCCATCCGCCCGCCCAGCGCCCGCTCGGGGTCGCGCGCCAGCCGCAGCATCGCCGCGCGGCTCTGCTCCCACAGCCCATCCACCCAGCGCTGGAACCCTTCATTCTCCAGCATCTCCAGCTTGAAGCTTTCCACCCGCGCCCGCAGCTCGGGATCATGCTGAAGGCGCTCGGCGAGGCTCTCCAGCCCCTCCTCCATCTTGGCGCGGACGGGGTGTTGCGGATCCTCGGCCAGCTCGTCGATCAGCTTCTTCAGCCCCTCGATGATCTTGGTAGAGAGTGTCTCGTCCAAGCCTGTCCAGCGCAGTACCGATCCTGCGCGGGCATGGACCATTTCGCGGATCAGATGCTCGTTCGCCTCCAAAATGCGCGCGCCGCCGCGGATCATCGAATCGAGCAGCGGCAGATGCCGGCCATTGGCGATTGCCGCCGCCAGCGCCTGGCCGAACAGCGGCGCGACCGTGATCGCCCGCAGCCGGCCCGCAATGGCGCCCTTGGCCATCCCGCCCAGCCGCTCCTGATCGAAGGATTCGAGGATGTTGGCCGCCAGCCGCGAGGCACCCGCGCCGATGCGACCGGTGCCGTGCGACGGCGCGGCGAGCCAGCGCCCCGCTGCCGCCGCCATGTCCAGCCGCTGCATCCGCCGCGCGACGACGCGCGGGATCAGGAAGTTGGCGCGGAGGAACTGGCCGAGCGTCTCGGCGATGCGGTCCTTGTTCCGCGGGATGATGGCGGTGTGCGGGATCGGCAGATGGAGCGGGTGGCGGAACAGCGCCGTCACCGCGAACCAATCGGCCAGCCCGCCGACCATCGCCGCCTCGGCAAAGGCGCGAACAAAGGGGATCGCGGGGTGCAGGCCCTGGAACTGGCGCGCTGCGAGGAACAGCGCCGCCATCGCGAGCAAGAGGCCGGTCGCGACCATCCGCATCCGCCGAAGGGCGGCGGGCGGCGGGTCCTGGCGGAGGCGTGGGGAAAGACTCATGATCCGTGCAACGCCGGAAAGTCGGTCAGCGCTCCGCTCAGCCTTCGCGATGCACCGCGAACGGGCCGTTCGCCTGGTTCACCGGCATCAGCTCCAGCGTGTTGATGTTCAGATGCGGCGGCAGCGTCGCTACCCACAGCATCGTCTCGGCAATGTCCTCCGCCGTCATCGGGTTCACGCCGCCATAGAGCTTGTCCGACGCTTCCTGGCTGCCGGTGCGCACGAGCGTGAACTCGGTCTCCACCATGCCTGGCTCGATCGAGGTGACGCGGACGCCGGTACCGATCAGGTCGGCGCGCAGGTTGAGCGTGAACTGACGGACGAAGGCCTTGGTCGCGCCGTACACATTGCCGCCCGGATACGGGTAGTTGGCTGCCACCGAGGAGAGGTTGATGATCCCGCCCTTGCGCGCAACGAGGGCCGGCAGCAGCTTGTGGGTGATGGAGACCAAAGCCGTCACATTGGTGTCGATCATCGTGCGCCAGTTATCGAGCGACGCCTGCTGCGCCGGCTCCAGCCCGAGCGCGAGGCCGGCATTGTTGATCAGCAGGTCGATCTCGGAAAAGGGCGCGGGCAGGCTGCCCAGCGCCGCATCGCGCGCGGCTTCGTCGCGAATGTCGAAGGCGAGGGTGTGGACGCGCTCGCCGGCGAGCTTTTCCAGCCGATCGGCGCGGCGGCCGGTCGCCACGACGTGCCAGCCGGCGTCCGCGAAGGCGCGGACCGAAGCTTCGCCGATCCCGGCGGTGGCGCCGGTGATGAGTACGGTAGGCATGGCAACTCCTGAGCGTAACGGGTTTCCCCTCCTATACGCACGCCGACGCGCTTTGGATCAGCTTTTTGCGCGGGGCGCAGCAACCGGGGCGGAACTGCCGGCAGCGGAACCGCGCCCCTGCCCCTGCGGTTTCGATCCTTGACCGATGGAGTATTTGGAATGTCTGCACAGCAGCTGAAAATCGACGACACCACCCTGTTCGACAATCTCGACGATCGCCAGCTCGAGTTCGGCGGCCAGGTCGACGGCGACGCGTATCAGTTCGCGGTGCAGTATAGCGTGCTGGAAGCGCTGAGCGGCAGCCAGCCCGACGGCGATGCCGAAGAGCGCTTCCGCCGCTACCGCGACCCGATCGCGCAGGCCGCCCTGGCGGCGCTTGCCAAGGGCCCGGACCGGCCGATCATCGTTATCAGCGAGAACGATCTCGACCGCGAGGACCAGGCATGACCGAGGCACGCTGGGGCGACGACGCCCGGAACCCGCCGATCGACTGGACGATGAGCGCAGCGCTGGAGAATGTCGTGCGCGGCGGCGGCGACATCGCCGAGGTCACCAATCTGGGCGAGGCGGTGCGCGCATGGCGTGACCTGGACCCCGACCACCGCGCGCACGCCGTGCTGATCCTCGACCATCCAGTGCACATCGATGGCGCCGCGGCCAATCGCTTCGAAGGCGAAGGCATCGCGGCGCTGGCCGAGCGGCTTGGCGATTGAAGCGGGGCAGCGCCCATCTCCCTCTCCCGCTTGCGGGAGAGGGCCGGGGTGAGGGTGAGTCGGGCGAAGGAGAGGGCCGCATGCTCCTTACACACCCTCACCCTTCCGCCGCCTGACGGCGGCTCCCTCCCTCTCCCGCAGGCGGGAGAGGGAAACTACGCCCGGTTCGCATTGGACCCAGCGGGCTGAAAGTGGGTGGGAAGCGTCGATCAGCGGTGTCGAGAAAGCAAAGCAAGCTCTGCAGCTTCACCGGCTGTAACCTCGTTCCAGACCTTCGATTGGCCGCAGTTGTAATTGACCCACAACGCACCCTTAGCGGACGCTGGCTGGCCCCTTTCAAATGGTTGGGGCGTCAGGAACAGTAGATAATCTCTATCCAGGTCTGGCCCACCACCGTTGCCGTCCATGTAAAAACCACCACTGTTACGCTCAGTGAAAAACGTGAACTGACTCGTCAGATTGCCTTTGTAGGATTTTACAACCTTAAGCCGGTAGAGCGCCCAAGATTCATCTTCGTCCGACCAATGATAGTCGACTGACACGACATGAGCACGCACCACCCATCGCGAGTCTCTAAACTCCTGAGCGATAGTAGTTTTTGCGTTTATCCACTCCGCGATAGATACAGAGCGCTGAAGCTGGGAAGCTCCACGTTGTCACCAAAATCGCCGTAACGAGCTTCTTAAGCATGCCTCACGATAACCCAAAGGCATTGTGTCCGCTATTGGGGCGTGAGCAGCCAACCCGCTTGGCGATTCCATGGCCCCGTTAGCTAACAACAGACGGGCTCAAGCCGCTCCCGCTAACACTGCAAGGGGGCGGTAAAAGCCAAAACCGACTTCAACCGCCCCCTCGCTGGTAAGGATCTCCTCGCGTCACCCGCCAGCCGACCGGCCGATCAAACGTCGAGATTGGCGACGCTGAGCGCATTTTCCTGGATGAACTCGCGGCGCGGTTCGACCACGTCGCCCATCAGCTGGGTAAAGATCGCGTCCGCCACGTCGGCCTGATCGACCGCTACCTGCAGCATCGAGCGGTTCTGCGGGTCGAGCGTGGTCTCCCACAGCTGCTCCGCGTTCATCTCGCCCAGACCCTTGTAGCGCTGGATCGCCAGGCCCTTGCGCCCGAAGGCGAGGATCGCGTCGAGCAGCTGCGACGGGCGCGACACCAGGGTCTCGCCCTTGCCCACCGCGACGGGGGCGTCCTCCTCCGCCACCGGCGCGTCGACCTCGGTCGCCAGCCCCTTGTTCGACACCAGCTTCGACGGCGTAAGGTACGCCGCCGCCTGCTCGGCCGCCAGCGCATGCAGCTTGCGCGCCTCGGCCGAGACGAGGAAGCTCGCCTCGACGATGTGGTGGTCGGTCACCCCGCGCCACAGCCGCTCGAAATGATAGCCGCCGTCCTCGGTGATGCGCGCGCTCCAGCGGGCATCGGCATCGGCCGCGTCGAGCCGCTGCACGACGGTCTTCAGCTCCTCGGCATGGCGCTCGCGGCTCACCGACGGATCGAGCGCGCCGCCCAGCGCCAGCGCCTCGATGATCATCGGGTCGTAGCGGCGCGGCACGTAGCGCATCAGGGTGCGCATGCGCCGGGCATGCTCGACCAGCGTGCGCAGATCCTCGCCCGAGCGCTGCGCGCCGTTGGTGTCGAGCACCGTGCCGCCCACGCCGGCATCGACCAGATACTGGTCGAGCGCATTGTCGTCCTTGAGGTAAACCTCGGAGCGGCCCTTGGTCGCCTTGTAGAGCGGCGGCTGGGCGATATAGAGGTGCCCGTTCGTGATGATCTCGGGCATCTGGCGGTAGAAGAAGGTCAGCAGCAGCGTGCGGATATGCGCGCCGTCCACGTCTGCGTCGGTCATGATGACGATCTTGTGGTAGCGCAGCTTCTCGACGTTGAAATCGTCGCGGCCGATTCCGGTGCCCATCGCCTGGATCAGCGTGCCGATTTCCTTCGAGCTCAGCATCCGGTCGAAGCGCGCGCGCTCGACGTTGAGGATCTTGCCGCGCAGGGGGAGGATCGCCTGGAAATGGCGATCGCGGCCCTGCTTGGCCGAGCCGCCGGCCGAGTCACCCTCGACCAGGAACAGTTCGGACTTGGCGGGATCGCGCTCCTGGCAGTCGGCGAGCTTGCCCGGCAGGCTGGCGATGTCCATCACGCCCTTGCGGCGGGTGAGCTCGCGGGCGCGCTTGGCGGCCTCGCGCGCGGCGGCGGCGTCGATCACCTTCTGGATGATCTGGCGCGCCACGGCGGGGTTCTCCTCCAGCCACTCGGCCAGCTTGTCGGCCATCAGGCTTTCGAGCGGCTGGCGGACTTCGGACGAGACCAGCTTGTCCTTGGTCTGGCTGCTGAACTTGGGGTCCGGCAGCTTGACCGAGACGATCGCGGTCAGGCCCTCGCGCATGTCGTCGCCGGTGAGGGAGACCTTCTCCTTCTTCAGCGCGCCCGATTTTTCCGCATAATTGTTGAGCGTGCGGGTCAGTGCCGCGCGGAAGGCGGCCAAGTGGGTGCCGCCGTCGCGCTGCGGGATGTTGTTTGTGAAGCAGAGGACGTTTTCGTAATAGCTGTCGTTCCACTCCAGCGCGACGTCGATCGTCACGTCGTCGCGGGTACCGCTGATCGCCACCGGATCGGGCATCAGCGCGACCTTGTTTCGATCGAGCCACTTCACGAACGCGGCGATGCCGCCCTCGTAGAACAGCTCGATTTCCTTCACTTCCTCGTGCCGGGCGTCGCGCAGGAACAGCCGCACGCCCGAATTGAGGAAGGCGAGCTCGCGGTAGCGGTGCTCGAGCTTGTCGAAATCATATTCGGTGATCTTGAAGGTCGCGGGGCTGGCGAGGAAGGTCACGCGGGTGCCCTTCTTGCCGTTCGCCGGGCCGATCACCTTCAAGGGCGCCTCGGCATCGCCGTGGCGGAAGCGCATGTAATGCTCTTCGCCGTCGCGCCAGATGTTGAGATCGAGCCACTCGCTGAGCGCGTTGACCACCGACACGCCCACGCCGTGCAGACCGCCCGAGACCTTGTACGCGTTCGAATCCGACGTGTTCTCGAACTTGCCCCCCGCATGGAGCTGGGTCATGATCACTTCGGCGGCGGACACGCCCTCTTCCGAGTGGATGCCGGTGGGGATGCCGCGGCCATTATCCTCGACCGAAACCGACCCGTCCGGATTGAGTGTGATCAGGATCAGGTCACAATGCCCGGCCAGCGCCTCGTCGATCGCGTTGTCCGAGACCTCGAACACCATGTGGTGGAGGCCCGAACCGTCGTCGGTATCGCCGATATACATGCCGGGGCGCTTGCGGACTGCGTCCAGGCCCTTCAGGACCTTGATGGAATCTGCGCCATACTCGTTCGCGTTGGGATCGTTCGTCTTCGGAGTGTCTGCCATGCCGAGGATATAGGGATTCAGGGGCCGAAACGAAAGCAAAATGGGCAGCTTGCCGCCTCGCAATCGAGGGCGGCGATCCCATATCGATCGGCATGGCGCTTGGTAGCTGGCTCACCCCCGATCCCTGCGGGATCTACCTTCCGGCGGCGGATGCGTGGATCGACCCGTCCAAGCCGGTCGCGCGCGCGATCGTGACCCATGGCCATGCCGATCACGCCCGCGGCGGGCATGGCGATGTATGGGCGACGCCGGGTACGCTGGCGATCATGGCGGCGCGCTACGGGCCGCAGAACGGACGGCCGGTCGACTATGGCGAGAGCATCCAGCTGGGTCCGATCGAGGTGGGGTTCGTGCCTGCCGGCCATGTGCTGGGCTCGGCGCAGGTCGTGCTCGACCATGCGGGCGAGCGCATCGTCGTCTCGGGCGATTACAAGCGCCGGCCGGACCCGACCTGCACGCCCTTCCAGCCGGTCAAGTGCGACGTGTTCATCACCGAGGCGACCTTCGGCCTGCCGGTATTCCGCCACCCCGTGACCACCGACGAGATCGACAAGCTGCTGACCGCGCTCCGCACCGAACCCGAGCGCTGCGTGCTGGTCGGCGCCTATGCGCTGGGCAAGGCGCAGCGGGTGATCGCCGAGCTGCGTGGCATGGGCTTCGACGATCCGATCTATCTCCACGGCGCGCTCCAGGCACTGTGCGACCTCTATGTCGAGCATGGCGTGGCGCTTGGCGAGCTGCGCCCCGCCACCGGCGTGGCGAAGAAGGAGCTTGAGGGGCGGATCATCCTATGTCCGCCGGGCGCGCTCAACGATCGCTGGTCGCGGCGGCTGCCCGATCCGATCACCGCGATGGCGAGCGGCTGGATGCGCGTGCGCCAGCGCGCCCGCCAGCGCAATGTCGAGCTGCCGCTGATCCTGTCCGACCATGCCGATTGGGACGAGCTGACCCGCACCATCGAGGAACTGGCGCCCCGCGAAGTGTGGGTGACACATGGCCGTGAGGATGCGCTGGTACATTGGTGCAAGCTCCGGCAGATCCGCGCCCGTGCGCTCGATCTCGCCGGGTTCGAGGACGAAGACGATTGAGGGAGATTTGGTGATGGCAAAGGGCAAGACCTGGGCCTGGGTAGGCGGCCTGCTGGGCGGCGCGGTGGTCGCGGGGGCGGCGGCCTATTACGCGTTCGAGAAGGCGAGCGAACAGCCGCCCTTCACGCTGGTGGAAAAGGACGGCGCCTTCGAGATCCGCGACTATCCCGAGCTGGTGGTGGCGGAAACGCGTGCGATCGGCACCCGCGAGGCGGCGCTGAACGCCGGCTTCTCGCGCCTCGCCGACTATATCTTCGCCAAGCGGCGCGGCGACAATGGCGGCAGCGGCGGCGAGAAGATCGCGATGACCGCCCCGGTGCTCAGCACCAAGCAGGACGCCAGCTGGCGGACCCAGTTCGTGATGCCGTCCAAGTTCACCCTGGCGACGCTGCCCAAGCCGTCGGACAATGTCGATTTGACCACCCGCCCTGCGCGACGCGTGGCGGTACTGCGCTTCTCGGGATCGCCCGATGACGCGGCGCTGGAGAAGCGCGAGGCGGAGCTGCGCAGCTGGCTGGCGGCCAAGGGGATCAACGGCGGCGCGGTGGAATATGCCTTCTACAACTCGCCGTTCATTCCCGGCCCGCTCCGCCGCAACGAAGTGCTGATCGCGCTCTGAATTCGATCCTCCCCTGGAAGGGGAGGTGGCGCGCGCAGCGCGACGGAGGGGTGTCAGCGGTGGAAGAGTGTACTTCCGCTTCGACGGGGACATCCCTCCACTAACGCCTTCGGCGGCGGTCCCCCTCCCCTTCCAGGGGGAGGATCTTTTGCCGCGATCTTGCCGCGGAGCTCTCCTAATGGGACTCCCCATGACGATTCGCCCGCTCCTCGCCGCCGCCACGGCCTTCGCCTCGCTGCTCGCCCCCGCCGCCGCGCAGGCCCAGGCGCGCGATCCGTTCGGCGAGTGCCTCCGCGCCCGCACCAGCCGAGCGGACCGTGACGTACTGATTCGGTGGGTGTTTGCCGCCGTCGCTCAGAGCGCCGCGGTGCGCGACATGGTGAAGGTCGACGAGGGCCGTCGCGTCCAGGCCAGCCAACAGGCGGGCCAGCTGATCACTCGCCTCGTCACGCGCGACTGCCGCACCCAGGCGATGGACCGGATGAAAAACGATCCCGGTGCCCTCCAGAACAGCTTCACCGCGCTCGGCCGCGTCGCGCTGATGGATCTCGCGCAGGACCCCAACGTCGTCGGTACGCTGGCGGGCGCCCTCCAATATACCGACATGGGCAGCATCACGATGATGTTGGTGGAAGGCGGCCTGCGCCCCGGCGGCTGAACCCGCTCAGCGCTCGAAGCGCACGCGGGCGACGACCGGATAATGGTCGCTCGGGTACACCTCGCCCCGATGCGTATCGATCGTCGCGATCCGCTCGACTGCGAAGCCGCGCGTCAGGATCCAGTCGATGCGGCGATCGCCCTTGCCGGTGAAGCCGTGGAAGGTGAAGTCCGGCCCCTGATGGTCGGCGCGCGCGATCCACGCGTCCGCGAGCGTCCTGGCCAGCACCGCATGGGCGGGCTTGTCGACGGTGGTGTTGAAGTCGCCGGTGACGATCACCGGCAGCTCCTTGGGGCCCGCCGCGACGCGATCGGACAGTAGCTGCGCACCGCGGGTCCGGGCGGCCTCGTCCTCGTCGCGATAGGGAAAATGCGTGTTGTAGAAGCGGAACCGGCGCCCCTCGCGCGTCTCGAACGTCGCCCAGGTCACCATGCGCGGCAGGGGGTGCCCCCAGCTGATGCTGCCCGGCACCTCGGGCGTGTCCGAAAGCCAGAACTGGCCCTGCTCTACGATCTTCAGCCGGTCGCGCCGGTAGAAGATCCCCATATGCTCGTCCTTGTGGCCACCAAAGCGGTCGGTGCCGAACCAGCTATACTGCGGCAGCGCCCTGACGACATCGTCGCCCTGGCGCTGGAACAGCTCCTGCGTGCCGATCAGGTCAGGATCGGCTGCGCGGATCGTCGCGAAGGTGAGGTCGCGGCGTTTCTCCCACAGATTTGCACCATCGCCGTCGCTTGGCATGCGGATGTTGAGGCTCATCACCGTCAGCGCGGGCGCGCCCTGCGCCAGTACGGGCGCGCACGCCAGCATCGCGGCAAGCGCCGCCACAAAACCCCAAAAACGCTGCATCAACCCGCTCCTTCGAGTGCCTTCTGGCGGCGGCGTTGCACCGAGCTGCCGATGCCCATCGCCTCGCGATATTTCGCCACCGTGCGGCGGGCGATATCGAAGCCCTTCGCATTGAGCATTTCCACGAGCGTGTCGTCGGATAGAATCTTCTTCGGCTCCTCGGCGGCGATCAGCGTCCGAATCGCGCTCTTCACCGCCTCGGCCGACACCGCCTCGCCGCCATCGGCCGACTGGATCGCGCTGGTGAAGAAATATTTCAGCTCGAACAGGCCGCGCGCGCAGCTGAGATATTTGTTGCTGGTGACGCGGCTGACGGTCGATTCGTGCATCTCGATCGCATCCGCCACCTGGCGCAGCGTCAGCGGGCGGAGATGCGCGACGCCCTTCAGGAAAAAGCCTTCCTGCTGCTTCACGATCTCGCTCGCCACCTTGATGATCGTGCGCTGGCGCTGGTCGAGCGCCTTGACCAGCCAGTTGGCGCTGGCGAGCATGTCGCTGAGCCAGGCCTTGCTCGCCTTGTCCTGCTTGCCGCCCGAAACCTCGGCATAATAGGCGCGGTTCACCAGCACCCGCGGCAGGGTCGCGGCGTTGATCTCCACCGCCCAGCCGGTGCCGCGCCGCGCGACGAAGATGTCCGGGGTCACCGCCGGCACCGGATCGCCGCCATAGCGGCAGCCGGGCTTGGGATCATAGTTGCGCAGCTCGCGAATCATGTCGGCGAGGTCCTCGTCGTCGACATTGCACATCCGCCGCAACCGCCCGAGGTCGCCGCGCGCGACCAGCTCGAGATTGTCGATCAGCCGCGCCATGCACGGATCGTAGCGGTCCGCCTCCTTGGCCTGGAGCGCGAGGCACTCGGCAAGGTCGCGTGCGCCGACGCCGGTGGGATCGAAGGTCTGGATGATGCCCAGCACCGCCTCGACGCGGGCGAGCGGCACGCCCAGTCGCTCGGCGATCTCGCGCAGCGGCACCGTGAGATAGCCGCACTCGTCGATCTGGTCGATCAGGTGCTGGGCGATGAACAGGTCGGGCCCCGAGACGCCGGAGCCGGCCTGCGCGAGCAGATGGTCGGCGAGGCTGAGATCGCTGGTGCCGAGGCTGTCGAGATCCGGCCCCTCCTCCGATCCGCCGCCGCCCACGCCGTTCATGCCGAGGCCGCCGTCCAGCCCACCGATCATGTCGCTAACCGAATCATGGTGAAAGGCTTCGGTCGCGAGATCGACGTCGAGCGCCGCCTCCCCCGTCGCTTCGCCGCCGAGGATCAGTTCGCTGGCATCGGCGGGGCCGTCGCGCGGCTCGAAATCGTCGCCGCTATCGGCAGGCTCCGGCGGCCCGTCGTCGCCGCCCTGCGCGTCGAGCAGCGGGTTGCGCTCCACCTCCTCGGCGATAAAGGTCTCGATCTCGAGGTTCGAGAGCGCCAGCAGCTTGATCGCCTGCTGGAGCTGCGGCGTCATCACCAGCGATTGCGACTGGCGCAGATCGAGGCGAGGCGCGAGACTCATCGCATTTAGAGCGAGAAGCTCTCGCCGAGATACAGGCGGCGGACATTCTCGTCCCGTACCAGATCGTCGGGCGAGCCGGCGAACAGCACCCGGCCGTCATAGATGATATAGCCGCGATCGACGATCTCCAGCGTCTCGCGGACATTGTGATCGGTGATCAGCACGCCGATGCCGCGCTGCTTGAGCTGCTTCACCAGGTCGCGAATGTCGGCGATCGAGATCGGATCAATGCCTGCAAACGGTTCGTCGAGCAGGATGATCGTCGGGTTGGCAGCCAGCGCGCGGGCGATCTCGGCACGGCGGCGTTCGCCGCCAGACAGCGCCATGGCGGGCGAAGTGCGCAGCCGGGTGAGGCCGAACTCGTCGAGCAGCTCGTCCAGCCGCGCCTGACGGGCGTCGCGATCAGGCTCGGCGAGCTCCAGCACGGCGGAAATGTTCTTTTCCACGCTCAGCCCGCGGAAGATCGAGGTTTCCTGCGGAAGATAACCGAGGCCGAGAATCGCGCGGCGATACATCGGCAGGCGGGTGATATCCTCGCCGTCGAGCATGATGCGGCCGCTGTCGGGCTTCACCAGGCCCATCACCGAATAGAAGCAGGTCGTCTTGCCTGCGCCGTTCGGCCCCAGCAGACCGACGACCTCGCCGCGCCCGACCGAGACGGACACGTCGGTGAGCACCGTGCGCTTGTCGTACGACTTGGCGATCGAGACCACCGCAAGCCCGCGATCGGGCAGCGGCACGGGATCCGGGGCGGAGCTTTCGGGGGCGGCGATGGCGACGTCGGTCATGACGGCTCCTGCTAGGTGAACGCTGGTCTGGTCCCCGCCCGAAGCGTGGCCGCTTGGCAGGGTTCCTGCATGATAACGCGCGCGAAGAAAAGGCTTTGCACGGCGTACCGTGGCAATGCCCCGGCTTATTGCTTCGTGGTGTCGCGCGCAGGCACGGAGAAGCGGCCGGTCACGCGGCCGCCCGAATTCTGCGTCGCCGGCCCTGCAGGTGCGCCGCCGAAGGTGGCACGGCTGGTGTCGAGATTGATCGTCAGCCGCGGGCCTGCCGCGTTGGCCGTGTTCGATCCCGCCTGCTGCAGTGTGACATTGCCGATCATCGTGATGATCCGTCGATCGACATCGTACACCGCATAGCTGGAGCGCGCGGTCTGGCTCGGCCGCGTCACCGTCACGCCGCCGGTGGCGTCGAGCCGCGAGGCCTGGGGCGAGCCGTTGAGCGCGCTGCCGCTGTAAGCGACCGTCACGCGCGCTGCACGCAGGGTCATGTCCGACTGCTTGATGACCACCCCGCCGCTCAGGATCGCGCGGTTGGCCTTGTCGTCCAGCTGGATGTTCTTCGCGTCGAAATCGATCGGGGCGTTCGAATCATGCCGGACCTGCGCGGCAGCGGGTACGGCGGCGAGCAGCAGCGGCAGCCCGAGGGCGAGCGGAGCGAGAGCGCGGGTCATCAGGGCCTCCTTGCCGGCTTCGGCGTCATCCGCAAGTGCGCATTGCCTTCGAGCGAGATCAGCCGCTTGTCGAGATCGGCGCGCAGGCGATCGGCGCGGAAGGTGCCGGTGGGGGTATTGCCGGTCACCGCCCCGCCGCTTTCCAGCTGGCGCGTCTTCAGGTCTAGCGTAGCGTCATGGGTGTTGAGCAGATAGCCGTCGCTTGTCTGGAAGCGAATCGGCCCGTCGATCATCATCTGATCGGTGTTGAGATTGTAGCGCCCGTGATTGGCGACCAGCGTGGCGGGCCCGTCGGTCAGGCTCAGCCGCGCGTTGAGTTCGTTGAGCTGCACCACCGGCTCGGCCGAGCTCCGCTGCACCGCGGAGCCTGCATGCAGTTCAAACTGGCGGCCCTTGGCATCCTCGCCGCGATAATCGGCCGCGACGATCTTCAGCCGCTCGGGCGACATCGCCACCTTGTTCTTGTCGAGCACGAAGCTCACGTCGCCGCCCATGAACAGCGGCGCGCTGACCAGGAACGCGGCAAGCGCGCCGATCAGGATCGGCAGCAGCACCAGCGCGACGCGCACGGCGCGATCGTGGCTGCTCCCGGGATGGGCCCAGGCGCGCTTCTGCGTGGTCAGACGGGCGGCGATCTCAGACATAGGCTCCCTTGTGGGGAGCCGAAACGGCCAAGACAACCACTCGATCCGCGCGATCACGCATGGGCGAAGATATCCACCTCGGGCCAGCCGGCGATGTCGAGCTCGGCGCGCCAGGGCAGGAAGTCGAAACAGGCCTGCGCCATCTCCGTCCGGCCTTCGCGCTCGAGTCGCTTGTCCAGCTCGACCTTCATCGCATGGAGGAACCGCACATCGGAGGCGGCATAGTCGCGCTGCGCTTCCGAAAGATCCGGGCCGCCCCAGTCGGACGACTGCTGCTGCTTGGAGATTTCCGCACCCACCAGTTCGCGCGCCAGATCCTTCAGGCCATGGCGATCCGTGTAGGTGCGCACCAGGCGCGAGGCGATCTTGGTGCAATAGACCGGCCCGGCAGTGACGCCGAGATAGAAGCGAATCGCCGCCAGATCGAATCGGGCGAAGTGATACAGCTTCAGCCGCTCGGGATCCGCCAGCACCGCGCGGAGATTGGGCGCGGCATAGTTGGACTGCGGGCCGAAGCGCACCAGATGCTCGTCGCCGGACCCGTCCGACAGCTGGACCAGGCAAAGCCGGTCGCGCGGCGTGACGAGGCCCATCGTTTCGGTGTCGACGGCGATGGCGGCGCCGGGCGCGAACACGCCTTCCGGCAGATCTTCTTCGTGGAAATGGACGGTCATCGCGCTCGCGTAGCGGGGTTGGCGCCGCACCTCAATGCCTTGCCGCACCTGCACTGCTTTGCATTTCCCGGATTCGCGCGGTATGTGCGCCGCGATTTCCTCAAGCGCCCGGATCGATCCCATATGATCGGTACGCGCAAACCGTGCCTGGAAAACGTCACCACCGTTGCCGCGCGGACACTTTCCTGCCGCAAACGCGGGCATGCGCGCGATTTTCGTTCGCGCACCCTGTTTTTTTGGAGTATGACTCTGCCCCGGGCGCTACGTTAGCGCCGGAAGACCTGCGTTTTTCGTCCGGCGCTCGGGTTTTGATTGGTAGTTTGTAGGGCGAACCGGGAAGACGAACAGGGCATGAGTTTCGATAGAGGACGTCGCGGCGAGCGCGGTGGGCGCGGCAGGGACAAGCGCGATGGTTTCGGCGACGATAACTTCGGCGGCGGCGGCTTCGGCGGCGGCTTCGAAGATCGCGGCGGCTTTGGTGGTGGCGGTCGCGGCGGCTTCGGCGGCGGCGGTGGCGGCTTCGGCGGCGGCGGCGGCGGTGGCTTCCGCGGCGGTGGCGGCGGCTTCGGCGGCGGCGGCGGCGGTGGTTTCCGCGGCGGCGGCGGCGGTGGCGGCGGGATGCCGCCCCAGGTCATCGGCGAAGGCACCGGTGTCGTTAAGTTCTTCAACGCGCAAAAGGGCTTCGGCTTCATCGTTCGCGATGACGGCGGCGAGGACGTTTTCGTGCACATCTCCGCGGTGGAACAGGCAGGCCTGACCGCGCTGGCGGAAGGCCAGCCGCTCGGCTTCACGCTTGTCGATCGCGGCGGCCGCATCTCGGCGACCACGCTGAAGATCGACGGCGAGCCGATGGAAGTCGTCGAGCGCGCACCGCGCGAAGCGGCGCCGGGTGGCGGCTTCGGCGGCGACCGCGGTGCCCCGCGTGGCGGCCCGCAGCGCCAGCTGACCGGTGAGAAGGCGACCGGCACGGTCAAGTTCTTCAACGCGATGAAGGGCTTCGGCTTCATTCAGCGCGATGACGGCCAGCCCGATGCGTTCGTGCACATCTCGGCCGTCGAGCGCGCCGGCATGCCGACGCTCAACGAAGGCGACCGGCTCGAGTTCGAGCTGGAAGTGGATCGTCGCGGCAAGTACGCGGCGGTGAACCTTTCGCCGCAGCAGTAAGCCGACCGGCTACTAACGCACAGGAGGGGCCGGGCGGCGACGCCCGGCCTTTTCTTTTGCGCCTCGTCCCGGCGATAGTCTGTAGGAGACACGCCTGTGCAGATCGCCGTTCTTACCTTTGATGGCTTCAACGAACTGGACAGCTTCATCGCTGCGGCAATCCTCAACCGCATGCGCGCGCACGGGTGGGCGGCGCACATCACCTGCCCCAGCGAGGAGGTGACCTCGCTCAACGGCGTGACGATCCGGCGCCAGCGCCCGCTGGCGTTCGCGGCGGAGGCCGATGCCGTGATCATCGGCAGCGGCAGCAAGACTCGCGAGATCGCCGCCGATGCCGATCTGCTCGCGCAGATCCGCCTCGATCCCGAACGCCAGCTGATCGGCGCGCAGTGTTCGGGCACGCTGGTGCTGGCGAAGCTGGGCCTGATCGGCGCGCTGCCCGCCTGCACCGATCTCACCACCAAGCCCTGGGTGATCGAGGCCGGCATCGACGTGATCGACGCGCCGTTCGTTGCGCACGGCAATGTCGCGACCGCCGGCGGCTGCATGGCCTCGCAATATCTCGCCGCCTGGATGCTCGCGCGCGGCGGCGGGCTGGAGGCGGCGCGGGAAGCGCTCCACTATGTCGCACCTGTCGGCGAGAAGACCGCGACGGTTGCGCAGGCGATCGGCGTGGTCCTGCCCTTTCTTCCGGTCGTCGCCGACGCGCAGCACCGCCCACAGGCGGCCTGAGCCGCTAGCCCGCCGCAGCTGCGACCGGCCCCTCGAACAGCGCGGGTGCTTCCGCGACGATCGTGCAGGTCAGCCCCTCCGGCGCGAAATCCAGCCGCACCTGCGCCTGCAGGTCGCCCGCCAGCGCGCGTTCCAGCATGCGGGTGCCGAATCCTTGCCGCGTGGGCGCGACGACCGGAGGACCGCCCCGCTCGCGCCACGCGAGATGCAGGCGCGGCGGCGGCCCCGGCTCGACCTGCCATTCGAACTCGACCCACCCCGCCTCGCCCGCAAGCGCACCATATTTGAGCGCATTGGTGCAGAGTTCGTGCAGCGCCATCGCCATCGTGACCGCGATGCGCGAATCGAGCCAGATCACCGGCCCGCCGATCCGCACCCGGTCGGCGACGCCGCAGGAATCGATCGCGCCTTCCGCCACGTCGGCGAGTTCGGCCTTCTCCCAATGCACCTTGGTCAGCGTGTCATGGGCGCGGGCGAGCGCGCCGAGCCGCCCCTCGAACGCCCGCTGGGCCGTGACGGGATCGGGATTGCGCCCGATCGTCTGCCGCGCCAGCGCCTGCACGACCGAGAGCATGTTCTTCACGCGGTGATTGAGTTCGTCGATCAACAGCCGCTGATGCCGCGCCGCCTCGGCCAGTGCGCGCTGGGTCTCGCGCAATTCGGTCGCATCGAAATAATAGCAGATCACGCCCTGCCGGCCGTCCGGCAGGCGGGCTCGGTGAAGCTCCCACTCATAGCCCTCCACCATATCCACATCGGCGCGAGCCTCGACGAACGCCTGCGAGCGAAACGCCTCCCCCGTTTCCAGTGTGTGGCGAAGGTGGCCGACAATTCGCTGCGCCACGGCTTCCGGCCAAAGGATGCGGATCGCCTCGTCAAATGGCCGGCCGATGACGGGTCGGACGTTGCAAAAGGCCCCTTCCTGGCCGCGCTCGTTCATCGCGACAATCGTGAAGCCGTCATCGACGAGATAAATGCCGAACGGACATTTGTTGATCAGTTCGAGGAAGATGTCCCCCTGCCGCGCGCTATGCTCGGCGACCTGCCGGAGCCATGCCTCGGGTACGCCCTCAGCGGCAGGTCCCAGCAGGGCATCCCGCCCGGTGAAGCGCTCCGACAACGCCTCTGCCTCGAAGCCCGACCTGGTCCGCATCGATTCTCCCCCGAACTGGCAGCGTGACGAGCGTGCGGGGCGCGCCTGTGCCAATCCGGGGCAAGCTTAGCTTTTCGGACAACGGCCTGTCCAATCCTTCACCGGGCAGGCGATCGCGGATCAGCGGATGAAATAGCCGGCGACCCGCCAGCCGCCACCCTCGCGCACGAGGATGACGGTCTCGGTCGAGTCGCCGCGCTCGGCAAAGGCGGTCTGGAACTTGAGGATCTCATAGTCGCCGTCGGGGGCGCCCGGCAGCATCTTGGCCTTGAGCACCGACTGGAAT
Source organism: Sphingomonas sp. S2M10 (assembly GCF_012650175.1). GTDB lineage: Bacteria > Pseudomonadota > Alphaproteobacteria > Sphingomonadales > Sphingomonadaceae > Sphingomonas. The sequence goes on from NZ_JAAILI010000055.1 coordinate 140,145, forward strand.
CGACGCGTCACCACCGCGCCCAAGGGCTGCCGTACCGGCGTCACCATTTCGGCCCAGCGCGCTTCCGTGACCTGACTGCGGAACATGGCGGCGGCAGCCTGCCAGCTCGCCTGCCATTTGCCCTGATCGACCAGCGTCATCCACGCATTGGCGGCATCGATGCTGGCGGGCATGTTCTCGACGGCGGCGGCAGGGGCCTGCGGCGGCGGAGCGGACGGTGCGCGCAGCCCGATGGCGACGATGGCGGCGATGAGCAGCGACATGATGAGCATTCCTCCACTGAGCCAGGCAAGCCCGTGCACCCGTTGCGATCGGGCTGCCGACGGAGCGGAAGAAGCCATGGCGGGCCGTTCCGCCGACACCCCCAACGGCCTGTCCCCCGAATTTTCGGGGTCGGCCGGCTCGGTCTCGGCCAGTCTGCGCGCCGCTTCCCGGCTGCTGGCCACGCCCAGCTTTCGCCGTGCATCGCGCAGCCGCTCGTTCACCGTATGCACCGAAAGGCCCAGTTCACGGGCGATCGACTTGGCGTCATGCCCGGCCAGCAACAGGCGCAGCGTTGTCTTCTCACGCTCGGTCAGCGTGCCCTTGTCGCGCTGCGGTGGCGATGCATCCCCCATCAACCTGCCCCTGTCCTTCCGCGCTTGTACGAACCGGCGTATGGGCCCGCCAGCCTGCCCAGGCGCACCCCAAGAAATTTGTCCCTCAGGTTACCAGCCGGCGCAGCCCTGCGATGCTGTCCGCCTCTGCGGCAGGCTTGTCGTTGCGGATGCGGGCGATGCGCGGGAAGCGCATCGCCAGTCCCGACTTGTGCCGCTTCGATTCGTGGATCGAATCGAATGCCACCTCCAGCACCAGCGACTTGTCCGTCTCCCGCACCGGGCCGAAGCGGTTGACCGTGTGGGTGCGCACATGGCGGTCGAGCCATTTCAGCTCTTCATCGGTGAAGCCGAAATAGGCCTTGCCCACCGGCAGCAGTTCGCCGTTCTCGGTCCAGGCGCCAAAGGTAAAGTCGGAATAGAAACTGCTGCGCTTGCCGGACCCGCGCTGCGCATACATCAGCACGCAATCGGCGGTGAGGGGATCGCGCTTCCACTTGTACCACAGGCCCACCCGGCGGCCCGCAACATAGGGCGAATCGCGACGCTTGAGCATCACGCCCTCGATCGCCGCGTCGCGCGCACCCGCGCGGATCTCCTCCAGCGCGGCGAAGTCGGCGGCATCGATCACCGCCGAGAGATCGAAGCGATCGGGCTCCAGCCCCGGCACGAAGGCCTCGAGCCGCGCGCGCCGCTCCTGCCACGGCAGCGCGCGAACGTCTTCCGTCCCGTCGAACAGTATGTCGTAGAGGCGAACGAACGCCGGAAACTCGGCCAGTGTCTTGGCGGAGACGATCTTGCGCCCCAACCGCTGCTGCAGCGCGTTGAAGCTGCCCGCCTCGCCGCCCTGCGCCTCGCCGCGCACCAGCAATTCGCCGTCGAGCACGCCGGGCGTTGCGAACGCCGCCGCCACTTCGGGGAAGCTGCGGGTGATGTCGTCACCCGCCCGGCTGTAGAGCCGGGTCTCGCCGCCCGCATGGACGAGCTGGACGCGGATGCCGTCCCATTTCCACTCCGCCGCATATTCGGCGAGGCTGACCTGCGTCTCCTCCAGCGGGTGGGCGAGCATGAAGGGACGGAACACCGGCACGTCCTCGGCGCGCGGCTGCCCGGCGCGGCCCTCGGCCCAGTCGAACAGCCGGTCATAGGGCGGGTGCAGCCCGTGCCACACCTCCTCCACCGCATCGACATCGAGCCCGAAGGCCTGGGCAAGCGCGGTCTTCGCCAGCCGCGCCGAGATGCCGACGCGCAGCGCCCCCGTCGCCAGCTTGAGCAGCGCATAGCGCTCGTCCGACTCCAGCCGGTCCAGCATCGCGGCGAGAACCGCCGGCGCATCGGAGCGCGACAGAGCCCCGAGCGTCGACACGACGTGCGACAGGGTGAGCGGCGTACTTTCGGGCGGCGGCACGTGCGGCTCGGGCCAGAGCAGCGCGATCGTCTCCGCCGAATCGCCGACAAAGTCGCGGCTCATGCCGTACAGCACCGGATCGACCCGGGATTCGATCAAGGCACGGAGCAGTGCAGGCTTCACCGCCGGCAGGTCGAGCGCGCCGGTCAGCGCCGCCATCGCCCAGCCGCGATCGGGATCGGGCGTCGCGCGCAGATAGTCGCCGATCAGGCGAAGCTTGGCATTGCGCGAGCGGGTGTAGATCAGCCGGTCGAGCAGGTCGGCAAAAGCGCGCATGGCCAAGTAGATGGGGGCACGTGGCGGATGGCGCTAGCCCTTGGCCGCCCCGCCCGGATCGCCGGGCGCCGCCAGTAGCCAGTCGACCGCCGCGGCCGCGTGAAGCGCGGTTGTGTCGAACACCGGCACGGGGCTGTCTGCGGCGCCGATCAACAGCATGATCTCGGTACAACCAAGGATCACCGCCTCCGCCCCCGCCGCCACCAACCGCTCGATGACGACACGATAGGCAGCGCGGGACTCGGCGAGCACCTTGCCCGCGACCAGTTCCTCATAGATCACGCGGTGCACGGTTTCGCGGTCTGCCGCATCGGGAACGAGCACGCGCAATCCGTACCGCGCCGCCAGGCGATCCTTGTAGAAGGGCTGTTCCATGGTGAACGCGGTGCCGAGCAGGCCGACCGTGGCGAAACCGGCGGCCTTGATGCGCGCGGCAGTGGGATCCGCGATGTGGAGTAGCGGGATATCGACTGCAGCCTCTACCTGCGCTGCCAGACGGTGCATCGTGTTGGTGCAGATCAGCAGACCCTCGGCGCCACCCGTCTCCAGCCGCTGCGCTGCGTCCACCAGCCGATCGCCCAGCGCGTCCCAGTCACCGCGATGCTGCAGCGCCTCGATCTCGGCAAAGTCGAACGACCAGAGCAGGCAGCGTGCCGAGGCGGTCGGCCCCAGCCGATCGCGCACCCCGTAGTTCAGCAGGCGATAATATTCTGCCGAACTCTCCCAGCTCATCCCGCCTAGCATGCCGATCATCCGCATGCCTGCAGCGTGCCACGACCGGCCGCCGACATCCACCACCGGATCACGGCCCGCCGGGGTTCGAAAAGCGCGTGCCATGCTCTAGGGCCGGGGCATGAAGCGTCTCCTCCTGCTGCTGCTCGCCTTGATGCTGCCGATCCTCGGCATTGTCGCCTGGGGCCTGTCCACCGCGATGCGCGATCCCGTCGTGCGGCGGCTGACCATCCATATGCGCGACTGGCCGGCGCGCGCGGCCCCGATGCGGGTCGTTCTGATCAGCGACCTGCACGTCGCCGGACCCGAGACCACGCCGTCACGGCTCGCGCGCATCGTCGGCCAGGTCAACGCGCTACGGCCGGACCTGGTCCTGATCGCCGGTGACGTCGAGCAGGACCGCTGGATCAGCACGCGACTCTATGAGGCGGAGGAGGCCACCGCGCCGCTCGCCCGGCTGCGCGCACGCTACGGTGTGGTCGCGGTGCTCGGCAACCATGATTATGAGCGGTGCAGCAAGACCGAGCTGCCGCCCTGGCTGGAAAAGCGGGGCATTACCGTGCTGCGCAACGAAGCGGTACGTCTGGGCGCCTTGACCGTCGCCGGTGCCGATGATCTCTACCATGGCAAATATCGGCAAAGGCGGCTCGATGATGCCGCGCGCGCGCTGCCGGGCCCTACGGTGGTGCTGAGCCACACGCCCGACATCGCTCCCACGCTCCCCGCCCGCTACCCGCTGGTCCTGGCCGGCCACACCCATTGCGGGCAGATCGCGCTGCCGCTGATCGGGCCGATCACCGCCTCCTCCCACTATGGGCTGCGCTATGTCTGCGGGCTGATCCGCGAACCCGGCCGGAATGTGCTGGTCACTGCCGGGATCGGCACCAGCGGCGTGCCGCTGCGGATCGGCGCGGTGCCCGATTTCTGGCTGCTGACCTTCGATGGAGCAGCGCGCTGACGATTCGCAAAGCTGCCGCAATTCGCCCCTAGCCTCGCAGCTCGGGCGCGCGTCGCGTCCGTCCAGGGAGAGCCTTTCCGATGAAGCTTCTTGTCGCAGGCGCGGTCGCCGCCGCCATGTTGAGCCCCGCCGCCATGGCCCAGCAGACCCCGGCGCCCGCCGCCGCCCCTGCGGCAGCCCCGGCCGCCAAGTTCAACCTCGATACCCCGATCGAGTCGCTGATCGCCGACGAAAAGGCCAAGGCGGTGCTCGACACCGACATTCCGGGCCTGTCGTCACACCCTGCGCTCGATCAGTTCAAGGCGATGAGCCTCAAGGCCGTGCAGCCCTTCTCGAACGGCGCGCTGACCGACGCGATGCTCAAGAAGGTCGAAACCGACCTCGCCGCCATCAAATAAGCGGCGGGTGGCCGGTGCTCCCCGGGGAGCACCGGCCGTTTTCCGCTCAGCCCTTGCGGCTGGCCTCGAACAGGAACCAGGCGCGCTCTTCGGCCTGGTCGGTCCATTCGTCGACGATGCCGCTGGTGGCGTTGTCCTTGGCCTCTTCGGCCGCTTCCTTCACCGCGCGGAAGCTCTCGACGAGCTTCAGATTGTCGTCGCGCAGCTCGGCGAGCATGTCGCCCGGCGCCACGAACGCCGCGTCATTGTCCGAGATCGTCTGGCGACGCGCGATGTCGCCGATCGAGCGCAGCGTGGTGTTGCCGGTCTTACGGACCCGCTCGGCAATCGCATCGGTTACACCCAGAATCTGCGTCGCCTGATCGTCGAGCAGCAGGTGATAATCGCGGAAGTGGGGGCCGGAGACGTGCCAGTGGAAGTTCTTGGTCTTGAGATACAGCGTGAAGCAGTCCGCCAGCGCGCTGTTCAGGGCATCGGCGACGCTCTTGGTATCGTTGCGATTGAGGTCGGTCGGCGTCGCGAGTGCGGGATTATCAGCCATGGGTGTCCTCCTGAAGGCGGTCGATTCGTAGCCCTAACGATCGGGATATAGGATCGGGTTCCGCGACGGAAACAGCCATGCGGATGGATTATCCCGATCAGGCTGATCGGCGGTTCCACTGGGCGCGGGATCGGCGATGTGCGCGCCAAGGCTTGACTTTCCCGGCCGATTCGCGCATCCGCTCCCGCCTGTCAGCGGTGTGCCCATGGCGCGCCGCTCTTTTCTTTTCGCACGAATCAAGGGTTCCGGGTCATGGCAAAGCCGACCACCGTAAAGATCAAGCTCGTCAGCACGGCGGATACGGGCTTCTTCTATGTCACCAAGAAGAATCCGCGCACGCAGACCGAGAAGCTCAGCTTCCGCAAATATGATCCGGTCGTGCGCAAGCATGTCGACTTCAAGGAAGCGAAGATCAAGTAATGCTGCCGGGCGCCCCAGCCGCGCCCGCGCTGTTTGATCGCATCGCGCCGGATCCTTCGGGGGTCCGGCGTTTTCGCTGTATCACGGCTTATTCCTCGATCGTGGCCATCAGCTTTTCGACCTGATCGACGAAGCGCGCCAGCGAGATCGGCTTGGCGACATAGGAGCGCGCCCCGGCTGCGCGGATCCGCTCTTCGTCCTCGTGGCTCGAATAGGCGGTCACCGCCATGATCGGGATGCGGCCCAGCACCGGATCGGCCTGCATCTGGCCGATCAGCTCGAAGCCGGTGACGTGCGGCAGCTGCACGTCCATGATGACGAGATGCGGACGGAAGCGATGTGCGCTCGGCACGGCCTCGCGCCCGTCGCGCACCGGCTCGGCTTCATAGCCATGCGCGCGCAACAGGTCGCAGAAGAGCTTCAGGTTCAGTTCGTTGTCCTCGACAACGAGTACTCTTTTTGGCACGCGCTACCCCTAGTCTGCGGCAGTGGTGTTAGGCGATGGCGGGCGACGTGACAAATCCCGAAACAATGGCCCTCCAGGCTTTGGCGTGGATTCTCAGCGAGTCCGGGCGCGCGGCGCGCCTGCTGGACCTCACGGGTCTGGACCCCGCAACGCTGCGGGCGCGGGCCGGCGACCCCACCTTGCTCGCCGCAGCGATCGGCTTTCTCGAATCGTACGAACCCGATCTGATCGCGTGCGCCGATGCGCTCGATCTCTCCCCCGCGGTGCTGGTCGAGGCCCGCCGCCAGCTGGAACGCGCATGAAACCGCTGCTGATCACCGATTGCGATGAAGTGCTGCTCCACATGGTGCGCCATTTCGGCGAATGGCTGGGCGACACCCATGACATCGATTTTGCCTTGAACGGCAGCGCGTTCGAAGGTGCCATGCGGCGGCGCGGCGACGGCAGCACGCTGGAGGGCCCGGAAATGTGGGCGCTGCTCGACGGCTTCTTCCCCGCCGAGATGGAGCGCCAGACGCTGGTGCCGCACGCCCGGGAGGCGCTGGGCCGCATCGCAGCGGTGGCCGACATCGTCGTGCTCACCAACCTGCAGGACCATTGCCGCGATCACCGCATCACCCAATTGGCGAATCACGGCATCGTTCACCGCGTAGAATGCAATCAGGGCGGCAAGGGTGCCCCGGTGGCGAAACTGGTCGCGGAGCACGGCGCGCCGGTCGCGGTGTTCGTCGACGATCTCGCCGTCCACCATGAATCGGTCGCCAAGCATGCGCCCGACGTGTTCCGGCTCCACATGGTGGCCGAGCCGAGCCTGGCTCCCAAGGTGCCCCCCGCCCCGCACGCCCATGCGCGTATCGACGACTGGCGCGACGCCGAAGCATGGATCCTGGAGCGCTTCGCCGGCGCCTGACGAGGCCTTGACCCTGCCCGCGCCCGGTGGTTGGGTCGGGGCATGACCACTGCCATCGATCGCACGCTCGCCGAGCTCGGCCTCGCCCTTCCCGAGGCCGCCGCTCCCGTCGCCGCCTATGTCCCGGCCGTTGCGGCCGGCGGGCTGCTCCACCTCTCCGGGCAGCTGCCGTTCAAGGACGGCGCGCTGATGACCGGCCGCCTCGGCGAAGACCGCGACGTCGCCTATGGCACCGAGGCGGCACAGCGCTGCGGCCTGATGCTTGTCGCGCAGATCAAGAAGGCGCTCGACGGCGACCTTTCGCGAGTCAAACGCGTGGTGAAGCTGGGCGTGTTCGTGAATTCCACCGCCGATTTCACCGATCAGCCCAAGGTCGCCAACGGCGCGTCGGAACTGATGCAGGCGCTGTTCGGTGAGGCCGGCCGCCACGCCCGCAGCGCGGTGGGCGTCGCCGCCCTGCCGCTGGGCGCCGCCGTCGAAGTCGACGCGATCATCGAACTCTCCTGAACCGAAGCACCGCCAACGAAAAACGCCGGCCCGCATTTCTGCGCGCCGGCGTTTTGCTTGTCGGGCGATGCGCGCCCTTATTGCGGCGTGCTGACGCTCGCGTCCTTGTTGTCGCCCTGGGGCGATTTCAGGATGTCCTGGGTGGTGGTGCCCTTGTCGACCACGGTGGTCGCCGGGCTCCCGGCATTGCTGCGCACGCCGGCATCGGCGCTCGCGGCCCCTGCCTGGTCGAGCGTCGCGGTCTCGGCCGGGCTGCGCGCCGCGGTGCCGCCGAACAGCGCTTCCAGCGCCTGATCGGACGGATTGGTGTCCTGCGGGCGGGCAGCACCCGGCTGCGGCGGACGCAGCGAGAAATCGGGCGGGATCACCAGCGGTGCCTGGCGGGCCACCGCGAACTCGTCCGGACGCGCCCGATCATACCCCTTCTTGCCGCACGCCGACAGCGAGGCCACCAGGGCGACGCCGGTCGCGACGAGGATCAACTTACGCATTGAATTTCTTCTCCACAGGGGCAGGCGACTTGGGGTTCTTGTCGCGAACGAGCAGGGCACGAAGCAGCAGGATCACCACGCCGATGGTAATCGCGGCATCGGCCACGTTGAAGACCAAAAAGGGGCGCCATTCGCCGAAATGCAGATCGGCGAAATCGACGACATAGCCGAGGCGGCTGCGATCGAGGATGTTGCCGCACGCGCCCCCCAGCACCAGGCCGAGCGCGACGACGTCACCGGTCTTCTTCTCGCGCAGCATCCACACGCACACGCCGATCGCGATGCACACGGTCATCAGCACCAGCAGCCAGCGCATGGTCGGGCTGTTGGCCGAGAGCAGGCCCAGCGACACGCCGATATTCTTGACGAAGCGCAGGTCGAAGAACGACGTGATCGTCATCGAGTCATTCTGCACCACCAGCCCAAGCGGGCCGGTGACGATGTACTTGGTCAGCTGGTCGAGCACGAACACGGCAAGCGCCGCAGCGAAGCCATAGAGGCGAACCTGCTTCATCACGACACCACCTCTGCGCAACGATCGCACAATGCCCCATCCTCGGTCACTTCGGGAAGATGGCGCCAGCACCGGCCGCATTTGTGGCGATCGGTGGGCGTGACCGTGACATCGGCGCCTTGCTCCACCTTCGCCACGATGAACAGCTCGGTGAGATCCTCGGCCGGCATCGGCAGGCTTGGCACCGTCACCTCGGCCTCGAGGCTGGAGCGCACCTTCTTCTCGCGGCGATAGGGCTCGATCGCTTCGGTGACGGTCTGGCGCAGCGCGCGGATCGCGGTCCAGTCATGCGCGACCGCAGCACCTTGCGGCAGCAACGGCCATTCGAGCTCGTGAACTGATCCGTCCTCGCTCGGGAAGCGGCTCTGCCACACTTCCTCGGCGGTGAAGGCGAGGATCGGCGCGGCGTAGCGGACCAGCGCGTGGAACAGCACGTCCAGCACCGTGCGATAGGCGCGGCGCTTGGGATCGCTCTCCGCGTCGCAATAGAGGCAGTCCTTGCGGATATCGAAGAAGAAGGCCGAGAGGTCCTCGTTCATGAAGTCGCCGAGCGCGCGCGCATAGCGATTGAACTCGAACGCCTCCGCCGCCGAGCGCAGTTCCGCATCCAGCGCCGCCAGCTTGTGAAGCACATAGCGCTCCAGCTCGGGCATCTCGGCCACCGCGACCTTCTCGGCCTCGCCAAACCCGTCGAGCGCGCCGAGCAGATAGCGGAAGGTGTTGCGGATCTTGCGGTACGCGTCGCCGGTGCCGGCCAGCACTTCCTTGCCGATGCGGACGTCGTCGAAATAGTCGGTCTGCGCGACCCAGAGGCGCAGGATGTCCGCGCCGCTCTCGCCGATGATCTTTAAGGGATCGACGACGTTGCCGAGCGACTTGGACATCTTCTTGCCCTGGCCGTCGAGCGCGAAGCCATGGGTGAGCACCGCGTCATAGGGCGCCCGGCCGCGCGTGCCCGACGATTCGAGCAGCGACGACTGGAACCAGCCGCGATGCTGGTCCGAGCCTTCGAGATAGAGGTTGGCGCGGGCGCCCTCGCCGTAGCGCGCCTCGATCACGAAGCTGTGGGTCGAGCCGCTGTCGAACCACACGTCGAGAATGTCGGTGACGACCTCATAGTCCTCGAAGGCGTAGTCGGGGCCGAGCAGCGCCTGGTGGTCGGCCTGGAACCAGGCATCGGCCCCGCCGGCGCGGAAGGCATCGAGGATGCGGGCGTTGACCGCGGGGTCGCGGAGATAGTCGCCGGTCGCACGGTTGACGTAGAGCGCGATCGGCACGCCCCAGGCGCGCTGGCGGCTGATCACCCAGTCCGGGCGGCCCTCCACCATCGCGCGGATGCGGTTGATCGAGCGCTCCGGCACCCAGCGGGTGCGTTCGATGGAGTCGAGGGCGATCTGGCGGAGCGTGGGGGCGTTGCTGTGCGCTCCCCCTCCCGCTTGCGGGAGGGGGCTGGGGGGTGGGCCCCCGGCATCCGCGAGTGCATCGCTGGTGGAGAGCGAGGGCCCACCCCCGGCCCCTCCCGCAAGCGGGAGGGGAGCGGATCTATCCATGGGAATGAACCACTGCGGGGTCGCCCGGAAGATGATCTTGGCCTTGCTCCGCCAGCTGTGCGGATAGCTGTGCTGGAAGTCGTCCGAGGCGGCGAGCAGCGCGCCGGCGGCCCGCAGGTCCGAGCAGATCGGGCCTTCGGCGCTGGCGAACTTCTTGTTGATCACCGATCCCTGGCCGCCGAGCCACAGCCAGTCGGCGCGGTACATGCCGGCGCCGTCGACCGCGAAGACGGGGTCGATGCCGTGCGCCTTGCACAGCAGGAAGTCGTCCTCGCCGTGATCCGGCGCCATATGGACGAGGCCGGTACCCGCATCGGTGGTGACGAAGTCGCCGGGCAGGAACGGCCGCGGCTTGGCGAAGAACCCGCCGAGCGCGTGCATCGGGTGGCGTGCGACGGCACCGGCGAGCTGCGAACCAAGGAATGTCGGCTTGCTTTCCAGGTCGATTCCGAAGTGCTCGGCTCCGGACGAAGGTGGGCGACTGATGCCTGCCTTCTGCGCACGATCCATGAAGCTAGCGACAAGCGGCTTTGCGATCAGCAGCTTTCGGACTTCTGTGATCGTGACCGATTTTCCGAACTCCGCCTCCGGCAAATTCGTCCAATCGTCGATCAGAACGTACTCAACCTCAGGCCCATAGGCGAGCGCCTGGTTCACCGGGATCGTCCACGGCGTGGTCGTCCAGATTACCGCGTAAGCGCCTTCGAGCTCCGGCGCGTTCGGCGCGGACTCAATCTGGAACGCCACGTCAATCTGCGTGGACGTGATGTCCTCATATTCGACCTCGGCCTCGGCCAGCGCGGTCTTTTCGACCGGCGACCACATCACCGGCTTGGCGCCGCGATAGAGCTGGCCGCTCTCGGCGAACTTGAGCAGTTCGCCCGCGATCCGCGCCTCGGCGTCGAACTTCATGGTGAGATAGGGATCGTCCCAGTCGCCCAGGATGCCGAGCCGCTCGAACTGGCCGCGCTGCACCGCCACCCACTTCTCCGCATAGGCGCGGCATTCGGCGCGGAAGGCGACGGGGTCGACTTCGTCCTTGTTGAGCTTCTTGGCGCGGTACGCCTCTTCGACCTTCCACTCGATCGGCAGGCCGTGGCAGTCCCAGCCGGGGACGTAGGGCGCGTCCTTGCCCATCAGGCTCTGGCTGCGGACGACGATGTCCTTGAGGATCTTGTTGAGCGCATGGCCCATATGGATGTCGCCATTGGCGTAGGGCGGGCCGTCGTGCAGCAGGAAGCGCTCGCGGCCGGCGCGGGCCTCGCGCAGCTTGCTGTAGAGGCCAATCTTCGCCCAGCGCTCGAGGATGGCGGGCTCCTTGGCAGCAAGGCCGGCCTTCATCGGGAAATCGGTCTTCGGCAGGAAGACGGTGTCGCGCCAGTCGCGCTGGGTGTCGGTTGCGTCAGTCATGGGTCGCGCGGGATTAGCCGGTGTGGCGGGGGAAGTCATCCCTGCTCTTCTTCTAAGCCCCTCCTCCTTGGAGGAGGGGTTGGGGTGGAGGGATTCCAGAACAGAAGTTGGTCTCGGTGAGACTCTGCCCCACCCCAAACCCCTCCCCTGAAGGGGAGGGGCTTAAGAGTGCGCTATTCGTGCGCGCCGTTGGGCTTGGGCGTCACCGCCTTGGCGTGCGCGCCGGACTTGCAGGCGCGGATCGTCTCGGGCTCCGGCCGCGAACCGCGTGCCTCGAACACGGCCATGTACCCGCCCGCCGAGGCCATGGGCCGCATCGAGACCTGGACATAGCCCACCGCCGCGAACTCGCACTTGAGCAGCGCGGGCGGCGTCCCGTGATTCTCGGTAGCGCGATCGGCATCGACCACAATCACCTGCCCGCCCGGCGCCAGCGACGGCCGCAGCCGCCACAGGAACTCGTAGGGCGATTCGATCTCGTGGTACATGTGCACCATCAGCACGCGATCGAAGCTGTTCTCGGGCAGTCGCGGGTCGGCGGGGAGCCCCAGCCGCACGCTGACATTGTCGAGCTTCTCGCGCACCACGCGCGTCGCCAGCGCGCTGATGTAATCGGGGACGATGTCCTCGGCGACCACCCGCCCCTTGGCGCCGACGCGCTGGCCGAGGCGGATCGTGTAATAGCCCTCGCCCGCGCCGATATCGGCGACGGTCATGCCGGGCTTGATGCCGGCCAGGTCCATCACCTTGGCCGCCTCGTTCAGCCGGTCCCGCTCTTCCTCGCTCGACCAGCGCGACGAGACGATCGTCGCCACCGGCCGGTCCGCCGCGGGGAAACCCGAGTTCGCCGGATCCTGGCGCTCGTTACGCGCCGCCCGCGGACTGCCGTCGCACGCCGCCAGCAGCAGCGTCACGCCGAGCAGCAGGGGCCGCGCGCGCAAGCTCAATCGACATCCTCCACCGCGACGGCCTCGCCCGTCACGCGCTGTGCTAGCGCGGCCGCCATGAAGCTGTCGAGATCGCCGTCGAGCACGTCGCTCGGCGCGGTCGAGGTCACGCCGGTGCGCAGGTCCTTCACCAGCTGATAGGGCTGAAGCACATAGGAGCGGATCTGGTGGCCCCAGCCGATATCGGTCTTGGTGGCGTTCTGCGCGTCGGCCACCGCCTCGCGCTCGGCCAGTTCGCGCTCGTACAGGCGGGCGCGGAGCTGGTTGAAGGCCTCGGCGCGGTTCTTGTGCTGCGAGCGCTGATTCTGGCACTGCACCACGATGCCGGTGGGCAAATGGGTGATGCGCACCGCCGAATCGGTGGTGTTGATGTGCTGCCCGCCCGCACCCGAGGCGCGATAGGTGTCGATGCGCAGCTCGCTCTCGTTGATCTCGATCTCGATATTGTCGTCGATCACCGGATAGACCCAGACCGAGGCGAAGCTGGTCTGGCGGCGCGCGTTCGAATCGAACGGGCTGATGCGGACCAGGCGGTGGACGCCGCTCTCGGTCTTGGCATAGCCATAGGCGTTCTCGCCCTTGAACAGCAGCGTGGCGGACTTGATCCCCGCCTGTTCGCCGGCATGATAGTCGACCAGCTCGACCTTGTAGCCGTGGCGCTCGGCCCAGCGCGTGTACATGCGCTGGAGCATTTCGGCCCAGTCGTTCGATTCGGTGCCGCCGGCGCCGGCGTTGATCTCGACATAGGTGTCGTTGGGATCGGCCTCGCCCGAAAGCAGCGCCTTGACCTTGTCGGCATCGGACCGCTCGGCGAGTGCGCGCAGACTCTCGGTGCCGTCGACCGCCATTTCCTCGTCGCCCTCGGCCTCGGCCATCTCGATCAGCTCGACGGTGTCGTTGAGCTCGCTCTCGATCGCGCGGGTGGCGCTGATCGATTCGTCGAGGCGGCGGCGCTCGCGCATCACGTCCTGCGCCTTCTTGGCGTCATTCCACAGCGTCGGATCCTCGACGCGCGCGTTCAGCTCGTCGAGGCGGCGCAGTGCGCGGTCCCAGTCGAGCGAGCGGCGGAGCAGCGCCAGCGCGCTGTTGATCTTGTCGACATATGCCTGCGCTTCAGCGCGCATGTTCCAAACCTTCCGAAGTGACCGCCGGCCGCACCACGAACGATGCGGCGAATTCATGCCATATAGGGTGCGCCGCGTGCGCTAGTAGATTCCGCCCTGTTGTTGCAAGAAGTCGCTGTCGCCCTGCCGGTCCGCCTTGCGCTGGGCGGGTGCCGTCGCGGTGGCGGCGGGCGCTTCCTCGCTGGCGGTGCGGCGGGTGCGGCGCGGGTCGGTTTCGGGGCGGAACGCCTCCCAGATCACCGGCGCCAGCGGATCCTCGGTCGGCCAGCCATATTGGACCGGGCGGCCGCTGCCGCGATCGATGCGTACCATGCGGATGCCCGGCGGCGCCGTGAAAGGCAGCGGCTCCAGCCCCTGATAGGCGGGCACCGCGAACTGCTTGAAGATCGGCGCGGCGATCGAGCCGCCCTGGGCATAGCCGCCGAGATTGGCGGGGCTGTCATAGCCGAGATAGAGGCCGCCGATCATCTGCGGGGTGCCGCCGACGAACCATACATCGGTCGGGCCGTTGGTGGTGCCGGTCTTGCCCATCATCGGGCGGTTCAGTTCGCGCAGCACCGTCGCGGTGCCGCGCTGGACCACGCCCTCGGTGATATGGACCATCTGATAGGCGACCATCGGATCGATCAGCTGGCGGGCACGGACGATCGGGCGCGGCATCGGCCTGCCGTCCCAGTCGCGCGCGTTGCAGCCCGAACAGGCGCGCCAGCCCGCCGGGAAGATCACCCGGCCGCGACGGTCCTGCACATAGTCGATCAGCGTCGGGTTGAGCGCGCGGCCGTGATTGACCAGGATCGAATAGGCGTTGACCATCCGCAGCACCGTCGTCTCGCCCGCGCCCAGCGCATAGGAGAGATAGGGCGGCAGCCGGTTCTTGGAGACGCCCAGCCGCTGGATCACGTCGACCACCTTGTCCATGCCGGTGGCGTTGGCGATCTGCACGGTCATCAGGTTGCGCGACTGTTCGATGCCCCAGCGCAGCGTGCGCGGGCCGGCGCCGCGGGCATTGCCGAAGTTGCGGAAGCATTTGTTGCCCAGCCCCGCGCCCTGCCAGACGCAGAACGGACCATCAACGACGATCGAGGCGGGCGTCATCCCGTTCTCGAGCGCGGCGGCATAGACGATCGGCTTGATCGTCGATCCCGGCTGGCGGGTCGCCTGGGTGGCGCGGTTGAACGCCTGGAGCCGCGAATCGAACCCGCCCTGCATCGCCAGCACGCGGCCGGTCGAAGGCTCCTCGACCACCATGCCGCCCGACACCTTGGGCACGCTGCGCAGGCTCCACGCGCCGCCCTCGGGCGCCACCGCAAGAATGTCGCCGACCTTGATCGCGTCGAAGGCATGGCCGCCCTTGCCGCGGATCGGCATCTGCGCGGCGCGCTCCGGCAGCGTGCCGGTCTCGCCATCGTCGAAGCCGAGCTGTGCGCTGCGCGAATCGCGCGCGATCACGACGGCGGCGCGCCAATTGTCGTAATCGACGCCGATATTCTTCGAGGCGAAGGCCGAATACCAGCCATCGCCTTCGAACTGCACCTTGCCGATCGGCCCCGACCAGCCGCGCCCGCGGTCGAAACGCAGCAGCCCGTCGCGCAAGGCACGCTGCGCATAGGCCTGGAGCCGCGGATCGAGCGAGCTGCGCACCCACAGGCCGCCGTCATAGACGCTATACGGCCCGTCCTCGCGCTTCTCGCCGAATTGCCGCGCGAGCTGGCGGCGGACTTCCTCGACGAAATAGCCCCCCACCCGTTCGAAACGCGGCGTCTGGCGCGGCACCGTGCCGAGCGGCGCGGCGACTGCCTCGGCATGCTGCGCCTGGTTGATGAAGCCGTTGCGCAGCATCTCGCCGAGCACCCAGTTGCGACGATCGAGCGCGCGCCGGGTGTTGCGGTCGGGATCGTAATTGGCCGGGCCCTTGGGCAAAATTGCCAGATAGGCCATCTGCGCCAGGCTCAATTTGTCGAGCGGCTTGCCGAAATAGGCTTCGCTCGCCGCCGCCACGCCGCCCGCATTGCGCCCCAGCTCGATGGAATTGAGGTACAATTCCATGATCTGCTGCTTGGACAGCGTGTCCTCGATCCGCCAGGCGAGGATCGCTTCCTTGAGCTTGCGGGTATAGCTCGCCTCGTTGCCGACCGCGAGATTCTTGGCGACCTGCTGGGTGATGGTGGAGGTGCCGCGCGGCGTCTTGCCACGGATAATGCCCTCGCCCGCCGCGCGCACCAGCCCGGGGAAATCGAGCCCGTGGTGCGAGAAGAAGGTGCGGTCCTCGGCCGCCATATAGGCGCGCACCAGCAGCGGCGGAAACTCGTTGTAGCTCAGCTGCACGCGCCGCATCTGCGCATAAGCATGGATCGGCGTGCCGTCGGCCGAGCGGACATAGCTGGGCAGCTGCGGCTCATAGGTCCGCAGCTTGTTGACCGAGGGCAGATCGCGCGCGACGAGCAGCCAGACGGCGAACACCCCCAATCCGGCGAGCAGCGCCAGGATCGCGAGCGCGCGGAACCACCAGCGCCGCCGCAGCCGCGCCCAGCGGCCGGGCGTGCGTTCGATACGGATGGTTGGGGGAGTGTCGCCGTCGGCCATGCGGCGCGCGGTGTAGCAGCTTTTAGAGCGGAAGAAAGGGAGCCGCGCCCGCGCCTTGCCCCGGCTCAGCGGGTGGCGAGGAAGATTTCGGTCGCCCGGCGTACCGCTGCGGCGAGCCGTGCTTGGCCCGCGGGCGAGGCGAGCGCCTGCGCATCCTCGGCATTGGAGACATAGCCGAGCTCGAACAGCACCGAGGGCATGTCGGGCGCCTTGAGCACCATCAGCGCCGCCATCCGCCGCGGCCGCGCGTGCAGCCGCAAGGCCGGGGCGACCTCGCGGGCGAGCAGGTCGGCATAGCGCGCGGAGACCGCCATGGTGCGGCGCTGGGCAAGATCGATCAGCAGCGAGGCGACGTCCGCCCGCTCGCTGCCCAGATCGACCTCGGCAAGCAGGTCGGCGCGATTCTCCCGCGCCGCCATCCGCGCCGCCTCCTTGTCCGAAGCGATTTCGGACAGGGTGTAGAGCGTACCGCCCGATGCCAGCGGATCGGCCGCGCTGTCGCAATGGAGCGACAGGAACAGTGCCGCGCCCAGCCGCCGGCCAATATCGCTGCGCTGCTGCAGCGGCACGAACGAATCCGCGTCGCGCGTCATCGCCACCCGCACCCGGCCCGAGGCGAGCAGCGCGTCGCGGATCGCGCGGGCGGCGGCGAGCGTGAGGCTCTTTTCCGTCACCCCGTCCAGGCCGGGCGCGCCGGGGTCGCGTCCGCCATGGCCAGGGTCGAGCACGATCAGCGGGGCGTCTGGAGGCCCCTGGACGGCCGGCAGCGGCGGACCGCCTGCTGCCGGCACGGGTGCGGGCATCGCGAGGCTGACACTGTAGCCCGGTGTCCGGATGGCGAAGCGGAGCCCCTGTTCCTGGGCCGCCGGGTTCGGCGAAACGACGAGCGCCCCCTCCGCGACGCGGACATGCTCGGCCAGGCCGACCCATCCGGGCACGCCGGTCAGCCACCCGGCAAGCAGAACCAAGATCCACGACACCGCGCCGCTATGCCGCGCGCTTCGCCCCATGGTCCAGCCCGGATTCGCTCGCTCCGCTTGGTTAACCGCCCGCTAAGTCCCATGTGATAGAGGCGCGGATCGAAATCCGCGGAAATGCTTTGTGCCGCCGGGGAATAAAACTTGCCCGCTCGCCCGCGGTTGCCGCAACGACATCGCGGTGCTAGGCAGGTTACGCTTCCGGCACTGCGCCGGATAAGGCCCGCGACGCTTCTTTTGTCGCGACAGTTCAGGTTGACGTTCGCATGAGGCAATTTCCCCACCGTCCGCATCGCCAGGCCCTCGCGGCCGGCAGCGTGGCGATGGTGGAGCAAGGGGACCGCTGGTCCGCTCGTGCCCGTGCAGCAACAGCAGTTTTTGAAACCCGCGCCACCCGGATCGGCCTCGCCGATCGCCTGGGGCGCTTCTTGTATCGCGCGCTCGCGCCCCATTCCCTCGAGGAACTGTGCCGGCGCGCCCGGAGAATCATAAATGACCATGCGTATGCTGATCGACGCACGCCACCGGGAAGAAACCCGCGTGGCCGTCGTCAAAGGGAATCGAATCGAGGAATTTGACTTCGAGTCCGCCGAGCGCAAGCAGCTCAAGGGCAATATCTATCTCGCGAAGGTGACCCGGGTCGAGCCGTCGCTGCAGGCGGCCTTCGTCGATTATGGCGGCAACCGCCACGGCTTTCTCGCCTTCTCGGAAATCCATCCCGACTATTACCAGATCCCCAAGGAAGATCGCGAAGCCCTGCTGCGCGAGGAGGCCGAGCATGCCGCGCAGGAAGCCGCGCTGCGCGAGGCCGATGGGGACGAGGACGACGATCACCACGATCACGACCACGACGACCATGAAGACGGCGTCGAGATGGTCGAGCGCGCGCATGACGACGAGGAAGCCGCGGAAGGCGAGGACGCTCCGCAGGGCGGCCGCCGCCGTCGCGGTCGTGGCGGCAATGGCGACGAGGCCGAGGCGCTGCGCCAGCGCCGCATGAACCTGCGCCGCCGCTACAAGATCCAGGACGTGATCCGTAGGCGTCAGGTGCTGCTGGTCCAGGTCGTCAAGGAAGAGCGCGGCAACAAGGGCGCGGCGCTGACCACCTATCTCAGCCTCGCCGGCCGCTACTGCGTGCTGATGCCGAACACCGCCCATGGCGGCGGCATCTCGCGCAAGATCAACTCGGCCGCCGATCGCAAGCGCCTCAAGGCGATCATGGCGGACCTCAAGCTGCCCGCCTCGATGGGCTGCATCGTCCGCACCGCCGGCCTCCAGCGCACCAAGACCGAGATCAAGCGCGACTTCGACTATCTCGCCCGGCTGTGGGACGAGATTCGCGAGAAGACGCTCACCTCCTCGGCGCCCGCGCTGGTCTATGGCGACAGCGACCTGATGAAGCGCGCGATCCGCGACATCTATAATCGCGACATCGACGAGGTGATCGTCGAGGGCGAGGAAGGCTATCGACAGGCCAAGGACTTCATGAAGCTCCTGATGCCGAGCCATGCCCGCAAGGTGCGCCAATATGCCGATGCGGTGCCGCTGTTCCAGCGCGCCGGCGTCGAGGAGCAGCTGTCGGCGATGTACCACCCGGTGGTGCAGCTGAAGTCCGGCGGCTACCTCGTGATCAACCCGACCGAGGCGCTGGTCTCGATCGACATCAACTCGGGCCGCTCGACGCGCGAGCACAATATCGAGCAGACCGCGACCGCGACCAACCTCGAAGCCGCCCAGGAAATCGCCCGCCAGCTCCGCCTGCGCGACATGGCGGGCCTGGTCGTGATCGACTTCATCGACATGGATCATTCGTCCAACGTCCGTAAGGTCGAGAAGGCGATGAAGGAGGCGCTGAAGAACGATCGCGCTCGCATCCAGGTTGGCCGCATCTCGCCCTTCGGCCTGATGGAGATGAGCCGCCAGCGCCTGCGCACCGGCGTGCTGGAGGCCTCCACCCGCACCTGCCCGCATTGCGAGGGCACCGGCCTGGTCCGCACCGCCTCGTCGGCCGGCCTGTCGGCGCTGCGCATGATCGAGGACGAGGCCGCCCGCGGCCGCGGTTCGGAAATCCTGCTGCGCGCCAGCCAGGAAGCGGCCTTCTACGTGCTCAACAAGAAGCGCAGCGAGCTGGCCGAGATCGAGGATCGCTACGGCGTGCTCGTCGAGGTCGAGGCGGACGGCGAGCTGGAAGGCGCGCGCATGACCGTCGAGGCCTCGGGCCCGCCGCCGGCCTATGCGCCCAAGATCGAGCCGCTGCTCGAGGAGCCGGAAGAAGACTTCGTCGAGGAGATCGAGGAAGAGGAAGAAGAGCTCGAAGCCGAGGCCGAAGCCGAAGCCGCCGAGCCGCGCGAACGGGGCGAGCGCCCTGAGCGTGGCGAGCGGGACGGCGAAGGACGTGGCAAGCGCCGCCGCCGTCGCCGTGGCCGTGGCCGTCGTCGCGAGGGAGGCGAGTCCGGTCAGGACGAGCAGAGCGAGACCGACGGCATGGAGTCCGAGGCCGATGCGGATGTCGAGCCCCAGGAGGCCGAGGTCGAGGCTGCGGGCGAGACCGAGGAAACCGCGGCCCAGCATGAGGAAGGCGAACGCAATCGCAAGCGCCGCCGTCGCGGCCGTCGTGGCGGCCGTCGCGGTGCGGGCGAAGAGGGTACCGAGCAGGCAGCCGAGGACGGCGACGCCCCGGCGCAGGCCGAAGCCGAGGTTGACGCCGAAGCGCCGGTCGCCGCTCCCGAGCCCGTCGCCGAGACGGCGCCGGCGCCGGTAGAGGCCGAGGTGGAAGCCCCGGCCAAGCCGAAGCGCACCCGCCGCAAGAAGGCAGATGTCGAGGCGGAAGCCGCAGCCGCGGCCGTCGAGGCGCCCGCCGAGGAAGCACCGGCCAAGCCGAAGCGCACGCGCCGCAAGAAGGCAGACGTCGAGGCGGAAGCCGCTGCCCCTGTCGTTGCGGCGCCCGCCGAGGAAGCTCCGGCCAAGCCGAAGCGCACGCGTCGCAAGAAGACGGACACGGTCGCCGAGGCAGCGCCCGAGGCTCCGGCCATCGAAGCGCCCGCCGCGCAGGACGCGACGCCCGACGCCACGGAGGCGCCGGCCGCCGAGGACGCCGCGACCGAGGAAGGCCAGCCCCGCCGCGGCTGGTGGCAGCGCACCTTCGGCGCCTGAGGAAGATACCCGGCGCGGCTGCCTGTGCCGCGCCGGGGCTTTCAGTGTAGGTTCAGGGCCTTGTTGCCAGGGCGGCCCTTCAGACGAGTCCCCGGGAGTATCGATCATGGCGCGCATCCACCGATTGGCCACGCTGCTCGCGATGCTGTGCCTCGCCGCGTTCGCCTCGCGCCCGGCGATCGCGCAATCGGTGCTCCGCGACGCCGAAACCGAAGCGCTGCTGGCGGACATGGCCAAGCCGCTGTTCACCGCCGCCGGACTCAACCCGGCCAATGGCAAGGTGGTGCTGATCGGTGATCCGTCGATCAACGCCTTTGTGGCGGGCGGGCAGATCGTCTACGTCAATGCAGGGCTGATCGACGCGGCGGATACCGCCAACCAGGTGCAGGGCGTCATCGCCCATGAAATCGGCCATATCGTCGGCGGCCATGCTGTGTTCCAGCGCGACGGCGGCTATGGCAATATCTCGATCCTCAGCCTGCTGCTCGGCGCGGCGGCGATGGCGGCGGGCTCGGCCGAGGCCGGCACCGGCATCCTCATGGCCGGCCAGCGTGCCGCAATCGGCAAATATCTCGCCTATAGCCGCGTGCAGGAATCCTCGGCCGATGCCGCCGGCGTGCGCTTCCTCAACAGCGCGGGCATTTCGGGCAAGGGCATGCTCGGCTTCTTCGAGAAGCTGACGCAGGAGATGCACCGCTATGGCTATTACGCCACCGATCCCGAGGTCGACCCCTTCGCGCAGACCCACCCGATGTCGCAGGATCGCGTCCAGACGCTGAAGGCGGATCTCGAAGGGTCGCCCAACTGGAGCAAGCCGCTCGATACCGATCTCGAGCGCCGCTTCAAGCGCGTTCAGGCCAAGCTGCGCGGCTATACCAACGATCCCAAGAAGACGTTGCGGATCTATCCGCAGAGCGACCAGTCGGCGCCGGCGCATTATGCGCGCGCCTATGCCTATCACCAGTCGGGCTATCCGGAGCAGGCGGCGGCCGAAACGGCGGCTTTGGTCAAGCTGGCGCCCAACGACCCCTATTTCCTCGAGCTGCAGGGCCAGATCCTGCTCGAATCCGGCCAGCCCCAGGCGGCGCTCGATCCGCTGCGCAAGGCGACGCAGCTCTCGAACAATTCCCCGCTGATCGCGAGCACCTTCGGCCATGCGCTGGTCGCGACCGAGGACAAGGCAAATCTGAAGGAAGCCGAGCGCGTGTTGCGCGAGTCGCTCACGCGCGATCGGGACAATCCCTTCGCCTGGATCAACCTCGGCACCGTCTATGACCGCGAGGGCGACGAGCCGCGCACCGCGCTCGCCACCGCCGAGCGCGCCAACCTGATCGGCGATGCCCGCACCGCGATGGTCAGCGCGCGCCGTGCGATGGGCGGCCTGACGCAGGGCTCGCCCGAATGGATCCGCGCACAGGACATCGCCATGGTTTCGGAACAGGCGATGAAGGACGACAAGCGCAACAAGGGACGCAATCTCCAGCAATGAACCGCTCGAAGCTCTTCCTGGGCGGCACGCTGCTCCTCGCTGCGATCCTGGGTGGCCTTGTCGTGCTCGCCGCGCAGGCGCTGCTGCCGGGGATCGGTGGCAACAAGGCGCAGGTGGAGCGCATCGTCCAAGCCTATCTGCTCGAGAACCCGTCGATTCTGCGCGACATGATGGAACGGCTTCAGCAGCAGGATAACGAGCAGGCCCAAAAGGCGCAGGATGGTGCGCAGGCTGCCGTCCCCGCCGCCCTGCCCGCGCTCACCACGCCGTTCGCCAGTGCCTGGGCAGGCAATCCCGACGGCGACGTCACCGTAACCGTGTTCATGGACTATGCCTGCGGCTATTGCCGCGCGAGTCTGCCGGGCCTTGCCGAGCTGGTCGCCAAGGATCCGAACGTCCGCATCGTTTACCGCGAATACCCGGTGCTGGGCGAGGCGAGCGTCATCGCTGCCCGCTTCGCGCTTGCCGCCGCCCAGCAGGGCAAGTTCCGCGCCTTCCACGACGCGCTGTTCGCCAGCGGCAGCCCCAGCAACGCGACGATCGGCGATGCGCTGGCCAAGGCAGGACTCGATCCAGCAGCGACCCAGAAGCTGGCCAACAGCGACACGGTCGCCAAGGAGATCAACGCCAACCACCAGTTGGGCGCCAAGCTGGCGATGAACGGCACGCCCGCCTGGGTGGTGGGCAAGCAGATCCTCTATGGCGCGCGCGATTACCAGGCGCTGGCCGACGCCGTGGCGATCGCGCGGAAGGCGAACTAGGCCCGCACCTAAAGCTGAAAGCGTATCCTCCCTCGCCAGGGCAGGGCAATCGCATCAACCACAGTATTTCGTCATCCCCGCGAAGGCGGGGATCCATTGGCGCTGATGCCGAAGTTCCTTACCCGAGCGCTCAGCGCAATGGATTCCCGCCTTCGCGGGAATGACGATGGTTCTTTTGAAGGTGCAGACCCTTAGCTTAGATGCGATAGCCCTCCGCGCCAGTGGGAGAAACGCTTCGAACGAAAGCCATTGGCCCAACACCTTGCCGCAGGATGAACGCCACCCTAGCTAACGGGCTCCTTCCGGCCGGGGCCATCATCACCCATGCAACCCATCCTGTCGCTACGCCAGGTCTCCAAGACCTACGCGTCGGGCCATACCGCGCTCGACCATGTCGATCTCGACATCCAAAAGGGCGAGATCTTCGCCCTGCTCGGGCCGAACGGCGCGGGCAAGACCACGCTCATCTCCATCATCTGCGGCATCGTCACCCCCAGCACCGGCACCATCCTGGTCGACGGGCACGATGCGATCCGCCAGCCGCGCGCGGCGCGCTCCAAGATCGGCCTGGTGCCGCAGGAAATCGCGGTCGACATGTTCTCGCGCGTCGGCTCGGCCGCCCGCTATTCGCGCGGGCTGTTCGGCAAGGCGCCGGACAACGCCTATTGCGACCAGCTCCTCAAGGACCTGTCGCTGTGGGACAAGCGCAACGCCAAGATCATGGAGCTCTCGGGCGGCATGAAGCGCCGGGTGATGATCGCCAAGGCGCTGAGCCACGAGCCCGACATCCTGTTCCTCGACGAGCCGACCGCCGGCGTCGACGTCGAGCTGCGCCGCGACATGTGGAAGCTGATCGGCCGCCTGCGCGACCGCGGCACCACCATCATCCTGACCACCCACTATATCGAAGAGGCCGAGGAAATGGCCGACCGGGTGGGCGTGATCAACAAGGGGCACTTGCTGCTGGTCGAGGAAAAGACCGCGCTGATGAAGAAGCTCGGCAAGCGCGAGCTGGACCTCAGTCTGGTCGAGCCGCTCGCCGCCATCCCCGCCGAGCTCGGCGAATGGCAGCTCAGCCTCGCGGACGAGGGCCACAAGCTGCGCTATACCTTCGACGCGCAGGCCGAGCGCACCGGCATCCCGTCGCTGCTGCGCAAGCTGCACGACCTGAACATCGCCTTCAAGGATCTCGACACCTCCAAGTCGAGCCTGGAGGACATCTTCGTCGACCTGGTGGGGGCGCAGGCATGAACGGCATCAACTTTCCCGGCATCTGGGCGATCTACAAGTTCGAGATGGCCCGCACGATCCGCACGCTGTGGCAGTCGATCGCGACCCCGGTGATCACCACCTCGCTCTATTTCGTCGTGTTCGGCGGCGCGATCGGCAGCCGGATCGATGCGATCCACGGGGTCAATTACGGCAGCTTCCTGGTGCCGGGCCTGATCATGCTGTCGCTGCTGATGCAGAGCATCGCCAATGCCTCGATCGGCATCTACTTCCCCAAGTTCACCGGCACGGTGTTCGAGCTGCTCTCGGCGCCGATCTCGGCTCTCGAGCTGGTGGTGGGGTTCGTGGGGGCTGCTGCGACCAAGTCGGTGGTGATCGGACTGATCATTCTGGCAACCTCGGCGCTGTTCGTGCCGCTGCGGGTGGACCATCCCGCCGCGATGCTCGCCTTCCTGGTGCTGACGGCCGTGACCTTCAGCATGTTCGGCTTCATCATCGGCATCTGGGCGAAGAGCTTCGAGCAGCTCAACATCGTGCCCTCGCTGCTGGTGACGCCGCTCACCTTCCTCGGCGGCGCCTTCTACTCGATCGACATGCTGCCCGAGCCCTGGCACACGGTGAGCCTGTTCAACCCGGTGGTGTATCTGGTGAGCGGCTTCCGCTGGAGCTTCTTCGGGCACGGCGATGTCGACATCGCCTGGAGCCTTGGGTTCACCGGTGTATTCCTGCTGCTGTGCCTGGGGCTGATCGTGTGGATCTTCCGCACCGGCTACCGACTGAAGAATTAGAAGTTCTTAGCCCCTCCCCTTCAGGGGAGGGGTTGGGGTGGGGCAGTGTCTCACCGAGACCACCCTAGGTTCTGGAATCCCTCCACCCCAACCCCTCCTCCCAGGAGGAGGGGCTTAAGTACAGCCTACTTCACCACCGGCAGCGTCACCGCGGAGCCCGCACACACCCGCTGCGTCGCCTTGCGATAGTCCTCGGGCTTGGCCTTGTAGATGTTGGGCACGAAGGTCTGCGGGTTGCGGTCGATCACCGGGAACCAGCTCGACTGGACCTGCACCATGATGCGGTGGCCCTTCTTGAACACATGGTCGTGGTCGCGCAGCGGGAAGTCCCAGGCGGTCACCTGATCCGGCACCAGCGGCGTCGCCTGCTCGAAGCTCTTGAGGTAGCGGCCGCGGCGAATCTCCATCGCGATCGGCAGCTCATAGCCGTTGAGCCCCTTGGCATAGGTGCCCAGCGCGGTCGGTGCCTTCTCGTAGTTTTCGGGGAACACGTCGATCAGCTTGACGACGAAGTCGCTGTCGGTGCCGCTGGTCGAGGCCATCAGCTTGGCGGTGACCGCGCCGGTGACGGTCAGGTCGCTCTCCAGCGGCGCGGAGACATAGCTGAGCACATCGGGCCGGTCGTCGACGAAGCGCTGGTCCTCGGCTTCCCACCAGCGCCAGTCGGGCGTGGCATAGGTGGCGGACATCGGCCGCGGCCGGAACGGCACCGGCCGCGCCGGATCGCTGACATAGTCCCGGCAGCCCTCACCCGCCGCCGGCGCGGTGAAGCCGAGCGAACCGTCGGCATGCAGATAGAGGCTGGTCGCCTGCGCATTGGCGAGCGGATAGGTCTGGTACGTCTTCCACTGCCACGAGCCCGACTGGAAGCTCTTCAGCGCGAAGTCGGGCCTGGTGCCCGTGCCGTGCAGCCAATAGGCGAAGAACGGCGCCTCGATCTGCTCCACGAATTGCGTGCCGCTGTCGACGCCGAACGCGATGCGGCCGAGGCTGTTCGCCGGCGTGTGCCAGGTGCCGTGCGCCCAGGGGCCGGCGACCATCAGCGCGAGCTTGTCCGGATCATTGGCGCGCTGCTTTTCCCAGATCTTCCAGCTGCCCCAGGGATCCTCCTGGTCCCAATAGCCCGCGACGTTGAGCGTTGGCACGGTCGTCTTGCCGAGCGCGTTCGACCAGACCTGATTCTTCCAGTGATCGTCATAATCGGGATGCTCGATCATTTCGCGGAAGCGCGGCACCCGGCCCTTGAAATATTTCTTCTCAATCTCGTCGGGCGAGCCGGCGTGGAGGAACCAGTCGTACGTGTCGTAGCGATCATACAGGTCGATGCCGGCATTGGTCTTGTCGGCCTGGAGGCTGTTCACCCAGTCGCTGGCATAGGTGAGCCGCATCGCGCCCCAGCGGTGGAGATCGTCGTTCTTCCAATAGTCGATCCACGCCGCCTGCGGGCTGGTCGCCTTGAGCGCGGGATGCGGCTTGGCGAGCGCAATGGCAGCGGTGAAGCCGGGGTACGAGACGCCCCACATGCCGACCTTGCCGTTGTTGGGCTTTACGTTCTTCACCAACCAGTCGATCGAATCATAGGCATCCGTCGCCTCGTCGGTCACGCCCTTGCCTGTCTTAACTTCGGTCGAGAGCGTGAACGGACCGCCCTCGGACTTGAAGCGGCCGCGCATGTCCTGGAACACGAAGATATAGCCGTCGCGCACCAGCGGCGCCCAGCTGTTCGGCACGCGCCCCGGTGCGGCGTCGGGCGCACCATAGGGTGTGCGCTGGAAGAGGATCGGCAGCGGGCCGGTGGCGCCCTTGGGCCGCAGGATGACGGTGTGGAGCTTCACCCCGTCGCGCATCGGGATCATCGCCTCTTCGAAAGTGAAGGGCGCCTCGGTCGCGGTGGGTGCGGCTTGCGGCGGCGCGGCGGCCGCGAGAGGGGCAGCAAGCGCCGCAAGTGCTACCGTAACCAGCCAGTGCCGCATGTTCGTCGATCCCCCAGAAAGCGAGGGTGACTTGGTGCGACAATACGCCGCCGGGATCAAGCCGGCGGCGTTCGGTCGGGATCAGTCGATGCGGTGCTCGCCCTTTACCCAGCGCACCGTACCCGAGCTGGCGCGCATCACCACGCTCTCGGTGGTCATCTTGCCCTTCACCCGCTTGACGCCGGCGAGCAGCGAGCCGTCGGTCACGCCGGTCGCAGCGAAAATGCAATCGCCCTTGGCGAGCTCGTCGAGCGAGTAGATCTTGTCGAGATCCTCGATGCCCCATTTGCGGGCGCGCGCGCGCTCGTCCTCGTTGCGAAACACCAGCCGGCCCTGGAACTGGCCACCGACGCAGCGCAACGCCGCGCAGGCCAGCACGCCCTCGGGCGCACCGCCCTGGCCCATATACACATCGATCGTCGTGTCCGGATCGCTGGTCGCGATCACGCCGGCCACGTCGCCGTCCGGGATCAGCATGATGCCGCAGCCGATCTCGCGCAGCTCGGCGATCAGCTTCTCGTGGCGGGTGCGATCCAGCACACAGGCGATGATCTCGCTGGGCTGCACGCCCTTGGCGGCCGCGATCGCCTGGATGTTCTCGGTCGGGGTCTTGTTGAGGTCGATCACACCCTGCGGATAGCCCGGGCCGACCGCGATCTTGTCCATATACACGTCGGGCGCGTTGAGCAGGCAGCCTTCCTCGGCCACCGCCAGCACCGCCAGCGCGTTGGGGCCGGCCTTGGCGGTGATCGTGGTGCCTTCCAGCGGATCGAGCGCGATATCGATCTTCGGTCCCTTGCCGATCGCGGAGCCGACCTTTTCGCCGATAAAGAGCATCGGCGCCTCGTCGCGCTCGCCTTCACCGATCACCACGGTGCCGTCCATGTAGAGCTGGTTGAGCGCCTCGCGCATCGCTTCCACCGCGGCATGGTCGGCGGCTTTCTCGTCGCCCCGGCCGATCAGGCTGGAGGCGGCGATCGCAGCGGCTTCGGTGACGCGCACCATTTCGAGAACGAGGACTCGGTCGAGAACATGGCTTGCGTTCGGCATCGGTTCGGTGATCCCCTGTTCGATTTGTGCGATGCGATAGGGGGCGCTTCCCGCGCTGTCGAGCAGTGCTAACGTTGTCAGCGAAAAGGGCCCAAGTCCTTTAGTGATTTCGGCACCAATTTGCGATATCATTGCGCCAGTTGGTGGAGATGCGACACCATGTTGCTGGCGATGCTCCTGATGGCTCAACAAAGTGCGGTTGCCACCGTGCTGGCGGACTATCGTACGCGCACCCAGGCGGAGATTCCGTGCCGCGCCTCGACGGATCCGAGCGAGATCATCGTATGTTCCCGCCGCGACGCCGATCGCTACCGGGTTCCGTTCGTCGCGCCGAACCTCGGGCGGGACTCTGATGCCGCCCGGCTCAACCGGTTGATTGGTGACCCCGTGCAGCAGGGGATCACTCCCTGCGGCAAGGGCGCGTTTACCGTCAAATGCGGCAAGGTTGGCATCACCGCGACGATGGGCTTGGACGGCGAGGTGAAACTGCAGCAGCGGGAGCTTGCTCCATGAGCGCGATGAAAGGCCTGCATGGCTGCGCAACCAGCCGCATATCGACGCGTTGCTTCCGCGGGACACGACAGGAGGGCATATGTTGTTGATCGCACTGGCGCTCCAGAGCGCTAGCCTGGCCGGCGCCGTGAGCGCCGCGGAGACGGCACGTCCGCGCGTGACGCGCGCCACGCTCAAGCGCTCGGCACGGCCCACCGGCGATCTCTCTCCGCTGATCAGCGCCTGCGACGTCGAACGCGACTGCGGCACGCGCAACGCACGAAGCCGATTCCGACTGACCGGCGCGAGCGAGCCGCTGATCGATCGCAGGCTGGAGATGCTCCGGGCCGCGCAGGGCCCGAGTTGCAACCGCACCGGCATGCCGGTGTGCCCGGGAAGCGGCCGCCGGCTGCTCCGGCTGAGCTACTGACCCCGCCGCCGGCGCTCACGCGTCGAGAATGTGCATCCACATCGGCTCGCCGGTAAGGCTCTGCGAGCCCCGCAGCTTTTCCAGCGCCTGGGCGATGCTCCGCTCCGGCGCCTCATGGGTGACGATGGCGACGAGGGCGCTGCCATCGGGGCTCACGCCGCGCTGGATCAGGCTTTCGATCGAGACGCCCGCATCGCGCATCGCCGCGGCGATTTCCGCCAGCACGCCGACGCGGTCGGCCACGGTGAAGCGCACATAGGAGCGACCGCGCCGCTCGCCGCTGTCCGCCGCAGGCTGGGCGACCAGCGCCGTCGCCGGCATCGCATAAGGCGGGCCGAATTCGCCACGGGCGATGTCGATCAGGTCTGCCACCACCGCGCTGGCGGTCGGGCCGTCGCCCGCGCCTGCGCCTTGGAACAGCAGGCGACCGACGAAATTTCCCTCGGCCACCACTGCGTTGGTCGATCCCGTGACATGCGCCAGCGGGTGCCCGAGCGGCACGAGATGCGCGTGGACGCGCTGGAACAGCCCGTGCGCGCCCGCATCCGCGATGCCGAGCAGCCGTACGCGGTAACCCAGCGTCGCCGCCTCGGCGATGTCGGCGGCCAGGATGTGGCGGATGCCGCTCGCCTTCAGGTCGGCGAACGCCGGCTGCGTGCCGAAGGCGAGGCTGGCGAGGATCGAGAGCTTGTGCGCCGCGTCGATGCCGTCGATGTCGAAGGTCGGGTCCGCCTCCGCATAGCCCAGCGCCTGCGCCTCGGCGAGGATCTCGGCGAAGTCGCGGCCCTCGGCCTCCATCTTCGACAGGATGAAATTGCAGGTGCCGTTGAGGATGCCGTAGACGCGCAAGATAGCGTTTGCCGCAGCACCTTCGCGCAGCCCCTTGATCACCGGCACGCCGCCCGCCACCGCCGCTTCGAACTTGAGCGCGACCTGCGCGCCTTCGGCTGCCTGCGCGAGTTCCAGGCCATGATGCGCGATCATCGCCTTGTTGGCGGTGACGAAGCTTTTGCCCGCCCCCAGCGCCGCGCGGGCAAGCGCCAATGCGGGGCCGTCCGAGCCGCCGACGAGTTCCACCACCACATCGGCTTCGCCATGCCGGGCGAGCGCCACGGGATCATCCACCCAGTCGAAGCGCGAAAGATCGATGCCGCGATCCTTGCTGCGATCGCGGGCGGAGACCGCGACCACTTCGATCGGACGGCCGGCGCGGCGGCTGATCAGCTCGGCATTGGCGTCGAGCAGGCGAATCACGCCACCGCCTACGGTTCCCAGCCCCGCCAGTGCCACGCGCAACGCTTCCGCCATTCCTCGTTCCTCTTGAATCCATAAGACAAGGCGGCGGCCGGGCGCTTGTCGCCCCGCCGCCGCCTGTCGGTCCCTAGCCCCTTCCCTTCCCGGAAGGAAAGACAGATTTTGTCGCGAGCGGGCGTCGCAACACGCTGTTTATTTCTTGATAAGGCCGATCTCCACCAGCCGCTCGTGCAGATAATCGTGCGCGGTGATCGGCTCCGGATAGCGGTTGGGGGCGTCTGCGCTGATACAGCCGGGCAGCGTCTTGATCAGGAAGTCGGGTGCGGGATGCAGGAAGAACGGCATCGAATAGCGCGAATGGCCGCGGCGCTCGGCCGGCGGGTTGACGACGCGGTGCGTGGTCGAGGGCAGCACATGGTTGGTCAGGCGCTGCAGCATGTCGCCGACATTGATCACCATCGCGCCTTCGGGCGGCTTTACCGCCAGCCACTTGCCGTCACGGTCGAGCAGCTCGAGCCCGGCTTCCTCGGCACCGAGGAGTAGGGTGATCAGGTTGATATCCTCGTGCGCGCCGGCGCGAACCTCCGGCGCGTCGGCCGCCACCGGCGGATAGTGGAGCAGGCGCAGCACCGAGTTGCCGTCCTTCACCGCGGTGTCGAACCAGTCGGGCGCCAGACCGAGATAGCGCGCGACCGCCGAGAGCAGCTTGTCGCCCGCGGTGTCCAACGCCGCGAACAGCTCGAGAAAGGTCTCGCGAAAGCCTTCGGGCTGGCTCGGCCAAATGTTCGACGCCATTACATCGGCGAAGCGGTGGCCGGGGGCCAGCTCGCGGCCGATATGCCAGAACTCCTTCAGATCGACATGGCTCGCCCCCTTGGCGATCTCGGTCTTGAACGGGGTATAGCCGCGCGCACCGCCGCCGCCCGGGATGAAGTGCGCGCGCTTTTCTTCCTCCGGCAGGTCGAAGAACGCCTTGGTGAGGCGCCACGCCCGCTCGATCAGTTCCGGAGGCACGCCGTGATCGCGCACCACCGCAAAGCCGAAACGCTGGAAGGACTGGCCGAACGCCTGGGCAAAGCCCTCCGGATCGCCGGCCTGCGCGTCGAGCGAAAGCACCGGAATTTCGGTGAGGGTATCCAACATCACAGTCTCCGAACGCAAAAACGCGTGGTTAGCCTCGCCACGAACGGCCCCACAAGACTGGGGACATTCCGAGTGGCCGCGGCGCTGGTCCGTACCCGCTCAGCGGCCGACCTGCATCAGCCCCTTGGTCTTGCCATCGCCCACCGCGCTGAGCTGGAGCGCGAAGGGCTGGCCGTCATCGGTGGTGCCGATCAGGTTATCGTCCTTGGTCGTCACCTTGAAGCCCTGTTTCGTCATGTTGTCGCGAAACCAGTCGCGCACCACGGTAGGCGCGGCCGGGCTCTCGAACTCGACGATCACCTCGCCCTCCTTGTCGCTACCCTTGTCGTTGACCTTGAGGTTCTTGAGCGTCGATCCGGGGTAGAGCGTCACCCCGTCTATGTCGAAATTCTTCGCGTCCAGCGGCATCTTGGGCAAGGTGATCGATCCCTGGATGCCCGGCGTCTTGATCTGGATGCGGCCGTTGGCGTCGGTGGAGATCACGCTGTTGCCGTCGATATCGTTGCCGTCGAAATCGATGTTGGCGCTGCCGTGGCAGGCGACGAGCGCGAACGGCAGCAAGAGAGGAACAAGGCGGCGATTCATCGGGATACTCCTGCGGCGGTTTCGCACCGCAATGTTGTTGCGCGGCTATCCGCGTCAACCGGAAAAGGGGTGACGCAGCAACAGGGTTGGGCCATGGCGCAGGCATGAACGCCCCGCATCTGAGCACCGCCTCCGCCGGCAAGGCCCCGCTGCGCTTCGGCGAGTTCGTGCCGCTCGCCGCCGCATTGATGGCGCTGACCGCGCTTGGCATCGATTCGATGCTCCCCGCCCTGCCCGCAATCGGGGCCAGCCTGGGCGTCGATTCGGCCAACCACCGCCAGTTCGTGATCACCGCCTTCCTGATCGGCTTTGCCGTCGCACAGCTCGCCTATGGCCCGCTGTCGGACCGGTTCGGCCGCCGTCCGGTGCTGATCGTCGCGCTGGCCTGTTATGTGGTCACCTGCGCGATCGCGGCCATCTCCGGCAGCTTCGTGCTGCTGCTGCTCGCCCGCCTTGCCATGGGCACCGCGGCGGCGGGCGCGCGGGTGGTGACGGTGGCGCTGGTGCGCGATTGCTATGCCGGGCGCGCCATGGCGCGCGTGATGAGCCTGGTGTTCATCGTCTTCATGGCCGCCCCGATCTTCGCCCCCGCGGTGGGCCAGATCATCCTGTCCGCCGGCGGATCGTGGCGGACGATCTTCTGGGGAATCGGCGCGATCGCAGGCCTGGTGCTGCTCTGGTTCGCGCTGCGCATGCCGGAGACACTCGGCACCGACGCGCGCCAGTCGCTCCACCCGGCGCGGATCGTCGCGGATTACGGCCTGATGCTGCGCGACCGCGCGGCGGTGGGCTACACGATCGCCACGGGCCTGCTCTCCGGCGCGCTGTTCGGCTTTATCGGATCGGTGCAGCAGGTGATGGCCGACGTGTTCCACCGGCCGGACCTGCTGACCGTGGTGTTTGCCGGCGTGGCGAGCACGATGGCGGTCGGCTCCTTCCTCAATTCCCGCATCGTGATGCGGCTGGGCACCCGGGTCATCTCGCACACCGCGCTCACCTTGCTGACCCTTCTCGCGGGCGTGCACCTCGCCATCACCGTGCTGGACATGGAAACGCTGTGGAGTTTCGCCGTGCTGCAGGCGCTGATGATGGCGTGCTTCGGCCTCGCTACCTCCAACTTCTCCGCAATGGCGATGGAGCGGATGGGCGCGATTGCCGGCACCGCTTCCAGCCTGCAGGGCTTCGTGACGACGCTGGCCGGGGCGCTGATCGGCGCTGCCATCGGCCAGGCCTTCGACGGCACCACTATCCCGCTGTATAGTGGTTTTCTGCTGATGGGTGGGCTCTCGCTCGTGGTAGTAGCGGTGACGGAACGCGGACGGATGTTCCGCCCGAGCTGAGTCGGAACGCAGCCGGGGCCCGCGCCGTTGCGCTTTCCGAATCCCGGCGATCCCCGCCGGGCCAGCAATGAGGTTTGGCGATGAGCGGCATTCAGAGTCCCGGCGACGACGGCTATGACGCGGAAGGCTATGACGAGAGCCAGCGCGCCGAAATTCTCGAGGTGACGGGCGACGGCCCCGATGACGGCGCGCTGCTGACGGATCTGAACCCGGATCTGGGCGGCAACGAGGACGACGACGACGATCTCGACGACCTGTCGATGACCGACGACGAAATCGGCGAGGAAGACGACGACGCCGAGGAGGACGAGGACGATCTCGACGAGGACGACATCCAGGACGACTTCGACGACGAGGATGTCGACGAAGACGATCTGGACGAAGAACTCGACGACCCCGACGACGTGGCGCTGCGCCCCTGACACGACGCCCGGGTGCGCGCGGCGTTCGCGTCGAACGCACCCGGGCCACGCTTGCATCGCGGCCCCCAGGTGTTACGATATACTGTAGCAACAAAGGAGGAGAGGTCATGCGCAAGTTGGTACCCGCCGCCGAACCGATGCCGATCGGCGCGATAAACGTGACGCCGTTCATCGACGTGATGCTCGTGCTGCTGATCGTCATGATCCTCAGCATGCCGATCATGTCCCACAAGGTGCCCGTCGACCTGCCGCAGGGCCCTGCATCCGCCACCGACGACGCGACCCACCGCCTGGCGATCGATCGCGACGGCGCGCTGTTCTGGGACGGCACCCGCCTCGCCGATTCCGCCCTGCCGGCCAAGCTTGCCGCGCTGCGCGCCGATGCGGCCGTGCTCCAGCTCCAGACGGATCCCGAGACGCGCTACGAGCGGTTCGACACGATCCTCGCCGCGATCAAGCGGGCCAACATCGCCAAGCTGGGCTTTGTCGGCAATCAGCCGCTGGTCGAGTGAGGAACCGGCGCATCCGGTGGCTCGTTCGCAAGTTCTTGTTTTGGAAGAGACCCGGATGCGTCTGACCCCAGCCCTGCTCGTCGCCTGTTCGCTCGCCGCCTGTTCGCTCGCCGCCTGTTCCTCTGGTTTGCCCCCGGCGGCCGACAACGCGGCCAACGCGGAGGTCAACCAGACCGCGCCGGCCGCCGCCGAGCAGGCGACGAGCGATGCGCCGCTCGAGCCGCTCAACCCGCCCGCCCCGGGCCAGCCGGGCGGACTGCCCGACGACCGCACTCCGATCAGCGAGGCCAAGTTCGCGCCCGAAAGCGCGCAGGGCGCTGCCAACGTCGTCCAGACCTATTATGCGCTGATCGAAAGCGGCCGCACCGACGAGGCCTGGGCACTGTGGAGCGACGGCGGCAAGGCGTCCGGCGGCGATGCCAAGGCGTTCGCCGCGCGGTTCGCTCCCTATACGGAGTACCACGCCAATATCGGCGCGCCGGGCCAGATCGAGGCGGGTGCCGGCCAGCGCTACGTCACCGTGCCGGTGCAGGTCTATGGGCGTATGAAAGCCACCGGCAAGCCCTTTTACCAGCTCGGCGAGGTCACGCTGCACCGTGCCGGTGACATCGATGGTGCGACCGCCGAGCAGCGTGCCTGGCACATCCGCGCGATCAAGTTTCAGGACGATCCGGGCAAGCCCGCCCAATAATCAGCCTGTCAAGTTGCGGAGCAGCGCCAGATCCTCCTTGTCGATCGGCTGCCCGAGCGCGTCGGCTGCGTTCTCGATCGGCGGCGAAGGGCCCTGCGACGCGCCGGCGCCTGCCACGGTCACTGCCGTCCACAGCACCCCCGCTGCCCAGAGCAGCGCCGCCCAGCGGCTGCGGAACAGAGAAGAGGGCCGTCTCGGCAGCATGGCGCCGACCTTGCTCCCCTTGAACTGAACGGCGCGCTACGCTCCATGGTTACCGCCGAAGGATTCGTGATGCCCCGCTTCTCCCGACCGATCACCGCCACCACTGCCGACATCGACATATTGGGGCACGTCAACAATGCCGTCTGGGTGGCGTGGATCCAGGACATCGCGGTCGCGCACTGGGACAGCCTCGCCACGCCCGAGGAGCAGGCCGCCTATGTCTGGGTGATCACCCGACACGAGATCGACTATCGCGGCAATGTCCATGTCGGCGAGACGGTGACCGGCGAGACCTGGGTGCCCGAGCCGCCGCGCGGCGCCCGCTTCAACCGCCACGTCCGTTTCCTCGGAGAAGACGGCAAGGTGCGGGTGGAGGCGGTGACCACCTGGGCGCTGCTCGACCGCGCCACCGGGCGGCTGCTTCGTGTCCCCGCCGCGCTCGGCGACCGCTTCATCGAGGCGACGCGCTGACAAAGCGAGTCGCCTGCACGACGAACCGTGGTTCGCGTCTCGGTAGAACTCGCGTAGAATGTCTCACCATGGCGTTCTCGCGTGTGTTCCCGCTGGCGGTGCTGGCCCTGCCCCTGCTGCTTTCGGCCTGCATCTTTGGCAGCGGCGACGGCGACAAACGCTCGGCCCCCGCCCCTGTCCGCCCGCGCGGCAGCCCGCCGATCACGCTCAACCGGCCGACGCCGCGCGACACCCAGCAATGTTTCACCGATCTCTCCCGCGCGGGGGTGCGGTTCAATGCGCTGCCGGATCGCGACTATGGCGGGGGCTGCATCGTCGAGGGCGGGGTGCAGCTGATCGACATCGGCGTGCCGGTCGGCGGCATCAAAAGCATGCGCTGCCCACTCGCCCGCGCCTTTACCGGCTGGGTGCAGTACGCCGTAGCCCCGGCCGCGCGGCAGATCCTGGGCAGCGACCTGGTGCGGGTGGACACCTTCGGCACCTATGTCTGCCGGGCGATCGTCGGCAGCGCGCAATCCTCCACCAAGCTCTCCGAGCATGGTCGCGCCAATGCGGTCGACGTGTCCGGTTTCGTGCTGCGGGACGGGCGCCGAATCACCATCCTGAAGGACTGGCAAAACCAGGATCCTGCCATCCGGAAATTCCTCGAGACGATCCATGCGTCGGCGTGCAGGCGCTTCGCTACCGTGTTGAGCCCGAACTACAATTACGTCCATCGCGACCATTTCCACCTCGATATGGGGCGCGGCCCGTTCTGCGCCTGAGGCTTTCCAAGCGGACCGGATGCGCCTAATCCGCCGGCAATGAGCGATACGAGAGTCCCGTCGCGCGTCTTCCGCCCTGCCCAGCAGGAGGCCGAAGCCGCCAACACCGCCACCGGCACCCCGCAGACCGAGCATCCCGCCTACCGGCTCGCCTTCCAGGACATGGACTTCCTGCTGCGCGAGGACCTGCGGCCGGTGCGTTTTCAGCTCGAGCTGCTCAAGCCGCAGCTGCTGCTCGACGAGGCGAACATCGCCTCCACCTTCGTGATCTACGGCTCGGCGCGCATCCCCGAGCCGGCCAAGGCCGAGGCGGTGCTGGCGCTCGCCGAGACCGAGCAGCAGAAGCGCATCGCCGAGAGCCTGGTCGCCAAGTCCAAATATTATGACGTCGCCCGCGAGTTGGGGCGGCTGGCGAGCAACTTCCCCGTCGACACCGCGGGCAAGCGCCACTTTGTGGTCACCTCGGGCGGCGGGCCTTCGATCATGGAAGCGGCGAACCGCGGCGCGCGGGACGTCGGCGCGGAGACGATCGGGCTCAACATCGTGCTGCCGCACGAACAGGCGCCCAACCCCTACGTCACGCCCGGGCTGAGCATGCAGTTCCACTATTTCGCGCTGCGCAAGATGCACTTCCTGCTCCACGCGCGCGCCGTGGCGGTGTTCCCGGGCGGCTTCGGCACCTTCGACGAAAGCTTCGAGCTGCTGACCCTGATCCAGACCGGCAAGGTCGATCCGATCCCGGTGCTGTTCTACGGCAAGGAATTCTGGAACCGCGTCGTCAACTTCGAGGCGCTGTGCGACGAGGGCGTGATCTCGCCGCGTGACCTGAACCTGTTCCGCTTCTGCGAAACCGCCGAGGAAGGCTGGGAAATCGTCCAGGACTTCTGGCGGAACAAGGAAACGGCGGGCTGATCCCGATCCTCCCCCGGAGGGGGAGGGGGACCGCCGCCGGAGGCGGTGGTGGAGGAGTGTTTCGGTCGTGATGGCGGGATGCTCCACCAGGGTCGACACCCCTCCGCCGCGCTGCGCGCGCCGCCTCCCTTGCAGGGGAGGATCGATAGGCTCGCACCTGCCGCACGTTGCGCTATAGCCCCTCGGCATGACCGATCCGCTGATCCGTATCGCCGAGGCGCTCGAACGGCTGGCGCCGCCCCCCGCGCCGCCCGCCGATCTGACCGCCTATCCCGCCTATGTCTGGCGCGGGCGCGCGATCGTTCCGGCCCGCGCCTTTGCCCCCACCCCGCTCGCGCTCCTCCAGGGAGTGGAGAAGCAGCGGGCAGCGCTGCTCGCCAATCTGGAGCGACTGTCCGCCGGTCACGCCGCGCAGGATGTGCTGCTGTGGGGCGCGCGCGGCACCGGCAAGTCGGCGCTGGTCAAGGGCGCGGTCGCCGAGGTGCAGGCGCAGGGCGGGCGGCTCGCGCTGGTCGAGGCGGCGACGACGCATCTCGACACGCTGCCGGATCTGTTCGCGCTGCTCGCCGACACCGATCGGCCGTTCGCGATCTTCCTCGACGATCTCGGCTTCGACGCCGCAGCCGATGCCCGCGCGCTACGCTCGCTGCTCGAAGGGGGCGCCGAGGCGCGCCCAGCTAACTCCCGTCTGCTGGTCACCTCCAACCGCCGGCACCTTCTCCCGCGCGACATCGAGGCGCAGGCCAGCGCGATCAACCCGCGCGATACGATCGACGACGACCTCGCGCTCGCCGATCGTTTTGGTCTGTCCCTCGGCTTTCATGTCGTCGATCAGGACACCTATGTCGCGATCGTTCGCGGCTATGCCGAGGCGTACGGACTCGTGTTCGAGCCGGCAGACGCCGTTCAATGGGCTACGCAGCGAGGCAGCCGGTCCGGCCGGGTGGCGTGGCAATATGTGGTCGAACTTGCCGGACGCCACGGAAAGCGCCTCTAGGGCCGGAACGTCTAATATCGCACCCGAACATCTTTCTGTGCCAGATTGGAACAACTCGATCAACGCAGCAGGCCGGCCGCGAATCTGCGCGCACATGCAGCAACGTTTCGCTCGCGTGACGGACGCGGCATAGCGGGCTCATTCGGTGAGATGAGTCGCCCTTTGTCCAGCGCAAATTGCTGCCGCTGGAACGCGTCGAACCTCCCGATGTCCCGGCCGCAATCCCCTTGTGCATCCGATCGCACCGTACCGCACAATTCAATATGTTCATGTCTTCGCATGTGAGAACATTATTGTTGAGGGATCTCATGGGGTTAATCTGTCGTTAACAGAACTAGCCACTTCGAGTCGCCGAAACGGATGTTTTAAAAGGGAAAGGGTGCGTCCATGCGTACGACCACGAGACTTGCCGCCGCGGCAGCGCTGCTCAGCGCTGCGGTACCTGCCCATGCCGCGCCGATCATAGGCCAGATCAATCTGATCGGCTTCGTTCGACCGATCGGCTCGACGACCATGGAGACCGCGACCGGTCTCGATTTTTACAACTTCCTGTCGTTGCCGTCGAATGCCAACGACGGCGGCACGCCCGGCACGATCTTCGCAGCGCTGGGCAGCACGGGAGTCTTCGCGGGCATCGCCTGTGCGGGTCCCTGCGGAACGATCAAGGATCTGCCGACCTTTGCGACAGGCCCGATCGCGTCGTTCTTTGATGTCGGCTCCACGATCTTCTTCGATCTGGGGTCGATCAACTCGGTGACCTACTCGAACGACGGCAGCGGCGGCAGCCTGAAGGTGATCGCCTCCGGCACCTTCCGCGCAACCGGATTCGACGACACCGCCGGCCGTTTCACCCTGACGACCCAGGGTAGCGGGCTGACCAGCTTCTCGGCGACGGCGCTTTCGCCCGTGCCGGAACCGGCCAGCTGGGCGCTGATGATTGCCGGCTTCGGGATGATGGGCGGCATGCTGCGCGCTGCGCGGCGCTCGGTACGGGTTCGCTACAGCACCAACTAAGCGTCCCGCTCCCTGGATGCGCGAGCCCCGCCGGAGCGATCCGGCGGGGCTCGTCGTTTCAAGGTTCAGGCCAACCCTTCCACCATCTCCGCCAGCTCCAGCCAGCGCAGCTCGGCCGCGTCCTTCTCGTCGCGCAGCCTGGCGATGCCCTCGCTCAGCTTGGCGAACTTGGCCGGGTCCTTGGTGTAGAGCGCCGGATCGGCCAGCGCCGCCTCGTCGCGCGCGATCGTCTGGTCGATCTCCTCGATCCGCTTGGGCAGCAGCTCGTAATCGCGCTGGTCCTTGTAGCTGAGCTTGGTGCGCGCCTTGGGTGCCTCGGGCGCGGGCGCAGCAACCGGCTTGCTCGCCTTCTTCGCCTCGTTCCGCGGACGCCGCTTGGCTTCCCAATCGGCATAGCCGCCGACCACCACGTCCACCATGCCGCTGCCGTCGAGCCCGAGCGTCACCGTCACCGTGCGGTCGAGAAAGTCGCGATCGTGGCTGACGATCAGCACCGTGCCGGCATAATCGGCGATCACTTCCTGCAGCAGGTCGAGCGTCTCGAGGTCGAGATCGTTGGTCGGCTCGTCGAGCACCAGCAGGTTGGACGGCCGGGCGAATTCGCGCGCGAGCAGCAGGCGCGAGCGCTCGCCGCCCGACAGCGTGCCGATCCGCGCCTCGGCGATGCTGGGATCGAACAGGAATTCCTTGAGATAGCCATGGACGTGCTTGCGCGCGCCCTGCACGTCGATCCAGTCGCCGCCGTCGGCCAGCACGTCGCGGACGCGCTTGTCGGGCGCCATCAGGCTGCGCTGCTGGTCGATGATGATCGCGTCCAGCGTCTGCGAGAGCTTGACCGTGCCCTCGTCGGGCTCCAGCTCGCCGGTCAGCATCTTGAGCAAGGTCGACTTGCCCGCGCCGTTCGATCCGACGATGCCGATCCGGTCGCCCTTGGTGACGCGGAAGGTCAGGTCCTTGATGATCGTCCGCTCGCCGAAGCGCTTGGTGACGTGCTTGGCGTCGATCACCACCTTGGTCTGGTTGCCGTCCGCGGCGGTGGCGAGCGCGGCGGTGCCCTGCGGGCCGGTCATCGCGGCGCGTTCGGCGCGCATTTCCTTGAGCTTGGACAAGCGGCCCTGGTTGCGCCGGCGCCGGCCGGTGACGCCGCGCTGGAGCCAATGCTCCTCGATCTTGAGCTTGGCGTCGAGCCGCTGGGCGTTGCGCTCCTCCTCGGCATAGACCTGCTCGGTCCACGCCTCGAACCCGCCAAAGCCGATCTCGGCGCGGCGGATGGAACCGCGATCGAGCCACAGCGTCTGGCGGGTCAGGCGCGTAAGGAAGGTACGATCGTGGCTGATGACGACGAAGGCGCCCTTGTAGCGCGTCAGCCAGTCTTCCAGCCATTCGATCGCGCCGAGATCGAGATGGTTGGTCGGCTCGTCGAGCAGCAGCACGTCGGGATCCTGCGCCAGCGCGCGGGCGATCGCGGCGCGGCGGCGCTCGCCGCCCGAGGCGGTGGCGGCTTCGCGGCTGAGATCGATGCCGAGCTGGTCGGCGATCGCCTCGGCCTCGTGCTGGGCGGGCGCGTCGTCGCCGGAGAGGACATAGTCCATCAGCGTGGTGCAGCCGGCCATGCGCGGTTCCTGCTCCAGCAGGATCACGCGGGTACCGGGCACGATCGTGCGGCGGCCCTCGTCGCTGTCGATCGCGCCGGCGATCAGCTTGAGCAATGTCGTCTTGCCCGCACCGTTGCGGCCGATCAGCGCGAGCCGATCGCGCTCGCCGATATGCAGGTCGAGATTGCGGAAAAGCCAGCCGGATCCCTGAACGAGACCCAGCCCTTCATAGGAAAGCACCGGAGCAGCCATGGTGCAGCACCTAGGAGGCGGCGGGCCTCCCCGCAAGCGGCCAGGCATGGGGGGCGGCGATGCACCAATGCCACAATTGCCGAACCATGGCTGACGGGCATGTTCAGGGGCTATTCAATGCCCGGACCCTATGCCATTCCGATGCCGATGTTGGTCAAACCCGTTCTGATCGCGTGTCTTGCGAGCCTCGCGCTCACGAGCCCGGTCGTCTCGCGCCCGATCGGCGCGGAGCAGGATGACGGCCAGCGTGCGGCGCGCGAGCGGCGGCTTCGCGGCCAGAATCTGCCCGCGCGCGAGATCGAGCGGCGGGTGATCCCCCGCATGCCGGGCGCGCAATATCTCGGGTTCGACTATGATCCCGAGCACGACGTTTACACGCTCAAGTTCCTGCGCAATGGATCGGTGATCTGGGTGGAGGTGGACGGCCATACCGGCCAGATCCTCCGGCGCATGGGCAGCTGACACTAGAAAAGGACGGGACAGCGAATGCGACTTCTGATCGTCGAGGACGAACCCAATCTCGGGATCCAGCTGCGCACCGCGCTCGAGGGCGCGGGCTATGCCGTCGACCTCGCGACCGATGGCGAGGAAGGCCATTTCCTCGGCTCGACCGAGCAGTACGACGCGATCATCCTCGACCTCGGCCTGCCCGAGATCGACGGACTGACCGTGCTCGATCGCTGGCGCAAGGAAGGCCGCACCATGCCGGTGCTGGTGCTGACCGCGCGCGACAGCTGGTCGGACAAGGTGGCGGGGCTCGATGCCGGCGCTGACGACTATGTCGCCAAGCCGTTCCAGACCGAAGAGCTGATCGCCCGCCTGCGCGCGCTGATCCGCCGCGCCTCGGGCAATGCCTCGGCCGAGCTTACCGCGGGCGACATCCGCCTCGACACCCGCTCGGGCAAGGTCACCAAGGCGGGCGAGCCGGTGAAGCTGACCGCGCAGGAGTACAAGCTGCTCAGCTATCTGCTCCACCACAAGGGCAAGGTGGTGAGCCGCACCGAGCTGATCGAGCATATCTACGACCAGGATTTCGATCGCGATTCGAACACGATCGAAGTGTTCGTCACCCGCATCCGCAAGAAACTGGGCGCCGACGTGATCACCACCATCCGCGGCCTGGGCTACAGCCTCGACGAAGCCAGCTTCACCTGAGGCGGGCTGGGTGGACGCGACGCTGATCTCCGGCGAGGAACACGATGCCGCGCCCGCGCCCGCCGAGGTCGATGCGCGCGGTTATCGGCCGGTGCGCGTCACCGGCTCGGTCAGCCGGCGGATGTTGCTGGTCGCGACCACCTGGATCCTGCTGCTGCTCGTCGGCGGCGGCTATGCGCTGGACCGCGTGCTGACCAGCGCGATCACCCGCAATTTCGACGACCAGCTGGATTATCTCGTCTCGTCGATGATCGTCTCGGCGGAGGTCGGCTCCAACGGCGAAGTGGTGCTCAACCGCGAACTGGCAGACCAGCGTTTCCTGGAGCCCAATTCGGGCGCCTATTGGCAGATCAGCGGCCAGGGCTTCGAGCCGTTTCCGTCGCGCTCGCTCTGGGATCGCAAGCTGCGCGTCGATCAGGTCCACAATGATCGCGAGATGCATTTCTACGACAGCAACCAGTTTGCCGACCAGAAGCTGCGCATCGCCGAGCGCGACCTCAAGCTCCCCGGATCGCCGGTGCGCTGGCGCTTCCAGGTGGCGGAAAGCCGCGAAGTGCTCGATGCGCAGATCGCCACCGTCCGCCGCACGCTGGTGCGAAGCTTCGCGCTGCTCGGCCTGGGGCTGGTGGCGATGGCGGCGCTGCAGACCTGGTATGGGCTGCGCCCCTTGCGCAAGGTT
This sequence comes from Sphingomonas sp. S2M10, assembly GCF_012650175.1. Lineage (GTDB taxonomy): Bacteria > Pseudomonadota > Alphaproteobacteria > Sphingomonadales > Sphingomonadaceae > Sphingomonas. The sequence goes on from NZ_JAAILI010000055.1 coordinate 182,309, forward strand.
CGGCGCGAGATCGCCAGCCTGCGCGCGGGGCGCACCCAGCGCGTCGGCGGGCCGATGCCGGCCGAGGTCGGGCCGATGATCGACGAGCTCAACGCGCTGGTCGAGCATAATGATCGCCAGGCGGAGGAGGCGCGGCGCCATGCCGGCAACCTCGCCCATGCGCTCAAGACCCCGCTCAGCGTGATCATGAACGCCGCCGCCGCCGGCCAGGAGGATCTGCCCGACACCGTCATCCGCGAGGCGCGGACGATGCGGCGGCAGATCGACCATCACCTCGCGCGTGCCCGCGCGGTCGGCCGGCGGGGCAGCGCGCACAGCCGCGCCGAGGTGTGGCCCTCGATCGAGGCGGTGGAGCGTGCGGTAGCGCGGCTCTACCCCAATGTCCGCATCGACGTGGACGGGGTGAAGGATTCCGTCGCGCATATCGAGCGGCAGGATCTCGACGAGATCCTCGGCAATCTCGTCGAGAATGCCGCCAAATACGGCGGCGGCAGCGTGTTCGTCACCGCGCGGCTCGATTCAGGGTTCGTCGAGATCCTGGTCGAGGACGACGGCATGGGCATCCCCGAGGCCGATCGCATTCGGATCTTCGATCGTGGCGTTCGGCTCGATACCGGAAAGCCCGGCACCGGCCTCGGCATGGCGATCGTGCGCGACGTCGCCGAGATCTATGGCGGCACCGTCAGCCTGGAAGAGAGCGAGGACCTGGGCGGCCTGCTCGTCCGCCTCCGCCTGCCCGCCGCCGGCTGAGGCTCAGGCGGGCTCGACCGCGCGCATCGCCTCCGCCGCGATCTCCAGGCTGCGCTTGCGGGCTTGATGATCGAACATCGCGCTGGTCAGCATCAGCTCGTCGGCCTGGGTGCGTTCGATGAAGGCTTCGATCTCACGACGCACCTTGGCGGGCCCGCCGATCGCCGAGGCCGACAGCACCTGATCGAGCATCGCATTGCCCTGCGCGCCCAGGCTCTCGCGATAGCCGCGCACCGGCGGCGGCAGCTGGATGCCGCGCCCGGTGGTGCGGATCGCGACGAACGCCTGTTGCTGCGAGCTGGCGAGGCGTTCGGCCTCCTCGTCCGTGTCGGCGGCGAACACGTTGAAGCCGAGCATCACATGCGGCTTGGCGAGCGCCTCGGACGGGCGGAAGTTGCGGCGATAGACCGCAATCGCCTCGTCGAGCAGCCCCGGCGCGAAATGCGAGGCGAAGGCATAGGGCAGCCCCAGCGCGGCGGCGAGCTGGGCGCCGAAGGTGCTGGAACCGAGGATCCAGAGTTTCACATCGGCACCCGCGCCCGGCGTCGCGCGGACGCCCGTGCGGCCGTCATCGGCGAAATAGCTCTGCAGCTCCATCACGTCCTGCGGGAACTCGTTGCCGTCGCTGGTCGAATTGCGGCGGATCGCGGCAGCGACCCGCTGGTCCGAACCCGGCGCCCGACCCAGGCCGAGATCGATGCGGCCGGGGAACAGCGCGTCGAGCGTGCCGAACGCCTCCGCCACCTGCAGCGGCGAATGGTTGGGCAGCATGATGCCGCCCGCGCCAATGCGGATCGTGCTGGTCGCGTGGCCGACATGCGCGATCACCACTGCGGTCGCGGCGCTGGCGATGCCCTCCATGCCGTGATGCTCCGCCATCCAGTAGCGCCGGAAGCCGAGGCGTTCGGCATGGGCGGCAAGGTCGGCGGCGTTGGCGAGCGCTTGGCCCACGGTGCCGCCTTGGACGACGGGCACCAGATCGAGCAGGGAATATGCGGTCATGGCAAGGATGTGGGGATGCTGGCGCAGCGATGCCAGAGGGTTGGCGCCGCTACCGTCGCCCACGCGCTCGCTGCCTGGCCAAGCATTTCCACCCACCGTCATCCCGGCGAAAGCCGGGATCCATTCGCCGCTCGGCGTCAGCAAGCGCCGTGACGGAGACCCCAATGGATCCCTGCTTTCGCCGGCATGACGAAGATTCGATCAAGCGACAGCCTTCTCCCTGTCGGCGGGGAGGATGAGGAATCCCTCACTCAGCTGGCTGCACCCCGTCGTCGCCGGGCTTGTGGTCGATCGCGCCCGGCGCACCCGCTGGCCCCAGCACCCGGCTGCCGTCGTCGCCGGGCTTGTAGGTAAGCAGGCGCCGCGACAGCCGCGGCCCCAGCCACCCTTCGAGGCCCACCGCCAGGCTGAACAGCGCGGGCACGATCACCAGCGTGAGCAGCGTCGAGACGATCAGCCCGCCGATCACCACCACGCCCATCGGCGCGCGGAACGACGAGTCGCCGTTGAGCGACAGCGCGGTCGGCACCATGCCCGCCACCATCGCGATCGTGGTCATCACGATCGGCTGGGCGCGCTTGCGGCCGGCGTCGACGATCGCCTCCATCTTGCCAACGCCCTTCTCCATCTCCTCCAGCGCGAAGTCGACGAGCAGGATCGAGTTCTTGGCGACGATCCCGAACAGCATCAGCATGCCGATATAGACCGGCAGGCTCACCGGCATCCCCAGGATGGCCAGCATGATCAGCCCGCCCAGCGGCGCGTTGAGCAGCGAGCCCATGTTAACGATCGGCGAGACGAAACGGCGATACAGCAGCACCATCACCGCGAAGACCAGGAAGATGCCCGAGGCCAGCGCGATGATGAAGTTCTGGATCATCTCGCCCTGCCACTTGGCCTGGCCCACCGTCATCTCCGCCACGCCCAGGGGCAGCTGCTTCATGATCGGGAGATTGTGGATCTCCTTCATCACGTCGCCCGAGACATAGGGCTTGCCCGTCGCCGGGTTCATCGCGAGATCGGCGCCCACCACCAGCCGGCGCTGGAGGTTGAGCCGCTCGACCTTGGTCGGCCCCGCGGCGAAGCGGATATCGGCCACCGAGGAAAGCGGCACCGAACCGCCGCTCTGGGTCTGCACCCGCATGTTCTGCAGCGTGTCGAGCTTGGTGCGCGAATCCTGGTCGAGCGCGACGCGGATCGGGATCTGGCGATCGGACAGCGAGAATCGCGCGCTGTTCTGCTCGATGTCGCCTAGCGTCGCGACGCGGATCGCGTTGGACAGCGCCGCCGTGGTCACGCCCAGATCGGCCGCGAGGTCGAGCCGCGGCGAGATCACGATCTCCGGCCGCTGCAGATCGCCCGAAATGCGCGGTGCGACAAGCGACTTCAGCCCCTCCATCTGCTTCATCAGCGTCAGCGCGGTCTTGTTGAGCAGCTCGGGATCCTCGCCGCCCAGCGTGATCGTCATGTCGCGCCCGGAGGAGCCCCAGCCGAACTGCGAGCGGAAATTCACGCGCGCATCGGGGATGGCCAGCAGCTTGGGCGCCACCCGCTTCTCGAACTCGGTGCTGGTTTCGGTGCGGCCCGCCTTTTTCTCGAGCAGATCGGCGGTCACCCGGCCGTTGCCGACGAGGGTACGGGCATAGGTATGCTCGACCGCCGGCTCGGCGCGCAGGATGCCCGCGACCTGCTGGACGACGCGGTCGGTCTGCTCGAGCGTGGTGCCCGGCACCATCTCGACCGTCGCGGTCACGCTGTCCTGGTCCTGTGCCGGCTGGAAGGTCTGCGGCATGGTGACGAGCAGGCCGATCGTGCCGCCGAGCGACAGAACATAGGCGAGGATCGCCACCCAGCGGTGCATCAGCGTCCATTCAAGGAGGCGGATGTACAGCCGCATCATCAGCCCGCCGCCATGTTCGACATGGCCGTGCGCCTTGAGGAAATAGGCTGCGATCATCGGCGTGAGCATGCGCGCCACCGCCAGCGACATCAGCACCGCCGCGACGACGGTGAGGCCGAAATTCTTGAAGAACTGGCCCGAGATGCCGGGCATCAGGCCCACCGGCAGGAACACCGCGACGATCGACATGGTGGTGGCGAGCACCGCCACGCCGATCTCGTCGGCGGCGTCGATCGAGGCCTGATAGGCGGATTTGCCCATCCGCATGTGGCGGACGATGTTCTCGATCTCCACGATCGCGTCGTCGACCAGCACGCCCGCCACCAGGCTGAGCGCGAGCAGCGTCATCTGGTTGAGCGTGAAGCCCATCATGTCCATGAACCAGAAGCTGGGGATCGCCGAAAGCGGGATCGCCAGCGCCGAGATCACCGTTGCCCGCCAGTCGCGCAGGAACAGGAACACGACGATGACGGCGAGCACCGCGCCCTCGATCATCGCCTCCATCGCGGTGTCGAACTGTTCCTTGGCGTATTTGCTCGCATTGTCGAGCAGCTCGAACCGCACCTTGGGATTGTTCTTCTCGAGCGCCTGCAGCTTCTTCTGCGCTTCCTCGAAAATCGTCACGTCGGACGCGCCCTTGGCGCGCTGGATGTCGAACGAGATCACCGGATGCCCGTCATAGCGCGCGAAGTTGCGGCGCTCGGCATAGCCGTCCTTCACCGTCGCGATATTGGCGAGGCGCACGGTGCCGCCGGTGCCGGTCGCGATCTGGGTCTGGCCCAGCGTATAGGCATCCTTGGCGTTGCCGACGACGCGCAACGACTGTTCGAAGCCGGAAATCTGCGCGCGGCCGCCCGCGGCGTTGAGGTTCACCTGGCGGAGCTGCTGGTTCACCTGGCTCGCGGTCAGGCCGAAGCTGGCGAGTTTCACCGGATCGAGCACGACGCTGACTTCGCGGCTGACCCCGCCGTTGCGCTGCACCGCCGCCATGCCGCTGATCGACAGCAGCTCCTTCGACACGCTGTTGTCGATGTACCAGGACAGCTGCTCGACCGTCATGTCGGTCGCGGTCGCGGTGAAGCTGGCGACATCGTTGCTGCTGGCGCTGTCGACGCGGCCGACCTGCGGCTCAAGGATGCCGTCGGGTAGATTGCCGCGGATCTGCTGGATCGCGCTGCGCACGTCCTCCACCGCGCGGTCGATCGGGGTGCCGATCGCCAGCTGCACCACCGTCTGGCTGTTGCCTTCGGAGACGGTGGAGTTGATCTCGTCGATACCCTGCAGGCTGCGCACCGCGGACTCGACCTTCTGGGTGATCTGCGTCTCCAGCTCGCTCGGCGCGGCGCCGGGCTGGCTGATCGAGATCCACACGATCGGGAAGTCGATGTCCGGATCGTTGTTCACGTCCATCCGGCTGAAGCTCACCAGCCCCGCGACGGTGAGGAACAGGAAGAGAACGATCGGCGGGACCGGGTTGCGGATGGCCCAGGCCGAGATGTTGCGAAAGCTCATCGCGCCGATCCCTTATTTCTTCTGGAGCTGGGGTATGACCTTCTGGCCGGGGTTGAGGAACGCGCCCGCGGTCATCACCACACGCTCGGTGCCGCTCAGGCCGCTGGTGATCCGCACCCCCTGGTCGGAGACGTCGCCGGTCTTCACGTCGCGACGCACTGCCTCGTTCTTGTCGTTGAGGATGTAGACATACGTGCCCTGCTGGTCGCTCTGCACCGCCGACTGGGGCAGGATCACCGAGGTAACCGCCCCCGCGACGATCCGCGCGCTGGCAAAGCCCCCCGGACGCAGCGCCGGATTGTAGGGCAGCGCAATGCGGGCGATGCCGAGCCGGCTGGTCGGGTCGATCACCGGCGAGACCTGCCACACCTCGCCCTTGAAGCTGGTCTGCGTGCCCACGGGAGTGACCTCCGCCGGCGCGCCGACGTGCAGCTTCTGCACATCGGATTCGGACAGCTGGGTGCGCAGCTCGAACTGGCCGTTCATCGCCATGCGGAACAGCGTGCCCGAGGCGGAGCTGACGATCTGGCCCGGTTCGATCTGACGGGCGAGCACCAGGCCCGCCTCCGGCGCGCGGATGTCCAGCCGGCGGTTGCGCGCCTGAGTTTCGGCGAGCTGCGCCTTGGCGACGCGGACGCGGGCAAGCGCCTGGTCGCGGGTCGCGGTCCGCTGATCGATGTCGGCGCGGGAGATGAAGCCGTTGCCCACCAGCTGCTGCGCACGCTCCAGATTGGCCTGGGCGAGCTTGGCCTCAGCCTCGGCCACGCGGATCTGCGCGGCGAGCGACTCGGCGGTCTGCGCCTGCACCGAGCGGTCGACCATTGCGAGCACCTGGCCCTTGCGCACCCAGCTGCCGGCGTCCACCAGCACCCGGGTGACGAGGCCGCCCTCGCCGGCGACGCCGACCGGCATCTCGCGCTTGGCGGCCAGGCTGCCGGTGCCGGTGACGATCGTCGAGACGGTCTGCTGGCCCGGGGCCGAGACGGTGACGGTCAGCAGCTGGCCCTGGGCCTTCTGGCCCTTGGCGGCGGGAAGCGGCTTCGTGGCGGGCCGCCCCATCACCAGGAAGGCGGCGATCACGACCAGCACGAACGCGCCGAGGCCAATCCACAGCCACCGCCGCCCACGACGCCCCGGCTCCCCCTCGAAACCGAGCTGCTCCTGCCGATCCAACATCCCTGCCTCGTAATTCATGCGCCCACCTCGTTCGGGACGCGTGCACGTCCCAGGTCGCACTGTATTATATGAATATATCACCCGCCACAAGGCCGGTTTGGCAACGCGCGGCGGAATGCCCGGTTGCATGCGCGCGCGCAAGTGACACCAAAGAAAAAGTGGCGACCCTGGAGCCGCCGGCAAGTATTGCCAATCGATTGTCGCAATCGGCTCGTTCAGCCTGCGTTCGTTTGCAGGCGTCGACAAGCCGGCGCATCGAAACGACGAATTTCACAGGAGGAACGTCCCCATGATCCGTACCCTGCCGCTCGCGGCGATGCTGGCGCTGATCGCCTCGCCCCAGGCCCTCGCCCAGGTACAGGCCGTCGCTCAGCCGATTCCGGCAGACGGCACCGTGCTCGACATCGTGGCCGAGGGAACGAGCACGCGCGTGCCGGATCTTGCGCTGATCCAGGCCGGTGTCGTCACCACTGCGACGACCGCCGGGGAAGCGATGCAGCAGAATGCCGCGCGGATGACGGCGGTGCTCGGCGCGCTGCGCAAGGCGGGCATTGCCGAGCGGGACCTGCAGACCAGCGCGGTCAACCTCGCGCCGCAATATCGCTATCAGGAGAACAAGCCGCCGGTGATTACCGGCTACCAGGCCTCAAACCAGCTGACCGTCCGGTTCCGCGACGTCGCGAAAAGCGGGATCATCCTCGACGCGCTGGTCGCGCAGGGGGCCAACAATATCGCCGGTCCCAATCTGATGCTGGCCGACGAGGAGGGCGCGCTGGACGAGGCGCGGCGCGGCGCGATCGCCAAGGCCCGGGCACGGGCGACGCTCTATGCCCAGGCGGCGGGGCTCAAGGTGGACCGCATCCTGGCCATCTCGGAAAGCGGCAGCGCGCCGCTGCCACAGCCGGTGCCGATGCTGATGCGGGGCAAGGCGATGATGGCGGAAGCGGACACGGCGATCGTACCGGGCGAGCAGAAGGTCACCGCCAGCGTTTCGGTCCGTTTTCTGCTGAAATGAACCGGACATGAAAAAAGGGCCGCCCCGATAGGGGCGGCCCTTTTTATTCTATAATCATGGCAGGCGTTAACGCACCGCGCCACGACGTACCAGGTTCACGATCGCCAGCAGGATGACCGCACCCACCAGCGAGACCAGGAAGGTCATCGGAGTGATCACGCCGCTGTTGATGTTGCCGCCGAACAGCAGACCGCCGATAAAGGCGCCGACGATGCCGACGACGATGTTGAGGAAGATGCCCTGCTGGGCATCGGTGCGCATGATGATGCTCGCAAGCCAGCCGACGACGCCGCCGATGACGAGCCAAACGATAAAGCCTACCATTGGTCCCTCCTTAACTTGCCCGGCGACCCGGGCGACGCAAAGGAAAATCCGTGAATGGTCCGTTTGGTTCCGACGCGATATTTTGCGTTGTCAAGGGAACTTTTGGTTCCCGAAACGAAAAATCAGAATTTCTGCTGGCGCTCGTAGAGCGACCGATAATGCTGGATGCGGGTGACGCGCAGCCCGGGCATGCCGGATCGATCGATCGCGCGCTGCCAGCCGGCGAACTCCTCGACGGTGAGGCCGTAGCGATCACACACCTCATCCACGGTCAGCAGCCCGCCGTTGACGGCAGCCACGACCTCGGCTTTGCGCCGCACGACCCAGCGGGTGGTGTTCGGCGGCGGCAGCGAGTCCAGGGTCAGCGGCTCGCCGAGCGGACCGATCACCTTCGCAGGACGGATCTTCTGGTTCTCAATCATCTACCAACCTCATCGGGGCCGGCCGCCCCTGTTACGCAACCGTGAAACGACTTGTACCCGCCCGCCTTGAACATCGGCTAAAATGGCAAGGTAAACGTGCGCTTCACGCCTCTCCCCACCGGTGAAGCGCGGTTGCGGCGGCGCGATGGAAACAGCCATCGGCCGGCGCGAGCAGCGCTGCCACGGGAAGCGGCATCGAAAGCCGGGTCTGGATCCGCGCGGTGGGGCTGGCGGCCTGCCGGCTCGTCACCATCGCCATCAGCACCGCCAGCCCCGTCGGGAGCATCACGGTGCCCAGGTCGCGGTTCGGATGGGCAAAACTCAGGTCCACCAATGCGTTTCCAGTCGTCTTTCGAGCACGCAGTATAAGCCGGCAGTGCTGAAAGGGCCGTAAAGGCGCCGCAAACCTGGGCTTAACTTCCATGTCTGGCAGGTTTCCACCGCCCCGGGTGGCATCCGGAGCGGGTCTGCCCTATCTGGGCGGCCATGAACCCCGGCGATTTCCAGCTGTCCGAGCCGCTTTCCGCGCGGCGCATCGTCGTCGCCATGTCCGGCGGCGTCGATTCCTCCGTCGTTGCCGCACTCGCCGCGCGCAGCGGTGCGGAGACGATCGGCATCACGCTCCAGCTCTACGATCATGGCGAGGCGGTGGGCCGCGCCGGCAGCTGCTGCGCGGGCCGCGACATCCGCGATGCCCGCGCGGTGTGCGACAAGCTCGGCATCGCGCACTACGTCTTCGACCATGCCAGCAGCTTCCAGACACAGGTGATCGACGATTTCGCCGACGAGTATCTGGCAGGGCGCACGCCCATCCCCTGCGTGAAGTGCAACATGGGGCCAAAATTCACCGATCTGTTCGCGCTCGCGCGTGATCTGGGCGCCGATTGCCTCGCCACCGGCCATTATGTGCGCCGGGTGGCGGGTACGCAGGGCGCCGAGTTGCACCGCGCCGCCGATCCGGCACGCGACCAGAGCTATTTCCTGTTCGCGACGACGCAGGACCAGCTCGACTATCTGCGCTTCCCGCTGGGCGGTCTGCCCAAGCCCGAGGTGCGCGCGCTCGCCGCCGAATTGGGGCTGGGCGTCGCCGGCAAGCCCGACAGCCAGGACATCTGCTTCGTCCCCGACGGCGACTATGCCACGCTGGTGAAGAAGCTGCGTCCAGAAGCAGAGGCCGGCGGCGAGATCGTCGACGAGAACGGCGTCAAGCTGGGCGAGCATCGCGGCCTTATCCACTTCACCGTCGGCCAGCGCCGCGGGCTCGAGATCGGCGGCGCGCCCGAGCCCTATTATGTGCTACGGCTCGAGCCCGAAACGAGGCGCGTGGTGGTGGGGCCCCGCCGCGCGCTGGCAGTGGGCGCGGCCCGGCTGGAAGGCATCAACTGGCTGGCTGGAGACTATCGCGGCCCGATGACCGCGAAGGTCCGCAGCCTCGCCAAGCCGGTGCCCGCGCGCATGGAAGGCGATCGTGTGGTGTTCGAGATGCCCGAATATGGTGTTGCCCCGGGGCAGGCCGCGGTGCTCTATGCGGGCGATCGGGTGCTGGGCGGCGGCTGGATCGCCGCGACCGAGCGGGCTATCGCCTTGGCGGCATGACGCGCCTAGTAGAGCGCTTTTCCAGACGATCCACCCGAAACCCAAGACCTGTTGCTTGACCTGTACCGCTTTTTGGCGGAACGAAGGAACAATTGCGATGCCCCAACGGGATGCATTTCAATTCTGTTGTGTTCAGGTGAGATCTTGCATGCCTTCGATGCTGGCGGCCCCCTGGTGGGTTGCCCAACTTGCCACCGGCGCCAAGTCGTTTCGCGATAATCCTCTGATCGGGTCGCAACGTCTCAACGCCTTGGGCCTGCACGCCGCTCGCGCACATTTGGCGCATCGCCTCGCCTGGGCGCGCCGCGCCCGCCTGACGACCGGGCTGCTTGCCGCCGATCGCGAAGCGTTCGATCGCGACGGCTTTGTCATCGTCCGTGACTTTCTGCCGAAGGCGCTGTTCGCGTCGCTGCGCGACACCGTGCTGGGCCAGCGCTTCGATACGCGCGAGATGCGCCAGGGCAACACGATCACGCGGCGCATCGCGATCGGGCCCGATTTCCTGCGCACCGTGCCGGCGGCGCGGATCCTGCTGCGCGACCAGCGCTTCCGGGCATTGTGCCGCTATGTCGGCAGCTTCCGCAGCGAGCCGCTCCATTATGTCCAGACGATCCTGACCGACAGCGGCGTCCCGGACCCCGACCCGCAGACCAACCTCCATGCCGACACCTTCCATCCGACGCTGAAGGCCTGGTTCTTCCTCAATGACGTGGAGGAGGCGGACGGCCCGTTCTCCTATGTCCCCGGATCGCATCGGCTGACGCCCGCCCGACTCGCCTGGGAACAGGCGCGCAGCCTGACCGCGGGAAGGAGCGAGGACTTCCTGTCCGCGCGCGGATCCTTGCGGGTCCGCAACGAGGAGCTGGCCGGGCTGGGACTGCCTCAGCCGCAGCGCTTCCCCGTACCGGCCAACACCTTGGTGGTGGCCGATACCTGCGGATTCCATGCGCGTGTCGCGGCGACCCGGCCGAGCCGCCGGCTGGAGCTTTGGTCGTTCAGCCGACGCAATCCGTTTCTTCCCTGGGCGGGTGCGGACCTGCTGAGCATCCCCGGCATCGCCGAACGGCGCATCGACGCGATGTGGCGCATCCGCGACCGCTTCCAGAGCTGGGCCGGGCAACCATGGAAACCCAGCGGCAACAAGCTGGTGCTCGATGACTGATCTCCGGGGGGGGCGGCTCTTGCGTCAGGGCGATCCGAATGCAAGACGCGCAAGCGCGTGATTGAAAGTGCGTGATCGACTTGCGGATATGGATGCTGACCGCATCTCTGCCGCCGCAAGAAGATCGCCGGGGGACGTGCATGGAAGTCGATTACGTACAGGCCATGACCATCGATCACGACGCGAAAGGCGTGTGGATCGACAGGCTTGAGCCGCTGCGCTTGCCCGAAGACGGGAGCGCCGTCGACGAAATCACGCTCGATCCGACAGACCAAGACCGGGTCGGATACAAGGGTCCGGCGGAGCGCCCCCCCTTTGTAGCGATACTAGCCGCCCGCGGAATCGCCTGATGGCGCGGGCACGACCAGACTTTCTGCGCGTACCGCCCTTCCCGCGGGCGCGCCGCACACCGCTTGCCTGGGCGCATGGGGGCAGCACCGCGGCCGATCCTGCCGCAGTCATCGCCCATTTGCGGGAGTCGCAGGTGGGCGGCGGGTTCTGGCAGGCGCAGCCGGCGCTCCCCGCGTCGCGGGACCTTCTGTTCGCGCCTGCCTCGACCGCGCAGCTGCGGGCGATGCGCGCTGCCGCTCCGGCCGATGCGGCGGCGCGCGGGATCGTCCTAGGCGTAGCCTCGTCGCGAGACATGCCCCGGATCGGCCCTGTCGATCCCTGGTGGCTGGCCGCCCGCTGCAGCACCATCTTCGCCGATGCCGATGACGAGATCGCCTTGGTCGCGGCGCTGCTAGGCCGCCCATTGCGACTATTCGGCAGCGGCCGATTCGCGACGCTGGCCGAGGGCGCGGACGCCGCCGCGCTCGAACATGTCGTCGCAGAAGAACTGCTCGCCGGGAAAGAATATCGCGACCCGTTCACCGGCACCCCTGCGACGATCACCGCGATGCTCGCGCTTCTGGCCAGCTGGCGCGACCTGATCGACGGCAATCGCGACGTGACGCAGGTTCTCGGCGTGGCGGGGTGGAAACGCGAAACCATGGAGGCGCTGCTGTGGAACGGCGGCAGCGGCCCCCGTTATCGGGCGGGCAGCGCAGATGACGGCACGACGCTGCTGTGGCGATCGCGGGTGCCGCCGGCGGTGCTTCGGCGGCTCGCGGCGGACGGAAGGTCGGTCGGCGAGATCGAGGACGGTTTCGTCCGCTCGGTCGGCCTCGGCGCAAATTGCGTGCCGCCGCTGTCGATCACGGTCGATCGCCGCGGCGTGCATTTCGATCCCGCCCAACCCAGCGACCTGGAAATGCTGATCGAGCAGGGCGGCTTTGCGCCCTCGGTACTCGCGCGGGCAGAGGCGCTGGTATCTCGCATCGTCCGCGAAGGGCTCAGCAAATATGGGCGCGGCGGCGCGGCGCTGGCGCGGCCGGCAGGCGCGCGCCGCCACGTGCTGGTGACCGGTCAGGTCGAAGACGATCGCTCGGTCCAATGCGGCGCCGGCGGCAGGACCAATCTGGACCTGCTGGTCGCCGCCCGCGCGGCGGAGCCCGACGCCTATCTGATCTATAAGCCGCATCCCGATGTCGAGGCGGGGCATCGCAAGGGCGCGATCGACGATGCCGTGGCGCTCGCCCATGCCGACCATATCGAGCGCACCCGGCCCATTTCCGCTCTGCTCGACATGGTCGATGCGCTGCACGTCCTCACCTCGCTCGCGGGGTTCGAGGCGTTGCTGCGCGGCAAGCAGGTCGTCACCCACGGGGTGCCCTTCTATGCCGGCTGGGGGCTCACGGATGATCTCGGCGCGGTTCCCGACCGGCGCACCGCCCGCCGCAGCCTTGCCGAGCTGGTGGCCGCGGTGCTGATCCTCTACCCGCGCTATCTTGATCCCGTCACCCGGCTGCCGTGCCCTGCCGAAGTGCTCGTCGACCGGATGATTGCCGACGTCGCCACGACGCCAACATTACTGGAACGATTGCGTATGCTGCAAGGCAAGGCTAGACGCAGTCTCGCGCGCAAGAGGACCGGCCGATGAAGCATGTGCGACCATTACGGCGATCCTTCCTGTTCCTTCAGGGGCCGCCCGGGCCGTTCTTCTGGCAATTGAGCCGGGAACTTCAGGCACGCGGCTCCGCGGTACATCGCATCAACCTGAACGGCGGCGATCGCTATGACTGGCCGGAAGGCAGCGTCGACTATCGCGGCCGCCTTGATGCGTGGCCGATCTTTTTCGATCGCTTTGTGCGCGAACACGACATCACCGATCTCGTGCTGTACGGCGATTGCCGCCCGATGCATCTGGCCGCGCACCGCCTTGCCAAGCTGCGCGGCGTGGCGATCCACGTTTTCGAGGAAGGCTATATCCGGCCTGACTGGATGACGCTGGAGCCGGACGGCGTGAACGGCCACTCGACGCTCGATCGCGACCCCGCCTCCATCATCGAGCGGGCGCGGGACCTGCCGCCGCTGCCGGATCTGCCGCCGATAACCGCCAGCTTCGGACGGCGCGCGCGCGACTCCTACTGGTATTATCACCGTGTCGTCACCGGCATCGTGCGATTTCCCTTTTACCGCTCGCACCGCAAGGGCGTGATCATCGTCGAAGGACTGGGCTGGATCCGCAAGTTCGCGCTCAGCCGGCGGCGCGCACGCCAGGCCCGGGCGACGCTCGCCGCCATAGCCGACAAGCCGCATTTCCTCTTCCCGCTGCAACTGACCGGCGACTACCAGATCCGCGAGCATTCGCCGTTCGGCTCGATGATGACCGCGGCGGACTATGTGCTCGACAGCTTCGCCCACTGCGCACCTGCCGATGCACATCTGCTGGTCAAGGAACACCCGCTCGATTGCGGCTTCCACAACTGGCGGACCTTCCTGCAGAAGCGTGCCAAGGCGCTCGGCATCGCCGACCGCGTACACCATCTGGAAGGGGGCGACCTCGCGCGGCTGGCCCGAGAAGCGCAGGGCATGGTGTGCGTCAACAGTACGTCCGGCACGCTGGCGCTGTCTGCGGGCAAACCGGTGATCGTGCTGGGCGACGCAATCTACGACGTGCCCGGCGTTACCCACCAGGGGCATCTAGACCGTTTCTGGGAAGCACCGCAGGCACCGGACATGGCCTTGTACGACGCGTTCCGCCGGGTGCTGCATGCCCATTGCCTGGTTCGCGGCGGCCTGGCCAGCCAATCGGCGACCCAGACGCTGATCGCCAACAGCATCGAGCGGCTGCTCGGCAACGCGCCGGCACCGGTCGCCAGCATCCGCGAGCCCGCCCTGTTCTTCCACGGCGTGCAGGGCTAGCCTCGGCGGTGCGCGCGCCAATCAGGCGGTAGGCTCGAGTCCGGCATCGTCGAACCAGCCGCGCCGCCGCCCGACGCGGAAGATGCGGTTCACCAACGGGTTGGACCAGCCGCAATTGGTCGCAAAATCGCGCTGCAGGGTATCATGATGCAGCTGGTGCGCTGCCGGGGTCATGAGCAGCCCCACCCGGCGCATCGCCACGACGATCCAGGGATTGTGGACGCGGTGGAGCGAGCCGTGGAAATATTGCGCGAACGCTCCCCCCACCAGCAGCGCCACACCGCCCGCCGCGGCCCAGCCGGGCACCAGCCCGGTGAAGGCCAGGACGTTGAGCGCCACCGACAAGGGCAGCGCTGCCAGGATCACCGTGCTGCCGATCAGGCGCCACAGATCGCGGCGACCGAGCGCGTCCGGGCGCGGATGATGATTTTTGAAGTCGTACACCAGGCGATCGAGCGGGCCCACCTTCGCCATGCGCTCTCGCCACAGCGTCTTGTAGTGCTCGGACTCGCGTGAGCCGGGATAGAAATAGAGTGCGTCCAGCCCCTTGCCCGCGGGTGTCGGGCGGTAGTCCATGTACATGTGGACCAGGCCCGAGGCGAGATCTGCGGCATACCAGCCGGCCAGCAGGGCGGGAATTGCCCACCAACTGGGGTCCAGCAGCGCCGCGACCAGATTGGCTGCGAGCGATGCGAGGAACAGCGGCATCAGAATCTGTCGAGCCATCGCTATCTCACTTGTCTCCGGCCATCGGCCGGGTGCTAGCGCGCGTCCTACCTATTGCTTTGTCGTGCATCAACGGCTTGATTTGTCGGGATCGCGGGCGCAAGCGACACGGCATCGTGATCACGCATGCTCCTGCAATATTTTCATCGCGGCCGGCGGACTGAGTGCCGACAAGCATGCAGCGCGATCTTCTCATCGACATCAGCCGGCTGATCTGGCGCACCTGGACGGGGCGGCTGCCTACCGGGATTGACCGGGTATGCCTGGCCTATGTCGATCGTTTCGCCGATCGTGCGCAGGCGGTGATCCAGCGCGGCAATCTGCGCCAGATCCTCACTCCGGCCCTGTCCGATGCGATCTTCCGCCTGATCCGCGAGGGAGGGCCGCAGTTCCGCACCCGCGCACCGCGGCTGGCGATGCGCGCCATCGTCTCCCAGCGCGGCGGCCAGCCCGGGCTTGATCGCCTCTACCTCAATGTCGGGCATACCGGCCTCGATGCGACCGGCCTTGTCGCCTGGGCGGCGCGCGCGCAGGTGCGGCCGGTCTATCTGATCCACGACCTGATCCCGCTCACTCATCCTGAATTCTGCCGGGTGGGCGAGGATATCCGACACCATCGGCGCATGGCCAACGCACTGGGAAGCGCCACGGGCATCATCGGCAATTCGCAGGCGACGCTCGACGATTTCGCCGCCTTTGCCGCCGCCGAAGGCAAGCCCTGTCCGCCGATGCTGCCCGCGCTGCTCGGCGGCCATCCGCTGCCCGCCGACTCACCGCCGATCGCGCTCGACCGCCCCTATTTCGTGACGCTGGGTACGATCGAGGGGCGTAAGAACCACGTCCTGCTGCTTCAGCTCTGGCGCCGGCTGATCAGCCACAATCCCGCCGCCTGCCCGAAACTGATCATCATCGGCCAGCGCGGATGGGAGGCGCAGACGGCGTTGGCGATGCTCGATCGGCTGCCGATGCTCGCCGGCCACGTCCAGGTGATCGAAGACTGCGCGGACACCGCGCTCGCCGGCTATCTGCGCGGCGCGCGCGCGCTGCTGATGCCCAGCTTTGCGGAGGGCTATGGCCTGCCGGTGGTGGAGGCGCTCGGCGTCGGCACGCCGGTCGTGGCGAGCGACCTGCCGGTGTTCCGCGAACTCGCCGGCGATCTGCCGATCTATTGCGACCCGCTGGACGGCGCGACCTGGCTTGCCGCGATCGCGCACCATCTGCAGGAAGGCGAGGTCCGCCAGGCGCAGCTCGCGCGCGTCCAGGGCTATGTGATGCCCAGCTGGGAGGCGCATTTCGCTGCCGTGGAGCCGTGGCTCGACGGCCTCTGATAGGGGAAGGTCCAGGGGGTTCTGTTGCCCGGCCCCCCTGGCGGCCGCTGGAATCCACTTCTGTTGCCCGGTGTGGCCCGACCGCGCATTTTAGAATAACCTTAGGCCGTTAGGCCGTGAGGTTACGCCGCAATAGCGAGTGCTTCGTTATCGTTGGCACTTGTGTAATGGGCCGTTGCGGTGGTCCCATTCCGAGCGAAGACAGCGCCTTTCAATACACGTCGATCCTGGTTCGGCCCCGTCAGAAACGGTGTCCAGATACACCACCGGTTATGGTGGAGCCGCCGGGTACTGCCCCCGGGTCCGCTGCATCTATTATACGCCATTGTTTATCGCCATAGCCGGGCGAACCCGGCAAGACCCTATATAGGGTCTTCGCGCTTAATGAAAAGGTCAGGTTGCAAGGATTAAGCGCCTTCACACCGCCCCATTCGGTTGGCATGGAGAGTGCATCATGTTGACGCAGCGTTCCCGCTACGCGCTCCGCGCAATGCTCTTCCTGGCCGAACAGCCGATCGCCGGCGCCCCCGTGCCGATGAACCGCATCGCGACGGAAGCGAACGTACCGCGCAAGTTCCTCGAGCTGATCCTCGCCGATCTGCGCGAGGCGAGCTTCCTCGTCTCCACCCGCGGCAAGATGGGGGGCTATCGCCTGGCGCGGCCTGCGCACCTGATCTCGCTGGGCGAGATCATCCGCGTGATCGAGGGACCGCTGGCGCTGGTCCCCTGCGTCAGCCGCACCGCCTATCGCCCGTGCAACGACTGCAAGGACGAGGCCGCCTGCGCGATCCGTCGCGCGATGGCCCGGGTGCGGGACGAAACCGCACGCATCCTCGACGGCACCAGCCTGGCCGATGCCGCCGCGGAGGAGCTGGCGGCGGCGTAAGTCTGCTGGTGCATCGCCTGCGGCGCAACCGCCGCCGAAGGATCGAATGCGCATCCCCAACAACCATCGTCATCCCCGCGCAGGCGGGGATCCATTCGCCTGTGCGCTTGGGGAAAGAACCGCCGCTTCAGCGCCAATGGATCCCCACCTGCGCGGGGATGACGAACTTGAGGGCGAGGTCCAGCCAGGCCCTCAAACCCCCGCGTTGCGCTTCTTCAGCTCGTCGCGGATCTCGCGCAGCAGCACCACATCGGCCGGATCGGCGGCGGGCGGCGCATCGCCGCTGGCCTTGTCGCGCTCGGCGGCGGCGATCACCTTGTTCACCGTGCGCACCAGCAGGAAGACGATGAAGGCCAGGATCAGGAAGTTGATTACCACGGTGATGAACTGGCCGAAGCCGATCAGCGGCACCCCTGCCGCCTTCAGTGCGGCATAGTTGGAGGGCGAGCCGGCATAGCTGGGCGGGATCGGCCCAAGCCGAAGGAAATAGCCCGAGAAATCCACCCCGCCGAAGATCCAGCCGACCAGCGGCATGATCATGTCGTCGGTCAGCGATTTGGTGATGGTGCCGAACGCCGCGCCGATGATCACGCCGACCGCGAGATCGAGCACGTTGCCGCGCGCGATGAACGCCCTGAATTCCTTCAACATCCGCCATCTCTCCCGTTGCGAAGGCGTCGCGACCTTGCCCAAGTCGCGCGCCCAGGCCAACCCCCGAGCGCCGATTTCGCTTCCGTACCCGGGTGTAGGCGTCGTATAAGACACCCCGTTGATGGGATTTGGAGGTTGCTTCCCCATGAAGTTTCGTACCGCACTCGTGCCGATCGCAGCCCTGTCGCTCTCGGCCTGCGGGCTCAACAGCGTGCCGACCGCCGAGGAGAATGCCAAGAACAAGTGGGCGGACGTGCAGGTCCAGTATCAGCGCCGCGCCGATCTGGTGCCGAATCTGGTCGCGACGGTGAAGGGTTCCGCCGCGTCCGAAGGCAAGATCTTGACCGACGTGATGAACGCGCGCGCCAAGGCGACCTCGGTGCAGGTCACCGCCAACGACCTGACCGATGCCGGCAAGGTCCAGCAGTTCCAGCAGGCGCAGCAGCAGCTGGGTGGCTCGCTGTCGCGCCTGCTCGCCACCGTCGAGGCCTATCCGGACCTGAAGAGCCAGGGCAATTTCACCACGCTGATGAGCCAGCTCGAAGGCACCGAGAACCGCATCGCCATCTCGATCCGCGACTATAACCAGGCGGTGCAGGCCTATAACACCCGCATCCGCACCTTCCCCGACGCGGTGGGCGCTAAGATCTTCTACGGCGCCAAGCCGATGACGCCCTTCCAGGCCAAGGCGGGTGCGGACGTGGCACCCACGGTGAACTTCGGGAACGGCAACTGATCCGTCCCGCCCCCGGAGCGTCGCTGATGCGTGTGCTGCGTTTCCTGGTGCTGCTCGTCGCCCTGCTGGCCGGGGCGACGAGCGCGCTGGCCGACCCGACCTTCCCCAAGCTGACCGGCCGGGTGGTCGACGACGCCCACCTGCTCTCGCCCGCACAAGTCGCGCAGCTCACCCAGCTTTCGACGGAAGTGGAGCAGGCGTCCAGCCGCCAACTCGTCGTCGCGACGATCCCGGACCTGCAGGGCTATGACATCGCCGATTACGGCTATCAGCTCGGCCGTGCCTGGGGGATCGGGCAGAAGGACGCGAACAACGGTATCGTCCTGATCGTCGCGCCCAACGAGCGCAAGGTGCGGATCGAGGTCGGCTATGGCCTCGAACCGATCATGACCGACGCGCTGTCGAACCAGATCATCCGCAACGTCATCGTGCCGAAGTTCAAGGCGGGCGACATGGCGGGCGGCATCGTCGCCGGCGCGCAGGCGATCGGCGAGCAGATGAAGCAGCCGCTCGAGACTGCCGAGCAGAAGGCCAAGGCGGCGCAGGACGCGGCGACCAAGTCCTCCGCGCGCAAGCGGCAGGGCGGCGGGCTGCCGATCGGGCTGCTCTTCTGGTTCATTCTCCTGGTCGTCATTCTCGTGCCGATGCTCGCGCGCTTCGGCGGGCAGCGGCGGCCCGGCCCCTGGGGCGGACAGGCCTATCGCGGACGCGATCATGACAGCGGCATGCTGCCGATCGTGCTGTGGACCATCGCCAACGAGATCGGCCGCGCGGCAAGCCACCGCGACGATGACGATGACCATGGCGGCGGCTGGGGCGGCGGCGGTGGCTCAGATCGGCGCCGTGCTGGCCGAACATTTCCCGCGCGCCGCGGACGACGTGAACGAGCTTCCCGATCGGCTGATCGAGCTCTA
>NZ_JAAILI010000056.1 GCF_012650175.1 Sphingomonas sp. S2M10
CGCTCGACAGCCGCATCGTCGTGATCGAGATCCCGCTCGCCGGCGAGCCGCTCCAGATCGGCATCCGCACCGACAAGGTCCATGAGGTCGCCACGCTTGACCAGGCCGCCGCCGAAGAGCCCCCCGCTGTCGGCATGCGCTGGCGCCGCCAGTTCGTCCGCACCCTGGTGCGCCGCGAACACGGCATCGTCGTCCTCCCGGACCTCCACGCCATCTTCGCCGACCAGCTCGGCGAGCGCGCCATCGCGGCCGCCGAATGAGCCGCCTTCTCCCCCCGCCCGCACGGCCGACATCGCCGATGCGCCCCCGCTTCGAGGAACGATGACCATGCGTGCAACCCTCAAACTGAAACTCGGCGCCACCTTCGGTGTGCTGATCGTCCTGCTGCTGGTGGTGGTAGGCGTGGCGAGCACCCGGCTGGCCGTGCTCAACCAGGCAACCACCGACGTCATTCGCGGCCCCGCCCAGCGCCTCGAGCTCGCCCAGACAATCGACGCCAAGCTCGGCTTCGTCATCCGCCAGGAGAAGAACCTGGCCATGTCGACCGACGATGCGCAGATGCGCAAGTTCGACGCGGACCTGATGAAGGCGCGCGGCGAGCTGCAGCAGCTGATTGCCAAGGGCGTCGCCGGCGCGACCGAACAGGGCCGCCCGCTCTGGTCGCAGCTGGAAAGCAAGATCGACGAGTTCGTGCCGGTCAATGACCAGGTGCGCAGTTTCGGCCTGGCGAACAAGAAGGTGGAGGCGTCGCAGCTCTCAATGGGCAAATCGCGCGAGCTGGCGCTGTCGATCAGCCAGGTCGTCACCCAGCTCGTGACGTTGTCGCGCCAGCAGATGAGCACCGCCGAGCAGGAGACCACCGCGGTCTACAACGGTGCCAATATCGCGCTGTACAGTGTCGCCGGCGTCGCGCTGCTGATCGCGGTGGCTGCCGCCTGGTGGATTTCTCGCGCCGTTTCGACCGGCCTGGCGCGCGTCGGCTCGGCGATCACCGCCGTCGCCGAGGGCGACCTCAACCAGCGCGTGCAGGTGACGAGCAACGACGAGATCAAGGATCTGGTCGAGACGGTCAACGGAATGGTCGATCGCCTGCGCGGCGTGATCGCCGATGCGACGGTCGCCTCGACCAACGTCTCCTCGGGCAGCCAGGAATTGTCGTCGAGCGCCGAACAGGTCTCGCAGGGCGCGACCGAGCAGGCCGCCGCCGCCGAGCAGGCGTCGGCCTCGATGGAGGAGATGGCCGCCAACATCAAGCAGAACGCCGACAACGCCGCGCAGACCGAGAAGATCGCACGCCAGTCGGCCAAGGACGCCGAGACCAGCGGCGTCGCGGTGGATCGCGCGGTAGGCGCGATGCGCACGATTGCCGAGAAGATCGGCATCGTCCAGGAAATCGCCCGCCAGACCGACCTGCTCGCGCTCAACGCCGCGGTGGAAGCAGCCCGCGCCGGCGAACATGGCCGCGGCTTCGCGGTGGTCGCCTCCGAAGTGCGCAAGCTCGCCGAACGCAGCCAGGGTGCCGCCGCCGAGATCAGCTCGGTCTCGTCCGAGACGGTGAAGGCCGCCGCCGAGGCCGGCGACATGCTCGGCCGGCTGGTGCCCGACATCCGCCGCACCGCCGAGCTGGTCAGCGAGATCAGCGCCGCCTGCCGCGAGCAGGACATCGGCGCCGCGCAGATCAACGAGGCGATCCAGCAGCTCGACCAGGTCACCCAGCAGAATGCCGGCGCCTCCGAGCAGATCAGCGCCACCTCGGAGGAACTCGCCGCGCAGGCCGAGGAACTCCAGGCCAGCATCGCCTATTTCAAGGTCGATACGGTACAGGCTGCGCGCCCGCGCGCCGCGGCGCCGGTGCGGCGCCCTGCGGCCAAGCCGGCCCAGCGCCCCAAGCCCAAAAGCGTCGCCGATCAGCAGGCGCGAGTCAGCGGCTTCGCGCTCGACCTGAGCAACGGTGGCCCGGACGCCGATGACGCGGCCTTTGGCTACGCCGCCTGACCACGAATGCCCCGCACAACAGGAACGATCATATGCGCTTGACCATCAAGACAAAGCTTGCGGCCGCCTTCAGCTTTCTGCTGCTGATCACGGCGCTTCTCGGCGGCGTCGGCGTCGTGAAGATGGCGTCGATCAACGACCGGTCGACCGAGATCACCGAGAACTGGATGCCGAGCACCAATCTCGTGAATCAGATCAACACCGCGACTTCGGACCTGCGCGTGGCGCAGCTGACGCATGTCGCCACGCTCGACGAGCGCGGCATGCAGCAGGTGGACGAAGAATTGCGCCGCATCCTTGCCGACATCCGGGACAAGCGGCAGCGCTATGAAAAGCTGATTTCCTCCGACGAGGAACGGGGCGTCTACAACCAGTTCTCCGAGAAGTTTCAACGGTATCTGGAGGCGAGCAACGTGTTCATCGCGCTGTCCCGCCAGAACCAGAATGTGCAGGCCAACGCCAAGATCGCCGAGAGCAAGCCGCTGTACGACGATTTCTCCGCCGACCTCGGCAAGCTCGTGAAGCTCAACATCGACGGCGGCGGCAACGCCAGCGCAATGGCGGATGCCACCTATTCGGCGGCGCGGATCCTGTTCATCTCGATGGTGGTGGGTGCGCTTGTGTTCGGCGTGGCGGCGGCGCTGTGGATCGCGCGCAGCGTCACGCTCGGACTGCGCAAGGCAAGCGTCGCCGTGCAGGCGGTTTCGATCGGCGATCTCGAGCAGGATGTCGCCGTCACCACCAATGACGAGATCAAGGATCTGGTCGACACGCTCAACCGCATGACGGCCAATCTGCGCATGAGCGCCAAGCTGGCCGACAAGATCGCGGATGGCGACCTGACCGTCGACCATCGCCCGCTCTCGGACAAGGACATGCTGGGCCACGCGCTGGTGCGCATGGTCGAGCGGCTTCGCGGCGTGGTCGGCGATGCGACGGTCGCTGCGAACAACGTCTCGGCGGGCAGCCAGGAACTGTCGTCCAGCTCGGAGCAGGTCTCGCAGGGTGCGACCGAGCAGGCCGCCGCCGCCGAGCAGGCCTCCGCGGCGATGGAGGAGATGGCCGCCAACATCAAGCAGAACGCCGACAACGCCGCACAGACCGAGAAGATCGCGCGCCAGTCGGCCAAGGATGCCGAAACCAGCGGCGTCGCGGTGGATCGCGCGGTCGGCGCGATGCGCACCATCGCCGAGAAGATCGGCATCGTTCAGGAAATCGCCCGACAGACCGACCTGCTCGCGCTCAACGCCGCGGTGGAGGCAGCCCGCGCCGGCGAACATGGCCGCGGCTTCGCCGTGGTCGCCTCCGAAGTGCGCAAGCTCGCCGAGCGCAGCCAGGGTGCCGCCGCCGAGATCAGCTCGGTCTCGTCCGAGACGGTGAAGGCCGCCGCCGAGGCCGGCGACATGCTCGGCCGGCTGGTACCCGACATCCGCCGCACCGCCGAGCTGGTCAGCGAGATCAGCGCCGCCTGCCGCGAGCAGGACATCGGCGCCGCGCAGATCAACGAGGCGATCCAGCAGCTCGACCAGGTCACCCAGCAGAATGCCGGCGCCTCCGAGCAGATCAGCGCCACCTCGGAGGAACTTGCCGCGCAGGCCGAGGAACTCCAGGCCAGCATCGCCTATTTCCGCGTCGAGCAGCCGCCGCGCGCGCGCACGCCCACCCCGGCGCGCCGCCCGGCATCGAAACAGGCCGCCAAGACCGCAGCGCGCCCCAAGCCCAACAGCATCGCCGATCAGCAGGCCCGGGTCAGCGGCTTCGCGCTGGATCTCGCCACCGGCGGCCCGGATGCCGAGGACAGCGCGTTCGGCGTGGAGGCCGCATGAGCGACACCGCCGAACTCCAGCTCGTCACCTTCGGGCTGGGCGCGGAGATCTTCGCCGTGCCGGTCACGCTGGTGCGCGAGATCCTCGACTATCGCGAGACCTTCCGCATCCCCAATGGTCCGGACTATCTGCTCGGCCTGACCGACATGCGCGGCCAGGGCGTGCCGACGATCGACTTCCGCCGGCGGATCGGCCTCTCGCCCTTTGCCCCCACGCCGGCCACCCGCATCCTGGTGGTCGATGTACCGGTCGCGGATCGGGTGCTGATGCTGGGGCTGGTGGTAGATCGCGTGCTGGAAGTGTGCAGCGTGACCGCCGATCAGCTGGAAGCGGCGCCGGACATCGGCGTGCGCTGGTCCTCTGATTATATCGGCGGGGTGATTAAGCGGTCCGAAGGATTCGTCGTGCTAGTCCACATGGCGAAGATCTTCTCTTCCGAAGAAGCGCGGGTGCTCACCACCCGCGCTGCCGCCTGAGCGTCACGGAGCAGCCCTTGTCCGCAGCATTAGCGCTGGATCCGTCGCCCCCCGCCGGGCTCGATATGATGAGCAGGCGCAACTTCGCGCGCCTCGCCGCCTATATCTACGAGGTCTCGGGCATCAAGATGCCGGAGACCAAGAAGACCATGCTCGAAGGGCGGCTGCGCCGTCGGCTGCGCGCGGTCGGCGTCGATACGCTCGACGGCTATTGCGACTATGTGTTCGCCGGCGATCACCTGGCGGCCGAAGGGCTGCATCTGATCAACGCCGTCACTACCAACAAGACCGACTTCTTCCGCGAGCCGGCGCATTTCGACTATCTGGTCGAACGCGTGCTGCCCGCGCTGGCGATGCGCGGCGTGCGCACGCTGCGTGCGTGGAGCGCCGCCTGCTCGACGGGGCCGGAGCCCTATACGCTGGCAATGGTGCTCGACGACCATGCCGAGCGGACGGGCGGTCCGGACTATGGCATTCTCGCCACCGACCTCGATACCGAGGTGCTGGCGACCGCGCGCAGCGGCATCTATGCCGCCGAGCTGGTTGATCCGGTGCCCGCGGCCTTGCGACGCAAATATGTGATGACGTCGAACGATCCGGCCCGGCGCGACGTGCGGATCGTGCCGCGGCTGCGCAGCGCGATCGGTTTCGGCCGCCTCAACCTGATGGACGATCGCTATCCGGTGGGCGATGCGATGCATCTGATCTTCTGCCGCAACGTGCTGATCTATTTCGACAAGCCCACGCAGAAAAAGGTCGTCTCGCAGCTCTATGACTGCCTGGCGCCTGGCGGCTATCTGTTCCTCGGCCATTCGGAATCGATCACGGGGCTGGGCCTGCCGCTCGAGCAGGTCGCCAACACCGTGTTCCGGCGGGGTGACTGATGCCCAAGATCCGCGTCCTGATCGTCGATGATTCGGCCAGTGTCCGCCAGACCATGGCGACGATCCTGGGGGAAGATCCGGCGATCGAGGTGATCGGCACCGCCGCCGATCCGTTCAGCGCGGCCAAGCGCATCCAGGAACAGGTGCCGGATGTCATCACGCTGGACGTGGAGATGCCGCGGATGGACGGCATCACCTTCCTGCGCAAGCTGATGGTGCAGTGCCCGGTGCCGGTGGTGATGTGCTCGTCGCTGACCGAGAACGGCTCCGACACGCTGCTCCAGGCGATGGAGGCGGGCGCGGTCGACGTGATCCTGAAGCCCCGGGTGGGCGTGGCCGATCATCTCGCCGAGCATCACCTCCAGATCCGCGATGTGGTGAAGGCGGCGGCCCGGGCCCGGGTGCGCGGCCGACCTGGCAAGCCCGTGCCGAAGGCCGAGGCACCTGCGACGAAGCTCACCGCCGACGCGATGCTGCCGCCGCCTAGCGGCAAGGCGATGAGCCGTACAACCGAGATGGTGGTGTGCATGGGCGCCTCCACCGGCGGCACCGAGGCGCTGCGCGAGGTGCTGGAGGCGCTGCCGGCGAACAGCCCCGGCATCGTCATCGTCCAGCACATGCCGGAGCATTTCACCCGTGCCTTCGCGCAGCGGCTCAACGGGCTGTGCGAGGTCGACGTCAAGGAAGCGGTCGACGGCGATCCGGTGCTGCGCGGCCAAGTGCTGATCGCCCCCGGCGGCAGGCACACCATGCTCGAGCGGCAGGGCGCGCGCTATTATGTCTCGGTCCGCGATGGGCCGCTGGTGTCGCGCCACCGACCCTCGGTGGACGTGCTGTTCCGCTCGGCGGCGCGCGCGGCGGGATCCAACGCGGTCGGCATCATCATGACCGGGATGGGCGACGATGGCGCTCGGGGCCTGCTGGAAATGCGCCAGGCCGGCGCGCGCACCTTCGCGCAGGACGAAGCGAGCTCGATCGTGTTCGGCATGCCCAAGGAGGCGATCGCGCGCGACGCCGCGGACAGGATCATCCCCCTCGGGCACATCGCCCGCGAACTGCTCACGGCCACGGCACGATGACCGCGCAACAAGGAGACGGCCATGTACGCCGCACCGATTCCTGAACCCAACCCCGAATCCGAACTGTCGCTGGCGCAGATCGAGGCGACGATCAGCCAAGTCGCCGGCGCGCTCGACGCGCGCTTCGTCGCGGCGGGCGAAGCGCTGGCCCAGGCCTATGCGATCGTCGAGCGGCTGGTGAACGCGCTGGAAGGCGTCACCAACGCCATGGGTCGCGACGCGGCGGAAGCGGCGGTCGACAATATGCGCGCAACGGCCATGCGGCTGGAGCGGCTGCCCGCCGTGCAGGCGGCGCGGCAGGCCGGGCTGGAGAGCATCGCGGCCGGTGCACGTCCCCTCGCCCACTATATCGCGCAGGTGAAGCGCACCCTCGACTTCCTGCGAATCTGCGGCCTCAACATCAAGGTGGCGGCAGCCGGCCGCAACGGCTTCGCCGACTTTGCCGACACGATGAACGTGCGGCTGGACGTGGGCGAAGAAGAGATCGGCGGCATCGGCACCGAGATCGAGCAGCTCACCGCCAGCATCCCGGCGCTGATCGAGGTCGATCGCCAGCTGGCCGCCGAATGCGCAAAGGTGATCCCGCAGGTGCCGCGCAAGCTCGCCGCCGATGCCGAGGCGCTGCAGCGGCACCAGGCTGCCGATGCAGCCCGCGCCGCGCGGATCGCGGCGGTGGGGCGCGAGATCCATGGGCAGGTCGCCACCGCGATCGGTGCGATGCAGGTCGGCGACAGCACCCGCCAGCGGCTGGAGCATGTCGCCGCCGGCGTGCGCGCGCTCATCGCCTGGCGCGACGCCGCCGATCCCGCCACGGCGATTTCGGTGGTCGGCCATATGGTCGCGCTGTTCGCCGCCCAGGCATCGGACACGATCGAGACGTTCCACGGCGAATCGCAGCGGCTGGCGGAAAGCCTGCGCGCGATCGCGCCCAGCGCGACCCAGCTGCTGGCGATCAAGGCCGAGGGCGACCGCACGCCAAGCGGCGACAACAGCGCCTTTCTCGGCGCGCTGGAGAAGAGCGTCGCCGACGTGGCGCAGGTGACCGCCCGGCTGCGCGATGCCGATGCCAAGGCGCAGGCGCTCGGCGGCTCCACGTCCGACAGTGCCGAGCGCCTCGCGCAGCGGCTGCGCGTCGTCCACCGGGTGAACCACGACGTGCACCTGATGGCGTGGAACACCGATCTGCGCTGCCACCGTCTCGGCGACGAGGGCAAGGCGCTGGCGATGGTGGCGCAGGAGATCCGCGGCTTTGCGACGATGCTGGCGACGATCTCGGCCGATATCCGCCAGTCGGTCGAATCGCTGGTAAGCGCGGTGACGGCGCTGCGCGATCCCGAGGTTGAACAGGGCGGCGACGCCGCCGAGGCGTTGACCGAGTCGCTCGCCTGCATCCGCGATGGCGCCCAGCGCATGCGCGCCGGCATGGCGGGGCTGAGCGAGGATGCGGCGGCAGTGTCCCGGATCCTGGAGACGACCACCAGCAACGTCGACTGCGAGGCAGCATTCGGCGATTCGCTGCGCAGCGTGGTGCTGCAGCTCAAGCTGTTCGGCACCCCCTGCCCGGCCCCCGAGGGTGCGGTGGCAGTCGCGCTGGCCGAACTGCTCGACGGCATGGCGCGCAGCTACACCATGGCGCGCGAACGCGAGATCCACAGCCGCTTCGCGCTGCCGGGCACGTCCTCGGCGCCGCAGACGAGCATGGACGAGGATGATGACGATGACGGGCTGTTCTGAACGGCCCGCCCCGCGTCCTATTTCTTCTGGGTCTCGTTCGTTTCGCTGACGTAATCGGCGAAGCTGCCCACCAGCGAATCCCACAGCTCCAGATTCTTGCGGAACAGCATGGTCGTCATCGGCTGGTCCTCGAAGTTCAGGTCATATTCGATCGCCGCCTCGCCCTTTTCGTCCGAATAGACACGCGCGAAGCGGTGCTTCTGGGTCCAGGCATTGGCGCGCTCCGGCGACAGCTTGTCGGTCCAGCCGGCGTAGAATTGCAGGTCGCCGCAATTGCGGCCCTTGTCGCAGCTCATGAAGAAGATGGTGTACTTGTATCCCTGCGCACCGCTGCGGATGATCGGGTCGCCGTCGCTGTCCTTGGCCAGCTCCGCCTTGTAGCCCGCATCCTGCAGCGCCTTGACCACCGATTGCGGATCGGTGGACTTCACCTGCGCCTGTGCCGGCACCGCCGCCAGCAGGCCGAGCCCGATCAGCATCCCCATCTTCATGCGCTTGCCCCTTCCCTTCGTTACGGCAGCGCGGCCGTATCGCGGATCCGCCGTAGCTGCCAAGCCTAGCGCCGCGCCAGCCGGCTGCGCTGCGCCTGTTTGCGCAGCGCGCCCGGCATCCACCGCGCCGCGAACCACAGCTTGCGCGCGGTCTTGCCGACGCGGGTGTGGAGCACCGTGCCCTGCACCGCTGCCCAGGCCGCCTCGGCAACGTCGCTCACGGGCGAGATCTCCAGCCCCGCCCGCCGCACATTCTCGCGGATCAGCTGGTTGGAACCGCCGGTCGGCTGGTCGAGCAGCGGCGTGTCGATGAAGGCGGGCATCAGCGTGCGCACCTTGATGCCCGCAGCGGCCCATTCGCCGTCCAGCGCCTCGGCCAGCCCGCGCACCGCGAACTTGGTCGCCGAATAGATCGCCGCGCCCGCCGTGCCATAGATGCCGGCTGCGGAGCTGGTGATCAGCATCACCGATCCCGGTGTCGCGGAAAGCAACGGGAACCCGGCATGCGCGCCGTACACCACGCCGCTTAGATTGACCGCGATGCACCGCTCCAGCTCCGCTCGGGAGGTGGTGGCGAAGGGGCCGCTGGTGCCGATGCCGGCATTGTTGAACAGCACGTCCAGCCGCCCGCCGCTCGCCTCGGCAAAGGCCGCCAGCGCCGCCTCCCACTGGTCGCCATCGCGCACGTCGAGCGGGTGCGTCGTGGCACTGCCCGCCGGCAGCATCGCCAGCGTCTCCGCCAATCCCGCCGCATTGACGTCCGCCAGCCCGATGCGCCAGCCGCGCTGCGCGAACAGCAGCGCCACCGCCCGCCCGATTCCCGACGCGCCGCCGGTAATGAAGATTGCCTGCTGGGTCATCGCCCGCCTCTCCCTGATCGCTGGCGCCTGTCGCGACGCCTTGGCCCCATCCTTCCGCAGGATGCTGCGCAATGCCAGCGCGATGTTGCGGGGCTCAGGCCGTGGCGAGCAGTTCGTCGACCCAGGCCGGGACCAGAGTCCCCGCCGGGCCCATCCGGCTCTCCTCGAACCAGTGGCTGCCGCCCGAGGGGTCCAGGTTCATTTCCAGCGTCGCCGCGCCATAGTGCCGCGCGGTCTGGACGAACCCTGCGGCCGGGTAGACCGCGCCCGAAGTGCCGATCGAGACGAACAGATCCGCTTCGGCGATCGCCGCCTCGATCCGCTCCATCTGATAGGGCATCTCGCCGAAGAAGACGATGTCGGGCCGCAATGCGAGCATGCCGCAATTGGGGCATTCGCTCTCGGGCGGCAGCGTCTCTTCCCAGCGCTCGCGCACGCCGCACGCCGCGCACAGCGCCGAGCGCAGCTCGCCATGCATGTGGAGCAGCCGCGTCGCCCCCGCCCGCTCGTGCAGGTCGTCGACATTCTGCGTCACGATCAGCAGTTCGCCGGGCCAAGCCGAGTCCAGCTTGGCGAGGGCATGGTGCGCGGCATTGGGCGCGACCGCCTCCAGCGCCGCGCGCCGCAGATCGTAGAAGCGGTGGACCAGTTCGGGATCGCGCGCCAGCGCCTCGGGCGTGCAGACATCCTCCACCCGGTGCCCCTCCCACAGGCCGCCGGGACCGCGAAAGGTGGCGATGCCGCTTTCGGCGGAAACGCCGGCGCCGGTGAGAATCACGAGATTGCGGAAGCTGGCCATGCCGCGACCCTAGGCCGGCCATGCCAGCGCCGCAAAGTCTGGTTTCCCTGATCGCTCAAGGACCGGAGACAAGATCATGGCCGTGCTCGCCTTTGCCCTTCTCGCGATCCTGCTGCCGCAACAGGCGCGCGGCCCCGCCGCCGACGACGACGGCACCGGCGTGGTCGCGCGCCCGCTCACCCGGCAACGCTGCCCGGTCCCCACCAATCCCGACGAGATCGTCGTCTGCAAGCGCGACGAACCCGATCGCTACCGCATCGGCCCGCAGCTGGCGGCACCGCCCCAGCGCAGCGCGCTCGATCCCAGCTTCCGCCTCCCCGGCGGCGGCGAGGTGCGCGCCGAGGCGCAGCAACACAGCGCCGGCGTCGCCTCGGTGCCCGCCGCCTTCGTGACGCTGCGGATTCCGCTGCGCGCGAAGAAGAAAAAGCCGGACGAAACGCAAAAATAGCATCTGTCGCTTGGCAGCAGGATCGTGCAACAGCGCAGGCCATGACCAGCATCGGCATCTACGGCAGCATGGGGCGGATGGGCCAGGCGATCGCCGCCGCCCTTCCCGATTTCGGCGCCCGCTTGGCAGGCGGCACGGATGTGGGCGACGACCCCGCCGAGCTCGCCCGCAAGGCCGATGTGCTCGTCGACTTCTCCGCCCCCGCCGCGCTTGAGGCGAACCTCGCCGCCGCATGCGCGGCGCGCACGCCCATCGTAATCGGCACCACAGGCCTGGCCGAGCGCCATCACCGAATGATCGATGCTGCGGCGGCAGAGATCGCCGTGCTGCAGACCGGCAACACCTCGCTCGGCATCGGCCTGCTCGCGCGGCTGGTGCAGGAGGCGGCGGCGCGGCTCGGCCAGGACTGGGACATCGAGATCGTGGAGACGCACCATCGCAACAAGGCCGATGCACCGTCGGGCACCGCGCTGATGCTGGGCGCCGCCGCCGCGGAGGCGATGGGCAGCACGCTCGCCGAAGCCGGGGTCAGCGACCGCGCCGGCCTCACCGGCCCCCGCGCCGCCGGCACGATCGGCATGGCGAGCCTGCGCGGCGGATCGGTGATCGGCGACCATACGGTGGTCTTCGCCAGCGACGGCGAGCGGATCGAGCTCACCCATCGCGCCGATGATCGCGCGATCTTCGCCAAGGGCGCGATCCGCGCGGCCCTGTGGCTCCCCGGCCGCGACGCCGGCCGCTATACCATGGCCGAGGTGCTCGGCGTGTGAAGAATGCGCAGGTCGTCGAGTTCTTCGCGCGGCTGGCGGCGGACAATCCGCACCCGGAGACCGAGCTCGAATCGGTCAACACCTACACGCTGCTCGTTGCCGTGGTGCTCTCCGCCCAGGCGACCGATGCGGGGGTCAACAAGGCGACCCGCGCGCTGTTCGCGCAGGTGGACACGCCTGAGAAGATGGTCGCGCTCGGTGAAGCGGGGCTGAAGCAGCACATCAAGACGATCGGCCTGTTCAACACCAAGGCAAAGAACGTCATCGCGCTGTCGGAGGCGCTGCTCCGCGACCATGGCGGCGAGGTGCCGGCCGATCGCGACGCGCTGGAGCGACTGCCGGGCGTCGGTCGCAAGACCGCCAATGTGGTGATGAACGTGGCGTTCGGACACGAGACCTTCGCGGTCGACACGCACCTGTTCCGCGTCTGCAACCGCACCGGCCTCGCCCCGGGCAAGACGCCGCTGGCGGTGGAGCTGAAGCTGGAGAAGGTGGTGCCCCAGCCCTTCCGGTTGCATGCGCATCACTGGCTGATCCTGCACGGCCGCTACATCTGCAAGGCGCGCATGCCCGAGTGCTGGCGCTGTCCGGTCGTCGATTGCTGCACGTTCAAGCCGAAGACGCCGATGCCCAAGGCGAAGAAGGCAGCCCAACCCACCTGAGCTTTTGCGGGGAAGGTGCCGAAACGGGCTGGCGTTCGGCCAAAGGCTTTGCTAGTCGCCGCTTTCCAGGCACCCGTAGCTCAGCTGGATAGAGCGCTGCCCTCCGAAGGCAGAGGCCACAGGTTCGAATCCTGTCGGGTGCGCCATTTCCCACATCGCCGGCAAACGCAGCACCGAGGTTGAAGCCGAACCGGCTGCCCTGCGAACCCGCGTCGTCGACATGACGGCCTCTTCCGCCCAAGAAAAAGCCCCCGGAGGCATGGCCTCCGGGGGACGGGAGCATGGCGGTGTGCCGTGCCGTTACAGGCGCAGCGAGATGCCCGCGACCAGCTGGCGGCCCAGCAGGTCGTAGCCCATGATCGTGTTACCGCGCAGCAGGCCGATGCGGCTGCGGCTGTCCGGCACGATCGGCGGGTCGCGATCGAACAGATTGTTCGCGGCCAGCCGGAAGGTCATGCGCTTGGTAATGTCGAAGGTCAGCGCCAGGTCGAACCAGTCATAGGCCTTGATGCCCGGGAAGGCATCGCGCTTGTCGCCTTCGGGCAGCGCCGGAATGCCGGTGCTGGCAGGCGCATAGACGGTCATCGGCATGGCGCTGCGGTGGCGCCAGTTGAGCGACACGCTGACGACGCGGCTGGGCGCCATCCAGGTGGTGCGGAACTGGTGCGCCCAGGTCGGCATGCTCTCGCCGCAACCGCTGCCGAAATAGCCGGTGCAGTCGCGCGGCGTGATGTCCGGTGCCCCCTGGCTGCCAACCAGCGTCATCAGCGTGCCGTTGAAGCTCATGTCGAGCGACCCGATGCTGCCCAGACCGGTATTGTACTGACCCTGGAAATCCCAGCCGTGCGACTTGGACTTGTAGCCGTTGGTCGATCCGCGCGAGACCCAGCCGGTCGCCGGGCTGGTCGTCGGGGAGCTAGACAGCGTGCCGTCGGCGTTCCGCCTGATGCCGCGGCAATAATAGTCGTTGCCGGTGGTCAGGCAGCCGTTGAGCCAGTCGAGCGGGTTGAAGAACTCCAGCTGGTCCTCGAGATCGATCAGCCAGCGGTCTACCGACACGGTCAGGCCGGGCACGAAGCGTGGGCGGAGCACCAGGCCGAAGGTCTTGGTGTAGGCGGTCTCCGGACGCAGCGCAAAACCGCCCTCGCGAACGGTGCAGGCATCGTTCGGGCAGATCAGCGTCGTGCTGTTGTAGAGGTTGGTCGCCAGGCCGGTATTGGCGCACTGCTGCGCCGAGAAGCGCGACGGAACGCGGGGACCGTTCGGATTTGCCCCGTCGATCTGCGGCGCACAAGGATCCGCGTAGAAGCCCGTGTTCCAGAAGATGTTGGCTGCATTGGCCGCCGCACCGACGCCCGGCGCCGCCTGCGACTTGTTGTACGAGGCGCGGAAGGTGATGTCCTCGATCGGCGCCCAGATGCCCTCGATCTTCCACGTACCGAACTTGTCGTCCAGGCGATTATACTTGGACAGGCGGTAGCCGGCGTTGAGCTGGAGCAGGTGCGTCCAGGACTGGCGCTCGACCAACGGGGCGGAAAGCTCGACATTGCCTTCCAGGATGGTCTGGGTGGCGCGGCTGTTGGCCCCGCTGCTGTTGTTCTCGCGGAAGATGTCGTTGTAGTCGGTGCGGTCCATCTCGTCGCGATATTCGGCGCCCACGGCGACGGCGATGCCCTGCTCGGCAAAGGGCGAGGTGATGCCGTACTTGCCGAGATCGCCGCTTACCGTGCCGATGAACTGCAGCAGGCGCGGAACGCGCTTGGCGATGCCGCCGGTGGCGCCGCCGAACAGATAGTTGTTCAGCGCCGAATCATCGTTGAACGGCCGGAAGGCATTGAACGGCACGCACGACGGATCGGTGCCGTTGACCACCGAGCGGCAGGTCGGTCGGCCGTTGACGTTCACCACGTCGAGCGACCGGTTGATGTTATCGAAGCGCGCGAACGGCACGTCGATGGTGTCGAGCTGGGCGCGCGACAGCATGCCGGCCACGTCATAGGACCAGACATCGTTGAGCACCCGGCCGCGAAGACCGGCGGTGACGCGGTAGCCGGCATTAACGAATTCCTGGCGGACGAGCGGCTGCGAATCGAAACGATAGCGCACGTCGATGGGCGCGAATCGCCCTGCCACCCCCGCATTGGCACCGCACAGCGTCTGCGCCTGCGAGGCCGAGAGGAACGGGTTGTCGCAATTCACCTGGAACGGCGTGCTGCCATAGGCAGCGAAGTTGAAGTTGCGGTTGAGCTGGGTGTTGTACGACTTGTCGCGGTACCACAGCACGTTGCTGTACAATTCGATGTGATCGTCGAGCTGCGCGGTCAGGAAGCCGCCCGCATTGACGCGGTGGAACGGCCGCTGGAAGGCCCAATCGTCATACGGGTTTGCCGAGCTGCCCGCCGGTCCGCTGTTGATCGGGATGAAGGTGCCGTTGCCGTTGGGATTGTTGACCAGCACCTGACCAGCGAACGCCCCCGACTGCGGAATGATCGTGCCCGCCGGCGTGAACGACGCGCGCGAACAGCCGAGCGGCGAGGTACGGCTGCTCGTCACGACCTCGCAAACCGCGTTCGAACGATCGCGCAGGCGGACCAGGCTCGACTCGCGATAATCGGCGAAGGCCGAGATGTTGACGCGGCCGTCGAACAGGTTGGTGCCGGCAGCGATGCTGACATCGGCGCGGCCGCCGTCGTTCTTCATGCCCAGCGGCGAATTGAAGCCGGCGCGCGCGGCGGCCTCGGTGACCGCACTGGCGCGGTTCTTGTGGTTGAAGAAGCTGTAGTTGCCGTCGATGCGGATGCCGGAGAAGTTCTTCTTCATCACGAAGTTGACCACACCCGCGACCGCGTCCGAGCCGTAGACAGACGAGGCGCCGCCGGTCAGCACGTCGATCCGGTCGACCAGCGCGTTCGGGATGATGCCCACGTCGACCGAGTTGGCCAGGCCGATGCGCATGCCGTCGATCAGCATCAGCGTACGCTCATAGCCCAGGCTGCGCAGCTTGATGCGCTGGCGGCCTTCGGAGTCGCTGAAGTTCTGCTCGGAATTGACCTGCACCTGCGGCAGTCGGTTGGTCACTTCCTCGATCGTGGTCGCACCCTGCGCGGCGATCTCGGCGGCGGTGGTGGTGACGATCGGCGCGGCCGAGCGATTGTTCAGCCGGACGATGCGCGTGCCGGTGACGACGATCGGGCCGGCATTGTCCTGATCGGCTTCGCCCGCCAGTTTGGCCGATGCCACCGGATCGCCGATCGATACGGGTGGATTGTCATTGGTCTGTGCGGCGGCAGGCACCGCCATCAGCGCGGCCACGCAACAGCTGCTGGCCCAGATTCCCCTTAGCATCATGAACTATTCCCCTCTTTCTGACCGAAATCGGGACGAGTTCGTCCGGCACCGCTGCGCTCCGGGGGGAAGCGGGTGGCGCGCGGACCGTGCCACCTGGGTGCCGGACAAACCATTCCGGACTTGGTTACCAGAAGGTGTCATGCTGGTTTCATACGGGCAACATCCCTGTTGCCATAAAATGAAATTTGTTTGCGATATTTCTCCAGGCGTTGCTGAAAGGTTACAATTGGTCTCATCGCAGCCCTAGGCCAGGAGAGGACGTATCCACGCCTCGCGGCCGTCAGACAGCGGCACGCCCGAAGGAAGGGGGACGATCCGCCTTGGCCGTCCCGAACGCGGACGGCGTTGCCCCCATGGTGAACACCAGCTCGCCGCCGCGTGCGAGCTCGGTATGGCCTATCCAGTTGCGACTCCAAGCCTTCCCGTTCCAGGTCACCGATTGGACATAAGGTCGATCGATACCATTGCCGATTGCGCGGA
The DNA here is from genome assembly GCF_012650175.1 of Sphingomonas sp. S2M10. Taxonomy (GTDB): domain Bacteria; phylum Pseudomonadota; class Alphaproteobacteria; order Sphingomonadales; family Sphingomonadaceae; genus Sphingomonas. Next base: position 15,853 of record NZ_JAAILI010000056.1, read on the forward strand.
TGCGGAGCGTTCGGCCACCGCCCAATGCCATCTCGGCACGATCGAACAGCGGCGAGCCGAACACATAGACGCCGCTCACCGGATCGACCGGATAGAAGCCGAGCGCGCTGAGGATGAACCAGGCGCTGGTCTGGCCGCAATCGTCATTGCCGATCACCCCATCCGGATCGGCCTTGTACATCTCGTTGCACAGGCGGCGCACCATCGCCTGCGTCTTCCACGGCGTGCCGGCATAGGCATAGAGATAGGCGACGTGCTGGTTGGGTTCGTTGCCATGGGCGTACTGGCCGACCAGGCCCGAAATGTCCGGCGGCGCGTTCCTGGGCAGCGTCGAGGGCGCGGTGAACAGCGCGTCGAGCTTGGCCTCGAATTTGGCGTCGCCGCCGAACAGATCGATCAGGCCATAGACGTCGTGCTGGTTGAGGAAGGTCGCCTGCCAGCCATTGGCCTCGGTATAGTCGCGCTGCTTGTCGGGGTTGTGGCCGAGCTGGATCGGATCATAGTCCTTCCACCAGCTGCCGTCGGCGAAGCGGGGCCGGGCGAAGCCGATCTCGGTGCTGATCACGTTGCGATAATTTTGCGCGCGCTTGCGCAGGGTTGCGGCGTCGTCATGGGCACCAGCCGCCTCGGCGAGCACCGCCATCGCCCAGTCGTCATAGGCATATTCCTGGGTGCGGCTGACCGATTCCCAGATCTTGTCGGCGGGCACATAGCCGAGATCGTAATAGAAGCCGCGGCCGAGCGTGCTGTCGATGTCCGGGAAAGCGCGATCGAAGGCGCGCGCGCGGATCTTGGGCCAGGCGGCGGCGTAGTCGGCCTCGATGCCCTTGTTGCGCGCTTCCGCCAGCACCGACACGGCATGCCAGCCGATCATGCACGCGGTCTCGACGCCCTGGAGCGGCCAGACCGGCGGGCCATAGGGGCTCTGCTGGGTCTGGCGGACCAGATCCTGGGTGAAGCGCGCCGCCATGTCGGGACGGATCAGCGTGAGCAGCGGATGCAGCGCGCGGTAGGTGTCCCAAAGCGAATAGGTGCTGTAGGCGGGCGCGTCGCTCGTCGTCTGGTGCACCTGCCGGTCGAGCCCGACATAGCGGCCGTCGCGATCGGTGAAGAGCGTCGGCGAGAGCGAGGCGTGGTAGAGCGCGCTTGCCATGATCGTGCGGTGCGCGGGCGTGCCGCCTTCGACGCGAATGCTGTCGAGCTCGCGCGTCCAAGTCCGTGCCGCCGCCGCGCGGGTGGCGTCGAATGCCCAGCCGGGCGCCTCGCCCGCCAGCGCCGCCTTGGCGCCAGCGACGTCGACGGCCGAGATGCCGGTCTTGATCTCGATCGGCTTGGCGCCCGCATCGTCGAAGAAGAAGGCGACCTTGAGCCGCTTGCCAGTAACACCGGTCGCCCCCGCAGGCGCAGGCGCGTCGCCGTCGCCGAAGAACTGCACGCGGCTCGGCTTGCGGGAGAGCTGCATCGCGAAGTGGATGTGCCGCCCCTTGGCCCAGCGATTGACCTTGCGGCTGCCGGTGAGCAGCCCGTCCGCGGAGAGCGCCAGCGTGGCGTCCTCGACCAGCGTGCCCTTGTCCCAGCTGTCGATGATCGCATGGGCGAAATCGATCAGGATGTGCCCCTCGCCCTTGGGGAAGGTGTAGCGATGCTGGCCGGTGCGCTCGGTGACGGTCAGCTCGGCGAGCACGCCCGATTCCAGCCGGACACGATAGTAACCCGGCTCGGCATGCTCGTCCGAATAACGCTGGCGATAGCTGCCCTCGGGCTTTTCCAGTGTGCCGGGCGTGAGCTTGAGCGGTCCCCGGCTGGGCACCACCAGCACGTCGAGCATGTCACCGATGCCGGTGCCGGACAGGTGGGTGTGCGAGAAGCCCATGATGGTCGCGTCACCCTTGTGGTAGCCCGAACAGGCATCCCAGCGGCTGTTGTCGGTATCCGGCCCGAGCTGGACCATGCCGAAGGGCAGCGCCGGCCCGGGGAAGGTATGGCCGTGCCCGCCGGTGCCGATGAACAGATCGGGCCGCGCTGCCTCGAAGGCGGCGGACCAAGCGGTGCGCGGCAGCGCGGCGGCGATCGCGGCGGTGCCGCTGCCCAGCAGGAGTTGGCGGCGTGTGGCGATGGTCATCGGCATCGGCTCCGTAGAAGCAAAGGGATCAGTAGGTGCGGGCGAGCAGCGCGGGGCGCCGCCGCTCGAGGTCGAGGATCAGGTCGCCGAACAGCCCGTTGGTCCAGGCGAACCAGGCGCGGGTGAATTTGGCGGGATCGTCCTTGTTGAAGCTTTCGTGCATGAAGCCGGTGCCGCCATGCGTGGTCTTCAGCCAGGCGAGGCACTGGGCGATCACGGCATCGTCGTCGCTGTTCAGCGCATGGGTGATGATCGACATCGGCCAGATCATGTCGAGCCCGATATGCGGGCCGCCGATGCCCTTCGCGGCCTTGCCCTCGAAATAGTACGGGTTGCGGTCGCTCCAGGCGAGGTCGGCGGTGCGGCGAAAAAGGGGATCGTCGCGGCGCGCGGCGTCGATCATCGCCAGGCCCGACAGGCTGGGGACGTTGGCGTCGTCCATGAAGATCCAGTTGCCGAAGCCGTCGATCTCATAGGCCCAGACCCTGCCGCCCTTGCCGTCCGGCACCAGCGCATGATCGTGCAGCGCCTTCTCGACCTCGTCGGCGAGCGACTCGGCATCCTTCGCCGCCGCCTCGTCGCCGCGCGTCTCGCGGTGCAGCTGTGCGACCTTGCGCAGCGCCGAGACCGCGAAGAGGTTGGACGGGATCAGGAATGGATAGACGCAGGCGTCGTCCGAGGGGCGGAACATCGAATGGATCAGCCCGATCTTGCGCGTCGGCGCGCCATAGCCGCCCATCGGCACGCTGTCGGTCGGCGCGACCGCCTGGCGCTGGAAGTGGTACGGCCCCGGCCCCTCCTTGCGCTGCTGCACGCGGAAGGTGGCGACCGCCAGCTTGGCGCCCTGCGACCAGAGGTCGTCGAACGGCGTCTTGTCGCGCGTGTGGGTCCAATAGGCATGGGCGATCCGCATCGTGTAGCAGAGCGAATCGATCTCCCATTTCCGCTCGGCGACGCCCGGCTTCATGTCGGTCACGTCGACCTGCGACCATTCGAGGCTCGACTTGGCCTTCAGGTCCTTTTCGAACGCATTGGCATAGGGATCGACCAGGATGCAGCGCGCCTGGCGCTGGATCAGCCCGACGAACAGCCGGCGCAGCGCCGGATCCTGCCCGGCGAGATGGACATAGGTCTGCGCCTGGGCCGAGCTGTCGCGCAGCCACATCGCGTTGATGTCGCCGGTGATGATGAAGGTGTCCGGCCGGCCGTCGAGCGTGCCGAGCTCCACCGTGGTGTCGAGCGTGTTGGGGTAGCAATTCTCGAACAGCCAGGCGAGTTCGGGATCCGCGATGCGCGCCCTCACCCGCGTGATCTCCGCCTCCACCGCCTTGCTTACGAAGCGGCGCTTGGCTAGCGGCGGGCGCTTGCTGACGAAGCCCGTGGCCGCGCGCGCGGCACCCGGCAGCGCGGCGGTAACCCCCAGCGCCGCGGCACCGGCCATCAGCGAACGTCGATCGATCTGCATCTTGGTCTCCCCCGCGCTCACTTGGGCGCGCTCATCGAGAAGGGCGCATCGGCCTTGCGCGCGCCCCAGGTCTTGTTCGGCGTTGGCCCCATCACGAAGCGCAGCGTGCCGCCCGCCTGCAGCGCCTCGCGCGACAGCCAGGGCTTGGTGTAGGCGCGGCCGTTCAGCGTGGCGGACTGGATATAGACATTCTCGGCGCTGTTGTTGGTCGCCTCGATCGTCAGCACCTTGCCGCCGGGCATGGTGAGCCGGACGTTGCGGAACAGCGGGCTGCCGACCGCATATTGGCCGACGGTCGGCGTCACCGGATAGAAGCCGAGTGCCGAGAAGACGTACCAGGCCGAAGTCTGACCATTGTCCTCGTCGCCCGGATAGCCGTCCGGGGTTGCGGCATAGAGCTTGCGCATCACGTCGCGGACATGCGCCTGCGTCTTCCACGGCGCGCCGGCCCAGTCGTAGAGATAGATCATGTGCTGGATCGGCTGGTTGCCATGGGCGTACTGCCCCATGTCGACGATCTGCATCTCGCGGATCTCGTGGATCACCTGGCCGTAATAGCTGTCGTCGAAGATCGGCGCGGTGGCGAACACCGAATCCAGCCGGTCGACGAACCTGGCGTCGCCGCCCATCAGGTCGATCAGGCCCTGCACGTCCTGCATCACCGACCAGCTGTAATGCAGCGCATTGCCCTCGGTGAAGGCGTCGCCCCATTTGTACGGATTGAACGGCGTCTCCCACGCGCCGTCCTTGTTGCGCCCGCGCATCCAGCCGCTCTCGGGATCGTAGAGCTTGCGGAAGTTCTGCGCGCGCTCGGCATAGAGGCGGGCATCGTCCTTCTTGCCCAGCGCTGCGGCGAGACGCGAGAGGGAGAAGTCGGCGGTGGCATATTCGAGCGTGCGCGCGGCATTCTCGTTGATGCCGACGTCATAGGGCACATAGCCGAGCTGGTTGTAATATTCGACGCCCTCGCGGCCGACCGCGCCGACGACATTGCCGTTCTTGTCCTTCGGCCGGCCCTGGCTGGTCGTCGCGTTCTTGACCATCGCCTCGTAGAGCGGTTCGATATCGAAGCCGCGCACGCCGCTCAGATAGGCATCGGCGATCAGGTTCGCCGAGTTCGAGCCGATCATCACGTCGCGGTATCCCGGGCTCGCCCATTCGGGCAGCCAGCCGCCTTCCTTGTAGGTGTTGACCAGACCCTGCATGATCTCGGCATCGCGCTCGCGGTACATCAGCGCGAACCAGGGGAAGACCGCGCGCCACGTGTCCCAGAAGCCGTTGTCGGTGTACATGGGGCCGGGATGCACCTGCCCGTCATAGGGGCTGTAGTGCACTTGGCGGCCCTGCCCATCGATCTCGTAGAACATGCGCGGGAACTGCAGCATGCGGTAGAGCGCCGAATAGAAGGTGCGGCGGTTGTCGAGATTGGGATCGGTCACGCGGACGCGGCCGAGCTCCTTCTCCCACGCCGCCTTGGCCTTGGCCTTGGTCTGCTCGAACCCGTCGCCGCCGATCTCGCTGGCGAGGTTGCGCTCGGCCTGTTCGGGGCTGATGAAGGACGACGCGACCTTGACGTGGACCTGCTCGGCCGCGCGGGTGGCAAAGCTCACCACCGCGCCGACATGGTTGCCCTCGCGCTGCGCGTCGGCGGTCAGCTGCCAATTGTCGTCCCAGCTGCGGGTGACGGTGAAGTCGTGGTCGAACTCGGCGACGAAATAGTTGCGGAAATTGCCCGGCACGCCGCCATGGTTGTTGCGCACCCAGCCGCTGATCCGGCGCCGCGCGCGATCGATGGTGACGCTCGATCCGCCGGCGAGCGCGTCGAGCACGATGTGCGCGTCGTCCGCCTTGGGGAAGGTGAAGCGGAACTGCGCGGCGCGCGCGGTGGGGACGACTTCCGCAGTCACGTCATAATCGGCGAGGTAGACGCGGTAGCTGTACGGATGGCTCTCCTCGGCCTTGTGGCTGTACCAGGAGGCGCGCTCGGCCTCGCGGATCCGCACCGGCCCGGTCTCGGCCATCAGCGAGAAAGCGGCATAGTCGTTCATCCACGGGCTGGGCTGGTGGGTCTGCTTGATGCCGTTGATCTTGTTGTCATGGTACATATAGCCCCAGCCGCTGCCGGGCTTGCCGGTGACCGGCGTCCAGAAGTTCATGCCCCATGGCACGGCCACCGCGGGATAGGTGTTGCCGTAGGAAAGCTCATAGGTGGAATCGGTGCCCATCAGCGGGTTGACCAGATCGACCAGCGCCTCGCTGCGATCGGATTGCTGCGCGATCGCGGGCAAGGTGGCGACGCCGGCGAGGAGCGCGAAGGCGGCGGCGCGGAGCGGCTTGGCGGAGAAAAGGGGCACGGAGGTTCCTTTGGCTGGGCGCGTCGTCAATGGGTGCGGGTACGGCGGAGCGGCTCGGGCGCCACGCCCTGGTTGGTCAGCGTGACCGGCTGGATCGAGCCGTCCGGATTGAAGGTCATGCGGTCGATGGCGAGTTCGCGATGCTCGCCCTGCTGGTCGGCGAGCGGACGGCGGTGATAGGCGATGTACCAGCGATCGGTGCCGGGCACGTTGACCACCGAATGGTGCCCCGCTCCGCGCGCGATTCTGGGATCTTCCTGGAGGATCGTGCCGCGCGGCGTGAACGGACCGATGGGGCTGGGCCCGGTCGCATAGGCGACGCGGTAGTCGGAGCCCGTCCATTCGCCTTCGGACCACATCAGGTAGTAGACCCCCTTGCGCTTGATGACGAAGGATCCCTCGACATAGCCCGGCGGCGTGATCTCCTTCCAGGTCGAACCGTCGGCATGGGGCAGCACGCGGCGCAGGTCCTTGCTCAGCCGCACGACGTTGCAGTGCCGCCAGCCGCCATAATAGAGATAGACCTGCCCGTCGGTATCGCGGAACACGAAGGGGTCGATCGGCTGCGCACCGTTGTGGAATCCGCCGATCAGCGGCTTGCCGAGCGCATCGCGGAAGGGGCCGCCGGGCTTGTCGCTCACCCCGAGGCCGATGCCGCCCTGTTCCTTGTCGCTCTGGATGTCGTTGGCGGAGAAGAACATGTAGTAGCGCCCCTGCGCCTCGATCACCGAGGGCGCCCAGATCGCATAGGCCGCCCAGGAAATCCGCGTCACGTCGAGGACATGGGGGTGCTTGGTCCAGTGGACGAGATCGGGCGAGGAGAAGGCGTTGAAGAAGGTCTGATAGGCGTAGGAGGGCCGCACCGTCTTGCGCTTGCGCGCCTCTTGCTGCGCGGGGGTGAAGCGCCGGGTGCGGTCGCGCACGCCGTCATCGGCGGAATAGGTGGGGTAGATCCAATATTGCCCTTGGAAGACGCGGATCTCGGGATCGGCATACCAGCCGCGCACGATCGGGTTGGACGCGGAAGCGGCGAGCGGCGCCATCAGGGCGAGAAGGGCGAGCGCCCGGCGGAGCTTCGATCGCATGCTGGGTCTCCTTGGCCGCTGAATAGCCTGGCGACGGGTAAAAAGGAGGCGGGGCGGCGTCGGCCGCCCCGCCAGAGGGGGGGGTACGATCAGAACTTGTAGGCCAGCCCCAGATAGGCACGGCGTCCGGTATATTGGTTGCTGATGAAGCGCGCGTCGGTGTCGTTGCCCAGGTGCGCCCGCTCCTCCGACTTGGTGAGGTTGATCACCGAGGCGGTCAGCTGCAGGTTCTCGAAGAAATTGTACGAGGCGTTGAGATCGACCTGCTCATACGGATCCGAATAGACGTTCAGGCCCGACTGGATACCGCCGACCCGCTCGCCGCGGCGGTTGTACGAGGCGCGGAGCAGCAGCTTCTTGGTCTCGAAGAAGATCGAGCCGTTGATCTGCGTCTTTGCGCTGCCGACCAGCGGGGAATCGCCCACCTTCTTGCCATCCAGCGTGATCTCGGCGACCGAGGTGTCGTTATAGGTAAAGTTCACCTGCGCGCCGAGCCCGAACGGCAAGGTATGCTGCGCGTAGAGCTCGACACCCTGCGACACCGCATTGGAACCGTTCGCCTGGGTCGAATATTGCTGCACCGTCACCGTGTTGCCGGCAACTTCGCTCTGAATGTCGAGCACCAGCGGCACGATGAAGTCCGACACGTCCTTGCGGAACAGCGTGCCGCCGAGCACCGAGCCGCGGTGGAAATACCATTCCACGCCAACGTCATACTGCCATGCCTTGAACGGCTTCAGATTGAAGTTGCCGCCGCTGCCGAACCAGCCGGGCAGCGCACCGAACTGGGCGCGGTCATAGACGAACGCGTCCGAGTTGAAGGTCAGCGAGCGGGCGCCGGCGAGGTCGCCATAGCCCGGCCGCGCGATCACCTTCGACGCCGCGCCGCGGATCAGCAGGTTCGGCGTCACCTCCCACGAGATGTTGAAGCTCGGCAGGAAGTCCGTGTAGCGCTTGGACTCGTCGTTCGGGCTGAACACCTTCACTTCGCGCTGCGCCTGCGGCAGCACGAGGCAGTTGCCGTCCGGGCCCACCGGCGGCGGGACGAACGGGTCGCCGTTGGTGTTCTGGCAATAGTCATTCTCGTAATAGATCACGTCGGTCGACACGCCCGACTGCTTGGTGCTCACCACGCGCAGGCCGATATTGCCGCGTATGTTGTTCATCTTGAAGTTCGCCTGGGCATAGCCCGCCCAGATCCGCTCCTTGATGTCGTAGCGGTTCTCCGGCTCGGGCACGCGGACCGGGCCGTTATAGGTCTTGTTCAGATAGGCCAGATAATTGTCCATGTTGAACGCCGGGAAGACGCTCGTCGTGAACCCGCCGGCGATGTTGCCGATCGGCTGGCTGAGGAAGAAGGCCGGCTGGGTCACCGCCGCGCCGGCGGTATCCTGATAGCGCAGCGTGTTGGCGGCATCCGAATACCATTCGAAACGCCCGGTCTGCCGTTCCACCTTGCCCTCGCGCCACTTGGCACCGACCTGAATCGAGTCGATGAAGCTGTCGAAGCGGCGGGTCAGGTCGATCTGGGCATATTTCTGCTCGATCGCGCTGTTGGTATAGCCCGACCCGGTCGAGCCCAGATCGACCTGCGAGATTCCCTTCATCAGGTTCTGCTGGAGTTCGGGCGAGAATTGCATCGCCACCGACTGGCCGGTGAAGCTCCACTGGCTCAGCATGTTGCCGTTGACGCGATTGGCGAGGCCGTCGCCGACCACCAGCCGCGGCTTGGCCTGGGCGTAGAACTGGAAGGACGGACCGCCGGTCGCGCGCGTCTTGCCGCCGGCGAACGACACGGTCAGGCGATCATGCGTATAGTCGCCGTGCAGGTCGTAGGTGTTCGAGACGGTCTTCTGGCGCGCATAATAGCTCTGCATCGCCGGGGTTTCCATCGTGCAGGGCGAGGTGCCGGTACGGCATGCCGTCCCGTCCGGCGGCACCTGGAAGGTCGCCGAGGTAAGGATCGTGCCGCTCTTGTCGAACTGGCCGCCGGTGAAGAAATTCCCGTAACCCCATTCGGGAATCTTGATGAGGTTGGAGACATTGTCGCCATTGAGCTGGAAGCGGAAATAATTGGCGGTGAGATTGAAGCCCTCGAACGGCTGCCACTGCGCAGTCGCCTGGATTCCCAGCCGCTTGCGCTTCTCGATCAGCACGGTCTCGTCGACCGACTGCGGCGCCCAATAGCCGTTATAATGCGTGCCACCTTGCGTGGTCACACCGTCGTTCCAATAGGAGATGGCATCGTCATTGGCGTAGGTCTTGCCGTTGACGTCAGTCGCCTGCTTCGGATTGGCCGCGTCGGTCCACCAATGCCAGCTTTCGGTCGCCGCGCTCAGCGTGCGGTTGGTGCGGACCTGATAGGTCGCCCCCAACAGCAGCCCGAAGGTCTTGGCCTCGTTGTGCCAGGAGAGCAGGCCCGAAACGCTGGGCTCAACCTTCTTGGTGACGTCCGAATAGGTGCCCTCGACCTGGACGTTGCCCGACCAGGGCTTGAGGTCGAACGGGCGACGCGTGTGGTTGATGATCACGCCGCCGACGCCGCCTTCATCCAGCCGCGCTTCGGACGACTTGAACACCTCTACGCTGCCGATCAGGTTTGCCGGCAGCAGCAGATAGTTGAAGCTGCGCGAGGGATCGCCGGAGTCGGCCGAGGCAATGAAATTGCCGTTGAGCTCGGTTAACGTCAGATCGGAGCTGAGGCCGCGGATGCTCACCCGGCTGCCTTCACCGCCATCGCGTTCGATCACCACGCCGGGGACGCGCTGCAGCGCGTCCGCCACGTTCTTGTCGGGGAACTTGCCGACGTCCTCCGCGGTGATCACGTCGACGAACGCATTGGCATCGCGCTTCTGCGACAGGCTGGCTTCGATCGAGGCGCGATAGCCGGTGACGACGATGTCTCCCTCGCCGTCGCTCGGCGCGGCATTTTGCGGCGCGCTGGAATCGCCCGCTTGCGGCTGCGTCGTCGTTGCCTGCGCGAAGGCGAGACCTGGCAGTGCAGCGCACAGGCTGGTGCCGAGCATCAGCTGGCACAGCAGCCGGTGACGCACGGGCGCCGACGACGAACGGAACAGATTGCCGTTGGACAAGATCCTTCTCCCTCTTCAACCTGAGGGCCCCCAGGCACCCCATGGTTTTTCTGACCGCGATGTCAGACGTGAGCCCGCGGCTGTTGGCGACGGTGTCGCAATAGAAAAACAAATTGTCAATTAAACTCGCGAACGATGTGTGACTTTGCAGCAACGATCAGCAACAAACGCATTTTGCACGGTAAACGTTGTCACGAGATTTACGGGCTTGCTTGCAACTCGCCTGCGGCCAGCGCATCAGATGAAGGCCAGGGATGCGCATGCTTGGGCAGCGTTCGAGGTGCGGGTCGTTCGCTGCGTGCTACCCGCCGCCTGGCCCGATCGCGCCACCGCAGCGGCGGCGTGACACATGTCCGGACGGCGGCGGGAGGGGGCGGCAGCGAGGCGATGCCCATTTAGCCCGCACGCCAAAGGCGCGAAAACGCGGCGCAGATTACCCGAAAGCATCCGGATTCGCTGTCTTGCATCCGGAACGGACTTGCCACGCCGCAAATCCGTCAACATGGTGCGATTGCAGTTTTCGCAGCGAAATGCGGGGCGTGGGGGCAGGCGACATCGATCTGGCGACGCGGTTCGCCCAACTTTTCGCGTGCAGCGAAGCGATCGCGGCCGAGCTGGCCGCGGCGGCGTTGGCGCGTCGCTGTCCGCCGGGTGCCACGATCGTCCACCAAGGGGAGATGTCCGGCCGCGTGCTGGTGCTGCTGGAAGGCCATGTCCGCGCCGCGATGGTGACGCTGGACGGCCGGGTGCTGCAGCTGGCGGAATATCACCCCGGGGACATTTTCGGCGGCGTCGACCCCGGCCGCGAACAGGCGGCGGACTGCACCGCCACCCTGCCCACCCATGTCGCCAGCTTCGCCACGGCCGAGTTCTACGCGCTGGCCGAGCGCCATGCCGGTGTCGGCGTAGTGCTGGCGCGGACGATGGTGCGGCAGTTCTCGTCGCTCAGCCAGCTCGTCTCCGCCCGGCTCACCCTGTCCGCGACCGGACGCGTGCATGCGGAGTTGCTGCGCCTGGCCCGCGCGCAGGATGGGCGCTGGATCCGCCCCCTTCCCGTACTCTCCGACCTGGCGCTGCGGGTACAGACCGCGCGCGAAACCGTGTCTCGGGCAGTCTCGGCGCTGGAGCGGCGCGGCATCGTGCAGCGGCACGAGGACGGGCTGGAGATCGTCGCACCCGCCCGGCTCGAGGCGCTTATCGTCTGAGGCTGGGCTTCAGCGCGTAGAGCGTGGTCGGCGCCTGCCCCGCCAGCGCGATCTCCCCCACCAGCTCGGCCCGCCCCGCATCGGCCTGGCAGGCAGCGAGGCTCGCGGCGAAGGCTTCGCTGGCGAAGGTAGCGCCCGGCGTCGTCACCCCCAGCATGCGCTCGGCGAGATCGAAGGCGCCGCCCAGCAGGATCGGCGCGCCCGTCACAGGATCGTCGATCGCCGTGGCGAGGCCGATGTGCAGCGACTGGCGAAGCGGTCCGCTGCCGCCCAGTGCCGCCGCCAGCCGAACCGCCGCATCACGGGCCTGGCCGGCGCCGTCGAACGCGATCAGCAGGCGGCGCGCGCCCCAGCGTACGGCCAGCGGCGGCACCGCCCGCAGCGCCTCCCGCAGCGCCGGCAAGCGGCACGCTACGTCCCGGTCAAGCGCGGCGAAATCTTCGCCCTCGCCGCCGAGCAGGTCGACCGCGAGCACCGACACGATTTGCAGCGCGGTGCGATCGGTGCCGTGCGGCGTGGCGGGCGCGCGCAGCGGCAGCAAATGCTGGCGGCGGCCGGCCCTGTGCCACAGCCCGCCCGCATGCGCGCTTTGCCCGACCTCGTCGATCGAGGCGGGCCCGAGCAGCAGCTGCACCGCCTCGGACTGGAGCAGGGCGGCGTGCATCGTCGCCCGCCCCATCGCGACGAGATCGGCGAGGCGCACCGAAGGCATGAACGCCGCCGGGCTCGCCGCGCCCATTTCCTGAACGCTGGCAGCCTCGGCCAGCGCCGCCTCGAAGCGCCTCACCCAGCCCTCGCCATGCGGGCGCACGGAGCGATCGACGAACGCAGCGACGTCGCCGGGCAGCACCACGTGCAGCTCGGCACCGCGCGCGATCAGCCGCTCGGCGATCAGCAGGTCGGCCCCCGCGGCGAGCGCACCATAGCCGAAGCCCACCCGCTCCTGCTCCAGCAGCGCATCGATCGAGTCGGAAAGCGCCGCCACGTCCTCGGGCAGCCGCATATGGCCGGCGAAATGGAGGCTGCGCGGTGGGCGATAGGCATCGAGCCATGCCGCCGACGCGCCCTGCTCGGCGAGGATCACGCCGAACTGGCGCAGCGTCGAAGCATGGTCCTCCCAGGCCAGCGGCGCCGCGCCGATCGCGCGGGCGAGCGCAATTTCGGCGGCGTCGCGGTCGCCGCCGAGCAGCAGCGCCTCCGCCTCGGTTGCCCCCAGCCAATAGGGGGTTTCGTCGGTAACGCCCGCCTGCAACAGTTCCTGCACGTCGGCGGCGAGCGCCCGGCTGCCCGCCATATCACCGGCGATCAGCGCGAGCGTCGCCGCATTGATCAGGGGGTAAGGGGCCGGCGCCAGCTGCGCCGCCGCGCTATAGGCGGCGGCGGCTTCGCGGGCATGCTGCCGCCGGGCCTCGCCGGCGAGCAGCAGCGCCTCGTCCTTGAGGAGCCTGCCGCGCAGGCTGAGCACGGCGGGATCGTCCACGACGCGGTCAAACCCCGCGTCGCGGAACATGCGCCAGGCGAGATCGAGCGCACCGGCACGCGCCTGGGCGGTGATGGTAAGCACCTTTGGCGTCATCCGTCCCGGCTTGCCCTCATGCATTCCCTCTCCTGTAGCATGTTACATTCCCTCGATCACCCGCCGTCGCCGCGGTTCTCGACAGTCGGATCGATGATCAGCGGCAGGCGGTAATTGTCGTGCACAAAATCGACGTAGAGGTTCAAGCCGTCGCACGTCTTCCGGTCCTGTGGCGGCGTAACATACTCGACGAAGAAGCCAACGGCGGCGATCCGGCCGTTGTTGTCCAGCAGCGGGAAGGGACGACGATATTTGCCGTCCGGATATTCGTGCTTGGTGCTCACATACAGGCTGTTGGGGGTATATTCCCAATAATTGCCGATCAGCTTGAGGATCACGCAGCAAGGCTGGCGCACCACAAAGTCAAGCTGGGTCGGCACGGTCCCCGGCGTGGGATGGTCCGGTGCGGGCGTCTGGTGATCGATGTTGGCGGGCGCAAGCACGAAATCGCGCACGATCTTCGTAAAGTCGTCCTCAGCCGTTACCTGCTTGCCATTGCCGACACGATCAACTTCTTCATAGCCGAGGATATGAAATTGGAGATCCTGAACAGGAGATCCACCACCACTGCTAGTATATATCTGAAATCGCTTGACAAGAGTGATAGCAGAAGGCGGATATACCGACAGCGGATATTGACCGATCATTGTTGTCCCCTTTCGATGTCTTGCAGTTCAGCCTGCATATCTCCCAATTTATCGGACAGTTCTTTATTTTCGGTATCCGTCGCGGTCATTTTTCGCAGATGTTCGATAGCGGAGCGCATCCGGACGATGCCTGCCGCCGCATCACCCGCTCGCCATTCGGCTTTGGCCAGCGCGCGCTCCGCCCAGATCAGCAGGCGCCGATTGCGGGCATTGCGCGGGTCTTTGGCCACCAACTGTCCAATCAATGCAACCTGCGCCCGCCGCAACTGCCGGGCGGCGGCAGCATTGCCGGATGCGCGCTCCGCGTCGGCCAACCACCCCTGCCGATCGGCGACGCTCCGCACGTGCTGGTCATTGGCGGGTTCGCGGCGTGCCAGCGCTTCGCTCGCCTCCAGCGCCTCGCGACATAGCGGCACCATCCGGGCCACCGCATGCTGCTTCATCCGCAATGCGCAAAGATTCCCGCTCGAATAGGCGACCTCTTCGGCGCTGCGCTTGTCGCGCGGATCCAGCGCGACCAGACGATGGGCGAGCTTGGCGTAGGATTCGAAATAGGGTTCGGCGCGCGCCAGATCGTCCGCCTCAAACGCAAGCGAGCCGAGATAAAACTGGCTTTGGGCGTGGGCGAACACGACGTCATAGCTATCAGGCGCTCGCTGGATCAGGCTGCCGGTGACACGGTCCGCCTCGACAAAGGCGGCGCGGGCCCGGGCCGTATCCTTGGCCTCCATCGCATCCTCGCCGATGGTCATCACCGCACGCGCACGACGGGCAAGAACATCGGGCGGCAGATCGGTAAGATCCTGTTCGCCATAATAGGCGAGGGCACGTTCATTCGCTTCCCGAAGCACGTCGAGCCGGCCGACCTCTTTCAGCCGGCCCCGCAGATCGGTCAGCATGAATTCCACCAGCCCCTCCGCCTGGGCACGCCGAGCCTCCGCCTCCCCGCGGGCCCGCACGGCCAGGATCGTCAATCCGGCCATGGCTAGCAGCAGAAGAATCGCCAGGGCCGTGACGGCCGTCACGCGCCGCACCCGCGCCTGCGCGTCGCGCTGCACCAGCGCGTCTAGCGGCACTCCCAGCGCGCCGGCGACCAGCTTTAGCAACGCCAGCCGCTTGCCGTCCTTACCGTCGCGGAAATCGGCGGCAAGCGGCTCGGTCTCCGCACCCTGGGCGGTACGCAGCAGCGGCAGCGGCATGGCATCGGCCGGCTCGCCTTCGAACAGCGCGGCGAGCACGGGACGGGTCGGATGCAGTTCGCGGAAGAGTTCGATCTCGCGCGCCACCCAGCGCGACGCGGCACCCGCCGGCGTGCACACGACGATCAGGCACTGCGATTCGGCGATGGCTGCGCGCACCTCGGCGCTGAGGTCGCTCGCGGCGGGCAGTTCGTCGAGATCGCGGAAAATGCGCCCCAGCCGCCGCGGCACCGGTCCCGCCGCCGTTTCCAGCCCGACCAGCTTGGCCGGAATGCGGTACCGCTCCAGCGCGCGATGCAGCCAGCGCGCCCGCGCCTGATCCGCATGGTTGTAGCTGATGAACGCGCCGTACCGCGCACCCGTGCCCGTATCGCTCTCTGTCGTCACGCGGTCCCTTCCCCGGCCGCGACTATCTCAGAGCGACAAGGGGGCGGCAAGGCTTTCGAACCCCGCCATGGCAGAAGGGTGCGGAGCCCCGGCGGACCTCCGCACCCGCCGTCCATTCAGGCGAGCGTTAGCTTCCTCCGACGGCGCAGCATGCCGCCGATCATCCCCAGTCCGGCGATCAGCATCGCCCAGACGCCCGGTTCCGGCACCGCGGCCACCGACTGGGCGACATAGCCCGGCAGATCCTTGTCCTGAAAACCGAACACGTAAAACTGGTTGCCACCAGCAACGCCCGGCACGAAATCATTGTCGTTGGCGATATAGAGCGTGTGGTAGATACCGCCGTTATACGCCACGTCCTGCCCGAAGCTGACGCCTTCGATCTTGGCGGGCACATTGGCGCCGGTGACACCCTGCTTGGCGAGTTCCGCGACCAGATCGAGGAACGGCGTGGAAGACTTGGCCACCGCCTTGTCCAGCGCGGCCTTGCCGCTGAGGTTGGTGATGTCGGCAGCGCCGTTCAGGTCGACGAGGAACAGCTGCTTGACCTTGGCGGTGGATCCGTCGCCCAGACCCTTGCCGTCGCGCTCGTCGATCAGGAACTGGTGGTCGTTCAGTGCCACGATCTCGCTCACGCCCGAACCGCCGGTGAGCCTGTAGCCATATTCGTGAGTCGCACCCGTCGCGATGTCGATCGTGACGATGCGAACCAGCTTGCCCGCCTTGTCGGCATCCTGCTCGAGTGCCGCCTGCATGATGCCGACCAGCGTCTTGCCGTCGGGGGTGATCGCCAGGCCTTCCATGCCCTTGTTGGCAACGCGGCCAACGGTATTGCCGTCGATCTCGGTATCGCCGTTGGGCGAGAGATTGGTGATGTCGAGGTTGGTGGGCAGCGTGAAGGTCTTCACCAGCGCGCCGGTCGCCCGGTCGAACTGGCGGACATAGGGGCCGTACTCATCGGAGATGAAGACGCTCTTGCCGTCGTTTGAGACGCGAATTGCCTCCGGGTCAAAGCGGCCGTTGGCCGGGTTGCTCGAACTGCCCGCGCCGTAATTGTCCGAGCGGCCGCTGAAATAATACTTCCCGGCGCTGTTCACCACCGGCGCGCCCGAGCCGAGCGGGGTGCCGTCCGCCTTGGTGCCGAGCCCGGCGCCGGTGCCGTAGGTCAGCGCGGTCGGGCTGTAGAGCAGCGTCGTCTTCTGCAGCTGCGGGGTCAGCGTGAAGGGCAGGCCGCCGCCCGTCGAGGCGGTGAGCGCCATGCTCAGCGTCTGGAAGCGGCTGATGTACGAGGTCGTGTGATCGATCGCGAGGTTATACTCGGTGGCATTGGGCCCACGATCGGGCACCGCCAGGAAGGTGTTGCCGCCGGCATAGGTCAGCCCCGAGCCGATACCGCCGAGAATGTCGGCGGGCACGCCGTTTTCGAGCGTGTAGCCGAGGCCGGACAGATCCTTGCCGACGCCGGCCGCGCTGCCGGTAAGCTGGCCCTGCGCAAGCAGCACCAGCTGGGCCTGAGCCGGAACGATGACGGCGCACGACAGCGCCAGCGCGATAGCGGTATTGCGAAGCATGAAAGTCCCCCAGAACGCGCCATCACGGCGCTAACAACTTGTTAACCATGCCATATGACGCTTCCGAGACTCTCCTTCCCCTTTGCCGGGGTTGCGGGCGGGCGCGGCGCGGCATAGCTGCACGCCCATGACCGACTCCGTCCTTGCGTTCGCCGATGCGCAGCTCGATTCCAGCGTCGAGCGCCTCGCCGCGCTGATGCGCGTGCCCTCCGTCTCCACCGATCCGGCCTATGCCGCCGACTGCCGTCGCGCCGCCGAGCAGCTTGCCGCCGAACTCACCGAGATCGGCTTCGCGGCGCGCGTCGCCGATACGCCCGGCCACCCGATGGTCGTCGCGCATCACGACGGGGATGGCCCGCACGTGCTGTTCTACGGCCATTACGACGTCCAGCCGGTCGATCCGATCGAGCTCTGGACGCGCGACCCGTTCGATCCGTGGATCGACACCCGCGCCGACGGCTCCAGGACGATCGTCGGCCGCGGCGCCTCGGACGACAAGGGCCAGCTGCGCACCTTCATCGAGGCGTGCCGCGCCTGGAAGCAGGCGGAAGGCCGCCTGCCCTGCCGCGTCACCATCCTGTTCGAGGGCGAGGAGGAATCGGGCTCGACCAGCCTCGAGCCGTTCCTCCATGCCCATGCCGAGGAACTGAAGGCCGATTTCGCGCTGATCTGCGACACGCTGATGTGGGATCGCGACACCCCAGGCATCACCATCGGCCTGCGCGGCATGGCCGCCGGCCAAGTGACCGTGCGCGGGCCCTCGCGCGACTTGCATTCGGGCCTGTACGGCGGCGCGGCCCGCAACCCGCTCCAGCTGCTCGCCGGCATCCTGGGCGAGATGAAGGATGCCGAGGGCCGGGTGACACTCGACGGCTTCTATGACGGCGTGCCGGATACCGAGCCCGCAGTCCTCGAAAGCTGGAACAAGCTCGGCTTCGATGCGGGCGCGTTTCTCGGCGAGATCGGCTTGCGCGTGCCCGCCGGCGAGACGGGCAAGACCGTGCTCGAACAGGTCTGGTCGCGCCCGACCGCCGAGATCAACGGCATGTGGGGCGGCTATACCGGCGAGGGCTTCAAGACGGTGATCCCCGCCGAAGCGCACGCCAAGGTGAGCTTCCGGCTGGTCGGCAGCCAGGATCCGGACCAGGTGTGGGAGGCCTTTCAGACCCATGTCCGCCGCCGCCTGCCCGAGGACTGCACCGCCGAGTTCGCGACGCGCGGCCCCGGCAGCTTCGGAATTAGCCTGGCGAGCGACAGCGGCCCGCTCGCGGCGACGCAGGGCGCGCTCGATGCGGAATGGGGCAAATCCGCTCTGCTCGGCTGCGGCGGCTCGATCCCGGTGGTCAATTCGATCCGTTCGATTCTGGGGATGGACAGCGTAATGGTCGGCTTCGCGCTGCCCGACGACAATATCCATTCGCCCAACGAGAAGTACGAGCTGAAGAGCTTCCACAAGGGCATCCGCTCCTGGGTGCGCATCCTGGGCGCGCTGGGCGAGACGACCCGAGTCGAGCGCGCGACGGTCGCCGCCTGATCGGCATTGACGAAGGCGAACGGAAGCGGGATAGCAGCGCCATGGTTCCCCTTTCGTTCGCCGGCCATGACTTTCGCGCGCTGCCCGAGGGCGCGCTCTACTGGCCGGCGCGGCGGGCGCTGCTCGTCGCCGACCTGCATTTCGAAAAGGCGAGCTGGTTCGCGCTCGGCGGCCAGATGCTGCCGCCCTATGACACGCTGGCGACGCTCTCCGCGCTGACCGCGCTGGTCGAGCGGGTGGCGCCGATCGAGCTCTGGTGCCTGGGCGACAGCTTCCACGATGTCGAAGGCTGCGAACGGTTGCCCGCGGACGCCCGCGCGATGCTGACCGCGCTGACCGGCGGGCTGGCATGGCACTGGATCACCGGCAACCATGATTCGGTGCTGGTCGACCATTGCGGCGGCACCGTGCACGAGGAGGCCGATGTCGACGGCCTGGTGCTGCGCCACGAGGCAGCGGCCGGCGAGCCGCGACCCGAGCTGTCCGGCCATTTCCATCCCAAGCTGCGCCTCACCGTGCGCGGGCGCCATGTCGCCCGCCGCTGCTTCGTGGCGACCAGCACCAAGCTGATCCTGCCGGCCTTCGGCGCGCTGACCGGCGGGCTGGACGCAGGGCATCCGGAGATCGTGCGCGCGGTGGGGCCGGGCGCCGAAGCGCTGGTCGCAACGGAACGCAAGCTGCTGCGCTTCCCGCTGGCGGCATAAGGGTGGCAGCGCCGTCGCTTGCGAAAGGCGAGCGGACAACGATCGGCAGGGTCAGGCACGCATCAGCGATTGATGCGCGCCTATCCCGGCAAGCACGCCGGACGCGGCGGCAAGCGTAGCATTGTGCATCGGACTGGACGCATCGCCCGCGGCATAGACTCCCGCCACGCTGGTCGCGCCCCAGGCATCGACCGTGACGAAGGGGCCGCTCGGACCCTCGTCCATCGCGCAGCCGAGCAGGGACGCGATCGGACCGGTCGGCTGGGTCCGCGGCGCCGTGAAGACCGCCTCGACCGCAACAACCCGTCCGTCAGCGAGCCGCACGCCGGCAAGGCCGGGTGCATCTCCCAGCAGCGCCACGACCGGGCTGCGCTCGATTGCGACATGGCGCCGGGCGAGTAGCGCGGCCTGCTCCGCATCCGGCTCATACAGGCCTTGCGTGAAGAAGGTCGCCGGACCCCAGTCCGGGATCAGCGCCGCCTGATGGGCGGACATGGGATGGTTGGCGATGATGCCCAGCGGGCGATCGCGCACCTCATAGCCGTGGCAATAGGGGCAGTGGAGAACGGTAGCGCCCCATCGTTCCGCCATGCCCGGAAGGTCGGGCAGCGTATCCGTCACGCCGGTGGCAAGAACGAGGCGCCGGGCGCGTCGATCGGTGCCGTTCGCCAGCCGCACCACGAAGCCGCCCGCCGTCTTCTCCGCACCCACCGCCTCGGCCTGGACCATCTCCGCCGTGGGATAGGCGAGCAGCTGGCATGCCGCTTCCCGCAGTATCGCGTGGGGCGCGCGGCCATCCTGGCACAGGAACCCGTGCGCGGCATCGGCGAAGCGGTTGCGGGGTGCGCCTGCGTCAATCAGCAGCACGTCCTGGCGTGCCCGCGCCAGCTGCAAAGCCGCCGCATGCCCTGCGAAGCTGCCCCCGATTACGATGACGTCGTGCATAAACCACCTTTCGAATCACGAAACATATGATGTTACGTTACTGTCCCGCCAGATGTTTGCAACTCGAAAAGTGTCGTGATAATGCAGCGAGAGAAAGGGCGGTGCTTGCAACTGGACGGAAGATTGTCGCGCATGCTCCATCTCCTGATCCATCTGGACCGGACGGATGGACCGATGACGTCCGAGGCCGCAGCCGCGATGCTGGGCACCAATCCCGTGGTCGTGCGCCGGACGCTCGCGGGGTTGCGTGATGCCGGCATCGTGCGCTCCAACAAGGGCCATGCGGGCGGGTGGACGCTGTCCCGATCGCTCGACGACCTTCGGATGCTCGACGTCTACAAGGCGCTGGGCGAACCGCGGGTCTTCGCGATCGGGCTGGCGGACCCCGCTGCCAAATGCCTGGTCGAGCAAGCGGTCAACGCCTCGATGGCGGAGGCGCTGCGCCGCGCGGAGCAGCTTCTCGTGGAGCAGCTGGCGAACATCACGCTGGGCGACATCGCCGCCGACTTCGATCGGCGGTGGCGCGACCATGTCGAAGGCCGCGCCGACGCTTAGACGCGGAGGCGCGCGCTCAGGAGCATTTCACCGCGCCAGAACCGATCTTGCTCACTTCGCACTTCGCCCCGCCGCGCAGCTCGACATCGCCCGAGCCGAGGATCGAGACCGAGGCCGGGCCGCCCACATTGGCGCGCACGCTGCCCGACCCCGCGATCGAAATGTCCGCGCGATCGGCGGTGAACTGCTGGCCGTTCAGGTCACCCGCGCCCGCGACCGACAGGTCCAGCTTGTCGGCGCGGCCGGCCAGCGTGACGTTGCCCGATCCCGCGATAGACAGCGACGCTTCCTCCGCCGCGACTGCCGCAATGCGGAGGTCGCCCGATCCCGCTACCACGCCTTCGAACTTCCCGACGGCGCGCTCCACCTGCATCGTTCCCGAACCCGCGACCGTCGCCGCGCGCAGCTGCGGCATCACGATGCGAATTCTGGCCGCGCCGCCCTTGTCCCACATCACGCCTGTCCTGGTTTTGCGGCCCAGGTTGAGCGTCTTTCCGTCGAGGCGAATGTCGAGCTGGTCCAGCACGGCGGCGTCCCCCTCCGCCTGTACCGAGAAGTCCGGCCCGACACGCACGTCAACATCGTCGGAACTCTTCAACGCAACATCGGTAAAGCCCGTCGCCGCAAAGCTGCGGCTGGCGCCCGTACCGCTCGCCTCGACCGCGGTGCCTTTGGTGTCGCTCCAGCTGGTGTGGCAAGCCGTGGCAAAGGGTAGCAGCGCAAGGACGAGCAACGAACGCATGGTGACCTCCCAACTTGTGTATTGCTGTTATAATACACAACATGCCTGAAACGAAAAGGGGGCGCGAGCTTGTGGCTCCGCCCCCTTTTGATCCGACCGTTCGGTTCCGTTGCCGTCAGGCGGGAACCTTGTCCTTGTTGTGGATCGCCGCGGCCTTGCGCAGGATATCCAGGATCTTTTCCAGCGCTGCGGGCTCGTCGATCTCTTCCATCGCCGCCAGTTCGCGGGCGAGGCGGCTGGCCGCGCCTTCGAAGATCTGGCGCTCGGAATAGCTCTGCTCGGGCTGGTCGTCGGCACGGAACAGGTCGCGGACCACCTCGGCGATCGACACGAGGTCGCCCGAATTGATCTTCGCTTCATATTCCTGGGCGCGACGCGACCACATGGTGCGCTTGACCTTGGGCTTGCCCTTCAGCGTATCGAGCGCTTCGCGAAGCGTCTTGTCGCTGGAAAGCTTGCGCATGCCCACGCTCTCGGCCTTGTTGGTCGGCACACGGAGCGTCATCTTCTCTTTTTCGAAACGCAGGACGTAGAGTTCGAGCTGCATCCCAGCAATTTCCTGCTTCTGCAGCTCGATCACACGGCCCACGCCGTGCTTGGGGTAAACGACATAATCGCCGACATCGAAGGACAGCGCCTTGGCAGCCATGTGCGAGGAACCTTTCGTGAATTACCGGCCCCGGTTGGAATGTGGATCCCGCCCAGGCGCGCGGTACGCGGCGGACGAGGGAACACGGGGCATACGCTAGCGTCTCCGGGCGAAGGCGAGTCTTTCTGCCTTCGTCGGACGCTATTTAACACGCTCGTAATAAAATTACCAGTGAAAGGTCATGCGAGCGGCGCATAAATCCATGCGCCGTGCCCCATTTCGGGCGTGCCGGGTCCCGTGCCGGCAGGCCTGCCGCAGGATCAGTCGCCCGAGCCGGGGTTCGGCGAGAAATACTTGTCGAACTTGTCGGTCTCGGCCTTCATCGCATCGGCGTCGGCCGGGGCCTCGCCCTTGGTGGTGATGTTGGGCCACTGTTCCGAATAGGTGCGGTTGAGCTCCAGCCACTTTTCCAGGCCGTTCTCGGTATCGGGCAGGATCGCCTCGGCCGGGCATTCCGGCTCGCACACGCCGCAATCGATGCATTCGCTCGGGTTGATGACGAGCATGTTCTCGCCTTCGTAGAAACAGTCGACCGGACAGACCTCGACACAGTCCATGTACTTGCACCGGATGCATGCGTCGGTGACGACATAGGTCATTGGGGAAACGGTCCTTGGCTACGAACGATCAATGCGGGGCCCTGCTATGCGCGCTGGGCGCGCACGTCAATCATGGGACGGGGGCTGAACGTCCCGATCGGTGACGAGATCCTCATAGCACAGCCGCGCCTCGCCCGGCGGGCCGCGCCGGATCGGCAGCGTCCCGACGCGCAGCACCCGCACCCTGCCCTGGATCGGAAAGGCGAGGATCGCGCCGACCCGCACCGACGCGGACGACCTTTCCACCCGGCGCCCGTCGATGCGCAGCAGCCCCTTCTCGCACAGGGCCTGGGCGGCGCTGCGGGTCTTCACGATCCGCGCATACCAGAGAAAGCGATCGAGCCGCATCGTGGGCCCATGCCCGCCGGGCTCAGCCATTGCGGAGCGCCGCCAGCGCCGCGAAGGCATTGCCCGGCACCGCCACCGGCTTGGGCCTGGCGATCGGGGTGAGGCCCTGCCAGATCCAGCGCTGCACGCCTTCGGCATCGCCCCGCGCGGTGCGGAAGCCCATCTGCGCCATCAGCCGCGCCATCGTCTCCGGCTTGAGGCCGATCGAGGTGGCGAGCGCCGGATCGGGGGCGAAGGGTTTGCGTCCCTGTCGCGCCTCGTGCGCCGCCCGGGCGATCCGCTCGACAAGATCCACGCGCACCGCCTGCGCGCCGAACGGCCGGAAGCCGTGGACGAGCTCCGCCCCCTCGGCGTCGCGCGGCAGCACGACGGCGGCATCGGGCGGTCCGCTTGCGAGCCCCATCAGCGCCCGGCGGCGGGCGGCGGCGCGCGGCTTGAGCAGCGCGGGCGCGAACAGGTCGAGCGTGCCGATGGTCATGCCGATCCTGCGCAGCCGGTGCCGGGCGGGGCCGTCCAGCGCCTCGAGCATCGTGCCGGCGGCGCGGCGTGGCAGCAGGCCGCCCTGTTCGAGCAGCGCAGTGGCCAGCGCGCGCAGGGGTGCCCCGGCCGCTTCCTCGCGGGTGATGGCGTCCAGCTTGGCCAGCACCGGCAGGTCGCCGGCCACCCGCTCCGCGAACCAGCGCTCCAGCCGCGCCTGTACCGCCGCCTTGGCCTGGGGATCAAGCACGTCGAGCGCGCGATCCAGCTGCACGCGCGGACGCACCAGGTTGACGCCGGGCTTGAGCAGCGCGACGTCATGCCCGCGCCAGTGGATCGCGGTGCCGACCTGCGCCAGCTCCGCATCGGGCGCCTCGGCGAGCGCCGCGCCGCGCCGACGATATTCGCCCGCCAACCGTTTCTCGGCGGCGGCGAGCAGCATGCGCTTGTCGCCGGCCCGGGCCTCGGCAGCGACCTTGAAGCGGAAGCCTTCCAGCGTGCCGAGCGGATGCTCCTCCACGCTCACCTCGCCTTCGGGCCCGATCGTTACCGGCAGCGTCGCGGCATCGGCGCCGATCTGGCGGAGCAGCACCGTGGTGCGCTTGTCGACGAAGCGCTGGGTGAGGCTGGCGTGGAGCGCGTCGGACAGCTTTTCCTCGATCGCCCGGGTGCGCTCCGCCCAATGCGCCGGCTCTTCCAGCCAGTCGGCGCGGTGAGCGATATAGGCCCAGCTGCGCGCCGCCGCGATACGGCCGGCCAGCGTCTCGACATCGCCGCCCATGTTATCGAGCCGCTGGATCTCGTCGGCGAACCATTGGTGCGGCACATGCCCGCGTCCTTCGGAGAGATGCCCGAACAGCCTTCCTACGAAGCGCGCGTGCGGATCGACGCCGAGCTTGCGGAAATCGGGCAACCCGCACGCCGCCCACAGCCGCGCGACCGCGCGGGGCGAGCGCACCCGGGCGCGCACCCAATCCTCCTCGGCCAGCCGCTTGAGCACCCCAAGGTCTGTCGCCTGCGGTGCGGCACGCAGCACCTCGGCCTGGGGCTTGCGTTCGAGGCTGCCGACCAGCGCCTCGATGCTGGCGAAATCGGGCTCGCCCTCGCGCCAGTAGAGATGCTCGAGCCTCGGCACCTGGTGCCCCTCGATCGCCAGCACCTCCTCGGGGGTGAAGGCGCTCGGCCCCTCCTCGTGCAGCGCGCCGAAGGTGCCGTCCTTCTGGTGGCGACCGGCGCGGCCGGCGATCTGCGCCATCTCGGCGATGGTAAGCCGGCGCTGGCGGCGGCCGTCGAACTTGTGGAGCGAGGCGAAGGCGACATGGTGCACGTCCATGTTGAGCCCCATGCCGATCGCATCGGTGGCGACGAGATAATCCACCTCACCCGCCTGGAACATCGCGACCTGGGCGTTGCGGGTACGCGGGGACAGCGCGCCCATCACCACCGCCGCGCCACCGCGTAGCCGCCGCAGCGCCTCGGCGACGGCATAGACCTCCTCCGCCGAGAAGGCGACGATCGCCGAGCGTCGCGGCAGGCGCGAGAGCTTCTTGGCGCCCGCATAGCTGAGCGTCGAGAAACGCGGCCGCCCGACGATCTCCGCCTCGGGCACCAGCGCCTTGAGCATCGGGCGCAGGCTGTCCGAGCCGAGGATCATCGTCTCCTCGCGGCCCCGCGCGCGCAGCAGCCGATCGGTGAAGACATGGCCGCGCTCCGGATCGGCCCCCAGCTGCGCCTCGTCGAGCGCGACGAAGGCGGTCTCGCGCTCCAGCGGCATGCTCTCCGCCGTGCAGCAGAACCAGCGCGCCTTGGGCGGCAGGATCTTCTCCTCGCCGGTGATCAGCGCCACTTCGGCGGGGCCCTTCATCCGGACGATGCGGTCATACACCTCGCGCGCCAGCAGCCGCAGCGGGAAGCCGATCATGCCGCTGGCATGGCCGCACATCCGCTCGACGGCGAGGTGGGTCTTGCCGGTGTTGGTGGGCCCCAGCACTGCCGTGACGGGCGAACGGGCGAACTGGCTCATGTCGGTTTCCAAGATCGGCGCCCGCGCGCCGTTAGGCAACTCCCTGCCGCGGCTTTTCCACGACTTCATGACGGTTGCACCCATATCGATGGTTTCGCCGCAGCCATGGCACGGGTCGGCGCGCAGGAAGTCACCGGGCGGCAAACTTAATTTGACTTTAAGAGCATGATTCCAGAGTGATTCGATGGACGCGCCGCTTCATGCCGCGCGCAATCGGGTCTTAGGGGCAGCACGGCTTGTTCTTTCGCGACGATCATGGCTCGGGCCTTGCCGGCGGCGGCGGTGGCCTGGCGCGCGCGATCCCGGCCGTCGTTCCCGCGCGGATCGGCAAGCGGCTGGCGACGCTCGACCTGGTACCCGATCTCGGCGCGGATATCGGCTCGCCGACCTGGTTTCGCGGTGCCGCGACCTGCGCCGCGCTTTGCGCCGCGACCTGGATGCTCGCCCCCGGCTTCGACCGGCCGATCACCGGCATCGTCCCTGCCCCACTGGCCGGCGAGGCGGAACTGGCGCAACAAGCGCAGGCCATCGCGCCGCTCGCCAAGGGAGCGCGCACGGGTGTTCACGTCGCCGCGACCCCTTTGGTCAAGCCGCTTACCGACACCCCCGAGCGCCCGATCATCGAGCATGAAGCGAAGCTCGCCAGCGGCACGATGCTGCGCAGCGTGCTGCAGCGCTCGGGCGTGGGCGAGGCGGATGCCGGCATCGTCGCCAGCCTGGTGTCGGGCGCGATGCCGCTCGGCCAGATCCAGCGCAACACGGTGCTGGAGATGACGCTGGGCCGCCGCGCCGACAAGTCGCAGCCGCGCCCGCTCGAAAAGCTCGCCTTCCGCGCCGCCTTCGATCGCCGGATCGAGATCGCCCGCACCGGCGCCGCGCTGGCGATCAAATCGATCCCGATCGCGATCGACCGGACGCCGCTGCGCGTGCAGGGGCTGATCGGATCCAGCCTCTATCGCTCGGCGCGCGCTGCCGGTGCGCCCGCCAAGGCGGTGGAAAGCTTCCTGCGCACGCTCGGCAGCCGAGTCTCGGTGTCGAAGCTGGGATCGGCCTGCAAGTTCGACCTTATCCTCGGCCAGGCGCGCGCCGCGACCGGCGAAGTCCAATATGGCCAGTTGATGTATGCCGGGGTGACCGGCTGTGCGAACGGCGTCCAGCTCGCCCCCTGGGATAGCGACGGCAAGACCGAATGGTTCGACGCCAGCGGCACCGGCAGCAAGACGGGCATGATGACGATGCCGGTCAACGGCCGCTTCTCCTCGGCCTTCGGCATGCGGATGCACCCGATCCTCGGCTTCACCCGCATGCACAAGGGCATCGACATCGCCGCCCCCTATGGCTCGCCGGTCTATGCCGCTGTCGACGGGGTGGTACGCCTTGCCGGACGGTCGGCGGGCTATGGCAATCTGGTGCGGATCGACCATGGCGGCGGCTTCGGCACCGGCTATGCGCATCTGAGCAAGGTGATGGTCCGTCCCGGCCAGTCGGTGCGCAAGGGCCAGCAGATCGGCCGCAGCGGCAATTCCGGCCTGTCGACCGGCCCGCACCTGCATTTCGAAACGACGCGCAATGGCCACGCGGTCAATCCGCGGGCGGTGTCGTTCACATCGGTCCGGCGCCTCGCCGGCGGGGCGCTGGGTGCCTTCAAGGCCAGGCTGCACGGCCTGATGGCGGTGCCCGTCGGCCATGGCGCGCAGAAGGAAGCGGCGGAGTAAGCTACTTCGGGAGCCACAAACCCTGCGTCATCCCCGCGAAGGCGGGGATCCATTCGCCGTTCCGTCGCAGCAGGAACCGCATCGACTCAGCCAATGGATTCCCGCCTTCGCGGGAATGACAATGATGGTGAGAGGGCGGTGTCCTACCGCCCCTGCGAGCGCCAGCGGCGGATGGTCCGCTCCAGCATCGCCTCCTCGCCACCGACTTCGCGCCACAGCTCGGAGAAGAGCGGATCGTCCGAAGCCGGGCGCTTGGCGGGATCGAGATCGTCGAACAGCAGCCGCACCGGCGTCGCCACGCCTTCGCCGACCGCGATGCATTCCCGGTTCCGCAACGCCGGGATCGCATCGAGGAAACCCCGCGCGCCTTCCGGCATCGCCGCGCGCACGAACGCCTGGTCGCGCTCGTTGTTGAGCCGCATCGACAGGATCGTGCCGCACTGGGAAAGCACCCCCTCGGCTAGGTCCGACGGGCGCTGCGTGATCAGCCCCAGCGAGACGCCGTACTTACGGCCTTCCTTGGCGATGCGGCTGAGGATCCGCCCGACCGACGAGCCATCGGCGTTGCGCTCGTTGGGCACATAGCGGTGCGCCTCCTCGCAGACGAGCAGCACCGGCCGCTTCGCCTCGCCGCGCGACCAGATCGCATAATCGAACACCATCCGGCTGAGCACCGCGACGACCACGCTCGTGATCTCGTTGGGCACGCCCGAGACGTCGATGATCGAAATCGGCTTGCCGTCCCCCGGCAGGCGGAAGATGCGCGACAGGAACGTCGCCATCGTGTCCGCCACCAGCATGCCCGAGAACATGAAGGCATAGCGCGGATCGGCCTTCACCTCGTCGATCTTGCTCTTGAGGCGGAGATAAGGCGCGGTATCCGTCGCCTTGTCCATCTTGCCCATCTCGAGCGTCAGCGCATTGGTGAGATCCGACAGCAGATAGGGCACCGGCGCGTCGACGGTGAGCTTGCCGATCTCCTGCCCGATCCGGTTCTTAGAACGTGCGGCGAGCAGGCACTTGGCGAGGATGTCGGCATCCACCTGCCGGTCGCCGCCCTCGCTGGTGAGGAACACCTCGCAATGTTCCTCGAAGTTCATCAGCCAATAGGGCAGCTGCAGGTTCGATACGTCGAACAGCGCGCCATTATGCTGGAAGGCGCTGCCATATTCGCCGTGCGGATCGATCATCACGACATGGCCCTGCGGCGCCAGCTCGCAGATCCGGTGCAGGATCAGCGCGGCGGAGGTCGACTTGCCGGTGCCGGTCGAGCCGAGCAGCGCGAAATGCTTGCCGAGCATCGCGTCGACATACAGCGCGGCGCGGATGTCCTTGGTCGGATAGACGGTGCCGATCTCGATATGGGGGCGATCGTCGGCGGCGTAAATCTGGCGGAGATCGGCGGTAGTGACCGGGAACACCTCCGCGCCCGGGGTAGGATAGCGGGTGACGCCGCGGCGGAAACGGTAGAGCTTGCCGGTCAGCTTCTCCTCGTCGCCTTCGCCGAGAAAGTCGATCGCGGCCGCAACGCGCGCGCCCGAGGAGTCGAGCCGGGCGGTGCGGATGCTGGCGATCAGCCAGGCGCTGCCGACGCGGATCTTGACCTGCGCGCCGACCTGGCCGGCATTGGCGAGCGCGGCGTCGGCGCTGGCGGCGAGCGCATCGAGTTCGGCAAGGTCGAGCAGCACCTGGCTCGACGCGCCGGCGATCTCGAACACCGCGCCGATCGCGCGCGCGGCGCCCGGCGCGCGGCCCACCGGCAGCCCACCGCCCGCCGCTTCATTCTCAAACCCGCCGAGGCGAAACTGGCCTTCCATCGTGCATCCCCCAAAAAGGCGGGGGGGAGCATGCGCGCGGGCAGGTTAAGGTTGCGTGTGCAGGCGTCTCAGAAGCGGCGCCAGAGCGCACCCGCGCCCCAGCCGAAAAGGAACGAGACGGCCACAGCCACCAGACCATAGGCGATGGCGTTGCGATCGGCGCTGGTGGCGACGAAGCGTTCGAACCCTGATTTGCGGATCTCGATCGGCCGCACCGCCGCCGCCAGTACGCGCCCGTCGCGGATCAGGAAGGTCTCGGCCGTGAAACGCCCCACCGGCACCCGCGCCGGGATGGTGAGCCGCGCGCGATAGAGCACGCCGCCGGTGATCTCGACCGCGCCCGGAGCCTCGTAGAACAGCCCGTTGCGTCGCTTTAGATCGACGAAGCCGCTGTCGAAGCGCTGCTGGATCTGCGGCGCGGCGCCCGAGGCGGGGGAAAGCTGCAGGCTATCCAGCCCCAGCTCGTAGATCGCCCGCGTCCGCTCGTCGACGAGGCGACGGATCGGCCGCGACGAGGCCATCGCGTAGAAGCTGGGTGCCGATCGGTACCGCATTTGCGCGGCGTTGACCCAGATTCCCGCGACTTTCGATTTCTCGCGCACCACCACCGATTCGGTGGGCCCCTTGATCACCACGACGATATCGGCGGGCCGCTCGCCCTCGCCCGGCGCGCGACCGCCGGGATAGAGGATCGCGCCGAACAGCAGCAGTTCGGCACCGGTGAAGCTGTAGGCGATCTCGATGTCGCGTTGCGAGACGTCCGGCACCAGTTCGGGCTTGGCCTGCCCCATCAGCAGGGGGGCGAGCAGCACAAGCGCCCAGGCGCGTCTCACGCCGCATCCACCGAATAGATCTCGTCCGGCTGCCAGGCGAGCCCGAGCAGCATCCGTGCCGCCACCAGCAGCACGATCACCGCGAGCAGCAGCCGCAGATATTCGGGCTTGGCCTTTGCCGCGAAGCGCGCGCCGAGCTGTGCGCCGATCACCGATCCGAGCAGCAGCAGGATCGCCAGCACGATGTCGACGGCCTTGGTCGTCGTCGCATGCACCATCGTCGCGACTGCCGTGGTGAACAGCGTCTGGAACAGCGAGGTGCCGACCACCGTCTGCGTGCCCATGCCGAGGATGTAGAGCATCGCCGGCACCAGGATGAAGCCGCCGCCCACCCCCAGCAGCATCGTCAGCACGCCCACGAACACGCCGAGCAGCAGCGGCGCCAGCGGGGAGATGTAGAGGCCCGAGGCGTAGAAGCGCCAGCGGAAGGGCAGCGCCGCAACCAGCGGGTGGTGCCGCCGCTTGCGGGCCTTGGGCGGCCGCGCGCCGCGCGACACGCGGATCGCGCCGACCGACTCCTTCGCCATCAGCCCGCCGATCGAGCCGAGCAGCACGACGTAGAGAATGCCGATCACCACGTCGATCTGCCCGCTGGCCTGCAGCAGCTTGAACAGCCAGGCGCCCAGCAGGCTGCCGAGGATCCCGCCGGTGACGAGCACCGCGCCCATCTGCACGTCGACGCCCTTGCGCCGGAAATGCGCGAACACGCCCGATACGCTGGCGCCGGTCACCTGACTGGCGGCGGACGCTGCGGCCACGGTGGGCGGGATGCCGTAGAAGATCAGCAGCGGCGTGGTGAGGAAGCCGCCGCCCACCCCGAACATGCCCGAGAGCAGACCCACGCCCAGCCCCAGCGCTACGATCACGAGCGCATTGACCGACAGGTTGGCGATGGGGAGGTACAGATCCATGCAGGCCGAGACCTAGCCCCTTTGTGCCGGATCGGGAAAGGGCGAAGGTGGGGATTCGCATCTCCGGCGGGTCAGAAATCGCTGCCCAGCGTCAGCGCGACGCCGGAGCCCGGCCGCGCCGTGCCCGCGACACGTTGCCGCCAGTCGAGAGCGATCCTCGCCCGCAGCCCGTCGATCGTCAGCCCCGCGACCACGGTGGGCCCGATATCGAGCCGCTGCGCGCCGCGCTGGGCCGCGCCCCAAGCACCGATGCCGATCGCCGGCACCGCGCGCCCTCCGATCGTGACGGCGCGCGTGAGCCGCAGCGCACCGTCTGCATAGGGTTCCGCCCGTTCGCGCAGGATCACGCCCGCCTGGCCGTAGCTTTCGAGCCGAAAGCCCGCAATTTCCCGATCAAGTCCGGTCACCGCGCCGATACCGGGGCCACCCCGCGTGCCGTCGAGACCGAACCGCTGCTCGATCGCGATCCGCACGGGTGCGGCGAGCGGCCGCCACTCCAGCCCCAGCGCGGCCTCGGCACCGAAACCTCGCAGGGGCCCGGCGACGCGGCCGAACACCGCGACCTTTCGCTCGGCGTCCAGCACCCGAACCAGGCGAACGCCATATTGACTGCCGCCAAGTTGCCCGGCCGTCGGCGCCGCGCCGATGCCCTGCCCCGGTCGAAACGCTAGCCATGCGCCGCCGGTCCATCGACGCCGCACCGGGGACGGCGTCAGCACCGGTACCCGCGGCGGCAGCACGGCCGCCGCGACACGGATCGACGCCGCGCCCGCGCCTTGGGTTTCGGCGATCGCGCCCTCCGCTATCGGCATAGCTGCCGTAGCCAGCGCGGCGCTCTCTTCCTGCCGCGTCGGGGCGGGAAGCGCCGCCGCCGACGGGGGCACCATCCGTTCGGCCGCGCGGATGATCCGCGGCGACGTGGTGGCACCGGAGCCGCCCGCGTATCGTGTGGACACAGCCCGTACGCTCGGGGGCAGATCGGTTTCCTCCCACTCCAGCAGCCCGATCCGCAGGCCGATCCAGCCCAGCCCGATCGCGCCGACGAAGCGCAGCGGGCGGCCGCGGCCGGCGCGGCTCATGCCGCGGCCGGTGTCGCATCAAACAGGGATCCGGGAAACTGGTGCGCGGTCTTGTCCCAGCGGAGCGGGCCGCCGGCGAGCAGCCCGACATAGGTCCACAGCGCGCGTCGTGCCGCGAGCAGCGCGATGTAATTCGCCACCACCATGCGCGGGCCTGCCCACCGCCCTTCGCGCCAGCCGTGCAAGCGGGTGACGAGCACCGTCCGCATCGCCCAGCGCCAGACGAGCAGCAGCAGATTGAACGCCAGCAGCGCCTGCAGCCATGCATCCTGCGCGGGAGACGGCACGCCGGTCATCCAGTGGGAGAGCAGCGAAAGGCTCCATCCCAGCAGCGCGACATAGGCGATGGCGAGGACAGGCATCGACAGCGCGGCGCGCCGATCGCGCATCCGCATCCAATGGTCGCCCAGATCCCAGAATCGCGACCAGCCGGTCCTGTCCCAACCGGCAAGCGCGATCCCCGCCATCCAGCGCGCCTTTTGCCGCACCGCGGCCTGTACCGTCGCGGGAAAATAGGCACGCACGGCCACCGCCGCGCCGCCCGGCGCCTCCGGCACGCGGACAAAGGCCGTGCGCGCACCCATCGCGCGGAGGCTGAGCCCCAGCTCGTAATCCTCGGTAAGGCTGTTCGCATCGAACGGCACGCCGCGCGCATCGGCGATCCGCCGCAGCACCTCGCACCGGATGGCGCAGCCCACCCCGGCAAGCGGCAGGCTGGCCCCCAGCATCTGCCGGACCAGCAGCGTCGCCCCATGGGACTGGGCGAACTCATCGACATAATGGCCGGAAACCAGCCGCGACCCCGGCTGGCACAGCGGCGCGACCGGCAGTTGCACCGCGCCATGCGTCTTGATCCAGCGCGCGTAGACCGAGAGTTCCTGCGGATGAACGATGTCCTCCGCATCGTGCAGCACAATGGCAGCGAACCCTTCCCCCTCCGCCGCCGCGTCCCGTTCCATCGCGGCCCAGAGCGCGTTCAGGCAATCGGCCTTGGTGGTCGGTCCGGGGCGCGGACCGACGACGAGGCGCACCCGCGCGTCGTCCAGGGCCAGCGATGCCACAGCGGCGATCGTCGCGGGATCATTCGGATAGGTACCGACATAGATACGGTACGAGCCGTCCGTCCAGCGGGCGAGCATTGCG
This sequence comes from Sphingomonas sp. S2M10, assembly GCF_012650175.1. Lineage (GTDB taxonomy): Bacteria > Pseudomonadota > Alphaproteobacteria > Sphingomonadales > Sphingomonadaceae > Sphingomonas. Next base: position 48,630 of record NZ_JAAILI010000056.1, read on the forward strand.
CGCAGCATCGGCCGTATCACCGACGATTCGTCCCATGCGGGCACGAAAATGGCAAAACGGCTTGCCGCACCGCCACCCCAGTTTTCCGAACACTTCGGCGAGAGGCGATGTCCAGCACAACAATAATAGACAAAAAGGAGGTCGACGAGAAAATCGTCCACCCCACCCAGCGCAATAAAAACTGCGGCAAATAGGATTAATTCGCCTGTGATTGCGTCGACAATGCTCAGCGTCATCAGCATTCCCCCCCGGGCGATGCATCCGATTCGGATATCCGCATGTTTGCGATAGAAGGAAGCTTAGGCAAGCCGAACAATGCGGGAACTCGCAGTGTTGGCGCGCAAACCTCGACGACCGTGTCGTTTTTCCGGCACAAGATCGCGCCGATCTGGAGCAATTGCTCGTGGAACCACCGCCTGCTCGTGGAACCACCGGCGCGCTGCAGCGTTTGATCGCTGCAACAGTCCCTTTGGATAACCCGAAACTTGAAAACGGCCGCACCGACAGAGTCGATGCGGCCGCTTTTTTGCTTACCAGTAAAAACCGGGCACGACGCGGATCACGGTGCCGCGACGGGTGTCGACAAGCAGCACATCGTTGTAATGGCGCACCCAGCGCTGGTTGAAGCCCGGTCGCGGCAGGTGGTACCGCCACGGATCGCCGATCACGTAGCGCGGGCCGTAATAGACGGTGCCGATTCGCGCGCCGGGATGAAAGCGATTGTAGCGGAAAGGCGCACGCCAATTGCCGCGGGCATAGAGACCGCGATTGCGGTCGCGCCAATTGCGCCAGTCATTGTCCGCCCAGCGTCGGTCGCGGTCGCGCAGGTCTTCGCGATATTCGCGATGCGCCTCGCGAAGATCGCGACGCTCCTCGCGGACACGACGCGGATCGCCCGACCATTGCGCCCGGCGCACATCGCGCTGGGCGTCGCGTATGTCACGTCGGTCTTCCCGCAGTTCGGCGCGCGACTGCGCCATCGCACCCGCCGGCACCAGCAGCGCGGGTGCCGCGATCGCCGTCAGCAAGGCGATGGGAACGAGCTTCTTCATATGCTTCTCCATCCTGATCGAACCGCCGGTCCGAAGGCCGGCCTGCGCATATCTATGGAGAAGCACCGCTGAACGCCCAGCGAACGATTCGGTCAGCCGAATGAAAGGAAGTTACGGCCCGGTATTGCCGCCGCCGCCGGCGCCCGCGCCGGGCGCGCCGACCGTGCCGATATTACCGAACAGATCCGAGAAGAAGCTGCGACGGCGTCCCAGCGTCGGCGTGGTCTTGCCATAGGGATCGATCGAGGCGGCGAGCTCGACGCCGGTCTGGTCGATGGACTTGACGTTGCCCGCCTGGTCGAACCGGATGCGCAGCGTGGTCTGCGTCTTCACCTTCGGGTTGCGGAACGCGAAGTTGCTGCTGTCGCGCGAGACGTAGAACCACTCGCCTTCGTTGAACTGGCTGGTGAAGCTTGGGTGGCCGAGCGTCTGCATCACCGAATCGCGCGTGTCGACGCCCGGCTGGACCGAAGCGACCAGATCATGATCGACGACATAGCCCTGATGCGTCCGCACCGGCGTACAGGCGGTGGTGCCGAGCACGACCAACAACGCGGCGGTGCCGAGCGTGCGAACGGGAAGCGACATCAGGTTCTCCAGGCAAACACAGGCGGCCCCCGGATTGCATCGCGGGCCGAACGCCTCAATATGCGGCAAAATGCGGCCAAACAAGGTCGCGACAGCGGAAGGCACGAACAACGGCGATGCGCATGCTCCAGCGGCTCTTCGGCAAGACCGATCGCGGCACTGCCCCGCAGCTCTATGCGGGCGTGGTCGCGCGCGGCCGTGCGCCGCACTGGTATACTCAAGGCGCGGTGCCGGACACGGTCGACGGCCGGTTCGACATGATCGCGGCGGTGCTGTGCATGGCGCTGTTGCGGCTCGAGGCGGAGCCTGCCGGCATCCCGACCAGCACCGCCGTCGCCGAATGCTTTATCGACGACATGGATGGCCAGCTGCGCGAGATCGGCATCGGCGACATCATCGTCGGCAAGCATGTCGGCCGGATGATGGGCATGCTCGGCGGGCGGCTCGGCGCCTATCGCAGCGGCCTGGCCGCGGGCGATCTCGGTCCGGCGCTGATCCGCAACCTCTATCGCGGCGACGCGCCCGCGCCTGCCGCGCTAACCCATGTCGAGGCGCGGCTGCGCGCCTTTCGCGATGCGCTGGCGGCCACCCCGCTCGCGCGTGTAATCGCAGGAGAGCTCCCCGAATGACCGACCCAGAATTTTCCCGACCGCACCGGCTCGACCAGATCGGCGCCGGCGAAAGCGACGTCCGGATCACCGCCGACGAGAGCGAGCGCGCCGCACTCAGCCGCCGCTTCGGCCTCAAGGCAATCGAGACGCTCGACGCCGTCTACCATCTCCGCCGCGACGCCCAGGGGGTGGTGGCGCGCGGTCATCTCTCCGCGCGACTGACCCAGGCGTGCGTCGTCACCGGCGACTCGCTTCCCGCGAAGGTGGAGCAGGATTTCGCGATCCGCTTCGTGCCCGAACCCGCCGTGGCCGGCGACGATGAGGTGGAGCTGACCGAGGACGAGTGCGATACCGTCTTCTATTCGGGCGGCACGATCGACCTTGGCGAAGCCGCGGCCGAGACGATGGCGCTCGAACTTGATCCCTATCCGCGCAGCGCCCGTGCCGCCGAGGTGCTGCGCGCCGCCGGCGTGAAGAGCGAGGAGGAGGCCGGGCCGACCAAGGCGCTTGCCGGCCTCAAGGATTTGCTGGCGAAGAAATGAGCCGCCCCGGGCGGCTGGCACCCAGGCCGCCCGCCAACAGCAGCCCGATCGCGAGCACCACCAATGATCCGGCCGCGAACGAGTCACCGAGAAGGACGAAACGGCCGATCGGCGTGCGCAGGCCGTGCAGCCCCGCCCAATATGGCAGGACGAGCAGCCCGCGCAGGATGAACAGCAGCGCCAGCGCCGCCAGCAGCAGGCGGTGTGCGGCGCCGCTTGCGGGCGCGCAGCAGGCTGCGGCCAGCCCGAGCAGCAGGACAGCGATACCCAATGTGCCGGCGAGCGCGGGCCAGGTCCCGGCAATGCGCGACGCAATGATCGACGGCGGCGCGCCGAGCCACGCCATCCAGGCTGGCCCTCCCGCATAGGCGAGCAGATGGGCCGCGGCGCCCGCAACCAATCCGAATGCCGCAAGCCGGAAAAGCCGAACGCCGAGAACGGGTGTGTTGGTCATGCGGCACACGCTAACGCTTCGGCGCCGCGGTGCAAGCCTAGCGGCCGATCCCCCGCGCCAGCAATTGCGCAACCGTGTCGGCGATCGCCTCGGGCGGGGTGCCTTCATCCCACACGCTGTAGCGCAGGCCGAGGAACACGTTCATCCCCATGATCGCCCAGGCGTGTATCTCGCCGACATCGTCGCGCACCTCGCCGCGCTCGGCGGCGGCGCGCAGGCGGGCGGCGATGCGCTCGGCGGTGCTGGCATAATGATGGCGGAAGCTGGCAGGGTCGACGAATTCGGCCTCGTCGACGATCCGATAGATTTCCTTGTGCTCGCGCGCGAAGCGGATGAAGGCGAGCAGCGCCGCGCGCTCGGCGTCGATCTGGTCGCGCGCGCCGCGCAGCGCGGGGCCGACATGCTCCCGCACCTGCTCGCTCATGTCACGGACCAGCGCACGGAACACCGCGTCCTTTGAATCGAAATAGGTGTAGAAACTGCCGAGCGCCACGCCGGCGCGTCGGGTGATCCCGCTGATCGAGCCTTCGTGAAATCCCTTCTCGCCGAATTCGGCGGCGGCGGCATCGAGGATCGCGCGCAGGGTCCGCCGCCCGCGCTCGGTGCGCGGCACCTTGGCATCGCCGGAAGACCGGTCGTCCCGCGATACAGCAGTGGCCGAACCGCCACGCTTCCCCGCCTTCATCCGCCTCCCCTTTCGATCCAAGTTGAAACCCGGTTCAGGTTTCAGTATAGTTTCCCGTACCGGCTTACAACCCGCGTCCACGACGGGTTGCACCAGGGGAGGATTACCAAGCATGTCACGGCACGATTCCGTCCGCATCGCCCTGCTCGCCAGCGCCGCGCTGCTGTTTGCCACGCCCGCCTTAGCACAGGACAGCGAGGCCGCCGGCCAGACCGCCGATGCCGCCCAGCAGCAGCAGGACGGCGAGATCATCGTCACCGCGCGCCGCCGCGCCGAAAGCCTGATCGACGTGCCGATCGCCGTCACCGCGATCAGCGGCGCACAGCTGAATGCCCAAGGCGCGCTCGACATCACCGATATTGCCCAGTCCGCGCCGAACGTCTCGCTCGAGGTGTCGCGCGGCACGAACAACACGCTGTCCGCCTTCATTCGCGGCGTCGGCCAGCAGGATCCGGTCGCCGGATTCGAGGCGGGCGTGGGACTCTATCTCGACGACGTGTATCTCAATCGCCCGCAGGCGGCGGTGCTCGACATCTACGACGTCGAGCGGATCGAGGTGCTGCGCGGGCCGCAGGGCACGCTCTACGGCCGCAACACGATCGGCGGCGCGGTGAAATATGTCACCAAGCGCATCGGCGCCGACCCGCAACTGCAGGTGCGCGGCACCTATGGCACGTACAATCAGGCCGATCTGGTGGTGAGCGCCAGCGCGCCGGTCGGCGATACCGGGCTCAAGATCGGCGCGGCCGGCGCGCGGCTCAGCCGCGGCGGCTTCGGCACCAACCTCACCACCGGCGAGGACAATTACAACAAGGACCTGTGGGCCGCGCGGGGCACGGTGGAGTATGAACCGAGCAGCAGCGCCTTCTTCCGCGTCTCCGGCGACTATACCCATGACAAGAGCAACAGCCGCGGCGGCCACCGGCTGATCCCGGGTATCGTCAGCGGTACGCCGGTGCTGACCGACAAGTTCGATTCGCAGGGCGGCCTCGTCACCCCCCGGCAGGACGTGAAGGCGTGGGGCGTCACCGGCCTCGCCGAGCTGCGCGCCGCCGACTGGCTGACCTTCCGCTCGATCACCGCGTATCGCAAGGACGACAGCGCCACCCCGATCGACTTCGACGCGCTGCCGGCGGTGCAGGTCGACGTGCCGGCCTTCTACAACAACAAGCAGTTCAGCCAGGAAGCCCAGCTTCTGATCAATACCGGCGGCCTCTCGGGCCTGCTCGGCATCTATTATCTCGATGCCAAGGCGCGCACCGTGTTCGACGTGCGGCTGCCCGGCGGCGTGACCGCACTGACCTTCGGCGACGTGAACACCGATACCGTCGCGGTGTTCGGCGACTTCACCTACGATCTCACGCCCATGTTCAGCATCTCGGCAGGCGGGCGCTATACCTGGGACCAGCGCCAGTCGCGGGTGCTGCGCCAGACCTATCTCGGCGGCGGCTCGCCCTATTTCGGCGGCAGCGGCGTGTTGTTCGCGACCACTTCGGATTTCCGCGGCAGCGCCGATTTCAAGAAGTTCACGCCGCGCGCCTCGATCAGCTTCAAGCCCAGCGCCGACCACACGCTCTATGCGAGCTGGGCAGACGGCTTCAAGGGCGGCGGCTTCGATCCGCGCGGTCAGACCAGCGCCTGCCGCACGCCCACCGGCGTCACCTGCACACCCGCTCAGGTCTATGATTTCATGTCGTTCGATCCCGAAAGCGTGTCCAGCTACGAGATCGGCTACAAGGCCGCGCTGTTGGATCGCCGCCTGACCTTCGCGCTCGCCGCCTTCCATGCCGATTACACCGACGTGCAGGTGCCCGGCTCGATCGGCACCACGATCAACGGCCAGCAGAGCTTCATCGGCATCACCACCAATGCCGGCAAGGCGCGGATGCGGGGCGTGGAATTCGAAGGCAATCTGATCGCCGCGCGCGATCTGGGGGCACCGGGCGGCACGCTCAACCTCAACTGGTCGGTCGGCTATCTCGATGCGCGCTACAAGCGCTTCATCGACTCGCGCGGGATCGACGTCGCCAGCCGCCGCCGCATCCAGAACACGCCGGATTGGACCGCGAGCGGCACGATCGGCTATTCGGTGCCGGTGGGCAACGAGGGGCAGGTGGCGGCGAGCTTCACCGCCTCCTATCGAAGCGCCTCGCAGCAGTTCGAGCTGCGCACGCCGATGCTCGACCAGCCGGGGTTCACGCTGTTCGACGCGAATCTGAACTGGGACATCAACAAGATGTTCTCGATCGGCGTCCACGGCCGCAACCTGTTCGACAAGCGCTACATCGTCTCGGGCTACAACTTCCTCGCGCAGAACCCGGACACGGGCGATTTCCTGCGTACGCCCGCCGGCGCCTATATGCCGACGCTGGGAACCGAGGGCGTGCTGACCGGCTATTACGGCAATCCGCGCCAGGTGTTCTTGACGGGGACGGTGAAGTTCTAGGGGCGACGCCAACCACATGATCTTCGTCATTCCCGCGTAGGCGGGAATCTATTGGCCTGTGCGCTGGGGGAAAGAACCGCGGCACCTGTGCAAATGGATCCCCGCCCCCGCGGGGATGACGAAGAATCTCCAGACTTCCCTCGAAACAGCGAGGGCCGCTAGGCAGCATTCACCATCTCTGGCCGAGGACCCACCATGCCCCCGCACCGCACCCGTCCCGCCACGCCCCGCGGCATCGTCCTCGCGATGCTGCTGCTGGTCTACATCTTCAACTTCCTCGACCGGCAGATTCTCTCGATCCTTGCCCAGCCGGTAAAGGCGGATCTGGGGCTCGACGACGGGCAACTCGGCATGCTGGGCGGCTTCGCCTTCGCGCTGCTTTATTCCACGCTCGCCATCCCGCTCGCGATGTTGGCCGACCGCACCAGCCGCAGCTGGGTGATCGCCGTCTCGCTCGGCGTGTGGAGCGCGTTCACCGCGCTGTGCGGCACGGCGCAGCATTTCACGAGCATGTTCCTCTATCGGCTCGGCGTCGGCGTCGGCGAGGCGGGGGGCGTGGCGCCCAGCTATGCGCTGATCGCCGACGCCTATCCGGCAGAGCGCCGGGCGCGCGCGCTGTCGATCTATTCGCTCGGCATCCCGCTCGGCTCGGCGGGCGGGGCGCTGCTCGGCGGCTATATCGCGCAGACGGTGGAGTGGCGCACCGCCTTCCTCGTCGTCGGGCTGCTCGGGCTGGCGATCGCGGTGCCGTTCAAGCTGCTCGTCCGTGATCCACCGCGCGTGGCCCCGGCGAAGGACCAGGTACCGCTTTCCCGTGTCTTCGGCATCCTCGCCGCCAAGCCCAGCTTCTGGCTGCTCGCCTTCGGCGCGGCGGCGGGATCGATGTGCGGCTACGGCGTCGCCTTCTGGCTGCCGAGCATGATCCTGCGCAGCTTCCAGCTCGATTTGGCGCAGGTCGGCCAGTTCTTCGGCGGGCTGGCGCTCACCGGCGGCGTGGCGGGTATCCTGTTCGGCGGCTGGCTGGGCGACCGGCTGGGGCAACGGAATCGTAAGTGGTACGCGCTGGCGCCGGCCATCTGCTACGTCCTCGGCCTGCCGCTGTTCGTGGCGGGGGTGCTCGCGCAAAGCTGGCAGGCGGCGTTCCTGCTGTTCCTGGTGCCGCAGGCGCTGGTCTATGTGTGGCTGGGGCCGGTGCTCACCGCTGTCCAGCACCTCGTGCCGCCGCAGATGCGCGCCACCGCCTCGGCCTCGTTCCTGCTGATCAACAACCTGATCGGGCTTGGGCTGGGCAGCTGGGTGATCGGCCTGCTTTCCAAGCAGCTGACGCCCGCATACGGCGCCGCCGACGGCCTGCGCTACGCCATCGCGGGGGGCCTCTGCCTGTATCTCGTCGCGGGCATCCTGATGGCGCTGGCGAGCCGGCGGCTTGCGGCGGACTGGGTCGAATAGCAGCGCGATTCCCGCTGTTGCTTGGTTACTTCTATAATAACCACATGAGCTATACCCCGACCGACCTCGTCAAAGCCGAGAAGAATGTGGTGCTCGCCGAGCGCCACATCGCCGCCCAGCAGGAAGTGCTCGCGATGATGCGCGCCGCCGGCAGCCCCACCGAGGGCGCCCAGGAACTGCTCGCCAAGTTCGAAGCCGATCTCGGCCGCGCCGAGCGCATCCGCGACTGGATCGCCAGCGGCCTCGGCGAACGCGGCCGCGAGCAGCAGCGCGTCGCGGCCTGATTACCGCTCGCGCGTCGCCGCGAACTTCACCTTGTTGTAGCGTTCGGCGATATAGCCGACTTCCCAGGCCGACTTGGCCAGGAACACCGGATTGCCGTCTCGATCCTTGGCAAGCGCGCCGCGGTTGAGATCGAGGAACTCCTTGAGCGCGGCGGCATCGTCCGACGAAATCCAGCGCGCGGTGTCATAGGGCGAAGGCTCGAGCACCGCGCCCACCTTGTATTCCGCATCGAGCCGGCTGAGCAGCACGTCCAGCTGCAGCTGGCCGACAACGCCGATGATCCAGTTCGATCCGATCTCCGGATAGAAGACCTGGATCACGCCCTCCTCGGACAGATCGTCCAGCGCCTTGCGGAGCTGCTTGGTCTTGGTCGGGTCCTTGAGCGCCACGCGGCGGAGGATTTCCGGCGCGAAGTTCGGCAGCCCGGTGAAGCGCACCCCTGCGCGCTCGGACAGCGTGTCGCCCACCCGCAGCGTGCCATGGTTGGGGATGCCGATAATGTCGCCCGGAAACGCCTCGTCGGCCAGTTCGCGCTCGCGGGCGAAGAACAGGATCGGCGAATGGATCGCGATCGGCTTGCCATGCCCGGTGGGCGTCAGCTTCATGCCGCGCTTGAAGGTGCCCGAGACCAGCCGCATGAACGCGATGCGGTCGCGGTGGTTGGGGTCCATGTTCGCCTGGACCTTGAACACGAAGCCGGTCACCTCGTCGCGGGTCGGCTCGACCGGCGCCGGTTCGGCCGGCAGCGCGTGCGGCGGCGGGGCGAAATCGGCGATCGCGGCAATCAGCGAATCCACGCCGAACTCCTTCAGCGCCGAGCCGAAATAGACCGGCGTCATGTCGCCGTTGCGATAGGCCTCCCCATCGAATTCGGCATAGCCCGCCTGGGCGAGCTCCACGTCTTCGCGCAGCTTGGCGAGATTGTCGGCGGAGACGATCGCATCGAGCTGCGGATCGTCGAGCCCGGTCGTCTGGATCACCTTGCCCTGGAATTCGCGGGCATCGCCCTCCGGCAGCAGCAGGCGCTTGGTGGCGAGGTCGTAGATGCCCTCGAAGGTGCCGCCCATGCCTACCGGCCAGGTCATCGGCACCACGTCGAGCTGGAGCAGTTCGGCCACCTCGTCCAGCGTCGCGAACACCTCGCGGCCCTCGCGATCGACCTTGTTGACGAAGGTGATGATGGGCACGTTGCGCAGGCGGCACACCTCGAACAGCTTGCGGGTCTGGCTCTCGATGCCCTTGGCGACGTCGATCACCATCACCGCGGAATCGACCGCGGTCAGGGTGCGGTAGGTATCCTCCGAGAAGTCCTCGTGGCCCGGCGTGTCGAGCAGGTTGAAGGTGATGCCGTCGCGCTCGAAGGTCATCACCGAGCTGGTGACCGAGATGCCGCGCTGCTGCTCGATCTTCATCCAGTCCGAGCGCGCACGCCGCGCCTGGCCACGCGCCTTCACTTCGCCGGCAAGATGGATCGCGCCGCCGAACAGCAGCAGCTTTTCGGTGAGCGTAGTCTTGCCCGCGTCGGGGTGCGAGATGATGGCGAACGTACGACGATCGGAGGGGGACATGCGGGTACTTCGAACGGGAGGGAGAATCGCGACGCCTTAGTCGGTGGCGGGTTCTTTATCCAGCAGCGAGTGCGCCGCGCTGTCCCTCAGTCGAGCAGCGTCACGTCCATGCCGAAGTGCCGCGTCTCGCCGGGGGCGAGGCGCTGAATGCCGGGCTTGTCCCAGATCTCGCCGGCGAAGCCCGCCGGATCGGCGATGCCCCACCAGGGCTCGACGCAGACATAGCGGGCGCCGGGCTTGGTCCAGATGCCGAGCACGCCGGTATCGGGAAAGCGGATGCGCAGCTGCGGGCCTTCCTCCGCGCCGTACAGAAGCCCCCGGCTGGTCAACTGGTCCCAGATCAGCGCGTCCGCGGTGAACAGGTCATCGGACAGTGGCAGCGCCCGCCCCTCCACCGGGCTTGCCCGGCGATCCGCGGCGATCCCGCCCTCGCCGATGTAGCGCAGCGAGGAGAATTCCGGCTCGTCGAAAAGGATGCGATGGTCGGCGCGCGGACGGCCATAGGGCAGCGGCCAGGCGAAGGCGGGGTGGAAGCCGAAACTGGCCGGCATGTCGCGATCGTCGCGGTTGGTCACCGCGATCTCGATCCACAGCGTCGCCTCTTCCAGCCGGTAGGTGGCATCCAGCGTGAAGGCGAAGGGATAGACCGCGCGGGTATCGACATCGTCCGCCAGCCGAAAGGTCGCGCGATCGACGGCCCGCTCGACCAGCGTGAAGTCTCGGCGGCGGGCAAAGCCGTGCTGCGGCAGGCTGTAGTCCTGTCCGTTCAGCCGGTAGCGATCGCCCACCAGCCGCCCGACGATCGGGAACAGGAGCGGCGCGCGGCCCGACCAGAAGGCGGGATCGCCGTCGGTCATCAGCTCGCGCCCGACGGAATCGCGGAGGGACGAGAGCTCGGCCCCGTGGGGGTTGATCGCGGCGGTCAGCCGCGCGCTGGCGATCTCGATCATCACGTCTCCCCTGGCAATGCGCCCCCAGTACAGGGGCGCCGCGCGCAGGGGAAGCGGTCAGAAGCCCCAGCTCCATCGCACCGCGCCGCCCAGATCGCTGGGCATCGCGGCGATGTTGCCCGGCTGGCGGCGCAGGAACAGGTTGCTGCTGACGTCACCGTCCGCGAAACGCCACTGATAGCGCAGCTCGTAATCGATCTCCCGGCCCACTGGCGCAAGGTTGATACGCTGGCTGCTCCAGCTGGTCACGCTCAGCGTGTCGTAATCCCAGCCCTGCGGCAGGGTGAGCCCGATGCCGCCGCGTGCCACCCGCAGCGGCTGCGCGATCCGCAGACCGATCGTGTCGCTGCCGAACAGCTCATCCTTGCCGATGTCCGCCGCCCAGGCGTTGGTGCGGATCAGCCCCGAACCCTGAATGCCTTGGCGCAGCCGCACGTTGGTCCAGCCCTGGCGCAGCGAGCCGCCCAGGCTCCAGCCGAGGCCAAGATCCCAGCGCAGCCCCAGGTCGGCGAACAGGCTGGTCGCCCGCGCCGCGCCCAGCCCTGCGCTGAACCGCGCGCCCAGCACGCTATTGTCTTCCGAAAGGCGGGTTACGCCGATACTGGCGTTGAACCCGCCGAAGCGACGGTCCACCGCCACCGTGCCGCGGCCATAGCCGGAGCGCAGCCACCGCGCCTGCAACGCCGCCGCATCGCCCGCGCGCTGGCTGAGCACGTCGCCCACTTCGCTGGCAACGGTCACACCCCAGCGGCCCACCATCTGGCGCACCGCCGCCGACCCGCCGACATCGGTATCGAAGCCGGCGCTGCTCAGCGGGTCGCGCGCGATCAGGAAGGCAGGATCGTCGCGACCCGCCAGCTGGGCGGTCAGCACGTTGCCGCTCTGCGCGGCGCCGAACGCGAACTGCGCCGTCGCGCCCAGCCGCCCGCTGACCGTCGTCGCCAGCATGCGTGCCACACCCGCGTCGCGGCTGGTGATGCCGAGCCGTTCGATCCGCACCGAATCAACCGACGGTATGATCGACACCGCGACGCGCACCTGCTCTCCGCCCACCGAGAAGCTGCGGTTCCGCGTCGCCATCAGCGCCGGCAGGTTGCGCGACAGGCTCTGCCGCTGGAAGCCGTTGGTGATCGTCGTCGCATAAGCGCGGCCGAACGCATCGAGCGCCGCCATGGCCAGCGCACCCTGGCTGGCATCGCCCATCGGTCCGCTGAGCGTGCCGTTGATCGTCGGCGACAGCGCCGCGCTGGTGCCGGCCACGGACATGGTCCCGACAGGCTGGAAGGCGCGGGTGAGATCGAGCACGCCGCGTCCGTAGATCGCATCCACCCCCGCCTCGCCCGCGTCCCGGGCAGTGGCATAGAGCAGATCGACGATCTGCTTGCCGGTGAGGTTCGGAAAGGCCTGGGCAAGCAGGGCGATCGCGCCGGAAATCTGGGGGGCGGAGAAGGACGTGCCCGACCAGATATAGGCGGTGTTGTTGGCATCCGGCGCGCGCACGCCTTCGCCCACCGCGGTCAGATAGACGGCGGCCGCGCTGCCGGCGCGGTTGGAGAAACTGGAGATGGCGTCGCTCGCATTCACCGACCCGGCGATGATCACCAACCCGCGCGCGATCGCCGCGTTGGTCGCGGCGCTGGTGAACGCGTCGGGGTTCGCCGCCCCGTCATTGCCTGCAGCGATCACCACGATCACGCCTGCCGCGGTGGCGCGATCGATCGCCGATGCGAGAGCGGTGGAGGCGGAATCGCCGCCAAGCGAGATGTTGACGACGCGCGCGCCCGCCTGTCGGGCCCGGTCCAGACCCTGGGCGATCGCACTGTCGGAAAATTTGCAAGTGCTCGTGTCGGTGCCGTCGCAGCTGCCGGGCTGATCGGCGCGCGCGACGACGAGCTGCGCGTTGAACGCCACCCCGTGCGTGCCCGCATCGTTGCGCCGCCCGGCAATGGTGAACGCCACCGCAGTGCCGTGCCCGCCCACATCGTCCACGGTACCGCTGCCGCCCGTATTGCTCGAGTCCGCCAGGATGCGGCAGGTTCCGACGCCAAGGCCGCCCGAGCAGTCGCCAAATTCGGCGCTCTGCAGATCAATGCCCGAATCGATCACCCCGATCTTGATCCCACTGCCTGTCGCGCCGGCATTGTAGGCGATCAGCGCCCGCATCGAGACGGCGCCCGCCGTGCCGCGATATTCGGACGTGTCGTAGTTGATAGCGGCCACAGGCGTGGGCGTAGGGGTCGGGCTTGGCGCCGGCGCGGGGGATGGCGCAGGCGTGGGTGTGGGCGTCGGCGCTGGTGCAGGCGTCGGCGTCGGCGTCGGTGCAGGCGTTGGCGTTGGCGTCGGTGTCGGCGTTGGTGCAGGCGTTGGCGTTGGCGTCGGCACCGGGGGCGGTGCCGGGGTGGTGGCGATCCCGCCCCCGCCGCCGCTGCACGCGCCGAGCGCCACCAAGCCGCCGAGCGCAGCCGTCTGCAACCAACTCCTGCGCAACGCCACTCGCATTCCGAAACCCTCACATGTCAGCGCGATATCCTTTAGACTAAAGTGGTTGCAGTTGCGTTTAGCAGTCCACGCACGTTTCAGATCTCCGCATCGCGCTCCGCGCTTGCGGCGGCGGGGGGCACCCCCTACACGCGCCGGCGATGCTCGCCTCGCTCTCGCACGTCCGCAACTGGATCTTCGATCTGGACAACACGCTCTATCCCGCGAGCGCAAACCTGTTCGCGATGATCGACGCGCGGATCGGGGAGTATGTCCAGCGCCTGCTCCATTGCTCGGCGGAAGAGGCGCACAAGGTGCAGAAGGCCTATTTCCACGCGCACGGCGCGACGCTGTACGGCCTGATCGAAGAGCATGGCACCGATCCGCACGACTATCTCGACTATGTCCACGATGTCGACATGAGCGTGCTAGAGGCCAACGAGGCGCTGGTCGAGGCACTGGCGCAGCTGCCCGGCCGCAAGCTGATCTTCACCAATGGCGATGCGCCCTATGCGCGCAAGGTGCTCGACAAGCTGGGCCTGGGTGAGACCTTCGAGGCGATCCACGACATCCATGCCACCCGCTATCGCCCCAAGCCGGAGCCTTCGGCCTATCGGGGCCTGTGCGATGCCTATGGCCTCGATCCGCGCGAATCGCTGTTCGTCGAGGACATGGCGCGCAACCTGGGGCCCGCCAAGGCGATCGGCATGACCACCGTCTGGATCGACAATGGCTCGGAACAGGCGCCAGACGTCGACCGCAGCTTCATCGATTACACCATCACCGATCTCGGAGCCTGGCTCCACAGCATCTTGGAGAGCTGACATGACCGATCTCGCCGCGACGATCGACGCCGCCTGGGAAGACCGCGCCAATCTGAGCTTCGCCACCGAAGGCGCGGTGCGCGAAGCCGTCGCCGAAGCGCTGAACCTGCTTGATCGCGGCGAGGCACGCGTCGCCGAGCCGGTGGACGGCGGCTGGCAGGTGAACCAGTGGCTGAAGAAAGCGGTGCTGCTCAGCTTCCGGCTCAACGACAATGTCGTCGTGCCCGGCCCCGAAGGCACCGCCTGGTTCGACAAGGTACCCTCGAAGTTCTCCGGCTGGGGCGAGGCGGCGTTTCGCGACGCGGGCTTCCGCGCAGTGCCGGGCAGCATCGTCCGCCACGGCGCGCACATCGCCAAGGGCGCGGTGCTGATGCCGAGCTTCGTCAATATCGGCGCCTATGTCGGCGAAGGCACGATGGTCGATACCTGGACCACGGTGGGCAGCTGCGCGCAGATCGGCAGGAACGTCCACCTGTCGGGCGGCGTCGGCATCGGCGGCGTGCTCGAGCCGCTGCAGGCCGATCCCGTGATCATCGGCGACGGCGCATTCATCGGCGCGCGCTCGGAAGTGGCCGAGGGTGTGCGCGTCGGCGAGGGCGCGGTGCTGTCGATGGGCGTCTATCTCGGCGCCTCGACCAAGATCGTCGATCGCGCGACGGGCGAGGTCCATCGCGGCGAAGTGCCGCCCTACGCCGTGGTCGTGCCCGGCACGCTCCCGTCCGAGGACGGCAAGCCCGGCCTGTACTGCGCGGTGATCGTCAAGACCGTCGACGCGCAGACCCGCAGCAAGACCGGGATCAACGAGCTGCTGCGCGACTGAGTGTTGCAAGGGCCGTCACACGCGCGGCGGAAGGGCGGAAAGCCGACATGCTTTCGCCCCACTCCCGCCGCGTCGGCCAAGGTGTATAGCGACTGCATGGGCGGTGCCGGATTCCCCGGCATCGCCCTTTTCTGAGTGTCCCGCGCGCATGCTGTCCACCACCTCCGCCTCGCCCGTGCGCCGGCTGCGCGTTTCGCTGCGCGGACGCGGCGCGGCCATCCTGCTGGCGCTGGCGATCGAGCTGCTGATCGCGCTGCTGCTCTTGTGGATGGCGCCGCATATCGAGCCCAAGCCGAAGCCCAAGACGGTGGTGTTCGGGATCGAGGCGTCGGACGGCGAACAGGCACCGGCCGAGAAGGACGCCGCGAAGGCGCCCGAAAAGGCGCGAAGGCGTGCGGGCGAGAAGGCCGAGGCGGAACAGCCGACGCCGCCCACCGCTGCCCTGCCTCCGCCGCCGGTGACGCCGCCCGTCTCCAGCGGGCCGCCCAGCTTCATCGTGATGAGCCGCCGCGATTATGCCGCGAGCGATATTGCCAAGGCCCCCGCCCCCCAATCGGGCGACCAGGGCAACACCGAGACCGCCGACTCCGGTGGCGGCAGCGGCGCCGATGATACGCCGCGCGCCGGCACCGGCCCGCATGGCGAGACGCTCTACGCGGCCGACTGGTATCGCCGCCCGACCAACGCCCAGCTTTCCCCCTATCTTCCGCAGCGCGCGCTGGGCCGCGAAGGCTGGGGCGAAGTCGCCTGCCGCACGATCGAGCGCTATCAGGTGACCGACTGCCAGGAACTGGGCGAATTCCCGCGCGGCTCGGGCTATGCCGGCGCGGTACGCCAGGCGGCATTCCAGTTCCGAGTGAAGGCGCCGCGCGTCAACAGTCGGCTGCTGGTGGGCAGCTGGGTACGCATCCGCATCACCTATTCGCAGCGCGCCGGCGGCGGGGACGGCGGCGACGCGGACTAGAGCATGTGCCCGTCGAGCATGTGCCCACATCGGCCGATGGCGGTGCGACAATCCGCCCTATGGCGTGCGCAGCTTGCCCCCGCTACCCGCGCATGGGCGTCCGGGCACCGCACCAGGTCCCCGGCCGCGCGTCAGACAATGTCAGGTTATAGTGATGATTTGGGTTCCGATCCTGCTGGGCACGTTCAAGATCCTCGTGTTCGGCACGGGCATGTTCTTTGCCATCAAGTGGCATTACGATCAGGGCAAAAAGAAAAAGGAAGCGGCGCAGCGTTGGCAGGCGCCCGCGGACGCTGAGACCGACGCGGGCGAATAAGCGCCGCTGCGTCAGTCGGCGCCGGGTGCCTCGGCAGCCAGGCGCGCCAGCCATGCCTGCGCCTGTTTGGGCTCGCCGACCGCGGAGGGACCGACCGGCCCCCGCGCCGCCAGAAACTCCTGCTGGAGCGCGAAGAGCGGCAAACCCAGCCGTGCCCGGGCATCGTCGATCTCCTCGCCCAGTTCGGCGAGATGCTCCAGCGTCGGGCGGATCGCGGCGCGGGCGTGGCGGTCGCGCTGGTGATCGAACAGTCCCCATTTGCCCGCCGCCGTCCGCTCCAGGGCGGCGATCAGCGCTGCGCGGTATTCCGCTTCCAGTTCGATGCGCCGGGTGTCGAGCCGTTCGAGACGATCCGCTTTTGCCATGCCCGGCGTGTATCTGGAGCCACCACCGCGGGCAATATCAAGCCCCCCCTCTTCAGGGGATGGGTTGGGGTGGGGCAGTGTCTCACCGAGACCAACTTCTGTTCTGGAGTCCCTCCACCCAAACCCCTCCTCCAAGGAGGAGCGGCTTAAAGCGGGAACGCCTCGGCCAGATGCTCCGCCGTGCGGAACCGGAACGCCATGCTGTGCCGATAGGTCTCGCCGGCTTCCACGCGCGCGCTCGGAAAGCCCGGCTGGTTCGGGCTGTCGGGGAATTTCTGCGGCTCCAGGCACAGTCCGCCGCGCCTGGGATACACGCTTCCGCCGGTGCCCGGCGCGCCATCGGCGAGGTGGTTGCCCGAATAGACCTGCACACCCGGTTCGGTGGAATGCACCTCCAGCACACGGCCGGAGCCGGGATCGAACAGCGTCGCGATCCGGCGCTCGAACCCGGCGGGTCCGTCGAGCACGAAACTATGGTCGTAGCCAAGCCCCAATGCGAGCTGCGCATCCTCGGCCGCGATGTCGCGGCCGATCGGCTTGGGGAGCCGGAAATCGAACGGCCCGCCCTCCACCTGCGCCAACGCACCGGTGGGGATCATCGCGTCGTCCACCGGCGTGATCGCGCTCGCCGGGAGTTGCAGCACCTGATCGAGGATCGTTGCGCCGCTCCCCTCGCCGGCAAGGTTGAAATAGGCATGCTGCGTCAGGTTGACGATCGTGGCCCGGTCGGGCGTGGCGGTGAAGCGGACCGTCAGGCCGTCCTCCTCCAGCGCATAGTCCACCCGCGCGACCAGATCGCCCGGGAAGCCGTTCCAGCCATGCGGCGTGTCCAGCCGGAAGGTGACGGCGCTCTCGCTCCGCGCCTCCACCGTCCAGAACTGCCGGTCGAACCCGTCCGGCCCCGAATGAAGGCTGTTGCCGCCTTCGTTGGTCGTGAGCTGGTAGGTCTCGCCATCCAGCGTGAAGCGGCCACCGGCGATGCGGTTCGCATAGCGCCCCGCCACCGCGCCATAATAGCGCGGCGGCTGGCGGCGATAGTCCTCGAGATCGGCATAGCCGAGCACGACATTATCCGCCCTTCCGTGCCGATCGGGCACCTCCAGCCGGTGCAGCGTCGCCCCGAGGTTGAGGAACTGCGCGCGGAAGGCCCCGCGCGCAATTGTGACGACCTCGATCCCACTCATTGACCGGGGCAAACCGAGTTGGCGGGATCGGAAACGATCTTCGCCTCAGCAAGCGACAGCGCGAACGGCCCATTCGCCTGCAACACCACCGGCGCACTCACCTTGGTGACGTCGACGCCGTTCTTCTGGTAGCATTTCAGCAGGATATTCACCGTCTGCCAGCCGCTCTTGCCGGTGAACAGGCTGGTCGCATCGATCGCGCCGCTGTTCTTGCCGCCTTCCATCGACAGCTTCACCGGGCCCGTCGGCGCGGCATCGACCCGATAGACGAGGCGCAGCGACAGGTCGCCATTGGTCTCGCGGCTGAGGTCGAGATCGCCGCCGCCGATCCGCAGCGTCGCCGGGCCCGCCGGCCAGGTCAGCTGCTGCGCGCCTTCCTGCGTCGCCGGGCCGTCGACGGTCTTGCGGGTAATGCCGCTGTCGGTGGCGAAGGCGAAGGGCGCCGGCGTGACGCCCTTGGCGAAGAAGGTGCTGATATTGGCCAGCGAGGCGTCGACGCCCGAGATTTCGCTGAGCATGCCGACGGTGCCCGGCTTGGCATAGCGAAGGCCATAGCCGAAGGCGAAGAGCGGATCATAGCCCGGCTCGCCGCGGTTGAGCGTGAACTGGCCGGCGGTCTTGGGCCAGCTGAACGACAGCGTGCCGGTGAAGTCGCGGCGCGGCTTGCCGGCCTTGTCGCCGATCAGCACGTCGGCAACGCCCGCGCCTTCGCTGCCCGGCAGCCAGGCGGCGACGAACGCGTCGGAGGCGTTGAGCTCGGGATTCACCCAGAGCGGACGGCCCGAGAGAAACACCGAGACGACCGGCACGCCGGCGGCCTTGAGCTTCTTGAGCAGCGCCAGCGCCTGCTTGTCGCCCGGCTGGAATTCCAGCGTGCGGACGTCGCCGCGCATTTCTGCATAGGGCTCCTCGCCGAACACGACGATCGCAACGTCGGGCTTGGCCGTGAAGCTGCCGTCCGCCGAGAGCGTCGCCGTGCCGCCGCCGGCCTTCACCGCCGCCTGGATCCCGGCAAAGATCGTCTCGCCATTGGGGAACATGCTGTTCGGATTGCCGTCGCCCTGCCAGCTGAGCGTCCAGCCGCCCGATTGCTGCGCCATCGAATCGGCACCCGGCCCCGCGACCAGCACATTGGCGCTCGCCTTGACCGGCAGCACGCCGCTGTTCTTCAGCAATACCAGCGACTTGGCGACCGCCTCGCGGGCAATCGCGCGGTGCGCGGGCGCGCCGATCAGTTCGGGCTTGCTCTCATAAGGGCGGGCGGCGTTGAACAGCCCCATCTGCACCTTCACGCGCAGGATGCGGCGCACGGCATCGTCGATCCGCGCCATCGGAATGGTGCCGTCCTTGGCGTGGGCCAGCGTCGATTCGTACAGGCCCTTCCAGCTGTCCGGCGCCATCGCCATGTCGAGCCCGGCGTTGAACGTCGCGGCGCAATCGGTCGCGGTGCAGCCGGGGATCTGGGCATGGCCGTTCCAGTCGCCGACGACGAAGCCGTCAAAGCCCATCCGGCCCTTCAGCACGTCGGTGAGCAACGACTTGTTGCCGTGCATCTTCACGCCGTTCCAGCTGCTGAACGACGCCATCACGGTCATCGTGCCGGCATCGATCGCACCGGGATAGCCGGCATTGTGGATGCGGATCAGTTCCTCTTCGGAGACGCGCGTGTCGCCCTGGTCCTGCCCGCCGAACGTGCCGCCGTCGCCGAGGAAATGCTTGGCCGAGGCTGCGACATAGCCCTTCTGGAACCGGTCCTTGGTGCCGGGCGCGCCCTGCAGGCCCCGAATCATCGCGCCGGCGTAGCTGCGCACCACCTCGGGCTCTTCCGAATAGCCCTCATAGGCCCGGCCCCAGCGTTCGTCCTGCGGCACCGCCAGCGTCGGCCCGAACGCCCAGTCGATGCCCGCCGACGCGGTTTCCTCGGCCGTGGCGCGGCCGATCTTCTCCATCAGCGCGGGGTCGCGCATCGCGCCCAGGCCGACATTGTGCGGGAAGAGCGTCGCGCCGACGATGTTGTTGTTGCCGTGAACGGCGTCGATGCCGAACATGATCGGGATCGGGGCATGCCCCACCTTGCGGGCGAGCGCCGCCTTCTGGAAGGCCTGCGCCGTCGCCAGCCACGGCGCGCGGGGGGAGCGATCGGGCGCGCCGATCGGCGGCGAGCTGCCGCCCGCCAAGATCGAGCCGAGCGGATAGATCGCCAGATCCTCGGGCGTGATGCTGCCGATATCGGCCTGGATCATCTGGCCGACCTTCTCCTCCAGCGTCATCTTCGCCATCAGTTCGGCGACGAACTTCTCGGTGGCCGGATCGATCAGGCCCTGGCTCTTGGCAGCGGGCCATTTCTCGGGATTCGCGGTGGAGGACAACGCTGTCGGCACCTGCTGCGCATGTACCGGCGCGGCGGCAAGGATGGTGGTTGCCAGTAGCAGCTTCAGGCCCGCGGACATGTCTCTCTCCCCTAATGGTGTGGGATGGCGATACCGCAGGACCGGCGCACAAGTCCATCGCCGCGCGCTGTTTGGAGGCCTCAGGCGATACGCGCCTGCAAGGCCATCGCGACCGGGCCCAGCGGTCCAGCCTGGTCCCCCAACATCGGCGCAACGATATAGGGTGCCGGCGGCACGACCAGGTATCCGGCGATGCTCTCGCGGAGGAGCGGATCGAGGCGGGCCAGCAGATGCGGCTGGCGCTGCATCACGCCTCCGCCGATCGCGATCCGCTGCGGGCCGGTGGTGGCAACCATGGTGTGGCACAACAGCGCGACGGCCGAGGCGACGCGGTCCCACACGGGATGGTCCTCGCCCACCTGCTCCACCGGCTGGTCCCCCAGCGCCGCGCGGATGCCGGTGCCCGAGGCGAGTCCCTCGATGCAGTCATCATGGAAGGGGCAGCCGCTCGGTGCGGTGTCGCCGGGCAGGCGGGGCACGCGGATATGGCCCATTTCGCAATGCCCGATGCCGCGAGTCGGGCGCCCGTTGACGATCAGCCCGACGCCCACGCCGGTGCCGACGGTGACATAGGCGAAGTCGCTCAGCCCCTGCCCCGCGCCCCAGCGCATCTCGGCGAGCGCCGCGCCGTTGACGTCGGTGTCGAACGCCATCGGCACCGGGAAGGGAGCAGCAAGCCGCCGCGCGACGTCGGTGCCGCTCCAGCCGGGCTTGGAGGTGGTGAGGATGAAACCATATCGATCATCGGCGGGATCGAGGCAGACCGGCCCGAAACTCGCAATGCCGAGCGCGGCAAAGCCATGATCGTCCCACCAGCCGGCCAGCACGGCTTCCAGCCCTGCCAGCGTGACCTCCGGCGTCTGGGTCGCCACCATTTCCTGCGCGACAATCCGGTCAGACCCATATGCCAGGGTAAGGATGCACTTGGTGCCGCCGAGTTCGATGCCCGCGACGGGCAGGTTCACGCCCGACATCAACGCCGGCTGCCCCGATGCGCCCGATGTCCCATACGCTCGTTTGCCACCGACTCCTCCCCACTGGCCGGCCGCACGCCGGTCTGCACACGCGATCCTTCCTGTGCCTTGCACCTGCACAGCGCACAAGAATAAAGTTATTCGATTGATTTAATAGTGGGTCAAGCCGTTCCGCCATCGTCGGCAGAAGCCTTCCACAGCGCGCTGCTCTTGGGCAGCAGGAAATAGCTGAACGGCAGGATTGCCGCGCCGACCGCGGGGGCGTCGGCAGATAGCTGCGCGCGGGCAATCGGTGCGAGCGCGGGCACATCGCTTCCTTGCTCCGCCAGCAGCGCGTTGGCGCGCTCGGCAAGGCGATCGACATGGCGGCGGGGCAGACGGCCGCCGATCAGCACGGCTTCGGGATTGATCAGACAGTTCACCGCCAGCAGCGGTTCGATCAGCAGCCGCGCGGCCTCCTCGATCCAGGCATCGACTACCGCTTCCAATGCGGGGTCGCCGCCGTCGCAGCTCAGCATGTCCTGCACGCTATAGCCCGCCGCCTCCAGCGGCGCGGCAAGGCCCGACAGCGACACATGCGCCTGGATCTGCCGGACCACGCCGTCGGGATCGCGGTGGGTGAGGAAGCCGAGTTCGCCGCTGCGACCTGCGGCACCGCGAAAATAGTTGCTGTCGATCACCAGCCCGCCGCCCAGCGCCGAGGAGATGAGGATATAGAAGAAGCTCGAATGCTGGAGGCCCAGCCCCAGCTGCAGCTCACCCATTGCGGCGGCGGCAGCGTCGTTCTCGACGAACACCGGCACGTCGAGCGGCCAGGCGAGCAACTCGGCAAGGTCGGTCTGCTCCCAGCGGCGATAGGCCTCGGGCTTGCCCGGCAGCTCGATCAGGCCGAGATCGTCGGGGCTCGCCACGCCCAGCCCGACGATCCGGCCCGGATCGATCCCCGCCGAGGCGATCAGCATCTCCACCTCGGCATGATAGAATTCGGCCACCTGCTCGGGCAGGGCGAAGTCGATCTCCCGCGACACACGGGCCACGGTCTCCCCCAGAAAGTCGACCAGCACCAGCGTGACATGATCGCGATCGATATTGAGGCCCAGCGAATAGCAGGCCTGGGGATTGATGATCAGGTTCGTCGGCGGCTGCCCGCGCCCGCCGAAGCGCCGTCCCGCTTCCTGGATCAGCCCGTCGGCGAGCAGCCGCTTGGTGATGTTGGCGATCGCCGCGGCGGTGAGCCCGGTGATCCGCGCGAGATCGACGCGGGTCAGCGAACCATTGGCGCGGATGGCGTGCAGGGTCACGCGCTGGTTGTGGTCAGCGGCTCGTTCCAGGTTGGTTCCCGAAAGGCGAATTGGAGGGCGGCCGCGCGTCATCTTGATTGCGATAACAGTCGATTTGCCGCCATGGTGCAAGCATGGAACCGTTCTCGCCGGTTGAATTGCGAAATTTGGTGAATAAAACAACCGTGCGCCGTCCCGGCGAACCTTGCACGGCGCGGCACACAGGCCCGACCGGCGCATTATTGGGGGAGAAAGACCGATGCGCAGTTTCACCCGCGCGATGCTCGCCAGCGCCGCCCTGCTCGCCCTGACCACCGCCCGGGCCGCCGAGCCGGATAATGCCGGGGCCTACAATGTCAGCTTCCTGGCCGGCGGGATCGGCATCGACCGGCCCCTTACCGGCGCCGACGCGCTGCTGCGCTCGGGTGTGCCGGTCACGCTTTCTGCTTGGGTGAAGCCCGATGTCGTGCCGCAGGGCGTCGTGACGCTGATCGCGTTCGGCGATCCGGCCGGCGATTGCCGCTGCCTCGGCCTGCGGGGCGGCGCGCTGCATTTCTTTGGCAGCGGCACCGCCGTGAACAGCACCCCCAAGCTCGTCGCCGGTCGCTGGGCGCATGTCGCCGCGGTGATCGAGGGCGGCCGGGTGCGGCTCTATCTCGACGGCGAGCAGGTCGGCGAAGGCGCGCTCAACGGTGCGGCGGTGGCGTCGCGGATTGCGCTCGCGCCGGTGATTTCGGGCCAGCCTCATTTCGGCGGCGCTCTGGTTCAGGCGCAGTTGCGCGGCGTGGCGCTGGGTGCGACCGAGGTGCAGGGCGAGGCCGCCGCGCCGCCTGCCTTCGAGCTGGTCCAGATGTGGCAGGTCGGCGTCGGCTGGAATCTCCAGAAGACCGCCAATATCGGCATGACGCGCCAGCAGGATCCCTGGACCCTGCCGCAGAGCGACACCGCCTACACGCCCCCGGTGGCGAAGCCTGTGCCGGCGCTGCCGAGCCTTGCCCCCCTCGGCCCCCTTCATTGGCAGATCAACGGCTGGCAGCTCGCCGCCGCCCCGCGGGTACCCGCCGACGGCGCCGCGCTGTCCAGGCCCGGCACGCCCGAAGGCACTTGGTATGCCGCGACCGTCCCCGGCACGGTGCTGACCACGCTGGTCGATCGCGGTGTCTATCCCGATCCCTATTATGGGCTGAACAACCTCAAGATCCCCGAGAGCCTCGCCCGGCAGGATTATTGGTACCGCACCAGCTTCACCGTGCCCGCCGAAGCGGCCGGCAAGCGGCTGACCCTGGTGTTCGGCGGCATCAACTATGCCTCGGAAGTTTGGGTCAACGGCCAGCGCCAGGGGGAGACGCGCGGCGCCTTCATTCGCGGCCAGTTCGAAATCGTGCCCGCCGCAGGAGAAAATGTGATCGCGGTGCGCGTGTCGCCGCCCCCGCATCCCGGCATTCCGCACGAACAGTCGATCAAGGCAGGCGTTGGCGAGAATGGCGGCCAGCTCGCGATCGACGGCCCCACCTTCGTCGCGACCGAAGGCTGGGACTGGATCCCCGGCATCCGCGACCGCAACACCGGCATTTGGCGCCCGGTCGAGCTGGTCGCAACCGGCGACGTGAAGATCGGCGACCCGCATGTCGTGACGGACCTGCCGCTGCCGCGCACCGACAGTGCCGATGTCTACATCACCGTGCCCTTCGAGAACCGCGGGAGCGCCGCCCAGTCGGTGACGGTCCGCGCCGCATTCGACGATGTGGCGGTGGAGAAGACCGTCACGGCGCAGCCGGGCCGGGGCGAGGTTCGCTTTGCGCCTGCCGAGTTCCGCCAGCTTACCGTGCGCAATCCCAGGCTCTGGTGGCCGAACGGCTATGGCGAGCCGGCGCTGCATGACCTCAAGATCGACCTCGCCGCCGGCGGTCAGCCGAGCGACACCCGCGCGCTCCGCTTCGGCATCCGCGAGGTGAGCTACGACCTCTCGCTGTTCGATCATCTCGGCCAGCTCCGCCGGGTGAACGTGCAGACCACCGATGGCGGGCTTGCCGGCCAGCAGCTGATCGACGTGCGCCACGAAGCGCTGAAGCGCAGCCCCACCGGCTGGGCGGAATCGCTCACCCCGGCGGGCGAGACCTCCAAGGCCGTCACCGCCATCCCGGAAGAGACGCTGCCCGAACCGCATCTGGCGCTCCGCGTCAACGGCGTGAAGATCGCCGCGCGTGGCGGCAACTGGGGCATGGACGATGCGATGAAGCAGGTCGGCCGCGCGCGGCTCGCCCCCTATTTCCGCCTCCAGCGCGAAGCGCACATGAACATCATCCGCAACTGGATGGGCAACAACGACGAAGAGGAATTCTTCGAGCTCGCCGACGAGAACGGCATGATGGTGCTCAACGACTTCTGGCAGTCGACCCAGAATTTCCAGGTCGAGCCCGACGATGCCGCGCTGTTCCTGGCCAATGCCCGCGATGTGGTGGCGCGCTATCGCAACCACCCCTCGATCGTCGTCTGGTTCGGTCGCAACGAGGGCGTGCCCTATCCCACGCTCAACGAGGGGCTGGACAAGCTGATCCGCGAGCTGGACGGCACCCGCTGGTACACCGGCAGCTCGAACGAGGTGAATCTGCAGGGCTCGGGCCCCTACAATTATCGCAAGCCCGAGGGCTATTTCACCGATCTCGCCACCGGCTTCTCGGTCGAGACGGGCACGCCGTCCCTGTCGACGCTCGAATCCGTCGCGGCGACGATGCCCGCCAAGGATCGCTGGCCGCTGTCGGACACGCTCGCCTATCACGACTGGCATTTCGGCGGGAACGGCGACAGCAAGACCTTCATGGCCGCGCTGACCACGATGTTCGGCCAGCCGCTGAGCTTCGAGGACTTCGAGCGCAAGGCGCAGATGATGAACCTCGAGACGCACAAGGCGATGTTCGAGGGGTTCCTGGGCCATCTTTGGACCAAGAACAGCGGGCGGCTGCTGTGGATGACGCACCCGGCCTGGCCGTCGAACAGCTGGCAGATCTACAGCTGGGACTATGACACCCAGGCCGCCTATTATGGCGCGAAGACCGCGGCCGAGCCGGTGCACATCCAGATCAACCTGCCCGACAACCAGCTGGTGGTGCTTAATACCACGCGCGACGACCAGCGCGGCCTGACGGCCAGGACCCGCGTCGTCAGCCTCGACAATGTCCAGCTGTTCGCCCGCACCGACAAGGTCGATGCGCGGGCGAACCGGGTGACGACGCTGGACGCGGTGCCGCTCGACCGGCTCTATGCGGCGAGCCCGATGCTGCTCGTCGAACTGACCCTCACCGACGCCAAGGGCGCAGTCGTTTCGCGCAACTTCTACTGGCGCGGCCGCGACGACACCGCCTATCGCGCGCTGGAAAGCCTCGCCTCGGTGCCGTTGGACGTGCAGGCGAGCACCCCCAAGGTCGAGGGCGAGGACAAGGTGATCGCGGTCATGGTGGCGAACAAGAGCACGGTCCCGGTGCTGAATGCCAAGTTCACGCTGGTCGATGCCGAGGGCAAGCGCATCCTGCCCGCTTTCTACAGCGACAATTACGTCTCGCTGCTGCCGGGCCAGCACCGGGTGCTGAGCGTGCGCTATCCTGCGAGCGTGAACGCCCCCGCCCACCTTTCGGTGCGCGGCTGGAACGTCAACGCAGCCAACGTCGCGGCGACGGGGAAGTAAGTCAGCGGCCGGCGGACTGCAGGTCCGCCGGCGTGCTGCCCGATGCCAGGTACAGCGCCACGCTGTCCGCCAGCCGTGCACTCTTCGCCTGGACAAGCTGCACCGACGCCTGCGATTCCGCCGACGAGGCGTTGAGCAGCTGAAGGGTGCCCAGTGCGCCCAATTCCACCTGCCGCCGCGTCATCGCCAGTGTGCGGCTTGCGGCCGCTTCGGCGCGTGCGGCCGCGTCCAGCGCCTCCGCATCGGTGCGCAGCCCTGCGACCGCATCGTCGACGTCGAGGAACGCCTGCAATGCCGTCGCCCGGTACTGCGCCTTCGCCTCCTCCAGCGCCGCTGCCGCCGCGCGCTGCTGGTGCTTGAGCTGGCCGGCGTGGAAGATCGGCTGGGTGATGCCCCCGATGATCGAGAAGAAAGGATTGCCGTTCTGGAACATGTCGAGGAACCTGGTCGCCGACCCACCGGCATTGCCGCTGAGCGTGATCGCGGGCAGCCGCGCCGCGATCGCCGAGCCGACATCGGCGGCGGCACCGCGCACCTGCGCCTCGGCAGCGCGTACGTCCGGACGGGCCGCGACGATGTCCGCCGGCAGCGCAACCGGCAGGCTGGCGGGTAGCTGCAGCTCGGCGAGCGTGGGCAGGCCGCCCGCGGTTCCCGGCGCCTGGCCGGTCAGCGTCGCGATCAGCCCTGCCTGGTGCTGCGCCTGGCGGAGCAGCGGCGGCATCGTCGCCTCGATGGAGGCGAGCGCGGTCTGCTGCGCGCCGACATCTGCCTCGCCGATATCGCCCAGCTTGCGACGCTTTTCGAGCAGGTCGACCAGTTCGCGATTGTCGCGGATCGCCGCCTGCGTGGCCTCGATCTGCGCCTGCAGCGCCGCATGCTGAATCACCGCGAGCACCAGATTGGCGACCGCGGCGGCCTGCGCCGCGCGCAGCCGGTGCGCCGCCACCTCCGCCGCCGCCCGCGCCGAGCTAACCTTGTTTCGGCCCCCTCCGAACAGGTCGAGTGGATAGGCGACGCTCAGCTGCGCAGTATGTAACGTGTACAGATAATCGTTCTGGTCGGCGAGGGGGCCGGACAGCGCCTTCGAGATACGCGTACGCTGCGCCTGGTAGGTCGCATCCACCTGCGGCCCGGTGCTGCCCGAGGCGGCCCTGGCCAGTTCCTGTGCCTGGCGCAAATTGGCCTCGGCGGCCGCGAGGTCGTTGTTGTGCGCCAGCGCCTGTGCGACCAGCGCATCGAGCCTGGCACTGCCGAAGCCCTGCCACCAGTTCGGCACCACCGCCGCACCTGCGACCAGCTGCTGCGCCGCGCCGCTGAAGGGGGCGATCATGCCAGGCGCCTGGGCCGGCGGCGTCGGCACCGGATTGCTCAGGTCGTGCGGACCCACCGCGCAGCCGGCGAGCAGGACGAGCGGGATCATGGAAGTGCGGCGCATCATGCCTGCTCCATCGGGGTGCCGTCGACATGGTGGCGACGGATGCTGTGGCCATGCGCGCCCTGATGGCGCGAAAACTTGAGGATCAGCGGCGGCAGCACCAGCAGGATCAGCAGCGGTGCCAGCGTCATGCCGCCCACCACCACCAGCGCCAGCGGCTTCTGTACCTGACTGCCGATGCCGGTCGAGATCGCCGCGGGCAGCAGGCCGATCGCGGCGGCGAGGCAGGTCATGATCACCGGACGCAGCGAATGCTGCACCGTCGCCGCCATGGCGGTTGCATGGTCCATGTCCTCGTTGACGTTCTGATTGAACGTGCTGACCACCAGGATGCCGTCCATCACCGCGATGCCGAACAAGGCGACAAAGCCGATCGCAGCGGAGATGCTGAACGCCGTACCCGTCAGCGCCAGCGCCAGCACCCCGCCCACCATCGCCATCGGGATCACGCTGAACGCCAGCAGCGTGTCGCGGATCGAGCCGAAGTTCGCGAACAGCAGCACGAGGATCAGCACCAGGCTGATCGGCACCACCACCTCCAGCCGGTTGACGGCGTTGGTCAGGTTGCCGAGCTCGCCCGCCCATTCGAGATGATAGCCGGGCGGCAGCTGCACATGCTTGGCGATCCGCGCCTGCGCCTCGCCGATCGTGCTGCCCAGGTCGCGGCCGCGCACGCTGAACTTGATCGGGACATAGCGTTCCTGGTGCTCGCGATAGATGAACGACGCACCCGAGGCGAGCTTGACCGTCGCCACTTCGGACAGCGGCACCTGGATGATGCCGTTCCCCGTCGGAGACGGCGCGCCGATCTGGATGCGGCGGATCGATTCGATGTCGTCGCGCTGCGCGGCATCGAGGCGGACGACGATCGGGAAATGCCGGTCGGTCGACTTCTCGTACAGGTCGCCGCTCGACTGGCCGCCTACCGCCGCCGCGACGGTGGAATTGATATCATCGGGTGTCAGCCCGTAGCGAGCGGCGGCGGCGCGATCGACATCGATCCGCACCGTCGGCTGGCCGAGCGAATCGGAGATGCCGAGATCGGCGACGCCCTTCACCTGCGCCATCTGCGCCTTGATCTGGTTGGCGATCGACTCGAGCGTCTCGAGGTCGCTGCCATAGATTTTGAGCGAGTTGGAGCTCTTCACCCCCGACGACGCCTCTTCGACATTGTCCTGGATGTATTGCGAGAATTCGAACTCGACGCCGGGGTACTTCGCCTGCAGCCTGGCCTGCAGCTCGGCGGTCAGCTTCTCCTTGGTCACCCCGGCGGGCCAGCTGTCGAAGGGCTTGAGCGGCGTGTAGAATTCGGCGTTGAAGAAGCCGGTGGCATCGGTGCCGTCATCGGGCCGGCCGTGCGAGGAGACGACGCGGTCGACCTCGGGATAGCTGGCGATGATCTTGCGGATCTCGTTGACCGCGCCTTCGCCCGCCTCCAGCGAGATCGACGCCGGCAGGCTGGCGCGGATGTAGAGATTGCCCTCTTCGAGATGCGGCAGGAACTCGACGCCGAGCACGCGGATCGTCGCGAAGGAGCCGAGCACCAGCAGCCCCGCCAGACCGAAGGTCAGCACGCGGTTGGCCAGCGCGAACGAAACCGCCGGCTCCAGCACGCGGCGGATCTGGCGCACCACCCAGGTATCCACTTCGCTCAGCTTGTCCGGCAGCAGCAATGCCGAGAGCACCGGCGAGACGGTGAACGCCGCGAGCAGGCCACCGGCAATGGCATAGGCATAGGTCTTCGCCATCGGGCCGAAGATATGGCCTTCCACGCCCGTAAGCGTGAACAGCGGCAGGAAGCTGGCGATGATGATCGCGGCGGCGAAGAAGATGCCGCGGCTCACATCGCTGGAGGCATGCAGGATCGCCGAGAAGCGATTGGCCGGGGTCGCGTGGATCCGGCCTTCGCTGATCGCGTGCGAACGATCCGCCAGCCGTCGATAGATCGCCTCGACCATGATCACTGCCGCGTCGACGACAAGGCCGAAATCGAGCGCGCCGAGCGACAGGAGATTGGCGGATTCGCCCTGGATCACCAGGATCAGTACCGCCACCGACAGCGCGAAGGGGATGGTGATGGCGACGATCAGCGCGCTGCGCAGGTCGCCGAGGAACAGCCACTGCAGGATGAAGATCAGCAACACGCCTTCGAGCAGATTGTGCATCACCGTCTTGGTGGTGACGCCGATCAAATCCGAGCGATCATAGATGCGCTCGATCTTCACACCCGGCGGCAGCACGCCGCTGGTGTTGATCTCCTCGATCTCCGCCTTCACCCGGTTGATCGTCGGCAACGACTGGGCGCCGCGCTGCATCAGCACGATGCCCATCACGATGTCGTCGTCCTGACCCTCGCCGGCGACGCCCAGACGCGGCAGGTTGGCGATCTTCACCTGTCCGACGTCGCGCAGCAGCACCGGGGTGGTGCCGGCAGTGCCGACCAGCACGTTGTTGATCGCGTCGACCGACTGGATCAGCCCGACACCGCGGACGATCGCCGCCTGCTCGCCGAAATTGACCGTCTGGCCGCCGACGTTCGAATCGCTCTTGCCGATCGCGGCCAGCACCTGCGGCACGGTGATGCCGTGCGCGGTGAGCTTGTCGCGGTCGAGCTGCACTTCGTAGGAGCGCAGCTTGCCGCCCCAGCCGGTCACGTCGATCACGCCGGGGATGCGCTTGAAGCGGCGCTGGAGCACCCAGTCCTGGATGGTCTTGAGGTCCATCACCGAATAGCCGCTCGGGCCGGTGAGGCGGTAGCGATAGATTTCGCCGATCGGACTTGTGGGGGAAATCAGCGGCCTAGCGTTGCCCGGCAGCGGGCCCAGCTGCGACAGCCGGCCCAGCACCATCTGTTGGGCCTGCTCATGCGTCACGTCATAGCTGAACTGGATGCGCACGTCGGACAGGCCGAACAGCGAGATTGAGCGCACCGCGGTGAGGTGCGGCAGGCCTGCGATCGCCACTTCGATCGGCGTCGTGACGTTGCGCTCCATCTCCTCGGCGGAGATGCCGTCGCTTTGCGTCACCAGCTCGACCATCGGCGGCACCGGGTCGGGATAGGCCTCGATGTTGAGATTGAGAAAACCGAGCACGCCCGCCGCGATCATCCCGATCAGCAGGGTGAGCACCAGCATGCGCTGGCGCAGCGCCATTTCTACCACGCGGTTCATTCGCCGAGACCCGCCTCGTTGACGAACAGCGCGCCCTTTGCGACGATGCGGTCCCCCGGGGCGAGGCCGCTTAGCACGCGGGTCAGGCCCCCATCGGTCTCGCTGATCCGCACCGGGCGGCCATAGATCAGGCCGTCCCTGGCCTTCACCCAGACACGGGTGGTGTCGCCTTCATGAATCACCGCCACAGCGGGCACGAGCACGCCCTTGCCGCTATCGACCGGCCGGCGGATGGTGAACGAGGCGAACATCTGCGGCTTCAGTTCACCGCCGGGATTGGCGATCGTCGCGCGCACCGGCAGGCGGTGGGTGGCCGGATCGAGGCCCGCGGCGACATTGTCGATCGTCGCGGTGAACTCGCGGCCGGGCAGTGCCGGGGTGGTGACCACTATCTGGTCGCCGACGCGAATGCTCGCCGCCTCGCTCTCGGCCAGCTGGGCAACCAGCCAGACGCGGGCAGGATCGGTGATCGTCATCACCGGGGTCGCATTGCCGCTGCTCAGGAACTGCCCCGGCGCGACGTTGCGATCGGCGACGATGCCCGAGACTGGCGCCCGGTAGATGGTATAGGCCGAGCTGCCGGCGCCTCCGGTCTTGCCGAACAGCGCCAGCCGGTCCTGCGCGGCGCGCTGGGTCGACTCGGCTTGGCGCGCGACGGACTGGGCAGCAACGAAATCGGCCTGGGCCTGGAGATACTCCTTCATCGCGCCGCCGGCGGTCTCATAGATCGCCTTCTGCCGGGTGACATTGCCCTGGGCGATGCGCAGCGCCTCGGTGGCGCTCGCCCGCTGGGCGCTGGCGCTGAGCAGCGCGTTGCGCGCGTCGATCAGCTCGGGCGAGGCGATGCGGAGTAACGGCTGGCCGCGCGTCACGCGCTGGCCGGGCTCGACCAGCACCTGCAGCACCTGGCCGGAGAAGGGCAGCACGATCGGCGTGCTGTGGTCGCCGTCCGCTTGGATCGATCCGCTGGCACGCACCAACGCCATATTGGCTCCGCCACGGACGGTGGCGAACTGGAGCTGGGCGAGCTGCTGCCGGGTCGGGCGGAAGGCGCCCTGTGGGAGCGGCACATCCGCCACAGGCTTGGGAGCAAGCATCGCCTTGACGAGCATCACCAGCACCAGGATAGCCAACCCGGCGACAGCAATTCCGACCACGACAGCGCCCTGCGCACCTATCGGCATCCGGCGCGTTTCGGGCAGGCGGTTGCTTTCCACACGATGTCCAGTCACGTCATACCCCTCACGGGTGAAATATCGCAGACACACCGCCGTTGCGGGCGATGCTGCAGCGCGCCATTAGAAGCCGCGGCTGACGGCAAACTTACAGGGAGGCGAAATCGTGCGCGTGCTGATGATCGAGGACGACCAGCCGCTCGCGACCGCGCTGACCGAGGCCCTGAAGCGACGCGGGGTGCAGAGCGATGTCGCCAACAACTTGGCCGACGGCCGTCAGATGCTCGCGGCGGCACGCTATGCCGCGGTGCTTCTCGATCTGGGCCTGCCCGATGGCGACGGGCTGGCGCTGGTACGCAGCCTGCGGACGCAGAATGATCCGATCCCGGTGATCGCCGTCTCCGCGCGCAGCGCGCTCGCCGCGCGGATCGCAGGGCTCAACGCGGGAGCCGACGACTATGTCGTCAAGCCGTTCGACGTCGACGAACTCACCGCCCGGATCCACGCGGTGCTGCGGCGGCAGGGCGCACTATCGGGCGCAGAGCTGCGATTTGGCAATGTGCGGTTCGATACCGTCACGGGCGACCTGATCGTCGGCGACGCTCCGGTGCTGCTTACCGCGCGCGAGCGCCAGTTCGCGGCGCTGCTGCTTCGCCGCTTCGGCCAGGTGGTGAGCAAGCAACTCGCCGAGGACCAGCTCTACGGCCTGACCGAGCCGGTCGGGTCGAACGCGCTGGAGGTGCAGGCATATCGGCTGCGGCGCAAGCTCGAGGCAGCGGGCGCAACGCTGCGGATCGAGACGATCCGGGGCGTCGGCTATATGCTGCGCGAAGCCGCCGATTGATGGCTAGACCGCTCCCGTTCCGCTAAACCTGTGTCATGAGGTTCTGGCCGCGCTCGCTGATCGCCCGCATCCTGCTGCTCGAACTTGGCGCGATCGCCATCGCGGCGGTGGCGCTGCCGATGCTGCTCACCGCGTTCCTCCGAACCGAGGCGCATCGCTATGAACAACGTATCCTGGGCGAGCAGGCGCGGGCGATCGCCCTAAGAATCAGCGGCGGCGCGTCGATTCCGGCGATCCGGCTCGATCCGGGCCTTACCCATCTTTACGCCTCGCCCTATGACGGGCGTGCCTTCGTCGTGGCGGATGCCGACGGCCGAACGCTCGTCGAAAGTCCCCATGCTGATCTGGTGCCCTGGCGTGAGGCCCCCCGCCTGCCGCAACGAGCCGCCTTTCGCGCGGGCGCCTTTGTGGGCATCAGCCAACCGGTGCGGGTCGGCACGCGCCGCGTCTGGGTGATCGTGACGCAGGACCGTACCGGGCCCGGCGCGATCCTCGACGACGTCGTTCATGGATTCATCCGCCGCTATGATCCGGTGCTGATCTCCATCCTGCTGCTGCTGCCGCTGATCAACAGCGCACTGATCGCCCGGCTGTTCTTCGCGGTGCGCGACGCCTCGCGTCAGGCCGAGGCGATCGGTCCTCACAATCTGGACGTGCGGATCGAGGAAGCGAGCCTTCCGCTGGAGGTGGCGCCTCTGGCGCACGCTACCAACGACCTGCTCGCACGGCTGCAGGCAAGCTTCCGCAGCCAGTCCGAATTTGTTGCCAATGTTGCGCACGAGCTGCGCACGCCGCTCACCGTTCACCGCGTGGAGCTGGAAGCGGTCGACGATTCGGCCCTCCGCGCCCGGCTGCGCGAGTCGGTCGACCGGCTGGGCCATGTGGTCGCGCAGCTGCAGGATCTCGCCGCGCTGGAAGTCATGGCGGACGACCGCTTCGAGACCTTCGATGCCCGCCTGCTCGCGCAGGAGACGGTGGCGCTGCACGCTCCGCAGATCGTGGCGGCCGGCGACACAATCGGGCTGGACGCGCCCGCCATACCCGTGCTGGTGCGCGGCAATCGGGTGCTGGCGGGACTGGCACTCGCCAACCTAGTGACCAATGCCAGCCGTCACACGCCCCCCGGCACTGCGATCGAACTTGAGGTCTCCATCGACGGCGCGCTGCGCGTCCGCGACGACGGCCCCGGAATCGCCGCCTCCGATCCCGAGGCCGCGACGGAGCGCTACTGGCGCGCAGACCAGCGCCGCTCGGACGGTGCCGGGCTGGGCCTGTCGATCGTCCGCCGCATCATGGACGTACACCGAGGCCGGCTGCAGGTGGAAAGCCGGCCCGGCGCGGGCACCTGCGTCGCGCTGCACCTCCCCCTCGCGCCCGGGGAGAACCGCATCACCAGCCGGTCGTGATGCCGATGCGCACGTTGCGCGGCCGCAGCGGCGTCGTCTGCCCGCGCAGGCTGAGACTGAACGGGTTGCCGAAGGCGAACTGGTTGGCGCGACGATCGGTGAGGTTGCCCAGCGTGACGCTCAGCACCGCCTTGCCCAGCCGCGCTGTCGCGAACGCATCGGCGGTCCAGTAGCGGCCCTGGCTCACGTCGAGAAAGTCGCCGGTGCCCAGCACCGAGCGGCCGGTGTAACCCGCGGAAAGGGCGATACGCGGCTGCGCGGCCAGCGCCTCCCATGTATAGGATAGTCCGGCATGGGCGGCGAAGGGCGGCGTTTCCGGCAATCGGCGGTTGTTGCGTCTGGAGAGATCCGCGATCGGGCCTTCGACATGATTGTTGGTGAACAGGAACGAGGCCTGCGCCTGCCAGCCGCGTGCCGGCACCCAGTCAAGATTGCCCTCCACCGCCAGAATCTTGGCGTTGCCGATATTGGCGGTGTAGGGCTGCCCGCGCTGGGTGATCAGGTCGGCCTGGACATTTTCCCACCAGGCGGTCGAGATGCTTCCGGACGCCGCCAGGCCCGTGGCGCCGCGTCGCAGCTTGCGCAGGCCGGCTTCCGCGACGGTGATCGCATCCGACTTGTAGTCGGCAACGCGCCCTACCCCAGGCGCGACCGCGAGGCCGCCGGTACGATAGCCGGTCTGGAACCGTGCGAACAGCGCGAGATCCGAGGCGAGCTGCCAGGAGGACGCCACGGTAGGATCCAGGCGGCGCGTCAGCCGCCCCTTTACGAAGCTGGAGGGGCGGGCCTGCGCGGATGGATTGCCGTCGGTACGCGCTACCGAATACCGCCCGCCGACAGTGACCGAAAGGCGTCGGCCGAGCGCGATGGTGGTCTCGCCGAACGCCGATCCCGCCTTCGTCACGTTGGTCACGCCGACGATGCCGGCGCCGAACCCGGCCAAGGCGACGCTGCGGGTGAGGATGTCGCGGTCGCGTACCAGCGTGAAGCCCGCAACCCAGCTGTTCCCGTTGGCCAGCGATCGCGAGAGCCGCGCCTCCTGGCTG
Source organism: Sphingomonas sp. S2M10 (assembly GCF_012650175.1). GTDB lineage: Bacteria > Pseudomonadota > Alphaproteobacteria > Sphingomonadales > Sphingomonadaceae > Sphingomonas. The sequence continues at coordinate 83,673 of NZ_JAAILI010000056.1, forward strand.
AGCAGCAGCTTGTCGTGATTTGCGCGATAGACCGTCGGCGGGCTCAGCGCCGCACCGGCCGCGCTCCGCAGCGTCGCATCGAAGGTCTCGCGCGTATCGTAGGCGGCCACGCCGCTCGCCGAGACGAAGCGGAGCCCGTCGTCCCATTGCTTGGTGACCACCAGCCGCCCAAATGCGAGCCGGTTGTCGAACGGCTGCGCCAGCAGCGTGCGGCGCACCAGCGCCCCCTCCTGCCGCTCGGCATAATGCCCGTCGGCGGCATCGATCCACTGCGCTGCCCCGCTCGCCTCTACCTGCCAGCCATCGCCGGGAAGCACGCGCACAGCGGCACGCAGGCCGGCGGTGTTGCTGCGGTTCACGTCCTGGCGCTTGCGATCCGCGTCCTGCAGATAGCCGCCGTCGCGGATGCGATAGCCCAGCAGCCGCACCCCCGCCACGTCCGCCCGCAGCGGCAGGTTGAGCATGCCGGCAAGGTCATAGCCAGGTTCGGCGCCGCTGGTAACGGTGAGGCCCGCGGTGGCGGCGGTCGCGACTTGCTGCAGATCCACCGGGTTGGAGGTGAGCCGGATCACGCCGCCGATCGCGCCTGATCCATACAGCGTGCCCTGCGGCCCCTCCAGCACCTCGACGCTGGCCATGTCGTACAGCCGCAAGCCCGGCTCCGGGCCCGAATAGTTGAGCTGCACATCATCTAGATAGACGCTGGTCGGTGCCTGGGTGCTGCCGTTGAAGCTGCTGTCGGCGATGCCGCGGATGAACACCTTGTTGCGCCCTGCACCCAGCTGCGTGCTCTGCAGGATGGGAAGCTGGCGCGCGGCATCGCTCAGGGTGCCCGTGGCGGCACCGGGTAGCGCGCTTCCGCCGGCGAGCTGATAGAGGCTGCCGGGATAGCGCAGCAGCGTGATCTGCTGCTTGCTAGCGGTCACCACGATGTCGGGGTCCGGCACTGCTGGCGGAGGCGCCGCCCGCGGCCGGTCAGGGGCGGACCTGAGCGCCGGGCGCGCGGCCGCACGCTCGATCCGATAGCCGCCGCCGGACAGCCGCCGCGCGCGATATCCGGTGCCCTTGAGCAGCGCCGCCAACGCGGCTTCGACGTTTTTCGCGCCCCGGACCTCGGGTGTACGGATCGATCGCAGCCCCGGATCGGTACTGACGATGTCGGTTCCTGTCTGCCGCGCCAGCTGGCCGATCGCCACGTCGAGCGTCGCAGCGGGAAGGATGATCGCACGCTGCTGGGCGACTGCCGGCGTGGCGAGCAGCGCCAGGGCAAGCGCGGGGCTAAGGCGCGGTCGGCGCCTGCTCCGCCAAAATCCACTGCCCCCCGTCACGCCGCCACGTTGCCCCGATCAGTTCCGCCAGGCGCGGCACGTCGCGATCCGCGGCGCCGGAGAATTGAACGACACCGGTAAACGGTCTTTCGGACAGCGTCCCGCGCAGGGCAATGTCCATGCCGTAGAGACGTTTGAGCGCCCCCGCAACCTCACCCAAAGGTTGCCCCGTGAAGCTCAGACGGCCGCTGCGCCAGCCGCCGACCAACACCGGAGCGATCCGCGTACGGGCGATTCCCGCGCCGTCGTCGCGTGCCGACAGCGCTTCGCCGGCGTGCAATGTCACCGCCGAGGCGCCGGGCCGGAACGCCACCGCGCCTTCGGATACGGCGACACGGATATGTCCGTCCAGACGGGCGACATTGAACACCGTGCCCAGATCCCGCACCGCGACGCCGCCGACGTTGAGGGTGAAGGCGTTCGCGGGATCGTGGCGGACCTGGAACAGCGCCTCGCCGCGGTCCAGCGTCGCGATGCGGGGATCGCGGCGGTCGAGCGTCAGCCGGGTCCCGCCGCTCAGGTCGATCCGCGTGCCGTCGTCCAGCGCGATCGTGCGGCGCTCGCCGTCGCGCGTGGCTACCTGATAGGTCTGCGCAGCGGGTCGCATCGTCGGCATCAGCACAAGCGTGATGGCTGCCGCAGCGGCGGCGCCACTCGCCCACCACCGCCAGCGCCGCGGCGCGGGGCCATTGTCGTTTTCGGCGGTCGGCGCGGGTTCGGGAAAGCGTGCATCGCCGAGGATCCGGTCGGTCGTCGCGACGCGATCATAGGCCTCGGCATGCGCCGGGCATTCCTCGAGCCAGGCGATAAACGCGGCCCAATCGGCCGCATCGGCCTCCGCCAACCGCAGCTGCCAGGCAATCGCCATCTCGATCGCGTCTGCCGTCTCAACCTGCACGGTCGGAACCCCTTTCCTTGTCGAGACGACGCGCCTCCGCCGAATCCACACCGCCGGGCTCGAGCCGATCCTGAATTTTCCGGTACGCGCGCTGCAGCAGCTTCTCGACGCCGCTCACGCTGATGCCGAGCTGCTCGGCAATCGCCCGCTGCGGCCGCGCCTCCAGTCGGAACATGCGCAGCGCCGTTGCCATGCGCTCCGGCATCTCGCCGATCGCTGCCTCCACTGCCTGCCATTCCCGGCGCGCGACCAGCGTGCGTTCGGGATCGGGCACCTCCTCGGCGCCAGGCTGGGTCTCCACCCAGCCGGCATCGCGGTTGCCGCGGCGCCCGGCGGCAATTCGCCGATCGGTGGCGAGATTGGCGGCAACGCGATAGAGGAAGGCGGCGGGCTGGGCGATCGGCTGCTCCGCCAGCTGGTCGATCCGCAGCCACATGTCCTGCAGCGCATCCTCCGCGTCGTCGCGATTGCCGAGCCGCGCGACGAGCAGGCGCAGCAGCATCGTCCGCTGCGCCAGGAACACCGCCTCAAGCCCGTCGTCACCCACCCGCTACCGGTCCCCGCGAAGGGTCAGGCCGGAAACGCCAGCCCCTCGGCAACAGCCATGTCGGCGATCGGCAGCCGGTGCAAGGCCTTGGCCTCCTCTATTCGCGCCGCCGCGATGCCGTCACCCGCGCGCTCGCCGGCGCCGGGATGGCACATAACCAGGTGCATCGGGCCCGGGTGCCGCAGGAAACGGGGGAACAGCGCGGCATAGTCGCCGCGAAAATCATAATGGCCGGCAAAGCCCTGATTCGTGCGGAGGCCCAGCGCAAGCGCGGCGGCACGCAGACCGCGGCTGTGCCAGGCGCTGCCGATTGCCTTGCCGGGGAAAGGCCGCGACAGCACGGCACCCACCCCCTCGGAGCAGTCGCGCACCCAGGCCTCGGGCGCGCGCGCCGCGGTTTCGGCCAGCACGAGATCGCGGATCCCGGGCAGCACATGCACGTGCTGGTGCCCGCCGACAAAGGCGGGCGGACGCCGCAGCACCGCGAAGAAGGCGTCGAACTGCGCCGAAATCTCGGTGGCCACCTCGTCGAGCGGCACGGTCCATCGGCCCGCCGCCCGCACCAGCCGGCCGATGTCGGGCATGCGTCCCTCCGGCGCGAAGCGCGGCATGGCGGTGCGCGGCGCCTCCCCAGTCAGCGTCACGTGCAGCCCGATCTCGATGTGCGTCGGGAGATCCGCGAGCATACGCGCGTCCCCCGCCCAGCCCGGCATCACCGCCATGCAGCTGATCGCGTTGATCTTGCCCGCCTGCGAAAGCGCCAGGATGGCGGCACTCACCGCCGGCGACAAGGCGAAATCGTCAGCGCAGAGAACGAGACGGGGCAAACGCCGGTCCTTCGAGATGCTGGTTGGGGCGCTCGCAGCTACGATCGCTGAGCAGGCGGCGGCGCTGCAGGCGGCGCGCAAGAAACTTGTAGAAAAACCAGTCAGCGGCGATCGGTGCCGTCGCCGAATAGAGCAGCCGTTCGAACGGCGTCCAGCCAGCTGGACCGCGCTCCCGCTCGTACCGCGACGGCGTGCACCAGAGCGCATCGGAATAGCCCATACGACCCTTGCGCATCACGCGATGGGCGACCTCGCGGTCCTCGAGTACGAAGTTCCAGCGTGCCGCATCAAACCCGCCCGCCGCCCGCAGGCTGCGCGTGCAGAAGGTCATTCCGCCGTTGCCGGCATGGCATTGCCGGGGCAGCAGCCGGACCGCGGCCAGAAAGCGCCGCGCCGCCAGCAGGCGCCCCGCCTCGCCAGCTTCGGGCGCGATGAAATAGGCGCCGGCGGCGACATGGCCGGGCTGCGACAGTATCGCCTCGGCCGCCTCAAGATAGTGGCTGGGATAGCCGATGTTCGCCTCGCACATCGCCACCCAGCGCGTCCGTACCCAGGCGAGCCCCGCCCGCAACGCCGCGACCTTGCCCGGCATGCGCTCGGTGAGCAGCATGTAGTCGAGCCGGTGCGCGCGGCATGCCGCCTCCGCCACCGCCGCACTATCGTCGGTCGAGCCGTTATCGACCAGCACAAGCGTGAATCGGGTGGCCTGGCGAGCCAGGCTTTCGATCGTATCGGGAAGATGCTCGCGCTGGTTGAAGAACGGGATCAGGACGGTCCAGTCGGGGCCGGAAATCTTTGGCACGTGATCGAAAGCGTCCTTCGAAAGATCCAGAAACATCGCTGCGATAACCCCATCGATTCCTTCAGTCCCGGGAAGGGCCGACGACGACCGCGCACCGGCGGCGCATCGACGCCGACTGGTCCGCAGTCTGGCCAGTGCTGCCCCACTCGATCGAAAGACGACGCCTGCGCCACCGATCCACACTGCGCCGGACGAAAATTTTCAACACGCTGCTGCGCCACCAAGGCACCCCGGATCGCCGCGATGCCGCGCCGAACACCCGGCGTGAGGACGGCGTCGGCCCGCGGCAGATCCGCCGCGTTCCGGTGCGGGAGGGGTTTACACGGACGGCCGGCTTCGGCTTGGGTAGCCCGACGTAGAAGCGAAGAGGTTTCCGATGAAGCGCATCCTGTTGGTGGTCTTGGCCGCGATCGTGCTGGTCGGAGGCGCCGCCTTCGCCTTCACCCGGATCAAGCCGAGCGGCATTCCCGTGGTCCGCGCGGTCGCCGTCGCCACGCTGCCGCACGATACCGGCGCCTTCACCGAAGGCCTCTTCTTCGAGAAGGGCGCGATGTACGAAAGCACGGGGCAGATCGGCGAATCGGTGATCCGCAAGCTCGATCCCGCCACCGGCAAGGTGCAGCAGGAAACGTCGCTGCCCGCGCCTTACTTCGGCGAGGGTATTGTCGCCTGGGGCGACAAGCTGTTCCAGCTAACCTGGCAGGACAAGACCGGCTTCATCTACGGACTCGACACGTTCGAACCGCGCGGCACCTTCTCCTACACCGGCGAGGGCTGGAGCCTCACGCGCAACGACAAGGGCATCATCATGAGCGACGGCACGCCGGTGCTGCGCTTCCTCGATCCCAATACGATGCAGGTCACCGGGACGCTGCGGGTGACCGCCAATGGCTGCCCGCTCGCCAATCTCAACGAGCTGGAATGGGTCGACGGCCAGATCTACGCGAACATCTGGCAGACCAACCTGATCGCCAAGATCGATCCGGCCAGCGGCAAGGTCACCGGCTTCCTCGACGTGAGCGACCTCGGCCCCAAGGATCGCGGCACCGACAATGTCGCCAACGGCGTCGCCTATGATGCGCCCACCAAGCGGCTGTTCGTCACCGGCAAGCGCTGGCCGCAGCTCTACCAGGTGAAGGAAGGTGACACCGTCGCGAAGTCCGCCGAGGCGGCCAAGCTGACCAGCTGCACCCAGAACTAAGAATACGAATGCAAGGGCGGCGGGCGGATTGCACCGCGCGATGGCCGCTCTACTCCCGGATGCAGGAAGCCCGACGGGCGACAAGGATCCTGGGAGAGAATGATGTTGCGAACCCTCGCCGCGCTTGGCGCGCTCGCGCTGGCCGCCCCTGCCTTCGCGCAGACTGCCCCCGCTACGGTGACGTCGCCAGACGGGCACCTGGCGGTCACCGTCGCGACCGACAATGACGGGCGGCCCTTCTACACCGTCGCGCGCGACGGCAAGCCGCTCGTCAATCCGTCGATGCTCGGCTTCCTGTTCACCGACGCGCCCAAGCTCCAGCGCAACTTCCGCATCGAGGCCAGCACCACCTCGGCCAGCGATACCAGCTGGGACCAGCCCTGGGGCGAGTGGAAGACGATCCGCGACAACCACAGGGAACTGCGCGTCCGCCTGAAGGAGACGACCGCGCTCGGCCGGGTGATGGAGGTGGTGTTCCGCGTCTTCGACGACGGCGTCGGCTTCCGCTACGCGCTGCCCGGCCAGCCCAATCTCAAGACCGCGCACATCCTCGACGAGATGACCGAATTTGCGATCGCACAGGATGGCGAGGCTTGGTGGATCCCGGGTTCGGAATGGAACCGCGACGAGTATCTCTACAACCGCACGCCCATTTCCAGCGTGCCGCTCGCCCATACCCCGCTGACGATGAAGCTGGCCGACGGCACCCACATCGCCATCCATGAGGCCGCGCTGGTCGACTATGCGGGCACCTGGTTGCAGCGCGTCGAGGGCACCCGCTTCAAGACCGTGCTGATCCCCGGCGCCGGGGCCGCCAAGGTCACCCGCGACGCGCCGTTCGTCACGCCGTGGCGGACGATGATCATCGCCAAGGACGCGCCCGGGCTCTACATGTCGCATATCGAGCTCAACCTGAACGAGGCCAACAAGCTCGGCGATGTCAGCTACTTCAAGCCGAGCAAATATGTCGGCGTGTGGTGGGAGATGCACCTCGACAAGTCGGGCTGGGGCTCGAAGCCGGTGCACGGCGCTACCACCGCCAACGTCCAGCGCCATATCGACTTCGCCGCCAAATACGGCTTCCCCGGCGTGCTGGTGGAAGGTTGGAATGTCGGCTGGGACACCGCCTGGTTCGGCGACGGCAAGGGCTTCGACTTCGACAAGCCGACGCCCGACTTCGACGCCAAGCTGCTCGCCGACTATGCCAGCAAGAAGGGCGTCGCGCTGATCGGCCATAACGAGACCGGCGGATCGATGAGCCATTACGAAAGCCAGCTCGAACGCGCGATGCGGTTCGCCCATGATCATGGCGAGCATGTCGTCAAGACCGGCTATGTCGCCGATGCCGGGCAGATCGAGCGCGTGGGCCCGCACGGCGAGCCGATGCGCGAATGGCATGACGGCCAGTTCTCGGCCAACCATCATCTCCGCGTGCTTGACATGGCGCATCGCTACCAGGTCGCGATCGACGCGCACGAGCCGATCAAGGACACGGGCCTGCGCCGCACCTATCCTAACTGGGTGAGCCGCGAGGGCGCGCGCGGCATGGAGTACAATGCCTGGGGCGATCCGAAGAACCTGCCCAACCACGAATCCAACCTGTTCTTCACCCGCATGCTCGCCGGACCGATGGACTTCACCCCCGGCGTGCTGAGCCTTACCGGCAAGGGCGGCACGCCGCTGCTCTCGACCGAGGCAAAGCAGCTGGCGCTGTATGTCGTGCTCTATTCGCCGGTGCAGATGGCGGCCGACCTGCCCGAGAATTACGAAAAGCACCTCGCTGCCTTCCAGTTCATCCGCGATGTCGCGGTCGACTGGGAGGAGACGCGGGTGCTGAACGGGTCGGTCGGCGAATATGTGACGGTCGCCCGCAAGGCGCGCGGCGGCAGCGACTGGTTCCTGGGCGCGGTGGGCGATGACAAGCCCCGGTCGCTGAGCGTGCCGCTGTCGTTCCTCGATGCGGGCAAGCGCTACGAAGCGCAGATCTACCGCGACGGCGACGATGCGGATTATCGCACCGAGAAGCGCCATTCGATCGTGATCGAGAAGCGCGCGGTCTCGGCGGCCGACACGCTGACCGTGAAGCTCGCCCCCGGCGGCGGCCAGGCGATCCGGTTCCGGGTGGTGAAGTAAGGCGGGCGATCACCCTCACCCTTCCGCCGCTTCGCGGCTCCCTCCCTCTCCCAAAGGGAGAGGGAATAAGCGCCCTCTCCCTTTGGGAGAGGGAGGGGACCCGCCGCCGGAGGCGGTGGGGAGGGTGAGGGTGGTCGGTCGCACACCCTTGCCCCCTCCCCCCACCGCGCTATCACCGGCGCGCCAAGAACATAAGGGAGGATCCATGGCCAGTCTGTTCCGTCTGAAACCCATCCATGCCGCCGCCGACCAGCCGCACGGGCAAAGTCTCGCCCGCACGCTCAGCTGGTATCATCTGGTGGCGCTGGGGGTCGGCGCGATCGTCGGCACCGGCATCCTCACCCTGATCGGCGTCGGCGCGGATCGCGCAGGGCCGGCGGTGATCCTCTCCTTCGTCGTGGCGGGCGCGATCTGCGCCTGCGCCGCGCTCGCCTATGCCGAACTGGCCACCAGCATCCCCGCCTCGGGCAGCGCCTATACCTACAGCTATGTCGCGCTCGGCGAGATCGTCGCCTGGGTGGTCGGCTGGAGCCTGCTCGCCGAATATACGCTGGTCGTCGCCACCGTCGCGGTCGGCTGGTCGGGCTATGCCACGCCGTTCCTGCTCGGTCTCGGCGTGCCGCCCGAGCTTACCCATGGACCCCAGATGGTCGCCGGCCATGTCGCGCATTGGGGCGTCAACCTGCCCGCGCTGTTCGTCGTCTGGATGGTCGCCGGGCTGCTGATCCTCGGCACCCGCGAGAGCGCGACGCTCAACGCCATTCTGGTGGTGGTGAAACTGATCGCGCTCGCCGTGTTCGTGGCGGTCGCCCTGCCCTATTTCGACGCCGCCAATTTCGATCCCTTCGCCCCCTTCGGCTATGCCAAGCATGCCAGCGGCGGTGTCGAGCGCGGGATGATGGCCGCCGCCGCGATCATCTTCTTCGCCTTTTACGGCTTCGACGCGATCTCCACCGCCGCCGAGGAAGCCAAGAATCCCGGTCGCGATCTCGCCATCGGAATCGTCGGATCGATGCTGGCCTGCGTCGCCATCTACATGGTCGTGGCGCTCACCGCCGTGGGCGCGCTCCATTATACCCGCTTCGCCGACAGCCCCGAGCCGCTGGCGCTGATCCTGCGCGAGATCGGCCAGCCCGGCGTCGCCAAGTTCCTGGCGCTCAGCGCCATCGTCGCGCTGCCCACCGTCATCCTCGGCTTCCTGTTCGGCCAGAGCCGCATCTTCTTCGTGATGGCGCGCGACGGCCTGCTGCCCAAGGCGCTGGCGAAGGTCTCCCGCCGGGGCTCGCCGGTGCGCATCACGCTGTTCACCGCGGCAATCGTCAGCTTCTTCGCGGCGTTCCTGCCGATCGACGAGATCGCGGCGCTTGCCAATGCGGGGACGCTGACTGCCTTCGCGGCCGTGGGCCTGTGCCTGCTGGTGCTGCGCCGTCGTGCACCCGCGCTGGTGCGCCCGTTCCGCACGCCTGCTGCCTGGCTGGTGGGTCTCGGCGCGATCTTTGGCTGCTTCTACCTGTTCCTCAGCCTGCCGACCAAGACGCAGATCTGGTTCGGCTGCTGGAACCTCTTGGGTCTCGTCGTCTATTTCGCCTATGCCCGCCGCAACGCAGCAAAGGGTGACGCATGAGCGGTTGGACGATCGGAATCATCGGCGGTTCGGGCCTCTACGATGTCGAGGGCATCGAAGGCGGCGAATGGGTAGAGGTGGCGAGCCCCTGGGGCCAGCCCTCGGACGCCTGCTTCGTCGGCCATGTCGGGCACGTGAAGGTGGTGTTCCTGCCGCGCCACGGCCGCGGCCACCGCATCAGCCCCTCGGACCTCAACGTCCGCGCCAATATCGACGTCCTGAAGCGGCTGGGCGTCACCGACGTGCTCGCGGTGTCCTCGGTCGGCTCGCTCGCGGAAGACCGCGCGCCGGGCACCTTCACCATCGCCGACCAGTTCATCGATCGCACCAAGGGGCGGCCCTCGAGCTTCTTCGGCACGGGGCTGGTCGCGCATGTCTCGATGGCCGATCCGGTCTGCCCGCGCCTCTCCGCGCTGGCGGCCGAGGCGGCACAGGCGGCGGGCGCCACGACCCATGTCGGCGGGACCTATCTGGCGATGGAAGGCCCGCAATTCTCGACGCGCGCCGAGAGCAACCTCTATCGCAGCTGGGGCTGCGACATCATCGGCATGACCGCGATGCCCGAGGCCAAGCTCGCCCGCGAGGCGGAGTTGCCCTATGCGCTGGTCGGCATGGTGACCGACTATGACTGCTGGCGCGAAGGCGAGGAAGCGGTAGACGTGGCGCAGGTGATCGCCCAGCTTTCCAGCAATGCCGAGAAGGCGCGGAAGATGGTGATGCACCTGCTCAAAGCCCTGCCGGCCGAGCGCGCGCCCAGCCCGATCGACACCTGCCTCGATGCCGCGCTGATCACTGCGCCCTCGGCACGCGATCCGCAGCTGCTGGCGAAGCTCGACGCCGTCGCCGGCCGGGTGCTTGGCTGATGGCCCGCGCACTTCTCGCAGCCGCCGCGCTGCTCGCCGCCGTCCCCGGTCTGGCGCAGGAGGCTCCGACTGCGGATCGATCGCAGGATCTGGCGTGGCAGAGCGCCCAGTCGCTCGCGCTCGCCAGCCGCGGCTCGGCGCAGGGATGGCGCCAGCTTGACGGCGGCCTGCGCTGGCGGCGGGTGAAGGGCGACGGATCGGGCGCGCACCCGAAGGTGACCGACATGGTGACGCTGCATTATGCCGGCAGCTTCGTCGACGGCACCGAGTTCGACAGCTCCTATGGCGGCCCGCCCGCCCAATTCCCACTCGATCGACTGATCCGCGCCTGGCAGATCGCCGTGCCGCTGATGGGCGTGGGGGACACGATCGAGATCGCGGTACCTGCCGAACTCGGCTACGGCTTTCGCGGCCAAGGCCCGATCCCGGGCGGCGCTACCCTGTTGTTCAAGATCGAGCTGCTCGGCGTCGGCGGCTGACACCAGCGGCGCGGCGGCTGCCCCGGGCTGCCAGCCGTCCGCGCCGTGCCTTCGATCAGGCGAGCGCCGCCGCTCCCCGCCGTCGCCCGCGCATCGTTGCGCCGATCCAGCCAAGCCCGGCTACCAGCATCGCCCAGGCAGCCGGCTCCGGCACCGCAGGGGACGCGGCAAGCGCCTGTGATGCCTGATAGTCCTGGTAGATCTGCGCCGTGGAGCGCTGATAGCCCGGATTGGCCAGAACGTTCAGGCTCAGATTCCAGCCGATCGCGTCGAACACCGCCAGGTCCGCCGCGGTCACGACGTCGTGCACCCCGTCGCACGAATAGGGATTCATCATGCCGATGAACCCGGTGCAATTACCGACGATCTTCCAGTGCGACGCCTGCCAGCCATCGCCATAATATTCGCCGGTCGAGAAATGGGCACTGCCGCCGAACGCCGTCGCGCCGCCGTCGATCGAGAAATAGGATGGCGTGCCGAACCGCCAGTCGAGCTGCCCCGGCGCGGAATAGCGGAACAGGTCCATCCCATAGGCAACGGTCACGTCGTCGATATGCTCGACCGGGCCGGTCGCCGTATCGAACGTATCGACGCCGCTGGTAAAACCCAGCGCGTGGCCGATCTCGTGTATCGCGGTGCCGATGAAATCATAGCTGCCCGCGCTGATCCCGTCGGAAGGGTCGAAATCGAACGCATGTGCGTTGGAGAAGACGATCTCCGCATCGAGACCGGTCGCGCCGTTCACCAGCGCTTTCACGTTCGCGCCGGTGAGCGCCAAGGTGCTGCCGATCACGCTGCCATCGGGTGCGATCCGCGTGCCCGAAGTAGCGATCCCGTCTTGGCGCAGCGGATCTTCATATGCAGGGATCAGCACCAGCGGCGTGCCCGCGGCGCTCAGCGGCTGGAAATGAGCGGCGACCTGCGCATCGAGAGCCCCGCGGCCCGTTACCGACAGCGCGGTCTGGTAGCTCGCAATCGTGATGCCATCATAATAGCGGAAGCTCGTTCCCCCCAGTTCCCCCGGATCGAGCGCCTGGAACCCGACATTGATGTTCACCGTGGCGGCGTTGGTGAGCACCGATTCCCAATAATGGGCCGCGATCTTGAAGGCGAGATCGGCAGGCGAGCCCGCTACGCCGCCGATATCGTGCAGTACGATCTGCGTCTGCGCGGAAGCGGGCGCCGCGCAGGCGATCAGCGCCGCCGCGCCGCAAGCGAATAGCCGTGCGTCATATCTGCCCATTGCCAATTCCCCGCCCCTGCTGCGCGACCGTCGCAGTGCGGCGCGCCCCGACGCCCTGCATGCCGTCTGCACGCGGCGCCGAGAAGCAGAGCTAGGTGCGAAACGGAGGCGATCGCTACGCGCCGGACGCAAAACGGCCCCGCTTCGGGAAGGAAGCGGGGCCATTCGGAATCGCTTCGCGAAGGTTCAGGCGAAACGAACCTGCCGCGAGCGGTTGCGGTACCGCATCGCACCGCCGATCGCGCCGAAGCCGAGGATCAGCATGGTCCAGCTTTCGGGCTCCGGCACCGCGCCGCCCGCGGCGATCCAGGCCTGGGCCACGTCGCGCGTGGAGACCTTGTACCCGCCATTGGTCAGCACATCGACGTTCACGTTCCAGCCGATCGCATCCATCAGCGCGAGATCGGCCGAGGTGATGTCATCCATCTGTCCCAGGCAGGTATAGGGGTTCATCACGCCGACATAGTTGCTGCAGGTGTTGTTCGCCTTCCAGTGCGAAGCCTGCCAGCCATCGCCATAATCCTCGCCTGTCGAGAAATAGGCGTCGCCCTGGAAAACGGTCGCGCCGCCGTCGATCGAGAAATAGGCCGGCTCGTCGAACGCCCAGTTAAGCTCGCCATCGCCGGTGTAGCGGAACATGTCGAGCGCATAGGCCCACCAATAGTTATCGGTCTTGAACCCGGAACCGACCGAATAGTTGAAGTCGTCCGCCGCGCTGAGGAAGCCCAGCGCATGGCCCATCTCGTGAATGGCGACGCCGATGAAGTCGGCGGTGCCCGCCTGGATGCCGTCATTCGGATTGAAGTCGAACGCGAAATCGCTGGAGAACTGGATCGTCCCGTCGACCGCGGCCGCCGCCGCGCCCAGCGCCTGCGCATTCGCGCTGCTCAGCGCCATCGTGTTGCTGATCGCCTTCCCGTCCGGCGTGAGACGGGTGCCGATCGCAGCGACGCCGTCGAGCGTGGCGGGCTTGGCATAGTCCGGCACGATCGCCGAAACGCTGCCGGTGGGGCTCAGCGGTGCCAGATTCGAGAGCACGGTCGCGTCGAGCGTGCTGTTGCCCGTCGCGGCGAGCGCACCGTAATAGCTGTCGATCGGGACATAGGTGAGCAGCGTGCTGCTGGTGCCGCCAAGGATATTGGCGCCCAGCTTGGCAAAGCCGACGTCGAAGTGCAGCGTCACATTGTTGGTGAGCACGCTTTCCCAATAGCTCGCGGCAATCTTGAAGCCGAGCTCCGCCTGCGAGCCCGTCACACCGCCGATATCGTTCAGCACGATCTTGGTCTGCGCCGCTGCGGGTTGTGCAGCAGTAATCGCCAAGCCGAATGCCGCTGCCGTCGCCAGCAGTGTCTTGATCTTCGTCGTCTTCATCCGATCCCCCATTTTGGTCGATGACTTCGATCGCACCGAATCTCGGTTTACCGATCATTAACCAAGGTGATGGAGGCGACCGCATTGGGTCAAGCAGGAAATGTTACAATTCTTGTTTTGGTAAAACCTTGTGTCGCAAGACCGTCACATATCTTCACTTTCATGAATGCTTCAGCGGGCGCGATAACAACGGTCTGACGGACGATGGGCCAAGGCACCAGGGAACAAAAAAGCCGGCGCCCTCCCTGCGGAGGGCGCCGGCTTTTGCGGTGCGCGACCGACGGATCAGGCGGCGAGCTTGCGCAGCACGTAGTGCAGGATGCCGCCGTTGAGGAAATATTCCAGCTCGTTGACGGTATCGATCCGGCAGCGGGTGAGGAAGGTTTCCGACGAACCATCGGCGCGGGTGAGCTTCACTTCCACGTCCTGGCGCGGACGCAGGTCCGCGACGCCGGTGATGGTGAAGGTTTCCGAACCGTCCAGCTTCAGCGTCTCGCGGGTCACGCCCTCGGCGAACTGCAGCGGCAGCACGCCCATGCCGACCAGGTTCGAGCGGTGGATGCGCTCGAAGCTCTCGGTGATCACCGCGCGCACGCCGAGCAGGTTGGTGCCCTTCGCCGCCCAGTCGCGCGACGAACCGGTGCCATATTCCTTGCCCGCGACGATGACGAGCGCGGTGCCGTCGGCCTTGTGGCGCATCGCGGCGTCGTAAATCGGCATCACTTCGCCGGCATATTTGGTCATGCCGCCTTCGACGCCCGGCACCATCTCGTTCTTGATGCGGATGTTGGCGAAGGTGCCGCGGACCATGACTTCATCGTTGCCGCGGCGCGCGCCGTAGCTGTTGAAGTCCTTCTTCGCGACCTGGTGCGACTGGAGGAACGCGCCGGCGGGCGAATCCGCCTTGATGCTGCCGGCGGGCGAGATGTGATCGGTGGTGATCGAATCGCCCAGGATCGCCAGCGGCTTGGCGTCGACGATGTCCTGCACCGGCGCCGGGGTCATCGACATGCCCTCGAAATAGGGCGGGTTGTGGATGTAGGTCGAGCTGGTCGGCCAGGCATAGGTGTCCGACACGGTCACCGAGATGCCCTGCCAGTGGCTGTCGCCGAGATAGACGTTGCCGTAGCGCGAACGGAACATCTCGTCGTCGATGTTGGCGTTGATCAGGCCCTGGATTTCCTCGTTCGAGGGCCAGATGTCCTTGAGGAACACCGGCGCGCCGTCCGAACCGGTGCCGATCGGCGTCTCGTACATGTCCTCGGTCACCGTGCCCTTCAGCGCATAGGCGACGACCAGCGGCGGCGAGGCGAGGAAGTTGGCGCGAACGTCCGGCGAGACGCGGCCCTCGAAGTTGCGGTTGCCCGACAGCACCGAAGCGGCGACGATGTCGTTGCCGTTGATCGCGGCCGAGATCGGCTCGGCGAGCGGACCCGAATTGCCGATGCAGGTGGTGCAGCCATAGCCGACCAGGTTGAAGCCGATCGCGTCGAGATCCTCGGTGAGGCCGGCCTTGTTGAGGTAGTCGGTGACCACCTGCGAGCCAGGCGCCAGCGAGGTCTTCACCCACGGCTTTCGGGTCAGGCCCTTTTCGCGCGCCTTGCGGGCGACGAGGCCGGCGGCGATCAGCACCGACGGGTTCGAGGTGTTGGTGCAGCTGGTGATCGCGGCGATCACGACGTCGCCGTCGCCGATGTCATGGTCGCGACCCTCGACACGCACGCGCGCGGGCTGCTCCTTCTTGTACACCTTGGTCAGGTCGCCGTTGAACACTTCGTCGACGCTGTCGAGGCTGACGCGGTCCTGCGGGCGCTTCGGGCCGGCGAGCGACGGACGCACCGTCGACATGTCGAGCTCGAGCGTGTCGGTGAAGATCGGCTCCACCGCATCCTCGCCGTGCCACATGCCCTGCGCCTTGGCATAGGCCTCGACCAGCGCGACATTCTCTTCGCTGCGGCCGGTGAGGCGCATATAATCGAGCGTCTTGTCGTCGATCGGGAAGAAGCCGCAGGTCGCGCCATATTCCGGCGCCATGTTGGCGATGGTCGCGCGGTCGGCGAGCGTCATCGCGTGCAGGCCGGGGCCGTAGAACTCGACGAAGCGGCCGACGACGCCCTTGGCGCGCAGCATCTGGGTGACGGTGAGCACCAGGTCGGTGGCGGTGATGCCCTCGGCCAGCTTGCCGGTGAGCTTGAAGCCGACGACTTCGGGGATCAGCATCGACACCGGCTGGCCGAGCATCGCGGCTTCCGCCTCGATGCCGCCCACGCCCCAGCCGAGCACGCCCAGGCCGTTGACCATGGTCGTGTGGCTGTCGGTCCCGACCAGCGTGTCCGGATAGGCGATCGTAGCACCATCGGGCGCGACCGACGACCAGATCGACTGGGCGATATATTCCAGGTTCACCTGATGGCAGATGCCGGTGCCCGGCGGGACCACCGAGAAGTTGTTGAGCGCCTTGGAGCCCCACTTCAGGAACTCGTAGCGCTCGGCATTGCGCTCGTACTCGAGCTTGACGTTGTCGTCGAACGCCTGGGGCGTGCCGAACTCGTCGACCATCACCGAGTGGTCGATCACGAGGTGCACCGGCACCAGCGGGTTGATCTTGGCCGCGTCGCCGCCGAGCTTGGTGATCGCGTCGCGCATTGCCGCCAAGTCGACCACGCAGGGCACGCCGGTGAAGTCCTGCATCAGCACGCGCGCGGGGCGATACTGGATTTCACGGCTGGGGGCCTTGGGGTTCTGCTGCCAGTCGACGATCGCCTGGGCATCTTCCGGCGTGACGGTCACGCCGTCGTCGAAGCGGAGCATGTTCTCCAGCAGCACCTTCATCGAGAAGGGCAGGCGGCTGATGTCGCCGAGCTTCGCCGCCGCCTTGGGGAGCGAGTAGAAGCTGTAGGTCTTGCCGGAGACGGTGAGCGAGTCACGCGTGCCGAGCGTATCGTTGCCGATGGCGGTCATGAGGCGCGGGGTCCTTTCCCTATCTGGTCCGCCGGGCGCTCGGTGGACGCAGCCCATTATAGACCGCGCGGGCGCACCGTCGGGGGTGCTGCGAATGCGAAGATTCGCGAGGGCCTTAGCGCGGTGCGGCGGGGAGGGAAAGGGGACGTTGGTAGGGGGAAGGGTGGTGGTAGCGGTAACCTCTCCGAGCAGTCGAAGCACGGTGCAGCGATGTGGTTTCGAAGACACGTCTTCCTAGCGGCCGCAGAAGGTCAGTGCGCCGCCCGGTCGGGAATGAACATGATCGAGAGAATGAGCGCGCAAAATGCCAGTGCGAGAATCAGCCCAAGTATCAATTGCTGACGCACCGCCCGCTGGTGCGCATCCGTAGCAGGGTATGATGCAGTCCGCGCCGCCAACAGGATAGCTGCATCGGGCGCGCCAAAGAACAGCAGGTCGCCTTTCGAAGCAGGTAAATGAGCGAGCGGTGAGAAGAACAGCCCAAGGTTAAATGCGAGGGCGATTATGAACGCGATGCGTGGCCACTGCTCCCCAGGATACTCTGAACCGATCCTGTACATAAAAGCGAGGCAGGCGATCGCACACGCTATACGGTAAGTTGTCTTGAAAGGTATTCCAAACTCGTTCTCCATTGCCACCGCAACGGCTACGAACGCAAGGATCCCCAAAAGTACTAAGCAGAGACGCAAAAGACGGGCTTTCAATCCCAGCTCCGCTGATTTGCCGTCCAACACCGTCACGTGCGAGCCCCCCAACCTTCCTAAACGCTGCATACTGCATCAAACTGCCGCATTCTATCGCTTTGGCCAACGGCAAGGCGGTGGTTTACGCTCTGACTGAAGCCCCCCCCCATTGCCGTTTCCCGCCCCGCTGCTAGCGTCGCCGCCATGACCGAAGGCATGACCTATGGGCGCTATCTCGCCCTCGACCAGCTGCTCGCCGCCCAGCATCCGCTGTCGGACCGGCATGACGAGCTGCTGTTCATCATCATCCACCAGACCAAGGAGCTGTGGCTCAAGCAGATCCTCGCCGAGCTGCACCTCGCCAAGGAGCTGGTCCGCGACGGCAAGCTGATCGAGGCGTATAAGGGCCTGGCGCGGGTCAGCCGGATCCAGGCGGTGATGACGATGAGCTGGGACGTGCTCGCGACGATGACGCCCAGCGACTATACCCGCTTCCGCTCGGTGCTCGGCGGCAGCTCGGGCTTCCAGTCGGACCAGTTCCGCGCGGTCGAGACGATGCTGGGGCTGCGCGGCGGCGGGGTGCCGGGGCCGCTGACCGACGAAGCCGCCGCGCTGCCGAGCCTGTGGGACGATGCCAATGCCGCGCTCGCCGCCGCCGGCTTCGACCTGCCCGATGCCGTGCTGCACCGCGACTGGCCGACGCCCTATCAATCGAACGACGCCGTCCGCGCGGCCTGGGCGGAGGTCTACCGCGACACCAGTCGCTACTGGGATCTGTACCAGCTCGCCGAAAAGCTGGTCGATATCGACGATGCGATGGCGACCTGGCGGCACAAGCACGTCCTAACCGTCAGCCGGGTGATCGGCGGCAAGATGGGGACCGGCGGCACGCCGGGCGTGAGCTATCTGGAGTCGACGCTTGCCAAGCGCGCCTTCCCCGAACTCTGGTCGCTGCGGACCGACCTGTGAGCAGCTTCAAGCACCTGTTCCAGCGATCGCTGGCCGCCGCCCCCGACCGGCTGCACTTCGCCGCGCACAGCCACCATCTCTGGCCCGATGCCTCGTGGCTCGGCCAGCAGGCGGCGTGGGACGATGCCGCCCGGCTCGCCGACCGCAAATGGGGCCGGGTGATGGACGCAATCTGGCCGGCAGCCCAGGCGCATGTCGCCGCCGAGCTGCACCTGCCCGATCCCTCGACGGTGGTGTTCGCACCGAACACCCACGAACTGCTGCTGCGGATTGTTTCGGCGATGGGCCCGCGCCGGCCGCTGCGCATCCTCGCCACCGACGGCGAGTTCCACAGCTTCCGCCGCCAGTCGCTGCGATGGGAAGAGGCGGGCACGGCGGTGGTCACCCGCGTGCCGATGGGCGAGATCGTCGCCGCCGCGCAAACCGGCACCTTCGACCTGATCGTGGCGAGCCATGTCCAGTTCGGCACCGGCCATGTCTTCGATGGGCTCGCCGACCTTGCGGCGCTGGCGCGTCCCGAAGGCCCCTGGGTGCTGATCGACGGCTATCACGGCTTCATGGCGGTGGAGACGGACTTGTCGACGGTGGCCGACCGGGTCTTCTACGTCGCGGGCGGGTACAAATACGCGATGTCGGGCGAAGGCGTCGGCTTCCTCCATGCGCCGCCGGGCTTCGGGCCGCGGCCGGAGATCACCGGCTGGTATGCCGAGTTCGAGGACCTTGCCCTGCCGCCGGGCCAGATAGGCTATGCGCCCGACGCCCGACGCTTCCTCGGCGCGACCTTCGACCCTTCGGGGCTCTACCGCTTCGTCGCGGTGCGCGAGATGCTGGCGCGCGAGGGGCTGACCACGTCGGCAATCAACGCCCATGTCGCGCCGCTGCGGGCGCATTTGCTGGCTGACTTCCCGCTTGACGCCGAGCGGATCAACCCCGCCGCGCCGGATGCGCCCCAGGCCCGCTTCGTGGCGCTGCGGAGCGCCCACGCCGCGGACTGGCAGAAGGCGCTGCTGGCGGACGAGATCGTCACCGATGTGCGCGGCGACGTGCTGCGGATCGGGCTGGGCCTCTACCAGGACGCCCGCGACGTGGCGCGGCTGCGCGAGGCGCTCGCCGCGCTCTGATCAGGCGGCGGCGAGCGGTGCCAAGCCCAGCCGGCGGATCTCGATCGCCGGGCAGCGGTCCATCACCACCTTGAGCCCGGCCGCCTCGGCGCGGGCGGCGGCGTCATGGTCGATCACGTCGAGCTGCATCCATACCGACTTGGCGCCCGCGGCGATCGCCGCATCGACCACCGCGCCGGCATCCTCGGACTTGCGGAAGATGTCGACCATTTCGATCGGCACGCCGATCTGGTCCAGTTCGCGAAAGACGAACTCGCCATGCACATGCTCACCGGTAATCCGCGGATTGACCGGGATGACCCGATAGCCGTGGCGCTGCAGCAGCAGCATTACGCCATTGCTGGGTCGTTTCGGACGATCGGACGCGCCGACCATCGCAATGGTGCGCGTTTCCTCGAGTAGAGCGCGGATGTCTTCGTCACGCGTCAGCGGCATGCATCACCTCTTTAGCCATTCATAGACCGAATCGGCGAGGGTTACAAAGGATCCGGTAGACTCCGTATCCCCCGCGGCGGGGGGCATGCCTGCATCCGACGCGGCGCGGATTTCCATCGCCAGCGGGATGCGGGCGAGGAACGGGATGCCGAGCGCCCCCGCCGCCTTCTCCGCGCCGCCGCTGCCGAACGGATCGGAGACCCCGCCGCAATGTGGGCAGCAATAGCCGGCCATGTTCTCCACGAGGCCGACGATCGGCACGCCGGCCTTGTTGAACAGGTCGATCGCGCGGGTGGCGTCGATCAGCGCGAGGTCCTGCGGGGTGGAGACGATCACCGCGCCCGCGGGCTTGTGCTTCTGGATCATCGTCAGTTGCACGTCGCCGGTGCCGGGCGGCAGGTCGAGCACGAGCAGCTCGGTATCGCCCCAGTCGGCATCGACCATCTGGCCGAGCGCGCCGCCCGCCATCGGTCCGCGCCAGGCGATCGCCTGCCCCTCGGCGACGAGCCCGCCCATCGACAGCATCTTGAGCCCGAAAGCGGTTTCGATCGGCAGCAATACTTTGTCACGCGCCTGCGGCTTCACGCCCTCGACGCCCAGCAACTTGGGCTGCGAGGGGCCGTAGATATCGGCATCGACGAGCCCGACCTTGAGCCCGCGCCGGACCAGCGCGATCGCGAGATTGGCCGCGACGGTGGATTTGCCTACCCCGCCCTTGCCGCTGGCGACGGCGAGAATCCGGCGCGTGCGGCGCTCGCTGGTGAGGAGAATGCGGACTTCGGCCACGCCCGGCAGCGCGGCGGCGGCGCTGCGCACCTCGGCTTCGAGCGCGTCGCGGGTCTCGGGCGAAAGGCCGGTCACGTCGAGCACGACGTTGGCGCGGCCGCCTTCCACGCGCACGGTGGCGCGTCCGGCGGAAACGGGGGCGAGGGCGGCGGAAAGGTCCTGCGGGTCGGTCATGGCGCCGCACATAGGTACACAATCGTGCGACGCCACTGTAAATCCGCGTCGCCCTGCTTATAAAGGTCGGCATGGTGAATAGTTCTGGCCGAGACGCGCTGTCCGGCACCTTCCACAACGAGGCGCCGAAAAGCCCCTGGGGCGGCGGTTCGGATAAGGACGACGGCAATGGCGGGGGCCCGCGCAATCCGTGGTCCGTCCCGCCCGAGGGCCGGCGTGGCCGCGCCGGCTCGCCCAGCGCGTTGGACGAGCTGTGGCGTCGGGCACGCAGCGGCGGCGGCGGCGGATTGCCCGGCGTTCCCACCGGCGCGCGGCTTTGGCTGCTGATCCTCGCCGGCCTGCTGGCGGTATGGGTACTCTACACCTCGATCCACCCGATCGGCCCGCGCGAGAAGGGCGTCGTGACCTTTCTGGGCCGCTATTCGGGAACGCTCGATCCGGGAATCCAGTTCACCCTGCCCGCCCCGTTCCAGCTGGTCGACGTCGTCGACGTGGGCAATATCCGCACCGAGAATTTCCCGAACAGCGGCGAGAATCTGATGCTGACCGGCGATCAGAACATCGTCGATCTCGCCTATTCGGTCCGCTGGGACATCCGCAGCGCTTCCGATTACGTGTTCCAGATCGCCGACCCGCGGGAGACGGTGCGCGCGACGGCGGAAAGCGCCATGCGCGCGGTGATCGCCAACACCACGCTCAACGAGGCGATCGGCGAGGGCCGCTCCAAGATCGAGGCCGAGGCGCAGGTCGCCATGCAGAAGATCCTCGACGAATATGGCGCCGGCATCCGCATCCAGGGCGTCGCGATCCAGAAGGCCGCCGCCCCCGCGCAGGTGGACGACGACTTCAAGGCCGTCACCGCCGCCCAGCAGGAAGCCGAGTCGAACCGCAACAACGCCAATGCCTATGCGCAGCGCGTGATCGCTGCATCGCAGGGCGAGGCGGCCGAGTTCGACAAGATTTACGAACAGTACAAGCTGGCGCCCGAAGTGACCAAGCGCCGGCTCTATTACGAAACCATGGAGGCCGTGCTGGCCAACAC
Source organism: Sphingomonas sp. S2M10 (assembly GCF_012650175.1). Taxonomy (GTDB): domain Bacteria; phylum Pseudomonadota; class Alphaproteobacteria; order Sphingomonadales; family Sphingomonadaceae; genus Sphingomonas. The sequence continues at coordinate 105,160 of NZ_JAAILI010000056.1, forward strand.
CAACAAGACGATCGTCGAGGCCCCGGGCGTGAACAGCTACCTGCCGCTGCCGGCGCTGCGCCGGGGCAATGCGCCCGCCGATGCGCAGGACAATGGAGGCGCCAAGTGATCGCCTGGGCCCGCAACCCGATCGCGCTGGTCGTCGCAGTGATCGTGGTGCTGATCGTGTTGATGAGCACCGTGGCGATCGTGCCGGAGACCAAGCAGGTCGTCGTACTGCGGCTGGAAAAGCCGTACCGCACGGTAAATGCCTATCAGCCCGGCCAGGGCTTCGGCCGCACCAATGCCGGGCCGGTCTTCCGCATTCCGTTCGTCGACCGGCTGGTATGGGTGGACAAGCGCGTGCTCGACGTCGACCTTCCCGACGAGCCCGTGCTCTCCACCGACCAGCTGCGGCTCGAGATCGACGCTTATGCCCGCTACCGCGTCACCGATCCGCTCCGGATGGTGGTGACGGTCGGCACCGAGGAGCGGTTGCGCGAACAGCTCCAGCCGCTGCTGCGCTCGTCGCTGCGCAACGAGCTGGGCAAGCGTCGTTCGAACACGCTGCTCAGCCCGGAGCGCGGCCAGGTGATGGACAATGTTCAGGCATCACTCCAGCGGCTCGCCAGCCAGTATGGCGTGCAGATCGTCGACGTGCGGATCAAGCAGACCGAACTGCCCTCGGGTTCGCCGCTGACCAGCGCGCTCACCCGCATGGCCACCGCGCGCCGCCAAGAGGCGGAGACGATCAAGGCGCAGGGGCTGAAGGACGCGCAGATCATCCGCGCCGACGCCCAGGCCCAGGCGGCGCAGATCTATGCGGCGGCGTTCAACAAGGATCCGAAATTCTACGACTTCTACCGCGCGATGCAGTCGTACCGGAACACCTTCCTCAGCCCGGATGCGAAGGGCGAAAGCCAGATCATCCTGTCGCCGAACAACGCGTATCTGCGGGAGTTCACCGGGCAACGATGAGTCTGTCCGCTCGTTCATATTCAAATCAGGTTCAGCCGCGCCGGGTAGAAGCGCTGGTTGAGACGAACACCATTCCTTTCGAGAGGAAATGACCCCGTGCGTTACGCCTACGCCTTGACTACTGCGATCCTGCTGGGTGGCGCTGCCACCGCACTTTCGCTCAACCAGCCGGCCGGCGCGCAGACCGCGCAGAACGAGCCCGGCACCATCCAGGCGATGGCCCCCAAGGCCGGCGCGCCGATGAGCTTCGCCGATCTGGTTGCCCGCCTCCAGCCGGCGGTCGTCAACATCTCGACGACGCAGCGCGTGAAGGTGAATGCCAATCCGTTCGCCGGTACGCCGTTCGAGATGTTCGGCCAGGGCCAGGGCCAGTCGGTGACGCGCGAGGCGCAGTCGCTGGGCTCGGGCTTCATCATCTCGGCGGACGGCTATGTCGTCACCAACAACCATGTGATCTCGGCCGGCGCGCAAGGCGCAGTGGTCGAATCGATCACGGTGACGCTGGCCGACGGCCGCGACTTCAAGGCCAAGCTGATCGGCCATGACGCGCCGTCGGACCTCGCGGTGCTGAAGATCGACGGCGCCGCGCTGCCCTTCGTCAAGTTCGGCGATTCGGCGCGTGCCCGTGTCGGCGACTGGATCCTGGCGATCGGCAACCCGTTCGGCCTGGGCGGCACCGTCACCTCGGGCATCATCTCGGCGACGCACCGCGTCACCGGCGCCGGCGCCTATGACCGCTTCATCCAGACCGATGCCTCGATCAACCGCGGCAATTCGGGCGGTCCGATGTTCGACCTGAACGGCAACGTGATCGGCATCAACTCGCAGATCCTCTCGCCCACGGGCGGCAATGTCGGCATCGGCTTCGCGATTCCGGCCGAGGAAGCCAAGCCGATCATCGACAAGCTGATGAAGGGCCAGACGATCACCCGCGGCTATCTCGGCATCGCGATGCAGGACCTGACCAAGGACCTCGCCGCCGGTTTCGGCCTGCCCTCGGACCGCGGCACGCTGGTCGCGCGCGTCGAGCCGGGCCAGCCGGCGGAGAAGGCGGGGATCAAGCAGGGCGACGTGATCGTCAAGGTCAACGGCCGCGACGTGACGCCCGAGCAGACGCTGTCCTACATCGTTGCCAACGTCACCCCGGGCACGCGCATCCCGGTGGAGCTGCTCCGCGACGGCAAGCGCCAGACGGTGAACGTCACGGTCGGCACGCGGCCGCCCGACGAGCAGCTCGCCCAGTTCGATCCGAACGACCAGGACGGCGCGCAGGGCGACGACGGCGACGATGGCAGCAGCGCCGCCACGGCGCCGACGGCATTGCTCGGGATCGGCGTGACCCCGCTGACCCCGCAGATCGCGCGTTCGATCGGTGTCGATCCGTCGATGGGCGGCGTGGTGATCCTGGGCGTCAACCCAAGCAGCGACGCAGCCGGCAAGGGCCTGCAGCGCGGCGACGTGATCGTCTCGATCAACCAGCAGCCGGTGCGCACGGTGGCGGACCTGACCAAGGTCGCCGCTGCCGCCAAGGCTGCCGGTCGCAAGCAGGTGGTGCTGTACGTCCAGCGCCGCAATCAGGGCAATTACATCCCGGTCGGCCTCGCCGCCAACTAAACGCCCGCGAAAGCGGCTGACCAAGGCCCGTTTCTTCCCTATGCCTGCCCCTTCAGAGAGGAGCGGAAAATGGCGGAAGAGACGGGCCTTTTCGTTGGAGCAGCCGGGGACGCGCGGATCGAACTGAATCTGCGCCGCGCCAATCGCCACGGGCTGATCGCGGGGGCGACCGGCACCGGCAAAACGGTGACGCTGCAGGGCCTGGCCGAAGGGTTCTCCGCCGCCGGCGTGCCGGTGTTCGTGGCCGACGTGAAGGGCGATCTGGGCGGGCTGGGCATGGCCGGGTCGCCGCTCGCCAAACCGCATGCCGCGTTCGCCGCGCGCGCGCAGGCGATCGGCGACGACCGCTGGCACTATCAGGCGATGCCGGTGCAGCTGTGGGACCTGTTCGGCGAACAGGGCCACCCGATCCGCGCCACCGTCTCCGAGATGGGGCCGCTGCTGCTCGCGCGCCTGATGGACCTGAACGAAGTGCAAGAAGGCGTGCTGACCATCGCCTTCCACGTCGCCGATGCCGAAGGGCTGCTGCTGCTCGACCTCGACGATTTGCAGGCGATGCTCGCCCACTGCGCCGAGCGCGCCGAGGAACTGAGCACCACCTATGGCAATGTCTCGAAACAGAGCGTCGGCGCGATCCAGCGCCAGCTGCTCCAGCTGCGCTCCCAGGGCGGCAGCCATTTCTTCGGCGAGCCGGCGCTCGGCATGCAGGATTTCCTGGCGCACGACGACACCGGTCGCGGCGTGATCAACATCCTCGCCGCCGACAAGCTGATGGCGAGCCCGCGGCTCTATGCCAGCTTCCTGCTCTGGCTGCTCTCCGAGCTGTTCGAGACGCTCCCCGAGATCGGCGATCCCGACAAGCCGGTGCTCGTCTTCTTCTTCGACGAGGCGCATCTGCTGTTCGACGATGCGCCCAAGGCGCTGCTCGAGAAGATCGAGCAGGTGGTGCGGCTGATCCGATCGAAGGGCGTCGGCGTCTATTTCGTCACCCAGAACCCGATCGACATTCCCGAGGACGTGGCGGCCCAGCTCGGCAACCGAGTCCAGCATGCGCTGCGCGCCTTCACCCCGCGCGACCAGAAGGCGATCCGCGCCGCCGCCGAGACCTTTCGGGCGAGCCCCGGGCTCGACGTGGCGACCGCGATCACCGAGCTGGCGGTGGGCGAGGCGCTGGTCTCGCTGCTCCAGGCGGACGGGTCGCCCGCGCCGGTAATGCGCACGCTGATCCGCCCGCCAGCCTCGCGCGTCGGCCCGCTGGCGCCGGACGAGCGCAAGGTGCTGGTCGAGACCGACGCGGTCGGTGCCAGGTACGACACCGCGATCGACCGCGAGTCGGCCGAGGAGCTGCTCGCCGCCAAGCGCGCCGAGGCGAGCGCCGCTGCCGCCGAGGCCCAGGCCCGGGATGCCGCCGAAAAAGCCGCCGCGGCGCAGGCCAAGGAAGACGCCCGCCGCGCGAAGGAGGAAGAACGCGCCCGCATCGCCGCCGAGCGCGAGGCAGCGAACAACCCGCTCAACCGCGCGATCCGCTCCGCTAGCCGCTCGGCCTCCTCGGCGGCGGGGCGTGCGGTGGCCAACGAGGTCAGCAAGGCGGTGTTCGGCAGCAAGGGCGGCGGGGGCGTTCTGGGCCAGGTGGTACGCGGCGTGCTGGGCGGGCTGTTCCGCGGCTGATGGGCGGGAAAAGCCTGTCTTTTCGGTGCCGCCGGTGTCACGGTAACGACAATGCGACGGCGAGGGTGCCCATGCTGATCCCGAAAGACTGCGGCCAGATGCCGCAGGGACGGTGGTTGTGCGCGCCCTCCTCGCTACCCTGCGTCATCCCCGCGAGGGCGGGGATCCACTGGCGCTGGTCTGTCGGTTCTTTCCGCGACCGGCACGGCGAATGGATTCCCGCCTTCGCGGGAATGACGGCAGTTTTTGGTCGGGGCTTGATCGCCCCCTCTCACTTTCGGAGCCTTTAGCGCATGGCCATTGCCCCTGCTCGCGCGCCGCTTGAACTCACGCTGCGCGGCGTGCTGCTCGGCGGCGCAATCACGCTGCTGTTCACCGCCGCCAATGTCTATCTCGGCCTGAAGATCGGCCTGACCTTCGCGACATCGATCCCCGCTGCGGTGATCTCGATGGCGATCCTGCGCTTCTTTCCCGGCTCGACGATCCTCGAGAACAATATCGTCCAGACCGTCGCCAGCGCGGCGGGGACGCTGGCGGCGATCATCTTCGTGCTGCCGGGGCTGGTGATGATCGGCTGGTGGAACGGCTTCCCCTATGTCGAGACCGCCGCGATCACGATGTTCGGCGGCATTCTCGGGGTGATGTTCTCGGTGCCGCTGCGGCGTGCGCTGGTCGTCGATTCGCCGGACCTGCCCTATCCCGAAGGTCGCGCCGCCGCCGAGGTGCTGCAGGTCGGCGCCGGCAGCCGCGAGGGTGCCGAGGAAAGCGCGCGCGGGCTGAAGGTGATCGTGGTCAACGCGGTGGCCGCGGCGGGCTTCGCGCTGGTCACCCGGATGCGGCTGGCAGCCGAGGAAGGCGCGCTGTTCTTCAAGGCGGGCGCGGGCTCCACCGGCATCATCGGCGGGCTGCAGTTCGCGCTGATCGGCGCGGGCCACCTGATCGGCCTTACCGTCGGCATCGCCATCCTGGTCGGTGTCGCGATCGGCTGGTGGATCGCGCTGCCGATCCTCAACGCCGGCATGCCTGGTGCGGCGGAGGTGGTGGCCAACACCGTGTTCCGCAGCGATGTGCGCTTCCTGGGTGCCGGCACGATCGGCATGGCGGCGATCTGGACCTTGCTCAAGATCATCGGGCCGGTGGTGGGCGGCATCCGCTCCTCGCTCCGCGCCTCGGCCGCTGCGCGTAGCGGCGCGGTGGTGCCGATCGGCGAGCGCGACCTGCCGATCACCATCGTTGCGGTGGTGACGCTCGGCATGCTGCTGCCGATCGGCTGGCTGCTGTGGAGCGTGCTGGCGGCCGGGCCGCTCTCCGCCTCGGCGGGGCTGCTGGTGGCGGGCTCGCTGGCGTTCGTGCTGGTCGTCGGGCTCGTGATCGCCTCGGTGTGCGGCTATATGGCGGGGCTGATCGGCGCGTCGAACAGCCCGGTCTCGGGCATCGGCATCCTCTCCGTGGTCGCCGCCGCGCTGATGCTGGTCGGCCTGTTCGGGCGCGACCTGGAGCCCGATACCACCCAGGCGCTGATCGCCTATGCGCTGATCGTCACCGGCATCGTGTTCGGCGTGGCGACCATCTCCAACGACAATCTCCAGGACCTCAAGACCGGCCAGCTGGTGGGTGCGACGCCGTGGAAGCAGCAGGTCGCGCTGATTTTCGGCGTGATCTTCGGCAGCCTGGTCATCCCCCCGGTGCTGAGCGTGCTCAATGCCTCGTTCGGCTTCGCCGGGGTGCCGGGCGCCAGCGCCGATGCGCTGCCCGCTCCGCAGGCGGCGCTGATCTCGTCGCTCGCCAAAGGCGTGCTGGGCGGCGACCTGCGCTGGGACCTGATCGGCGTCGGGGCGCTGATCGGCGCGGGGGTGATCCTGGTGGACGAGCTGCTTGCCCGCACCACCAAGCTGCGCCTGCCGCCGCTGGCGGTGGGCCTCGGCATCTACCTGCCGATGGGGGTTACGCTGACCGTGGTGGTCGGCGCGGTGATCGGCTGGTTTTACGACCGCGCGGCCGAACGCGCCCGCGATCCCGAGTTCGTCAAGCGGATGGGCGTGCTGATGGCGACCGGCATGATCGTCGGCGACAGCCTGTTCGGGGTGCTCTACGCGGGCGTGGTGTACGAGACGGGGAGCGAGTCGCCGCTGGCACTGGTCGGGCCCGGGTTCGCGGGCGTGGCGCTGGCGGGCGGCACGGCGCTGTTCCTGGCGATCACCGCGGGGCTGTATCTCTATACGAGGCGCCAGGCGCGGTGATCATCTGATCCTCTCCTGTAAGGGGAGGTGGCGCGCGTAGCGCGACGGAGGGGTGTCGAGGCTGAATTGGCGCGAGCAACTTCAGCCGGGACACCCCTCCACCGCCGCCTGCGGCGGCGGTCCCCCTCCCCCTCCGGGGGAGCATCTTCGAGGATCAGCCTGCGAGCAGATCGCCCAGCTGGCCGGCCTGGATCGCAGCGAACGCCGCAGCCAGCGCCTCGCGATATCGCGCATCCTCCGCCACGCGCGCCGGGAAGACCTGCCGCAGCGCCAGCACCGCCTCTACCGATGCCGCGTCCGTAGCAGCCGCAGCGAGCACTTCCGCCAGCGGATCGGTGATCGTCTCGCCTGCCTTGGCCTTGGCGCCCAGGAATGCGATCCACGCGGCCACTGGCACCGCCAGCCGTTCCACGGAGCGCCCGGCATCCAGCGCCGCTGCCGTCGTATCCAGCAACCGATACGGCAGCTTCTGCGACCCGTCCCAGGCGATCTGCGCCAGCAGATGCCGTATCGCCGGGTTGCGGAAGCGATCGAGCACCGCATCGACATAGCTGCCCACGTCCAGCCCATCGACCGGCCCCAGCGACGCCGCGATATCCTGATGCGCCAGCCGCGTCACGAAGCCGCCCAGCGCCCCGTCCGACATTGCCTCGAACACCGTCTCATGGCCCAGCAGCAGGCCGATATAGGCGAGGCTCGAATGGCTGCCGTTGAGGATGCGCAGCTTGGCCTGCTCATAGCCGCGCACGTCATTGGTCAGCGTGACGCCCGCCGCGGCAAGGTCCAGACCATCGGCCATGTCGAAGCGCTGCAGCACCCATTGGGTGAAGGATTCGCGCTGCACCGCCGCGTGGTCCTCGACGCCGAGATCGCCCGCGACTTTGGCGAGGAAAGCGGTGTCGCTGGCGGGCGTGATCGAATCGACCATTGAGTCCGGGAATGCCACCTCCGCCGCGATCCAGTCGGCAAGGTCCCCATCCCATTCGCGCGCGAGTGCCACGCACGCGGCGCGGAGCTTGCCGCCATTGCCGGTCATGTTGTCGCAGCAGAGCATCGCGAAGGGCGGCACGCCCGCCGTGCGGCGATCGGCGAGCCCGGTGACGACCCAGCCGATCACGCTCGCCGGCTCTTCGGGACGGGTGCGATCGTGAACGATGTCAGGATGATTCATGTCGAGCGTGCCGTCGCCGCCCAGGCAATAGCCCTTCTCGGTCACGGTGCTGGTGGCGATCCGCACCTCGGGGCTGGCGAGCAGTGCGCGGAGGCGAGCGCCTTCGCCGGGGCCGATCGCATCCGAATGCGCCGCGATGATCCGCGTCGAGGGCTCGCGGTCGATCACCGCCAGTGTGTAGAGCCCATCCTGCGCCTTGAGCGCATCGGTGGTGGTGCCGCTGCGCAGCGACACCGCGGCGATGCCCCAGCGCGGATCGCTGTCCAGCACCTTGTCGATGAACGCCGCCTGGTGGGCGCGGTGGAAGGCGCCGGGCCCGAAATGGACGATACCGGTGCGGATCACGGCCGGGTCATGGCCGGGGCGGAGGGTGCCGGCGGGGAGCCTGGCGAGCGAAGCGCGCGAAAGCATGGTCATATGGTCAGGCCAATCAGACCCGACGGGTAAAGTCAATCGCGCGCGGACCCAAGGGACGACGGCAGCAAAGGCCGGGTGAAATCCGGCCGGCGCTCGCGAACGCCGCGCGGCATGAAGAACCGCACCTGCCGATTGGGGAAGTCGATCTCCACCCGGCGGAAGCTCCGCAACGCATCCATGCCGAGCATGAGTGCGGGCCGGCGCGTCAGGCCGAAGCGCTTGAATGGCTCCGCCTCGGCAAAGGCGACCGGCAAGGTCTCGAACGCCACGTTGCTCACGCGCATCGAGGGGACCTGGCCATATTGCGCCTGGGTCTTGCCGCCGTCGACGCTGGTCAGTTCGATCACCTGCAGCAGGCCGACATTGCGGCCCACCTTCCGGCGCAGTGCCTCGTTACCCATCGTCACCTGCGAGCCGGTGTCGAGCACAACCTGCACCCGCGTGTTCGCATAATAGGCATCGGTGACGATCAGCTGGCCGAACTTGTCCTTGGCGGACACGACGATCTCGTCGGGATCGTGCTTCGCGTTGCGCTTGCGCTTCACACTTGGGCGCACTGCCATCGTGCCGGTGTCGAAATCTATCGTCACCTGATGATCGCGCAGCGTATCGATCCCGAGCAGGCCCGCAGCACCGATATTCGCCGCTTCAAAGGCGGGGGCGACGATAGCGTGCGACTTCCCAATCGATTCGATCCGGAGATCCGGGACGATCACGGTCGCAACCAGACTTCGGCCGCTCATCGAGGTGACATGCACCGTGCCGCCCGGGGCAAGCCCCAGACGGCCGGCAAGCTCGCGTGATACGACTGTCCGTTCGGCGCCGGTATCGATGATGAAGTTGTACGGGCCCTGCTGCGTTATCGCGACGGGTACGGTCAGCCGGGCGCTCGTCTCGCCAAGCGCGAGCTGGATCGCATCCGGCTCGCCGACGGGTGCCCTCGCCACTGGATCGGTCGATACCGTCAGGGATCCGCCCGTCAGCAGGCCGAGCGGCAGGGCCCACAAGACCAGCGAGGACGAGACTCCGAACATGCAGGGAAAATACGCCTGTCCATGTTGCGCAGCAATCCCGCAAAAGAACAGGGTCAGTCGAGCCGCATCGCCTCGGCCGCGATCGCCTCCGCTTCTTCGAGCAGCGCATCTTCGGTCGTGCCCTGCGCCACCGATTCGCGACCGATCATGATCAGCACCGGGACCGCCAGCGGGCTTACCCGATCCAGATCGATATGCAGCATCCGATCGCCGGCCTCGTCGAGCAGCCGGGCCAGGCGGCCGACATCGGTCATCTTGGCGCGCGCGTCTTCCCATGCGGCGCGGAGCAGCAGATGGTCGGGCTCATATTTGCGGAGCACATCGTAGATAAGGTCGGTGGAGAAGGTGACCTGCCGCCCGGTCTTCTTCTTGCCGGGATGCTGGCGCTCGACCAAGCCGCCGATGATCGCCACCTCGCGAAAGGCGCGCTTGAGCAAGGCCGAGCCCTGCACCCAGTCGACGAACTCATGCTCCAGGATGTCGGGCGAGAAGAGCGGGCGCGGATCGAGGATCTTCTCCAGCCCGTACACCGCCAGCGCATAATCGTTGGCGACGAAGCCCAGCGGCTTGAGCCCCATCGCCTCCATCCGCCGGGTGACCAGCATGCCGAGCGACTGGTGCGCGTTCCAGCCCTCGAAGCTGTAGATCACGAGGTGATGGCGGCCTTCATGCGGGAAGGTTTCGACCAGCAGCTGGCCCGGGGCGGGGAGAGTCGAGCGGCGGTCCTGCGTTTCCAGCCATTCGCGCACGTCCGCGGGGAAGCGCGCCCATTCGCCGCGATCGAACAGGAAGGTGCGCACACGGGTCGCGAGGTTGGCGGTGATCGCCAGCCGCGCACCCATATAGCTGGGTACGCGGGCCTGCTTTGCGGTGGCGCGGACGATCAGATCGGTCGCCTTCACCCGCTCCACTTCCAGCGCGAGGCCGCCGAAGAAGAAGGTATCCCCCGGCGAGAGCGAGGCGGCGAACCCCTCCTCCACCTTGCCCAGCCGCTTGCCGTTCTTGAACCGCACCTCGAGCATCGGCGATTCGACGATGATCCCCGCATTCAACCGATGCTGCGCAATGAAGTTGGGCTGAGTTACCCGCCAGACGCCATCCTTTCCCTGCGTCAGACGCTTGAACTTGTCATAGGCGCGCAAGCTGTAGCCGCCATCGGCGATGAAGTGGAGGACGCGATCGAACACCTCCTCGGTAAGTGCGGAGTAGGGCAATGCTGCACGCACTTCCTGCAGCATGTCTGCGGCCTGGAAGGGTGCCGCGCAGGCGCAGCCCATGATGTGCTGCGCCAGCACGTCGAGCGCGCCAGAGCGGAAGAGGTCCGGATCGAGCTCGCCCGCCTCGACCGCATCCAGCGCCGCGCGCGCCTCCAGATATTCGAAGCGATTGCCCGGGATCAGCACGGCCTCGCTGGCCTCGTCGAGCCGGTGATTGGCGCGGCCGATCCGCTGGAGCAGCCGCGACGAGCCCTTGGGTGCGCCCATCTGGATCACGCAATCGACATCGCCCCAGTCGACCCCGAGGTCGAGGCTGGCCGTGGCGACCAGCGCGCGGAGCCGCCCGTCCGCCATCGCCTGCTCGGCCTTTTGCCGCGCTTCCAGGCTGAGGCTGCCATGGTGGACGCCGATCGGCAGCTTGAGATCGTTGACCTTCCACAGCTGCTGGAAGACGAGTTCGGCGAGGCCGCGCGTGTTGCAGAAGACGATGGTTGTCTTGTGCGTCTCGATCTCCGCCATCACCTGCGGAATGGCATAGATCCCCGAATGCCCGGCCCAGGGCACGCGCCCCTCAGGCAGCAGGATCGCGATGTCGGGATCGGCCCCCTTCTCGCCCTGCACCAGCGTCACCGCATCGATGTCGCCATAGGGCGCGAGCCAGGCGCGATAGCCGTCCGGATCGGCGACGGTGGCGGAGAGCCCGACGCGGCGGAAGCCCGGCGCCAGCCGCTCCAGCCGGGCAAGCGCCAGCGCCAGCAGGTCGCCGCGCTTGCCGGTGGCGAAGGCGTGGATCTCGTCGATCACCACCGTCTTCAGCCCGGAGAACATCGTCAGGCTGTCCTCATAGGAGAGCAGCAGGCTGAGCGATTCGGGCGTGGTCATCAGCACCTGCGGGGGCCTGGCGCGCTGGCGGACCTTCTTCTCGTGGGGCGTGTCGCCGGTACGCGTCTCGACGCGGATCGGCAGGCCCATCTGCTCGATCGGGGTGAGGAGGTTGCGCCGCACGTCCACCGCCAGCGCCTTGAGCGGCGAGATATAGAGCGTCTGCAGCCCCTCGGCCGGCGCCTCGATCAGTTCGGCCAGCGTCGGCAGGAAACCCGACAGCGTCTTGCCCGCACCCGTAGGTGCGACGAGCAGCGCATGCCGCCCCGCCCGCGCGGCGGCGAGCATGTCCCACTGGTGCCGCCGCGGCGCCCATCCGCGCGCGGTGAACCAGTCGGCCAGAGGTGCGGGGAGATCGGCGGGCACGAATGCTATGTAGGAAGCGGACAAGCGTCTGGGGAGGCGCCGCGAATCACGCGAGCTCCACCCCGCCCTCGGCCACCCGGTAGCGCGTGGCGGTGGCGGGGACGGCTTCGAACAGCGCAGGCTCGGTGCCGGTCATCCACACCTGCCCGCGCCCGGCCAGCCGCTCGAACAGCGCGGCGCGGCGACCCGGATCGAGATGGGCTGCAACCTCGTCCAGCAGCAGGATCGGCGGCGTGCCGACCCGGTCGGCGACCAGTTCGGCATGGGCCAGCACGATGCCGAGCAGCAGCGCCTTCTGCTCGCCGGTCGAGCAGAGATGGGCGGGCTGGGCCTTGTCGAGATGCGTGACCTGCAGATCGGCGCGGTGGGGGCCCGTGAGCGTGCGCCCGGCCGCGGCATCGCGACGGCGGCCGTCCCGAAGGGCGGCAGCGAGTGCGGGCGCATCCCCCCGCCACCCTTCCAGCGCCAGCCCGGCACGCGCAAACGGGCCCGGTAGCTGGTCGGCCAGACGCGCGCCCAACGCCGCCACTGCATCGCGTCGCGCCGCGTCCATCGCCGCGCCATGCTCGGCCATCCGGGCTTCCAATGCCTCCAGCCAGGCGGGGTCGGGCGGGAGTTCGTCGGCGAGCAGCCGGTTACGCTCCCGCATCGCCGCCTCGTACCGCGTCGCCTCGTGCGCGTGGCGAGGGTTGAGCGCCAGCGTCAGCCGGTCGAGGAAACGGCGGCGGTCGCCGGGCGCCTCGAGGAACAGCCGGTCCATCGCTGGGGTCAGCCACAGCACCACCAGCCACTGTGCGAGGCTGGTCGCCGCGGCGGTCGCGCCGTTGACGCGGACGATGCGGCGTTCGGGGGCCTCGACGCGGGTGCCGGTGCCGATCTCCGCCGCGTCGAGCGTCGCGGCGATGCCGAAGCCCCCCGCCCCGCCCTGCCGCGCCATCTCGCTCAACGGCGCGCTGCGGAGGCCCCGGCCGGGGGCAAGCAGCGACACCGCCTCGAGAATATTGGTCTTGCCCGCACCGTTCTCGCCGCTCAGCACGACGAAGTCCGCGCCGGGCGTCAGCAGGGCATCCTCGTGATTGCGGAAGTCGGTGAGCAGGAGACGCTTGACGGCCATGAAAGGGGCTGTAGCGCAGCACCTTGCCCACGAACACCGCTTGGCCGATAGATCAGGGCGAAGGGATAGAAACACATGCTCCGCAAGACTGTTACGATTGCCGCGCTCGCGCTGGTCGCGGCCTGCTCCAAGGCACCCGAGGACGTGACCGCCACCTACGCCGCCGCCGGCGGCCGGGGCACGATCACCGTCAAGGCTGCCGCCAACGGCGATGCCAAGGTGGAAGCCGGCCCGCAGACGCTGATCCACAAGGGCGGCACCGATTATGTCGTGATCACCGACGGCACCGACAAGTTCGCCGCCAGCTTCGCCGATTTCGTCGGCGCGACGCAGGATATCGCCAAGGCCAAGGGCATGAAGCCCCAGCCGCTGCCGCAGGATCCGGACTATGAGGCGGTCCAGGTCGGCGAGGAGAAGGTCGGCGACCAGAAGGGCACGATCTGGAGCGTCCAGCCCAAGGGCAACCCGCAGGGCGATTCGATCCGCATCGTCGTCAGCGACGACAGCCGCCTGAAGAACATCGCCGCCGCGATCAGCATGCAGACCAAGCTGACCGGCGCGCGCATGGCGACCGTGTTCACCAGCGTGCCCAAGGCCGAGAAGGTGCTGGAAGACGTGATCGCCAAGGGCGCCGTGCTCCGCCTCGGCGAAGCGCTGACGCTGCAGAGCGTCAAGCCGGGCGCGATCCCCGCCAGCGAGTTCGCACTGCCCAAGGTTCTGGACCGCGCCGCGCTGCGCAAGCGCATCGAGGATCAGGCCAACAAGGCGCTCGAAGCCGCCAAGGCTGCCGGCGACAAGGCCGGTGCGGCGCCCGCGACCGACGCGCCTGCCGCGCCGGCGCCGGAGGCGACTCCGGCCGCGAAGTAACGGCTGCCGAAACGAAGAGGGGCGCCGCGGCCTTTGCCCGGCGCCCCTTTTTCTTGCCTGCGACGATCATGCGACCGTCTAAAGCGCGCCGATTCCCGCCGCTGCCAGCCTGGCCTGCGCTACCCGATACCGCCTGGGTTCTTCGATCCCGAGCCGTGCCCGCGCAGCCGCCAGCGGCTCCTCGAGCAGCTTCTCGTAATCCTCGGCGTGCAGCCAACCGGCACGCTTTCCGCTGCGATACCCTTCCCAGATCGCCTTGACGCAATCGAGCCGCCCCGTCGTGCGGATGCTCTTCAGCGCGCCGCCGATCGCAATGAAGCCCCAGCCAGTGCCGCCGGTCTGCGCATAGGAGAAGGCGACCAGGCACAATTCGCCGAGATGTTCGTCGGCCTGATAGCCGGTCAGCACGTGCCAGAGATCGTGAATGTCGCGCTCCCGGCGGCCCATCCAGGCATAGGGATGCTCCACCTCGATGCCCTGAAAGCCGCCCTCGACCATGCTGACCTGGACCAATCCGTCCGCCGAATAGCCGGTCGAATCGAGAAACTCGCGATACGCCGCGCCCAAGGTCCCGGGCGCAAACCCGTCGATCCAGCTGCGATCGGTGAGGCGCTGCGAGAGCTCCAGCCGGCGATAGGCGAGCCTGCCGCCGCCGGGGACGCTGAGCAGCTTGCGGTAATTGCGCTGGCTGACATCACCGTTCAGCGCGCGCATGATCTTGAAGACCTGTTCGGTATCATCGCCATTGGCGAGCAGCTTCCGCAGCGCCGACAGGGCAGTGCCCCATTCGCGCTTGAGGGGGACGCCCGGGTTGATCAGCGGTTGCGGTGCCTTGGTCGCCATGCAGTCCGATCCGTAATACTGACAGGCATGTAAATAGCAGAGCCGCGCGCCGGTTTCAACGCGGGCATGGATTTGGTTGAGGCGGACGACGAATCCAGGGAGATCCGCCGCCCGACCCCAAGTCCCGTAAGTGCGACCCTCGGGGCTTGGCCCTGCTTATGGCCGCAAGGCGCCGTCCAACACAGCCGGGGAAAGCGCGGGGGGCGTTGGAAAGCGGCCGTCAACCATCGACAAGCCGCTGTTCGCACAAGAGAAACCCGTGCGGGATCAGACCCGCATCGGCATCAATACGTAAAGCGCGGGCGACGAATCATTCTCGCGGATCAGCGTCGGCGCCGCCGCATCCGCCAGATGTACTTCGACGAGATCGCCTTCGATCTGGCCGAGAATGTCCATCAGGTAGCGGCTGTTGAAGCCGATCTCGAAACCCATCGCGGCATATTCGCCGGGGACTTCCTCGGCCGCGACGCCGTTCTCGGGGCTGGTCACCGACAGCACGACCTTGTCGCGCTCCAGCGCCATCTTCACCGCGCGGGTCTTCTCGGTCGCGATCGTCGAGACGCGGTCTACGCCCTGCATCAGGCTCTTCGGATCGAGCTTCAGCAGCTTGTCGTTCGCGGTCGGGATAACGCGGCTGTAATCGGGGAAGGTGCCGTCGATCAGCTTGGAGGTGAGGATCGCCTGGCCCAGATCGAAGCGGATCTTCGACGGCGAGAGCGACACGCCCACCGAACCATCGACCTCGTCGAGCAGCTTGCGCAGCTCGGCCACGCACTTGCGCGGCACGATCACGCCCGGCATCGCGTCCGCCCCGTCCGGGCACGGCACGGTGACGCGCGCCAGCCGGTGGCCGTCGGTCGCCGCCGCGCGCAGCATGCGGGTGGCGTCGTCGGTCACGTGGAAGAAGATGCCGTTCAGATAATAGCGCGTCTCCTCGGTGGAGATCGCGAATCGGGTCTTGTCGATGATCTGCTTGAGCGTCTCGGCCGGCAGCTCGAACGTCGTCGGCAGCTCGCCCTCTGCGATCATCGGGAAATCGTCGCGCGGCAGCGTGCCGAGCTGGAAGCGGGCGCGGCCGGCGACCACCGTCAGCTTGCCCTCGGCCGCGGTGAGCACCACCTGCGAACCCTCGGGCAGCTTGCGGACGATGTCGAACAGCGTGTGCGCCGAGACCGTCGTAGCACCCACCTGGTCGACCGCGGCGGGGATCGTCTCGTCGATCTGCAGATCGAGATCGGTCGCCATCAGCCGGATCGTGCCGCCCAGCTGCGCATCGATCAGCACGTTGGACAGGATCGGAATCGTGTTGCGCCGCTCGACCACGGACTGGACGTGGCTCAAGCCCCTCAACAGAGTTGCGCGTTCGATCGTCGCCTTCATGTACCTCAAACCCCCGGGCCGTCGCCCTACTTCCTACCCGGCGCGACCCGGCCGGTGGCAATGCGCCATGACGTACCCTTAACGCGAAAAAGGGCCGGAGCAAGCCGCTCCGGCCCCCTTTTCACCGTCAAAACGGCTTTTCGACGATCAGAAGCGGACGCCGAGACCGGTGACGATCTGGTGCCGTTCCGGATCGACGCCATTGGTCTGCGAGCCATAGTTGGAATAGCGATATTCCGCCTTGGCGAAGACCTTGTCGGTCAGCTTGAACTCGGCACCCGCACCCAGGCGCCAACCGTCATAATTGTCGCGCTGGCGGAAGGAGAGCGCCGGCGTGGTCGCCGGCGAATCATAGTCGGTGATGAACTGCGCGTTGGTGTAGCCGGCCTTGGCGTAGATCAGCGTGCGCGGGCCCGCGACGAAGCCCAGGCGACCGCCGACATAGAGGTCGCGGCCGGCCTTCACGCGCAGACGGTCGCCGGCGTTCAGCACGTTGCTGCTGCGATCGCTGATCGTCGAGCCGGTCACTTCGCCCTCGACACCGAACACCGTGCCGCCGCGCTGGATGTCATAGCCGATATTGCCGCCATAGGTGACGCCGTCGCGCGACGCGTCGTAGGAAGACTTGTCGTTCACCCGATCCCAGCCGGCGATCACTTCGGCATGCGATCCGGCGAAGCTCTGGTCCTGCGACTGGGCGAAGGCCGGCACCGCGAAGGCGGTGGTGGCGATCAGGGCGGCGATGGAAAGCTTGGTACGCATAACGTTACTCCTCACTGAAACCGCACCGACAGGGTACGGCCTGACTTCGGCCGCAAGCCGGGGCTTCGGCCGGACGCTCGGTAACGAGGGGAAGGGGCGGCCCAACGCGGGCGCCGCGACCTGTTCTTCCTCCCGTTCGCTCCCGGCGTGCTCCGCGAGCGAAACGACGGATGCACCCGCTGCCCTGTCGCGGACATGAACGAATCAGGGCCGAAACGGGGCATTGCGTTTCCCCCGGTTTCGACCGAGAGACATGACCCATGGCCAGCACCCGGAAAGGCCGCGACTTCATCGCGCGGCACGGCGAGACCGTGTTCAACATCGCCCGGCGGATGCAGGGCGACCATCCCCACACCCCGCTGACCCGCGCCGGCTTCGCCCAGGCCGATGCGATGGGCGCGGCGCTGCGGAGACTGCTGGGACCGAAGCCCGAGCTGACGCTCTGGGCCTCCAGCGCCGGCCGCGCGCTGCAGACGCTGGCGATCATCGCCGAGCATCTCGAGCTCGACTGGCACCAGACGCGCACCGACGACCGGCTGGTGGAAATCGGCATGGGGGCCTGGAGCGGTCGCTATTATGCCGATCTGGAGCGCGAGGTGGGGACGTTCTTGGATCGCGAGCATGGGCTCTACACACGTCCTCCGGAGGGCGGCGAATGGTATGATGCGATCGCCGCGCGGGTCTCCAGCTGGCTGGCCGATACCGATGACGACCCCGGCGACCGGCTGGTGATCATGCACGGCATGTCGAGCCGCATTTTGCGCGGGGTGATGACCGGGCGCGACGTGCTGCCGCAATTCGATGCGCCCGTCGCACCGGACCTGCCGCAGGGATCGATCGTCCGGATCGAAGGCGGCGTGGAGACGACCGTTCATCTCGGCACCGGACGCGGCGCGGCGCCGGCATGATCCTCGCGCTGGCGCTGCTCGCGCTGGCGGGCCCGCGCGAGACGATCGGCATTTTCGCGCGCTGGGGCGCCTTTCGCGACACCGGGCCGACGCGCTGCTTCGCGATCGCGCGGCCGGCGGACACGGCACGCCGCGGCGAAGCCTATGTCAGCATCGCGAGCTGGCCCGGGCAGGGCGTGCGGCACCAGCTCTATGTCCGGCTCAGCCGCGCGCGCGCGGATCACGCGCGGGTGATGCTGGTCGCGGGCGAATGGCGCTTCGAACTTACCGCCAGCCGCCACGACGCCTGGGCGCCCGATGCACGGACGGACGCGGCGATCGTCGCGGCGATGCGCGACGGCCGGGCGCTCAGCGTGGAAAGCGTCGATATCGGCGGCGTGCCCTTCGTCGACGGCTATGCGCTGCAGGGCGCAGCCAGCGCGATCGACGCCGCGACGCTGGCCTGCCTCTAAGGTCAGAAGGGGCTGGCACCGCCCGCGCAACGCACTATCTTGTGCCGCGTGCGATCCCCTTCCGTCACCGCCCGCCTCGCCGACGGCGTCGCCTCGATCCCGGCGGCGGAGTGGGATGCCTGTGCGGGCCCCGACAATCCGTTCCTCAGCCACGCCTTCCTGTCGATCCTCGAAGCATCGGGCTCGGCGACCGCGCAGACCGGCTGGCAGCCGCTGCCGATCGTCGTCGACGGGCCGGACGGCACGCCCGCCGCGATCGCACCCGCCTATGGAAAGAGCCACAGTCAGGGCGAATATGTGTTCGACCATAGCTGGGCCGACGCATGGGAGCGGGCCGGCGGGCGCTATTACCCCAAGCTGCAGATCGCTGCGCCGTTCACGCCGGTGCCCGGCCCCCGGCTGCTGCTGCGCGACCCCACCCACGCCCCCGCACTGATCGCCGCGATCGAAGCGGTGGTGAACCAGCACGGCCTCTCCTCGGCGCATGCCACCTTCGTCGAGGAAGCCCAGATCCCGCTGTTCGAGGCGGCGGGCTGGCTGATCCGCACCGGCACCCAGTTCCACTGGCAGAATGACGGCTATGCCAGCTTCGACGACTTTCTGGGCGCGCTCGCCAGCCGCAAGCGCAAGGCAATCCGCAAGGAGCGCGCCGCCGCCGTCGATGGACTGACCATCCGCCACCTGACCGGCGCCGAGATTACCGAGGCGCATTGGGACGCCTTCTGGGCCTTCTACCAGGATACCGGCAGCCGGAAATGGGGCCGCCCCTATCTTACGCGCCCCTTCTTCTCGATGCTGGGCGAAGCGCTGGGTGACAAGGTGCTGCTGATGCTCGCCGAGCGGAACGGCCGGCCGATCGCCGGCGCGCTCAACCTGATCGGGACCGATGCGCTCTACGGCCGCTATTGGGGCTGTGTGGAGGACGTGCCCTTCCTCCATTTCGAGCTCTGCTATTATCAGGCGATCGACGCCGCGATCGAACGCGGCCTGCCCCGCGTCGAGGCGGGCGCGCAGGGCGAACACAAGCTCGCGCGCGGCTATGTGCCGGTGACGACCTACTCGGCCCACTACCTCCCGGACTCCGGCTTCCGCCGTGCCGTTGCCGATTTTCTGGTGCGCGAGCAGCAGGCAGTGGAGCGCGAGCAGGAATATCTGGAAGAGCTTACGCCATTCAGGAAGGCGGAGCAGCCGGACGTTTAAGAAGGCGGCGCGGTCCCGTTGCCCGGCAGTTCCCCCGCCGCCTCGGCCTCGCGGATCAGCACGGCTTCGGGGCGCGGGATCGGCAGGTCGCCGGGATTGAGGCCGGGCCCGGGCACATTGTGATCGACTCGGTAGAGCACGCTCGGCCCGTCGCGCCACACCGGTATCAGCCCCTGCTCGTAGCGCTGGTCGTAGGCGGGCGGGCGGATCAGCCAGACATAGTCGAACGCGTCGCGCGGGAAGAGCGCCAGGCTGCGCGCGATCGGCCGCCACCATTCGCGCGGGCACTGGACGTTGGTCACCAGCTCGGACGGGTCGTGGGCGAAACGCTTGGCCGCACGGTACCGCACCGTCATCAGCTGGCCGCCGGCCATCGACCATTGGTCGTTGGTATAGGCCAGCCGCCGCTCCAGCGCGAGGCCGGGGACGTGCTGCAGCCGGGTCATCGCCCATTCGTTGTAGCAGGTCTCGCCGACGAAGCTCACCAGCCGCGCACCGACCGGCACATGCGCCAGCGCCTTGAGCTCGCGGTCATAGGCCTTGTCGTAGAGGTAGAAGCTCGCCGTGGTCGCGCCGATGCGGGCGAGGAAAAAGGCGAGGCCGAGCACCGCCACCAGCGTCGCACCGCGCATCGACAGGCCGGGCTTGGGCCGGATCGCCAGGATCGCGATCGCGATCAGGAACGGCACCATGCGCATGTCGGCATAGGCGGAGCCGAACACCACGCGCGGCAGCAGGAGATAGACGAGCAGCAGCAGCAGCGCCGAGAGGCCGAGATTGCGCGAATATTGGATATTGGGATCGCGCACCGCCTTGAGCATCAGCAGGAAGATGACGCCGACGCTGGCAAGGTCGAACAGCTGCCAGCGGTCGCGGAACACCTGCGTGACCCACAGGGTCTTGGCGCGCCAGTTGAACCAGTCGAAGGTCTGGCCCGAGACATGCTCGCCACCGCGCCAGATCACCATCAGCACCGCCGGCAGCGCCATCACCGCGCATTGCAACCCGGCGAAGAAGATCGGCGCGACCCAGCCGCCGACCAGATCCTTATGCCAGGGCAGCGCGCGGTCGCGGCGCAGGTCGTGCTGGCGGATCAGCTCGGCCGAGAAGGCGAGCACGCCTAGCACGCCCCACCCGAAGGTATGGGTGATCCACAGGATCACCGACAGCGGCACGAACACCAGCGAGCGGAACTGCAGCTTGCCCAGCCGCGCCAGCCGCAGCCACCAGCCAAAGGCCAGCATCGCCATGCCCATGGACAGCGCGAAATTGACGAAGCCGAAGTGGAACGGGAAGGCATAGGCGAGCGGCAGTGCGAACAGCGCCGTCGCCGGGATGCGCCCATGCACCTCGCGCGCGATCATCAGGAAACCGGCCACCGTCATCATCGGAATCGCGATAACGATCAGCTTCACGCCCAGCTCGAGCCCGAAGAGCTTGGCCATCGGGAAGACCAGCAGGTCGACCCCCAGATTGCCCATCAGCTGCCAGCGGAAATCATACCATTCGCGCAGCCACGGCACCTGGTCATAGACCAGCTGCACCCGGTAACGGCCCATATGGCCGGGCAGGTCGACCAGCGGCGGGATCTCCGGCCATAGCAGCGGCACAGCCGCCATCAGCGTGGCGAACAGTACGAACCAGCGTGTCTGCCACCAGCGCAGCGGAACCCCTTTATCCATCGCGCCGCTTTAGTGCGCGAGCGGCCCGTCCGGCAAGCGCTTGTCGGGCGCAGGGGAGACGCGCAACAGCAGCGACGGGCCGGAACGCGCGACCGGCACCAGATCGGGCGGTAGCGGCGGCGTCGGCAGGTCGATCGTCCACACATAGTCGAAGGTGCCGCGATCGAAGCTTCGAAGCATCGTCGGCAAATCCTGGCCGTTCCACGCGCACGCAGCGTCGAAGATCATCTGCGAGGGATCCGCGCGATAGGCTCCGGCCCGGGGATGCCGGTCCCGCAGCAGCTGCTGGCCTGCCAGCGTCCATTCGCCATTGTCGAACGCGTCCCGCCGCACGATCGCCAGCCCGGTGACGTGCGACAGCCGCGCGACGCTCCAGGACCGGCACGGCTCGCGCACCGCCACCAGGACGGCGGCGCCGCGGGGAAGCCGCTCCGCGACCGCCGCGGCCTGCTCCTGCGCCGCCGCGGCGCCCAGAAACACCCAGGTCGTCGTCGCGATGCGCAGCAGGAAGAAGAAGGTGCCCAGCCATGCCAGCGCGCTGGCGATTCGCCGATCCCGCGCGCGAATCCCGACGATCAGCAGGGCGACGACATACGGCGTCATCCGCATGTCGACATAGGCGCCGCCGAGGAGGCGATAGGGCAGCACCAGCCATGCCATCGCGCCGATTGCCGCCGCCCAGGCAAGCGGCCGATCGACGCGCATCGCCGCGCTGCGCAAGCCGAGCCAGGCGAGCGCGAGAAGGAGCAGTGCGCACATCAGGTCATAGCGCTGCCATTGCTCGCGCAGCAGCGACGCCAGCCATTGCAGCTTGGCCAGCCATTCCCAGCTCGCCCCGAGGCTGCCGTCGCCCGAGCCGCCGCCGGCGAGCATCGGGATCAACGGTACCGCCAGCGGCAAGCAGCGCAAGCCAGCGCGCAGGATCGCCTTGCCCAGGGCGCGCCCCTCCCCGCGCAGCCACGCCAGATCGGTGCCGAAGGCGAACAGGCAGAACAGCGCCCAGCCGAAGCAATGCGCCACCCACAGCAGCAGCGCGATCGGCACGAACAGCAGCGCGCGCCCCGCGACCACCCGCTGCATGCGCATCCACAGCGCCAGCGCGAGCAGCGCGAGCGCCGCCGACAGCGCGAAATTCACGAAGCCGAACTGGAAGGGAAAGCCATAGGCGAGCGGGAAGGCGAAGGGCGCGGCAGGGGCGAGCCGCCCGCCGCCCGCAGTACGCGACAGGAGGATGAAGCCCGCCACGGTGAGCGGCGGAATCATCAGCACCACCAGCTTGGCCGCCGGCACGGCGCCGAACACCCGCGCCAGCGGCAGCACGGCAAGGTCGACGCCAAGATTGCCGATCAGCTGCCAGCGATAGTCCCAGTGCTGCTGGAGCAGCGCCGAGTCCGCCAGCCGCGCGGCAATATGGTAGCGGCCGATATGGCCGGGCAGATCGGTGAGCGGCGGCACCGCGGGCCAGAGCAGCGGCACCGCACTGAGCAGCACCGCTGCCAGCGCGAACCAGCGCCGCTCCCACCAGCGCGCATCCCCCTTGCGCGTATCGCTCACTGGGTGGTGCGTCGCGCGGGCTGGGTAAGGGTGTAGACGCGGGTGCTCGCCCCGGCAGGTGATAGCGGCCGCAGCCAGGGCGGGACCTGCCCCGCCACCAGGCTGCCGGCCAGCAACCGGTGGTCGCGGGCACGGTCGCCGACTTCGGCAAAGCCGTCCTTGCAGAGCGCGACATAGTCGACACCCCATCGCCGCGCGAGCGCTTCCGCCTGTGTGGAGGGGCTGAGGAACAGGTCGTACATGGCACGAATTCCTTGCGTATCGCGGTGATAGGGACCGGCTAGAACACGGTGTCGGGTCGTGGCGAGCAGCGCCGGGCCGAAGTCGATCGGCGCGGCGACAAGGCCGGGCGGCAGCGCCGCGAGGCGCGCCGCAGCGACGGCAGGCGTACAGCCATGGCGAGAGGGCGCGGCGGCCGGGCTCAGCCGATCGCCGAGCCCCGCATGCGCGATGCCGCTGGCGGCGAGCCAGGCAAGCACCAGCGCCAGCGGCCCGCGTAGCCGGGCGGCGCTGATCATCGCGGCCAGCGCCGGCACGGCGGCCAGCGCCGCCAGCGGCGCCCCCCGCACCTGCACCAGCAGAATCGCGACCGCCGTCACCTGGAATCCCAGCACGATCCATGCCGCCGCGGTCCGCGTGGTCCAGGCGAGCCAGAGACCGGCGCCAAGCCCGACCAGCGCCATGCCCCCGGCCGCAATCGCCTTGCCGATCGGCAGTGCGGCGAGCGGCTGCGCCTCGTTGACATGCGCAAGCCAGAGCCGGGCGAGCAGGGGATCGACCTGGCCATAGGGATGCAGGCAGGCAGGGGCGTTCAGCGCGGCACCCGCCAGCGCGAGCGCTCCGGCAGCAACCAGCACCGCGGTACGCCCGACAACCGATTGGGTGGCGAAACCCGCCACCGCCATGGCCGCCGGAGCCATCGCCGCCAGCATCGCCGCGCGCCACAGCGTCGCGGTGAAACCGTCGCACGCGGCGACGTTCCACCCGCTCGACCGGAAGATCACCGCCGCGGCGCTCAGGCCCAGCAGCAGCACGGTCGCATAGCCGGCCATCCGCGCCTGACCTGCGGCGGCATCGAGGCGCCAGCGCAGCGCAATGGCAGCACCACCGGCGGCGAGCAGCGGCACCGCCTCCATGCCGACGACCAGCGACAGCACCGTCGCCGCGCCGGCGATCGCACCCTGCCCCAGCGTGCCCCGTCCGATACAGGCATGAAGCAGCGCGAGCACCAGCACGGCCTGCAACGCATGGTGATCGATTCGCCCGGGGGCGAACAAGGTGATCGCGGGAAACGCCAGCGCGCCGAGAATGATCGCCACGCGTCCGGATTGGCCAAGGCGCCGGGCGATCGCGGCGATGACGACCAACATCGCCGCGAACAGCAGCAGCGGCGCGAGCGTAATGGCGGCCACGCTCGCGGCATGGGGGCCGAGCGGCGGCGTGAGCAGGAAGATCAGCGCCGCCGGCACCAGATCGGCAAGTCGCGACCAGTGCATCTCCAGCCCCGGCGCCGGCCCCAGCCGGTGCTGGGCGAGGTCGGCAAAGGGCTGGCCGGCCAGCCAGTCGCGGATCTGCTGAAGGCGCATCAGATCGTCGGTATCGGGCAGCCGCAGCGCGCCGAGCGCCACATGATCGCGCACAGTCCACGCGATCCCCAGCAGCACCGCCAGGCCGATCGCCAGAAGCGAATCGCGACGCACGCTGCGGAGAGGCCCCGGTCCCATGCCACCGCGCTAGGCCCACATGGTTAACCCCGGGTTAGGCCGGGGCTACGGGCCCTACCCGCTGTTGCGCAGCGCCGTCGCGATGGCGTTGATCGACAGCAGGATGCCCTCGCCGATCCGGGCGTCCGCCTCGCCGGCGCGGTGGCGTTTCATCAGCTCGATCTGGAGCAGGTTGAGCGGCTCAATATAGGGCAGCCGCAGCCGGATCGAGGTCTCCAGCGGCGGATGCTTTTCCAGCAGCCGGGTCTGGCGCGTGACCTGGAGCAATCCTTCCTCCGTCTGCTGCCAGCCGTCGCGGATGCGCCCAAAGATCCCGTCGCGCAGCGTGGCGTCCTCGACCAGCGCCGCATAGTGGCTGGCGATGCCCATGTCCGACTTGGCGAGCACCTGCTCCATATTGTCGAGCGTCGCGCGGAACAGCGGCCAGGCGCTCGCCATCTCGCGCAGCAGCCCCTTGTCCTCGAACGCATCGAGCGCGGCGCCGACGCCGTACCAGCCCGGCAGCATCACGCGGGCCTGCGCCCAGCTGAACACCCAGGGAATCGCGCGCAGATCCTCGATCGCATCGCTCTTCTTGCGGCTGGCGGGGCGAGAGCCGATCTTGAGGCCGGCGATCTCGGCGATCGGCGTCATCTGGCGGAAGAAGGTGGTGAAGCCCGGCGTCTCGTAGACCAGCCCGCGATAGGCGCGGAAGGCGCTGTCGGAGAGCCGGTCCATCGCCGCTGCGAAGCGCTCCGCATCGGCCGGGGCGAGCTGCTCGGGCTCCAGGCTGGCGAGCAGCGTGGCCGAGGTCATCGCCTCCAGATTGGTCATCGCGCTTTCGAGGCTGCCATATTTGGCGGCGATCACCTCGCCCTGCTCGGTGATGCGGATACGGCCCTGAACGGTGCCCGGCGGCTGGGCCAGGATGGCCGAAAAGCTGGAACCGCCGCCACGCCCCACCGCGCCGCCGCGGCCATGGAACAACTGCATGGCGACGCCCGCTTCCTCGAAAACGGGCTTGAGCGCGGTCGAGCCGCGGCTGAGCTGCCAGGTCGAGGTGAGATAGCCGCCGTCCTTGTTCGAATCGGAATAGCCGATCATCACTTCCTGGTGCCCGCGCGCGGCGGCGATCGCGGCGACTTCGGGCAGGCCGAGCCAGGCCTGCATGATCGGCGGCGCGGCCTCGAGATCGGCGATCGTCTCGAACAGCGGGATCGCCATGATGTGCGCCTGCGGCGTCTCGCCCGGCACGTAGAGCCCGGCTTCCTTCAGAAGGACATGGACCTCGAGCAGATCGGACACCGACTGCGCCATCGAGACGATATAGTGCCGGATGCAGTCGCGGCCGTAGCGCGCATGCGCCGCCGCCGCCTCTCGGACGATGGCGAGTTCGGTGGCGGTTTCCTCCGAATAGGCGGCATAGGGGCTGGTCAGCGGCCGTGCATTGGCGAGTTCACGGCGCAGCAGTTCGATGCGCGCCGGCTCGTCCAGCGCGGCATAGTCGGCGCAGACGCCCACCGACTTGAGCAGCTCGCCGACCACCCGCTCGTGGATCGCGCTGTTCTGCCGCATGTCGAGCGTCGCGAGATGGAAGCCGAAGGTTTCCACCGCGCGGATCAGCCGACCGAGCGCACCGCCGGTCGCGAGCGGGCCGCCGTCGGCGAGGCCATGTGCAATGGCGACCAGGTCCTCGCGGAACTCGGCGGGATGGCGATAGGGGGTGCCGGCGATCGGCGACGGGCGGCCGGGCTTCTTGCCGACCAGCTGTTCATGCGTTGCGGAAAGCCGGGCATAGATGCCGGTCAGCGCGCGGCGATAGGGTTCGTCGCTGCGGCTCTTGCCGGTGTCGCCGCTGGCTTCGGCGAGCTTGAGCACCGCTTCGGGCACTTCGCTGTGCTCGGTCGAGATCGACAGCTCGGCACCAAGCGCATGGACGGATTCAAGATAATGATCGATCACCGTCTCCGCCGCGCGGGCGAGGGCGAAGCGCATCGAATCGGCGGTCACGAAGGGATTGCCGTCGCGATCGCCGCCGATCCAGCTGCCGGGCCGGAGGAAGCTCGGGGCGCGGTCCCCCAGCGCGCGGTCCCAGCGCGCATAGAGCGCGGGCAGCACCGGCAGGAACACGTCGCGGAAATAGGAGAGCGCGGTCTCCACCTCGTCGGGCACGCCCAGCTTCTCCCGGCGCAGCACGCGCGTCTGCCAGAGCAGCGCGATCTGGCGGAGAATGGCCTCCTCCACCTGGTCGCCATCGGGGGTCTCGGTGACGCCCTGGTCGCGCAGCCGCATTAGTTCGGCGATGCGGTTCTTGTGATCGATCATCGACTTGCGCCGCACCTCGGTGGGGTGGGCGGTAAGCACCGGGCTGACCAGCGCAGAGCCAAGCAGCGCCATCACCGGCTCGCGACCGATGCCGGCCTTGGCCAGCCGCTCCAGCGCGGCGGCGACATCGGCATCCTTTTCGGTCGCGACACCCTGGCGGTCTTCCGCGAGGTTGGCGAGCATCGAGAACAGCATGAAACCGCGCACGAAATCCAGCGTCTCGTCCAGGCTCAGCCGATCGAGCCCGGAATCGATCGCGCCCGCCCCTGCCACGCCGCGATGCCGATCGACCGAGGTCGCGCGGATATATTCGATCCGCTTGAACAGCGCCTCGCCGCCATAGGCACGGATGACGTCCCCCAGAAGCCGCCCTAGAAAGCGGATATCGGGATTGTTGGTGATTGCGATGCTGGCCATGGCGGCATTTGCTGCACCGCAAAGCGAACGCGGTCAACTTGTTCGCGCTACCAGAGTACCTAGCTTAACGGCATGAATTTAGTTGCAATTGCAACCCACAGCGTGCGGCGCGCGATGATCGGCCAGGTTCGCGCCGTTTTCAACGATGCCGCGCGCGGCGAGACGCCGGTGCAGCCGAGCGACGACGCGCTTTTTGCCCGCGATTCGGTGTTGTGGCGGGTGCATGGCGACGTGACGACGATGATGGTGGGCGGCGTCGCCGCGCTGCTGCTCCAGATGCTGCATCCGGCGGTGCTGGCCGGCGTTTGGGACCATTCGAAGTTCCGACACGACATGCTCGGCCGGCTGCGCGGCACCGCGCGGTTCATCGCCCAGACCAGCTATGGCGCGCGCGAAGAGGCTGAAGCGGCAATCGCGCGGGTGCGCCAGATCCACCGCCGCATCCGCGGCACCCTGCCCGACGGCACACCGTACAGCGCCGACGACCCCCGGCTGCTCGCCTGGGTGCACGTGACCGAGGCGGTGAGTTTTCTCGAGGCCTGGATCCGCTATGCCGAACCGGCCATGTCGCGCGCGGACCAGGACCGCTATTTCGCCGAGTTCGCGACGATCGCCGAGGCGCTCGGGGCCGATCCGGTACCGCGCAGCCGCGCCGAGGCGGCATCATTGATCGCGGAACTGCGAGGCGAACTCCGCTACGATGCGCGCACCCGCGAGGTGGCCAGGCTGCTCCTCGAACAGCCGGCACCCAATCTGGCGACCAAGCCCTTCCAGGCGATGACCTTCGCCGCCGCGATCGACCTGCTGCCGGGCTGGGCGCGGCAGATGCACCACCTCGTCACTCCGCCGCTCGCCGCACCTGCCGTGCGGCTGGGCACTCGCGGCGTGGCGGAGACGCTGCGCTGGGCTTTCCGCTGAAGGCTCACCGCACCATCGTGAAGTCCGGCCGCGCGCGCGGCCGAGTCATGCTGGCGAGCAACAGCGTCAGCACGGCCGCGAATATCGGCGCCAGCCACAGCGCGTTCCACCCCCAGCGGAACTGGCTTTCGGCGCCGATCACCACGCCGCTGACGAAGCCCAGCCACAGCGCCAGATAGCGCAGCCAGCCGAACCGATCGGCATCGCCCATCAGCGCGCCGGCCAGCTTCTGCCCCATCTTGACCAAAGATCCGGTCATGTAGGTCAGCCCGATCGTGACTTCGCCGTCGCGCTGGAACACGCCGTTCTCGGTGCCCATCGCCGCGGCGAGCAGCAGCAGCACGACGGGGCCGGGCATCAGCATCGCGACGATGGCGGCGAGCGCGAGCAGCAGCGTCACCGCCGCCATCACCACCGGCTGGTGCCGGTGCGGCCGGGCGCGGCCAAGGACGCTGGACAGGATGACGCCGGCAACGAAGCTCATCACCAGCGACGCGGCGAGCGCGGCATCATGCGATGATCCGCTGCCCAGGCCGACGCCCAGCCGCGTCGAATTGCCGCTCATGAACGAGGCGAAGAAACCGCCCAGGCTGGTGAAGGCGAGCGCATCGACGAAGCCGGCGAGCGCCGCCAGAAGGATCGCGAGCGCGATCAGCGGGGACTCGGTACGTTGCATGCCCCCTCTCTGCCCCAAGCGACCAGCCTCCGCCAAGGGCCTGCGTTTGACTTGGTGACGGCGCGCGCGGCAAAGCGAGGGCATGGAAAGTTCGGTCGCGGCCCAGATCGGCCCCATCCTCCCTTGGCTCGACCTGCTGGGCATCGCGGTGTTCGCCGCCACCGGCGCGCTGGCCGCCACCCGCCACCAGCAGACGATCGTCACCGCGACCTTCTTCGCCCTGATCACCGGCGTCGGCGGCGGCACGGTGCGCGATCTGCTGATCGGCGCGCCGGTCTTCTGGGTGCACGATGCCTCGGTCGCGTCGCTGTGCCTGGGCATGTCGGCGATCGTGTGGATTACGCCCCAGCATTGGTGGAGCGATCGCACCTTCGCCTGGCTCGATGCCCTCGGGCTGGCCGCCTATGCCGCGTTCGGCGCGGCCAAGTCGCTCGGCTTCGGCATCCCGCCGGTGCCGGCGGCGGTGATGGGCGTGGTGACTGCCTGCGTCGGCGGCATCATCCGCGACGTGCTGGCGGGCGAACCGTCGATCCTGATGCGACCCGAACTCTATGTGACCGCCGCGGCGCTCACCGCCTCGCTGTACGTGCTGCTCAGCCAGCTCGGGCTGCCGCCCTATGCCGCCGGCCTGGCTTCCGCCGCGGCGGGCTTCGCCCTGCGGGGCGCGGCGATGGTCTGGAAATGGGGCCTGCCCGCCTATCGCGGCGGCAAAGGCTGAAAGCCGTACCAGAGCCGCAAAGAAATAGGTCCGATCTGACCTCAACCAAGGCGCAGCTCGTCTTGAATCCATCGCCGACCGGCCGATAAAATCACGATGTCCTTGCGCGCCTCGTGCAAGCGACGCCGATGGCGACATCGTTAATCCAAATAATCGCTGCGGAGAGGATCAACATGAAAAGGGCATTTTTCTTGACGACCTGTTGCGTCGGTGGGGCACTTATGTCTGCGCCCGTGACGGCGAGCCCCTATAGCTTCGCGATCACCGGCACCCAGACGATCCGGTTCGTGCTCGAATCGTCCCCCCACCCCCACGGTTTCGGTCCCGGGCAGCTTCTTCACCCTCGCCGCCGTGTCCGGGACGCGCAACGGCACGCCGGAACTGTTCGACCTCGGGTTCGGCAGCGCGTCCTTCGGCTTCAACATCGGGGTATATCAGGGCGCTGCGCCGCCCTTCCTCCTGTCGACCGGCACGCAACTCTACACCGGGAGCGAGTCTGCGCCCAGCTTCAAGCTGGGCAGCTTCAGCCTTTCGACCGGCGACATGCTGGCTATTTCGGCAATCCCGGAACCGGCTGGCTGGGCGATGCTGCTGGCGGGTTTCGGCGCGCTGGGGCTTGTCATGCGCCGCCACCGGCAGACCAGGGTGCGGGTGCGCGTCAACCGCTGAACGCCCGCCCTTTGCGACATGATCGCCGCCGATCGTCCGCGCATCGGCGGCTGACATGCGACCAGGCGGTTCCGACGCCAGGCTGCCCCACTTCCGCCTCGCATTTCAGCGCTGCCGCTGCGGCCCTTCCGCGCGGGGCGGCGTGCCGCTCGGGCGGCGCGGCTTGCATCATCCGTTGTGCAGACAACGTCCGTCGCACGCGAAAATTGTCAAGTATCAACCATATACACCCCACTTTGAGACAGCACCATGCCAGCAGCCTGTGAATAGCTGTGCGAATCTGATACGCCCCCGCCGCATCATGCTTGTACCGCGTAAGATTTCGATTTTATCCTATCCTTAGCGGAGGCTTACATGAAGGGGACGTTTTTCTTGGCATCGTGCTGCGCTGCTGCACTGGCAGTGGCTGCACCGGCCCATGCCGCACCGTATAATTTTGCAATTACGGGCAGCGAGACGATCCAGTTTGTTCTGGATTCCTCGCCGGTGCCGTCGTCATACGATCTGGGAAATTATTTCCGCATCGACGGCGCCAGCGGCACGATCAACGGCGCCGCCGCGACGTTCGATCTAGGTTTCGGCAGCTCCACCTATTTCTTCAACTTCGGCCTGTTCAACAGCAGCGCCGGCCTGGAAATTTTCTCGACCGGTGTCAGCCTTTACACCGGCGCCGAGGAAACGCCGACCTTCAAACTGGGCACCTTCGCCCTGGCGCCGGGCTACAGCGTCACGATCTCGGCGGTTCCCGAGCCGACGGGCTGGGCGCTGATGCTGACGGGCTTCGGCGCGCTAGGTGCGGTGATCCGTCGCCGCCGGAACATGACCGTGCGGGTCCGCTACAGCGGCTGACACGATCGCGCCGCCGCCGGCCCGAAAGGGTCGGCGGCGGTTTCGCGTGCCGTGTCAGTCCTTCATCGCGTCGATCAGCTTCTTGACTTCCTGGCTGCGGCCGCGCGGCAACACCAGCACATCGGCGCCGGAGACGACCACGATCAGGTCCTGCACGCCGACCAGCGCCACGCGCTTGCCCGGCTCGCTCTGCACCAGGCAGTTGGTCGCCTCGATCGCCACGACGTCGCCGCGCACGACATTGCCGCCCGCATCGGGGTTGCTGATCGCGTGGAGCGCATCCCAGCTGCCCACGTCGCTCCAGCCCATCGCCACCGGTACCACCGCGACACGCGGCGCCTTTTCCATCACCGCATAGTCGATCGAATCCGACGGGCAGGCAGCGAAGCTCTCCGCATCGGGGAAGATCCGCGCGCCTTCGCGCCGCCCCTTGTCCATCGCCTGCTGCGCGGCGACCAGCATTTCCGGCCCGAACACGCTGAGGGCGCCGAGATACATGTCGGCGCGAAACAGGAAGATGCCGCCGTTCCAAGCATGGTCGCCGGAGGCGAGCATCGCCTCGGCGCGATCGCGCGGCGGCTTTTCCACGAAACGGTCGACACGGTGGACGCCGGGGGCGAGTTCCTCCTCGCCGATCTTGATCCAGCCATAGCCGGTCTCGGGCGAATCCGGCGTGATCCCGAACGTGACCAACCAGCCTTCGTTGACCAGCGGGAGCGCCGAATCGATCGCCGCGTGGAAAGCATCGACGTCGGAAATGACGTGATCCGACGGCATGACCAGGATCGGCTCGCTGCCGCTCCCGGCCGCCATCGCGGCGAGCGCGATCGCGGGCGCGGTGTTGCGGCCAATCGGCTCCAGGATCAGCGCGCGCACCGCGAGATCGACTTGGGCAAGCTGTTCCTCGACGAGATCGGCATGAAACGCATTGGCGACGACGATCGGTGCCGTGAAACGCGTCCCCGAGGCACGCCGCGCGGTCAGCTGGAGCATGGTTTCCTCGGCAGTGAGCGAGAGAAGCTGCTTCGGGCGCTCCGGCCGCGACATCGGCCAGAGGCGGGTGCCCGAACCGCCCGAAAGGATGACAGGCGTGATCGGCTTGGTATCCGGCATGCGGAAAGGGCTCCCTGGTTCGGTGCTGTAGGAAGTAGCTGGGCGGTGTGCGCGATTGAAACAAGGGGATGGCGAAACGGTTGCGACACGGCGCAAATTTGATGCGGTGTTCGGGGCTTGGCCGTTCGTTTACCCTTCCGCGCTATCAGGGTGGCGCCATGACCCGCCTGTTCAAGCATTATGTACCGAACACCGTGCTGCTGCTCGGCCTGCTGGACATGCTCCTGCTGGTCACCGCAGGCGAACTAGGCTGGCAGCTGCGCGCGCACCAGGCCGGGCTCGACGTCGGCGCGATCCACGAGCGCGTGCCGCAGCTGGCCAGCTTCACGCTGGTCCTCGAAACGGCGCTGGTTGCGCTGGGCATCTACAGCGCCGAGGCGTTGCAGTCGCTGCGCCAGGCGCTGGTGCGGCTGCTGGTCTCGATCGGCATGGGCGTGGCGGGCCTCAGCGTCCTCTATTTCCTGCTGCCGCCGATCGGCTTCTGGCGTTCGAATCTGCTGTACGCGGCGATCGCCGCGTTCGTGCTGCTGCTGATGATGCGCGTACTGCTCGGCAAGGCGCTGGGCAGCCAGGCCTTCAAGCGCCGCATCGTCGTGCTCGGCGCCGGCCCCCGCGCGGCGCGGCTGAAGCAGCTCGCCCGCACGCCCGGCGCCAGCTTCGCGGTGGTCGGCTATGTCGCGATGAGCGAGGCCAATCGCGTGATCCCGGAGGCAATCGCGCGCGACGCGATCTACAATCTCGCCGACCACGTCGTGCTGCTCAACGCCAGCGAAGTGGTGCTGGCGCTGGAGGAACGCCGCAACGCGCTGCCGCTGAAGGACCTGCTGCGGATCAAGACCACCGGCGTTCATGTCAACGAATTCTCGACATTCGTGGAGCGCGTGACCGGCCGCGTCGATCTCGACAGCGTCAATCCCAGTTGGCTGATCTTCTCCGACGGCTTTTCCTCGGGCCGCCGGCTGTCCGGTCTGTTCAAGCGGCTGTTCGACATTGTCGCCAGCCTGGTACTGCTGGTGCTCGCCTTCCCGCTGGTGATCGTCACGGCGATCCTGATCAAGCTGGAGAGCCGTGGCCCCGCGCTCTACCGCCAGCAGCGTGTCGGCCTGTACGGGCAGGCTTTCGACGTGCTCAAGCTGCGCTCGATGCGGCAGGATGCCGAGGCACCGGGCGAGGCCGTGTGGGCGGAGGAGAATGATCCCCGCATCACTCGCATCGGGCGCATCATCCGAAAGATCCGTGTCGACGAGCTGCCGCAGTGCTGGAGCGTGCTGAAGGGCGAGATGAGCTTTGTCGGGCCCCGTCCCGAGCGGCCGAAATTTGTCGAGGATCTCGAACAGGTGCTGCCCTATTATGCCGAGCGGCACATGGTGAAGCCCGGCATCACCGGCTGGGCGCAGATCAACTATCCCTATGGCGCCTCGATCGACGATGCGCGCCAGAAGCTCGAATACGACCTGTTCTACGCCAAGAATTATTCGCCCTTTCTCGACCTGCTGATCCTGCTGCAGACCGCGCGGGTCATCCTGTTCCCCAGCGGGGCGCGCTGATGCTCGCCGCGGCGCTGAGCCTGTGGCTGCATGCCTTGGCGGCGCTGCTCTTCGCGCTGCTCCCCTTCGCGGCACTGCGCACCGGCGGCGCCCCGCTGCCGCGCCGGGTGCTGGCCGCCGCCCTGGCGCTGACCGCTCTCGCGGCGCTCGCCACCGCCGGCATCGGCGCGGAGGACGTCGTCACCCGACTTGCCGAGGCGTTGCGCACGCTCGCCTGGCTGGCCTTCCTGCTGCTGCTCCATCGCCGCGCCGGCGAGCCCCGCCCGCCGCTCGCGCTCGATACGGTATACGGCGTGGTGGCACTGGTGACGATCGCCGCCACCGCGCTGGACATGATCGCGGCGCAGCCGTCCGCGATTGCCGGCAATGCGGCATCGGTGGCGCTGCTGCTGCACCTGCTGGTCTCCGTAGGCGCGCTGGTGATGGTGCAGGCGCTGCATTCCGCGCTCGCCCATACCGCCGGCGGCGGACTGCGCTGGACGGTCGCCGCGCTGGGCGGCTTCTGGCTCACCGAGTTCGCCATCCTCACCCTCGCCTATCTGGGGGTCCCCCTCACCGGTCTCCTGCTCGTTGCGCGCGGCACCGCGCTGGTCTGTACGGCGGCGGCGATGGGTTTGGGACTGCAGCGGCGGGGCGACTGGCGCGTCCGCATGTCCCGCACCGTCGCCTATCAGTCGCTGACGCTGGTCGCCGTCGGCGCCTATTTTGTCCTGCTCGCGCTCGCCACCAGCGCGCTGGCGACGCTGGGCGGCAGCCAGGCACGGCTGCTCCAGACCGCCTTCGTGTTCGGCGCCACCGCCGCCATCCTCACGCTGGTGTCGAACAGCGCAGTGCGCGGCTGGGTGAAGGTGAAGCTAGCCAAGCATCTTTTCCGCCACCGCTATGATTATCGCGCCGAATGGCTGCGTTTCACCGAGACGCTGGGCGCACCCGGCGCCGCGCCGCTCGATCAGCGCATCGTCCGCGCGCTGGCGGACCTGACCGACTCGCCCTCGGGCTTGCTGCTCGTCGCAGAGGACGGCGCGCTCGTCGCCGGGGCGGGCTGGCACTGGGATCGCGCCGCCCTGCCCCTGACCGGAGACGCCGCACTGGCGACGCATCTGGAGACGACCGGCCGGATCATCGAGGTCGATGCCGTTCGGCTGGACCAGGCGGACGCTGCGGATGCCGGGGCCACGCCCGACTGGATGCGCGACACCCCCGCGGCCTGGGTGGTGGTGCCGCTGCTTCACCGTGGCACGCTGGTCGGCGCGATCCTGCTGGGCCGGCCGGTACTGGCGCGGCGGCTCGACTGGGAGGATTTCGATCTGCTCAAGGCCGCCGGCCGCCAGGTGGCGAGCTATCTCGCCGAGGCGCGCGCGCAGGAAGCGCTCGCCGAGGCACAGCGCTTCGACGAGTTCAACCGCCGCTTTGCCTTCCTGCTGCACGACATCAAAAATCTGGTCAGCCAGCTCGCGCTCACCGCGCGCAATGCCGAGCGCCATGCCGACAATCCCGCCTTCCGCGCCGACATGATCGCGACGCTGCGCGACTCGTCGGACCGGCTCAACGCGCTGCTCGCCCGGCTGGGCCAGCATCACCGGGGCCGCAGCGAGCCGCCCCGCCCGACCCCGCTGCTCCCGCTGGTCCAGCGCCTGGCCGCGCGCCAGCCGGCCCAGGTGAAGCTGGTATCAGGGGCTGAACCCGTCCTCGCCCTCGCCGAGCCCGGCGCGCTCGAGCAACTGCTCGTCCACCTTATCCAGAACGCGATCGAAGCGAGCCCGGCCGACGCACCGGTGATGCTCGCTCTCGCCACCGACAAGGAAAGCGCCATCATTGACGTGATCGATCGCGGCTGCGGCATGTCGCCCGGCTTCGTCCGCAACCGCCTGTTCAAGCCGTTCACCTCCTCTAAGCCCGGCGGATTCGGCCTGGGCACCTTCGAGGCGCAGCAGCTGGCCCAAGGCATGGGCGGGCGCATCGAGGTCCGCTCGCGGGAGGGCGAAGGCACGCGGTTTCGCGTGGCGCTGCGCCTCGCCCCCGCAGTGGAGCAGGCCGCATGAGCGAAACACCGGCCAAGCCGCTGCCCAAGCTGCTGATCGTCGAGGACGATGCCGGGCTGCAGCGCCAGCTGCGCTGGGCCTATGAGGGTTATGCCGTGCTCGCCGCCACCACGCGCGACGAGGCTATCACCATGCTGCGCGCCGAGGAGCCGCCGGTCGTCACGCTCGACCTTGGCCTGCCGCCCGACCCCGACGGCACCAGCGAAGGCTTCGCCACGCTGGAAGCGATTCTGAAGCTGTCGCCCGCCACCAAGGTGATCGTCGCCTCCGGCCATTTCGAGCGCGAGTCGATGCGCCGCGCCATCGAGCTCGGCGCCTGGGATTTCTACCAGAAGCCGATCGACATCGACGCGCTGGGGCTCATCGTCGCGCGCGCCTTCCACGTCCATGCGCTGGAAGCGGAGAATCGCCGCCTTGCCGAGAAGGCGGAGGCCCGCGAAGTGCTAGGCGGCATGATCACCGCCGCGCCGGAGATGCTCAAGGTGACCCGCACGATCGAGCGCGTGGCGGGCGCCGACGTCTCGGTGATGCTGCTCGGCGCGAGCGGCACCGGCAAGGAATTGCTGGCGCGGGGCCTGCACGAGGCGAGCCCGCGCAATACCGGCGCCTTCGTCGCGATCAACTGCGCGGCGATCCCCGAGACCTTGCTCGAATCCGAGCTTTTCGGCCATGAGAAGGGCGCGTTCACCGGCGCGGTGAAGACCACCGAAGGCAAGATCGAGCTCGCCCAGGGCGGTACCTTGTTCCTCGACGAGGTGGGCGACATCCCGCTGCCGCTCCAGGTCAAGCTGCTCCGCTTCCTGCAGGAGCGGGTGATTGAGCGGATCGGCGGGCGCAAGGCGATTCCGGTCGACACGCGCATCGTTTGCGCGACGCACCGCGATTTGGACGCGATGGTGGCGGAAGGGCGGTTCCGCGAGGATCTCTATTATCGGCTCGCCGAGATCGTGGTGCGCATTCCCTCGCTGGCCGAAAGACCGGGCGATGCCGGGCTGCTCGCCCGCCATTTTCTCGCCCGCTATGCCGAGCAGATGAAGGCCGGCAGCAAGAGCTTCGCCCCCGATGCGCTCGCAGCGATCGACGCCTGGGGCTGGCCGGGCAATGTCCGGGAGCTGGAAAACCGCATCAAGCGCGCGGTGATCATGGCCGAAGGCAAGACGGTCCACGCCGAGGACCTCGACCTCGCGCCGGGCGACGCTGCTGCGATCAACCTGCGCGCGGTGCGCGAGGCGGCGGACCGCCAGGCGATCCGGCATGCGCTGGCGCGGAGCGATGGCAATGTGTCAGCGGCCGCGCGGATGCTCGGGATCAGCCGGCCGACACTGTATGATCTGCTGAAGGCGTACGACCTGCAGGGGTGATCCCCTTACTCCCCCCCCCGCTTGCGGGAGGGGGATTTGGAGCGGCAGGAGGTCAGGAAACGAAGCTTACTTCCGCTTCTCGGCCTGCACCGCCGCCTGCGGGTCCTTCGCCGGCGTGCCTTCGGCCGGCGTCGCCTGCTGGACGTTGACCGAAACGTCGGCGCCTTCGACCGCGCCGTTGCTCTGCACCCCGGCATTGTCGGGCTCGGACCCTGCGGCGGGCGCGGCGGGCAGCGGCAGGTTCGAGCCCTGCTTGTTGAGGTACAGGATCACGTCGGCGCGCAGCTGCGGATCCGAGATGCCGGCGAAGGTCATCTTGGTGCCCGGCGCGAACTTGCGCGGGTTGGTGAGCCAGGCATCCATCTTGTCGAGGTCCCAGCTGCCGCCGACGCCCTTCAGCGCGTCCGAAAAGGCGAAGCCGCCCTTGCCCTGCGCGATGCCTTCGCCGAGCGTGGCATAGAGGTTGGGGCCGATGCCGTTGGCGCCGCCCTGGGTGATGGTGTGGCACGAGGCGCACTGCTTGAAGCCGCTCTCGCCCTTGGCGGCGTCGCCCTTGGCGAGCCGCACCGGCAGCGGCTCGGCCGCCGCGGCGCCGCCGGCCGCATCTTCTACCGCCTCGACGA
Source organism: Sphingomonas sp. S2M10 (assembly GCF_012650175.1). Classification (GTDB taxonomy): domain Bacteria; phylum Pseudomonadota; class Alphaproteobacteria; order Sphingomonadales; family Sphingomonadaceae; genus Sphingomonas. The sequence continues at coordinate 142,449 of NZ_JAAILI010000056.1, forward strand.
CATAGCCGGGGCGTTCAGGCTTTTCGGAATGGAAGAATTTCGCGCTCGCGATCGAAAGTCCCAGGGCGGCGATACCCCCCGCCAGCGCCCAACCTGCGATCGTATTGAAGCGATCCTGCATCCATCCGCTCCCACCTGTGCTTTAATTCATCTTTAGAGCGCGCTCGCGCCGGAAGGCAAGCACACTTGCGGCGGAGTTCTACGGAGGCTAGCGCCGCCGCCCATGGAGAATTTCGCCGCCCCTGCCCGCCCGATCGTCGCCCGCATGCTCGCCGAGGCCGAGGCGGCACCGGCGCGCGCGGTGGCATTCCAGGGCGCGCCGGGCGCCAATTCGCACGTCGCGGTGCGCGAAGCCTTTCCCGACGCGCTGCCGCTGCCCTGCTTCTCCTTCGACGACGCGATCGACGCCGTGAAGGAAGGCCGTGCCGACCGGGCGATGATCCCGATCGAGAATTCGCTCCATGGCCGCGTCGCCGACATCCACTTCCTGCTGCCCGAATCCGGGCTGTCGATCATCGGCGAGCATTTCCTCGCCATCCGCCACACGCTGATGGGCACCGGCGGCATCGACGACGTGCGCGAGGCGATGAGCCATCCCCAGGCGCTCGGCCAGTGCCGCCATTGGCTGAAGGCGCACGGCATCGCCCAGGTCGCCTATCCCGATACCGCGGGGGCGGCGGCGATGGTGGCGGAGCTGGCCGATCCCAAGGTTGCCGCGCTGGCACCGGCCCATGCGGCGGAGCTGTACGGGCTAAACGTGCTGGCCAGCGACATTGCCGATGCCGCGCACAACATGACGCGCTTCGTGGTGCTGTCGCGCGATGCGCCGGGGGTCACCGGCGAGGGCCCGTTCATGACCTCGCTGATCTTCGAGGTGAAGAACATCCCCGCCGCGCTCTACAAGGCGCTGGGCGGCTTCGCGACCAACGGCGTCAACATGACCAAGCTGGAAAGCTACCAGCGCGAGGCGAGCTTCTCGGCGACCGAGTTCTACGCGGACATCGTCGGCAGCCCCGACGATGCCGGCGTGCTCCGCGCGCTGGAGGAACTGGGCTTCCACTCCAAATGGGTGCGCCTGCTGGGGACCTATCCGCAGGCACGCGCGCGGCCATAAAATCCAAGATCCTCCCCCGGAGGGGGAGGGGGACCGCCGCCGAAGGCGGTGGTGGAGGGGTGTCCCGTTCGAAGCAGGGTCCCGCCGTTGCAGCGGTTACACCCCTCCGTCGCGCTCCGCGCGCCACCTCCCCTTTCAGGGGAGGATGTGGGTGCGGCTATTCCCCCTCGGCCCAGGCCTTGAGCAGCGTATAGGCGATCGCATAGCCCGGCGGCGCCAGGAACGGCGCCTCCGGATCGCGCGCCAGCGCCTGCCGCACCTGCGCCCGATCGAACCAGGCGGCATGTTCCAGCTCGTGCGGGTCGATCGTGATCGCCTCGTCGAGCGCCTCGCCGATACAGGCGATCATCAGCTGCGACGGGAACGGCCAGGGCTGGCTGGCGACATAGCGCACCGCGCCGACATGCACCCCCGATTCCTCCAGCGTCTCGCGCCGCACCGCGTCCTCGATGCTCTCGCCCACCTCCAGGAACCCGGCGAGCGCCGAATAGCGGTGCGGCGGCCAGCTCGGCTGGCGGCCGAGCAGCACCCGGTCGCCATGTTCGGCGAGCATGATCACCACCGGGTCGACGCGCGGATAATGCTCCGTCCCGCAATTGGGGCAGAGCCGCCCCCAGCCGGCGCGGAAGATCTCGGTCGGCGTGCCGCAGCGCGCGCAGAAGCCGCTGCGCGCATGCCAGTCGATCAGGCTGCGCGCGGCGGCATAGTTGGCGGCATCCTCGGCCCGAAACGCGTCGAGGATCGCCGACAATTCGGGCGGGCGGCCGGGGGGCAGCGGCGCGCCGGGCGGCAGCGTCTCCACGAAATGCGGCACGCCCTCGATAAAGCCGAGGAACAGCAGCGGCTGGCGCGCGGCGTCCAGCCCGGTCCATGTCAGCCGGCCCGCCTCGTCCAGCTGCGGCACCAGCCCGTCCATCACCAGCAGCCGCGCGCGCGGATCCGCAAGTGCCGCCGCCAGCAATTCGGGCTCGTGGCGGACGGGGTCGTCCCGCCCCAGCGTGCCGCCGGTAAAGCCCGGCGCGATCACTTGGCCAGATCGGCGTAGACGGCGGTGCGCACCGGCACCTTGAGGCCGAGCTCGGCGAGCAGGATGTTGACCATCATCGTCGCGCGGACCTGGTTCTTGGGATCCACCCAGGCGGTGGTGCCGGCAGCACCCGACCAGCCGAACGTCCCCTTGCCCGCGCCGCCCGGCTGGTCGGCGAGGAACACCGCACCCCCGGCGCCGAAGCCCATCGGCACGCCGGTGTCGCGCGCCATCACCGCGAGGTTGGTCTTGTCGACACCCGCCGGCAGGAGATCGGACATGGCGAGCGCCGCCGTCTCGGGTTTCAGGATCCGCACGCCGTCGAGCGTGCCGCCATTCTGCAGCATGTGGAGGAAGCGATCATAGTCGCGCGCCGACATCGCCAGACCCGCGCCGCCATAGGGGAAGCTCGGCTTCTTCAGGTATACCGAGGTCGCGCCAGGATCGATCGGGAAGCGATTGCTGCCCGCCACCGCATATTCGGTCGCCAGGCGCCCCGCCTCGCCCGCCGGCACCGTCCAGTAGCTGGAGGTCATCTTGAGGGGTGCGAGGATGCGGGTGTTGACGAAGCTGTCGAACGGCATGCCGCTGGCCACCTCGATCACTCGGCCGAGCACATCGAGCCCGATCGAATAGCTGAACTTGGCGCCCGGCTCGGCGATCAGCGGCAGCGTCGCGGTGCGGTTGGCGAATTCCTCCAGCGTAGCCGGGCGCGCGGGCCGCGCCGTCGCTTCGAACGAATCGCTCACCTGCGCCGGGTTGATGCCGAGGCGGTTATACTCGTTGAGCAGCGGCCCCTTGGTGATGATGTTGTAGCCGAGCCCCGCCGTGTGGGTGAGCAGGTTACGCACCGTGATTGGCCTGGTCGCCGGGCGGCTGGTCAGGTCCTTGGCGGGATCGACCAGCACCTTCATGTCCTTGAACGCCGGGATGAGGTCGCTGATCGGCTGGTCGAGCTTGAGCTTGCCTTCCTCGATCAGGATCATCGCGGCGATGCCGGTGATCGGCTTGGTCATCGAATAGACCCGCCACAGCGTATCGGCGTTGACCTTGGGCGAGGTGGGCTCCTCGGACATGCGGCCGTCGGCGACGATCGTCGTCGGCGCCTGGCCCTTGGCATAAGCGACGACGATGCCGGGCACCTTGCCCGAGGCGACGGTCTGGCGCGCGAAGCTCTGGACTTGGCTGGGCGCGGTTTGGGCCTGCACCAGCGGCGCCTGCAGCAGCGCCATTGCCCCGATCAGTCCGAACATTCGCTTGGCCGTCATCGCAGTCTCCGTATCGCTTTTGCCGCCTTGGCGAAGACGGTGGGGAGCCCTGCCGACTCGATGTCGGCGATCGGCCACCATTCGCCGGGGGGTGCGCTTGCATGGCGAGGGATTGTTGCAGTCGCAAGCGCCACCTCGAGGTCGAAATGGGTGAAACCGTGACGGACGGTTTCGTTCAACATGCGCCAGTGCGTGGCGGCAGGCGCGTCGGCGACCCCCGGCGGCGAATCGCCCCACGGCCCGGTGGGCAGCGCACGCATGCCGCCAAGCAGCCCCTTGTCCGGGCGGCGGACGAGCAGCACCGCGTCGTCGCGCTCCAGCCAGAACATCGTGCCGTGGCGCTGCGGCTTGGGCGCCTTCCTGGCCTTGACCGGATAGGCCTCCGGATTCCCTTCCGCTCGCGCCTTGCAGCCAAAGGCGATCGGGCAGAGCAGGCATTTCGGCGCGCGGGCGGTGCAGATGCCGCTGCCGAGGTCCATCATCGCCTGCGCGAAATCGCCGGCGCGGGCATCGGGCGTGATCGTGTCGGTCCGCCGCCGGATCGTCGGTCGCGATCCCGGCAGCGGATCGGCCAGAGCGAACAGCCGCGTCACCACCCGCTCGACATTGGCATCGACCACCACTGCGCGCCGCCCGAAGGCGATCGCCGCGATCGCGGCGGCGGTATAGTCCCCGATGCCGGGGAGCGCACGCAAGCCGGCCTCGGTATCGGGCAGGTCGCCCAGCCGCGCCACCTCCCGCGCGCAGGCGAGCATGTTGCGGGCACGCGCATAATAGCCGAGCCCCGCCCAGGCGGCCATCACATCGGCATCCTCCGCCGCCGCCATCGCCGCGAAGCTCGGCCAGCACGCGGTGAATTTCTCGAAATACGGGATCACCGTGGCGACCTGCGTCTGCTGCAGCATCACCTCGGACAGCCATACCTTGTACGGCTCCGTCGCATCGGTGCCGGGCGGCGCGCGCCAGGGCAGGCGGCGGGCGTTTGCGTCGTACCAGGCGAGAAGCGCGGGGGCGATCGATTCAGGAGCGTTGTCGGGCACGCCCCGCCTATGGCATGGGAGACCCGATATGACGAAGCCCCCCCGTGCCACCACCCGCCAGCCGCGCCCCGAGCCGCAGCGCTCGAACCGCGTGCGCGCGGTGTCCGAGCTGCTGCCGGACGTAGGCGGCGCCGCGTTCCGCAAGTTCGGCTTCGTCCAGTCCGCCGTGGTCAGCCGCTGGAGCGAGATCGTCGGCGAGCGCTATGCCCGCGTCTCCGCCCCCGAATCGATTCGCTTCCCGCGCGGCAAGCGCGAGGAGGGCGTGCTGGCGCTCACCGTCTCGGGCGCCTTCGCGCCGATGATGCAGCATATCGCGCCCGAGATCATCGAGCGGGTCAACCGCTTCTTCGGCTATCCCGCCGTCGCCAAGCTGACGATCCGCCATGGCGACCTGCGCCCGGCCAAGGCCAGGCCCGCCCCGCCCCCCAGCCTCAAGCCGATCCCGCAGGCGATGGGCGATTCCTTGCGCGGCATCGCCGATCCGGAGCTGCGCGCGGTGCTCGAATCGCTCGCCGCCGGCGTCGCGGCGCAGGACGAAACCCCGGTGTTTGGCAAGATCGATTGAGATGATGCGGCGACTCCTCACCCTTCTCCTAGCCTTGGTGCCGCTGTTCGGGCTCGGCGCCGCCCCTGCCCCGCAAGCCAACTGGCTCGCCACCGTCGTCGCCACGCCCGAGGGCGGCTATCGCCAGGGCAATCCGAACGCGGCCGTGAAGCTGGTCGAATATGGCTCGCGCACCTGCCCGACCTGCTATCGCTTCGCCGAAGAAGGCATGAAGCCGCTGCGCGACCAGTTCATCGCCACCGGCAAGGTGAGCTATGAATATCGCGACTATCTGGTGCACGGCGCGCCCGATCTGGCGCTGGCGCTGCTCAACCAGTGCGTCGGCACCCAGCGCTTCTTCCCCGTGCTCGATGCGATCTACGCCAACCAGCCCAAATTCGAAGAGAAGCTGACCGCACTGAGCAAGACCCCCGCCACGCTGGAGGCCTGGCAGAAGCTGCCCCCGCCGCAAATGGCGACGCGCTTCGCCGAGGGCATGGGCATGATCGCCTTCCTCAAGACGCAGGGCCTGCCCGAAGCCAAGGCCCGCCAGTGCCTCGCCGACCCCAAGGCGATCGCGCGCATCGCCAAGACCCAGGCGGACGGCGCGAACCTGTACAAGGTGGACGGCACGCCGAGCTTCTTCGTCAACGGCCGCAAGGTCCGCGCCTATAGCTGGCCCTATCTCGAGCCCGAACTGCGCGCCGCCGGCGCCTGACCCTTTCGTAACCCGGAGAACCCCATGCGTTTCGCCCTCGCGCTCCTTCCCATCCTGGCGCTCGCCGCCTGCAACGGCGGCGACAAATCCGCCGGCGGCACCGGCAATGCCAGCGCGCCGGTCTCCTCGGCCGCGCCGGTCGCCGGCGTGCCCGCCCCCGCTGGCAAGCAATGGACCGATGTCGTCGAGAAGACCAAGGACAATGGCTTCCGCCAGGGCAACCCGAACGCGCCGATCAAGCTGGTCGAATATGGCTCGCGCATGTGCCCGTTCTGCGCCCAGTTCGGCACCACCGGCGTCGGGCCGCTGCGCGAGAAATATATCTCCACCGGCAAGGTCAGCTATGAATATCGCGACTTCCTGATCCACGGCGCGCCCGATCTCGCGCTCGCGCTGCTCAACCAGTGCGTGCCCGCCGATGCCTTCTTCCCGACGCTCGACCAGATCTATGCCGGCACGGACGCGTTCAACGAGAAGATCATGGGCCTGCAGCAGACCAACCCGCAGGTGCTGGAGCAGATCCAGCAGATGCCGCCGCCCCAGGCCGCGGCCGGCTTCGCCCAGGCGCTGAGCATGGTCGATTTCATGAAGCAGCGCGGCCTGCCCGAGGCGCAGGCCAAGGCGTGCCTCGCCGACCAGAAGCAGATCGAGACGATCGCCAAGGTCAATGCCGATGGCGCCAATGTCTATGGCGTGAACTCGACGCCGACCTTCTTCATCAACGGCCAGAAGACCGACGTGAACACCTGGGCCGATCTGGAGCCGTTGCTCCAGAAGGCCGGCGCGCGCTGATCGACCAACCGCCATGCAGATAAAGCGGCTGCGGCTGACGGGCTTCAAGAGCTTCGTCGACCCGGCCGATCTGCGGATCGAACCGGGGCTGACGGGCATCGTCGGCCCCAATGGCTGCGGCAAGTCCAACCTGCTCGAAGCGCTGCGCTGGGTGATGGGCGAGACCAGCGCCAAGTCGATGCGCGGCGCCGGCATGGAAGACGTGATCTTCGCCGGCACCGCGACGCGGCCGGCGCGCGACTTCGCCGAAGTGGCGGTGGTCGCCGACCTGCCCGAACAGCAGGACGAGCTGGAGATCATCCGCCGCATCGAGCGCGGCGCCGGATCCGCCTATCGCATCAACGGTCGCGACGTGCGCGCCAAGGACGTGGCGCTCGCCTTTGCCGACGCCGCGACCGGCGCGCATTCGCCCGCTTTGGTCAGCCAGGGGCGGATCGGCGCGATCATCGCCGCCAAGCCGGGCGAACGGCGCGCGATGCTGGAGGAAGCCGCGGGGATCGCCGGCCTCCATGTCCGCCGCCGCGACGCCGAGCAGAAGCTGCGCGCCACCGAAACCAACCTCACAAGGCTCGACGAGCTGATCGGCGAGCAGGAGCAGCGCGCCGCCGCGCTCAAGCGCCAGGCCCGCCAGGCCGAGCGCTATCGCGAGCTGTCCGACCGCATTCGCGTGGCGGAAGCGCGGATGATCTTCGCCCGCTGGCGCGACGCGGCGATGGCCGCCGATGTCGCCCGCAAGGAAGCGGCCGAAGCCGAGTCGCTGGTTGCCGAGCGCACCGCCGCGCAGGCCCAGGCCGAGGCGGCGCAGATGGCGGCGGCCGAGGCGGTCGCCACGCTGCGCGCCGAGTCGCTGCGGCTGCGCGATGCCGCCAGCGACGCCCAACATCGGCTGCAGACGCTGCGCAGCGCACGCCATGGGGTCGAGCGGCGCATCGCCGAGCTGGCCGAGGCGAGCCGCAGGCTGGAGAGCGATCGGGCGCGCGAAGCCTCACTGGCACGCGATGCCGCCGAGGCGATCGCGCGGCTGACCATCGAACAGACGACGCTGGAGGCGCGGATCGCCGAGACCGCGGCACGCGTGCCGCTGCTCGACGCGGCACTGGCCGATGCCGAACGCGCTGCTCGCGACGCCGAGGTCGCGTTGTCGCAGGCGCTGGCGCAGCAGGCGAGCGAAGCGGCCGAGGTGCGCGTCGCCGATGCCGCGCTATCCGCCGCGCGCGGCCGGGTGGAACGCGGCCAGCGCGATGAGGCGCGGATCGAGGCCGAGGCGCGCGCGCTCGGCGACGCCGCCCCCCTCCATGCCGAGCGCCAACGGGCGAGCGCGGCGCGCGCCGACGCGCAGCGCCAGGCCGAGGCCGCGCGCGACGCGCTCACCCGCGCCGATGCCGAAGAGCGCGCCGCGATCGACGCACGCAACGGCGGCCAGGCGGCGCGGGCGGCGGCACATGCCGAACTCGCCCAGATCGATAGCGAGGCGACGGCGCTCGCCAAGGCGACCAGGCCATCGGGCAAGGACCGGCTGCTCGACCGGGTGACCGTTGCCGCCGGCTATGAGCGCGCGCTCGCCGCCGCGCTGGGGGACGATCTCGAAGCCGGGCTCGATGCGGCCGCCGAACGTCATTGGGGCGGCGCCGACGCGCTGCCGACCGATCCCGCACCGCCGCCCGGCACGACTCCGCTGAGCGAGCATGTCACCGCCCCGCCCGCGCTCGCCCGGCGGCTGGCGCAGGTGCTGGTGTGCGAGATCGATGGCGGCGACCCCCTCGCGGTCGGCCAGCGCCTGGTGACGCTGCAGGGCGTGCTGCGCCGCTGGGACGGCTATCGCGCGCGCTCGGGTGGTGCCGCGGCGGCCGAGCGGCTGAAGCGGGTCAACCGGCTCGCCGCGCTGGAGCAGGCGCGTCCGGCCGCACAGGCGGCGCTCGAAGCGGCGGCAGCCGAGCTAAGCCGCATCGAGGCCAGCATCGCCGAAGCGCGCCGTAGCGCCGCCGAGAACCGCAAGCGGCTCGACCAGGCCGATCTCGCCGCGCGCGAGGCGACCCGTGCCGAGGATCGCGCCGCCAACCAGATCGAACGGCTGGAGGCGCAGCGCGCCGACCTCGAAACCCGCCGCGCCCGCATCGCCGCCGAATTCGACGAAGCCGCCGCCGAACTCGCCCGCGCCGAGACAAAAAAGGCTGCGCTGCCGGACGGCGCGGAGACCCGCGCCAAGGTCGCGGCCCTCTCCCGCGAGGCCGACCATGCGCGCGCCGCGGTGGCCAGCGCCCGCGCCGAACGCGCCAGCCTCGACCGCGACCTCGCCCAGGCCCGCGAACGCCTCGCCGCCGCCGGTGGAGAGGCGAAGAGCTGGTCCGCCCGCGCCGCCGACGCCACCCGCCGCTCCGCCGAAATGAACGAACGCGCCGCCACGCTGGCGCAGGAGCGTGAAGCGATCGCCGGCCGCCCCGCGCAGATCGCCGCGCAACTCGCCGATGCCGAGGCGGCCGATGCGTGGATGCAGCAGGAATCCGCCGCCGCCCAGGTCGCCGAGCGCGAAGCCGATGTCCGGCTGCGCGCGACCGAGGCGGCATTGCGCAAGGCGAGCGAGTCGCTCTCCGAAGCGCGCGAGCGCCGCGCGGGCGCCGCCGCGCGTGCCGAGAACCAGGATCTGCGCCGGGTGGAGATGGGCCGCGTTTCGGGCGAGCGCTTCGAATGCCCGCCGCCCTTGCTCCCGGTGCGGCTCCACTTCGAGCCCGCCAGCGTGCGCAGCCCGCAGGACGAATCCGCCGCGCTGGACAAGCTCAGCACCGATCGCGAGCGGCTGGGCCCAGTCAACCTCGTCGCCGAGACCGAGCTTGCCGAGATCGAGGCCGCGTTCGGCACCAATGCCAAGGAGCGCGACGAGCTGCTCCAGGCGGTCAACCGGCTGCGCGGCTCGATCGGCACGCTCAACCGCGAGGGGCGGCAACGGCTGCTCGCGGCGTTCGAGGCGGTCGACCAGCATTTCCGGCGGCTGTTCACCACCCTGTTCAACGGCGGCCAGGCGCATCTCGCGCTGATTGATTCAGACGATCCGCTGGAGGCGGGGCTTGAGATCCTGGCGCAGCCGCCGGGCAAGAAGCTGCAGTCGCTCACCCTGCTCTCTGGCGGCGAGCAGGCGCTGACCGCGGTCGCGCTGATCTTCGCGCTGTTCCTCACCAAGCCCTCGCCGATCTGCGTGCTCGACGAAGTCGACGCCCCGCTCGACGACGCCAATGTGGATCGATTCTGCGACCTGCTGGAAGCGATGACCCGCGAGACCGCGACGCGCTACCTGATCGTCACCCACAATGCCGCGACGATGGCGCGGATGCACCGGCTGTTCGGGGTGACAATGGTCGAGCGCGGGGTCAGCCGGCTGGTGTCGGTGGATCTGGGCGGCGCGACGAGCCTGCTGGCGGCGGAGTAGCGGGGGCCGCCGCCCGGGGACGGACCCGTTCAAACAGATTCACGGATGGCGGAGTTTGGTGGGAAGCGGACTATCGACTTGGAGTTGATCAGGCGAACAGCTGCCACAAAATCGATATGATCACCACGACGAGCAATGCCATCGCAAATTCGGCTGGCCTGAGATTGCGGCCGCCGATGCGATCGTACCAGCGATCGCCATGTCCAAATGGTTCGAAGGCCATCGTGAATTCCTTTCATCTGCAGATGGTGGGTAGCAGTCGTAGGAAAGGAGCTAAATCTTTGGTCGATTATATAGATTGCAAAGTGGCAAGCGTTATCGCTTGCCCCGCTTCCGGTCCTCGAAAATGACGAACGAGACTGCGCAGTAGCAGAGCATCGCAGCGGAAAAGCCGACGCGCCAAATCGTGTCGGCATGTTCAAGCGAGTTCGGAATGTGCGCAATAAGCGCGGTTATAAGCATGACCGCTATCGCGGCGAGCGCAGGTATGAGGATAAGCTTGAGGTAGCGGACCATCACTCTGGTTCCGCCTCTGAAGCTAGCTTGTGGCCCGTCACCTTCGTTAGCGGCTCATCCCAGGGCGCTTCGTTCCAATCTGGCTTCATGTCTGACAAGGTGCACGGTTTCGATCATGTCCGCAATTGGGCGATAGCGGACCTAGTGCAAGCCGCCCTAGTGCTTCGTCGGGAACCCCGGCTCGCCCTGCAGCGCGGCGGCGACCAGCAGGCTTTCCTCCAGCTTCACCCGGTTGCGCAGGCGCGGCAGCATTGCGCGGCTGGCCTCGGCGAAGCCCTTGCGATCGGCGGCGATCTGCTCGGGGGTCCAGAACAGCAGATAGTCCTGCCAGTTCGCCTTCAGCCGCTCGAAATCCTCGCGAACCTGATCGACCTTGCTGCGCGAGATGCCCGGCTTGGCGGAGAGCGTCAGCGTGTAGATGGTGGTATCTTCGCGGGCGAGATGCTCGGCGACGCAGTGGATCAAATGGTCAAGCGCCGTCGAAAGCTCGACCGGAGTCGCTTCGCTTTCGAGGAGGCCAGACAGGCGTCGTGCGAGAATGTCGATCATCTCGTGATCGTGCCGCAGTTCGGCGATCGTCGTCGTTGCCATCATCGGTCGGCCCTCACCCCTAAACGTAATCTGCTCCGTTCGTTCCCCCCACCGCTTGCATAGCGCGGTTCAACGCAAAGTGGAACGATGGAATGGGTTAATGAAAAAAGGGGCCCGGCACCGCCGGACCCCTTCATTTCTTGCGCGAAACGCCGGTGATCAGTCGCGATCGCCGGTCAGGAACGCGGGCAGGCCGATATCGCCGCCATCGTCCTTGCCGCCTTCGTCCTTGCCGCCGTCACGGCCGCCGCGGGGCTTGTCGCCACGGTCGCGGCGGGGGCCACGCTCGCCGCGCTCGCCGCCACGGCCGCCCTCGCGACGGCGGTCGCCGCCACGGTCGCCGCGGTCACCGCGATCGCCGCGGGGCTCGCGCGGTTCGCGGGCCGGGCGCGAGTCTTCGAGCTCGGCACCGGTTTCCTGGTCGACGACACGCATCGACAGGCGGACCTTGCCGCGCGGATCGATCTCGAGGACCTTGACCTTGACTTCCTGGCCTTCGCTCAGGACGTCCGAGACCTTCTCGACGCGCTCGTTCTTGATCTCCGAGACGTGGACGAGACCGTCCTTGCCGCCCATGAAGTTCACGAACGCACCGAAATCGACGAGGTTGACGACCTTGCCGTTGTAGATCTTGCCGACTTCGGCTTCCTCGACGAGGCCCTTGATCCACTTGATCGCGGCTTCGATCTGCGCCGGATCCGACGAGCTGACCTTGATCACGCCCTCGTCGTCGATGTCGACCTTGGCGCCGGTCGTGGCGACGATCTCGCGGATCACCTTGCCGCCGGTGCCGATCACTTCGCGGATCTTCGACTTGTCGATGGTGAAGGTCTCGATGCGCGGTGCATGCGCGGAGAGCTCGGCGCGGACTTCGCCCAGCGCCTTGTTCATCTCGCCCAGGATGTGCGCGCGACCGGCCTTCGCCTGGTTGAGCGCCGCCTCGAAGATCTCCTTGGTGATGCCGGCGATCTTGATGTCCATCTGCATCGTGGTGATGCCCTCGGACGTGCCGGCGACCTTGAAGTCCATGTCGCCCAGGTGATCTTCGTCACCCAGGATGTCGGACAGGATCGCATAGTCCTTGCCCTCGAGGATCAGGCCCATGGCGATGCCCGAGACCGGACGCTTGATCGGCACGCCGGCGTCCATCATCGCGAGACTGCCGCCGCACACCGACGCCATCGACGACGAGCCGTTCGACTCGGTGATGTCGCTGGTCAGGCGGATCGTGTAGGGGAAGTCTTCCTTCGACGGCAGCACCGGGTGCAGCGCGCGCCATGCCAGCTTGCCATGCCCGACTTCACGACGGCCCGGCGCGCCGAAGCGGCCCACTTCGCCGACCGAATAGGGCGGGAAGTTATAGTGCAGCATGAAGTTCTGGTAGCTGAGGCCGTTCAGGCCATCGATCATCTGCTCGGCATCCTTGGTGCCGAGGGTACAGGTGGCGATGGTCTGGGTCTCGCCGCGGGTGAACAGCGCGGAGCCGTGTGCACGCGGCAGGAAGTGCGTTTCCGCCTCGATCGGGCGGATCTGCGTGGTGGTGCGGCCGTCGATGCGCTTGCCGTCCTTGAGGATGGCGGAGCGGACGATCTCGGCTTCCAGCTTCTTGGTCAGCTTGATGCCGGCCATGACGTCCTGCGGGCTCAGGCCGTCCTCGGTGAACTGCGCCTTCGCCTTCGCCCGCGCCTCGTTGAGCGCGTTCGAGCGGGCCGACTTGTCGGTCAGCTTGTAGGCGGCGGCAATGTCCTTGCCGATCAGCTTCTTGAGCTTGTCCTTGAGCTTCGCATTGTCGTCCTGCGACGCGATTTCCCACGGATCCTTGGCGGCCTGCTCGGCGAGCTTGACGATCGCCTTGACGATGTCGCGGCAGGCATCGTGCGCGAACAGCACGGCGCCGAGCATGACCTCTTCCGAAAGCTCCTTGGCTTCGGATTCGACCATCATCACCGCGTCATAGGTGGCGGCGACGACGAGATCGAGCTCGCCCTCGGCAACCTGCGCGTCGGTCGGGTTGAGGATGTACTCGCCGTTGATGTAGCCGACGCGCGCCGCGCCGATCGGGCCCATGAAGGGCACGCCCGAGAGCGTGAGCGCTGCCGAGGCGGCGATCATCGAGAGGATGTCGGGCTCGTTCTCGCCGTCATAGCTCAGCACCTGAGCGATGGCGTTGATCTCGTTGTAGAAGCCTTCCGGGAACAGCGGGCGGATCGGGCGGTCGATGAGGCGGGAGACCAAAGTCTCCTTCTCGGTGGCGCCGCGCTCGCGCTTGAAGAAGCCACCCGGGATGCGACCGGCGGCCGAGAATTTTTCCTGATAGTGGACGGTCAGCGGGAAGAAGTCCTGGCCTTCCTTCACCGACTTGGCGGCCGTGACCGCGCACAGCACCACGGTTTCGCCGAGGGTCGCGATCACCGCGCCGTCGGCCTGGCGGGCAACCTTGCCCGTTTCGAGAGTCAGCGTCTTGCCGCCCCACTCGATCGATACAGTCTTCTTGTCGAACATGTCGTTTCCTTCACTCCCCGGTGCCAATCACGCGGGGGGCCTATGCGTGAGCCGTATGTGGCTCGTGGGACCGACCGTATTGCCGATCCCCCGTTCGCTCCCTGCCTTGTCGCGGGGAGCCGCCGATGCGTTATCGCACCGGAATGACAAAAAGGCGACCCGAAGGTCGCCTTTCCGTTGTTACTTGCGAAGACCGAGCTTCGCGATGAGATCTGCGTAGCGCGCCTGGTCCTTCTTCTTCAGATAGTCCAGCAGGCTGCGGCGCTTGTTGACCAGCATCAGCAGACCGCGGCGCGAATGGTTGTCCTTCGCGTGGGTCTTGAAGTGCTCGGTGAGGTTGGCGATGCGCTCCGAGAGGATCGCGACCTGCACTTCGGGGCTGCCGGTGTCACCCTCGTTGCGAGCGTGTTCCTTGACGAGCGCTTCCTTGCGCTCCTGCGTGATCGACATGGCGTTTCCTTCGACATCAAGGCTATAGGTTGAAGCCGCGCACGACCCGGATGCTTCCGGCCTCGGCTTCCACCAGCGCCACAGGGAGATCCCCGAGCAGCGCGAAATGGAGGCCATCGTGAACGGCAATCCCGATTAAGACCCGCCCCTGGCGGAGCAGCCCTGCCTGATCGGGGGTGAGGGGTAGAGCCGGGATGTCGTCCAGCCCCGCCCTCAGCGGCAGGCAAATGTCTTCAAGGCGCCGCTCCTTAGCGGCATCCGCCAAAGAGTCCAGTGAAATCGCCTGGTCCAGCGTGAAGGGCCCCGCCTTGATGCGCCGGAGATAGCTGACATGGCCGACCGTTCCAAGAGCGCGGGCGACGTCCCGAGCGAGGCTGCGGATGTAGGTGCCCTTGGAGACATGGGCGCGGAGGGTAATTTGCTGGAGATGCTCGTCACCCTCACCCTTCCCACCGCCTCCGGCGGCGGGCCCCTTCCCTCTCCCATCGGGAGAGGGAGGGAGCGGCGAAGCCGCGGAAGGGTGAGGGCGACCGATCTCTGAAGCCGCGACCACCTCCAGCTCGTAAATCGTCACCGCCCGGCTCTTGAGCACCACCGTCTCGCCCGCGCGCGCTAGATCATACGCTCGCTCCCCATCCACCTTCAGCGCGGAGTAGGCCGGCGGCACCTGCTCGATCGGCCCGGTGAAGCGCGGCAGCACCGCCTCCAGCTGCGCCCCCGTCGGCCGCACCTCGGACTCGGCGACGCCCTTCCCCTCGGCATCCAGCGTATCCGTCTCCACCCCGAACCGGATGGTGAAGTCATACACCTTGTCGCTGTCGAGCATGCGGCCCGCGAGTTTGGTCGCCTCGCCCAGCGCGATCGGCAGCACGCCGGTGGCCAACGGATCGAGCGTGCCGCCATGGCCCACCTTCACCTTGGCATAGCCGCCCTCGCGCAGCGCGCGCTTCACCGCGCTCACGCCTTGCGTCGAACCGAGGCCCAGAGGTTTGTCGAGAAGGATCCAGCCGTGCATCGCGCGGCCTTAGGGGCATTCTGCCCGATGCACCAGAAGCCGGGCGCCGCCGCTGGGGGTGGGAAAGCGGCGCCCGGCCCGCGGCTCAAGCACGCAGCAAGCGTGCCGTCACCGCGCGGCGGCGGCGCATCGCCGCACCCGCCATCCCCGCACCGGCCAGCAGCATCCCCCAGGTCGCCGGCTCCGGCACACCGCTGGCGAACTGGATCGCATAGCGCTGGCCCGCGCTCGGGCGCAGGCCGCTAAAGTTCACCGTCAGCTTGTTGCCGGTGTTGACGACGCGTTCGCTGCCGAACCCGGTCACCCCGATCACCTCTGCGAATATGTCGCCGTCCAATTGTTCGAAGACGAGGCCGTTGAAGGCATGGCCGGCGAACGCGCCGGCATTGGTGAAGGTGATGGCCAGGCCATGCTGCGTGAAGTCGATCAGGATTCCGTCGGTGCTGTCGAGCTTGCCCGACGCTTCGACCCCGTTCCCGGCGTAGAAGCTGTAGGTCCAGCTGCCATTCTGCGCGAACTTGAACCCTGTATAGGGTGACTTCGGCGCCGGCAGCGCCCAATTCGCCTTGATGTGATTGCCGTAGATCGTCGCCGCCTGCGCGGTGGGGCCATAGCCGATGCCGCCGAGCACGGCACAGGCGAGAAGAATCGATAGTCGCTTCATGATAACCTCCCTGGTTGAACCGGGACGCAGGAGGCCGTTCCGCAAATCGAGGATTGCGGGCACAGTCTCGCCGAGGAACCGGTAGCGCCGTTTCCCATATGGCACATATTGTGTCAATCGGTATTCGGCACAATTTGTGCCAACCCGGCGCGTGCGTGTCGGAAGCTTTTGATCACGACATAAATGCCACAGCTTTCGAACAACCGTCCGCCCGCCCCACCTCGACGCTTGAAGCACGTGACAATTCCGCTACAGGCGCGCGAAAAATCGGCGACACCAACAAGAAATGATCGCGACATCGCGCCGGAGAGGACGAGCCATCATGCACGGGGACTCGACGCAACCATGACCACTTCCGCCCTTCTTCGCGGCCTGCTGCTCGCCAGCGCTGCGCTCACCACGCCTTCGGCGCTCGCCGCCGTCCACAGCAACGAAACGCCTGCCCCGGTCCAGGGTGCGCAGCCAGACGAGGCCGCGCCGCAGCAGACCGGCGAGATCGTCGTCACCGCCCAGCGCCGCACCGAAGCCGCCAAGGACGTGCCGGTGGCCGTCACCGCGATCGGCGGCGAGAAGCTCGACGTGCTCAATTCCTCGGGCCTCGACATCCGCTTCCTGTCGGCGCGCACGCCCAGCCTGCAGATCGAAAGCTCGTTCGGCCGCACCTTCCCGCGGTTCTACATCCGCGGCCTCGGCAACACCGATTTCGATCCCAATGCCGCGCAGCCGGTTTCGGTGGTGTACGACAATGTCGCGCTTGAAAACCCGATGCTCAAGGCCTTCCCGGCGTTCGACCTGGCGCGCGTCGAAGTGCTGCGCGGTCCGCAGGGCACGCTGTTCGGCCGCAACACCCCGGCCGGCGTGGTGAAGCTCGAATCGCAGCGCCCGACCGACCAGTATGAAGCCAAGGGCAGCGTCAGCTGGGCGACCTACAACACGATCAACGCCGATCTCGCGCTCAACGCCCCGCTCGGCAACGGCTTCGCGCTGCGCGTCTCGGGCCTCGTCCAGCACCGTGACAATTGGGTGGTGAACGACAGCACCAGCCCGCTCAGCGTCGCCAACCGCAAGCTCGAAGGCTATACCGATCGGGCCGGCCGCGTGCAGCTGTCCTACACCAGCGGCGATTTCAACGCGCTGATCAACGTCCATGGCCGCGATCTCGAAGGCACGCCGCGCGTGTTCCGCGCCGGCCTGTTCCAGCAGGGCTCGAACGACTTCTCGCCGGGCTTCGACCCCAAGCACGTCAAGCTCGACGGCTATACCAGCCAGTGGCTGGAGCAGTGGGGCGGCAGCGTCCAGCTCGACTATCATTTCGACGGCCTCGGCACGCTCTACTCCATCACCGCCTATGAGCGCGCCAAGGTGCAGAGCACCGGCGACATCGATGGCGGCGACACCTATGGCTTTCCGGCGCTGGGACTGAACAAGGCGCTGTTCCCGTCGAACACCGGCGGCATCACCAGCCCGAAGGAGTTCAGCCAGGAACTGCGCTTCGCCACCGACCAGTTCGGCGCGTTCCGCGGCCAGGCCGGCCTCTATTATTTCGACCAGAATCTCGATTACAGCGAATATGGCTATGATCTGGGCGGCGGCGCCCAGAACCAGAATATCGGCCATGTGAATATCAACGAGAATTACGGCATCTTCGCCTCGGGCGAGTTCAAGGCGACGGACGCGCTCACGTTGCGCGCCGGCGTGCGCTATTCGCACGACCGCAAGAACGACGTGATCACCGGCTTCGGTCCGCTGACCGGCGGCGTCACCCTGCCGCTGCAGACCAAGGTAACCGGCGAAGCGGTGACCTGGGACGCCAGCGCCACCTATGCGCTGACCCCCGACGTCAACGTCTATGCGCGCTTCGCTACCGGCTATCTCGGCCCGGCGATCCAGGACCGCGTGACCTTCGGCTCGGTGCCGACCACGGCGGGCAAGCAGTTCACCAAGTCGGCCGAAGCAGGCGTCAAGGGCGCGCTCCCCGCCAAGGGCCTGAACTATGCGCTGACCGGCTACTGGTTCCGCACCGACGACCTGCAGCTGACCGCAGTGGGCGGCGCAAACAATGCCAACCAGCTGCTCTCGGCCGATCACGTCAACGGATACGGCGTCGAGGCGGAGTTCAGCTACCGTCCGGTGCGCGGGCTCGATCTCACCGCCAGCGGCAGCTACAACTTCACCCAGATCCGCGATCCCAATCTGGTCGTAGCGGCGTGCGGTTCGCTGTGCACCATGACCGACCCGACCTTCACGAATGGGACCAACACCTTCGCCCGGATCGACGGCAACCGCCTGCCCCAGGCGCCGCGCTTCGTACTGAACGCCACCGCGCGCTACGGCGTGCCGCTGGCGAACGGTGGCGAGGTCTATGCCTATACCGACTGGGCCTATCGCAGCGAGATCAACTACTTCCTCTACGAGGCCAAGGAGTTCCGCGGGCGTTCGCTGATCGAGGGCGGGCTGCGCATCGGCTATCGCGCGCCGGAAGGCTATGAGGTGGCGGCGTTCGCCCGCAACATCCTCAACCAGATCCGGGCGCAGAGCGCGATCGACTTCAACAACCTGACCGGCATGATCAACGAGCCGCGCATCATCGGCGGCGAGATCCGGTTCCACTTCTGATCGGAGGCGCGGGGGCTTCCCCGCGCGCTTCATAGCGGGAAGGGCGTCGCGGGGGAGACCTTCGCGGCGCCCTTTTCGTATCAGCCGATCGCGCCGCGCCGCTCGACGAAGTGGCGGCGGCAGAGCGCGACATAGCGATCGTTGCCGCCAATCTCGCGCTGTTCGCCCTCGCGGACGGCCCGCCCATCGGCATCGACGCGCAGGTTCATCGTGGCCTTCCGCCCGCATTCGCAGACCGACTTGATCTCGACCAGCGAGTCCGCGATCGCCAGCAGCGCCGCCGCGCCTTCGAACAGCACCCCCCGGAAATCGGTGCGCAGCCCGTAGCAGAGCACCGGCACCTCGTCCTCGTCGCACACGGCGGCCAGCTGGCGCACCTGCGCCGCAGAGAGGAACTGCGCCTCGTCCACCAGCACACAGGCCAGCGGCGCCGAGAAATGCGCGTCCTGCACGATCGTACGCAGGTCGGTGCCGGCGTAAAAGGGCGTAGCATCGGCATGGATGCCAAGGCGGGAGTCGATCACGCCGTGCCCGCCGCGATCATGCACGCCGGCGGTGAACAGCAGCGTCCGCATGCCGCGCTCGCGATAGTTGAAATCGGCCTGCAGCAGCGTGGTCGATTTCCCCGCATTCATCGACGCATAGTAGAAATAGAGCTTGGCCATCAGGCAAGGGTCTCGATCGGCACGGGAGGATTGGCACCGGCGGCGCGCTCGATTCCGCGATCGAAGGTCGCGAAGCTGCTGGCCGGGCCCGCCGCGAGCAGATGGAGCATGTCGGCGAGGTCCGCGCCTTGGCCGAACCGGTCGAGGGCCCAAGTGAGCGCGGCGCTGTCTCCAACCTGGACGGTGGGGAGGTCGATCAGATCCCGGAGCGCGTGCGCGACCGCATGGACGGGCTGCCGGTAGCGGGACCGCAGCAGCCACTCCAGCTCCAGCAGCACGCTGTTCGATATGTACACATCGCCGCGCAGAATCTCGGCTGCGATGGCAGCCTGTGCCGGATCGTCGCCTATCAGAAACCGGGCAAGAACGTTGGTATCAACCGCGCGCACGATCGTCCCGCGCAGCTGCCCTGTCCGCAGCGGACTGCCCGATCGCGTGGTTCATTTCTTCGATGGTGACCGGCGGACCATCGTACCGCAGCGTCGCACGAAGCGAGGCGGTGATCTCGTCGAACGAGCGGCCGGACTTTGCCGCGATCGGACGCAGCACGATCGATGCGCCGCTGCGAATGACTTCCAATTGCTGACCCGGCAGAAACCCCAGCGCATCCCGAACCTCTTTCGGAATCACGACCTGACCTTTCGCGGAGAGCGTCGTCGTGGCGTTCATAGTGGTAAGATGCGTCTTACCGCCTGCGAAGTCAATCTTCGCTCTCGCCCAGATCCCGCGCCACATTCGGCGCGCGGAGTAGCTTGTCGATATGGCTGCCCTCATCGAAGCTTTCGTCCGCCAGGAACTTGAGCTTGGCGGCATATTTCATCTTCACCCGGTGCGCGACTTCGCGCTGGAGGAAGGCGGTGTTGGTCCGCAGCGCCTTGAGCACCGCTTCCTCGTCCTTGCCGAGCAGCGGCTTCACGAACACCGTCGCATGGCGCAGGTCCGGGGACATGCGCACCTCGGTCACCGAGACCAGGTGCTTGGCCAACACCTCATCATGCACGTCGCCGCGCTGGAGGATCTCGCTGAGGATATGGCGCACCTGTTCGCCCACGCGCAGCACGCGGACAGAGCGGGTTTCATCGGTGTCGTTCTGGCGCATCTTGTGATTTTGACCGGTTTTCGCTATTTGAGAGACACTGCAACTGTGACTGTTGGCAAGACGTCACCACCTGAGCCCGGGTGTTCCAGCGCCCGGGCTCAAATCATTTTGGGCTCCCGGCGTTCCAGCACCGGGAGCCCGCACTGGGTTACCTGCGGCTCAGCTCAATGAGCTTCGCCACCAATCCGAGCAACGCGACGATGAACGTCGCGAAACCCAGAACCAGACCTGCAACTGCTTCTATTGGCACATGAACCACCTCCTTTTCGGCCGCAGGTGCAGCCGAAAAGGAAGCGTATCACAGGCGAAGCTGCCGAGGAACAAAAGGTGTCCATCGGCGGCCCTGCCCGATTACAGCGTACGTTCGCGCAGCTCGACTTCGTAGGTTTCGAGATAGTCGCCGGCCTTGATGTCCACGAAGTTCTGCGTGAACGTCACACCGCATTCGAGACCTGCGCGCACTTCGGCGACATCGTCCTTGAACCTACGCAGCGAGGCGATCTCGCCGGTGTAGATGATGACGTCGTTGCGCGTGATGCGTGCCTTGAGTGCCTTGCGGATGAAGCCGTCGACGACCAGCAGACCAGCCGCCTTGCCGTGCTTGCCTGCCGAGAAGACTTCCTTGATCTCGGCGCGGCCGACGACCGTTTCGAAGGCTTCCGGACCCAGCTCGCCCGCCATGCCGGCGCGGATCTCGTCGGTCAGGTCATAGATGACGTCGTAATACTTCAGCGCCACCTTGTTCCGCTCGGCGATCTCGCGGGCCTTGGCATTTGCACGGACGTTGAAGCCGATGATCGGCGCGCCGCTGGCGGCTGCCAGCGACACGTCGCTTTCGGTGATGCCGCCCACGCCCGAGTGCAGGATGCGCACGCGGATGTCGTCGTTGCCGAGCTTGCTGAGCGCACCCACGATCGCCTCGGTCGAGCCTTGCGTGTCGGCCTTGACCACCACCGGATACTCGATCGCCTGCTTGTCCTTGAGCGCGGAGAACATGCTCTCGAGGCTCGCCGGCGCCTGCGTCGTGCGCTTCTGGAGCAGCACGCCCTGGCGATATTCGGCGACCTCGCGGGCACGCGCCTCGCTCTCGACCACCTGCATCGGATCACCGGCCGACGGCACGCCCGAGATGCCGAGCACCTCGACCGGCATCGCCGGGCCCGCTTCCTTGATCTGGCGACCCTTGTCGTCGATCATCGCACGGACCTTGCCGCTCTCCGCGCCGACGACGAACACGTCGCCCACGCGCAGCGTGCCGCGGTTGACCAGGATCGTCGCGACCGGGCCGCGGCCCTTGTCCAGCTTCGCCTCGATCACGGTGCCCTCGGCCTCGCGATCGGGGTTGGCGCGCAGTTCGAGCAGTTCGGCCTGGAGCTGGATCTTCTCGATCAGTTCATCGAGGCCGATCTTCTTCAGCGCCGAGACTTCGACATTCTGGACGTCGCCGCCCATTTCTTCGACGATCACCTCATGCTCGAGCAGACGCTCGCGCACGCGCTGCGGGTTGGCGCTGTCGAGGTCGACCTTGTTGATCGCCACAATCATCGGCACGCCGGCCGCCTTGGTGTGATTGATAGCCTCGATCGTCTGCGGCATCAGCCCGTCGTTCGCGGCCACCACCAGCACCACGATGTCGGTGACATTGGCACCGCGCGCGCGCATGTCGCTGAACGCTTCGTGGCCCGGCGTGTCGAGGAAGGTGATCTTCGACTTGTCCTTGAGCGTCACCTGATAGGCGCCGATATGCTGGGTGATGCCGCCGGCTTCGCCGCGCACCACATCGGTACCGCGCAGCGCGTCGAGCAGCGAGGTCTTGCCGTGATCGACGTGACCCATGATCGTGACGACCGGCGGACGCGGCTGCAGCTTGTCCTCGGGATCGAGTTCGGTATCGATCTGGAGATCGATGTCGCTCTCGCTGACGCGCTGCACGTTATGGCCGAAATCGGTGACGAGCAGTTCGGCGGTATCCTGGTCGATCGACTGATTGACCGTGACCATCATGCCCATCTTGAACAGGGCCTTCACCAGATCCGCGCCCTTTTCGGCCATGCGGTTGGCGAGTTCCTGCACGGTGATCGCCTCGGGCACCACCACGTCGCGGACCTGCTTGACCTGCGGCTCGCGCGGGCCGCCATAGGAGCGGCGATGCTCCTTCTCACGGGCGCGCTTCAGCGCCGCGAGGCTGCGGGCACGCGCGCCGTCGTCGCCGCCGAGCGCACGCGTGACGGTGAGCTTGCCCGACTGGCGGCGATCGTCGCCCTTGCGGTCGCGCGACGGCTTGGCCGGATCGGCACCCGGGCGACGCGGCGCGGCGCCGGGACCCGAGGGCGCAGGACGCGCGGCACCGGCGCCCGCAGGGGCACGCTGCTGCGTCTGGTTCTGCGCGGGCTGCTGCTGCGTCTGCTGGGCCGCGGCAGGGGCTGCCTGCTGCGGCTCTGGCTTGGGCTGCGGCTTCGGAATTTCCGGACGCACGACCGGCGTGAAGCGACGCGGCGCGGGCAGCGACGCATCGAGCTGCAACGTGATCGGGCCCTGCGGCACCGGACGACGCGGCGGCTGTGCCGGTGCGGCGGGCTTGGCGGCGGCCTGCGGCTGGGCAGGCTTGGGCGCCGCCGGCTGCGGGGCAGCGGCCTGCGGTGCCGCGGGAGCGGGCGCGGGTGCCGGCGCAGGAGTCGGCTCCGGCGTCGGAGCGGGCGCAGCGGCCGGAGCCTCCACTACCACTTCCGGCTTCGGTTCCGGGGCGGGCGCTGGAGCTGGCGTCGGCTCGGGCGCCGCGGCTTCCACCGGGGCGGCAGCCGCCTCGGTCTGGGCACGCGTACGCTCTTCGGCGCGGCGGCGCTCTTCTTCCTGTGCCTCGGCACGGAGGCGCTCGTCGCGACGACGCGCTTCCTCCAGCGCCTGCATGCGCTGTTCCTCGGCCTCGCGGAGCAGCTTGGCCTGGCGCTCCTGCGGCGAGAGATTGTCCATCGGCCGGCGCGGCGGCTGGGCAGCCGGGCGGGGCGCCTGCTGCGGGGCAGCGGCGCGGGGAGCCTGAGCAGCCGGAGCCTCGGGCGCAGCGGCAGGGGCCGGCGTCGACTCGTCGATCGGCGCACCCTGCGGGCCGAGAACACGGCGACGCTTGACCTCCACGACCACGGTGTTGGAACGGCCATGGCTGAAGCTCTGCTTCACCTTGCCGGTTTCCACCGTGCGCTTCAGACCCAGCGGTGCGCGCATGCCCAGTTTCGGCTTGTCGTTTTCGGTGTCGCTCATGCGGCTACTCAAGTTCCTCGATAATGTTCGTCGTCAATGGCACGGCGGACGGCAAAGCCGATGCGCCTTGCGATTCGGAATCGCAAGACACGGGATCAGGTTCGGGTCCGATAAAGTGCAGCCAGCGATCGAGCGCTTCGCTCGTCCGTTGCGCCGCCCGGGCGTCGATAAATCCGGCGTGTACCACATTTTCGCGGCCTAACGCCAAGGACAATATGGTGCGCGAGACCGGCAATGTTAAGCCCTTCAGGGCAGAACCTTCCCGATCCGAGCCAACCCGCCACGCCTGCGCCAGTTTGCGGCTGCCGTCGTCGCGGGCGTCGGATGCGTGCAGCAGCAGATGAAGTCGGCCGCTGCGCGCGGCCTTTTCGATCCGCTCGGCACCGATCACCACATAGCCCGCCTTCGCCTCCAGTCCCAGCCGGTCGAGCGCGGCGCGCTGCAGCTGGGCGGCGATCCGGTCCTCCAGATCGTCGGGAATGCGCAGGTCGCCGGTGCGGAAGCTGCGAGAGAGGGCGCCCTTCAGCCTGCCCTTGTCGCGCGACGCCGCCAGCCCCGCCTTGTCGACGGAGATCCAGGCGCCGCGGCCGGGGGCCTTGGCACGAATGTCGGGCAGCACCTCGCCCTCGGGCGAAAGCACGAGTCGGATCAGCCCTTCCCGCGGCGATTCCTCGCGCGACAGGATGCAGGTGCGAACCGCGTCGGTCATCGTCCCCTCCCGTTGCCTAGAGGGGGGACGACCAATGCCAATGTCAGTCGGCGCGTATCATTGTTCGGAGTCCGCAATTGCGTCCTCCTCGCCTGCCTGCGCAGGTTCTTCATCGGCGAACCAATGGGCGCGGGCCGCCATGATGATCTCGTTGCCCTGTTCGTCGCTCAGGCCATATTCCGCCAGGATGCCGCCCTTGGGCTCCTTGCGGGGGGTATCGTCGCCGCGGCGACGCGGTTCGGCGCGCTTCTTCTCGACCAGCTCGTCGGTCGCCAGATCGGCGAGGTCGTCGAGCGTCTTGATGCCCGCCTTGCCGAGCGTGACCAGCATCGCTTCGGTGAGGTACGGCATGGTGGTCAGGTCGTCCTCGACGCCGAGCGCGCGGCGCTCCTCGCGATTGGCTTCCTCGCGGCGCTCCAGCGCTTCCTGGGCGCGATTCTGCAGCTCCTGCGCCAGGTCCTCGTCGAAGCCCTCGATCGTCGCCAGTTCCTCGATCTCGACATAGGCGACTTCTTCCAGCGCGCCGAAGCCTTCGGCGACCAGCAGCTGGGCCAGCGTCTCGTCGACGTCGAGCTCGTTCTGGAACATCTCCGAACGCTCGACGAATTCCTTCTGGCGCTTCTCGCTCGCATCCGCCTCGGTGAGGATGTCGATCGCCTTGCCGGTCAGCTGCGAGGCCAGGCGCACATTCTGGCCGCGACGGCCGATGGCGAGGCTGAGCTGATCGTCGGGGACGACCACTTCGATGCGATCCTCTTCCTCGTCGATCACGACGCGGCTGACATTCGCCGGCTGGAGCGCGTTGACGACGAAGGTTGCCGTGTCCGGCGACCAGGGGATGATGTCGATCTTCTCGCCCTGCATTTCCTGCACGACGGCCTGCACGCGGCTGCCCTTCATGCCGACGCAGGCGCCGACCGGATCGATCGAGCCGTCATGGCTGATCACGCCGATCTTGGCGCGGCTGCCCGGATCGCGGGCGGCAGCCTTGATCTCGATAATGCCGTCGTAGATTTCGGGCACTTCCTGCGCGAACAGCTTCTTCATGAACTCGGGGTGGGCCCGGCTCAGGAAGATCTGCGGCCCGCGATTTTCGCGGCGGACGTTGAGCACCACCGAGCGGACACGATCGCCGACGCGCACCACTTCGCGCGGGATCTGCTGGTCGCGGCGGATCACGCCTTCGGCGCGGCCGAGGTCGACGACGACATGGCCGAACTCGACGCGCTTCACCACGCCGGTGATGATCTCGTTCACCCGGTCCTTGAACTCGTCATACTGGCGCTCGCGCTCGGCGTCGCGGACCTTCTGGAAGATGATCTGCTTGGACGCCTGCGCCTGGATGCGGCCGAACTCGATCGGGGGCAGCGGATCGACGATGAAGTCGCCGACCTTCGCACCCTTCTGGAGCTTCTCGGCGCCCTTCAGGTCGACCTGCTTGAAATAGTCGTCGACCTGCTCGACCACTTCGACGACGCGCCACAGGCGGAGGTCACCCGAAACCGGATCTAGCTTCGCGCGGATGTCGTTCTCGACGCCGTAGCGGTTCTTCGCGGCGCGCTGGATCGCGTCTTCCATCGCCTCGATGACGATGGCCTTGTCGATCAGCTTTTCCTTCGCGACCGAATCGGCGATCGCGAGCAGCTCGGCCTTGTTGGCAGAAATGGCGGTGGCCATCCGGGCTTATCCTTCTACTTCGATAATCTTGTCGGCGCCCTCGGCAGAGAGCGGCGCGGTGGCGGCGATCAGCCGGTCGGTCATCGTCAGCTTGGCATCCTCAACGCCCGCGAACGGCAGCACATGCTGCGTCTCATCCTGCGTCACGATCGTGATGGTGCCCGCGTCCTTGTCGATGCCGGCGAGGTCGCCCTTGAACTGCTTGCGCCCGTCCAGCTTCTCGGCGAGCGTGATGCGGGCCTCGTGGCCCTGCCAGTCGGCAAAATCCTGCAGCCGGGTGAGCGGCCGGTCGATGCCCGGCGAGCTGACTTCCAGCCGATAGGCATGGTCGATCGGATCGCGGCCCTCGGCCTCCAGCCGGTCGAGCAGGTCCGAGACTCGGCGCGACAGATCGGCGCAATCGTCGATCGTCAGCTGGCGCGTATCCGGGCGCTCGGCCATGATCTGCAGCGTGGGATCGCTCTGGCCGCCGAACAGCTTCACGCGCACCAGGGCAAAGCCCAGCGTCTGCGCTTCGGTTTCGATCATCTTGGCCAGTTCGGCGAGATTCGCCACACATGTCTCCGGTTGTAATCAAGCAGCTTCGGCGCCGGAGCCTGGTGGCCCCGACCTCGATCATGTTTGACGATGTCCGAGAAAGCATCCGCGATATACGCAATCGTGTACCGCGGAGCAAGGGGGAGGCCAGGGGCCTTGCATCTTTTCGGGCAGGAAAGGCGTTGCAACGCGTTGCAAAACCGGCTGGGTTCTCAGCCGAACCATCGCCGGAGAGGATTCCCATGCCCCGTTCGCTGCTGCTGATACCCATGTTGTTCGCCGCTGCCTGCTCGTCGCCGGGCTCCAATGCCCAGCAGCCGGCAGGCACCGCGGGCACGCCGACACCGTTGCCGGTACCCAGCGGCACCCCCGCGCCGCTGCCCGCAGACGTGCCCTTCACCGCGACGCGCGTCGCCGAGTTCGACTCGCCCTTCGCGCTCGCGTTCCTCCCCGACGGCGCGGCGCTGGTCACCGAAAAGGGCGGGCAGCTGCAGCTCTGGGAGGTCAACCAGAAGGTCCAGGCGGTAACCGGCGTGCCAAAGGTCGCTACCGTGAACCAGGGCGGCCTGCTCGACGTGGCGCCGGCGCCGGACTTCGCCAGCAGCGACATGATCTACTTCACCTATTCCGAGCCCCGCGCCAACGGCAGCGCGCTGGCACTCGCGCGCGCCAAGCTCACCCGCGGCAAGGCGATGGCGCCGCGACTCGACAATGTGGAGGTGCTGTTCCGCAGCGGCGCGGACGGCGATGGCGGACAGTTCGGCGCGGTGATCGCCTTTGCGCCCGATAGCAAGTCGCTGTTCCTGTCCTCGGGCGAGCGCCAGCGTTTCACCCCCGCGCAGGATCCCAACCAGGCGATCGGCAAGATCCTGCACCTGACGCTCGACGGCAAGCCGGCCTCGGACAATCCGGATGCGGGCAAGGTCGGCGCGACCAGCGTGCAGGTCATCGATCCGCCTGCGGATACCGAAGCCGCCAAGACCGCCAAGGGCCGCCCCTTTGCGTTCGACGGCCCCAACCCCGCACCCGCCGCGATCTGGAGCAGCGGCCATCGCAATCCCTATGGCCTCGCCTTCGACGCATCCGGCAATCTCTGGGAGCACGAAATGGGCCCGCAGGGCGGCGACGAGCTCAACCTGATCGTCAAGGGCCGCAACTATGGCTGGCCCAATGTGTCGTTCGGCGAGAATTACAACAACAAGCCGATTCCCAAGCCCAAGGCCGGCGACGGCTATGAGCTGCCCAAGCTCCATTGGGTGCCGTCGATCTCGCCCTCGGGGCTGATCTATTACAGCGGCAGCGAGTTCCCGCAGTGGAAGGGCTCGCTGCTGATGGGTGCGATGTCCGGCCAGGCACTGCTCCGCATCGCGCTCGACGGCACCAATGCCCGCAAGGCCGATCAGTGGAACCTCGACATGCGCATCCGCGACGTGGCGCAGGGTCCCGACGGCTCGCTGTGGCTGCTGCAGGACGGCGCCAAGGGCGATGGCGGCTGGCTGATGCGGGTGAGCCCGAAGAAGTGAGGGATTGGGGAGGTGCACGCCTCCCCAACATCCTTCGTCATTCCCGCGAAGGCGGGGATCCATTGCCGCAGGTGGATAGGCTCGTCCCGAGGCGCACAGGCTAATGGATTCCCGCCTTCGCGGGAATGACGGTGGGGTGTGGAGGGAACACTCCCCTATCTGACGATCAGGAAGTTCATCCGCGCTGCGGCGATCGGCCGGTCTTCCTCGTCCTGCCACGCCACGGCGCTGACATTCGCCACGCGGTTGCCCAGCCGCGTCACCGTGCCCTTGGCGCGCGTCTCCTTCTCGCGCCCGCCGCGCATATAGTCCACCGTGACGCTGACCGGCTTCATCTGCGCCGCGCCTTCGGCTTCGAGCGCCTGAAGCAGGGCGCCGACCGCCGCCATTTCGAGCAGTCCACCGATCGCGCCGCCATGCAGAAAGCCCGGCCGGCCGACCACGTCTCCGGCGAAAGGCATCACCAGCACCGGCGCATCGGCGCCCGGCTCGACGGTGAGTCCCAGCAGCTCGGCATAGGGAGGCAGTTTCACCGGTATCCCTCCGCCGCCATGAAGGTGCCCGCGACATGCGCGATCGGATCCGCGGGATCGCCGTCATGCGCCTGTCCGCGCACGAACGCGATCGACCGCGTCAGCCGATAGCATTCGGCGCGCCCGATCACCGTCTGTCGCGCGCGCGCCGGGCGCAGATAATCGATCCGCAGGTCGAGCGTGGCGTGCGGCAGGAACCTGCCCACCTTCAGCCACACCGCGACGCTGCTCGCCATGTCCATCAGCGCCAGGATTGGCCCCGAGGCGAGCACGCCGGTCTCCTCCTGCCCCACCAGATCCGCGCGCCAAGGCAGCTCCAGCTCGGACCAATCCTCGCCGTGATCGCGATGAGCGACGCCCAGGCGGCTGCCATGGTTGGGAAAGCGGAGCGCAAAGAACATGCGCGGATCGAACCGGGGCGCCGCCGCGGGATCGCTGGACTGGGACATACCCACTTTTCTAGCGCCACCGTCTTGCCCGCGCAAATGCTTCGCCGCACATTGGCAGAGAATGAGAGAGGATGCGGAATGAGCGAGCGCGTGACGTGGACGATCGAGCAGGGCGTGGCCGATGTGCGGCTCTCCCGGCCGGACAAGATGAACGCGCTCGATCCCGCCATGATCGAAGGGCTGTTGGCGGCGATCGACACGCTCGGCCAGTCCGCAGGGCTGCGCGCCGTGGTGCTTTCCGGCGAAGGTCGCGCCTTCTGCGCCGGGCTCGACATGGCGAGCATGGCGGGCGTCGGCGCGGGGGTCGACATCGCGGCGCGGACGCATGGGCTCGCCAACAGCTTCCAGCAGGTCGCCTGGGGCTGGCGAACGCTGCCGGTGCCGGTGATCGCCGCCGTCCACGGCGTGGCCTTTGGGGGCGGGCTGCAGATCGCCAGCGGCGCCGATGTGCGGATCGCCGCGCCCGCCACGCGACTTTCGGTAATGGAGCTCAAATGGGGCATCGTCCCCGACATGGCCGGCTTCGTCCTCTGGCGCGGCACGGTGCGTGACGACGTGCTGCGTGAGCTTACCTACACCGCCCGCGAGTTCGACGCGGCGGAGGCGCAAGGCTTGGGCTTCGTCACCCGGCTGGCCGACGATCCCCATGCGGAGGCGATGGCGCTCGCGCATGCCATCGCCGGTCGCAACCCCGACGCGATCCGCGCCGCAAAGCGCCTCGCCAGCCATGAAGGCGATGCCGCCGCGGTGCTGCTGGCCGAGAGCGTCGAGCAAGCCGCACTGCTCCGCTCGCCCAACCAGATCGAGGCGGTGATGGCCAACATGCAGAAGCGCGCGCCCCAGTTCCGCGACTGAGGCGGTTGCATTCCGCTCCCCGATGGCGGAAGCGTACCCGAAACTCGAAACACGAGAGGGTGCCATGCGCGAAGCCGCGATCGTCTCCACCGCCCGCACCGGCATCGGCAAGGCGGGCCGGGGCTATTTCAACGATACCGAAGCGCCGGTGCTCGCCGCGCATGTCATGAACGCGGCGATCGAGCGCGCCGGCATCGATCCCGTGCGGATCGACGACGTGTTCTACGGCATGGGCAACCAATGGGGCACGCAAGGCGCCAACATGGCGCGCATGGCGCTGTTCGCGGCGGGTATCCCGCACAGCGTACCGGCGTTCAGCCTCGACCGGAAATGCGGATCGGGCCTCACTGCCATCGCGCTCGCCGCCCGTTCGATCATGACCGACGAGATCGACGTTGCGCTCGCCGGCGGGATGGAGTCGATCAGCCTGACCATGGCCAATGCGACCCGCTACGCCAATCGCTCGGTCGCCGAGCAGGTGCCGGCTGCCTATATCCCGATGATCGAGACCGCGGAGATCGTCGCGGATCGCTATGGCATTTCGCGCGAGGCGCAGGACGCTTTTGCCGCCGCCAGCCAGCGACGCGCGGCCGAGGCGCTTGCCCGCGGGGCGTTCGCGGAGGAGATCGCGCCGATCACCGTCACCAAGGCAGTGTTCGACAAGGCGGGAACCCGTAGCGGCGACGAGACGGTGACGGTCACCCAGGATGAGGGCATCCGGCCGGGCACGACCGCCGAGGTGCTCGCCGGCCTCAAGCCGGTGTGGAAGGACGGCGCCTTCGTCGCCGAGGGCCGCCATGTCACCGCCGGCAATGCCAGCCAGCTCTCCGACGGCGCCGCCGCGCAGATCCTGATGGACCGCAAGACCGCCGAGGCGGAGGGTCGCCCGATTCTCGGTATCTATCGCGGCTTTCAGGTGGCGGGCTGCGAGCCGGACGAAATGGGCATCGGCCCGATCTTCGCCGTGCCCAAGCTGCTCGCCCGGGCCGGGTTGAAGGTCGAGGATATCGACCTTTGGGAGATAAACGAGGCCTTCGCCAGTCAGTGCCTCTACTGCCGAGACACGCTGGGCATCGATCCCGAGAAACTCAACGTCAGCGGCGGCGCGATCGCGATCGGCCATCCCTTCGGCATGACCGGCAGCCGGCTGGTCGGCCATGCGCTGATCGAGGGGCGGCGGCGTGGGGCGCGGTTTGTCGTCGTGTCGATGTGTACCGCCGGCGGTATGGGCGCGGCGGGACTCTTCGAGATTCCCTGAGAGCCGGCAGCCGCCGGCGCCGACCACAAAAACCCGAACGGGTTGCAGCGCCGCGCGACACCTGCGAAACGGCCGGCGGTTTTGATCCAGACGGAGGGCGTGCGCCGGTGTCGTTCAACAGCTTCGGTCGCGTGTTCCGCTTCACCACCTGGGGCGAGAGCCATGGCCCCGCGCTCGGCGCGGTGGTCGATGGCTGCCCGCCGGGGCTGACGCTGAGCGAAGCCGACATCCAGCCCTTCCTCGATCGCCGCCGCCCGGGCCAGTCGCGCTTCACCACCCAGCGGCAGGAGCCGGACCAGGTCCGCATCCTCTCCGGCGTGTTCGAGGGGCGCACGACGGGTACGCCGATCGCGCTGCACATCGACAATGTCGATCAGCGCTCCAAGGATTATTCGGACGTCGCCAAGTCCTATCGTCCCGGCCATGCCGATTACGCGTACGACCAGAAATACGGCTTCCGCGACTATCGCGGCGGCGGCCGCTCCTCGGCGCGCGAGACGGCGGCGCGGGTGGCGGCGGGTGCGGTCGCCCGGGCCGTGATCCCGGAGGTGACGATCACCGCCTGGGTCGAGGCGATCGGTGGCGACACGATCGACTATGCCAGGTTCGACGCGGCCGAAATCGGCAACAATCCTTTCTTCTGCCCCGACCCGGACGCGGCCGCGCGCTGGGAGACGCTGGTTGACGCCGCGCGCAAGGACGGTTCCTCGCTCGGCGCGGTCGTCGCCTGCGAAGCGACCGGCGTGCCTGCCGGCTGGGGGGCGCCGCTCTACGCCAAGCTCGACAGCGAACTGGCGGCGGCGTGCATGTCGATCAACGCAGTGAAGGGCTTCGAGATCGGCGACGGCTTTGCGGCCGCCGCCCTGCGCGGCGAGGAGAATGCCGACGCGATGCGCCCCACCAGCGACGGCGGCGTCGATTTCCTCGCCAATCATGCGGGCGGCATCGCGGGCGGCATCGCGACCGGCCAGCCGGTGCGGATGCGCGTCGCGTTCAAGCCGACCAGCTCGATCCTGATCCCGGTCGAGACCGTCACCCGCGACGGCGAGGCCAGCGAGATCCGCACCAAAGGGCGCCACGACCCGTGCGTGGGGATTCGCGGCGTGCCCGTCGTCGAAGCAATGGTCGCGTTGGTACTGGCCGATCAGAAATTGCTGCATCGGGCGCAAGTCGGCTGATCTTGCGCTCGACTCGGCCCTGGTCCGTTTACTTTTATCGACTAATCGAAATCAGTTGGTGAGACTTCTTGTCAGCTTGATGGTTAATCTTCCGTTGGCATGATCAACAGAAGGATGCCGAGTAATGTACATCAAGACGATTCTCGCCGCCGCCACGCTGATCGCAGCGCCGGCCGCCTTCGCGCAGCAGACCACGCCCGGCCAGACGACGCCGGGCGGCACCATGGATCAGAGCACCGTCCCCGGACAGACGAGCCCGGGCCAGACGACATCGCCGACCGATCCGTCGATGAACCCGTCCACCACCACCACGCCCGGCGGGACCACGGGTTCCGGGACGATGACGACGATGCCGGATTCGTCCACCACCACGACCACGCCGACGGATCCGAGCGCGTCCACGACCGACTCGACCATGGGTGACCAGACTGGTGACAAGCCGAAGCGCAAGCGTCCTCGTTAAGCGCCAGGCGAAGCTGAGGAACCTTTCCCCCCTTTCGGTTCCTCGCCTCGAACCGCGAACCGCCCGGCCCTCCCCCAGGGCCGGGCGTTTTTGTATCAGTCCGCAAACGGATCGCGCACGAGAATGGTGTCCTCGCGCTCGGGGCTGGTCGAGACCAGCGCCACGGGACATTGGATCAGCTCTTCGACGCGGCGAATATATTTGATCGCCTGCGCCGGCAGCTCGGCCCAGCTGCGCGCGCCGAAGGTCGATTCCGACCAGCCTTCCATCGTCTCGTACATCGGCTCCACCGCCGCCTGGTCGGGCGCGCTGGCAGGGTAATAGTCGAGCACCTCGCCGCGCAGGCGATAGCCGGTGCAGACCTGAATCTCGTCGAACCCGTCGAGCACGTCCAGCTTGGTCAGCGCGATGCCGGTGATGCCCGAGACCGCGACCGACTGGCGCAGCAGCACCGCGTCGAGCCAGCCGCAGCGGCGCTTGCGCCCGGTGACGGTGCCGAACTCATGGCCGCGCGTGCCGAGCCGCTCGCCGATCTCGTTCTCCTGCTCGCTCGGGAACGGGCCCGAGCCGACACGGGTGGTATAGGCCTTGGCGATGCCGAGCACGAAGCCGACCGCGCCCGGCCCCATGCCGCTGCCGCTCGCCGCCGTACCCGACACGGTGTTGGACGAGGTGACGAACGGATAGGTGCCATGATCGATGTCGAGCAGCACGCCCTGCGCGCCTTCGAACAGGATGCGCCGGCCGCGCGAGCGCGCCTCGTTGAGCATCTTCCACACCGGCTGGACGAAGGGCAGGACGAAGCCGGCGATGTCGCGCAGCTCGTTCAGCAGTCCCTCGCGGTCGATCGGCGGCTGGCCGAAGCCGGCGCGCAGCGCATCATGGTGCGCGGCGAGGCGATCGACCTGCGGCCCGATCGCGTCGAGATTGGCGAGATCGCACACCCGGATCGCCCGGCGGCCGACCTTGTCCTCATAGGCCGGGCCGATCCCGCGGCGGGTGGTGCCGATCTTGCCGGCGCCGCTAGCATCCTCGCGCAACGCGTCGAGATCGCGGTGGAAGGGCAGGATCAGCGGGCAGGTATCGGCGATCTTGAGCGTGTCCGGGGTCACGTCGACGCCCTGGTCGCGCAGCTTCTCCACCTCGGCCTTGAGCGCCCAGGGATCGAGCACCACGCCGTTGCCGATCACGCTCGGCGTGCCGCGGACGATGCCCGAGGGGAGCAGCGAGAGCTTGTAGACCTTGTCGCCGATCACCAGCGTGTGGCCGGCATTGTGCCCGCCCTGGAAGCGAACCACCACATCGGCGCGCTCGGCGAGCCAGTCGACGATCTTGCCCTTGCCTTCGTCACCCCATTGGGCGCCGATCACTGCCACATTTGCCATGGATACACGTCCTCCGCCTGCCGGGCGGACCCTGGCCGCCCTTCGACAGGACTCGGCGGCAGGGACTGGTCAACCGGACGCATCGCCCGAAGCCGCGGGGCGAATGGCGAACGCACGCCCGAAGGTCAAGCCTTTCCTTTCGTCAGGCGTCCAGTGCGGCCCGGATCGCGGCAGCCAGCGTCGCGATGTCGAACGGCTTGGAAAGAATGGCTTCATCGGCACCCGAAAGCGGCGCATCGGGCGCATAGCCGCTGGTGAGCAGCACCTTCAGATCCGGCATTCGCTCGCGGACCCGAGCCGCCAACTCGCGCCCGCTCATCTCGGGCATGACCACGTCGCTGAACAGCAGCGCGATCTTCTGCCCGCGCTCTAGCAGCCGCAGCGCTTCGATTCCATCCCGAGCGAACACCACGCCATAGCCGAGTTCACGCAGGGCCTCGACCGAATAGGTCCGCACGCGGTCTTCATCCTCGACGACCAGGATCACCTCGCCGGGGCGCCCGCGCGGCAGGTCGCCCTGAACACCCGCGCCGGCCGGCGTCGGCACCGCCTCCGGCTTGGCGGGCAGCAGCACGTGCACGCACGTGCCCTGGCCCGGCGTGCTCTCGATCAGGACATGGCCGCCGGACTGCCGGACAAAGCCGAACACCTGGCTCAGCCCCAGCCCGGTGCCTTTGCCGACGCCCTTGGTGGTGAAGAAGGGATCGAAGGCGCGCGCCGCGACCTCAGGCGGCATGCCGACGCCGGTGTCTCGAAGGCGGATCTCAACATAGTCGCCGGCGTCGATCTCGTAGCGTGCCGCCTGCTCGGCCCCGATCGCGACCCGGTCGGTCTCGATCGTCAGCGTGCCGCCGTCGGGCATCGCATCGCGGCCGTTGACCGCAAGGTTCAGCACGACGTTTTCGAGCTGATTGCGATCGGCGATCACCGGCTCCAGCCGCCGCGCGAACTGGGTCTCGATCACCACGCCCTCGCCAAGCGTGCGCACCAGCAGTTCGATCATCCCGGCCAGCATGTCGTTCACGTCTAGCGCGGTCGGTGCCAGCGGCTGGCGACGCGAGAAGGCAAGCAGCCGCTGCGTCAGCGCCGCAGCGCGGCTTGCCCCGTCACGCGCCGCGACCAAATAGCGGTCGATATCGGTGCGCCCCTGCGCGACGCGCCGCTCCATCAGGTCCAGCGCGCCGATCACCACCGCCAGCATGTTGTTGAAGTCATGCGCGATGCCGCCGGTCAGCTGGCCCACCGCTTCCATCTTCTGCGCTTGGCGAAGTTGCGCCTCGGCGGCCATCAGCCGCTCGGTCCGTTCGCGCACCGCGGCTTCCAGCTCCTCGCGCGAACGGGCGAGCACTTCGCGCGCATCAACGATGTCCTGAATGTCGGTGCAGGTGCCGAACCAGCGCAATATGCGGCCCTGCGCATCCCGCAGCGGTTGCGCGCGTCCCAGCGCCCAACGGTAGATGCCGCTATGGTGCCGCAGCCGATATTCGATGCGATACAACGCGCCGGTACGTACGCAATGCTCCCAGACGGCGGCGGCGCGCCGCTGGTCCCCAGGGTGCAGCACCTCGCTCCAGGCGTTCCCGTCCGTCTTGCCGCGCTCGACGCCGGTATAATCGTACCAACGGTCGTTATAATAATCGACCGCGCCTTCTGCATCGGCGGACCAGACCATGTGATCGATCGAATTGGTGATCGCGCGGAATTGCGCTTCGCTTTCGCGCAGCGCCAGCACCGCATCGGCGCGCTCCACGGCGTCCCACGTCGTTTCCACCACCGTCTCGACAAAGGCGATCTCTTCCGCCCGCCAATGGCGCGGCCCGGCGCCATTGGCGTAGAAGGTCGCGACCCACTGCCCGCCGCGCAGCAGCGGCACGCCGATCGCCGAGGGCGAAAGCTTGCTCAGCTCGGTATGGGGAAATTCGGTACTGCTATCGTCGAAGGTGACCGTGCGGCCCTGCCGGTAGCGCTCGACCAGCGGCGCAACTGCGTCCAGCCTCCACTGGCCGGAAAATATCGGCAAGCTTCCGTCGGTCCAGCAGGGGCCTAGATGGATCGTCTCGCCGGCAACACGGTAGAAGCCGACGCGCGCAAGGCCCAGCTTCGCGCCAAGCTCCGCCGCGGTACTCCCCATGATCGCATCGGGCGTTTCCAGCGTGCGCTGGCGTTCTGCAAGACCGTGGAGGAAGGACTGCGCCTCGGTTGCCGAGCGCAGATCCTCGGCGGCTTCCTGCGCGGCCTCCTCGGCCAGCTTGCGATCGGTGATGTCGAAGCTCACGCCGGGGAAGCGGATTGGGCGGCCCTGCGCATCGAAGGTGCAACGTCCCTGTGTGAGCAGCCAGCGAACCTCGCCGTCCGCACGCACCACCCGGAACTCCAGCTTCAGCGGCGCGCGCTCGGCAATGGCGCGGCGCACCTCGACGACGATGCGCGCTCGATCGTCCGGATGGATGAAGTTGAGCACCGCGTCGAAGGCGCCGCCGGTAGCAACGCGCTGCGGATCGATGCCGAACAGCGCGGCAAATCGGTCATCGCCCGTGATGCGTCCGCTTTCGGACGACCAATCCCAGGTGCCGATGCCGGTCGAGGCGTTGAGCGCAAGCTGCAGCCGCTCCTCGCTCCGGCGCAGCGCCTCCTCGACGATGGCCCGTTCGGTGATATCGGTCGCGGAAATGAAGATGCCCGTTGAAACGCCCCGCCCGTCCTTGATCGGCTGAAAGGCGAAATCGAGAACGCGCCGCTCGCGTTCGGCGTTGGGGCGACGTTGCAGCATCACGTCGCGGTTGATGGCGCGATAGGGGGTACCGCTGCGATAGACCTGATCGAGCACGTCGATATAGCCCTGCTCGACCACTTCCGGCAGCGCGTCCGCAACCGATTGCCCCACCAGCGCTTCCCGGCCGACCAGCTGCAGATAGGCGGGATTCGCCAGCACGAAGCGATGCTCCGGGCCTTCCAGCAGGGCAACAGCGCCCGGCGCCTGCTGGAAATACTCCCGCAGACGCTCCAGCTCGGCCTGCTTCGCACGTTCCGCCATCACGGTGCGCGTCGTCTCATTGCCCTGGTTGAGGATGCCGAGGACGCGCCCCTCCGCATCTCGGATGGGTGTGAAGCTGTAGTTCCACCAACTGTCGCGCGGCACGCCGTCGCGTTCGATCCGCAGCAGCTGGTCATAGACGGCGAAACCGCGACCGGTGGCGACCACCTCTTCCATCTGCGGCCCGACCACGTCCCAGATATCGGCCCAAACCTCGCTGCCTGGCCGGCCGAGCGCATGCGGATGCCGTTCGGCCGGGATCGGCGCCCATGCATCATTGTACAGCAGCCGAAACTCCGGGCCCCAATAGAGTGCTTTGGGGAAACGCGAGGCCAGCAACATGTCGACGGTGATCCGCAGCGGCTCACACCAGGTCGCCGGCGTGCCGAACGGATGGCCGGCCCAGTCGAACGCGCGGATGCGTTCGGCCATCTCACCGCCATGGTCCAGAAAACGAAGCGGGGCGGCCATGTGCAATTCGTTGATCATGGCCCGCCTCGAAGTCAATGCGACTGGGCAAAATACGTAGCAACGGGTTACGGTTCCGTGGCGAGCGAAGTTGCCCTATGGCGACCGCCGAAGGAGATGGTGTCAAATGAAACTAGCCAGCCTCAAGCAGGGCCGCGACGGCAAGCTCGTCGTCGTCTCGAACGATCTCGCCTGGTGCGCCGATGCCAGCCATATCGCGCCGACGCTGCAGGCGGCGCTCGACAATTGGGAGCGGGTGGAGGGGGACCTTCGCAACCTTGCCACCGATCTCGAGCATGAGACCATCCCAATGATGCGCTTTCACGAGCGCCAGGCGGCGGCACCCCTGCCGCGCGCCTATCAATGGGCGGACGGCTCGGCCTATGTGAACCATGTCGCGCTGGTGCGGCAGGCACGCGGCGCCGAACTGCCCGAGAGCTTCTGGCAGGATCCGCTGATGTACCAGGGCGGATCGGACGGGTTCCTGGGCCCGCGCGATTCGATCCCGCTCAAGGACGAAAGCTGGGGCTGCGACCTTGAGGCCGAAGTGGTTGTCGTGACGGGCGATGTGCCGCTCGGTGCCAGCCGCGAAGAGGCGCTGACGGCGGTGCGGCTGGTGGGCCTGACCAATGACGTGTCGCTGCGCAACCTGATCCCGGGCGAACTCGCCAAGGGCTTCGGCTTCTTCCAGTCCAAGCCGGCCAGTGCCTTCTCGCCGGTGTTCGTCACCCCCGACGCGCTGGGCGATTGGTGGCAGGACGGCAAGCTCCACCGCACGCTGATGGTCGACCTCAATGGCAAGCCCTTCGGCCGTGTAGAGGCCGGCGAGGACATGACCTTTGATTTCGGCACGCTGATCGCGCATGCGGCGAAGACGCGCGCGCTGGGTGCCGGCACGATCATCGGATCGGGCACGGTCTCCAACCGCGACGAGGATGGCGGCCCCGGCAAGCCGATCGGCGAGGGCGGCAAGGGCTATTGCTGCCTCGCCGAGGTCCGCACCGTCGAGACGATCCTGCGAGGGA
The DNA here is from genome assembly GCF_012650175.1 of Sphingomonas sp. S2M10. Classification (GTDB taxonomy): domain Bacteria; phylum Pseudomonadota; class Alphaproteobacteria; order Sphingomonadales; family Sphingomonadaceae; genus Sphingomonas. The sequence continues at coordinate 180,840 of NZ_JAAILI010000056.1, forward strand.
GCCCCGAAACCCCCTTCCTCAAGGCCGGGGACACCATCCGCATCTGGGCGGAGGACGACAGGCACCACCCGATCTTCGGCACGATCGAGCAGACGGTGGTGGCGGGCTGATCCGCGCGGGAGCGGCGTCCAACGCGGGCGCCGTTCCCGCCATCAGTGGAAATCGTGTGACTTGATCGGGATGATATCCTCGCGCCGCGAGGGCCAGCTCTCGGGCGTGCGCTGCTTGGGATAGGCATGGGCGGGATCGGTGGCGCGGGTGACCTTGCGGTCGCGCGAATCGATTGTGCCGCCATGCGTGGCACCATCGCCGGGCATCGTCATCCGCGGCAGATCCTGCGCGCCGACGCTGCGCAGCAGGTCGGTCAGGTCGGTGATCGTCTCGGCGATCAGGTGCAGCACCTCGCCTTCGCGCTGGAGGCGTCCACGGACCGAGATCATCGGCGCGGCGAGGATGATCGGGCGGTAGAGCGCGAACCGCGCCGGCCAGACGATCGCATTGGCGATGCCGGTCTCGTCCTCCAGCGTTAGGAAGATGCTCTTGGCGCTGCCCGGCTTCTGGCGGACGAGCACGATCCCCGCCACCTCCACCCGCGCACCGTCCTTGAGCGTCTTGAGGTCGCCGCACGGGCGGATGCGCCGCGCCGCCAGCGTGCCGCGCAGGAAGTGCAGCGGGTGCGCGCGCAGGCTCAGCTGGGTGGCGCGGTAATCCTCCACCACCTCGCGGCCGGCGGTAAGCGGGGTGAGCGTGACTGCGGGCTCGGCGGCCTGGATCGGTCCTTCAATGCCGGCGAACAGCGGCAGCGGTGCCTGGTCGAGCGCCTTGATTGCCCACAGCGCCTGGCGCCGATCCTGCCCGAAGGCGCGAAAGCCATCGGCGCGCGCGAGCTTCTCCAGCGCGGCGGGGGATACGCGGGCGCGGCGCCAGACATCCTCGATCGAGGTGAAGGGCCGCTCGGCCCGGGCGGCGAGGATGGAATCGGCATCGCGCTCGGACAGCCCCTGCACGACGCGCATGCCTAGGCGAAGGGGGAGGAGCCCAAGATCCTCCCCGGCATAGCTTGCCATTCCTCCCCCTTGACGGGGGAGGATAGCGGAGCTTGGCGCTTTAGCGCCTAGCGCAGCTTGGAGAGGGTGAGCGGTTGCGCAGCAACCGCGCGATTTGCTCTGCAAATCGCCCCCCTCTCCCTCCCATCGCTGCGCGATGGGCCCCTCCCTCCCCCGCAAGGGGGGAGGGTTTGCGTGCGGCTTCCCTTCCCGGCAGGGCACCCCCAACACCCGCGTATCCCAGTCGCTATCGTTCACGCACACCGCGCGCACCTCGACCCCGTGCTCGCGCGCATCCCGCACGATCTGCGCCGGCGCATAGAACCCCATTGGCTGGGCGTTGAGCAGCGCCGCGCAGAAGATGTCCGGATGGTGGCACTTCATCCAGCTGGATGCATAGGCGATCTTGGCGAAACTGGCCGCATGGCTCTCGGGAAAGCCGTAGCTGCCGAACCCCTCGATCTGCTTGAAGGTGCGTTCGGCAAAGTCCTGCTTGTAGCCCTTCTCCAGCATCCCGCTGATCATCTTCTCGCGGAAATGGGTGACGCCGCCGGTCGACTTGAACGTCGCCATTGCACGGCGCAGCGCATCGGCCTCGGCCGGCTTGAAGCCCGCACCGACGATCGCGACCTTCATCGCCTGTTCCTGGAACAGCGGCACGCCGAAGGTCTTCTCCAGCACGTCGCGCAGTTCCTCGCTCGGATACTCGACCTGCTCCTTGCCCTCGCGCCGCCGCAGATAAGGATGGACCATGTCACCCTGGATCGGCCCGGGCCGCACGATCGCGACCTGGATGACGAGATCGTAGAACACCTTCGGCTTCAGCCGCGGCAACATCGACATCTGCGCGCGGCTCTCGATCTGGAAGGTGCCGAGCGTGTCGGCCTTCTGGATCATCGCAAAGGTGGCGGGATCGTCCTCCTGCATCGCGTCCGAGGCAAGCGTCAGCTTCACGCCCTTGTGCTGCTCGAGCAGATCGAACGCGCGCCGCATACAGCCGAGCATGCCGAGCCCGAGAATGTCGACCTTCATCAGGCCGAGCGTCTCGATATCGTCCTTCTCCCATTCGATCACCCGCCGGTCGACCATCGCAGCGGGCTCGATCGGCACGATCTCGTCCAGGTTCGCCTGGGCGAGCACGAAGCCGCCCGGATGCTGCGAGCGGTGGCGGGGCGTGCCGATCAGCTGGCGGGCAAGGTCGAGCGTCAGCGCCAGCCGCGGCTCGCTGGCGTCGAGGTTGAGCGCTGCGGCATCGGCCTCGCTCACCCCTTCGTTGGACCAGCCCCAGACCTGCCCGGCGAGCCCGGCGGTGACGTCCTCGGACAGCCCCAGCGCCTTGCCGACCTCGCGCACCGCCCCGCGCGTCCGGTAGCGACTGACCACGGCGGTGAGCGCGGCGTGGCGCGCGCCATAGGTCTCGTAGATCCACTGGATCACTTCCTCGCGCCGCTCATGCTCGAAATCGACGTCGATATCGGGGGGCTCGTTGCGGTCTTCGGAGAGGAAGCGTTCGAACAGCAGCTTGTGATAAACCGGATCGATCGAGGTGACGCCAAGCAGGAAGCAGATCAGCGAATTGGCCGCACTGCCGCGCCCCTGGCAGAGAATCTCCTGCGCGCGGGCGAAGCGGACGATCGAATGGACGGTAAGGAAATAGGGCGCGTAGCCGAACTTCTCGACCAGCCGCAGCTCCTTCTCGAGCAGCTCGGCATAGGCGGGCGGCGGCCCCTCCGGAAACTTCGCCGCGAGCGCATCGCGGGCGAGCTTGGCCAGCGCCTCCTGCGGACTGCGGCCGGACATCACCACTTCGTCCGGATAGCGATAGAGCGTGCCGAGCTCGCGCGGATTGAAGGCGCAGCGCTCGACCACCGCCTCGACTGCCCGCAGCGCCTCGGGCCAGGCAGCGAAGCGGCGTGCCATTTCGTGCGGGGGCTTGAGGTGCCGGTCGGCGCTGCGGGCGCGACGGAAGCCGAGATCGTCGACCGTGGTGGTGTGACGGATCGCGGTCATCACGTCGTGCAGCATCCGCCGGTCCGGGTGATGGTAGAGCACATCGCCGGTGGCGAGCGGAGTCAGGCCATGCGCGGCGGCCGCCTGCGCCAGCCCGTGCAGCCGCACTGCCTCCTGCGGGCGGCGATGGCGGGTGAGCGCGACATGGCCGCGATCCCCGAACACATCCGCCATCCAGCGCAATGCCGCCGGGTCCCCGCTGTCCGCCATGCCGGGCACCAGCGCGGCGACGAGGCCGTCCGCATGGCCCGCAACATCCTCCCAATGGAGGAAGCACTGCCCCTTCTCGCCATGCTGGGCGTCCGCGCGCGCCTTGCCGATGCTGAGCAGCCGGGTGAGCCGCGACCAGGCGGCGAGATCTTCGGGCCAGACCAGCACGCCGCTGCCGTCGGTCAGGTCCAGCCGGCAGCCGGTGACCAGCCGCACGCCGGTCTCCTCCGCCGCGACCAGCCCGCGGACGATTCCGCCGACGCTGTTGTGATCGGTGATGCCGAGTGCAGGCATGCCGTACGCCGCCGCGGCCTCGAACAGCTCGGAGGGTGCGGAGGCGCCGCGCAGGAAGGAATAATGGCTGGTGACCTGGAGCTCGGAATACATGGCGGTCACCCGAACAGGCCGTGCAGGTACCAGCTGAGATCGCCGGTCACGCTACGCTCGCCATCGCCCTGGCGGAACAGCCAGTAGCGGCGGCCGCGCTCGTCCTCGACGCGGAAATAGTCGCGCGTGGCGTGCGTCTCGGCGGCGCGCTTCCACCATTCGCCATGGATCCGCTCGGGGCCGTCGGCGCGGACCACCTCGTGCCGCTCGCCCCGCCAGGTGAAGCGACGCGGCGGCTGGTCGGGCAGTTCGGCGACCACGAAGTCCAGCCGCTCCGGGCGCCGGAGCAGGCGGATCGGGCGCGGCCAGTCCGGATGCCAGGGCGGCAGCGGCGCGTTGCGGTCGAGCTGCCGGACATCGTCGGCCTTCAGCGGCGGCGCCGCACGCTCGGGCGGGTCGAGGGGCGGAAGTGCTGCGGCCGAACGTTCGGGCACGTCGCTTTCCACGGCCCGCATCCGCCACAGCCGGGCCATGCCGATGCGGGTCGCCAGCGTGTCGATCAAGGGCGCGAGATCGGGGACCGTCTCGGCATCCAGCCGCTCGTCGACCGGCAGCGCGCCCAGCGGTTCGCTGCGCAGCAGATGCAGCGTCATCGCGTCGAGACCATAGCCAGGCTCGATCTGGTCGATACGCCGTGCGAGCAGGCGGAGCAGGTGCGCCGGATCGCGGCTGGCGCGAGCAAGGCCGATGCCGATCCGCTGGGGCACGCCATCGACCCGGTCGGCGACCAGCCCGATCCGGCGCGCGCCCTGCCCCGCTTCGGCCAGCGCTTCGGCGAGACGGTGGACGAGGTCGCCCAGCCAGTGCGCGATCGCCTCGGGGGTGGCGATCGGCTCGGCGAAGCGCTGGGTGACCGCGATCGGCTCGGGCGGGGTGACCGGGGTGACCGGCTCCGGGATGCGGCCCAGCGCCTGGTCGAGCCGCGCGGCGATCGTGGTGCCGAAGCGGCGGACCAACGGCGCGCGGGGGAGCGCCGCGAGCTGGCCGATGCTGTCGACGCCGAGACGGTGGAGCAGATCGAGCGCGTCCGTCTCAAGCCGGAGCGCCTCGACCGGGAGCGGGGCGAGCCAGGCGCCCTGTTCACCGGACGGGCAGAGGAGCAACGTCTCCGGGCGGAAGCGCGCAAAGGCCCAAGCCGCGCCGGGGGTGTCGGCGACGGCGATCTTGCTCGCAAAGCCCAGCCGGGCGAGCAGCGCGTGCAGCCGGCGGAGCATCCGTGCCTCGCCGCCATGGAGATGGGCGACGCCGGTCAGGTCGAGGAACAGCAGGTCCTCGCCGGCGATGGTGGCGCTCGGCGACCAGCGCCGGGCGAGGCTGTGCGCCAGCCGTTCGAGATCGGTGCGGTCGCCATGCGGATCGACGGGGTCGACGCGCAGCTCGGGCACCAGCGCGCGCGCCTGGGTGAGCGCCATGCCGATGCGGATGCCCATGGCGAGCGCAGCCGGACAGGCCGCGGCGACTTCGCTGCGGCTGCCGGTGCGGCGGGAAAGGATGCGGGGGAGGTCCACCGCATCCGCCAAAGTCGCCTGCGTTTGGCTCCGGCGCTCCCCCCGCCCCCCATCGTCATCCCCGCGGAGGCGGGGATCCATTCGCGGTGCCGTCGCGGCTCCCTCTGCAACCGATGAGTCAATGGATGCCCGCCTTCGCGGGGATGACGGTGTATGGGTGGCGGGGGTGGGAGCAGCAACGGTCGGCACAGCCGCACGCGCCGCCACCGGCAGCCGCACCACCCCGCCCGCCATCGCGCCACCCTCGTCGGGCCGCATCCGCTTGAAGGCATGGTCCGCCGCCTCGCTGCGCCGGCCGAGCTCGCGCATCGGCGGCCGCTGGTGCGGCGGCAGCGCGGCGATGGCGGCGTCGCGCGCGGCCCGCGCCCAGCGCGCGCCCGGCCGCCAGCCACCGCCCCGCTGGACCGAGCAGGCCGCTTCCTGTTCGGCGGCGGCGAGGGCCTGTGCCTGAGCGAGGCCATCCAAATCTTCGCTCCCCTCCCGCTTGCGGGAGGGGTTGGAGGAGGGGGCGACGTGGAAGAAGCGCTGCGAGGTTTCAGCCCCTCCCCCGACCCCTCCCGCAAGCGGAAGGGGAGCGCAGGTGGTGGCGGCATCCACATCCTTGGCGTCAGGCGAGCGCGGAATAGAAGAAGCAGTTTCTTGGTGCGCCCGCTCAGGCGGCGGCGCGCGCCGCTCGGCCCGCCGCACGCGGTCGAGCGACCAGTGGGGCAGGAAGAGCGCAGCGACCCGTTGCATCGCAGGCCTCCACCAAAAGTTGGAACGATTCCCCCCCACGTTGCCGCGCCAGCGACAGTTCCCAGCGCGGCCGGCCGACCCCCTCCACCGGCAGCGGCGCCGAGGGTGCACAGCCGATCCGCCAGCGCGTCACTGCGGCCGAGGGCGCCCCCAAGGGATCGCTCCCCTCGCGGGCATGGCGCTTGAGCAGCAAGGCGATCGTGCGGCCCCCCTCGGCCACCAGCTGCAGCCGCCGCGTGGCCGGCATCGCCAGCCGCTTCACCTCGCCGATCACCGCGCCGAGCCCGCGATGGCGCAGCCCTTCCTCCATGATCGCGAGCAACTCGTCGTCGTCGCGCGCCTCGGCATAGATGACGCGCTTGGGATCGAGCCCCACCTGCGCCAGGCCAGGGGCGAACAGATCCCGCCTGCGCACCACCCACAGCACCGGTCCCCAGCAGCGCGCAGCGATTCCGCCGATAAAGGTCGTGGCCGCACAATCGTCGGTCAGGTCGGGCGTGGCGCCGGAAATCTCGTGCAGCGCATCGAGCCGCAGGCCCCCGTCCGCCAGCTTCGCATCGAGCCGCTCCAGCCCGAAGGGCAGCACCGGGCGCCGACGGAATCCGGTGCCGTCGATGGCGCTGAGCATTGCGCGCAACTGGTCGAGAGTGGCAGGATCGGGCACGGCGACTCGCTTGGGGGTTGATGACAGGTCCGACTCGTTCGTTCCTATTTTGTTCTAATCCGGTGCGGAGTCAATCGGAGTCCGCGTCCCAAATTTTTAGGCCAGCGCTGCTGCCCCATCTCGACAGGCCCGTTGAAATTTTATAACAAGCGCGTGAAATCGAGTTCCGTGCGTTGTCCGTGGCGACACGGCCGAATTTATGGAGAGACCATGACGGTGGACGCCCCGCGCGCCAACCTGCCGCCCCTATCGCTGCATGTGCCCGAGCCGCGCTTTCGCCCCGGCGACGAGGCCGATTTCAGCGATCTGTCGATCCCGCCCGCCGGCGCCGCGCGCCGCCCGGACACCGCCGAGCCGGCCGATCGATTCCACGAACTCGCCTATGGCCTGGTCCGCGTCCTCGATGACGACGGCAATGCCGTCGGCCCCTGGGATCCCCGGCTCGATGCCGAGGCCAAGCGCAAAATGCTGCGCAGCATGGCGCTCACCCGCGCGTTTGACGAGCGCATGTTCCGCGCCCAGCGCCAGGGCAAGACCAGCTTCTACATGAAGTCGACCGGCGAGGAGGCGGTGTCGGTCTCGGCAGCCCTTGCCATGGCCGGCGACGACATGTGCTTCCCCAGCTATCGCCAGCAGGGCATCCTGATCACCCGCGGCTACCCGCTGGTCGAGATGATGAACCAGATCTATTCGAACCGGAGCGATCCGCTGCAGGGCCGGCAGCTGCCGATCATGTATTCGTCGAAGGAGACCGGCTTCTTCTCGATCTCGGGCAACCTCGCCACCCAGTACCCGCAGGCGGTGGGCTGGGCGATGGCGAGCGCGGCGCGCGGCGATACCCGCATCGCCGCCACCTGGTGCGGCGAAGGCTCGACCGCCGAAGGCGACTTCCACTCGGCGCTGACCTTCGCGACCGTCTACCGCGCGCCGGTGATCTTCAACGTCGTCAACAACCAATGGGCGATCTCGAGCTTCTCGGGCTTCGCGGGTGCCGAGGCGACCACCTTCGCGGCGCGCGCGATCGGCTATGGCATCGCGGGCCTGCGCATCGACGGCAATGATGCGCTGGCGGTCTATGCCGCTACACAGTGGGCCGCAGAGCGCGCGCGGACCAACCAGGGGCCAACGCTGATCGAGCATTTCACCTACCGCGCCGAGGGCCATTCGACCTCGGACGATCCCAGCGCCTATCGCTCGGCCGGCGAGCCCAATGCCTGGCCGCTCGGCGATCCGATCCGGCGGCTCAAGGACCATCTGATCGGCCTTGGCGAATGGGACGAGGAACGCCACGCGGCGATGGACCTCGAGCTCGCCGAGACGGTGAAGCGCGCGCAGAAGGAAGCCGAGAAGAACGGCATCCTCGGCCACGGCATGCACCAGCCGTTCGAGACCATGTTCGAGGGCGTGTTCGAGGAGATGCCCTGGCACCTGAAGGAACAGAGCGACCAGATGATCGCCGAGCGCAAGGCGGCCGGCATATGAGCGACACCCCCCGGATGAACATGATCCAGGCGATCAACTCGGCCATGGACGTGATGATGGAACGCGACGACCAGGTCGTCGTGATGGGCGAGGATGTCGGCTATTTCGGTGGCGTGTTCCGCGCGACTGCCGGGCTCCAGGCCAAATATGGCAAGACCCGCGCCTTCGACACGCCGATCACCGAGATCGGCATCATCGGCGTGGCGATCGGCATGGGCGCCTATGGCCTGCGCCCCGTGCCCGAGATCCAGTTCGCCGATTACATCTACCCGGCGCTCGACCAGCTCGTTTCCGAGGCGGCGCGGCTGCGCTACCGCTCGAACGGCGACTTCACCGCGCCGATCACGGTGCGCTCGCCCTATGGCGGCGGCATCTTCGGCGGGCAGACGCACAGCCAGTCGCCCGAGGGCATCTTCACGCACGTTTCGGGCATCAAGACGGTGATCCCGTCGACGCCCTATGACGCCAAGGGCCTGCTGATTGCCGCGATCGAGGACAACGACCCCGTCCTCTTCCTTGAGCCGAAGCGCATCTATAACGGCCCGTTCGACGGCCATTATGATCGCCCGGCCAAGAACTGGACCGCGCATCCCGCGAGCGAAGTTCCCGAGGGCTATTACCGCGTCGAACTCGGCAAGGCTGCCACGGTCCGCGCGGGCGAGGCGGTGACGATCCTCTGCTACGGCACGATGGTGCATGTGGTTGCAGCCACGATCGAGGAGCTGGGCGTCGATGCCGAGATCATCGATCTGCGCACGCTGGTGCCGCTCGACATCGCGGCGATCGAAGCCTCGGTCAAGAAGACCGGCCGCTGCATGATCGTCCACGAGGCGACGCGCACCTCGGGCTTCGGCGCCGAGCTCTCGGCCTTGGTGCAGGAGCGCTGCTTCTACCATCTCGAAGCGCCGATCGCCCGCGTCACCGGCTTCGACACGCCTTATCCCCACAGCCTCGAATGGGCCTATTTCCCGGGTCCGGTGCGGATCCGCGAGGCGCTCAACAAACTCCTCAAGGACTGACGCCCATGGCTCGTTTTACCTTTCGTCTGCCGGACATCGGCGAAGGCATTGCCGAGGCCGAGATCGTGGCCTGGCACGTGAAGATCGGCGACCGCGTCGAGGAAGACCAGCAGGTCGCCGACATGATGACCGACAAGGCCACGGTGGAGATGGAATCGCCCGTCTCCGGCGTGGTGGTCGAGCTCGCCGGCGACGTGGGCGACCAGGTGCCGATCGGTTCGGCGCTGATGGTGATCGAGGTCGAAAGCCAGGCAGCGGCGCCGGCCGAGGCGGAGACCGCCGTCGAGGAGCAGGTAGAGGCCGAGAATCCAGGCGTTGAAGAGGCGACCGAGGAAAAGCCCCTCCCCTTCAGGGGAGGGGTTGGGGTGGGGGACTCTCCACCAGCACCATCGCCCGTGGAAGCCATGCCCCACACCCCGCCCCTCTCCCCTGAAGGGGAGAGGGAGAAAGTGCACGTCCTCGCCTCGCCCGCCGTGCGCGCCCGCGCGGCGGACCTCGGCATCGACCTCGCACAGGTAAAGCCCGCCGAGGGCGACCGCGTCCGCCACGCCGATCTCGATGCGTTTCTCCGCTATGGCAGCGCGCAGGGCTATCACGCGCCGCAAGCGTCGCACGCCCGCGAGGATAAGCCGGTGAAGGTGATCGGCATGCGCCGCCGCATCGCCGAGAACATGGCCGCGTCCAAGCGCGCCATCCCCCATTTCACCTATGTCGACGAGATCGACGTCACCGCGCTGGAAGCGATGCGCGGCGACCTCAACGAACATCGCGGCCAGCGCCCCAAGCTGACCATGCTGCCGTTCCTCATCGTCGCCCTGTGTCGCACGCTGCCCGACTTCCCGATGCTCAACGCCCGCTATGACGACGAGGCCGGGGTGGTCACCCGCCATGGCCGCGTCCATCTCGGCATGGCGACCCAGACCGATGCCGGGCTGATGGTGCCGGTGATCCGCGATGCGCAGGACAAGAATGTCTGGCAGCTGGCGAGCGAGATCACCCGCCTCGCCGAGGCCGCGCGCACCGGCAAGGCGACCTCGCAGGAGCTGAGCGGCTCGACGCTCACCGTCACCTCGCTCGGCCCGCTCGGCGGCATTGCGACGACGCCGGTGATCAACCGGCCGGAAGTGGCGATCATCGGCCCGAACAAGATCGTCGAACGCCCGGTCTTCCACGGCGACGACATCGTCCGCGCCAAGCTGATGAACCTGTCGATCAGCTGCGACCACCGCGTCGTCGATGGCTGGGATGCGGCGAGCTTCGTCCAGGCGGTGAAGAAGCTGCTGGAAACGCCGGTCCTGCTGTTCGCCGACTGAGCATGGCGCATGTCCTGCTCCGCTACACCCTGGCGCCCGACTATCTGGCGCGCCGGGGTGCCCTCCGCGAGGCGCATCTCGCGCTCGCCTGGGCGGCGGCGGATGCGGGCACGCTGCTGCTCGGCGGCGCGGTCGGCGATCCGCCCGAGAGCGCACTGCTGCTGTTCGGCAAGGCGGATGCGGCGCGGGCTTTTGCCGAGCAGGATCCCTATGTGACGGAGGGTATCGTCACGCACTGGGATGTCGTTCCCTGGACCACCGTCGTCGGCGCCGAAGCAGCGACCCCGATCCGCCCTGCCTGACCCCGCCGCGTGTTGCGTTGCACCGCAACACGGCGCAACAGGGCGACATGTCCAAAACTCAAGGCGCCGATCGCGCCGGCCTTTTTCTCGGCATTGCCGCCTACAGCCTGTGGGGGGTGCTGCCGCTCTACCTGCACCTGCTGCAATCGGTGCCGGCGCTGCAGGTGCTGTCGCACCGGGTGCTCTGGTCGCTGCTGCTCCTCGCCGTGATTGTGGTGGCGCTGCGCCGGGTGCGGAGCATTGCCGCCGCTGCCAAGGGGCGGACCCTGCTGTTCCTCGTCGGCAGCGCGGCGCTGATCGGGATCAACTGGCTGGTCTATATCTGGGCGGTCCAGCACGAACATGTGCTCGACGCGAGCCTGGGCTATTTCATCAACCCGCTGGTTAATGTCGCACTGGGCATGCTGGTGCTCGGCGAACGGCTGCGGCGCTGGCAGGGCGTAGCGATTGGGCTGGCAGGGCTCGGAGTGCTGCTGCTGACGCTGCATGGCGGCGGCGCGCTGTGGATCCCGCTCGCGCTGGCGCTGAGCTTCGGCGGCTATGGCCTGCTCCGCAAGGTGGCGGCGATCGATGCGCTGGGCGGTCTCACGGTGGAGACGCTCTTGCTCGGGCCGCCTGCCTTGGCGGTGCTGCTCTGGGCGGACCACACCGGTACGGCGGCGTTCGGCGGCTCGACGCGGGTCGACCTGCTGCTGATCGCGGCGGGCGTCGTGACCGCGACGCCGCTGCTGCTGTTCGCCGCGGCCGCCAAGCGGCTTCCCTATGCGACCATGGGGCTGCTCCAGTACATCGCGCCGACGCTGCAGTTCCTGGAGGCGGTGTGGCTGTTCGGCGAACCGGTGCTGCCGGTGCACCTCGCGACCTTCGCGCTGATCTGGTCGGGCTGCGCGCTGTATGCCTGGGACAGCCTGCGGGCGTACCGGGTGTCCCGAACGTAAGCGTTTCCTCCCTCGGGCGCAGCCCGGGGGAGGGGGACCGCCGCCGCAGGCGGTGGTGGAGGGGGCATCCCGCGCACTCCTAAAAAAGGACGCCGCACCGCGCGGCGCCCCCTCCACCACGCCGCTGGTGCGGCGCGGTCCCCCTCCCCCGGCTGCGCCGAGGGAGGAGACGGCAGTTCGTTTACCCCTCGCGGCGGCCGAGCAGGCGCAGGCGCAGCGCGTTGAGCTTGATGAAGCCCGCGGCATCGCGCTGGTCGTACGCACCCTGGTCGTCCTCGAACGTCACCACCTTCTCGCTGTACAGCGAATAGGGCGACTTGCGGCCGGTGACGATCACGCTGCCCTTGTACAGCTTGAGCCGCACGGTGCCGGTGACCTTCTCCTGGCTGTAGTCGACGGCGGCCTGCAGCATCTCGCGCTCGGGCGAGAACCAGAAGCCGTTGTAGATCAGCTCGGCATAGCGCGGGGCCAGCTCGTCCTTGAGGTGCGCGGCGCCGCGATCGAGCGTGATCTGCTCGATGCCGCGATGCGCGAGGTGATAGATGGTGCCGCCCGGGGTCTCGTACATGCCGCGCGACTTCATGCCGACGAAGCGGTTCTCGACCAGGTCGAGCCGGCCGATGCCGTGCTTGCGGCCGAGTTCATTGAGCGCGGTGAGCAGCGTCGCCGGCGACATCGCCTGGCCGTTGAGCGCCACGCCGTCGCCCCGCTCGAAATCGATCGTGATCGTCTCGGGCGTGTCCGGCGCATCCTCCGGGTTCACCGTGCGCGAATAGACGTAGTCGGGCACTTCCTCCCACGGATCCTCAAGCACCTTGCCCTCGGACGAGGTGTGGAGAAGGTTCGCGTCGGTCGAGAAGGGCGACTCGCCGCGCTTGTCCTTGGTCACCGGGATCTGGTGCGATTCGGCGAACTCGATCAGCTTGGTGCGGCTGGTCAGGTCCCATTCGCGCCACGGCGCGATCACCTTGATGTCGGGGTTCAGCGCATAATAGCCGAGCTCGAAACGGACCTGGTCGTTGCCCTTGCCGGTGGCGCCGTGGCTCACCGCATCGGCACCCACCAGCTTGGCGATCTCGATCTGGCGCTTGGCGATCAGCGGCCGCGCGATCGAGGTGCCGAGCAGGTACAGCCCCTCGTAGAGCGCGTTGGCGCGCATCATCGGGAACACATAGTCCTTCACGAATTCCTCGCGCACGTCCTCGATGAAGATGTGCTCGGGCTTCACGCCGGCCATCTCGGCCTTCTTGCGCGCGGGCTCCAGCTCCTCGCCCTGGCCGAGATCGGCGGTGAAGGTCACCACCTCGCAATTATAGGTCTGCTGCAGCCATTTCAGGATCACGCTCGTGTCCAGGCCGCCCGAATAGGCGAGGACGACGCGATGGATCTTATCCGACATGGGGCAGCGACTCCGGGGAAAAAAGGGAAAGGGAAACGCGGGGCCTCTAGGGTCCCCGCGTCCTGCACGCAATATCCGCCTTTTCCCCGGCGTGGGACGGTTCAGTCCTGACGCAGCTTCGCTTCGGCTTCGGCCATATAGTCGCGGGTGAGCGGCAGCGCGGTGCGCGAGCGCGAGAATTGCAGCTGGTAGTTGACCAGGCCGCCGTTCATGAAGCTGACGTAACACCCGGCCAGATAGAAGGTCCACATCCGGTAGAAGCGCTCGTCATAGAGATCGACGATCGCGTCATGCGCGGCGACGGTGCGGTCGTACCAGGCCTTCAGCGTATGGCCGTAGTGCATCCGCAGCACTTCCACGTCGGTAAGGAAATACCGCACGCCCTCATAGCCCTGCGCGATCTCCGACAGCGCCGGGATGTAACCGCCAGGGAAAATGTACTTCAGCGTGAACGCATCGGTATAGCCCGGCGCGCCCGCGCGGCCGATCGTGTGGAGAAGCATCACGCCCTCGGGCGTCATCAGCTCGCGGCACTTGGTGAAGAAAGTGCGATATTGCGGCGTGCCGACATGTTCGAACATGCCGACCGAGACGATCCGGTCGAACTGCCCGGTGAGCGCGCGATAGTCGATCAGCTCGAACTTCACTTTGTCGGCGACACCCGCCGCCTCGGCACGCTCCCGCGCGATCTTGAGCTGCTCTTCGGACAGCGTGATGCCCAGCACCTCGGCGCCGGTCTTCCGGTGGATGTAGAGCGCCATGCCGCCCCAGCCGCAGCCGATATCGAGCACGCGCATGCCCGGCTCGATCGCCAGCTTGGCGACGATATGCGCCTTCTTGTCGGCCTGGGCCTGCTCCAGGCTGTTGCCCGGATCGGTATAATAGGCGCAGCTATATTGCCGGTCGGCATCGAGGAAGAGATCGTAGAGCCGCGCCGAGAGATCATAATGGTGCGCGACGTTCTGCTTCGACTTGCGCGCCATGTTCTTGCGGCCGAGCCAATGGGCGATCCTGCCGGTCGCTCGGTTCAGCGCGGACGGGTTGAGCGCCGCGTTGCTCTTTTCCCATGCGTTGTTCGCGGTCACTAGGTTGAGCAGGTCGAGGATGTCGCCGCGCTCGAGGTTCAGGCTGCCGTCCATATAGGTCTCGGCGGTACCCAGCGCGGGATCGCGGACGATGCGGCCCTCGGCGCCCTTGGACAGGCGCATGGTGACGGGCTTGAGGGCGGGATCGGGGCTGCCAAAGGTGCGGGTGGTGCCGTCGGGTCGGATCAGGGTGAGCTCGCCGCGCTTCACGGCACGGTCGAGGAAGCGGTCAATCAGGGCCATGGCGCTCCACTAGGCAGAGATTGTGTCGGGAATACGCGTCGTGCGTTTCGGCATGCGCAAACGTCCCTGCCGCGCGCCCGAAGCCGCAACGGAATCAGATTCCAGCATACCATTGGTAGCCGCTCATATCTTCCCAGGTGCCGCCCTTGCCCTTGCCGATCCCCGCGAGCGAGGCGACGGCCTCGATGCCGACGAGATATTTGGCCTGTTTGTAGCCGAGCTGCCGCTCCACGCGCAGCCGAAGCGGCGCACCGTGCCCGACATCGAGCAGATGGTCGTTGAGCGCCCAGGCAAGGATCGTCTGGGGGTGGAAGGCGTCGATCAGGTCGATCGACTCATAATAGCCGCCAGCGCCATAGCGATCCGCGCAGTGGAAGACGATGTAGCGCGCTTGCGAATGCAGCCCGGCAGCATTCAGGATGGTGGCGAGCTGCGGCCCCTGCCATTTGCCGATCGCGCTCCACCCCTCGACGCAGTCATGCCGGGTGATCTGCGCGCGCTGGGGCATGTGCTGGAGCTGGTCGAGCGTCAGCTGCATCGGCCTTTCCACCATCCCGCCTACTTTCAGCCGCCAGTCGGCGAATCGCGTGCCGGCCCAGATGTTGTACTCGGGCGTGTTCGGATGGTGGGTGCCGTTGACGCGGAAGATCGGGCTGCGCTGCTCGGGCCTGAATTCGGTGGCGAGCGCTCCCCTGCCGATCGAGCGCTGGAGAAAGCGGTGCGCCTCCTCCGCGCTGGCCAGCACCGGGCTGTCGGTAAAGCGGTCGCAGCCGGTGAGCAGCCCGGCGGCGCCTCCGATCAGCAGGTTGCGGCGCGTGAGGATCATGGCTGCTTCTCCGCAGGCACGCGCCACCAGCCGGTGATCATCGAACGCAGTTCGTTGAGCGGGCCGGCAAGCAGCACCAGGGTCAGGTGGACGAGCAGAAAGGCGAGAATCGCGCCCATGGCGAGGAAGTGCACCGAGCGCGCCGACTGCCGTCCGCCGAACAATTGCGTCAGCCAGGGCCAGGCCGCGTCCATGCCGGGCGACAGGGCAAGGCCGGAGAAGATCACCGCCGGCAGCAACACGAACAGCGTGCCGACATAGGCGAGCTTCTGGAAGATGTTGTAGGCGCGCGGATCCTTAGGGTCGTGGAAGCGCAGCGCGAGATGGTCCTTGAAATCTCTCCACAGATGGCCCGGGCCGAGTTCGCGCGCGCGGATACGCAGGTCGCGCAGGATATGGCCGTTCGCCAGGCTCCAAAGCAGGTAGATCAGCAGGCCGAAGGCCAGCACCAGCGCGAAGAAAAAGTGCCAGTGCCGTGCGCCGGCAAGGCTGTAATAGGAGGGGATCGTCACCCAGCCGGGGAAGCGCGGCAGCGCCAGCCAGGCATGATCGAAATTCGCGCCATATTGCCCCCAATAGAGCCGGGGATGCGCGTTGAAGATCATCAGCCCGCTGCCGACCATGATCAGCAGCGCGATCGCGTTGACCCAGTGCCACAGCCGGGTAACCAGCCGGTGGCGGTAGATCAAAGGGGATTGCTCGGCCATTGGTGCGCCTCTTCCTTCGCCCGTTCAGATCCTCCCCTGCAAGGGAGGTGGCATGCCGAAGGCATGGCGGAGCTCGCCATTGCAGCCGGCACATCCCTCCACCGCCCTGTGGACGGTCTGCCTCCCCTTCCAGGGGAGGATCGCAAGGGCGCAACGGCAGTCGCTTCCGACGTCATCGACGATAGGATATTCGCAGGCCGAGCGGAATCGGTTTCATCTCCGCCGCAAAGATCCCGGAGCGCCGCATGCCGATCGACTTCCACTTCTACGAACCCGTCTCCGGCCACGGCCTCGCGCATGATCCGCTCAATGCGATCGTCGGCCCTCGCCCGATCGGCTGGGTGAGCACCGTCTCGGGCGCCGGCGTGCGCAACCTCGCACCCTACAGCTTCTTCAACCTGTTCAACTATCGTCCGCCGATTGTCGGTTTCGCGTCCACCGGCTGGAAGGACAGCGTCGCCAACATCGCCGCGACAAGGGAATTCGTCTGGAACCTCGCCACGCGACCGCTGGCGGAGGTGATGAACGCCAGCGCCGCCATGGTCGACCCGGAGGTGGACGAGTTCACGTTCGCCGGGATCGACACCCTGCCCTCCCGCACCGTGCGGCCCGATCGCGTGGCCGCGAGCCCGGCACAATTCGAATGCCGCCTCACCCAGCTGATCCGGCTGCAGACCAAGGAGGGGGCGGAAGTGGATAGCTGGCTGGTGCTGGGGGAAGCAGTCGGCGTTCATATCGACCGGGCGATGCTGGAGAACGGCGTCTACCAGACCGCGCGCGCCCGCCCGATCCTGCGCGGCGGCGGCCCGGCCGATTATTTCGAGATCGGCGAGGAGGCGCTGTTCAGGATGTCTCGTCCGCGCTGACGCCCGGCTCGGGCAGGATGGGCGGCGTCGAATCGGGATAGGTCAGCCAGGTCTTCCACAACCAATGGGTGCGCACCTGCGTGAGCGCAATCCGGCAGGTGAGCAGCATCGTGCCGCGGATCGTGCCGCCCTGCCAATGCGCATAGACCGCGTCGCACTCGCCCTTGCGAAAGGCGAGCCAGCGCGCCTGCGCCTCATCGAACGCCCTGGCCACCGCCGCGCCGTCTGCCGTCGCACGCTTGCGCGCGGCGCCGAGATAGCGGTTCATTTCCACCTCCGCCGCGTTGCTGGAACGGGCGAGGCAGGTGTTCATCTCCACCGTCGTCTTGGCATCGGCACAAGGATCGGCGAGCGCGAGGGTGAACAGGAGCAGCGGCATGGCCGCATCCTACAGGCAGAATCGTGCAGGGCTCAACCGAGTGCTGCGAACTTCTCTTCGGCCTCGCGGTCGAGCTGCGCCCGGCTCTTCTTCTCCGACGCGGTCTTGAGCTGGCCGCACGCCGCATCGATGTCGCGCCCGCGCGGGGTGCGCACCGGCGCCGAGATGCCGCCTTCGAACACGATGTTCGAGAAGGACCGGATCCGCTCGGGCGTCGAGCATTCGTACGGCGCGCCGGGCCAGGGGTTGAACGGGATCAGGTTCACCTTGGCGGGCAGCTTGTACTTGCGGAGCAGGCGGACCAGCTCGTGCGCATCGGCGTCGCTGTCGTTCTTGTCCTTGAGCATCACATATTCGAACGTGATGCGGCGGGCATTGTTGGCACCCGGATAATCGGCACAGGCCTGGAGCAGCTCCTCGATGCCGTATTTCTTGTTCAGCGGCACGATCTCGTCGCGCACCTCCTTGGTGACCGCGTGGAGCGACACTGCCAGGTTGACGCCGATCTCCTCGCCCGCCCGCGCCATGATCGGCACCACGCCCGAGGTGGAGAGGGTAATGCGGCGCTTGGAAAGCGCGAGGCCGTCGCCGTCCATCACGATCTGGAGGCCGGCCTTCACCTCGTCGAAATTGTACAGCGGCTCGCCCATGCCCATCATCACGATGTTGGTGAGCAGGCGCCCCTCGGGCTGGCTCGGCCATTCGCCGAGCGAATCGCGCGCGAGCATCACCTGGCCGACGATCTCGCCCGCGGTGAGGTTGCGGACCAGCCGCATCGTGCCGGTGTGGCAGAAGCGGCAGTTGAGCGTGCAGCCCACCTGGCTGGAGACGCACAGGGTGCCCCGATCGGCATCGGGGATGAACACCATCTCATAATCCTGCCCGTCGGGCGAGCGGAGCAGCCACTTGCGGGTGCCGTCGTTCGACACCTGCGCCTCGACCACGTCGGGGCGGCCGATCACGAAGCGCTCGGCCAGCCAGGGATGCTGCGCCTTGGCGATGTCCGTCATCGCCGAGAAGTCGGTGGCACCGCGATTGTAGATCCAGTGCCACAGCTGCTTGGCGCGCAGCTTGGCCTGTTTGGGCTCAAGGCCCGCATTGGCGAGTGCCTCGCGGATGCCGTCGCGGGAGAGACCGATCAGGTCGGTACGCCCGTCCTCGCGCGCGGCGGGGGCACGCGGCACGGGCACGGGATCGATGTGCCCGGGGATGGGCATGGGGGCGGCCGACACTGTCTGCATCGCGTGCATATAGGCGAAAATCGCGGGGTTTTCCAGCGGCGTGATTCCGCAAGCGACCGTCCCTGCACGGGTCATGCCATCCCGCCATGGCAACGATCTATCGTGAATCAGGTGTGCAGCGGAAAACTCAAGCCCCACTGTTACGTTACAGGGGTGCAAAAGAGTTTCATTATTGCGAGGAGTTGATGATGAAAATGATGTTTTCCAGCCTGGCCATTGCCGGCACGCTGATGGCGTCGAGCGCCTTCGCCCAGACCACGACCCCGGCCCCGTCGCCCCCTGCACAGACGACGCCGGCAGACGCCGCCCCCGCGCAGACCACACCCGCGACCCCCGATCAGGGCACCATGGGTGCAGGCACGGCGGCAACCGCGACGGCGGGCGCATCGACCTTTACCGACACCGAGGTCCAGCAATATGCCAAGGCGGCACTCGAGGTGAACAAGATCAACGCCGACGCCGCCATCCCGGCAGCGGAAAAGAACACCAAGTTCGTCGCCGCTATCACCGCCTCGGGCCTGCAGCCGCAGCGCTTCAACGAGATCAGCCAGGCAATGGCCTCGGACACCGCGCTCAACCAGCGCATCCAGGCAGCCGCGGCCCAGGCGCAGACCAGCGGCCAGTCGGCCCAGGCGACCGCGCCGGCCAGCCCGACCGGCGGCAACTAATCGGTTAGCTCCCTCAGGCGGCGGCGGTTCCCAGCGGACCTCCGCCGTTTTTGTGCGCGCGACTGTCATGGATCCGGAACGAAAGCCCGCCAAAGCCACCGCCTTGGGTTCGCTTCGCAAGGGATAGGACGGAATGCGCAACGGGTTGATGGTCGCTGCGGCGGCGCTGCTGATGGCGATGGCACCGGGCAGCACCACGCCGGACGCCGACAAGAGCCTCGACTCGCTCCGCCTGGACCAGGTGCGCGTGCTCGGCTCGCACAACAGCTACCGGCCCTACCCGCTGCCGGAGGTGGAAGCGCGCATCCGCACCTTGCTGCCGAACAGCTGGGAAGGCCTGGCCTATGGCCACCCGCCGCTCGAGAGCCAGCTCGCGCTCGGCCTGCGCCAGCTCGAGATCGACGTCGCGCCCGATCCGCAAGGCGGCGCCTATGCCGCGCCCTATGCCAATGGCACCGCGGAGATACGGGCCGAGATGGCCGCGCCGGGCGCCAAGACCATCCACATCCCCGGCATCGACTGGCAGACACATTGCCGCGTCTTCCGCGCCTGCATGGCGCTGTTCCGCCGCTGGTCGGATGCGCATCCCGGCCATCTGCCGGTGATGATCCTGGTCAATGCCAGCGATGTCCGCCCGATCCCGGGCGTACGCACCACCGATATCGGCTTCGACGCCGCCACGCTCGACGCGCTCGACGCCGACATTGCCGCGACGATCGGCCGCGCGCGGGTGATCGCGCCGGATGACGTCCGCGGCGCGCTCCCCACGCTGCGCGACGCGGTGACCGCGCATCGCTGGCCGACGATCGGCGCCGCGCGCGGCAAGTTCCTGTTCGTGCTCGATACCTCGGATGCCAACGAGGAGCGCTACCGCACCGGCCATCCGAGTCTCAAGGGCCGGATGATGTTCGGCTGGTATCCCGAGGACGCGCCCGAAGCGTCGTTCTTCAACACCCAGAGCCCGACCGCGGACACCGCCACGATCACCCGCCGCGTCAAGGCCGGCTTCATGGTCCGCACCCGCGCCGATGCCGAGACGCTGGAGGCGCGCAACCACGATCGTCGCCGGCTCGATACCGCGATCGCCTCGGGCGCACAGCTGATCAGTACGGACTATTATGAGGGCGCGCCCGATCCGCGCGGGCTCGACTGGGCGGTGTCGCTGGGGAAGAGCACGGTGATCTGCAACAGCGTGACGGCGCGCTGCCCGGCGCGCTGAGGAGGATCACCCTCACCCTTCCGCCGCTTCGCGGCTCCCTCCCTCTCCCAAAGGGAGAGGGAATAATCGCCCTCTCCCTTTGGGAGAGGGAGGGACCCGCCGCCGCAGGCGGTGGGGAGGGTGAGGGTGACCCGCCCTACTCCCCCACCCCCCGCATCCGCACATCCCGCCGCGGCGCCGGCACGGTGATGCCGTGCTCGCCGAACAGCTTCCATAGCCGGTTGAGCACGTCGCTCCGTACATTGCCGACCCCGCTTTCCGGATCGCTGATCCACACCAGGATGTCGTGCGCCGCGCCATTCTCCCCCAGCGCGGTGAGCCAGACATTGGGCGGCGGCGTGTCGAGCACGCGCGGGCTTTCGGTGGCGGCGCGCAGCATCAGGTCCTGCGCGAGGTCCAGGTCACAGCCATAGGCGACCGTCACCGCAATCCGCACGCGCACGTTGCGATCGGTATAGGACCAGTTCTCGACTTCCTGGGTCATCAGATTCTCGTTCGGAATCAGATGCTCCTTGCCGTCGCGCGTGACGACGGAGACGGCACGCACGCCGATCTTGTTCACCCAGCCGAAGCTGTCCCCCACCACGATCACGTCGCCCGGCTTGATCGAGCGGTCCATCAGCAGGATGATGCCGGCGATCAGATTGCCGACGGTCTTCTGCATGCCGAAGCCAATGGCGAGGCCGAACGCGCCCGAGAACACCGCGAAGGTCGTCAGGTCGATGCCGAGCAGGTCGATGCCGACGAAGAAGGCCGCGGTGACGATGGCGATGCTCGCCAGCTTCTGCCCGAGCAGCTGCTGGGTGGGATCGAGCCCCTTGGCCCGCCCGATCCACTGGGCGAGCAGCCGGTTCGCCACGCGGACCAGCGCATAGATGATCGTGACGGTGACCAGGAAAGTGAGCAGCGACAGCAGCGACAGCCGCCGCGTACCGATGTCGAAACCGATCCGGGCGAGCAGCGCCTCGATCACGCCCAGCCCGCCCATCGTCTTGCTGAGCAGCGAGGTGAAGGCGATCGCCCCCATCGGCCAGGTGGCGAGCCGCGGCAGGCCCAGCCCGCGCAGCACCTCCACTACTGCCAGCGCCATCGCCAGCCCGAGCGCGATGCCGAGCAGCAGCGTCGCAGGCGGGTGCCAGCCATAACCGCCCGCTATCGGCGAGAGCAGCAGCGCCACCGTCAGGTAGCGGGTGATCCTGCACAGCCTTGCCTGGATGCCGTTGACATGCTCGCCGGCGATGCGGTGCCACAGCCCGGCCACTTGTGCGCCGAGGCGCTGCCCCGCCAGCACGCCGATCGCCAGCGCGCACGCGACGAGGCCCAGCGCCACCGCCAGTTCGCCCAGCTCGGCCGGCGAGGGCATACGCATCCCCATGCCGGCGAACCGGTCGAGCAGGTCGCCGATCATCCGCGCGCGGCGGCGAAGCGGGCGAGGCCTGCTTCGAGATCGGCGATCAGGTCGTCGGTGTCTTCCAGCCCGACATAGAGCCGGATCAGCGGCCCCTCGGCCTCCCAGCGCGACGCGGTGCGGATGCGCTGCGGATCGGCGGGGATGGCGAGGCTCTCATAGCCGCCCCAGCTGAAGCCGATGCCGAAATGGCGCAGCCCGTCGATCAGCGCGGTCCGCGCGGCATCGTCGCCGCCGTTGAGCACGAAGGAGAACAGGCCGGCACTTCCCTTGAAGTCGCGCACGAACAACTCATGCCCCGGGCAGTCGGGCAGCGCCGGGTGAAGCACCCGCGCCACTTCGGGTCGGGTCATGAGCCACTGCGCGATGCGAAGCCCGCTCGCGCCCGACTGGCGCAGCCGCACTTCCATCGTCCGCAATCCGCGCGATGCGAGATAGGCGTCGTCCGGGCTGGCGCAGAGGCCGAGCTGATAGGTCGTCGCGCGCAGCTTCTCATAGTGGCCCGGCGCGGCGGTGACCGAACCCAGCATCACGTCCGAATGGCCGACGACATATTTGGAGCAGGACAGGATCGTATAGTCGATGCCCTTCTCGATCGCCGGAAACAGCAGCGGCCCCGCCCAGGTATTGTCGAGCAGCGTCACGATCCCGCGCGCCTTGGCGACCGCGACGATCGCCGGCACGTCCTGCACCTCGAAGGTGAGGCTGCCGGGGCTTTCCATCAGGATCGCCTTGGTCCGCGCGGTGCACAGTGCCGCGATGCCGTCGCCGATCCGCGGGTCGTAATAGGTGGCGGTGATGCCCAGCCGCTTGAGCATGCCGTTGCCGAACGCCCGCGTCGGCTCATAGCTGCTGTCAGGCAATAGCACCTCGTCGCCGGGCGACAGCACCGCCAGCAGCGCGGTGGTGATCGCCGCGACGCCCGACGGATAGAGCAAGGTCGCCTGCGCGCCGGGCTCCAGCGCAGTCAGCGCATCGGCGAGCGACCACTGGGTCGGCGTGCCGCGGCGGCCATAATAGAGCTTGTGATGCGTATCGGCGCTGCCGCGTTCGCGCATTTCGGCGATGTTGTCGTAGAGGATCGTCGAGGCCCGCCACACTGGCGGGTTGACGATTCCTCCCGTCCATTCCGGGCGACGGCCGGCATGAACGACCCTGGTCGCGTCCTTGTCGTCATGGGTGTCGTCGTGCCCGCTCATGCGCCGAGCGCCTTCGCCGTGTCAGGCTGCGCGCCCCATTCGGTCCAGCTGCCGTCGTACAGCGCGATTCCGTGGCCGAGCAGATGCGCGGCGAAGACGATCACCGAGGCGGTGATGCCCGAACCGCAGGTGGCGACCAGCGGCCGGGTCAGGTCCAGCCCGGCGGCATCGAACACTGCCCGGACGCCCTCGGGAGATTTCCAGTGCCCGTCGCTCTCGAAGAAGCGGCCATAGGGGATGTTCCTGGCGCCCGGCATGTGCCCGGCGGCGCATTCGGGGCGCGGATCGGGCTCCTCGCCGGTGAAGCGCGCCGCCGAGCGCGCATCGACGATCTGCTCGGTGGTGGTGCGCATGTCGTCGAGCGTCCGCAGCTGCGCGGCAGGTTCGCCGGCGCTGAAGCTGGACGGCGTGGCCTGGTGCGGCCCGGTCTCCACCGGCCGCCCCTCGGCATGCCAATGCCCCATGTTCCCGTCGAGGATCTCGGCATGCACGCCGAACATCCGCAGCACCCACCAGGCGCGGCAGGCGGTGTGGTGCGGGCTGTTGTCGTAGAGGATGATGCGCGTCGTCCCCGTCACCCCCAATTGCGCCATCCGTTCCTCGAGCAGGCTGCGCTTGGGCAGCATCGAGGGCAGCGGGTTCTCGGCATCCACCAGCGTGTCGAGATCGAGCAGCCGCGCGCCGGGGATGTGCCCCGCCTCGAATTCCGCGCGCGGATCCTGCTTCGCCGCGCCGGGAATGGTGGAGGTGTAGGTCGCGTCGAGGACCAGCAGGTCGGGGGCGCCGAGCAGGCCGGCCAGCGCGTCGGTGGTGATCAATCCGTCCATGCGGGTAGGTCCTAGCCCTATGGAAACCACACGGCAAACGCCTACATGGCGGCCATGGACGCCAAGCATCTCGGTAAGCAATCCGCCCTGCCCGCCACGCCGGAGGAAGCGGAACTCGACTATGTGCCCAATCCGCGCGCGGGCACACGCTATCTGGTGCGCTTCGCCGCACCCGAATTCACCTCGCTCTGCCCGATCACCGGCGCGCCCGATTTCGCGCATCTGGTGATCGACTATGTGCCGGGCGAGAAGATCGTCGAGTCAAAATCCCTCAAGCTGTTCCTCGGCAGCTTCCGCAACCATGGCGCGTTTCACGAGGATTGCACCGTCGGCATCGGCGAGCGGCTGTTCCGCGAGATGCAGCCGATCTGGCTGCGGATCGGCGGCTATTGGTATCCGCGCGGCGGCATTCCGATCGACGTGTTCTGGCAGTCGGGCAGGCCGCCCGAGGATGTCTGGATCCCCGATCAGGGGGTTCCCGGATATCGCGGCCGCGGCTGAACGGCAGATTTACGACACGAGTCGTCCGGTGTAGGGTTGTGCGCTGCAGCGAGACTGCAACCTATTTGAAAAACGGGAGTTTAACAGGACATTACGGTCCAGATTTGGGCCGAGTCCATCATGCAGTAGCGAAAGGTCCGCCATGGCACGGTCTCCTATGGGTCCCAGGATCCGGCATCTTGCCCTGATCGGCAACTTCCTGCCGCGTAAGTGCGGCATCGCCACTTTTACTGCCGACACCTACACGGCGCTCGCCGAGCGCTATCCGGAGATTCAGGTCGACGTCTATGCGATGGACGACCTGCCCGGGCATTACGCCTATCCGCCGCAGGTGACGGGTTCGATCGCGCAGAACGATCGCGGCGCCTATCTGGAAACCGCGCGCAAGATCGAGGCGAGCGGCGCCGAGGCGCTGTGGATCCAGCACGAATATGGCATCTACGGCGGCGCGGCGGGCGAACTGCTGCTGGCGCTGACCGATCGCATCTCGATCCCGGTGATCGTCACGCTCCACACCGTGCTCGAGCGGCCGAGCGCCGATGAGCGCCGTGTGATGGAGGCACTGATCCGCCGCGCCTCGACGCTGATCGTGATGGCCGAGAAAGGCCGCGAGATCCTCAAGCGCGTCCACGGTGTCGAGGACGGCAAGATCGCGGTCATCCCGCACGGCGTGCCCGATCGCGTCTTTGCCGACACCGCCGAGTTCAAGCCGAATTTCGGCTGGGAAGGCCGCGACGTCATCCTCACCTTCGGCCTGCTCGCGCCGAGCAAGGGCATCGAGACGATGATCGAGGCGATGCCGGCGGTCGCCGCCGCGCATCCGAGCGCGCTCTACGTGATCCTGGGCGCCACCCACCCGCATCTCGTTGCGCATGAGGGCGAGACCTATCGTGATCGCCTGCAGGCGCAGATCGTCGCGCTGGGGCTTCAGAACAATGTCGCCTTCGTCAACCGCTTCGTCGAGCAGAGCGACCTGCTCGACTATCTCCAGGCGGCCGACATCTATGCGACGCCTTATCCCAACCCGGCGCAGATCACCTCGGGCACCCTCTCCTATGCGGTCAGCATGGGCAAGCCGGTGATCTCCACGCCTTATGTCCACGCGACCGAGATCCTCGACCAGGATCACGGCGTGCTGGTCGATTTCGGCGACAGTGCGGCCTTCTCGCGCGAGATCAACCGCCTGCTCGGCGACAAGGACGCGCGCCTCGCGCTGGCCAAGCGCGCCTATGACCGCGGCCGCACCATGCTCTGGGCCCGCCTCGCCGAGCGTGCGATCGCCGCGTTCGACGCCATCCTCGACGAGAAGCCGCACCGTATCCGCACGACTTCGGCCGAACTGCCGACCCTCAGCCCGATACTGACGGCGGTGGAGCGGATGAGCGACGCGACGGGCATGCTCCAGCACTCGATCTATTCGGTGCCCGATCGCCGCCACGGCTATTGCATCGACGACAATGCCCGCGCGCTGATCCTGATGAGCAAGATCGACGAGGTCGACGAGGCGGTGCGCGATCGCTGGACCGCCATTTATGGCGGCTTCGTCCAGCACGCGTGGAATCCCGATAAGCGCAAGTTTCGTAACTTCATGAACTTCGACCGCAGCTGGTGCGAGGACGAGGGCTCGGAGGATTCGAACGGCCGCGCGATCTGGGCGCTGGGCGTCACCGCCCGCGATGCCCGCGCGCAGAAGCATCGCGACTGGGCCTCGGTGCTGTTCGACGAGACCGCGTCGATCGCCTTCGACCTGGGCAGCCCGCGCGCGCATGCCTTCGCGATGCTCGGCGCCGCGGCGATGGCGGAGGCGCATCCGGGCCACGCCCTGTCGCGCGAGATCCTCACCCGCTTCGGCGACGAGCTGGTCGCGCTGCTCGAATCCGCCCGCCGGCCCGAATGGAGCTGGTTCGAGATCGTGCTGGCGTACGACAATGCTCGCCTGCCCGAAGCGCTGCTGCGCGCGGGCCAGGTGCTGGGTCGGCGGGACTTCGTCGATACCGGTCTGGAGACGCTGGCCTGGATCGTCGAGCGTCAGACGTCGCCCGAAGGCCGCTTCCGCGCCGTCGGCACCGAAAGCTTCGGCCGCGAATATGCCGAGCCGTTGCCGTTCGACCAGCAGCCGCTCGAGGCGCAAGCGACCATCGACGCCTGTCTTGCCGCCCATGAAGCAACCGGCGATGTGCGCTGGTCCGAGGAGGCGATGCGCGCCTATCGCTGGTATCTGGGTGCCAACGATCTCGACACGCCGCTCGCCAGCGTCGCCGATGGCGGCTGCTTCGACGGGCTGATGCCCACCGGCCTTAATCGAAATCAAGGCGCCGAGTCGATTCTCGCACTCCAACTGGCGAATTGTGCAATCTCGGCCCTTTCAAAGGGCAACAAAAGCGTGGCAGGACCGGAACTCGCCGTCGCCTGAAGCGATACCGGGGGACGGCGCCGTAACGAGCGCGTTCCCCGGGGGTTGCCAAATGCCGGAACTGTTTCACCATCCCTTGCGGCTTCGTGCCGATCCGTCGCGCGTCGTCGTGCGTCCGTTCCACATCGCCTGGGCGTCCACCAATGGCGGCGCGCCCAGCCGTACCGAGCGGATCGTCAGCGAAGTGCTGGCGCTGTCGCCCGTCCAGGCGCGGGCCGAGCTCGAGTTGGTCCTCAAGGACTTCGAGGCGCGGCACTGGCAGACGCGGCGGGTGTTCATGACCCGCTATGACGAGATCGAGGCGATGCTCGGCCTCGACGGCGCGGCGATCGGGGACGAGAAGCGCCAGCTGCTCGGCGCCTATTTCTGCCACGAATACAGCTATGCCGCCGCCGCGCTGATGAACCCGAGCGCGGTGCCGCATTACGACCAGACCGGCATGCCGCCGGGCAGCATGCGCATCCTGATGTCGCTGCGCGCGGTGGGCGAGGGGCACATCTCGTCGGTCGCGTTTCGCGAAGGCATCATCACCGACGGCAACGAACTCACGCTCGCCCCCGAGCCGCCCTTCGCCACCGCCGCCGACGCGCGCGAGCCCGACGAGCGGGCGATGGAAGGGCCGGTCCGCATCTATCGCCACCGCGACTCGACGCTGTCGGGCACGGTGATCTTTCCGATCACCAAGGCGCAGTCCAACGGGCTGGAGGATCTGCGGATCTGCCACTTCACCCATGACGACGGCACCCCCGAATGGATCGGCACCTACACCGCCTATAACGGCTCGGGCATCCAGTCCGAGCTGCTGCGCACCCATGACTGGCGCGGCATCGACCTGGTGCCGATGACCGGCAGCGCCGCGCGCAACAAGGGC
The DNA here is from genome assembly GCF_012650175.1 of Sphingomonas sp. S2M10. GTDB lineage: Bacteria > Pseudomonadota > Alphaproteobacteria > Sphingomonadales > Sphingomonadaceae > Sphingomonas. The sequence goes on from NZ_JAAILI010000056.1 coordinate 208,306, forward strand.
ATGGCGCTGTTCCCGCGCAAGGTACGCGGCAAGTACATGATGCTCGGCCGCCAGGACGGCGAGAATATCTTCCTGCACAGCTCGGACGACATCACCCATTGGGAAGGCGGCGAGCTGATCATCAAGCCGCGCTTCCCCTGGGAGCTGGTGCAGATGGGCAATTGCGGCCCGCCGATCGAGACCGACGACGGCTGGCTGGTGCTGACCCACGGCGTCGGCGCGATGCGTAAATATTCGATCGGCGCCGCGCTGCTCGACAAGGACGATCCGTCCAAGGTGCTGGCCCGCTCGCGCGCGCCCCTGCTCGCGGCGGCAGACCAGGACCGCGAAGGCTATGTCCCCAACGTCGTCTATACCTGCGGCGCGATCCGCCACGGCGACTGCCTGTTCATCCCCTATGGCGTGGCGGACAGCTCGGTCGCGTTCGCCTTCGCCCCGATCCAGGCGCTGATCGACCAGATGGAGTGAAGTCCACGCCGTCGCCCCTGCGCGGGGCGACGGCCATGGCTTACAGCGCGACCGGCATCCCGTCGCGCAACTCGTGGCTGCACAGCTGCGCCTGGGGCGTATCCTCTGCCTCCAGCGCCGCGACCGTCACCCAGCCCTGCGCGCGGAGCGCTGCGCCGGTGGCGGCACCGGTGCCGAAGGGCAGGAACAGCCGCCGTCGCGCGTCGCCGCCCATGCCCGCGTCGAGAATCGGATCGGCATAGAGCGAGAATCCCACCGCCGGCTCCTCCCGGCCGCCGTCATGCACCACCATGTAGGTGCCGCCGCGCCCGATCTCGCCGCGCACGCCGCGGGCGAAGATCGAGAAGCCGAGCCAGGTCTGATATTCAAAGCCGTGCCGCTCGGTGGGATCCAGCGTCAGCGCGACGCCCTCGGGGATGCTGGCAGCAATCGTGGCGAGCCCGTCGATCCGGCTGGCGAGCGCGGTACCGGCATCGGTCGCGCGCAGCTTCGCCATCGCGCCTTCGAAGGGACCGGCGGCCTCGATCAGCGGCAGGTACTTCGGATCGATCGCCGCAACGCCGCCGGCATCCTTGGCGTCCAGCCGCTCGCGCAAGGTCGTGAGCTTCTCCGGCGGCAACGTGCCGCTCGCCAGCGTGTCGACCAGATCGGGCAGCGTGAAATCGATGGCGAGTCCCTCGACCCCCGCCGATTGCAACGCCTCGATCGCGACGCGGACGATCTCCATCACCGCCGCCACGCTGTCGCGCCCGATCAGTTCGCAGCCGATCTGGCGCATCGCGCGCCGCGGATCAAGCGCCGGGGCCTTCAGCTTGAGCACCTGCCCCGCATAGCAGAGCCGCACCGGCCGCGGATGGTGGCCCATGCGCGTCGCGGCGATGCGGCCGACTTGCGCGGTCAGGTCTGGGCGGATGGCGAGGCTGCGCTGCGACACGGGATCGACGAAGCGCACCGCGTTGTGCACCGCGCCGGTCTTGAGCCGCGTCGCGAGCTCGTCGGCGAATTCGGCGAGCGGCGGATCGACCTGCTCATAGCCATATTGCCGGGCGAGCCCCAGCACGCGTGTCTCGAGGCGGGCGGCCGCATCGGCGGCAGGCGGCAGGCGATCGTGAAACCCTTCGGGGAGGAGACCAGTCATGGGCGCCTCCCCTAATGGCTTCAGAAGCCGAGCGCCATGGCGGTCTTCACGCCCGGTAGCGTGCGGACCTTGGCGAGCAGCGCGTCGTCCACCGCTTCGTCGACCGAGAGCAGCAGGATCGCCTCGCCGCCGGCCGAGCGGCGGCCGAGGTGGAAGGTGCCGATGTTGACGCCCGCCTCGCCCAGCGTGGTGCCGAGCCGGCCGATAAAGCCCGGGGCGTCCTCGTTGACGATGTAGAGCATGTGGCCGGCGAGATCGGCCTCGACCTTGATGCCGAACAGCTCCACCAGCCGCGGCGCGGCGTTGCCGAACAGCGTGCCGGCGACCGAACGGTCACCCGCCTGGGTGCCGACGGTGACGCGCACCAGCGTGTGATAGTCGCCTTCGCGGTCATGACGAACCTCGCGCACATCAAGACCGCGCTCCTTGGCGAGGAACGGCGCGTTGACCATGTTCACCGTATCCGAATGGACGCGCATCAGCCCCGCGAGCACCGCGCTGGTGATCGGCTTCTGGTTCAGCTCGGCCGCGGCACCCTCGACTTCGATCGCGATGCTGGTCAGCTCGCCATGTGCCAGCTGGCCGACCAGGCCGCCCAGCTTCTCGGCCAGCGCCATGTACGGCTTCAGCCGCGGTGCTTCCTCGGCCGAAAGGCTCGGCACGTTGAGCGCGTTGGTGACGCCGCCGGTCACCAGATAGTCGGCGAGCTGCTCGGCGACCTGGATCGCGACATTGACCTGCGCTTCCGTGGTAGAGGCGCCGAGGTGCGGCGTCGCGACGAAGTTCGGCGTGCCGAACAGCGGATGCTCCTTGGCCGGCTCCTGCACGAACACGTCCAGTGCGGCGCCGCCGATATGGCCCGAATCGAGCCCCTCCTTCAGCGCCGCCTCGTCGATTAGCCCGCCGCGGGCGCAGTTGATGATCCGCACGCCCTTCTTGGTCTTGGCGAGATTCTCGCGGCTCAGGATGTTGCGGGTCTGGTCGGTCAGCGGCGTGTGCAGCGTGATGAAGTCGGCGCGCAGCAGCAGATCGTCGAGCGACATCTTCTCGACGCCCATTTCCAGCGCGCGCTCGGGCGTGAGGAACGGATCATAGGCGATCACGCGCATGCGCAGGCCAATCGCACGATCGGCGACGATCGAGCCGATATTGCCCGCGCCGATCAGGCCCAGCGTCTTGCCGGTCAGCTCGACGCCCATGAAACGGTTCTTCTCCCACTTGCCGGCCTGGGTCGAGACATCGGCCTCGGGCAGCTGGCGGGCGAGCGCGAACATCAGCGCGATGGCGTGCTCGGCGGTGGTGATCGAGTTGCCGAACGGGGTGTTCATCACCACCACGCCCTGCGCCGAGGCAGCGGGGATATCGACATTGTCGACGCCGATGCCGGCGCGGCCGATCACCTTGAGGTTGGTCGCGTGCGCGAGAATGTCCTTGGTGACCTTGGTCGAGCTGCGGATGGCGAGGCCGTCATACTCCCCGATGATCGCCTTGAGCTCTTCGGGCGTCTTGCCGGTGATCTCGTCCACTTCGACGCCGCGCTCGCGGAAGATCTGCGCGGCCTTGGGGTCCATCTTGTCGGAAATCAGTACCTTGGGCATGGAATGCTCCTGTGCACAACGGTGCGCCTGCGACGGCAGGCGCCCGGAATTTCGTAAGGGAATCGCGTGTGGCGCTGGGCTCCTGCTTTCGCAGGAGCACGGCCGGATCAGCCCGCCCTGGCGGTGGCGTAGGCCCAGTCGAGCCAGGGGCCGAGCGCCTCGATATCGGCGGTGTCGACGGTCGCGCCGCACCAGATGCGCAGGCCTGCCGGCGCGTCGCGATAGCCTGCCACGTCATAGGCCGCGCCTTCCTTTTCGAGCAGGCCGGCGAACGTCTTGATGAAGTCGGCATCGGCGCCCTCGACGGTGAGGCACACGCTGGTGCGCGAGCGGATCGCCGGATCCGCGGCGAGATGACCCAGCCAGTCGCGCTCCGCCACGATCTTGTCGAGTGCTGCGGCATTGGCATCCGAACGGGCGATCAGCCCCTCGGCGCCGCCCAGGTCCTTGCCCCATTCGAGCGCGAAGATCGCGTCCTCGACCGCCAGCATCGAAGGCGTGTTGATCGTCTCGCCCTTGAACACGCCCTCGGCGAGCTTGCCCTTGGAGACAAGGCGGAACACCTTGGGCAGCGGCCAGACGGGGGTGTAGGTTTCGAGGCGCTCAACCGCGCGGGGCCCGAGGATCAGCACGCCGTGCGCGCCCTCGCCGCCCAGCACCTTCTGCCAGGAGAAAGTGGCGACGTCGATCTTGTCCCAGGGCAGGTCGTAGGCGAACACCGCCGAAGTGGCATCGGCGAAGCTCAGCCCCTCGCGGTCGTCGGCGATCCAGTCGCCGTTCGGCACGCGCACGCCCGAGGTGGTGCCGTTCCAGGTGAACAGCACGTCGTTCGACCAGTCGACGGTCGCGAGGTCCGGCAGCTGGCCATAGTCGGCGCGCAGCACGGTGGGATCAAGCTTGAGCTGCTTGCCCGCATCGGTCACCCAACCCTCGCCGAAGCTTTCCCAGGCGAGCGTGGTGACGGGGCGAGCGCCCAGCATCGTCCACATCGCCATTTCGAAGGCGCCGGTGTCCGAGCCCGGCACGATGCCGATGCGGTGCGTGTCCGGCAGGCGGAGCAGCTCGCGCATAAGGTCGATGCAATATTGGAGACGGGTCTTGCCCAGCTTCGAGCGGTGCGAGCGGCCGAGCGACTCGATGGCGAGCTTCTCGGGCGACCAGCCTGGAGGCTTGGCGCAGGGGCCGGAGGAAAAATAGGGACGCGCCGGTTTGGTGGCGGGCTTCGCAGGCGCAAGGGTGGCGTCGGCGGCAGTCAAATCAGTCATGTAGACTCTCCTCACAGAGAGCACGCGCGGCGTTGGGACCGCGTGGCCCGCCGACGGCCCTAGCGACGGGGGACCGAAAGTCAATCACGCACATCGTTTCGCTGGAACAATGTTGTGCTCCCGCGACTTTTCCGGACAGCTTCGCAAAAGATCTGGGAGATACGAAATGCGCACGATTCTCGCGGCCGGGCTGGCCGTTATGCTCCTGGCGGCGCCGGCCGTCGCGCAGCAGCAGAAGCAGAGCGTGGGTGACGGCGCACAAGCACCGTTGCGCGACCTGCGGATCAACGAGAAGAAGATTCCGGACGTGTTGCTGCTCGCCGCCTCCGCCCCCTATTCGTCGCAGGGCACCAGGAGCTGCACGCAGATTCGGGCGGGCATCGCCGACCTCAATGCCGTACTCGGCACCGACGCCGATGCGCCCGGCGCCAAGGGCGGCAATGGCGGTGCGATCGCCGCTGCGGGCAGCCGTGCGATCGTCGGCTCGCTGATCCCGGGCTTCGGACTGGTGCGCATGGTCACCGGTGCGGACAAGCAGGAGAAGCGGGTGACCGCGGCGATCTATGGCGGCACCATCCGCCGGGCCTATCTGAAGGGGCTGGGCCAGTCGAAGGGGTGCAAGCCGCCTGCGGCACCGACCGCCACCGCCCGCGCCGCGGTGCCGACCCTGCCGGTCGACAAGGACGACAAGAAGGATTGATCACCCAAATTCCCCTCCCTCCCGCGGGGGGGCAGGCGCCGCGAGCGACGGGTTCGACGACAGGCACAAAAAAGGGCCGGCGGATCGCTCCGCCGGCCCCTCTTTTTACGTCGGGCGCGGACTTAGAAGTCCATGCCGCCCATGCCGCCCATGCCACCCGGCATCGCCGGAGCAGCGGTCTTGTCTTCCGGCAGCTCGGCAATGGTCGCCTCGGTGGTGATCAGCAGGCCGGCGACCGAAGCCGCGTTCTGCAGCGCGGTGCGCACCACCTTGGTCGGGTCGATCACGCCGGCAGCCACGAGGTTCTCGTAGGTGTCGGTCGCGGCGTTGAAGCCGAACGAGGTGTCGGTCTGGTCGAGCAGCTTGCCCGAGACGACGGCGCCGTCCTGGCCAGCGTTCTGCGCGATCTGACGCACCAGCGCGGTCAGCGACTTGCGGACGATGTCGATACCGCGGGTCTGGTCCTCGTTCGCGCCGGTCAGGCCTTCCAGGGCCTTGGTCGCGTACAGCAGGGCCGTGCCGCCGCCGGGGACGATGCCTTCTTCAACGGCCGCGCGGGTTGCGTGCAGCGCGTCGTCGACGCGGTCCTTGCGCTCCTTGACCTCAACCTCGGTCGCACCGCCGACCTTGATCACGGCCACGCCGCCGGCGAGCTTGGCGAGACGCTCCTGGAGCTTCTCACGGTCGTAGTCGCTGGTGGTGACTTCGATCTGCTGGCGAATCTGCTCGGTGCGGGCCTTGATCGACTCGGCTTCACCGGCGCCATCGACGATGGTGGTGTTGTCCTTGTCGATGGTGACGCGCTTGGCGGTGCCGAGCATGCCGAGCGTGACGGTCTCGAGCTTGATGCCGAGGTCTTCGCTGATGACTTCACCCTTGGTGAGGACCGCGATGTCTTCCAGCATCGCCTTGCGACGATCGCCGAAGCCCGGTGCCTTGACCGCTGCGACCTTCAGGCCGCCGCGCAGCTTGTTGACGACCAGGGTCGCCAGCGCTTCGCCTTCGATGTCCTCGGCGATGATCAGCAGCGGGCGACCCGACTGCACGACCGCCTCGAGGATCGGCAGCATCGACTGCAGGTTCGACAGCTTCTTCTCGTGGATCAGGATGTACGGATCCGCAAGCTCGACCGCCATCTTCTCCGGGTTGGTGATGAAGTAGGGCGAGAGATAGCCGCGATCGAACTGCATGCCTTCGACGACGTCGAGCTCGAATTCGAGACCCTTCGCCTCTTCGACGGTGATCACGCCTTCCTTGCCGACCTTCTCCATCGCCTCGGCGATCTTCTCGCCGACTTCACGATCGCCGTTCGCCGAGATGATGCCGACCTGGGCGACTTCCTGGCTGCCCGAGACGGGCTTCGAGCGCGCCTTGACGTCCTCGACGACCTTGGCGACGGCGAGATCGATGCCGCGCTTCAGGTCCATCGGGTTCATGCCGGCGGCCACCGACTTCATGCCCTCGCGGACGATCGCCTGCGCCAGAACGGTCGCGGTGGTCGTGCCGTCGCCGGCGATGTCGTTGGTCTTCGAGGCCACTTCGCGCACCATCTGCGCGCCCATGTTCTCGAACTTGTCCTTGAGCTCGATTTCCTTCGCGACCGACACACCGTCCTTGGTGATGCGGGGCGCGCCGAAGCTCTTCTCGATCACGACGTTGCGGCCCTTCGGGCCCAGCGTGACCTTCACCGCGTCGGCGAGGATGTCGACGCCGCGCAGGATGCGCTCACGAGCGTCGCGCGAAAACTTTACGTCCTTGGCTGCCATGGGACTGCCCTTTCAAATTTCGCTAAGTTTAGGAAGTTTAGGAGAGTGCGAGGTCGCTCAGCCGACGATGCCGAGGATGTCGCTTTCCTTCATGATCAGCAGGTCTTCGCCGTTCACCTTCACTTCGGTGCCGGACCACTTGCCGAACAGGATGCGGTCACCGGACTTGACGTCGAGCGGGGTCACCTTGCCATCTTCGGCCTTGGTGCCGGTGCCGACGGCGACGACTTCGCCTTCCTGCGGCTTTTCCTTGGCGGTGTCGGGGATGATGATCCCGCCGGCGGTCTTTTCCTCGGCTTCGACGCGGCGGACGAGCACGCGGTCGTGCAACGGACGGAAGTTCATTGCCTGATCCTCTTTCAGGTGGATTTCGGTGTTTAGCACTCGGTCCCCCGGAGTGCTAACAAGCGCCATATGTGAAGCGGTCCAAGCGTCGTCAACGGGGTCGGCGGGAACTTTTTTCGCCGTGTTGGATCGCTAATACGGGTCGTTTACTCCTCCCCGCGCATCCGGTAGCACCGCATGCTGCATACGCTTTGAGGAGCCGTCGGTGAAGCTGGTTCGTACCGCCTGGAAGATACTCGTCGGAATCAAGGACCTGCTCGTCCTGGTTCTGCTCCTCCTGTTCTTCTCCGCGCTGTTCGCGGCGCTGTCGCACCGTCCGACGCCGGCGACGATTCGCGACGGCGCGCTGATCGTGGCGTTCGACGGCGCGCTGGTCGAGCAGCCGAGCGATGCCGATCCCTTCGCCGGCGTGACCGGCGCGCGTGCCGCCGGCCAAGTGAGCGCCCGGGACGTGATCCGCGCGCTGGACGCCGCCAAGGGCGATTCGCGCGTGAAGGCGGTGGTGCTGGATCTCGACAGCTTCCTCGGCGGCTATCCAGCCACGGTGAGCGAAGTCGCCGCCGCGGTCGGTCGCGTCCGCGCCGCCGGCAAGCCGGTGCTCGCCTATGCCACCGCCTATACCGACAGCGGCTACCAGATCGCGGCCAATGCCAGCGAGATCTGGGTCCACCCGATGGGCGGATCGCTGTTCATGGGCCCCGGCGGCCGCCAGCTCTATTACAAGGGGTTGACCGAGAAGCTCGGCATCAACGTCCACGTGTATAAGGTCGGCAAGTTCAAGTCGGCGGTGGAGCCCTATATCCGCGCCGACATGTCGCCCGAGGCGCGCGAGGCGAACACCGCGCTGTACGGCGGCCTGCTCGACCAGTGGCGCGAGGGCATCCAGAAGGCGCGGCCCAAGGCGCGCATCGCCGATTTCCTGATGAAGCCCGACGTGGCGATCACCGCCGCCAAGGGCGACATCGCCAGCGCCAACAAGGCCTATGGGCTGGTCGACCAGCTCGGCGACCGCATCGCCTTCGGCCGCCATGTCGCCCAGATGGTCGGCGCACCCAGCGGCGCGCGCGCGGGCAATTTCAACGGCATCAAGCTGGCGGACTGGCTGCAGGCCAATCCGCTGCCGACCAGCGGCGACGCGATCGGCGTGATCACCATCGCGGGCGAGATCGTAGACGGCAAGGGCGCGGCGGGCAGTGCCGGTGGCGATACCGTCAGCAAGCTGGTACTCGACGGCCTGAAGGACGGCAAGCTCAAGGCCCTCGTCGTCCGCGTCGACTCGCCGGGCGGCTCGGCGATGGCCTCGGAGCAGATGCGCCAGGCGATCCTCCAGGCCAAGGCGCAGAAGCTGCCGGTCGTCGTCTCGATGGGCGGCCTGGCCGCCAGCGGCGGCTATTGGGTGTCGACCGCGGGCGACGTGATCTTCGCCGAGCCGAACACCATCACCGGCTCGATCGGCATCTTCGGCATCATCCCCACCTTCGAGAACAGCCTCGCGAAGATCGGCGTGACCACCGACGGGGTGCAGAGCACGCCGCTCACCGGCCAGCCGAGCATCTATGGCGGCACCAACGCGACGGTGGACACGATCCTGCAATCGGCGATCGAGGCGGGCTATGGCCGCTTCGTCGGGCTCGTCGCAGCCTCGCGCAAGCTGACGCCGCAGCGGGTCGACGAGATCGGCCAGGGTCGGGTGTGGATCGGCGGCATCGCGCGCCAGATCGGCCTGGTCGATCGATTCGGCGGGCTGAACGACGCGATCGCCGAGGCCGCGAAGCGCGCGAAGCTCGATCCGGCCAAGGTGCGACCCGTCTATCTCGCCAAGAAGCCCAATGCCGCCGCGGCCGCGCTGGAAGCGGCGCTGAGCTCGTTCGGCAATGACGACGAGGACGATGGCAACTGGGCGGATGCGCCGGGCGGCGCCGACGCCTATGCGCGCATCGCCGAGGAACGCCGGGCGCTGCTGGCCCAGGCGCTGGGCGACGCCAAGCGCCTGACCGCGAGCGGGTCGGTCCAGGCTCGCTGCCTGGAGTGCATGGCGCTCGGCGTGCCGAGTGCGCAGCCGAGCGATCTCGCGCTGCTCCAGTTCGCGCTGGGTGCGGCGAAATGATCGGGATCCGCGCCGCCACGGCCGAAGACGCCGCCGCGATAGCCGCCATCTATGCGCCCAACGTGCTGACCGGCACCGCGTCGTTCGAGATCGAGCCGCCCGATGCCGCGGCCATGGCGGCGCGCATGACCGCGAGCGAGGGCTATTATCCCTGGCTGGTCGCCACCAATGGCGACGGTATCGACGGCGGCGTGATCGGCTATGCCTATGCCAGCAAGTTCCGCGATCGCCCGGCCTATCGCTATGTCGTCGAATGCTCGATCTACATGGCCGATACCGCGCAGCGCCGCGGCGCCGGGCGGCTGCTCTACGAGGCGCTGGTGGATACGCTCCGCGCCCAAGGCTTCGTCCATGCCTTCGGCATGATCACCTTGCCCAACGACAGTTCAATCGCGCTGCACGAGGCGGTGGGCTTCCGCCGCACCGGCGTGTTCCGTGAGGCCGGGTACAAGCACGGCCAGTGGATCGACGTGGGCATCTGGCAGTGCGAGCTCAACGAGCCTGCGCGCCCGCCGGAGGAGCCGAAGCCGTTTCATGAGCTGGGCGTTGTGCGCGTCTGACAAGGGCTGCCGCGCGGTACCCCCGATCGCACGCCCCTACTGTCCCGCCGGACAGTTGACCGGACGCGGCGACTCGTCGACATCGTTTCGATGGCTGTAACTTCGCCGTACACTGTCGACTTCAAGATCGATGTCGATCGTGACCTTCGCCTGGTCCACGTGACCCTGGCCGGCGTTCCCTCGCCCGAAGATGTGGGGTGGATCGCGGAAGAGCTTGGGGCGGCGGTTCTCAGCCTGGGGGCTGGTGCCGGGCGGCATTGCACGCTCTATGATGCGCGCGGCGTGCACGTCCTGCCGCAGGCGACGGCCGATTTCGTGTTGAAGAATTTCGCCGACACGGAGACGACGCGCGGCGCGCGCCGGCTCGCCTTCGTCGCCTCGACCATGCTGACGCGCCTGCAGATCCGCCGCATCGTCGAGGCGCGGCCCCGCGCGAGGCTGTTCGAGGATGTCGAGCAGGCGCGCCTTTGGTTGCTCGGCGCGGACTGAGCGGGGCGGCACATCACCGCCCCGGCCTGTGTCAGGCCAGCGCGATGTCCGGTGCATCCTCGGCCTTCATGCCGATCACGTTGTAACCGGCGTCGACATGGTGCGTCTCGCCGGTCACGCCTGAGGACAGGTCGGACAGCAGATAAAGGCCTGCGCCGCCGACATCCTCGATCGTCACGTTGCGGCGGAGCGGCGAGTTCAGCTGGTTCCACTTGAGGATATAGTTGAAGTCGCCGATGCCGCGCGCCGCCAGCGTCTGAATCGGTCCCGCCGAAATGGCGTTGACGCGGATGTTCTCCGGGCCGAGGTCCATCGCGAGATATTTGACCGAGGTTTCCAGCGCCGACTTGGCGACGCCCATCACGTTATAGTGCGGCACCACCTTCTCGGCGCCATAATAGCTGAGCGTCAGCAGGCTGCCGCCGTTCGGCATCATCCGCTGTGCGCGCTGCGCCACCGCGGTGAAGCTGTACACCGAGATGTTCATCGTCATCAGGAAGTTGTCGAGCGTGGTGTCGTAATAATGGCCGCGCAGCTGATTCTTGTCCGAAAAGCCGATCGCGTGGACGACGAAGTCGATCGTCGGCCAGCGCGCTGCCAGCGTCTCGAACGTGGTGTCCAGCGCTGCCATGTCGGCAACGTCGCAATCGATCAGGAAATCGGATCCGACCTGCTCGGCCAGCGGCTTCACCCGCTTGAGCAGCGCGTCGCCCTGATAGGAAAAGGCCAGTTCCGCACCCTGGGCGTGCAGTGCCTTGGCGATACCCCATGCCAGCGACTTGTCGTTGGCGAGGCCCATGATGAGCCCGCGCTTCCCTTGCATCAATCCGGTCACGTCTTCTGAATCTCCTGTCCTTGCTCCCCCTCTAGACCGGCTTCGGGCACTTCCGCCAGAGCGGCGTTGAGTTCGGCCCCCAAGACAACGCCGAGGCCCACCAGGAAGAAGAAGATCAGCGAGACCATCACGCCCGCGAGGCTGCCATAGGTGGCGCCGTAACCGCCCAGCGTCGAGAGTACCCAGGGCAGCCCGCCGGTCACGCTCAGCCACCAAAGGGTGGTGCACAGCGCGCCCGGCCATTTGGGGTAGCGGCGCGAGCGATAACGCGAGGGGGTGAGCGCGAAGAACAGCACATAGAGCGCGCCGAACAGCGCGAAGCCGGGCACCGCCTTGCTGGCCGAGGCGAAGCGCTGCGCCTCGGTCGCCCAAGGCAGGATTCGGTAGAGGAACTGCTCCACCCCGGTGAGGATCACCTGGAAGGCGAACGCCAGCATCACCATCAGCACCGCCGCCACGATCATCCCGATCGCACCCAGCCGGTAGCGCCAGAAGGGCTTGTCGGAGGAGACCCCGTAGGCCTGGCGGACGATGCCGCGGATCGTCTCGATGAAACCCGCCGTGGTCCACAGCCCGACCAGCGCGCCGAACCACAGCAGGCCGCCGGTGCTGCGGGTGTGCAGCACCTCGATCACCGGATCGCGCAGCAGCTTGGCGACGTCCGGCGGCACGGTCTGGAGAAATGCCTCGAGCGCGTGAACGCCGGTGCCGGTGCGGCCGACCAGGCTCGCCAGCGCAGTCGCGACGATGAAGAAAGGGAACAGCGTTACCAGCGACAGATAGGCAAGATTGCCGGCATAGGTGAAGCCGTCGTTGAACGTGCCGATCGCGACGCGCTTGGCGATCTCCAGCATCCGCTCGGTCACGCCCAGCTCGGCGAGCCGACGCGGAACCTTCCCGCCGACTCCCAGCCGCCGACCTTCGGGAGACTGGGGCGAGATCGAGGCGTGCGTCGGATCGTCCACTGGCGTCAGACGCCCATGCGTCCCCGCGGGTTCCCCTTGGTCTTCCAGCCTTGCGCAAATTCGATCAGCGCGTCGTCGTCGACCGGCAGATCGACCATCAGCGTGACGAACAGGTCGCCGCGCGCCCCACCCCGCTTGTGGAATCCGCGGTTCTTCAGGCGCAGCACCTTGCCCGAACTGGAACCCTTCGGCACCGTCAGCATCACCGGGCCATCGGGCGTCGGCACGCGGACCTGCGCGCCCAGCACTGCCTCGGCCAACGTGATCGGCAGGTCCAGCTTGATGTCGTCGCCGTCGCGCACATAGAAACGGTGCGGCTGGATCTCGATCGTGACGATCGCGTCGCCGGCGCCGCCCGGGCCTTCCTCGCCCTTGCCGGCCAGGCGCATCTGGGTGCCTTCCTCGACGCCGGCAGGCAGCTTGAGGTCGATCGTCTTGCCGTCCTTGAGCGTGATGCGCTGCGGCGCAAGCCTGGCCGCATCCTCGAACGAGACCGCGAGGCGATAGGCGATGTTGGCGCCCTTGGGCTGGGGACGCCGACCGAAGCCGCCGAAGCCGCCGCTGAAGCCGCCACCGCCGCCGCGCTTGCCGCCGCCGAACAGCCCTTCGAAGATGTCGCCGATATCGGCCTCGCCGCCGCCCCCGAAATCGAACTGGCCACCACCAGGGCGGAAACCGCCGGCACCGCCGGCAGTGCCGGCCCCTGCGCCGAAGCCGAAGGGCGCAATCGGATTGCCGTCGCCGTCGATCTCGCCGCGGTCGAAGCGCGCGCGCTTGTCCTTGTCGGTCAGCAGGTCATAGGCTTGCGTGACCTGGCTGAACTTTTCCGATGCCTTGGGATTGTCCTTGTTGCGATCGGGGTGCAGCTCCTTGGCGAGCTTGCGATAGGCCTTCTTGATCTCGTCCTCGCTCGCGCTGCGCGCCACCCCGAGCGTTACGTATGGATCTGCCACCAAAATCCCCAATGCGTCCAATGCCGATCGCCCGTCCCTTACAGGACGGGGGTTAAAGCCCAAACATCGGCGTGCGGATCGTTTCGCGCAAGGGGCGCGATCAGGGAAGCAGGGCCCAGGCGCCGCGCAGATCGGCGACGAAGTCCCTGTACGCCTGCGCTGCCGCATCGGCATCTGGCAAGCGAAGCAGGTAGCTGGGGTGCACCGTCACCCAACCCGTACCGCCCTCGGGCAGCGCGAGCTGCTGGCCGCGCAGCCTGGAGATGGTCGCCGCCTTGCCGGTGATCTGGCGGGCGGCGGTGGCGCCGAGCGCCACGACCAGCTTGGGGCGGACCAGCGCGAGTTCCTGCTCGTACCACCAGCGGCAGGCGGTGATCTCGCCGGCATCGGGCTTGGCGTGGATGCGCCGCTTGCCGCGCGGCTCGAACTTGAAGTGCTTGACCGCGTTGGTGACGTAGACGCGGGCGCGATCGATCCCCGCCTCGTCCAGCGCCTTGTTGAGCATCTGGCCGGCGGGCCCCACAAAGGCGCGGCCGGCGAGATCCTCCTGGTCGCCCGGCTGCTCGCCGACCAGCATCATGTCGGCATCGAGCGGCCCCTCGCCGAACACCGTCTGGGTGGCGGGCCTGTAGAGCGGGCAGCGGGTGCACGCCGCCGCCTCGTCGCGGAGCGCCTCCCAGGCACCCTCGACATTACCGCCGACCGCGCTGCGCGACGTTTCCACCATTGCCGTCTCCCGCGCCCGCGCACCCGCCACGAGCTCCTTGACCAACGCGGTTTCGGGCATGTTTTTCCAGTATTTGCGCGGCATTTCCTTCAGCATCGCGCCGGTCTTGAGGCGGGCGGGATTGAAGATGGAGGCATAATAGGTTTTCCACACCGCCTCGACCGGATCATCGGCGGGGGCATCGCCGCGGGCGGCGGCAGGGCCTTCGGAGAGCGTGGTGCCGTCCCAATGCAGCGAAACGTCGGGCGTGAGGATCGACCAGCGCATGCTGGCGAACCGCTCGACGAAGAAACGGGCATTGGCGCGGACGATGTGATGCTCGGGTTCGAACCACGCGACGAAGCGCGAGCCGCCCTCGTCGACCAGCTCGCGGAAGCGGACAAAGGCGCGCATCTTGTGGATGTCGCGGCGCACCGCCTTGGCCATCAGCTCCAGTCGGCGCACCAGTGGATCGGCGCGGTCTTCGATCCGGTGCGGATCGGTCGCGAGCAGGGTGTAGAGCAGCGAGAAGCGCTGCGGGTCCGAATGAAGGACGACGGCCTGCGCCAGCTCGACAAATGCCTTCGGCACACGCAGCTGCGCGCCGCCGGCGGGTGGCGGTGGCGGATCGGCAACGGCGCCGAACAGATCGCCGCCGCCGTCACCTACGCGCCAGACCACCTCGGGCGGCGCGACATGCGCCTGGGCCAGCGCCCGCGCCGCATCGCGCCAGCCCTCGAAATCATCCTCGGCGGCAAGCGTTACGGCGCGCAACGCTTACTCGCGCTCGTCGCCCGGCGGATGGGCCTCGGCGCGCTCCAGTTCCTTGGGCTTGCGCGCCTCGAAGATCTTGCCGAGCCGCTCTTCCTCCTCCGACGAGAGTTGCTTCTCGGCGGTCGGGAACATCTCTTCCTCCTCCTCGTCGATATGGTGGAGGTAGCGATCCTTCATCGCGCGGAACTTGGAGAGCCAGGACGACGAGGACATCTCGATGTCCATCAGCTCGCCGAGCAGGTCGTCGACTTCCTTGTGCTCGGACACCGAATGCCGCGCATCCTCGCGCAGCTCCGGATTGGCGAGCATCGTCGCGTAGAGCGATTCCTCTTCCGCCGCGGCGTGCGACTGGAGTTCGAGGCGAAGCTGCTCGAACAGGTCGCGGCGCTCGGGGCTGTCGCCCGACGTGGCGTCGATCTTGGCGATCAGGTCGCGCTGGCGGTCGTGATCGGCGATGAGGTCGGCGAAGATACGGGGCTGGTCGGCCATATGGGGTACTCCCTGGTTTCCCAGCCCCAACCGGCGGGCCTTCCCTAGGTTGCTCCCGCGAGTCGTTCGCAAGCCTTGGCTCACGCGGCAAACAGCTCCAGCTGTTCCTTCTTGGGCGCCACCCAGGCCCGCAGATCGGCCTTGTCCGTCAGCATCACCGGGCGCCAATCGGCGGTGACGATGAACGGACGGATCTTGGCCAGCGAGACGGTGAGCCGCGCGACATCCTCCAGCCGCAGCCGCCGCCACTTGCGCGCGGCGAGAATCGAGGCGACCGCCTTGGTGCCGAGCCCCGGCACGCGCAGCAGCATCTCGCGCGGGGCACGGTTGAGATCGACGGGAAAGCGGTCCCGAAATCGCAGTGCCCAAGCAAGCTTGGGATCCATGTCGAGCGGCAGCATGCCGGTGGCGGGATCGACTGCCTGCGCGACCTCGTCGGGCCGGAATTCGTAGAAGCGCATCAGCCAGTCCGACTGGTACAGGCGGTGTTCGCGCATCAGCGGCGGACGCTGGAGCGGCAGCACCGCGCTGGCATCGGGGATCGGACTGAACGCCGAATAATAGACGCGGCGCAGGCCGAAGCGGCCATAGAGGCCGGCCGCGCGATCGATGATGTCGCCATCGGTCGCGGCATCGGCGCCGACGATCATCTGGGTCGACTGGCCGGCGGGTGCGAATTTTGGCGCCGAGCGATAGCGCTTCCGCGCGTCCGCCCCGTCCAGTATCGCGCTGCGCATGCCGAGCATCGCGCCCTCGATCTGCGGCGCGGACTTCTCGGGCGCGAGCCGCTTGAGCCCGGCCACCGTCGGCAGTTCGACATTGATCGACAGGCGATCGGCATGAAGCCCGGCCTGGTGGATCAGCGCCGGATCGGCATCGGGAATCGTCTTGAGGTGGATATAGCCGCGGAAGTGATGGTCTTCGCGCAAGGACCGCGCCACCTCGACCATCTGCTCCATCGTATAGTCGGACGAGCGGATGATGCCCGAGGAGAGGAACAGCCCCTCGATATAATTGCGGCGATAGAAGTTGAGCGTGAGCTCGACTACCTCGGCCGGCGTGAACCGCGCGCGGCGAACGTTCGAGCTCTTGCGGTTGATGCAATAATGGCAGTCGAAAATACAGCTGTTGGTCAGCAGGATCTTGAGCAGGCTGATGCAGCGCCCGTCCGGCGCATAGGCGTGGCAGATACCCATGCCGGTGGTGGAGCCCAGCCCCTTGCCGTCCTTCGAGGTGCGCTTCGCCGTCCCCGACGACGCGCAGGAAGCGTCATATTTCGCGGCATCGGCGAGGATCGCCAGCTTTGCACGGGTATCGAGTTGCGCCATTTCCGTTCTTTCTATGTTCTCAACCGCTTGTTGTCCAGATGGACGCTGGGCCATCCGCCCTGTACGAGCGGCCAGCGGAGGGAATTAGAATGGTTCGGCGGATCGACGGGCGCGTGGTGGCGCTGGCAATCGGCATGGCATGCACCTGCCTGCTCGGCTGGGCCTTCAAGGCGCATTGCATGGCCGATGGCTGGGTCGCCGCGATCCAATACACCACCGGCTGCTACAGCGATGCGGTGCCTTTCTGGGGGATGCGGCACGTCGATCAGGGGCTGATTCCCTATCTTGAGACACCGATGGAGTATCCGGTGCTCACCGGGCTGCAGATCTGGATCGAAGGTGCGCTGGCGCGGGGGCTGTTCGGTACCGATGCGTCCGCTGCGACCTTCCTGGGCGCCGTCACACTGGTCAACGCGCTGCTCGCCGGGCTGATCCTGTGGATGTGCGCGCGGGCTGGCATGGACCGGCAGCGGCTGTGGCTATGGGCGCTGGCGCCGCCGCTGGTCCTGTATCTCGGCCATAACTGGGATCTCGGGGCGACCGCGCTGGCGGTGGCGGCGATGCTCGCGGCGCACCGCCAGCGGCTGGTGCTTGCGGCGGCGCTGGCGGCGCTGGGGGCAGCCGCGAAGCTGTTCCCGGTGCTGCTGCTGCCGCTGATCGGCCTCACCGCGCTGTTCGCGCCGGACCAGGCCTGGCCGACGCGGTTTCGCACGGCCGCGGCGTGCACGCTGGTCGCGATCGGCACATGGACGGCGGTGAACCTGCCGGTGGCGCTTGCCGCACCGGAAAACTGGTCCGAATTCTATCGCTTCTCGCAGCAGCGCGCGGGCACCGCAGGGTCGACCTGGGAAATCCTGTCGAACCAGAACCTGTGGGTAACCGGAATCGCCGAACGCAACTTCTACGCGTCGCTTGCCTTCCTGCTGGGCGCTGCCGCCATTACGGGACTGGGCTGGAAACGGCATCGCGCGCGGCTGTGGGTGCTGTTCACGCCGATCCTCGCGTGGTTCCTGCTCACCAACAAGGTCTGGTCGCCCCAGTTCGACCTGTGGCTCTATCCGCTGCTGGTAATGACCAGCCCCCGCCTACGGCCGCTGGCCCTGTTCGCGATCGGCGACGTGGCCGCCTATTTTGCCGAATTCTGGTGGTTCGCCGGCATGTCCAATGCCTGGCCTTATGCCACCACGCACGACATCCTGCTGGCGGCAAGCGTGCGCGGCGTGGCGATGCTGTGGCTGATCGCCGATGCCGTTCGCCTGCCGGCGCCCGGGTGGATCACCCGGGCGCGCGGCTGAGCCACGATCAGGGGAGCGGCAGGTCGGTCTCGGCCTTCTTCTGCGCCCGGCGCTCGGCACGTGCCGCCGTCGCGCGCTGCACGAAGCAGCCGGTACCGCCGCCCGCGCCCACTGCGGTGCAGCTGCCGGTACCGAAATTGCCGGTGGTCAGCGAATCCTGCGAGCGGACCGCCCAGGCCTCGCCCTTCTGCGGCGTGGTCGGCGTGGTCTCGCGGATGTTCTTCGGGATCCGGAAGCGCTCGCCCTCGTCCAGCCGCTGGCAGACGACGATTTCCTCGCCGTTCTTGTTGGTCGGGCACTTGTCGTTGCCGTAGATGATCAGCACGCCGTTCTGCACGGCATTCTGCGCCTGCGCCGGAGCGGCGGCGAGCAGCGGCGCCGCGGCGGCCGCGGTGATGATGGCGATCCTCTTGAGCACCTGCGTTTCTCCTGTTGTGCGCGCCATCCTGCCGGGGCGCGCCTGAATAGCCGCTGTCAGATCCGCTTCGACACGCCGATCGCAAACCGGCATCCGGCGCGGATCAGCGCCGAGAGTACCGGATAGCCAGGCGTGCTTTCCGCGCCCGAGGCGATCGCGGTATCCCGATGCTCGATCTCCTCATCGCGGAATCGCGCGACGGCGTCGCGCAGTTCCGGATCCTCGTCGCCCAATTGCGCGAGCTGCTGCTGATAATGGAGATCGATCTCGGTTTCGACCGCCGCGGTGCATGCCATGGCCGCCTGCGGCCCCAGTGCGGCCGTGACCACGCCTAGGCCGAACCCTGCCACGTCCCAGAAGGGCTGAAGCAATGTCGGCCGCACGCCGCGCTTCGCGATCAGCGCGTCAAAAAAGGCGCGGTGATGCTCTTCCTGGCCGGCCATCCCGGCGATCAGCCGCGCGGTCGGCGAGCGATCGCCCATCACCGCCAGCTGGCCCGCATAGATGCGCGTCGCGCCATATTCGCCCGCCTGGTCCACCCGGACCATCGCGTCATGGGACTCGCGCCGATCGCCCGGCTTCCAACTCATCGTACCGACTTCCGCGTTGCGAGCAGCGCGATCAGCACCGCGCCGCCCAGGGAGACGATCGCGTTATAGCCTGCCAGGCTGATTCCGAACATCGTCCATTGGGGCACGTCGCAGCGGACGATCGGGCGGCGCAGCGCCTCGGTGAGCATGTCCATCGCCGAGCCGTGCGTAGGCGCGGCGGTGCAGGCGGTGATTCCCTGCCACCACTGATATTCGGTGCCGGCATGATAGACGCCGATCACCCCGCTCAGCGCGATCAGCAGCGCGGCGAGCAGTACCAGCGCCGCGACTTGGCGCCGCCCGCGCGCGAAGAAGGCAAGCGCCGCGACGACGATCGCCGCGAGGTGCGGCCAGCGCTGCCACACGCACATCTCGCACGGCACCAGGCCGCCGATGAATTGCGATCCCAGCGCGCCGCCAAGCAGGGTGAGCGGGAGCAGCAGCGCGATCCAGCGCGCCAGCACCGGCACGTTGCGCGGCATGCGGCTCATTTGCCCGTGCTCGCGGTTGCGGTCTTGCCCAGCCGCGCGATGGTCTGCACCGCATAGTTCAGCTGGAAGTCCTCGACGCCCTTCTTCTTCAACTCGTCCGCGGTAGCAGTGAAGCGGGGATCGGTGGCGGTATCTTCCTCGAGCACGCTGTCGTCCACCTTCTCCTGGTTGATCAGGTGGCGGCGCAGATCGGCTTCGCGCAGCACCGGCCGCGACTTGTAATCGGGGTCGGAGAGCTGCGGCACGACGATGTCGGGCTTGATGCCGCCTTCCTGCACCGAATGGCCCGATGGCGTGAAATAGCGCGCGGTGGTGAGCCGCAGCGCGGCGCGCTGGCCCATCGGCATGATCGTCTGCACCGATCCCTTGCCGAAGCTGCGCACGCCCATCACGACCGCGCGGTGATGGTCCTGCAGCGCGCCGGCGACGATCTCCGAGGCAGAAGCGGTGCCGGAGTCGGTCAGCACGATCACCGGCAGACCCTTGGCGAGATCGCCCGGGAACACGCTTTCGGCATAATAGCGCTCGATATCGGTCTTCTCGCGGCCGCGCTGGGAGACGATCTCGCCATGCGTCAGGAACACGTCGGCGACCGCGATCGCCTCGGTCAGCAGGCCGCCGCCATTCTCGCGCAAATCGACGATATAGCCGAGCGGCTTGTGGCCCAGCTTCTTCTCGATCGCCTGGATTGCGAGCGCGGTGTCGCCGCCGGTATGCGCGGTGAAGGTGTTGATGTTGACGATGCCGACGCCGTCCTTGATCTCCCACTTCACCGGCTTCTGGGTGATGATCTCGCGGATGAGCGTGAACTGCAGCGGCTTGTCGGCGCCGGGGCGCACGATGGTCAGCGCGATCTTGGTGCCCGGCTTGCCGCGCATCTGGGTGATCGCCTCGTCCAGGCTGCCGCCGACGATGAACTTGCCGTCCAGATGCGTGATGAAGTCGCCCGACTTGATCCCGGCCTTGGCGGCGGGGCCATCCTCTGTCGGCGCGATCACCTTCACCGCGCCGTCCTGCTGGGTGACGGTAAGGCCCAGCCCGCCGTAATTGCCCTCGGTCTGGATCTTCAGATTGTCGAAATCGAGCCCGTCGGCATAGCTGCTGTGCGGATCCAGCGCCGCCAGCATGCCCTCGATCGCGCCCTTCACCAGCGTCTTGTCGTCAACCTTGTCGACGTAATTGGCCTTCACGGTGTTGTACACTTCCATGAAGGTATCGAGCTCGCGATAGCTGCTGGTATCGACCCCCGCCATGGCACCGGATGTGATGGGAATGATCGCGAGTGCGCCAACGGCGGCGGAAACCTGAAGAAACGAACGCAGCATCAAGAGACTTTCCGGAAGGGCGACCTTATCAATGTAGGCGAGGATAACGGGATTTGCACGCTGTGTCAGTCGAGCAATTGGGTCAGGTCCAGCGGCTGGCCCCGGCGGCGCAGTTCGACCGTGACACGCGGGCCGGCAGTCCCGAGCCGCTCCCCTCGGGCAACGCGCGAGCCGGGCCGCACCGCCAGCATGGCGAGGCCGGAGAGAAGGCTGGTCCAGCCCTTGCCATGGTCTACGATCACCACCTGCCCATAGCCGGCGAACGGCGCTGCATAGACGATGGCGCCGGCCGCGGGCGCAAGAACGGCGGTGCCCTGCTGCACGGCGAATGCTGGACCGCGCGCGCGGACGCCGGCGGGGGAAATTTCGCCGAAGCCGGTGACCAGCCGGCCGGTGACGGGGAGACGATAGGGGCTCGGGCCGCTCGCCCGTTCGGCGCGCGCGCCCGGGCGCGGCAGCGGACCAGCGAGGCCCAGCAGATCCGATCGGACCTGCGCCGCGCTTTCGCGCCGCGCCTGATCGGCAACAAGGTCGCGCGCTTTCTCGCCCAGCACCAGCGCACGATCCGATTCCACCAATGCCTCCCGGCCGAGCGTCATCGCCCGCAGCCGATGCTCGGATTCGAGCTGGAGCGCCGCCAGACGCCGTGATTCGAGCGCCAAGCGGTGCTGCTTCAGCTCGGCCACGGCCCGCGCGGTGGCGATGCGCAGCGCGCGCGACCGGACGAGGTCGGCGCGCACCTCGGCACTGCGCGCTTCGAGCGCAGGCAACAGGCTCGCGAGCGTCGCACGGACATGGACCAGATCCTGCGCCGAGCCCGGCTGGGCGAGCGCCAGCACCGCCGGTCGCCGCGCCATCGCCTGCAGTGCCGCGACCAGCTCGAGGGCCGGCCGCTGCCGCTCGGCGAAGGCGGTGCGCTGGCGTGCGAGCAACCGGTCGAGCAGCGCCACCCGTGCCTCGGCTGCTGCCTGCTCGGCCTCCGCTGCCTTGATGCGCTGTGCCGCCGCCGCCTGTTCGGCGCGGGCCCGGGCTTCGCCGTCACGCTCCAAGGCCGCGGCCTTGTCGAGTTCGGCCGCACGCGCCTCCGCGGCTTTTGCGGCTTGGCCCGCTTCGGTGGCGGTGCGGGCAATCTGCTGGGCCGCATCGGGCTCGGGCTTTGCGCGCACCCCGGTCATGGCGATCGCGACCAGCGCCACAGCAATGCCAAGGCTGCGGGGCGGACTCATCAGCCTTCGCGGTGATAGGGATGGTTGGCGAGGATCGAGACCGCGCGCCACAGCTGCTCGGCCAGCATCGCGCGGGCCATCATGTGCGGCCAGGTCGCCTTGCCGAAGCTGAGCAGCATGTCGGCCTCGGCACGCGCGGCATCGTCGAACCCGTCTGCCGCGCCGATCAGAAAGCGCGTTTCGCGCACCCCGTCGTCGCGCCAGGTGCCGAGCCGACTCGCCAGCGTCTTCGACGGCAGGTTTTCGCCGAGTTCGTCGAGCATCACCACGCGGGTGCCCGGCGCCAGCACCGGCATCTTGCCGCCGGTATCGGGCAGTTCGGTGACGCGCGTGCCCCAGGTCACTCGCTTCAGATAGCGGTCGACCAGTTCGGCCTCGGGGCTGCGTCCGATCCGGCCGCGCGCGACGATGTGCAGCAGCATTGCGCGCGGGCCTTCGGGATCAGATCAGGCCTGGCCCTCGAACGACCACATCCGCTCGAGATTGTAGAAGCTGCGCACTTCCGGGCGGAACAGGTGGACGATCACGTCGCCCGCGTCGATCAGCACCCAGTCGGCGGCCGGCAAGCCTTCGACGCGGGGCGTGCGGCCCTGCTCGGCCTTGAGCTTGTCGGCCAGCTTCATCGCCATCGAGGCGACCTGTCGGGTCGAGCGGCCCGATGCGATCACCATATAGTCGGCGATGCTGCTCTTGCCGGCGAGCGGGATCGAGACGGTTTCCACCGCCTGATCGTCCTCCAGCGAGGTGAGCACGAGCCTATGCAGCGCTTCGACGCTGTCGGCGTCGTTCGAACGCTGCATATTGGGGGAAGTGGCCAAGGTTGCTCCTAGTCTAGCGACTGTCTGTGCAATGTGAGTGGAGACGGCGTCGGCCCTTCCTTTTCCATGTTCGGAGAAGTGCCGAGGAATCGCCGGTGCCAGGCGGGATCGGCAGCCCGAAGGCTTGTTGCCGACGTCGGATCGGGGCGGAAGCGCAACAGCACAAGTGCCGGCAATCTCCATCGCGTCCAATGTTTCGCCTGGCCTGCGGGCCGCACAGCGCGCCGCAGCCAACCCATTGCAGGACTTGCATGGGCGCCCCTGTCATACCCTGGACGCGCGATCACCGCAATCGGAACCTGACGGGCGATGTGCCGCCACCGTTCCCAGCGGTGGAACTGCGCGAGATTGTCCGCGCCCATCAGCCAGATGAAGCGGTGATTCGGGTAGAGCCGGGGCAGTTTGGTGAGCGTGTCGGCGGTATAGCGGGTCTTCATCCGCTTCTCGATCGCAGTCGGCCGGATCGGCGCATGCCGTGCCATCGCCCGCGCCGAGGCCATCCGCGCCTGGAAGGGCGCCATGCCGGCCTTGTCCTTCAACGGGTTGCCGGGCGAGACCATCCACCACACTTCGTCGAGATCGAGCGCGCGCAGGGCATGCAGCGACAGCCGCCGATGCCCGCGATGCGCCGGATTGAACGAGCCCCCGAGAAGTCCGATGCGTTTCAAGGGGTGACGAGCCAATCTTCCCGTTCGTGGCGAATGCGAACGATCTCCACATCCTGTTCGCCGAGCTGATAGACGAGCAGATAGGGCGTGTCATAGATTTTCAGGACGCGGAACCCATCGCCAACTGGGCGCCCGGCATGCGGGAAACGCGTCAGGAGATCGGCACGCGCGCGCAGTGACACCAGTCGACGCTGGGCGACGTCCGGAGATCGATTTTCACGAAGCCAGCCATTGATCGTCCGCAGATCCTGACGCGCAGGCGCCGACCAGATCAGCCCTGGCATCGCTGCCGGTGCTGCTCGATCATCGCATCGAGTTCTGCCATTACTTCGGCATGTGGGACCACGTCGCCGCGTTCGATCGCGTCGAGACCTTCCTGGATGAAGGCACGGTAATCCGCCTCCGATTCCGCGACGCGCTGGATCGCCTCGGCGGCGAACTCGGCGGCGCTACGGCCCTGCCAGGCGGCGAGTTCTTCCACCATCGCCAGCGTCTCGGCGGAGAGTTCTGCGGTGATGCGCGCCGGCTTGTTCATGCGATCAATCTACGCTCCGCCCCACCGGCCTTCAAGGCCGCGCCTGGCCCGTGCCGAGCACCAGCCATTTATAAGTGGTGAGGCCTTCCAGCGCCACCGGTCCCCGCGCATGCAGGCGGCCGGTGGAGATGCCGATCTCCGCGCCCAGCCCGAACTCGCCGCCATCGGCGAACTGGGTCGAGGCGTTCCACATCACGATCGCGCTGTCGACGCCGTTCAGGAAGCGCGCGGCCGCATCGGCATCCTCGGTAATGATCGCGTCGGTATGGTGCGAGCTGTGCGCAGCGATGTGCGCCATTGCACCTTCCACCCCGTCGACCAGCTTCACCGAGAGGATCGCCTCGAGATATTCGGTATCCCAGTCTTCGTCGCTCGCGGGCTGCACGCGCACGTCGAGCGCCTGCACCTCGGCATCGCCGCGCAGTTCACAGCCCGCTTCGGCCAGCGCGGCCAGGATCGGCCTGGGATCGGCGAAACCGCGATCGATCAGCAGCGTCTCGGTTGCGCCGCAAATGCCGGTGCGGCGCATCTTGGCGTTGACCACCAGCGCCTGCGCCATCGCCGGATCAGCGGCGCGGTCGACATAGCTATGGTTGATCCCGTCGAGATGGGCGAGCACCGGCACGCGCGCCTCCGCCTGCACCCGCGCGACCAGGCTCTTGCCGCCGCGCGGCACGACCATGTCGATCAGCCCCTCGGCC
Source organism: Sphingomonas sp. S2M10 (assembly GCF_012650175.1). Classification (GTDB taxonomy): domain Bacteria; phylum Pseudomonadota; class Alphaproteobacteria; order Sphingomonadales; family Sphingomonadaceae; genus Sphingomonas. The sequence goes on from NZ_JAAILI010000056.1 coordinate 232,859, forward strand.
GTGAGCATGGCGCCCACTGCTGTGCGATCGGTCACCGGCACCAGCTGGATCGCATCGGCGGGCAGGCCCGCCTGGACCAGCCCTTGGACCAGCGCGGCATGGATCGCGCAGTTGCTGCGGATCGCTTCCGATCCGCCGCGCAGGATCGCCGCGTTGCCAGACATCAGGCACAGCGCGCCGGCGTCGGCGGTGACGTTGGGGCGGCTCTCGTAGATGATGCCGATCACCCCGATCGGCACGCGCACGCGCTTGAGCACCAGCCCGTTGGGGCGGGTCCGCTCGTCGAGCACGCTGCCGACCGGATCCTCCAGCCCGGCGACGGCCTCGACGCCGGCCGCCATGCCCTCGATCCGTTTGGCATCGAGCAGCAGCCGGTCGAGCATCGCATCGGACAGGCCATTCGCCTTGCCGGCGGCCATGTCCTCGGCATTGGCGGCGAGGATCGCGTCCTGCGACGCGCGGATCGCTGCGGCGGCGGACCGCAAGCCCTCCGCCTTGGCCGGGCTTGGCAGCGCCGCCAGCACCGTGGCGGCGGCACGGGCGCGGCGGCCCATGTCGGCGATCAGCATCTGGGTGTCGGGCGTGTCGATATCGGCCATGCCGCAGATGCTAGCATGGGCGTCGCGAAGCTGATAGCCTCGGGCGCCATGGGGGAAATCGACGCAGCCGGCGAACTGGTGATGGGGGGCATGCTCGGCCGTGCGGTGGAGCCGCATGCCGGGGAGAGCCATGGGCATGGTGGCCACGGGCACGGCACGATCTGCCTGAATTGCGGAACCGCGCTGATCGGCCCGCATTGCCACGAATGCGGGCAATCGGGCCATGTCCACCGATCGCTGGGGGCGATCGGGCACGAGCTGCTCCACGGCGTCGCGCATTTCGAGGGCAAGATGTGGCGCACGCTGCCGCTGCTCGCCTGGGGGCCGGGCGACCTGACCCGCCGCTACATCGCCGGCGAGCGCGCGCGATTCGTCTCGCCGATGGCGATGTTCCTGTTCTCGATCTTCACGATGTTCGCAATCTTCCAGATCCTCGGCATCTCGACGCCGACCGATCTGGACAGTGCACTGACGAAGCCGGCGGCTGCGGTCCAGCTATCAATCAAGAAGCAGACGGAGAGCCGCGACAAGGACGTGGCCAGGCTTGCCAGGCTAGCGGCGGACGATCCGGATCGTGCCGAATTGCAACGCGATATTGCCGATGCCAATAGCGAGCTCGCCCGCCTCAACGCCGCCGCCGCGAATCTTTCCCATGGCGTCGACAAGGACGAGGGGTTCACCGCCCACACCGGCTGGCACATGCTCGATCACGGCATCGAGAAGTGGCAGAAGAACCCGGCGCTGATGCTCTACAAGCTGCAATCGAGCATCTACAAATTCTCGTGGCTGCTGATCCCGCTGTCGCTGCCCTTCGTGTGGCTGCTGTTCTTCTGGAAACGGCAGTACAAGCTCTACGATCACGCGGTGTTCGTCACCTATTCGATCGCGGCGATGTCGCTGCTGTTCATCGCCATCACGCTGGCGAGCGCGGTGCGGGTGCCCGGCGAGGTTCTCGGCACGCTGGCCTTCGTGGTGCCGCCGGTGCACCTGTGCCGGCAGCTGAAACAGGCGTATCAGCTGCGCTGGCGCTCGGCGATCCTGCGCACGATCGTGCTGTTGTGGTTCATCGCCATCATCGCCACGCTGTTCCTGCTGATCCTCGCGCTGCTCGGCATCATGGGCTGATCGGGCAGCATCACGGGAAACCATGCATCTGCCGGCCCATCGGCATCATGTTGTGGTCGAGATGGCCCAGGATCCATACCGATCCGCCGATCAGCAACAGCACGACCAGCGTCCCGAAGGCGAGCGCCAGCACGTTGTTGGTGTTGTCCGGCCCGGTGGTGACGTGGAGGAAGAAGACGAGGTGGACGCCCATCTGCGCGATGGCGAGCACCACCAGCGCCATCGGCACCGCCGGCCGCCAGACGAGCGGCAGGTTGACCACCGCGAACGCCGCGGCAGTGAGCAGCGCGGCGAGGCCCAGCCCCACCATATAACCGCTGGTGCCGCCGGCGAATTCCTCGCCTTCCGCCGCTTCGTCGCCCGGCGCGGTATCGCCGCGATCGGTTTCGCGCTCGCTCATGGCGCCACTCCCATCAGATAGACCATGGTGAAGATGCCGACCCAGACGATGTCGAGCGCGTGCCAGAACAGGTTGAAGCACATCAGGCGGCGCTGGATCTGCGGCCGGAAGCCCTTCACCCAGAGCTGCGCCATCATCGTGCCGAGCCAGAGCAGCCCCACCGCGATATGCAGCCCGTGCAGCCCGACCAGCCCGTAAAAGGCGGAGAGGAACGCGCTGCGCTGCGGCCCGGCGCCCTCGCCGATCATCTCGGCGAACTCGGTCACCTCCAGGCCGAGGAACACCGCGCCGAGCAGCCCTGTGGCGAGCAGCCAGAGCTGCGCGGACACCAACTTCCGCTTCTCCGCCGCGACACCGGCGAGCCCGCAGGTGAAGCTGGAGAGAAGCAGCGCGGCGGTTTCCAGCGCAACGCGCTCCTGGCCGAACAGCTCGTGCGGGGAAGGCCCGCCGGCGGTCTGCTTGGCGAGCACCGCATAGGCGGCGAAGAAGCCCGAGAAGAGGATGATGTCGCTGAGCAGGTAGATCCAGAAGCCATAGCCCACGGTGGTGCGCTTGCTCGCGGGGCCGCCCTCGCCGCGGCCGGTATTCTGGTCCCCGCCACCGTCGCGACCGATGCGATAGGGATCCTGCGCCTGGGCAGTCATGCCGGCTGCTCCCGGTTTGCCTCGAGCCATTTCCGGCGGGCCGCGCGGCGGGCGCGGTCGATCCGCGCGACCTCTTCGGCCGGGATTTCCTTCTCCTCTTCGTCGCGCCAGGCGAAGACCACGAAGGTGGCATAGGCGCCGACAAAGCCGAGCGCCGCCAGCCACCAGATCATCCAGATCATCGCGAAGCCGATCAGCGTGGCGAAGAAGGCGGTGACGACGCCGGTGGCGCTGTTGCGGGGCATCTCGATCGCTTCGTACTTCGGCTCGTCGGCGAGGCCCTGGCTTTCGATCGCCTGGCGCTTGATCGTCCAATAGGGCTCCTCGCCATGCACCTTGGGGAGCACGGCGAAGTTGAAGGCGGGCGGCGGCGATGTCGTCGCCCATTCGAGCGAGCGGCCGTCCCAGGGATCGCCGGTCTCGTCCCGGAGCGCCTCACGGTTGCGGATGCTGACCACGATCTGCAGGATCTGCGAGGCGACGCCGAGAATCATCACGCCGATCCCCGCCACCGAAACATAGAGCCAGGGCGCCCATTCGGTGAAATCGATATGCTGCAGCCGCCGGGTCATGCCCTCCAGCCCCAGCACATAGAGCGCGCCGAACACGATCAGGAAGCCGGCCAGCGTGAACCAGAACGCCATCTTCCCCCAGAATTCATCGAGCCGGAAGCCGAACGCCTTGGGGAACCAGTAGGTGATGCCGGCGAAGGCGCCGAAGATCACGCCCGAGTTGATGACGTTGTGGAAGTGCGCGACCAGGAACATCGAATTGTGCAGCATGAAGTCGGCCGGCGGCACCGCGAGCAGCACCCCGGTCATGCCGCCGATGATGAAGGTCATCAGGAAGGCCAGCGACCACAGCATCGGCGTGGGGAAGCGCAGGCGGCCGCCATACATGGTGAACAGCCAGTTGTAGATCTTCACGCCGGTGCCGACCGCGATGATGCTCGTCGCGATGCCGAAGGCGGCATTGACGTCCGCCCCCGCCCCCATGGTGAAGAAATGGTGCAGCCACACCGTGAACGACACCACGACGATGAACAGCGTCGCCGCCACCATCGAACGATAGCCGAACAGCGGCTTGGACGAGAAGGTGGAGAAGATTTCCGAGAAGATGCCGAACGCGGGCAGGATGAGGATGTACACCTCCGGATGCCCCCAGGCCCAGATGAGGTTCACGAACATCATCATGTTGCCGCCGGCTTCGTTGGTGAAGAAGTGAAAGCCGAGATAGCGGTCCAGCGTCAGCATCGCGAGCGTGGCGGTGAGGATCGGGAAGGCCGCGACGATCAGCATGTTGGCGCCGAGCGCCGTCCAGCAGAACATCGGCATCCGCAGATAGCCCATGCCCGGCGCGCGCATCTTGAGGATCGTCGTCACGAGGTTGATGCCGGACATCAGCGTGCCGACCCCCGAGATCTGGATCGCCCAGACATAATAGTCGACACCGACGCCCGGAGAGTAGGTCGTCTCGCTCAAGGGCGCATAGGGCAGCCAGCCGGTGCGCGCGAACTCGCCGATGACGAGGCTCATGTTGACGAGCAGCGCGCCCGAGGCGGTGAGCCAGAAGCTGGTCGAGTTGAGCGTCGGGAAGGCGACGTCGCGCACCCCGAGCTGGAGCGGCACGACAAAGTTCATCAGCCCGATCACCACCGGCATCGCGCCGAAGAAGATCATTATCGTGCCGTGGGCGGAGAAGATCTGGTCGTAATGCTCGGGTGGCAGATAGCCCTGAGCATGGCCGATCGCGCTCGCCTGCTGGGTGCGCATCATGATCGCGTCGACAAAGCCGCGCAGCAGCATGACGAGGCCGAGCAGCACATACATCACTCCGATCCGCTTGTGATCGACCGAGGTGATCCATTCCTTCCACAGATAGGGCCAATGCCCCTTCACCGTGATCCAGCCGAGCACGGCAAGCAGCGCCAGCGCGACGCCCCCCGCGGCAATCAAGGGGATAGGCTGGCTGAACGGTATGGCGGACCAGGAAAGCTTACCGAGCATCGTCACTCCGCCGTTCCGGGGGAAACTTCAGGCTGGCCGCCACGACCCTGTTCGGGGCCAGGGGCCGGGGGCAAATGCTGCGCCACCACCATGTCGAAAAGCCCAGGCTGCACCGCGCCCCAATGCTTGGGCGGCGCGTGCTGGCTCTGGCGGGCGAGCACGCGATAGGCGCGGGCGTCCAGCAGCCCCCCGGCGGCCTTCACGCCTGCCACCCAGCGGGTGAAGTCCGCCATCGGCACCGCCTGCAGCCGGAAGTGCATGTCCGAGAAGCCGTCGCCGCTATAATGCGCGCTCTGGCCGTAATAGCTGCCGGGCCGGTCGGCCTGCAGGTGCAGCGTCGTCGCCATACCGTTCATCGTGTAGATCTGGCTGCCCAGTCGCGGCACGAAGAAGCTGTTCATCACGCTCGCCGAGGTGAGCCGGAACCGGATCGGGACGCCCGCCGGCACCACCGCTCCGTTCAGCGAGGCGATGCCCTGCGCGGGATAGACGAACAGCCATTTCCAATCGAGCGACACCACCTGCACCTCGAGCGGCGGCGTCCTGGATGCGATCGGCTTGGCGGGATCGAGCTGGTGGCTGCCGATCCAGATCAGCCCGCTGAGGAACAGGATGGTCAGCAGCGGGATCGACCAGACGATCAGCTCGATCCGCCCCGAATAGACGAATCCCGGCCGGTATTTCGCCTTGGCGTTGCCGGCGCGGAACCACCAGGCGAAGGCGAGGATGGCGACCATGGTCGGCACCACGATCGCCAGCATGATCGCCAGCGAGTCGAGCAGGATCGTGCGGTTGTTCGCGCCGATCGGCCCGCCCGGGCGCAGGATGCTCGCGCCGCTGCACCCGCCGAGCAGCAGCAGCAGCGGGAGCAGACGCGCACCGCGAGTCCCCAGCGTCGTGCCCGGGCAAAGTGGCGCAGGCGCGGTGGTGCCCAGGTCGGGTTCTTCCATGGAACAGCGCGCCTCCTGCGCCGCCAACGACGCGGGCGCGCCGCCGTTCCCGCGAAATCGACCCGATTACCGCTTTCGCCAATTCGCCAGCTGCAGCAGCGCCGCGACCAGCGACAGACCGCCGCCGAGGAGTGCCACGCCGGTCCAGCCGCCCATTTCCCAGGCGAGCGTCGCGGTGGCGGATCCGGCCGAAGCGCCGAGGAACATCGCGCCCATCAGCACGGTGTTGAGCCGCGCCCGGGCCTCCGGCCGTAGCGCGAAGATGATGTGCTGGTTGGAGACGAGCGCGCTCTGCACCGCGAAATCGAGCACGACGACGCCGATCACCAGCGCGGCCATGCTGGCCCACAGCCCGAACAACAGCCAGCTCGCCACCGCCAGCAGCGCACCGAGCAGCACGACGCGGTGCGGCCCGCTTCTGTCCGCGATTCGACCGGCCAGCGGGGCGCCGAGAATGCCGGCCGCACCCACCACGCCGAACAGCCCCGCCACGTCCGCGCCGAGGCGGAAGCGCGGCGTCTCCAGGTACAGCGCGAGGATCGTCCAGAAGGCGGTGAATCCGGCGAACAGCAGCGCCTGGGTGATCGCCGCCAGCCGCAACGCCGGGAATTCGCGCCAGAGTTGCGCGAGCGAGCCGAGCAGCGCACCATAGCCGAGCGTCGCCTCGGGCGCGCTGCGCGGCAGCCGCCACGCCATCACCGCCGCGGTGCCGAGCGCCAGCGGCACGCCCAGCCAGAACATCTCGCGCCACCCGAGATGCGTGCCCACGAAGCCCGACAGCGTGCGGCTGAGCAGGATGCCGCAGAGCAGCCCGGCCATTACCGTGCCCACCGTCTGCCCGCGCCGCGCCGGATCGGCGAGGTGCGCGGCGAAGGGCACGATCTGCTGCGCGACGCTCGCCGCCGCCCCCACCAGCAGCGAGGCGCCGATCAGCATCCAGGCATTGGGCGCCAGCGCCGCGGCGACAAGCGCCGCCGCCAGCACCAGGAACTGGAGCACGATCAGCCGCTTGCGCTCGTGCAGGTCCCCGAGCGGCACGAGCAGGAACAGCCCCGCGGCATAGCCCAGCTGGGTTGCGGTCGGCACCAGCCCGGCGGGCTGGCCGGGCAGGTCGCGCTCGATGATGCCCAGCATCGGCTGGTTGTAATAGATGTTGGCGACCGCGATGCCCGCCGCTGCCGCCATGGCGAAGGTCAGGCCGCGGCCAAGCCGGACGGTGGGTTGGGGTGCGTGCAAAGCGTCGACTCCTCGGGCGTTCGGGCGCCCAGATGGGGAACGCACCGTATGGCCGTTACTGTCCGATGGTTTGGGGGCCGATGCTTTAGGGCCCGCTTTCGTCGAGCAGGTTGGTCTCGGCCATGGCGTTGTCGGGCTCGTCGACATGGCCGTCCGGATCGACATGGATCAGGATCTCGGTATCCGGAAACGCCTGGCCCAGCGCGCCTTCCAGCCGCTCGACCACGTCATGCGCCTCGGCGATGGTCATGCAGGAGCGCATGCTGACATGGAACTGGACGAAGTCGCGGTTGCCGCTGGTGCGGGTGCGCAGATCGTGCAGGCTTTTTAGCTCGGGATGCTCCGCCGCGATCTCGACGAAGCGACGGCGCTTCTCCTCGGGCCATTCGCGGTCCATCAGCTGGTCGATCGCGGCCACCGAGGCGCGCCACGCCCCCCAGAGCAGCCAGAGCGCGATCGCGATGCCGAACACCGGGTCCGCCCCGGCAATCCCGGCATAGCTTTCCAGCACCAGCGCGCCGATCACCGCGGCGTTCAGGAACAGGTCCGAGCTGTAATGGATGCTGTCGGTGGTGATCGCGAGCGAGCCGGTCTGCCGGACCACCCAGCGCTGATATTGGGTGAGCGCGAGCGTCACCAGAATCGCGATCACCGATACCGCGATGCCCGCTTCGGGATCGGCGCTGACCTGGTTCTCGAGCAGCCGCTGGACGGCGCGCAGCAGGATGGCGAAGCCGGAAATGGCGATGATCACCACCTGGAACAACGCCGCCAGCGCCTCGGCCTTGCCATGGCCGAAGCGATGTTCGTCGTCGGCCGGCTGGGAGGCCCAGTGGACCCCGCCCAGCGTCACCAGCGAGGCGACGAGATCGAGCCCCGAATCGGCGAGGCTGGCGAGCACCGCCACCGACCCCGTCTCCACCGCCGCATAGGATTTGAGCGCGCCCAGGAAGAGCGCGCTGCACACGCTGGCGATCGCCGCACGGCGGGCGAGATTGCTCACGGGTAAAGCATGCCTTCTTGCCAGCCGTCGCCCGCCCGGGTGAAGATGCGGCGCTCGTGCAGGCGATGCTCGCGGTCGAGCCAGAATTCGATCCGCTCGGGCGTCACGCGATAGCCGCCCCAATGGGGCGGGCGCGGCACCGGCTGGCCCTCGAACCGCGCCTGCACCTCGGCGAAGCGTGCTTCGAAGGTCCCGCGGCTGTCGAGCGGGCGCGACTGGTCCGAGGCCCAGGCGCCGAGCTGCGAATCGCGGCCGCGGCTGGCGAAATAAGCATCCGATTCCGCGTCGCTGGCGAAGGCAACCGGCCCTTCGATGCGGATCTGGCGGCGCAGCGACTTCCAGTGGAAGAGCAACGCGACATGGGGGTTGGCGGCGAGATCGCCGGCCTTGCGGCTCTCGCGATTGGTGTAGAAGACGAAGCCGCGTTCGTCATAGCCTTTGAGCAGCACCATCCGCACCGAGGGGTGCCCCTGCGCGTCCGCGGTCGCCAACGCCACCGCATTGGAATCGTTGATCTCGGTGGTACGCGCCTCGGAGTACCAGTCGTGGAATAGCGCGAAGGGATCGGTGCTCATGGGGTCTGCCTCTACAGCCTAAACGCCGCCGTTGCGATGGGCGGAACAGGACGGACTTTGGGGAATTGAATCGGGCCTGCAACGAGGAGACTTCCGCATGGCCGCGCGCGCCTATTGGCAGGGACAGATCCGGCTGGCCCTCGTTTCGATTCCGGTCGAGATCTACACCGCGACCAAATCCGGCGCGCAGATCGCGTTCCACCAGATCCACGAGCCGAGCGGCCAGCGGATCAAATATGAGAAGGTCGCACCCGGCGTCGGCGCGGTCGAGCCGGACGAGATCGTGAAGGGCTATGAGGTCGAGAAGGGCGAATATGTCCTCCTCGAACAGGACGAAATCGACGCGGTGAAGCTCGAATCGCGCAAGACGCTGGAGCTCACCCAGTTCGTCGACGCCGACGAGATCGACGTGCTGTATTACGAGCGCCCCTATTTCGTCGTGCCCGCCGACGATCTCGCCGAGGAGGCGTTCATCGTGCTGCGCGAGGCCCTCCGGCGCGCCCGCAAGGTGGGGCTGGGCCAGCTGGCGATGCGGGGCCGCGAATATATCGTCAGCCTCAAGCCCTGCGGGCGTGGCATGATCCTGGAAACGCTGCGCTATGCCGACGAGGTGCAGAAGGCGCAGGGCTATTTTCGCGAGATCCCGGACAGCGAGCCCGATCCCGAATTGCTCGATCTCGCCGAGACGCTGATCGCGAAGAAGTCGCGCAAGTTCGATCCCAAGGGCTTTCACGACCGCTATGTCGACGCGCTGCGCGACCTGATCGAGAAGAAGAAAAAGGCGAAGGGCGCCAAGATCCTGGAGGATCCGGACAAGCCGGAGAGCCGCGGATCGAACGTGGTGGACCTGATGGCGGCGCTGAAGAAGTCGCTGAATACGGGCGACGCCAAGCCCGCCGCAAAGGCCAAGGCGCCGGCGAAGAAGGCAGCGCCCAAGAAGCCGGCGGCGAAGAAGCGTGCCTGACGCCGACAGCCTCGCCCGCTACAACGCCAAGCGCGACTTCGCCAGGACGGCGGAGCCCGCCGGCAAGCTGGCGAAGAGCGGCGGCAACCGCTTCATCGTCCAGAAGCATGATGCGACGCGGCTTCATTGGGACTTCCGGCTGGAAGTGGACGGCGTGCTCAAGAGCTGGGCGGTGACGCGCGGGCCCAGTCTCGATCCCGACGAGAAACGGCTGGCGGTTCGTACCGAGGACCATCCGCTCTCCTATGCCGATTTCGAGGGGACGATTCCCAAGGGCGAATATGGCGGCGGCACGGTGATGCTGTGGGACACCGGCACCTGGGCGCCGATCCCGGGCAAGAGCGCCAAGGATCTGGCGAAGGGCCATCTCCATTTCGTGCTGCACGGCGAGCGGATGCAGGGCGAATGGCTGCTGATCCGGCTAAAACCCAGGGGCAAGGAGAAGGCCGAGAACTGGCTGCTCCGCAAGATCAACGACGAGCATGCCGGCGCCACGGACGAGTTGGTCGAGACGGGGCTGACGAGCGTCACCACCGGCCGAACGATGCAGGAGATTGCCGAGGGCGCCAAACCCAAGATCCTCCCCGGAACGGGGAGGGGGACCAAGGCGCGCAGCCGCTTGGTGGAGGGGGAGCCCGGCAAGGGAGGCCGGTCCGGAAAGGGCACCGCCCAGCCGAAGCCCCCCTCCACCACCGCTTCGCGGCGGTCCCCCTCCCCGTCCCGGGGAGGATCGAAGGCGCTGCCCTTCCAATCCCCCCAGCTCGCCACGCTGGTCGACACCGTCCCCACCGGCAACCAATGGCTCCACGAGATCAAATATGACGGCTATCGCGCGCTGATCGCGACCGGCAGCGGCGGGCCCAAGATCTACACCCGCTCCGGCCTCGACTGGACGCACAAATTCCCCGGCATCGCCGAAGCCGCCGCCACCCTGCCCCCCGGCGCGCTGATCGACGGCGAGATCGTCGCGATGAAGGGCGACAAGCCCGATTTCTCCACGCTGCAAGACGCGATTTCCGCCGGCGGCGAGGGGCTGCTCTGCTTCGCCTTCGACCTGCTCGCCGAGCGCGGCGAGGACATGACCGCCCAGCCTCAGATCGAGCGCAAGGAACGGCTGCGCGCGCTGCTGGGCGACGCCGACGATCGCATTCGCTTCTCCGAGCACATCATCGGCCAGGGCGAGAAGCTGTTCGAGAGCATGTGCCGCGAAGGCTTTGAGGGCGTCGTCTCGAAGCGCGCCGATGCGCCCTATCGCGGCGCGCGCAGCAAGGCGTGGCTCAAGATCAAGTGCACGCAGCGGCAGGAATTCGTGATCCTGGGATGGAGCGCCTCCAGCGCCAAGGGCCGCGGCTTCAAGTCGCTGCTGCTCGGGCTGAACGGACCCGAGGGGCTGGTCTATGCCGGCAAGGTGGGGACGGGGTTCAATACCGAGACGCTGCTCTCGCTACGCGAGCGCCTCGACAAGCTCGCCGCCGATAAGCCCGCCGCCAAGGTCCCGCGCCCGGAGGCACGCGGCGCGCATTGGGTGAAGCCCGAACTGGTCGCGGAAGTCGCGTTCGCCGAGTTCACGGCGGAAAAGGTCGTCCGCCACGCCAGCTTCCTCGGCTTGCGCGAAGACAAGCCGGCCGATGCGGTGGTCGCCGAAGAGCCGGCAGCACTTCCCGAAACTGCGCCCTCCTCGATCAAGATCAGCAGCCGCGACCGGGTGATCTTCCCCGAATCGAAGCTCACCAAGGGCGACCTCGCCGACTATTATGCCGCCGTCGCGCCGATCGCGCTGCCCTGGCTCGCCGAACGCCCGATCAGCCTGGTCCGCTGCCCGCAGGGCCGCGCAAAGCAGTGCTTCTTCCAGAAGCACGACGCAGGCAGCTTCGGCGAGCAGGTCCATCATGTCGAGATCCGCGAGAAGGACGGTTCGACCGAGCCCTATCTCTACGTCTCCGATGCCGACGGCATGCTCGCCTGCGTGCAGATGGGCACGATCGAGTTCCATGGCTGGGGATCGCGCGTCGCCGATGTCGAAAAGCCCGATCGCCTGGTGTTCGATCTCGATCCCGACGAGGGCCTGGACTTCGACGTGGTCAAGAAAGCAGCCGAGCATCTGAAGGAACAGCTCGCCGAGATCGGGCTGACCAGCTGGCCGATGCTCTCGGGCGGCAAGGGCGTGCACGTCGTCGTGCCGCTGGTCCCGCAGGCCGAGTGGCCGGCCGCCAAGAGCTTCTGCGAACGCTTCGCCCGCGCGCTCGCCCAGGCCGAGCCCGAGCGCTTCACGGCCAACCTGAAGAAGGCGAGCCGGACGGGGCGCATCTTCATCGACTATCTGCGCAACCAGCGCGGATCGACCGCTGTGCTCCCCTATGTGGCACGCGCTCGCGCCAACGCGCCGGTCGCTGCCCCCGTTACCTGGACCGAGCTCAGGACCATCAGTAGCGCGGCTGCCTTCACCATCAACGACGCTGCCGTGCTGATCGAGCGCGCTGCCAGCCGCGCGCTGCGCGGTTGGGGTACCGCCGACCAGACGATCCCCGATTTGTAACCGCTTCGTCACGAGACTTTCGCACGCGCCGCCTAGCGGAGCGTACGGGAAGGCAGGTCCGTGCGCACAGCTTCGTCCGAGATCATTCGCTGGGTGGCGCTGCACGTGGTGCCGCAGGAGCCGCAAATACGGGCGGCGCTGCGCCGCGCCCGCGTGACCGAAGCGGATATCGACGACCTGATCCAGGAAGCCTATTGCCGCTTCGCCGCGATGGACAGCGTGGCGCATGTCGATCGGCCCGGCGCCTATTTCATGCAGATGGTGAAGAACCTCTGGCGGGATCAGCTGCGCCGTTCGCAGGTCGTGCGGTTCGAGGAAGTTACGGAAATCGCCCAGTGGCTCGTCGAAGCAGAGGAACTGGGCGTGGAAGCGGCGGTAGCGGCGCGCGAGCAGGTGCGGATGGTGGAGAAGCTGCTCGCCAACCTGCCCGAACGGTGCCGCACCATCTTCACGCTCAAGCGGATCGAGGGGCTGCCGCAAAGAGAGATTGCGCGGCGGCTCGGGGTAAGTGAAAGCATCGTCGAGAACGATGTGCAGAAGGCGCTCCGGAGCATCCAGCGCGCGATACGAACCGAGGGGTTCGAGAAGGAAGAATTGGGCGTTGGCGAACCGCGGCGACACCGCATCCCGGCTTGACGACGAGGCTGCCCGCTGGGCGGCCCGCATCGATGCATCGCCCGACACCGCGCCGCCCGGCCTTGATCGCTGGCTGGGCGCGGACCCGGCGCATGCCGGCGCGCTGCTGCGCGCGCAGGCGACGCTGGTGATGCTGGGCGGCACCGCCCCCGAGGCGTTGGCGCTCGACACGGAACCGCCCGCCAGGCCGCGTGCCCGACTTTGGTGGATCGGCAGCGCGGGCGCGGCGCTCGCCGCCTCGCTGGCCGCCGCCGCGCTGCTGCTGCCCTCGCGCGGCGAGGCGATCCGCACCGGCATCGGCGACGTGCGATCGGTGGCGCTGCAGGACGGTTCCTCGATCGCCGTCGATGCGCGCAGCGATCTTGTCACCCGCATCGGCAGCACGGCGCGCACCGTCGCGCTCCACGACGGCAAGGCGCTGTTCCGCGTCCGCCACGATGCCGCCGCGCCGTTCCGCGTGACGGTGGGCGACGTCACCATCACCGATATCGGCACCGTGTTCCAGGTCGATGCCGATCGCGCCGCCGAGACGGTGGACGTGCTGGTGAGCGAAGGCGTGGTCGACGTCGCCGCGCCGGGTGGCAGCTTCCGCCTGAGCGCCGGCCAGCGGGCGCGCTTCGCGCTCAACGGTGCCGCGGCGGCGACGATCGAGCGCGTCGATGCGCCCGGCATCGACCGCGCGCTCGGCTGGACCAGTGGCCGGCTCGATCTCGACGGCGAGACATTGGGCGAGGCGGTGGCCGAGCTCAACCGCCACAACCAGCTGCAGATCCGCCTCGCCAATCCGGCGCTGGCGGGCGAGAAGCTGTACGGCGCCTTCCGCATCGACGATCCCGCCGGCTTCGCCCAGAGCGTCGCCATTGGCCTCGACACCCGCGCGCGGATCGGCAGCGACGCGATTCTCATCGGCAATCCGGAAAAAAAATAGCCCGCGGTTAAGGAAATCGCGGCGCCTACCGTCAGGCCCATGAGAACCGCGCCATTCCGGCGCGATGGGGTGGAAGACATGATCTCGAAGAATCGCTGGCTCGGCGCGACGGCTGTCGTGGCGATGAGCACGCTCGCCCAGCCGGCGCTGGCGCAGGTGCAGAGCTTCAACATTCCCGCGCAGGACGTGACGCACGCGGTGCGGCTGTTCGCGCGCCAGGGCGGCGTGCAGATCCTCGTCGCGGGGAGCGTCGGCGGGGGCAGGCGGATCAACGCGGTTTCGGGCAAGATGCCGGTTGGCGAGGCACTGCAGCGGATGCTCGCGCATACCGGCCTCGCCGCGCGCAGCACCGGCCCCGGCCGCTACGTGATCGTCGCGGAAGAGCGGCCCACCCAGACCAGCCAGGCCGAGCCGGACACGGTCGAGGGCCCGGCCGACATCGTCGTCACCGGTTTCCGCGCCTCGCAGCGCGAGGCGGTGGCCGAGAAGCGCGCCGCCGACAACGTCGTTGAGACGCTCCATGCCAATGATGTGGGCAAGCTGCCCGACCAGAATGTCGCCGAGGCGATCAAGCGCCTGCCGGGCCTGTCGGTCGCCAATGATCAGGGCGAGGGTCGCTATGCGATCGTCCGCGGCATCGACCCAAGCCTGCTCAACGTGACGCTCAATGGCCAGACGCTGCCCGCGCCCGAGCCCGCCGGCCGCCAGGTGAAGCTGGACGATCTGCCCTCGGCGATGATCCAGTCGGTCTCAGTCACCAAGTCGCTGCTGCCGAACCAGGATGCCAATGCGATCGCCGGCGAAGTCGCGATCCGTACCCGCACCGCATTCGACAGCGCGAAGCCCTTCTTCCTCGACGCCCGCGCCGCGCAGGGCTGGTATTCGCTCAACCACAAGGTGCCGTATGAGCTCGACGCCACCCTGGGCGGCCGCTTCGGCGCGCAGGAACAGTTCGGCGCGGTGGTCTCGGTCAATTATTCCGAGCGGCCGATCCAGAGCGAGAATTATCAGGGCTCGACCGCCTTCAATGCCGCCGGCGTGCCCGACGGCAATGGCCTGCGCGAGTACAACCTCACCCGCAAGCGGCTGGGCGTGGTCGGCAATTTCGACTGGCACGCGAGTGACACGGTGAAGCTGTACCTGCGATCCAGCTATTCGAAGTTCGAGGACCACGAGACCCGTGACCAGAACCGGATCGCGATCACCAGCTTCGGCACGACGCTGAAGGGCACCGGCACGATCCTCGTCCGCCGCCGCAACGAGAACGACAACACCAAGTCGGTGACGCTGGGCGGCGAATTCGGCGAGGTGGCGGGCGGCACGCTGGAGGCTTCGGGCAACTGGACCCGCGCCGAAAAGGACGATCCGCTACGCAGCGAATTCACCTTCACCACCGCCAAGGGCGCGCTGACGCTCGCCTACGATCCGTCGACCTATCCCTACACGCTGGCACCGACGACGCCGGCCTTCGCGACGCCGTCGCTGTTCACCTACAGCAAGGTCAATTTCGACCAGCGTAGCACCTATGAGGAACTGTGGCAGGGCCGGTTCGACTATAGCCACGACGTGGCGATCGGTGACGGCTCCACCATCAAGCTCGGCGGCAAATATCTCAGCCGCGAGAAGGTCAACGATCAGAACAAGACCAATTACAAGACCGGCAGCGCGAAATGGACGCTGGCCAACCCGGTCGGCTATCCGGGCGAGAGCGATTTCTACGACGGCATGTTCGGCTTCGGCACCCGCATCAACTATGACGTGGCCAAGGCCTATTTCGACGCCAATCCCAATGCGGTGGCCATCGACAAGAGCGGCACGATCAGCGACACGCTGGCCAACGACTTCGGCGTCAAGGAAAAGATCGCCGCGGGCTATGTGATGGCGACGCTGAACTTCGGCGGCCTCACCCTGGTGCCCGGCGTACGCGTCGAACATACCGAGGATGACGTAAAGGCGAAGCTGGTCAACGCCGCCTCGACGCTGGCCGACGGCTACAACAGCTTCGGCCACACCCGCTATACCGATGTCTTCCCCGGCGTGAACGCCAAGTTCGCGATCACCCCCACCCTGATGCTGCGCGGCGCGGTGACCACCTCGATCGGCCGGCCCAACTACGCCAATCTCGCGCCCTATGTGCTGGTGGACACCAGCGATCCGGCGGTGGCAGCGCTCTCGCTCGGCAATCCCGGCCTCAAGCCCTATCGCGCGGTGAACTATGACGCGGCGCTGGAATATTACCCAGCGCCGGGCTCGATCCTGTCGGCAGGCTTCTTCCACAAGCAGATCGACAACCCGATCTACAGCAACACCAACCGCCAGACCAACGTCACCGCCGCGGGCGTCACCTATGCGGCGGCCAACGTCACCAGCCTGCTCAACGCCGATTCCGAGCAGGTCACGGGCGTCGAGGGCAATGTGCAGGTGCAGTTCACCTTCCTGCCCGGCGTGCTGAGCGGCTTCGGCGTCTCGGCCAACTTCACCCATGTCTGGGGCCATGCCAGTGCAAGCGTGATCCGCGCCGGGGACGTGCCGCTCGCCTATCAGTCGAACAATGTCGGCAATGCGCAGATCTTCTTCGAGAAATATGGGGTGAATGCGCGCGTCGCGTTCAACTACCGCTCGTCCTACCTCGACACGATCGCAGCGATTGCGGCTGCCGACCAGTATACCGACGGCAACGGCCAGCTCGACGTGCATCTCGGCTATCAGGTGACGCCGCAGTTCACGCTGTTCGGGGACGCGATCAACCTCACCGACGCGCCGTGGCGGCGGTACATCGGCACGAAGAACCTGCTCGTGGAGCGCGAGCGCTATGGCACCCAGCTGCGCGGCGGCGTGCAGATCCACTTCTGAAGGAAGACGCTACGATGAAACTGCGGATCGGTCTGGGGCTGGCCCTCGCCATCGGTTCCCCGGCGGTCGCCGGCACCCGCCCCGCCGATCCCCTGGTGGTGGACCGGGTGGTGCTGCTGATGCGGCACGGCGTGCGGCCGCCCACCAAGGCACCGGCCATGCCGCCCGAGGTGACGCCCGAGCGCTGGCCGGACTGGCCGGTGCAGCCGGGCTGGCTCACCCCGCACGGCGCGACCGCGGTGGCGCGGCTCGGCACGGCGGACGGCGCCGCGCTGCGCCGCCACCGGCTGCTGCCCGCCCGGGGCTGCCCGGCACCTGCCGCGATCCGCATCGTCGCGGATAGCGACCAGCGTACGATCGCAACTGCCAGGGCCTGGGCGGCGACGCTGGCACCGGGCTGCACGCTTGCCATCGATCATCGCCCGCAAGACGTGGCCGATCCGCGCTTCAACGCGATCGAATCGGGCAGGGCTCCCCTCGATCCCGCCAAGGCGGACGCGGCGGTGATGGCGGACGTCGGCCCCGGCGGGTTCGCCGCGCTCGACGCGCGCTACAAGCCGCTGCTGGCTCGGCTCGACGCCATCCTGTGCGGCACCCCTCGCCCGGGCTGCGGCGTCTCCGCCACGCCGACCGGCCTCGCTCCCGCCCGCGCCGACAAGCGCCCCAAGCTGACCGGGGCGATCGACCGCGCCTCCACCGCCGCGCAGATCCTGCTGCTGGAGACGGCCGAGGGCATGCCGATGGCGCAGATCGGCTGGGGCCGCGCGACGCTCGCCGACGTGACCGCACTCGGTGCATTCCACGCGCTCGAATTCCGCATCCTCGCCCGCCCGCGCGCGGTTGCCGCGGCGAACTTTGCGGCGCTGGCCGACATCGTTCGCGAAGGACTGGCCGATAGCGGCCCGCAGGTGACGATGATCTCCGGCCACGACACCAATATCGCCAATCTGGGCGGGCTGTTCGACGTGCACTGGCGTGTTCCCGGCTTCGCCGCCGACGATCCCGTGCCGGGCGGCGCGCTGGTGCTGGAGCGGCTGCACGACCGTACGGGCAAGCGCTACGTCCGCCTCCGCTACCGCGCCCAGACGCTGGCGCAGCTCCGCCGCGCCGCGCCGTTCGGGCCGAAGGGACCGCACGATCAAAACCTTTCGGTCCCCGGCTGCAACGCGCGCGGCGTTGCCGGGTTATGTACCCTGGAGGAGGCGATCGCCCGGCTCGGCTGAGCAGGTCCCGCCCATCTCCCGTGTTGCATGGCACCATGGTTTCGCCCATCACCGCGGCCGAGAAGGGAACGCAGCCGTGGCCAGCCTTGCCGACGCCGGATTGTTCGACGCGGGCACGATCGCCGATCGTTGGATCACCGACTATTGCGGCCATGCTCCCGCCGGGGACGTGCTCTGCGCGCGCACCGGCGATGCCTGGTCGGCGCTGTTCGAGGAGCTGGCCGGGCTTTCCGGCGACGGGCTGACGCTCGCCCGCGAACGCGCACATCGCCATGCCGAAGATATCGGCACCGGCTATCGCATCGGCGAGGAGGGCGACGAGCGCCCTTGGCCGCTCTCCCCCGTACCGCTGCTGATCGACCAGCGCGAGTGGCGCGGGGTCGAGGCGGGCATCGCCCAGCGCGCCGAGCTGATGGAGCGGCTGCTCCAGGACCTATATGGCCCGACCCGGCTGATCGCAGACGGCCATCTCCCCGCGGCGCTGCTCACCGGCAGCCCCTTCTTCCTTCGCCCGCTGACCCATTTGACCCCGCCTGGCGAGCATCACCTGCACTTCGTCGCCTTCGATCTGTGCCGCAGCCCCGACGGGCACTGGCGCGTCCTCGCCGACCATCTCCGCGCACCCGCCGGCGCCGGCTATGCACTGGAAAACCGGCTAGCGATGGCGCGCACGCTGGGGGGCTTGCAAGGCCGGCTCAACATCGAGCGCCACGCCCCCTTCTTCGCCGCCTTTCGCGACGGCATCGCTGCCGCCTGCCGCCGCGCCGAGCCGCGCATGGCGCTGCTCACCCCCGGCCGCTTCACCGCCAGCTATGCCGAGCAGGCGCATCTCGCCCGCTATCTCGGCTTCCTGATGGTGGAGGGCGCCGATCTCGCCGTGCTCGACGACCGCGTCTATGTCCGTACCATTGCCGGGCTCAAGCGGGTGGATGCCCTGTGGCATCGTTTCGACCCGCGCTTTCTCGATCCGCTGGCGCTCGATTCGCACTCGAAGATCGGCGTTGCCGGGCTGATCGACGCGACTGTGGCGGGCAATGTCGTGATCGCCAATGCCCCGGGCGCCGGGCTGCTCGAGGCGCCTGCCTTCGCCGCCTTCCTGCCGCGGCTGAGCGAAATCCTCCTCGGCGAGCCGCTGCGCCTGCCCAATATCGCGACCTGGTGGTGCGGCCAGGCCGCCGAGGCGGCGCATGTCTCGGCCAATCTCGACCAGATGGTCGTCGCGCCCGCCTTCGGCACCCCGCCGCTCGGCCTGCCCGAGGGCAAGGCAGTGCTCGGCGCGCATCTGGATGACGCCGCGCGCGCGGTGCTGCGGAACGATCTCACCCGCCGCCCGCAGGATTATGTAGGGCAGGAAGTCGTCTGCCTCTCGACCATGCCCTTCGTCGCCGAGGACCGGCTGGCGCCCCGCCCCTTTACGCTGCGCGTCTTCGCTGCGCGCGATGCGGCGGGGTGCTGGACGGTACTCCCCGGCGGTTTCGCGCGGATCGGCGAACATGCCGACACGCGCGCCGCGGTGATGGGCGAGGGCAGCTGGTCGGCGGACGTGTGCATCCATGGTCCCGATCCGGTGGCGCCGGTGTCGCTGCTCCCATCGGGCGATTCGACCCAGCTGCGCCGCAATCCTGGCACGCTGCCCAGCCGGGTGGCGGACAACATGTTCTGGCTCGGCCGCTATCTCGAGCGGGGCGAGGCGCTGCTCTCGGTGCTGCGCGTGCTGCTCGGCCATTCGATCAGCGCGGATACCGGCGCGGCGCTGGCGGCGGACACGGTCGACCGGCTCGCACAGCTGGTGGTGGGTGCGAACGCCGCCCCCGCGCCCCGCGGCCTCAAGCGGCAGGATCTGGCCGCGCTCGCCCGAACCGCGCTCGAATCGACCGAGGGCTGGACCAGCGTCCGCGCGATCAACCGCCAGGCGCGCTCGATCGGCGCCGTCTCGCGCGATCGGCTCTCGGCCGACATGATCCGGCTGCTCGACGCGCCGTTTCCCGAACGCGGCGTGCTGCTCGATCGCGCCGGCTCGCTGCAGCGGCGCTATTCGGCGCTGGCGGGTCAGGCCGGCGAGCATATGGGGCGCACCGATGCATGGCGCTTCCACGATCTCGGCCGCCGCACGGAGCGCGCGCTGGCGACGATCGGCTTTCTCCGGGCGCTGGGTGGCCCCCAGGCGACCGCCGACGACCTCTCGACGCTGCTCGACCTTGCCGACAGCCAAATCAGCTATCGCCAGCGCTATCTGACCGGAATCGCCCGCGTGCCGGTGCTGGACCTGCTGGCGCTCGATCCCGGCAACCCGCGCGGGCTGGCGTTCCAGGCCGCGGCGATCTCGTCGCACCTCAACGCGCTGCCCGTGCTCTCCGACGACGGCCTGGCCGAGGCACAGCAGGAACAGGCGCGCAGCATCGCCGCGGCCCTGGTGACCGCGCGCGCCACCGCGATCGACGATGGCTGGCTCGCCGATCTCCAGGCGCGACTGTGGAGCCTGTCCGAGGCCGTCGCGCGCCGCTATTTTCTCCACGGCGCCGAGCCGTTGCGCGCGGCGGGGCTCGTCCTCGCATGATGCTGTACCGCATCCGCCACGTGACACGGTTCGACTATGCCCAGCCGGTCGCCTTCGCGCGCTGCAACCTGCGGCTGAAGCCGATCCTGTGGTCGGGCCAGCGGATTGAGGAATATGCGCTGCGCATCCAGCCCGGCGGGCGCACCTATCCGGCGCGGGCGGAAGCGGGGCTCGCCAATGTCGTGCGGCTGGTGGTGGAGCATGCCGCCAGCAGCCTGACGATCGAGAGCAACGCGCAGGTCCGCGTCGACCGCCAGATCCCGATCCCCGCGCCCGGCGACCCCTCGCTGGTCCAGATCGCCGCCTGGGCGCGCGACAGCCGCGATCCCACGCCGGCCGGGCCCGCCGCCTATCTGTTTCCCTCGCCACTGATCCCGCTTGATCGCGACATTGCCGCGTGGTGCGCCGAGGAACTTGACCCCGATCGCGGCATCCTGGACGCGGGCATCGCCCTCGCCCGGCGGATCCAGCGCGAGTTCGCCTTCGATCCCACCGCCACCCTGGTCGACACGCCACCCCACGAAGCGTTCGCGAAGCGGGGGGGCGTCTGCCAGGATTTCGCGCAGATCATGCTCTCCGGCCTGCGCGCCGCCGGGCTGCCCGCCGCCTATGTCTCGGGCTATCTGCGCACCCTGCCGCCGCCGGGCCAGCCGCGCCTGGTGGGGGCGGATGCCACCCATGCCTGGGTGCTTCTGTGGTGCGGGCCCGATCTCGGCTGGGTGGGTGTCGATCCCACCAACGGTATCTGGATGGCCGAGGATCATATCGTGATGGCGATCGGCCGCGACTATGCCGATATCGCGCCGATCGATGGCATCGTGCTCGGCTCGGGGGCGCAGGCGATGCATGTATCGGTGGATGTGGAGCCGCTCGAGGTGGCGACCTAAGGCTCCACCGGGCCGCTGTCGCCGAAGTTCAGCCGCCGGGTGACGCGATAATCGAGCACCGCCATCACGAAATACGCGCCGAACTGCTTCACCCGCGTCCACCAGCCGGTCCGCGCCTTGTAGAGTTCGGGGGTGATCCGCTCGGACTGCGCCACCTCGCCATCGACATAGCCGCGGACATGCGCCGCGAAGGCCGGGTCCGCCACGCGCAGCATCAGCTCGAGATTCAGGAACATGCTGCGGATGTCGAAATTGGCCGAGCCGATATGGACGACGTCGTCGATCACGTAGAGCTTCGTGTGCAGCTTGGTCGGCTGATACTCGTAGATCTCCACCTTCTTGCGCAGCAGCCCCGCATAGGTGAACCGCGCCGCCCAGATCGCGGCGGTATGGTCGAGCTTCGACGGCAGCACCAGCCGCACCCGCCCGCGCCGCCCCGCCTTGTCGAGCCGGCGCAGCATCGCCGGGTTCGGCGCGAAATAGGCGGCGATCAGGTCCAGCCGGTTCGCCCGCTCCATGTCGTGCTTCACCACCCGCGCCCAGGGCGACAGCCGCCGCATCGGCCCGCCGAGCAGCCAGCGGGTGGCGCCGTCGGGCTCGCTCCACGCCTTGAGCGTACGTCCCAGCGACCGCAGCGTCGCGCGCGGGCGCTTGGCCCAGGCGGCGAGCGCGTCGAAATAGCCGGTGAGCCGCTCGGCGGCCGGCCCTTCCACCAGCAGCCCCATGTCGCGCCAGGCCTGTTCGGCGATGGTGCCGAAATAGCTCGATTCGATGTTGAACCCGCCGACGATCACCCGCGCCTCGTCGGCCAGCGCCAGCTTCTGGTGGTTGCGCAGCAGATAGCGCCGCCCCCAGCGCGGCACGAAGCGGCAGACCTCGACGCCGGCGGCGTGCAGCGGATCGAAGAAATCGTTGCTCTCGGCATGTTCGCTGCCGAGCCCGTCGACGATCAGATAGACTTTGACGCCGCGCGCGGCCGCGTCGATCAGCGCCTCACGCACCGCCGCGCCGGCCTCGTCGTCGAGATAGATGTAATAGAGCACTCGCAGCGTCCGCTCGGCACCGGCGATCAGCGCGAGCAGCGCGCGCATCCGCTCGGGCCCATCGGGCAGCAGCGTCAGGCGGTTGCCCTCGACGGTGAAGCTGGGCTGGGCGAGCGGCGGCATGGCCGTTGCATCGGCCAATTCGGCGCCCGCGACAAGCGGTTCGGCATCGGCATAGGGCGCCATGGGGCTCGGTTCTCCTGCTGGGACGCGCAGACAACGAGCGAGCGGGCAATGGGTTCGCTCCCCCACCCGGGCCGATTTCCTTGACATTTCGGCAGCCGGCCTCTAACTGGCCGGTCTTTCCCGGACACCCCCTATCCCAAGGAAGCGTATATGGCGCGCGTCACAGTCGAGGATTGCGTCGACAAGGTTCCCAACCGGTTCGACCTGGTGCTGTTCGCAGCCCAGCGCGCGCGGCAGATTTCGGGCGGTGCCGATCTGACGATCGATCGCGATCGCGACAAGAACCCGGTCGTGGCCCTTCGCGAGATCGCGGAAGAGACCGTGCGCCCGGATCATCTGCAGGAGGCCGTGGTGTCGAGCCTGCAGCGCGTTCGCGTCGACGACGAGGATGCGCCGGACGAAGTCGGTTCGATCCAGGCCCAGGCCGAGGCGCTCCGCCTCACCGCGGCGGCCCCGCCGCGCAACCAGAATCTGGGTGGCGACTACGAGGGCTGATCGGCCTTCGTATCGGACGAACGACCAAGGGGCCGGCGGCGACGCCGGCCCTTTTTGTTTAGGGCCCGATCCGGGCGCGGAGGGTAGCGTCGTCGAGCGCCTCCAGCGTGAGCAGCGCGGCATAGGGGTCGCCCGCCAGCCCCAGCACCTGCGCGAAGGCGGGCTCGGTCTTGGCGCCCGCAAGCCGGCGCGCCATCACGGCGGCGCGAAGCGCTTCCCCGCCCAGCCCCAGCAACCGTCGCTCAAGGGCGAAATGCCGCCAGCCGAGCTGCTCGGCGACCGGGCGGGCTTGGCCGAACAGCTCGAACAGCCAGCCCGCGCAATGGAAGCGCGCGACCACGGGGCGGTCGCTGCCCCGCCACTGCCACATCGCGAAACCGGGCAGGTGGCGATAGGATTCCCACACCGCCGCCGCGAAGGCGGACGGGTCTGGGGCATGGCAAAGGATGTCGATGTCGCTGTCGGGCAGGTCGAGACCGAGCGGCGGCGTGCCTGCGACGTGGGGGTCGAATGCGGCGAGCCGGGTCAGCGCCCTGCTTTGGACGAGCGCTTCCATGTACGCTGGCCTCGTCATTTTGCCCTCAATTATATCCTCCTGGGCTATCGCATAAGAGGCCAAGGGTCGGCGGCGTAAAAAAGCCATCGTCATTCCCGCGAAGGCGGGAATCCATTGCCCTGAACGCTCGGAGATAGAACCTCGGCATCAGCGCCAATGGATCCCCGCCTCCGCGGGGATGACGACGTATTTTGGGCGTCTGCGATTGCCATGCGCGCCGGAGAGAGGAAACGCTATTGCTGTTCCTGCTCGGGCTCTGGCTCGGACGCCGGTTCCGCCCGGCCCTTGAACCCTTGCGCCACGACATACCATTCCACCGAGCCTTTGCGGCTGGCCGGCGGCTTGGCGTGCTTCACGGTAGCGAAGGCGCGCTTCATCTCCGCGATCAGCGCCGAATCGGCACCTCCGGCAAACACCTTGGCGACGAAATCGCCGCCCGGCGCCAGCGTCTTGAGCGCGAAGTCGAACGCGGTCTCGACCAGTGCCATGGTGCGCAGTGCATCGGTCTGCGGGTGGCCGACGGTGTTCGCCGCCATGTCGGACAGGATCAGGTCCGGCGCGCCGCCGAGTTCCTCGATCAGCCGATCGGGCGCGGCATCGTCCATGAAATCCATCTGGAGCAGGGTCGCGCCCTCGATCGGGTCGACGGGCAGCAGGTCGATGCCCACCACCGCCGCCTTGGGCAGCACGCGCCGCACCACCTGCGTCCAGCCGCCCGGCGCCACGCCGAGATCGACCACGCGCTTGGCGCCCTTCAGAAACCCGAACTTCTCGTTCAGTTCGGTCAGCTTGTAGGCCGCGCGGCTGCGATAGCCCTCGGCCTTGGCGCGCCGGACATAGGGGTCGTTCAGCTGGCGCTCCAGCCAGCGCGTCGATTGTGCCGTACGGCCGCGCGCCGTGCGCACGCGGACATGGCCGCGGCCACCGCCCCTGCTCATCGCTAGTTCCTCACAACCTTATAAGGGCGCGCCGCCGATCAGCCGCCGCAAGATGCCCTCGCGAATGCCGCGATCGGCGATGCCTAGCCGCTCGGCGGGCCAGATGTCGAGGATCGTCTCGAGGATCGCACAGCCGGCCGAGACGAGATCGGCGCGCTCGTTGCCGATGCACGGCACCTGGGCGCGCTCCTGGACGCTCATCGCGGCGATTCGTGCGCTCACATCGCGCATCGCCGCACTTGGCACGATCAGCCCGTCCACGGCGGAACGGTCATAGGACGCGAGGCCGAGATGGACGCTGGCGAGCGTCGTCACCGTTCCGCTGGTGCCGAGCAGCCGCGGCGTGCCCTTGGGCGGGCGCAGCCGCGCGACGAACGGCGCGAAGCTTTCGCGCACCCGGGCGCGCATATCGGCATAGGCAGCGGCGCGCGCGTCGGCGCCCACCGCCTTGCTCTGCCCGGTCGCCTCGCTGAGCGACACGACGCCCCAGGGCGCGCTGTGCCAGTCGAGAATGCGCGGGATCGGGGCATGCGAATCGACCAGCACCAGCTCGGTCGATCCGCCGCCGATGTCGAACACCAGGGCCGGGCCATCGCCGGGCTCGAGCAGCGCGTGGCAGCCGAGCACCGCCAGCCGCGCCTCTTCCTCGGCGGTGATGATGTCGAGCGCGATTCCCGTCTCGCGATAGGCGCGTTCGATGAATTCGGCGCCGTTCTCGGCCTGGCGGCACGCCTGGGTCGCGACCGAGCGGGCGAGTGCCACGTTGCGGCGCTTGAGCTTGTCGGCACAGATGCGCAGCGCCGCGAGCGTGCGCTCGATCGCGGCATCGGACAGGCGACCGGTCGTCGCCAGCCCCTCGCCGAGCCGGACGATTCGCGAAAACGCATCGATCACCGCGAAGCCCGCACCTTGCGGACGGGCGATCAGCAGCCGGCAATTATTGGTACCCAGATCCAGCGCGGCATAATGGCGCGCTTCCGGCCAACGCGGTGCCGGACCTTTCGCGGCCGGCGGCGGCGCAGGGCGGGCGGCGGAAACACGCCTCCCGCGGGGCATTCTGGCGGAGCCATCCCCCATCACATCAACTCGCTTATCTTCTTCCGTCACCAAACCAAAACGGTCCGGCCGGTGCTTGGATGCGAGGCTAGACGAGCAACGATGGCAGCGCAAGGCGAGCGCGCGATTGCGCGTTGACAGGGCCGCTGCATCCCCCTATCTGGCGCGACCTGTCCGGTGCCCCGTCGTCTAAAGGTAAGTTTCTAGACGATATAGGCTTTTCAAGCACTTAGCCTGAAAAACTTGTGCGACATAGTCGTCTAGCGGCGGTTTTGTCGCACGGCGCGGATCAGGGCTTTTTCGCCATTCCCGCCGACCAGTCCCGCACATATTGCACGGCCGATCGGCACAGCTTCTTGTCGGCGCGCTCGCGCACGACGAACACCGCCGTGGCCTCGTCGCGATCGAGCACCAAGCTGTAATCGACCACCTCCAAGGGGGCCGCGATCGTTCGGCGGGTGCCATCCATCGCGGTCACCACCGTGCCCGCGGGCAGTACGATCGGCACCAGCGGCGGCAGCGCCGGGAACTGCGAATCGGCCGCCGGGCAAGCATCGAGTTTGGCCGGATCGGGCGTGACGGCGATCGAGCGGGAGAGATTGCTACAGCTCGTTGTGCAGAGCATCGAGAGCAGAGCGATTAGCGCGACGTGCTTCATGTGCCTTTTCCTCTTGCTGGAACTGTTCGTTGCGGATCCCGTCGTCGCGCTGCTGCTGGGCGGCGCCGGCGCTGCGCTCGGCTTGCACCTGCCGGCCGCGCACCTCGGCATTGCTGTGGTCGACGTCGCGCGCCACCGCCTGCCGATCGTTGAACCAGTCGAATGCGCGCCAGCCGCCCCAGAACAGGGCCAGGAGCGCAAGGGTGAGGCCGAGGGCCATCAACCATGCCACAGGCTTCCGAAGGCGCTCCACGACGCCCCAGCGCGCCGCCAGCGCGATCAGCGGCGCCATCATGCTTCGGGCTCCGCTGGCGGGGCCGAGCGATATAGCTGGTCCGCCATCCTGCGCGCCTGCTGTGCGTCGACCACCTTCTGCACGATCAGCAACAGGCCCGTGACGGCCGACGACAGCATTTCTCCCGCCCCTGCAGGCATGTGCCCGCGCAGCACGACGGGCAGCACGATGGCCGCCAGCACGATCAGCGCGCCGGCCGCGATGGTGAACAGCCAAAAACGATCGGGCGCGCAATGCAGCCTGTCGAGGATCTTCATGCTACCTCCTGCGCCAGCACCGCCGCCACGTCGGCCGAGATATCGACGCGGCGCGCGCTGGACCATTTCGGGGTGTAGGAAGGCTTGGCGACATCGTAGATCGTCGTCTTGCCATCGTTAGACCAGGCGCCATCCCAGAACAGCGCCGCCTCGGCCTTGCGCCGCTTCGCGAGGTCGCCGCCGTTGAGGTAATGGCTTTCGAGGAAGGCGCGCGCCTCGGCATGCCGCCCCTGGTTGACCAGCTTGGGCCAATCGCTCTTGAGGATAGCGCCGGTGTTCCAGTGCCAGCTCAGCGCCGCGGCGAGCTGCGCCTCGCTCAGCGGCACGGTGAACGCCTTGAGCACGTCGGGAAGGTAGCCGCGGCGCATCAGCCATATCGACACCTCCAGGCAGCGGCGGATCGACTGCGGATTGTCCTTGTAGCGGCCGACGCGGTGCCCGCTGGCGTCGGTGACGCCCATCGCCCAGGTGCCCACGCCGACGCTGTCCTTGTACCATTCCAACACCAGCGCTTCATGCTCGGCGACTTCCAACACGATCGGAAGCGTCAGCATGGTGCACGGTACGGTGGGCGGCGCAGGCTTGGCCGGCGCCGGCCGGGCGATGCCCAGCTCGTCCGCCAGCTTGTCGAGCAATGCCACGTCGGCGGGCTGGAACTCGCCCTTGGGCTTCAGCGGCCGAAGGCGATCGAAGAAGGCAGCGCGTTCCATCAGGAGCCCACCAGGTAAGTGACGTTCTTGTCAGCCTTTTTGCCATACCCGGGCCGGGCCAGATGGATCGTATCGTATCGGTCGGCGGTGACGAGAGATAGTGTGGTATAGTCTAACACCGGAGACAGGCTTAGCGAGGCCGCCACGGTGTCGATTGCCGTCAGGAAGTCAGAAGTCAGCGTATAGTTGCTGCCTGAGACCCCCGTGTTCGTTTTGACGGGCACGATGTTGGCAGAGGGCGTGATCGCTTTGATGCGGTTGATGATGTTGGTCAGTGCGGCCTGATAGTCGCCTGCCGCCACGCCCAAGTTCTTGTCGTTGGCCCCCAACTCCACGAACCAGGCATCCGCATCGATCGCACCGATTGCATAGAAGGCCGCCCACGCATTTGCCGCGCTTGGCGTTGTGTTGGGGGACCAGTTTCCGGCCGTGTCATAGGCCTTCGAACCAGGCCAGCCGATATTGATGATCTCCAGGCGCGGGCTGGTCGTGTCGTGCGGCACGATCAGCGCGATATAGATATCCCCGCCCGCAGAGGCGATGCTGATCGGGTCGAGAGAGGGCCCGCCCGATCGGGTGAAGGTGGTACGGCGCATACCCGAATTGCCGTTGAGGGTGACGTTCGATCCGGTGACCGCCCGACAATCCACGGGGCTGGGGGAAAGCGGGCCGTTCGCGTCGCTCACCGTCATCGCGGAGGCAAGGCTGCCGAACGTGGCATAGACGATGTCGAACTTATCCGCCGGATATTGCGGCGTGTAGCCGAAGCTGCCGAACGTCGAGCCGGTGAACCACACCATGAAGCCACCGAACGACAGGTTCTTGAGCGTCCACCCTGTGCCCATCGTGATGTTCGGATTGGAAGCAGACAGATCCGCAACGACGTTGTTGATCATCGAAGAGCAGAAGGCATCCGCTCGCGCCAGGATGCCGCGGGCGTTGAGCTTATCTGCTACCTGCTGCGGGTACGCATTGGCGCGAAGGAAGTTACCGCCCGATCCCGCACCAGTGCCGGAGGCAGTGCCTACCAGCGCCCCACTGCCCCATCCGGCCGTCAGGCTGTCGCCCAGGTAGACGGCGATCTGCCGCTGGTTCGCGTCCTTCTTGGCCTGGAGCGCGGACAGCGTGAATGTGGGGGTAGGCGACGGCGTTGGGGCCGCGCCCGTGCAGTTGAGCGCATAGGCCATCTGCCGAAGGGTGGCGGCGCTGCCGACCGTTTCCTGTACGATCGCCGTTTGCGTGGCACCGGCAGCAAGTCCGGCGACCAATGCCAGCCCGTCGCCGTTGTCGAGCTGGAGATTGGCGTTCGTGCCCGAGAGCAGCGAAAAGGTCGAGGCGCTGCCGAACTGGCGCTGCAGGTTCACCTGCCGCCCCGTCGCGCCCGCCGGCACGGTCACGTTGCGGACGCGGACACCCTGCCCGCCGCCGCCGGCGCCCGAAAGGGTTAGCGCGCCGTCCATCAGCTTGCCGCCTTGATGGCGACCTTCTCGCCGTCCTTCATTACCTTCCAGCTGCGCGTCTGTCCGGGGCCGACCAGATGCCCCGTGTTGCTGGCCGCGCTGGGGTTTTCACCGAATTTGACCCAGATGGCGTCCAGCGCCGTGACGCTCCAAACCTGCCCCTTCGCGCCGATCAGCGTCGACGGCGCGCTGGCTCCGGTGCTGTCCATCGTCTGCGCGGACTGCTCGGCGGAATCGAAGATCGAGAGGGGCGCGTCGTTGCCGGCCCGCGCCGTCACTGTGCCCAGGGTGATATGCACCGTCGCCATGTCAGTCTCCGCTTGCAAGGGGCGGCGCGTCCGCGCCGGATCCGGGAAGGGCGTCCAGCTGGTCCATCAGCGTTCGCTGGATCACCCGCTGGCCGCTGATCTGCGCCGACAGGTTTTCCCGCCGCATGCCGTCGATGATGCGGTGCAGCTCGCTGATCTCGCGCCGCAGCAGCCCGTTCTCCTCGCGCAGGGCCTTCACCTCGCTGCGCAGGGCGTGCATCTCGTCGATGAACTCGCGCCGGAGGCCGCTG
This sequence comes from Sphingomonas sp. S2M10, assembly GCF_012650175.1. GTDB lineage: Bacteria > Pseudomonadota > Alphaproteobacteria > Sphingomonadales > Sphingomonadaceae > Sphingomonas. The sequence goes on from NZ_JAAILI010000056.1 coordinate 262,194, forward strand.
TTGGCCTCGATCTGCAGCTTGTCGGCGTCGATATCCAGCTGCCGCATGCGCCAGCGGTGCCGCAGCAGCGCCGCCGCCAGCATGCCGAAGATCGCCCACACACCCGCGGCGCCAGGCGTCAGGCCGGGAATGCCAAGAATTCCCTTCATCATGCCGCACGCACCGTGAAGCGGCTTTCATTGGCCTGCAGGCTCAAATCGCCGCCGCTATTCTGGAATACCTCGACCGAGAAATAGTCGCCCATCCGCGCGAACTCATAAGCGGAAAGGATCAGCGAAGACGGCGAGACGGCAGAACCGGCCACCGACACCGCAGTACGATCAATGACGACGTTGTTTTTCTTTATCCGCGCTTGGCGGAGCCCCGTGCCGTTCATCGCGAAGCGGATCAGCGCCTGCACGTCGTACCAGCCCGTATCCCGCACATAGATTCGTTGGGTGTTGCTGGTCACACTGTGCAGCGCCTGGGGATCGATGACGTCCAGGTCGAAGGTCACATCGGCCCAGGCACTGTTCGCGATCGTCAATGCGCCCGATCCCGTGGCGACCGCGGCATTCTTCCCGAAATCGCTGGTCGTGAAATTGGCCACCGAGGCATCGGCCGTGCACTCGGTGATGTAGCTTGGAACATATGCGGCTGGATATTCCAGCGGCACGACGTCGCTGCTGTAGGCGGTTAGGGTGGTTGCCACGTCCTGCGAATCCGCGACATGGCACGCCTTCAGGCGGATGCCCTGCGGCCAGTTGGGATAGGTGGGGTTCGACATGAGCCGAAAGCCCTCCGCGCCTGCACCCGCCCAGCTCGTTCCCAACACGTTGACCACCTTGCAGCCGACAACGTCGATGTTCTGGGTATTCAGCTTCTCCAGGCCCGAAGGCAGCGCGACGTTGCTGGGAGAAAAGACGAACCCGATCCTGCCCGAATTGGCCGCCAGGCATCCCGTGACAAGGCAGTCGCGGGTGACGTTCGCGAACTTGAACCCATAGGTTCCCGCATTGGCGGAAACGCAACCACTCACCACCAGCCGCTGGTTGCCGGTCCAGCCAAGCGACGAGACATAGGCGCCGGAGAAATCATAATTCTGATCGCAGCCTACCGCCACGCATCCGGTAATCGCGCCGTCGCGGCATTCGACGAAAGTGAAGCCCCGCGTCCACTTCGATGTCGGCGTGCCGCCCAGCCGCGTGCGCAGGTTGTTGATCTCGCAGTTGGCGAGCGCGAAATTGGCGCAATTCACCAGCTCGATGCCGTTCTGGCTATCGTTGTTGGGGTCCGGCGTGGATCCCGCGATGCGATCGTGCACGATACAGCTGTCGACGACGAACCGCTTTGCATGCCGCACCTGGATGCCGGCACCGCATCCGTTGCCGGTCACGCGAACGTTCGAAATCTGGAAGCGCTCGACATAGCTCGTGGCATCGACACCGCCAACATACAGCCCCGAGGTGCCGTCATCGGAAAACAGCGTCTCGATCGTCGCGCCCATGTCGATGACGACGTTCTCCAGCGTCCAGTCGGAAAGGCCGATGATCCGCAGCGTCTGCACGTTGGCCGTCGTGCGGTTGCCGATCTGCACCAACCGGGCATTGCGCAGCCCTGCCAGGCTGGTCGGGGTGAGCGTGCCGTCGATAGCGTAGGTACGGTTAAGGCCGTCCACCTTCTTGCCGCTTTCCAGCGCCGCCTTCAGCGCGAGCCGGTCGTTGGTGACGCCGTCACCCACGGCGCCGAACGCCCGGTCGATCGGGGTGACCACGCGATCGAGCGCGTCCTGCAGCCCGTTCACATGGGCGATGCCGTTCTCGCTTGCGAGATCCGTTCGCAGCCCGGCATCCGCGCCGGTTCCGCTTGAAAAGCCGGGGATGCCGCCGGGCAGCACCACGGGGAAAAGGCCCGCCGCTTCGCCGTAGCGTGGCACGGTGAAGGCGCGATCGCTCAAACGCTGCAGCTCGCGCAGCGCGTCCTGCACCACCATTGCCTGCCGGTCCAGCTGCTCTTCAAGCGCCTTGGCGGGCAGGGGCTCCTGCGGCTTGATCACTGCCTTCTGGCGCGGAATGGTCGCCCGCTCGATCAGCAGGCGCGCGCCGGCGGGGAATGCCCGCAGCGCCGTGATGGTGCCTGCACCCGTGGCACCGTTGCCGCCCAGCACATAATCGGTTGCCGCCACCGCCGGCGTTTCGATCCCTGTGGCTGATACATTGGTGATGATCAGCTCATCGGGCGCCAGGAATGGAAAGGGAATCGGCTCCGGCGCCATGGCCGCGCCGGGGAAATATTCGTGGGAGCTGATCAGGGTTTCTAGCGCCACGTCCCACCTCGTTCAGACGGCGCGATGCTCCCGCTGTGCGGGGGTGCATCGGCGCCGGGGGAGTGGGAGGCTTCCGGGCCTTTTGATGGCCAATATATCCGCTATGGGTATTTGACAAGCAGTTATAGGATATTGACCTCGCGCCCCGCCTTGGCCATGATCGTCGCCCTAGAGGCTAGAAATCAAAAAATGCGACGGACATAGACGGTGGAAGCGCGCACACGCTTCCACCGTCTTTCATTGCGTGGTGCCGTTCGCCGTATCCTGCGCGAAGTCGGGCAGGTTCTGGCCATGGTGCCACCATGTCGGGTGGCCTTCCTCGGCATGCTTGCGCTCGATCGCGCGCCAGCTCTCGGCATAGCCGGGATCGAACAGCATCTGCATCTTGTCGAACATCATCCGCTCGGCCGCGAGACGCGCGTACCAGAGATTGGAACCCGGCGTGTAGCGCTTGAGCAGGTTCACCGCCTCGCGGCCCGCCTTGGTCTGTTCGTTCCAGCTCTTGGGCGTGCCGTCGCGATTCATCTTCGGATTGTTGGCCCACTTCACCGTTTCGGCCGCATTTCCCAGCGTGAAGCTGCCGAAGTCATCCAGCGCGCCGACCGTCGGGCCGGCCACCGTCTCGGCGAAGCCGCCGGTGCGTTCACTGGTGACCGAATTGAGGAAGTCGCCGAACGGGCCGAAGCCCACGCCCTGTAACCACGCCTGCCCGATCGAGGTGGGCGATATCGGGCGCGGCTCGTCGCCGCTGCGCACGTCGCGCAGCCACACCACCAGCAGCCCCAGCGAGCCGAGCACGGCATTGACGCCTGCGAAATAGGCAAGGCGTTCGCCCCCGCCCTTGATCGACATCATCCGCCCGCCCTGTGTCAGCATCAGCGAAATGCCGAAGCTTTTATATTGCCCCATGCTGCGGATCAGCTCGCCGCCCAACGTCCCCGGCCGCAGGCTCATGTTCCCCATCGCCCGCGCCGATGCCGTCGCGCTCGGGATTGCCGCGTCGGTTTCGGTGAGGATCATGCCCAGCACCCGGTCGCGCAGCTTGGGGTCGGCGATGTCGAGCGGATCGAGATAGCCATGCTGGTCGAGTGGCGTCGTCCGGATATTGTCCCACGCGTCTCCGTCGATGCCATATTCGCGCAGCATCCGCTGGAACTTGTAGGGCACTGCATCCAGCCGGAGATCGGCGAACCCGCCCAGGCTGGACTGCATCGCGCGGCCGAACGACCATTTGCCCGCCTGCGTCCAGGGGGACAGCAGGGAGAAGTTGAGCACCCGCTCGGCCAGCCAAGTTGCCTTGCGGCCGATCACCTCGTCGGTGATATAGCGGTTCTGTGCCGAAAGCAGGCGGCTCGCCTCCTCCGCGATCAGGCCGGTACGCACCGATTCCGCCCGCTCTCCCTTGCTGAACTGCTTTGCCAGGTCTAGCGCCGTTCGCGTGATCGGCATGCCGCGATGAAACCGCGCCATCGTCTGCCAGCCCACGTCCGTGATCGCCGATATCGCGGCACTGCCCAGCTGCGCCGCGGTCAGCACCGATCGCACCGAACCCAGCGTCCGCGCCAGCTCGCGGTTGACCGGGGCCGATACGGCGCCCGACGTCGTCTCGTACATGCGCTCGATCGACAGCAGCGCCCCGCCGGCGCGCTCGCCGAACGATTTGGTATCCGGCGTCTCCGCCCGCTTCTGTTCCACGAAGTCGGTCAGCCACTTCACCGTGGCAGTCGGGTTCGGCCCGAGGATTTCCAGATGCGCGATGTCGCGGCTCATCTGCTCGATATGGTGGATCATCACGTCGAACACCGTCCCGGTGCCGAAGCGATCGTGATAGGCCAGCCAGCTCGCCGCATCCTTGAAGTGCAGGAAGCGCGCATCGGCATGGCGGTTCGCCATCTTGGCCCCGCCCATCACGCCCAGCGTGCGCCCCTCCCAGCCGTCGCTGCGGATGGTGCGGAACACGCCGTCGAGTGCCGCTTGCAGCGACTGGTCGGTGAAGGGCAAACCCGTCTCGCGGTCGATCATCCGGTCGCGATCGAGCAACGGCGTGATGTAGTCGCGCCACGCCTTGGATGCCATGTCCATCATGGCGTTGCCGACGCGCGTTTCCTCCGCCGCGTCGCCTGCCGTGCGGGCGGCTTTCAGCCGCGCCTCCATCGCCGCATATTCCGGCAAGCCATCTGCCACCGCGCGCACCGCCGCGCTGTCATGATGCTGGGGGAAGCCCCAATTTTCGAGCTTGCCGATGTCCCCGCCGGCGGCGTTGAACCGCTGGCGCAGCCATTCGGCCGTGTCGGTCCAGGCATCGGCCAGCTGCTTCGCCAGCGCGTTGCCGCTGCCCTCGCCGAACGCCTCGCGCGCCAGATCCTGCAGCTCAGCCTTGGCGCGCACCATGCCGGAAACGAACCCGCGCGAATGCTTGTCCAGCACGTCGTTCATGCGGGCATGCGCCTGCCCCAGGATCGCGCGGCGCCGCGCCGTGACGTTGTCGAACGGGGCGCGGCCCTGCCAGTCGTGATCGAACAGCGCCAGCGCTGCCGATCGCCACTTGCCGCGGGCCTGCTTCTCGAACGTCTCCATGTTGGTCTGGGCACCCTGCTGGGCGGCCACCTGCAGCAGCGTCTGCCGCTTGCGCAGCGCCGCCTCGGCTTCCAGCTGCTCGATCGTGCGATAGGAGGCGGCGGCCTTGGCCGCGCCCTCCCCCATCTGGCCGCGATAATAGGCCAGCAGCTTGTCATACTTAGCCTGCATGATGCGCGCGCGAGCCTCGGACAGCTCGCCGCGCTCCACCATGCCGGGAATGCATTCACCTAGCGACATTGATCATTCTCCGGTGGGCGGGATCATGCAGCGCCGCGCCGCCGCCAGCGCGGCGCCGTCGTCGTCCAGATCGGCGAAGATGTTCTTGATGGTCTGGGGCTCGGCCTCGCCCTCGACGCGGAACGTCTTGTCGGGCGCCGCATCGGCCAGCATGCGCAGATCATGCTCCAGGCTCTCGGCCTGTTCGCGCGCGCCTTCGCCCCGAGGATCGTCGAACCGGGCTAGGGCGTCGGGGCTGGCGGGATCGGCGTCGAAGGCTTCCGGCGGGCCAGCTGGTCGCTCCAGGCCAGGAGCTGATTCGCCTCCTGCTGCAGCGCCGGGTTCAGCCGATCGTCCTGCGCCATCCGCTGGAGCTGCTCCAGCTGGCCCGGTGTCGGTGATGTCGTCTGCCCAACCATAGCGGCTATCCTTTGCCTCCTCGGCGGCCCTGTCAATTGCGTTCTGGACACGCTCGTTCACCAGCCGGGCGAACGCTTCCCACGGGTCTGCGCCGCCCGCCTGCGCCTGCAGGATATCGTCGAACATTTCCGGGTCGGCATCGCGCGTCAGCACGCCTCCCAGCGTCTCTTCCAGCTGGTCGCGCGCCTGCGCTAGCTGCTCGTCCTGCTGCGCGGTGCGCGCGCGCTCTTCCATCGGGGCCTGATCGCGCAGCGCGTAGATTTTCTTGTCGCCGTTCACTGCCCGCTCGATCATGTCGAGCACCTCGGCCGTGGTCGGACGATTCAGGAAAAAGCCGCCTTCGTGCAGCAGCTCGCCGGCCTGGTCGATCGTCATCCCGGCCTTGCGCACCAGCGGGCCCGCGCGCGGCACGAACACCTTGCCCATGTCACGACTAACGCCCGATCGGCCGACAAGCGCATGCCCCTCACTGTCCCGAATGCCGCCGCGATCGGCGAGGAACTCGATCACGTCGCTTGGGCGGCTGCGCTTGGGCAGCACCTGCGGCATGCTCCAGGCACGATTGCCGATCGGCACCAGCGGGGCGATATCCACCGGCCGCGCAGGAGCGCCCGGATCGATCGCCGGCGGCGCCTCGGGCACGGCACTGTCGCCCAGCGTATCCGCCACCTCGCTGCGCGCCGCGGCGGCCTGCGCCTCGGCCTCGTCTGCCACGCGCTGCGCTTCGCGCCATAGCGCGTCGCCCTCGGCATCGTCGGGGAATAGGTCGCGCCGCACCGCCGGTCCGCCGGGCACCTTGCTGCCCATCTTGGCGTGCGCCCATTCCACCACGTCGCCGGCCGTCTTGCCGCGCAGGAACGGGTTGGCCTCCACAACGCCTTCACCCACGATGCGCTCGATGGGCGTGCCGCGATCGGCCCGCAGCACCGCGCTGCCACCGCCCTCGCCCAGGAAGTGCATGAGGTACAGGTTACCCGCCGTCTCGCGCTCACCCAGCTTGGCCAGCGCCTTGGCATGGTCGCCGGTCATATCGTCCATCAGCTGCTCTTGCAGCTCGGGGTCGCGCCGCTTGGCGAGGATAGCCTCCTCGCTTAACCCCTGATCCCCGAACCGGCGCCGATAATAGCGCAGCCAGGTCGGAGCGGTGAATTGGTAGCGGCCGAACGCGCTGGATCGGCTGTTGGCCGCCAGGTCGTTGCCGCCGCTTTCCGCCTGCCGGATATGCCCCTTCACCGTCTCGCGCGACGCGGCAACCGGCGCGACATCGCCCGCCGTGGCGACGGGTGCGACGGCGGTATCCGGGCCGCCCATCCGCATCGGCGTTCCCGTCTCCACCGCCTCGTCCAGCGCGCGCATGGCGGCATCCAGCCGCTCCATATGCGCCTCGGTGCCGCCGCCGCCGCGGAACGGGCTGGTTGCGGCGATCTCGTCCTCGCGTTCCAGTAGCGCCGCCGCGCCTCGCTCGGCATCCGTCATGCGGTCGGCGGGCAACAGGCGCTTGGCCAGCACGTGCAGCGGCTCCACGATGGCGCCCTGCATCGCGCCGCCCAACAGAAAGGCGCTACCGACGTACATCGCCGATTTTTCCAGGCTCAGACTCTCGCCGCGCCGCGCGCGCTCGGTGGCGATGATCGGCTGCTCGATGCCTTCCACTGCGGCATTGACCAGCGCCGCGCTCAGCACGCGCCGCGCGACCGTCGCACCACCACCACCCAGCGGCAGCGTGGCAAGGTTCACCGGGTCCGCCGCGGCGCCGGCGAAGCCGCCTAGGGTCGATCCCCAGCCCTTGTCACGCTGGATGGTAAGCCGGTCCGCCTTGCGCCGGGCCGCCTGCTGCTCGGCAACGCGCTGGCGGAAGGTCTGCGCATCCTGCGCCACGTCAGGAAGAAAACCTGGGTCGGTTCGCCGGATCTCGGCCAGGTCGCGGAACACGGCATCTTCCAGCACAAGCGGGTTGTTGCCGCCGCCCAGCACCATATAGCGGCTTACCGACTTGCCCGTGCGCGCTGCCAGCGCGTCGATCGTCGCGGCATATGCCCCGTTCACGTCCTGCTCGCCCTGCCCGATCCAGTCGTCGCGCGCGGTGCGGAATCCGGCATTGAAGGTGTCGCCCCAATCGGGCTGGGGCATATCCTCCGGCCCCTTCATCAGCGGCAGGGCGGACAGGTCGTTGCTGTAGAGGCTGGTAACGTCCTGTTGCGGCGCGCGCGGCTTGGGTGCGATGCCCATTACCAGGGGACCTTTGCCATATCGAGGAGGAAGGGCCCGCCACCCTGGGACGCCAGCAGGCGCCCCGTGCGGGCACTGCGGAACCCATAGGTCGTGCCTGTCATCAGCACCGGCACGAGCGAACCGTCGCGCAATTGGCCGGTATAAAGCGGGCTACCATCCGGCCACACACCCGATCCGCTCACGCGCGCGCTGCCCAGCGCCTCGCCGTTGAGGCGGGAAAGGCGGCCGAACACTCCATCCGCCGTCCAGCCGGTCGGCACGACGACACGGAAGCCCTTCCACACGGTCGAGCCGCCCTTGTTGAACCGCCCGTCGCTATAGCTGCCCAGCGCGCGCTCGATCGAAGTCTGGAACGCCGCCGGATCCCACTCGCTTTTCCCCTGTGCCTGCATGGTCGAAGCATAGATGGCCTTCGCGGCCTCGAAGGTGTCGCCCGCGAACTCGGGGCCAAGCCCGGCGAGCGAGCCGCCGACATATTGCTGATAGGCCTGCAGCGCGCCGGCCTGATTCCAACCCTTGCCGATTACCTTCTGTGCGTCTGGCCCACGAAGAATATCGCTCGCCAGCTGCTTTCCGCCAGGGATGCCGAAGCGCATGGCAGCGATACGGAACGCGCCGTCTTCCTTGTTGCTGATCTGCCGCGCGGCGCCATACACGGCACGCGCGTCGCCCAGCGCCGCCAGTGTCTGCAGTGCCTGCAGTCGCTGCTCCGGCCCGCCCTGCGCCAGCTGGCGGAATCCATCTACCTCGCTGGGAAGCAGCGGTTCCACGTTGGGCCGCCCATATTGCGCCGAGGCGGCAACGGCGAGTTGCGCCCGCGCGCGCAGCGTCTCCGGTTTGCCCGGATCGATCGGATCGATCGTCTTCCGTGTGGCATAGGCATATTGCGCCAGGGCGCCGCCGCTTCCGTTCAGGCGCTCGCTGGTCTGGCGGAACTGCTCCTGCAGGCCCGTCAGCAACGAAGCCTCCGCCGGGGTGCGCACCTGCTTTGCCTGCAGCTCGCTGATCTTCTGCTGCATCTGGCCGGGCGTCCAGTCGCGGCTCCCCTCCACCGCCAGGCGCTGCGCCGCCTTCGCGCGCAGCTGCACCGCCTTGGAGGTGTCGCCGATCGCGGCATATTGGTTTGCCAGCGTGGTCAGGTCAGCCGGTGCACCGGCGCCCGTCTCCAGCTCGGCCTCGCGCGTCGCGAGTGCCTCGCGCGCTGCCTTCATCTGCAGTGCAGCCGTGGCCCGCGCGTCCGCCTCGCGGCGACGGATTTCCGTTTCGGCATGGGTCCGCAGCGTTTCCAACTGCTGCGGCGCCAGCACGTCGTTGAACGCGCCCTCCTCGATCGTCTTCAAGGTCGCGCTCGGGTCCTCGTCGATCGCCTTTTCTGCGGCGCCCAGCGCGATGCGCTGGTGGAAGTTGCGCGCAATCGCCTTGCGCTGCTCGGGCGGCATCGGCGGCAGGGCTGCTACGAAGGCGTCCGCCTTGTCGATCAACAAATCGATATTGCCGGCCGAGCGATCGGTTCGGGCGCTATTGTAGAAATTGTCTGCGAGCTGCTGCGAATCGTCCACGCTCTGGGTCACCCGGCCCTGCATGGCGGCTACGGCGGCGCGGTCGCCGCTGTTCGCCCGCAGCCGTGCCACCATCGGCACGAAGCGTTCGCGCAGATCCGGGTCGGTGCCATACTTCCCCAGGAACTCATCGGTTTTCTTGGTCCGATACTCGGCGAGCTTGGACTCGTAATCCGGTGCAGCCGTGCCACCGGCGCCGTTGCGCAGCTGCAGGTCGTACTGGTTGATGTCGCTCTCGACCGCCTCGAAATCCTTCAAGCCCTCGGTGGTCTGCTGCTGCAGCGCGCGCTGCCGCTGCAGCATAGCGATCCGGTGCTGATCCTCGGCGATTTGCTCCTGCGCGGCAGCGTTCCGCGCGATCGCCTGCTCGCCCGCCTGCCCCAGCATCTGCAGGCCCTGCCCGATACCGCCGCCGAACGCGCCCGGATTGCGATCGGCGACGGGAACGACGGTCGTGTCTACCCGCGAACGAAACGGCTCCATCTATCAGCCTCCGATCGTCATGGGCGGCGCGCGATCGGCCTGCGCGGCCCGCACGCTGGCGTTGCTCGCTGATACGCTCCGCTGCTCGCGCATGGCGGATACGCTGTTCAGCGCGCCGGAAACGGCACTGAAGATGCTGCCGGTCAACGCGGCGCGGCCGGCGGCGCGCGTGTCGTTGGCCTGTGTCGTGTAGTTGTTGGCCTGCCGCACCGCCTTCTGCCGAATGCCCAGGATTTCCAGCTCGCGCTGGTAGCTGTTCTCGGCGATCAGGTCGGCGGCGGTGCCGGTGCCCATCTGCACGCCGCTGCCGCCCTGTGCGGACAGCATCTCGCCGGTCTGGCGCCGTTCCTGCAGCCGGGTCTGCCAACCTTGCTGTTCGCCGGCCAGCACGCTCAGCCGGGCATTCTCGTCCAGCGCCTGCCCCTGCGCATAGGCGGCGTCGCGCGCGCCAATGCCTTCGACGATCTTGCCGCCAGCGGTCACCGCCATTGCGATGAAAGGAAGCGCCGCGGTCATCGGGCGGGCCGCATGCGATACAGGCAGGCCGCGCCGCCATCCTCGAAATAGTCCTGCAGCACATGGCCCTCCAATTCAAAGCCCAGCCGCAGCACCCAGCGATGCCCGGCCTCGAACTCGGCGCGCACCAGCGTGTCGATCCGGCGATAGTGCAGCATGCGCAGAAAGCGCACCGTGCGGCGCTCGATCGCCAGCAAGTGGCGGCCTGCATCCTGATCGAACACGCTCCACAGCGAGGCATAGCGCGCATGCACCTCGGCAACGCCGCCGCAGAACAGCACCGGCCCTTCCGCCCACTCGCGAATGGTGAAGCACTGCCCACGGGCGGCAAGCCCGGCGCCAAAGGCAACGCGCTGGTCCGCCGAAAGATGGGCAAGCTCCACCTGCGCCGGCTGCGGCACCATCGCCCCCAGATCATGGGGGTTGAAGGGCGCGACGTTGATCATGGGCTCACCCGCGTCTGGATCGCGCGGATGGTTGTCGCGAAGGGCAGGCGGCGCTCGATCGCGATATCGCTCGCGCGGCTATAGTCGCCACAGTCTTCCTTGATCCGCACCCCCACATCGGGGCGGAATCCTTGCTCGGTAGGGCTGTCGCCCTGCATCTGCTCCACCGCCGTTTCGGTTCGGCCGGAAAGCACCAGCCACAGGCCGCGCGCTTCCAGCACGTCCAGCGACACACGCCCGATGCGCCGCTTCTGCGAAAGCAACGGCACATTGCCCTCTCCAGTGCCCAGCGGCAGCGGCACGAACCGGCATGGATAGGCGAGCCCCACCGCGCCACGGGCATGGGGATTGGGCAAGGTGAAATACCCGGCGCCGTTCACCTCGATATCGCCATAGGCGACGCTCGGCATGCCGTCGGTGCCGCCCGCCTGCACCTGCACCCTCTTTCCAGCCAGCCAGGGAACCGGCCCCCAGGTCGCAGCGGGCTCGCCTTCAAACTCGGCGGCCATGTCCAGCATTACGGGGTCTTCTTCGTCGCCCTCCTGCCGTACCATCGCCATGCGCAGCACGTGCCACTGACCGCCATAGGTCACGCCCAGCCATATCTGGTCCTGCTCCCCGGCAGGATCGACGATGCCGGCGATCGTCTGCACGGAAACGCCTTGCGCCATAGGCCGGGTTGCCCAGCCCAGCACCTGCTCCTCGGGCACATAGGCGGCAACGGCTAGGCTACCATCCTTGCGACGTGCCCAGACAAGGCGGGCTGGATCTTTCTGCGGCACCAGCTCCTGGAAACTGGCCTTCTTGGAACCGATGTGGCGGGCATACCGGCTCAGATCCAGCGGCGCTTGCCGATCGCGCTGCACGTCCAGCGCAGCCTCCACCACTTTCCGGCGGCTCTTGCCGATATAAAGGAACCTCCCGTCGATTTCCGCCGGCAGGCCGTCCGCCATGCCTTCGTTCGATTGCGGGTCCACCTTGTAGTTGTTCGGGCCAACCCCCTGCGCGGCGTTACTCGGGCGCAGCGCCCACATGCCGGCCGAGGTCACAATCAGCAGATCCTTGTCGGCGATCGCGCCCCGAATCGGATTGGCGTCCTTGATGGTGAAGCTGAATGCCTGGTCTGCGGTGATTTCGCCAAGCTCGTTGCGCTCGCTAAAATCATTCAGCGAGCCGACGACGCTCAGGTACGCGCTGGAATCCTTGAACAGCGCAAGCCGCTCGTTCCAGATCCGCCCGCAACTTGGCCAGCCGCGACGGGGCGAAAACGATCCGAACCGCCAGCGCCAGGTGCCGTAGCTATAGCTTACACCCCCGGAAGGCGGGGTGTACGGATCCCAATCGGGATCATAATAGTCCGGCAGGGTGGGATAGGCGGTAGGCATGGCTCAGGCTCCGTAACCGCCGCCGGCATTCGCGGCGGAGAAGGGCAGGCGCCGCAGCACCTCGGCCGTCACCGTGGAACTGTCGGTGTATCCGGTAATCCGAAGCACGCCGTAGCGATCGTGCAGATACTCGAGCTGCGCGCCCCCAGCGGGCTTGGTGTTGATGTCCGTGCCCCGGCCGATACCGTCCCACTCGACCCCGCTGCCGTGCACCGGCGCCACGGTGCCGGTCTTCCCGCTTCCACCCACGACGCGATACACCTTGCCGCCCCATGTCAGCAGCTGGCCCAGCGTCACAGTGATGCCCGGTTCCCACGAGGAGATGTCGCCGAAGTCGGCCGCTTCCATCTGGAAAAGGCCGCCCACGTCACCCGCATCGAACAGCGCGAAGGCGGCACCATCCTTGCCGGCGGTAAGCGTCACCGTCCCGGTCACGCCGCTTGCCTGAACCTTGACCGCCTCATCCGAATTTCGCGGTTCGAACGGTCCACCGATCAGATCCAGCAGGCGAAGATCGAAGCTGTCGGCAGCGGTGCGCACCAGCTGTCGCGTCTGGTGGTCGGGATGGAACAGGTAAAGCACGTCATAGCTCTGTTCCCAGGTAAGCGCGCGGATTTCCTCGATCGACCACGGCAGGCCAAGCTCGATCGGGTTGCCGCCGGGCTCGATCCGCGCGTCGTTTGTGTAAAAGCGCGCGGTGCCGGCGCTCATTTCCACGATGTAGCTCTGGGTCTGGTTATAGACGAACGGCACCAGCCGGTGCGGCCCGCGCGCGGCGGCGACACGGATCGTGCCCGGCGCCGCGTCCATGCCGCCCTCCACCATCGGCAACCAGCCGGTCATTTCGGCGCAGGCGATGTCATAGATATTCAGGTCGCGCCGCGCATGCAGCCGGCGGCTCAGCTCGCCCGCGTTGAAGTTGGCCTGGATCGGCTCGAACGCCATCCTTCAGCGCCCCATCCAGCCATAAGGGCGGCCCCGGCCGCCCAGCCACGCGGATTGCGATACGACGGCGCCGCGGCGGCGCTGGCCAGTTTCCAGCCCGTCCATTCGCTTTCCGCGGCGCACCGCTCGCTCGGCCGCGTCCGCCATGCGATCGGAAATTCCCAGGCTCTCGCTCACACCCAGCGAAACCCATGCAGCCAGGCACGTCGTCATGGCCTCCACGAAGCCGGGCGACCAGGCCGGAACCGTCTCCACATCGGCGATGTATCGGATGGGCAGCGGCCCCGGCATGTTGGCGAGCAGGAAGGCACCTTCGCGCTCAGCATCGAAATAATCGGGATCGACATGCGCCGCGGGCAACCAGCGGAGGCAGTCGTTGGGCAGCCGAAACTTGTAGCTCCAGCCGAAAGCCGGTGCTTCCGCCGAGGCGTTCAGCATCGCGCGCGTCACCGCATGGTTCCACGGATGCATGCCGGTCAACAGTCGCCGCGCCATGTCCCACAACACGGCGATACGGCGGCCCGAATTGCTGTTGGGATCGTCGATCGAGGTGAGGCGCTCGGTCGAGCCGATGCGCGCGAGCACGGCGTTGACGATGTCCGTCTGGCTTGCTGGCGTTCCCATCGCGATCCTTGGCGGGAGCGAAGAAAGCGGCGGGGGGATCGGTGCTCCCACTCCGTATTGGCCATGCCGGCCAATCCCCCCGCCGCCCACGAAGCGCCCCGTTGCCGGGGCGCCGCGCTTAGCGGTGGCTCGCCTGGAAGGCGGCCACGATCTGGCCCGTCGCCGGAAGATTGGCGCTCGGGAACAGGTACAGGTCCTGCGGCGCCGTCGCCGCGTCCATGGCATAGGCAGCAATGGTCAGCGTCAACCGCACCACCGCGTTCGCCGCCGGCCCGGCCTGGGCGGCGCCGTACAGCGTCGGGTTGGCGATCGTGCCGAGGGTGAAGTTGACGGCGGCGAGGCTGACGCTGGACGCGATCTCGGCGCCGGTAAGCACCTGGCCGGTCTGCAGCGTGCCCACGAACAGGCCGTTCGTCGTGCCGCCGGCCGCATCCGCGTCGGTGGCGAGGTTGAAGCGATTGCGAAATCGACGCACCGCCGCGTCCGTGTCGGTGCCCGACGCATGCTTGTAGAGGCGGCCGTTCGGGTTGAGCGTACCAAGGCTGTTCGCCATCTTCTGCACTCCATCTTCTCAGCCAGAATTGCGGGGCTGGTCCGCCGGAAGGGGAAGCGGGGCAGCGCAGGCCGCCCCGCCGCGATCACGAGACGGGGTTGGTTTCGATGTACCAGCACTTCTTTTCGTCGGTGCGGACCACCGCCGATTCCGCCTCGGCATAGATCTGCTCGGAATATTGCTTGTCCGGCATGGGCTCCCCGGCCTTGCCCCAGAACTCCACCCAGGTGACGCGCGCGAGGCCCGAAGGCACGATGACGGGAAGGCGATTGTAGCTGCCCGGCTTGAAGAGGCCGGCGCTGGTCGGATATGCTTCCGGATCGCCCAGATTGGCCGGCAGGAAGCGGAAGCCCATCCATGGCTTGAGTTCGCCATCGACCAGCGGCTTGTTGCCCTGATAGTCGAAGTTGACGTACTTATCGATGTTGAACAGGTCCGATTCCCCGTCGGCATCCAGCAGGATGATCGGAGCTTCCTTCTTGAAATTGACGTTCGCCTTGCGCAGCTGGCGCTTCAGCTCGATCAGCTTGGGCAGGGTCAGCCCCGACACCGATCCGCCGAAGTTCGCGGCGATCTTGTTGCCCGCGGCGAACGATACCGCCGTGGTCGCGCTCTGGTCGCCTTCCCAGGCGGTGCCCCAGAAGCCCGAGAGGAACACGTCGTCGTGATACTGCTTCACCGCATCCGCGGTGCCCATCACTAGCGGCGACTTGGGATCCACCGAGGTAGAATTCGCCGCGTCACGATCGATCAGGGTCGCAACGTTGCTGCTACCCGGCTTCTTAGCGAAACGGCGGGTGTTGCTCACGTCGGTATAGTTGGTGTCGCCGTTCATCACGGTCTTTTTGTTGAGCTTCAGGTTCCCGAAGCGATCGGTTACCTTGACTTCGGACGCGCCGGCGCCGCTGAGCTGGACTCCGGCGAGCATGTACAGGATGCCAGGCTCCTGCTTAAGCTCCATTTCGACATTCTGTTGATAGGCGATGTCGCGTGCGGTCTGTTCCCACTGTGCCATGATGGCCTCCGGCAAAAAATCGAAAGGGTTCGGTTTCTCGCGACAGGGAGGCAGCGCGCAGGGCGCCGGGCTGTCTGACGGGCTGACGCGCCCGCTAGGCGTGGCTTCTTTCGCCAGGAGCGTCCGGGGCCGCCGGATGGCGGGGAGGCCGGATGCGGTTAGGGCGACACCCCTTGGGAGGGTGCCGCCCCGAGACACCGCGCAGCGGCATCAAGTATCCACTGTGGATATTTTGTCAAGCGCCGGCGGATGCCTTCGCAACGATTTCGATCAGCTGCTGGCGCTGCGCATATTCTGGCGTGCTCTTGTCGCCCAGCTTGGCAATGAATGCCTTGTCGGTGCTGCTGTTCTGCCGGTCCAGCTCAGCTTTCGCCTGCTCCGCCGTCATCGCGCCGCCACGGATCGACGTGCTCACGCCGTCCACCTTCGCCAGCTCTCCCGTCTTCTCGGCCAGCGCGAACAGCGCGCGCATGGTCGCGCCGGCGCCCGCCACCTGCTCCAGCGCATTCGCCACATTGGGGATATCGATCCCTACGGACTTGAGCAGATTCTCGGTCGCCGCAAGCCGCTGGTTATAGGCGGACGGGCCCAGCTCCAGCTCGATCGCGGTCAGCTCGTCCTTGCCGGCCTGCACTTGCCGGCTGGCCAGGTCCGCCTGCAGCTGGTTCCACTTATCGGTCAGCACCTTTGCCTGCTGGGGGTGGAGCCCGGCCTCATGGAAGATCGGGCGGAACATTTCGCCCGTCTCGCTCGGCTTCCCATCCGGCCCGGCGATCACATAGTCTTCCGCCTTCTCCGGGCGCACCTTCGCCACGAACTCGGCGAAGCCCTCGGCATCGTCGGCCTTCGGGATGGCGACCCGGCCGCGCGCCCAGGTGACGGTCTGGATATGCGCCTTCGCCAAATCGTCGATCGACTGATAGCGAGACAGATGCTCGCTCCCGCGCAGCTCTGCATCGGTCAGGAACTTGTCGCGCCAGCTCTCGCCCGAAGGTGCCGGGGTCGGCATCGGCGCGGGTGTCCCGCCGTCGCCCGTGGGGGACGGGGCTGGCGTAGGCGCCGGGCTCGGCGTGGGCGTCGGGCTCGGGGCAGGCGTGCCGCCGGAAAGCGCTTCGGTAACCGTCGTCATTGGTCAAGCTCCCTGATTTTCTTGTTGATGTCGTCGAGCGCGGCGCCGTCCAGGTCCATCCGCGCTAGAAGGTGCAGCACCACGGTCTGCCGCCCCGCACGATCGCGCAGCACGGCCTCGGGCATGTCCGGGGTTGCGGCCAGGCCCAGCTTGGCCACCGCGCCAAGATCGGCGATCACGCGCGCCGCATGCGACGTAATCCGGCCGTCAGCGCCAAGGAACACCGCGCGATAGGCGCGTATCGTCTTGGCCTTGAACACCAGCTTGATCCGTCGCGCCATCCGCGCCGGCAGGCTGCGATCGCGAGCATGCGCCTCGGCACGGCGGGCCATCGCCTCGATGTCATGCTCCAATGCCACTGATCGCCCCCGCTTCCGCTGCGCTCTTGCTGGCGTCGGCGATGGCCGGCGCGACCTGGATCAGCTGCTGCAGCTGCTGCTGCTGCGCCGCCTGCGCATCGGACTGCGCCTTTTCGTCGTCGGTTGCCTGCCACTTCGCCGGGATGCCGTTGGCGCGGCCGAGGCCCGGGATCACCTTCGCCAGCGGATATTCGCGGGTGAACTCGCCCACGGCCGAAGGGTCGAACGGCGCGATGGTCGCCACCTGCTCGGCCGTCTGCAGATAGGCGGCGGCTTCATTGGCGAGCATCATCTGGTTTAGCGGGTTGTCATAGCCCAGCTTGAGCTTGCCGCCGCGCCCGAAATAGTCGCGAAGGCGGGGCGGCATGTCTTCGAGCATGCCCTCGTCCCACATGATATGCAGCTCGCGCGCGGTCATCGGTGCGAACAGCTCCTGTTCCTGCCGCGCCAGCGGGGCGAGCAGCACGCCTTTCTCGCCTTCCTCCGCCTTGGTGCGATAGGCGGAAATGTGGGTCTTCAACTCGCGATTGAGCTGCAGCAGGTCGCGCCAGAACGCGCGATCGAGCACCTGGTGCACCTCCGCGTGCAGCCCCGCCGCATCCTGCAGGTTCGGCGCGTCCATCAGCGGCTGCAGCTTCGGCCGCCCATTCTCCATCCCGCCATAGGTGATGCCGAACGGGCCCAGGTCGATGACGCCCTGGTCAAGATCGTCATCCTCGGCGAGCATCGGCCGCTTGAGCTGATATTCCACGCCCAACACGCGGTCCTGCATCATGATCTGGCTGGCGCGCAGTGCGGGGAGCACCCGGAGGCCGGGGCTCCGCCCGTAATTCTTGCTCGCTTTCCGCGCGAACACCGCCACGATCCGCGGCAACGCGTCATAGCCGCCGGTCTTGAACACAGCCTTGTCGGGGCGGGAATAATAGCAGCCGATCCACGGCTTGCCGGCCATGTCCAGCCGCCCCTCGATCCGCCGGCCGTTGCGCTCGATCACGTGCAGGATCTCGATTTCCTTGTCGGGGCGGGGCGTCATCCCCTGCATAGCCTCGCGCGCCGACTTGGGCGCATCGTCGCCCCAGGTGTCCACCACCTGTTCGGCGGTGAGGATCAGCAGCCGATGCAGGCGCTTGATCGTGCCCTCTTTGGTGCGCTCCACCCACACACCCGCCGGGTCCTCGGCCTGATAGCTGATGCCGGCGAAGCGGCCATAATCGTCATAGCGCTTGTCGACATAGATCGAGCCACCCCACATCGAGAGCAGCATTTCGGAAAAGGAATGAATGTTGGTGACGAACCCGCTCTCGGGATCGTTGCGCAGGGCGAAAAGGCGATCCTCCACCTTCTCCAGCCACTGCGCATTCTCCACCACGGCGGACAGCTCGCGATCGACCAGCGACAGCTTCTGCCACTTCTGCCCGCGCGGCATGGTGAAGCCCTCGAAAACGCTCACCCCGTCCTGCAGCGCCTGCGCGCCATATTCGTCATAGACGAACCGGGTGTTGTTCCGCCCCTCCTGCGTATAGCGGACGTTGAAGTCGGGGCTTTCATCCAGCAGGATCGCCGCGGCCTCCTGGCACTCGGCATCGACAAGCGAGCGCGCGCTTTCCATCCGCGACTGCGCCGCCTCAATCTGCTTCGGATCGAACATATCCCACCCCGCTCAAGAAAATGCGGGGCGCCGGTCTGGCCGACGCCCCAAGGGTTCAGCCCGCGGGCCGGGAGAAGTAGAGCGAGCGCCCCGGCAGCTTGTGCGGCGTGCCGCCGCCCACGCGCACCACGGGCGCCAGCTCGGCCTTGGCCAGCGGATCGCCATCGTCGTCGAGCAGGAAGGCGCCGGCGACTTCCGTCTGCACGCCATGCACCGGGAACTCGATGTCGCCGAGGTAGATCATCGATCCGCTGATCGTCTCGAACGCGCTCCCGGCAACAGCCATCATCGGAAGGACGGTTTCGGGCAGCGCGCGGTCTGCATCATCGACGAACACGATGAACGCACCGTGCTTGGTAACGTCGTCGATCCAGTCGAAGCCGATCTCATGGAGCGCGAGCGGCTGAGCCGAGACAGCGGCCACCACATCGGTGGGCGCACCATCGATGCGGGCGACTTCCTCGGCCGCACTGGCCAGGCGGGCCTCCAAGGAAGCTCGATCGGCCGCCCACTGCCGCTCCTTCTCCGAGACGATCGCGTCGAGCTCGTCCTGGGAATAGCTTCGGACGGCAGAGTCGGGCGCGGGCTGGGAGCGGGCGTCGTCGGCACCCGGCGCCGATGCGGATCCCGTGGCCGCGTCGCCGGCCAAACCGGCACCTTCACCGGCCGCTTCGCGCTTGGTGATTTCGTCGGCGATGGGATCGAGCAGGGTCGAGCGCGCCTTGTCGCCCTTGCGCTCGCGCTCCAACTGGTCGAGCGATCGCAGTTGCGGCAGCGAGAGGTCGCCCAGCTTTTCGAGGATGCTATCGACGGTGCCTTCCTGCAGCGTCGCGATGTCATATTCGGTATCCGGCATGGGATGCTCCTATTGGCCCAACAGGGTCTTCTTCGCGGTGGTGGTGGATTCGGCCCCTCGGGTGCCGGTGACCTGATTGGCGGCGCTGCCCCGGCGAGACATCAGCGCGTCGCTCACGGTCGAGCTGCTGCGCGGCGTGACGGTCGGCAGCGGCAGCGGTTGCGCCGCCGCCTTCGGCTTGGGCATTAGTGCGCCCGCAACCGCCGCGATCGGAGACAGAAGGATTTTCGCAACGCCGGACATCAGCACGCCTCCCGGTATTCAGCTGGAATCGGATTGTCGTTCGCGGCGCGAAGGCCACCGGCGGGCCGATGGGCGAAATATCCGCTGCCATAGTTGACCTTGCCGCGCTGGCGCTTCGGCGCACTCCTGCCGGAATGATCCTCCCAGCCCTCGTATTTGGTCAGGCCCAGGACGAGATACTGGTTGGCATCATGGACGTGGGAAAAGTCGTTCTTGAGCGGATCATCCTTCCACCGGCCGCCCCCGGTGGAATAGGAGACGCGGACGATCACATAGCCCCGGTTGAACCCTTCGCGCAGGCGCTTGCAGGCGTCGGAAATCACATAGGCGGGCTGGTTGTCGTTCGCGCCCGAAAGCAGGTCGCGCACGGCATCGAGGCGCGGGCCGATCAGGTTCCGCTTCACCGGCGCCGGCTTCATCTTCAACGTGATGCCGGTAACTTCCTTGAAGCCGGCGACGAACTTGTGGATCCAGGCGCGGTCCTCGGCATTGTCGTCGCTGTCGCCGAACCAGGCCGATGGATCGCCCCAATGCTTGTCGCCCAGCTGGAAGGTGGCGGCATAGTGCTCGTTCCAATAGGTGCCGAGTTCCTTGCCGAACTCCTTCGCGCCCAGCTTCTTGAGCGTCGCCTTGGTGTTCGTCTCGAAAATCACCAGCTCGTCCACGACGCGCACCTGGCCGTCGACCTTCTGGCCGAACACCGCGGCGGGCGTGTTGCCGCCATCGACCGCGAAGTGGATCGCCGCGCGCGGATCGGCCTTCAAGCCTGCGATGCAGTGCCGCTGATCGGAATATTGCGTGTAGACCGGGTTGCCGTCGCGCACGGCGCCGAACTTGTTGTGAATGAACCGGCGCTTGTCCGGTTCGGACATGCCGATCTGGATGCGGTCGTAATAGCCCTTGGGGAGGTTCGCGAGGTTCTCGGCGCCGGCATCGAGCCCGCCGGGCTGGACGTGGAAGTTGACGCGGAAATTCTCGCCATACTCGCGCTGGTAGCCGCGCATCTGCTCGGGGGTCAGCCCGATATTCTTGTTGACCAGGAAGTCATAGGTCCAGTTGTCTTCCGCCGGCGCGTTCATGTCGCCGATCACGCCCGACCACCCGCCCAGCGGCGTGCCGGGGTGACGATAGCGGCCGACGCGCGGGAATCCTCACTGGCCGCCCTCGCCATCATCATCATCGGCGCTGGCGCCATCCTCGACCGGCTCGAACGGCGTATATTCCAGCGCTTCCAGCGATTCGGCGGTCAACTCGCCACCGTTGACGAACTCCTGCAGCGCGCCGGCATCGGTCAGGCCCGGGATGTTCAGGATCACGTCGGGGCGCATCGTCAGGTCGACGGCGACCGGCTTCTTGCTGTGAACGTACTGCGCAACCTCGCGCGCCGCGTCGCGCTGCACGGTCAGCGCCTTCAAGGCCAGCTCACCCGGCTTGGCCTTGAGCACGCGAAAATCGTCCTCGATCTTGATCAGGAGCTTTTCCAGCCGCTCGATCTTCTCCTCGCTCAGCGTGCCCGCGCGGACGCCCTCGGTAAGCGAAACTTGGATATGGTGGCGGAACTTCTCCAGGTCTTCCGCCAGCGCCTGCTCGCGCTCCCGCGAGCCGTCCGCGATCATCAGCAGCTCACACAACTGGTCGAGCGGCATGGCGTAGATCGACGCCATCGCCTCCACCGGATCGCCGAACTTCTGGACGATCAGCTTCGCAAGCTGCTCGGTGCGCTTGTTCCCGCTGCCCTTCGGGCGACCAGGCCCCTCAGCGCGCGACCGCATGCGACGGAAGATATCGGAGGGGAGCCGCCCGCTATCGGGATCGCGCAGCAGATCCAGCTGCTCGGCATCGGCATTCACGCCGGTAATCGTGCCAGCCTCGGCCTCCATGGCGCGCATGAGGGCGGAGGTTTCAGTCGCCATCGACCAGTCCCCGCATCCGCGCTGCGAGAATTTTCATATCGCGCGCGTGCGCATCGAGCGCCGCCGCCGCCAGGGCAAGCTCGGCGTCCGTGATCCCGCGATCGGCGCCGAGCTTCGCCCGCAGCGAACGCGGCTCGATCCCGAGCGCCTCCGCAAGCGCTGCCTGGCCGATCATCTCGCCAACGCTCTGCAGCAGGCGGATGCGCTTGGCCTTCTCGGCAATTGGGGTGAGCCTATTTTTAGGCTCGACACATGGCCACTGTGCTTGTGCGAGCGATGCTATGTCCGACGAGGGCGGCGGGAGCACCCGTGCGTTCCCGAGCATGCCGGCGGGAATTTGGTCCAGCCTTACGGTCATGCCGCCGCCTTCGGCCGCTTGCAGATCCGCACCCGGCCGCGCCCGCCATAGACGAACGATTCCGCCCCGCTGTGCACCGGCATGTCGCGATACTCGGATGCGCCAGGGCTGGCTTTGCGGAACGCGACCAAGTCGGCGTCGGTCAGGTAGACCGAGCGCATTTCACCATAGCCCTTCGCGCGGGCCGCCTGCAGCGCATCGTCGATCCGCTGCAGGATCGTGTCGGCGTTGACCGGGCTGACACCTTGCCGCCGCGCATCGGCGACACGCTGGTCAAGCCCGGCCGGGCGGGAACGCGAAAGGTTTAACCCCCGAGGCGCGGCGCGATCGAAATCGGAAGGGCTCGCCTTCGCCGGCACCGACGAGCTGGGCCGATCGAAGCGACCAGCGTTGCGATCCCACGGCGCGGCGCTCATGCGCGCAGCCCGTTGACAGGATTCCCGAGAAGGCGCAGCATCACCGCCTTGCCAACATCGAGCGGTTCATGCGCCCGCACTTCACCCTGACCCACTGCCTGCCGACTGGATTCCGCGCCCTTCGCGACTGATCCCTCGTGCCGCGTGGAGGGTGTCACCCCCGACCCCATTTGCGGGACCGAAATTTCGCGGCCCTTGGCAGCCGAGGGGAGGCGCTCAAGTGCGCAGCCTTGCGGCTGCTCGCCTGAAAAGATTTCCCGCCCCCGGTCGGCGCGGACGCTACCCGGCTGGGGACGAGGCGCGCGGCCCGGAAGGGGGAACGGGGGGTGGCCGGCGGCGACGCCGATCGACCCCCGGGGGGCCTCGGCGATCCGCCCGGCGGCGCGCGTCGTCAGATTGGCAATCTGACGACGACGACGAAAAAACCATGCCGAAACAGGCCCTTGCCCATGCCGTGCGACATCGCGCCGTGCGACATCGCCCGAGGCACCCGCGAAAAACGGCGGAAAACCGTCACTTTCGCGAAACCGCCGGGAGCTGGGCAAGCAGCCCCCGGCGGCCTCGGCCTGGTCGCCCTCAGCGCCAACATCGAGCCGCCGGCGGATCGCCGCCAGCGCCAGGCCGAAAAAATCCCCCAGCTCCGCGCACCCGCGCCCACCGAACACCCGTCCGGCAGCGTGGGCGGCATATCCGCCCCCTAAACAATTCGAGATGGCGAGCCGAAGCAAATCCATGGCCGCGAGAAATACCCATATCGGGCAGTTTGCCGCAAGAGTCCTTTGATGGCGTTCCAAATGTTCTTTCCGTAGAACAGAAAGTCGACGGATTTATGCCGTGTTCCAAATGTTCCAGCGTTCCACGCATCCGCATACGAAGCGCGGGCGCATGGGCGCGCACCGACGAACCCGCCGCCGATCCCGGAACAGATAGAACACACGCAATATCAATATCTTAGCCGTTCCGCGTCGCGAACGTCTGGAACACTCCCCCCGACCCGCATCCTGCCCTCAACTCGGCTGAAACCTTGTTAGATAGAAACGGGTCCGGGTTGCAGGCGAGGCGCGGAGTTGCGCGCCCGAGGGCGCGATAATGCCGCCGCGCGCGGTCGCGTCGCGTTGCGACGCTGCGCGGCGAGATATTTTCTATTGACACTGAAAAGGCTGGATATTTTTCTGCTTGACGAACTTAGAAACTACCCGTTATGGGTATTTATAGGCAAGCGGATCCCGCTCGCCAACCCCGGCAAAAGGAGGCCGCACATCATGCAAATCGACCGTTCCGCCCTCGCCCGCGCTCAAGCCAAGGCCATCGCCTACAAGCAGTGCGGCAAGGATGCCGAAGCCGCCCAATGGGCGCGCGAGCTGGTCCGCCTCCTAGGCTGCGCCGACATCCTTAAGTGACTGCATCCCCAGCGGGTCCGGGCTCCAGCTCGGCCCGCTCAGGATGCCGCCACGGCGTCACCCCGGCAAAAGGAGGCCGAAACCATGTCCGCATACATCGTTGAAGAGGACCTGATCCACTACCTGCTGACCTTCATGTTCAGCCGCCGCGCTACCGTGTGCGTTCCGTCCAAGCGCAGCCAATTTCCTTGCTCGCTCGACATCGTGAACGCCGCCACGCGCGAAACCTGGCTCGACCAGCATGGTGCGATGCTGCTGCGCGAGAACTACCGCAGCGTGAACCATCGGTATCGCGAGGAGAGCGAGGCGCCGGCATACCGCTGGAAGGAGCACAAGGGCGCCTACTCGTCCGATAAGCTCGCGCTCGCCGTACAGGTTCTGAAGGCCTGCAACAACTTCGACTATCAGGCCTGCGAAACCGACGACTACGAGCAGTCGGACGCGGCGCACATCATCCGCAGCATCCGCGCCGAGGCGATCCACTCGCTTCCCGGCTACGACGCGGCCGAGTGGGGCGCGCCGGAGCGACCAGCAACCGGCCCGCAAAGCATCATGGCCATGATGGCCGGCCGAGGCTGACCGCATCCCCAGCGGGTCGGGGCGACTGCCTCGGCCCGCTCAGGATGCCGCCAGGGCATCGCACCGGCAAAAGGAGGCCGAACCGATGAAGCGCTATTATCTCAGCGATGGCACCACCGACCTTGACGCCTTGGTCGACGATGGAGCCGATCTCGATGGCGAGTTTCGCGCGACCTGCATGGACAGCGGCGAGACTCTCACGGTGCGCGGCTGGATGCTCACCACTGCCGAAGAGCTGCCGCTGTGACCATCCAGCTCACCCGCGCCGACCTATCCGCATCCGGCGAGCAGTTGGGCACCGAAAAGGCCAACGCAATCCTGGCGGCGATCTTCACCCATGGCAGCATGCGCGAACAGGCCCGCCGCTACACCAAGAGCGCGCCGGCACAGCGCGCGTTCATGCGCGGGTATGAGGCCGAAATCGGCAAGTGGTTCGGGCCTGTCGACGGGTCGCGAGACGAACAGGCCGGACGCATGGCGGCAATCCGCACCTTCGGTCTGGACATGGCCGAAATGCGCCAGCGGATGCAGCTGCGCGCGAACGCGCCGCTGCGGTCGCGGGAACGCCAGCACGATGCCAGCGAATGCCCGCTATTCAGCGCCGCCGACGAGCCCAGGCTACTGTAAGCAGCAAGCCCGCTACAATGAGCCCGCCGCCAGCCCAATAGGGCCAGGTGGCGGGCCTCGCTGGCATGTCTTCTGGACCCTGCATCAGCGGCAGCGATGCCGGATCGCGGTCATAGCCGCAGGTGACGTCGCTTGTTCGGCAAGGCGGGTCGGGGCTGTTGGCGATCGGCGCGGCAGCGGCCGGCGGCGCGCTGGCGGCGATCATGGTCGAGGTGAGGGCGGTCAGGATGCGCATGGGCGAAGCGTGCCATGCTCCGCCCGCGACGGCAACGGCAGCGCTAGAACAGCTCGCCCGCTCCATCGACCGGCCCCGCGCGATCGATCAGGCCCCAGCCGCGGCGCTGGTCGATGCGGTCCCAAACGAACCAGGTGCAATTCATCGTCGGGTTGCCCTTCGCGGCGAAGTCGAGCCGGAACGTCATTTCCCACCGACGATTCGGCGCCAGCCCCGCGCGGGCGAGCTCGGCGCCCTTGTCGCAGTGCATCCACTGCGCCTTGAACAGCAGCGCCATATATTCCACGCCCAGCCGGCCCCATAGGTGCGTCACCAGCTCGCGCCCGATCGCCCACGGGAAATTCGACAGCACGCACGGCGCGAGCGCGCGATCGGCCGTCCGCAGGTCGAGCTGCGCGACCGCGTTGGCCGAATCCGCGACGATGTCCGTCCCCACGCTCGCCAGGCCAAGCGCAGCGCCCACGCGCTGGATCGCCCCGCCTCGGCCGCACGGCTCCCAGAAAGCCGGCGAGCGCCCACGATAGCGATCGAGCGCGGCCCGCTCGGCGATCAGCAACGGCGCGATGCCCTCGGCGGGTGTGGGGTAGAAGTCGAGCGCGTGCCGGGCCGACTTCTCGCCGGCGCCAGCCATGGCGATGCCCAGGCCCTTGGGCGCATCGGGCGCCAGCTGCGCGCCCTCGAACAGGTCGAAGGTCATGACAGGTGAATGCCGAAATCCCACGGCGATTTCCCATCCGCCTTGAGCCTGTCAGCCGCGACGGTGAGCATGCGCCGATATGCGTTGCGCTGCTCGCGGATCATGTCGCTGTCGCGCTCAATCGTGCCGCTGCATCGAAGCAGCGAGACGATCAACTCCCAGCTAGGGGCATCCTTGTCGCGCAGCGGCGCCTGCACGATGATCCGACGGCGCTTGAACTGCTCCGCTTCGGGATCGACTTCGATCAGGCCGGCCCAATCCGGCACCTCGTCGGGTTTCAGCAGGCCGGGCGGCGTCGCATAGTAAAATCGATCGCTGAACAGCCGGGCCTCGCGCTGCTTCGCCGGGGTGTCTCGGCGGAAGTCCGCTCGCGAGACTTTGATCTCGTATGCCGTCGCGGCGTATCCCTTCGATTGGCACGGCGCGAGGGTCCAGAAGTCGCACCGGCGCGCACCGCTCGACAAGGCCAGCTCGCTTGCCCAGATCATCGATCGGTCGCAGGTTTCCGCCAGTGCCCGCAAGATATCGTCGGCTGTCACGGCCATGCTCACCCCTCCCCCTTCACCGCGCGCAGCGGGATCGCGATGGCGTTCTGCGCCGGGCCGCCGAACCGCACCTTGAGGCCGCTGGTAATCGCGCCCTCGATCTTGCCGAGGGACTGGATCCACGCGCCCGAGGCCCATTCCGAACCGCGGAACAGCTCGCGCAGCGGCTCCCAGCTCGGATAGGCGACCACCAGCCAGCCCTGTTCCCAGCCGCTGGCATCGGGCAGCGGCTCGCCGTCCTGCACCCATCCGCCTCGGCCGTTCTCCTTCAGCTTGAGCAGCCGCAGGCCCCACGATTCCAGCCGCTTCCGCGCGGTCGTGTTGAGCCCGCCGGTAGGCCCGTCCTGTTCGTTGATCACGATTTCCATCGCGCGATCGATCCAGCGGCCGATCGGCTCGGCCGGCTGGCCATGCGCGCCGGGCAGCATCTTGGATATCAGCCACGAGAGGCAGCGATCGATATCGCTGCGCGCCTGGATTTGCCCGCGCCGCATCATGGGCATGATCATGTCCACCCACGCGCGTTCCCGGCCGAACTCCGGGTTCGCGTGGCTCTCCATGCTCGGCGCGCAATCGAACAGCAGGCAATCCGCGCAGGCGAGCAGCGTGCCGAACGTGTCCTGCCAGCGCCCGCCCAGGCCGCGCTCGTGGATCTCGCGCTTATAGTCGGTCAGCGTCCGCCGGAATCGGGGCCATTGCTCGATCATCCGCCGGTGCATCTTGCGGCCGATCATCCGCCATTGCTGATAGTCCGGTTCCTCCCACATGGTCGCGGACTTCTCGACCGGCATCAGCTCGATGATGGCGACGCGGTTCCATTCCTCGCCCTTCTGCAGCCCGTGCAGCACCGACGACAGCATGAAGCAGCTCTGCGCCGTGAACTCCTGCGCCTTATGGTCGGCGGAGCCGCGGTGCATCTTGGCGCCGCTCGAGCTTTTCTTGAGCAGGTTCAGGATGGCGCGCTGCCGTTCCGGGTTGTCGTCGGCCTCGGCTTCGTCGATCAGCACCGGCAGCGTGTCGTCGCCCAGCTTCTGGCGGATCGCCGCCTCGCTGGCGTCCTCGGTATGCAGGCACCACCCGCCATGGATCGCGCGGAACAGGCGCTGCAGCGAGGATTTGCCGGCGGCGGTCGGGGCGCTCAGCCACATATGCGAGCGCCAGCTCAGCGCCCCGCAGATATGCATCTGCCCGGACATGCCGAGCAGCAGCAGCGGCGCGACGCCCGCTTCCTTGAAATTCCACTGGCGGAACAGGTCCAGCAGCAGGTCCGCGTCGGCCTTGGTGCTGGCCTTCTTGGCGGGTTGGGGCAGCGGCGGCAGCGCCGGAAAGAACCGATCGCCGATCGGCCCGGCCGGGTGCGCCTTGGGCTCGGCGACCAACTTGCCCTTTTTGTCCGTGGTGTTTACGGCCAGCACCTCGCGCCCCATGTGGAGCACCAACGCTTCCTCGTCGTCGCCCACACGGTGCGCGCCGCGCCCGAAGATGCGCCCCTGCGGATCGAAGATCCCGCGCGCATGGCATTCGCGGATCAGCGCCGTCTGCGCCTCGGTCTGGTCCCAGCCCACGATTTCGGGCGGCTTGTCCCTCTTCGGCGGAGAGAAGCGCGGGAAGCTGTCGCGCAGATAGGTGTCGCCGCCGAACAGCAGCAGCATTTCGCCCTTGCGGCAGTCCGTCGTGATGCACTGGAGCTGATTGCTGGAATCGAGCACCCACAGCTTGAGGCCATGGATGCCCAGCGGCGTCACCGGGCATGGCTTGGGCAGCGCCGGTTCGTCGAACAGGTCGCCGGGCGTGTCGTGCGAGCGCAGATCCGGCGCCGGCGCCGCGCGTGCGGCCGAGGCCGCCACGCTTTCAAGGTTCCCCCCGTTCATGGTTATCCTTGAACGATCAGCGGGAAGCCGTTGTGCTCGACACCATCGAGCAAGCGGCCCGCCGCTGCCTTACCCATCTTGATCATGGTCTCATCGCTGCAGCGATTGGGATGCGGCTTTCCCTTGCCGGTATCCACATCAAGGTACGCGATGTGCGTCCGAAAGTTGCGCCTTGCGATCGGGACATGGCCGCCGCGATCTCTCCATTCCCCCCATTGCTTGAACAGGAACGGAACGCCAGCACCGGCGCACTGGTCGCGCAGGCTCCGCGCCCAATCCGGATGCATCGGCCGTGCGCCCGGCCCGCTCTCGCCGCCGACGATGATCCAGTCGATACGAGGGGAGTCCGTGAAATTCCCTCTCAACGGCTGCACGTAGTCGCCCAGCTTTGACGAAAGGGTTGTTGGCATAGAACCGAACGGGCGAAGAACGATCATGCGCAGGTCGACCGGCCCGAGCAGTGGCTCCATCGACAGGAAGCGCACGCTGGCCGGCGTCGCCAGGAGCTTCGGGATATCGCGGTTCGCCTCCTCCTGGTTCACGATCGTCGCGCCCAGCCAGACGTTCTCCGGCATGCCGCCGGCGGCCTCGGCCATCGCCGCGGCGTTGCCGATGCGCTTCGTCACCAGCAGCCAGTCGAGCTGCGGCGTCTCGCGGATCAGCTGGAACAGCTCGGCGCGTACCGCCGGATCTGCCCGATTGTCGAACACGTCCGCCAGGCTGGCGCAAAAGACGCGCTCCCGCACGCCGCGCGCGGCTGCCCGATTATTCCAGCGACGCGGCTGCTTCCAAGTCGACGGCGCAGTCCGGCGGCGCTCGCCCTCATTTCCCCAAATGACACCGAGACGCGCGGTTGCCAGTGCCTCCGCATAGCAGTGGTCGCAGCCCGGACCGACCTTCGTGCATCCGATCCACGGATTGAAGGTGTGGTGCGCCCACTCGATTTTCGTGTTCTCGGCCATTAAACCCCCTCCTTGCGCACACCGCGCAATTGATCGTTGAAGTCCTTGAAACCGGGCTCGGGCCACAGGCACGCCACCCGCCGGCCCAGCTTCTGCTGGGCGGCAATCTGCTTCTCCAGCGACTGATCTGCGGGGCTTCCCGGGCGATCGTGCTGGCCGATGATCACCAGCCCCGCCACCGCATCCGGCAGCTGCATCGCGCCGATATTGCCCAGGGTGCCGGCGGCAACCACGCGCTCGGCGGGCTTCACCATGGCGATCGTCAAGCCGTCTTCGATGCCCTCGGCCACATGCACCATGGTGCCGGTCGGCACGTCGCGCAGCGGCATGTCGCCCACCGCACCCTTGGCGAGCGGGATATGCGCGCCCCAATAGAGCGGCGATCGGATCAGCTTGGCCGTCTCCAGCTTCGCCTTCACCCATCCGCGCGGCCCGCGCTCCAGATAGGTGACGTGCACCGCCTTGGGCTTGGCATCCACGCCCACGAACAGCGACACCATCGCCGGCACCGGGCGCCTCAGCTCGCTGCACCACACGTCCGGCCGATAGCGGATCGCGCCGGGGAACTTGCCCAGCCGCGCGAAGTCGATGCCGCGCCCTTCCAGATAGGATTGCGCCGGGGATCCTTGCCCGCGCGCCGCATGGTTCCAGATACCCACAGCGTTCAGCCGCTTCTTCTCGCCCTCGGTCGCCGCCGCCCGTTCGGCGCGCTCGGTCGCCAGCCGCGCGCGATCCCGCATGCGGCCGATCGCGGCGCTGTCCATGGTGTCGAGGCCTAAATAGCCCTTCGCCCAGCGGATCGCTTCCTTGATGTCGCCGCGCCCGACGGTGAGTTGCACCAGCTTGAGCATGTCGCCGGTGCCCGCCGGGTCGCCCCGATCGCGCGAATAGTCCGCCCAGGCGCCGATCTTGTTGCCTTTGGTGCGGATCTTCAGGCTGCGCCCGGCCTCACCTTCGATAGATCCGATATGGAGGAAACCACCATATTCCTTGGCCGCGGGGAAGATCAGCCGCCCGAGCTGCGCCGCCTGCGCGTTCAGCGCCGCCGCGATTTCGCGGGCGTCGGGTCCGGGTGCATCACTCACGTGCGCGGGCTCCCGCCCGATCGGCCGGCGCCGCGCAACAGCCGCTGCCGCCAGGCGCGCGCCGCTTCCAGTCCCTGCTCGCGCTCGAACTGGCGGCGGGCCGCGTCCAGGCGCTTCAAGGCGGCAAGCTGCTCCGGCGTCGCCATCACCACCGCCTCGGCTCGCGCTCGGCCAGGTCGCGGCAGCGCGCGCAGCTACCCTTCACCAGCCGCGGCGATTCGTCGCCGCAGTCGCCACACACACCAGGCACGCCGGGATCGAACGGCGCATTGCGTGCCGCGCTGACAGCGCGGTCAAGATGCTCCTGCTCGATCGTGGCGGCTTCGTCACAAATATCGGCCATGACGGGGGATTCCTGTTGCGTTCGGAATTAAAACCATTTTGGGTATGATTAATGCGGAGACTCGACCGGCCGGGGGGCCGGGGCGGTTTCCGCAGTTTGGAGCGGTCCGTGGATGCGGACCGCGAGGGGGCATTGATGACGCGCACATTCGGGTACGCAGGGATCGTCGCTGGGCCTCTCGCACAAGCTGCACAGGGCGGGGCGATACCAGTCGGCATGATCGACGATGCGGGCAGCGGCCAGCACGTTGACGACGGGAGCTTGGTCGGGCCGCTTTCCGTCTTCCTCCCACCCTTGCACGGTGGATGACGAAACCTTCCGCGCTGAGACGCGGGTAAGCCACGCAGCGAAAGCGCGCCGGGTCAATTTCGGTATCTGCTCCTCCCGATAGGTGCGGAGCTTTCTGCCTGCCATCGTGGTCATGAATAAAGTTCTACCCATAACGGGTAGTTTATGGCAAGCCGGGTCGCGCAAAATCTCTCCAAAACAGGGTATAGCCAACAATGGGCAAGTTGATTGACATCACCGGCATGGTGAAACGGCTCGAAAATCCTCCCAATCGCATCCGCGAGTGGCGCAAGCGCCGGCGCATGACGCTGCTGCAGGTGGCGAATGCACTGAACACGACACAGGCTCAGATTTCGCGTTTCGAGATTGGCGAGCGTGAAGTGGATCTGGCTTGGCTCCGCCGGATCGGGGGGGTGCTATCCGTCAGCATCGGCGAGCTGCTCAACCCGGAAGATGTGCCCCTTGCTGCGCGCACGGAGGACGAGCGCGCCGTGCTGGAGGCGATGCGCGTCGGCAACGATACCACCGCCCCCGTGCTGCGGCGCGTGGCGGAAGGGCTGATTGGCCACGCCAGGGAGAACGATCAGGATTCCGATCAGCGTAAGAGCGCCTGATCGGCTCCCCTCCCGCGCGAAGATTTCAGGGCCATCCGGCGGCGTGCCGGGTGGCCTTTTTTTGCGTTTGCGAATGGCGCTGAAATGAAGATATCCACAGCGGAGATTTTCGCGCTTGCCTGAACTACCCGTTATGGGTATTTTGCTCGCCATCCAGTTTACCCATGGAGGCAAGCAAATGGGTTCCGTAACCCTCTTCCCGCGTTCTACCGTCCCCCCGGCAACGGCGATCCAGCCCCCCAGGATCGCCGTTGCAGCCGCGCCGGCCGCCAAGGCCCCCCCCGCCACCGGCGGTCGGCGCGGCGAATATGCGGTGGGAGACATCGCCCGCGAGCTGGGCATGTCCCACTTTTCCGCCCGCACCATCATCGCCCGCCTGCGGCTGCTCGCGCGCACCCAGCGGATGCCACTGCCGCGCACGCCGCGCTTCCTGGGCGAAAGGCACGTCACCGGGCCGCTCTCCATCACGGTGCGAAGCCGCTGGGACGCGGGCGAGATCGACGCTTGGCTGGATGGGCGCCTGCCCTCCGGCCCGGCGGGCGCACCCGCCATGCTTCCGCAGCCGATCCGCGACGATATGCGCCGCCGCGCCGAGCAACTGGCGAGGGTGGCATGAGCGACGAGCCGGAAAGCCCGCCGGAATCGGCGCCGGAGCAGCCCGCCCCGCCCGCTGCCCAGCCGCTCGGCCCGCGCGACTATTTTGCCGGCCAGGTGATCGCGACCGCGCTGGGCAAATCGTTCCGCGGCATGGACGGCCTCCCGATCGTCGATGCGCTCAGCGCACCGGCCCGTGCGATGCACGTCGCCGCCGCAGCAGCCTATGCCTATCAGGTCGCCGACGCGATGGTGCTCGCGCGCCAGGAAGGCGGTGCAGCATGATCGTCGTCAAGGTCGAGCTGTGGTCCGCCCTCACCGGGCGCCGTACCGAGTTGGCTCGCATGGTCATCGACAATGTCGGCGGCACCGAACAGGTGGGCGACTATCGATGCCGCACGCTGCGCGGTCGGTCCGAGGACGCGCTTGATCGCGCGCTGCTCAGGATGGACACCACCGGCACCCAGCGCGAGGGCAAGGTCATCGGCCATGCCCGCCTTCGCGAACACGTGTGGAACCTCGTGAGCAAGGCGCTCTCCGGCATGGGCTACGGCCGATGACGTGGCAGCACCTGCCCTTCGTCGTGGCGGCGGCTTTCGTGCTGCCCAGCCTCGCCCACAGCTATGCGCCCATTGTCCGGCGCCTTCGTCGGGAGCTGTTCCGATGAGCAAGCCCGTCTACAACGCCACCTATCGCCGCGGCATGGGGGACGTTCGCGTCCTGCAGGACACCGGCACCCACTTGCACAGCCTGGACGTCCCACTGCGCGACGTTCCGGCGCTCATCCAGGCGTTGCTGCATGCCTACAGCGTCGACGCAATCGCCGATCAGCTGGCACGGGAGCGCAGCTGATGCCCACGCCACGCCCCGATATCATGAAGCGCTATCGCGAGCTGGATGCGAAGCGCCCGCACGCCAAGCACCTCGGCGTCGCCGAGCGGATCGAGTTCGAGCGGCTGGACCGGATTGTATCCCAGCGCCTCGCGCGGCTGAACTGATGGCCGCGCGCCGCTACGTCTGCAAGCGTCGCGGCTGCGATCGGGCGCGCGAACGCTGGCAGGACGTCTGCAGCGGCTGCTGGCAGGAGGTGCCGCAAACCCTGCGCGACGGATTGCGCCAGGCGCGGGAACGCGGCCTGCCCGCGCTGGCGCGGCAGATAGGCCAGAACATCGTCAAGTCGCTCGGCCGCAAGCCTGCACGCGCCGCCGGCGATGCCCGCGCCGCCTATTACCGCACCGCCGCCATGATGGGTGAGCGGGCAGAGATCGAGCCGGCCGAATAGCACCGCGCTGCCGGTCGCGGACCCGGAGAGAAGCCCGATGGAAATTCTCATGCTTTTGTGCCTCGCGCTCAGCGTCGCGCTGGTCGCGGTTTTCGTCACCATTCAGGTGCAGGCGCACCGTATCCGCCGCCGCGCGCAGAAGCGCCGCAAGGCTTGGGCCTGCCGCGCGATCGGGTGTCCACACCTCGGGCCCGACGCTGGCGAAGAATGCGCCGACTGCTGGGCGGAGCGTAACCTATGAATTCGTCGATGATTGATCGGATCATGCAGATTGCGGGAGGTAAGTGATGGGCGAGAACGCAAAACCCACCCACAAGATGGGCCCCAGCCGGGTAAACCACGGCAATGCGCAGTGCGTCTACTGCCATGCGACAGACTTGGAAATTGCATTGGCGCTCGGCCCGGTCTGCCCAAACGCGCCCGTCACCCTCTCCACCCATCAGGAGCAAAGCCGGTGAGCCGCTTCGACGCTTGGTATGAAGCGATGTCTAACGAACGGGGCGATGCCCCGGATATCCGCGTGTTGTGGAATCGAGCATCGACGGCGCGGAAGTATTACCACTGCGATCTTTGCGGCGGCGAGATCACCCCAGGCGAACGTTACTCCTCGACCGGGCTGATCGAAGATGGCGTATTCCGCCATGAACGCATGCACGACCGGGCGATCGGATACCCTTCTGGTTGCCCATCAATCGGCGCGAAGGAACGCGCTGAGAACGACGCGCAGTTCGAGGCTGATCGCGCCCAGTTCTTCCCCACCCATCAGGAGCAAAGCAATGGCTGAAGTTACACAGGCCGATCTACAACCGGTGGCATGGTTGTATGAAAAGAATGGCCGACGCTCTTTGCAGATCGAACGCCAGCCGTGGAACACCGCACCCGGCCGCGATTGGACCGAAACGCCGCTGTATGCCGCCCGCCATCGCACAGAAGCAGTAAAGCCGCTGGTGGAGGCGCTGGAGAACAAGGGCGCCTTAGCCGAAGCGATCCACAACGCTCGCTTCAACGGGCCTATTACAACGACATGGGCGGACGAATGCGAGAGCGGCAAGCTCTATTGCCATCGGATCGCCAACGCGGTCGAGTTGCACCTGCTCGCAGCCCTCCGGAGTGTGCAGTCATGACGTTGTTCGATGCAATCGATCAAGCCGCCCCGACGATGCGGAAGGATGCCCTGATCTCAGATTGCGGCCTGTATCGCTATTGGCTGTTGCGCCAGTGGGATGCGAGTGCCCCGTTTTTGCCGATCATCATGCTGAACCCCAGCACGGCGGACGCCAGCATTGACGATCCCACTATCCGCCGGTGCATCGGCTTTGCCCGGCGGGACGGGTTTGGAGGCATCAAGGTCATGAACCTGTTCGCCTTCCGCGCCACGTCGCCGGCCGACATGATTGCCGCCCGCGACCCGATTGGCCCGGATTGCTACAGCAACCTTATCGGCATGATCGACTATGCACGGCAATATAGCCTCCCGGTTCTGGCGGCCTGGGGCGCGCACGGTTCGCACTTGGGACGGGATAGGGCTGTCATGTCGTCGGCTCGCGGCATCGGAGCGCGGTTGGTTTGCCTCGGCATGACCAAGCTCGGCCATCCGCGGCACCCGCTTTACGTCGCTGGCCATCAATCCTTCATGCCGTTCGAGGTGCAGTCATGAACGACGATACGAACCAGCGGGCGCGGGACGACGTTGCCCGCGACGTCTTCGCGGTGGCGATGCTGTCGCTGGTGGCGGATCGGATCCCGTCCGATATCTTGGAGCTCCTGCTCGGCGGCAATCCCGATCGAAAGATCGCCCCGGGCGCGCTCGCCAAGGCGCTCGCCGCCGCAATCAATTTCGTGATGGCGCAGGCCGTCGAGATTTGCGGCGCCCCGGAGATGCTCCACGTCCAGTTCGACGGCGATCATATCCGGCGATGGTCACGCGAAGCGTTCGATGGCGCCCGCACCTTCGCTGAAATCGACAACCAGCCCGCGCAGGAATAGCCTGCGCGCGCCCAACGGCAAAAGGAGGCCGAATCCATGGCTACCCCGAAAGACAAGCTGCGCTGCAAACTGGCCCGCATCTGGATCAACGAAGTCGGCGGCATCGCCGAGGCCGCCGAGATAACCGGCGTCAACCCGCGCACGCTCCAGCGGATCTTCGGTGGGAAGCAGCCGCCACCGCCCCGGCTGCTGGAGGAAATGGCGGGCTGGATCGATGTGGGTGACACCACCGCGATGCTGCCGCCCAACATGAAGCAGCTGGCGATCGACCTGCGCGCCGCGGCGCAGCCGGCGGAGGTCGGGGCCGATGCCTAAGAAGCGCCAAATCCCGTTCCTGTTCGAGCAGAAGCTCGCCGACGGTCGCTCGGTCTGGCACTGGAAGCCGTCGAAGCGGCTCCGCGTCGCCGGGTTCACCAACCAGAAGCTCGGCAACGATCACGCGCAGGCGGTCGCCCAGGCGGTGCAGCTCAATGCCCAGGTCGCAGCATGGCAGGGCAGCGGCGACGATCGGCCGAACACGCTGGCGCCCCGGATCGCGCCGCCGCGCATCGTCCGCTTCGGCGAGCTGGTCGATCGCTACCAGCGCAGCGAGGAATGGGCGAACCTCAAGAAGAATACGCAGCGTGAATACGGCACCCGGCTGCGCCAGCTGGAGCATTGGGCGCAGGACGGGATGCTGGCTGTTCGCAGCATCGACAAGGCGCTGGTCCGCGATTTGCGCGCCGCACTGATGAAGCAGAGCACCTACAAGACCGGCGCCGTGCTGCGCGTTCTCCGCATGTTGCTCAATTGGGCGATGAGCGAAAATATCGTCAGCCAAAATGCCACCGCGAAAGTCACCATCCCGGAACCGCCGGCACGCCGGACGATGATGGGGCCGCATATCCGGGAAGCGATCCGCGAGGCTGCGGTTGAACTTGACCTGTTCGACGTTGCGCTGGCGATCGACCTCGCCTTCTGGACGTTGCAGCGCCAGGGCGACGTGATGGGAATGGGCCGCATGGCCTGGCGGCAGATTACCCCACCCCCCGACGCGGATCCGCGCCACGTTGCCCAGCTGGTGGACGCGCGCGGGCGCATGATGGGCTTCCGTCTGATACAGCAAAAAACCGGGACAGAAATCGACGCGCCGATGCCGCCGATGCTCCACGCCGAGGTGACAGCAGCGATGCGGCGCGGCGGGTTCGGGTGGGTCTTCCCGCATCCCGAGAAGCCCGAGCAGCCCATGCCCACATGGATGTTCCAGCGCCGCTTCCGCGCGGCCCGGGACGCGGCCTCGGCCGTGGCGATCATGCGCGAGCAGCCCGAGCTGGCCGAGGCGATCGACGAGGTGCAATATCGCGACCTCCGCCGCACCGGCATGGTGTTCTATCGCGACGCCGGCGCGCAAACCGAATGGGTGACGGCGCTCAGCGGCCACGCGGTCATCGGCAAGAAGACGATTCTGGACGTGTACATGCCCGGCAATACGCCGGCCGCCATCGCATGCGTCGCCACCGGGCTCCGCCACATGGAGCGCATCAGGGAACAGGAGGCATTGGGATGACCAGCAACGAAAAGGACGAGGCTTTCCTCGATCTGTGCAACTCGGTCCACCGGCTGCGCCGGTCCTTTATCCGGCTCGGGCTCAAGCCGCCGAAATCGATCGAGGTCGCAGATTACGACGACGGCATGAAGTTCCGGGCGATGTCGCCGGGCGAGCTGGTGCAGACCTATCCCGCTTTGGGCCGCAACGATGACCCCGAATGGTGCGCGAACGTCGTCGGCGTCGAGGTGCGCATGCCCGGCCAGTGGCGCGCCCGCGAGCGCGGCGGGAGGGTCTGATATGACTGCGCTTAAGCCCTGCCCGTTTTGTGGCGGCGAGGGCGAAATAGCCTTCTTCACCATGATGGCCAGCCCGAATCTCCCCGCCGGCTATTTCATCGAATGCGCTACGTGCGCCTGTTCCGGCCCCAGGTTCCACATCGAAAGCAAGATGCCAGACCGCATCGAGTATACCCAGCGGAAGGCGATCGAAGCATGGAACACACGCGCCGAGGAGGACGTCCTAGGAAACTCTATCCATGGTTCGGCAGCGGCGGCGGCGCGGTGTATTCCAGATGGTCGAGCCGCTCCAGAATGATGTCGGTGGCTTCGTCCAGCGCGCGCTCGCGCACATGGGTGCCCCGGCTCAGGTCGCGCAGCAGCGAGGGCCGGAAGGTCTGCAGGGCGCGCTTCACCAGGAAACGCAATTCGGGATGGTCGATTCTTCGGCGCATGTTTCGGAACATAATGGGAACGAGTAGAATGGACAAGGTTGCGGAAGAGATGTTCCTGCAGAGCCTGAATGATGCAGCCGCCGCTGAGATCGCCAAGCGCGAGCAAGCATCGGCATCGCCTGATGTGCTCGCGCTCAATCGTCGGTGCTGCCAGATCGCCGATCGGGTGGTGCCCGAATATCGCGTCGGTACGCGCAGCCACAGCTGCTGTGGAACCACCGCGAAACGCTGGAGCGCCGCCTTCGAAGGCGCGGCCCTCGCGATCGGTGGGAGCGAGGCGCTGGAGCTTCTGAATGCCGCGATTCGCTGAGCTATGTCGCATGTGCGACAAAACTTTTGTCGCACGGCGTCGCGAAAATGCTCTTGACCCGCAGATTTCCGCCGTTATTGGGGGCGCTCCGGTGCCCCGTCGTCTAAAGGTAAGACTACGGACTCTGACTCCGTCAATTGAGGTTCGAATCCTCACGGGGCATCCAAACAGCTGTCAGCTTTCACAAAAAGCCGCTCAAAATTGCATTGAGCGACGGTTTCCTGCCGAAAGCGCAGGCACCGCAAGATTGCGGTTTGTCCCTCGCACGCAAGCTACTGGCGCCTCAGCTACCTTCTGGTACCCAGGCGCCGCCGGTAACCTCGACCGTTTAATGCGATTCGAATCTACGCGTCACGCCGCTGTCGGCGAATCTGCAGCCAGGAATAGGGTGAACATATGCTGCGTGAGGGCAGCTGCCCCACGCTCGAACGCGACGGTGGCCCAATCATCCCAGCGATGAACACGCTTCGCCAGCCAGACGAATAAGGCATCTCGAGGTCCCGCGCTGCTAAACGATGCCGACCAAATGATCCGACGGGTCGGCATCCGGCCGGTCGATTCGAAGCCGGTAAGGGTCACGAGATATTCCTCGTTTATCACTTCTCGGGCGAAAACGTTGCGCCGAAGACCGACCCCACGCTCAAATTCAGCAAGTGCTGCCATCAGTGCGTCCGGCGCACCAATCGTCGTGGATGCCTGGACGAGTTCGGCGATCTCCGAAAACGGGAGATCGACCCAATCGGGATCTCGAGTAGCCTGGAGCATCAGGAGCACAGAGAACCCTTCTTCCGTCAAGGAAGCTTCCGTTGGCGCGGTACCATCAACCGTGCTCGTGAGGCCGATGGACGCAAGCCAGCAACAGTAAAATCGCCAAGATATGAAGTCTCCGGCAAACAGGTCGTAACCGGCTTCGGTCCAACTGCTCGCCTCGCAATCTAGGTGCAGCAGCACACGGAGCAGCAGCTCGAGCTGCTCGGGTACAAACTGCGAAGAAGGAAAGTTCAGGCGGCCTCCCCAGAAGGCCTGCCTGACGCTTTTCCAATGGCGACCATCTTGGTCCTCGAATGCCGAATCGGTCGCCCGCAGCCACCATCCCCAAGGCAGATTCTGCCGATCCCGTCGCGATTTTCGCATCATGAATCTCCCCCAGCCGGATTTAGCCCGATCGGTGGAAGCGGAGGCCCGGTTCGCTGCGGCATAGGAGCACCGTCTGCGATGGCCTTCAGCTGGGCAGCCAGATGCTGGATCTCGCGCAAGACATAGGCATCGTCGCGGTATTCGGCTCTGGTTTCCTCTTTGAGGAACTGCCGGCGGCTACGCTGGTCGTTGGGGCTGATGTCGTAGATTTGGTTACAGGCAAAGCCGAACCACCACGCATGAGCATCCTGAACGCGATACGAGGTCGCGTGGCGGGTTTTGGCGTATTCAGCCGTGCGCGGCGCATGACAGATCCTTCGGGCCTCGCGGGCGAGTGGGCGTCTGGCTGGCGTCGGTCCTTCATCGCAGATTGCCGAGTAGCAAAGGCCGCCATGCGTCGAGATGCCCAACGACGCCGGAATAGCCCGGTGATCGAAGCCATGAAGCGGGTGTGTCGTAGGGATCCCCACATAACCGCCGAGGTGTCCGCCGTGCGTATCGCGCAGCATGATGCATTCGAAACCGGTCGCGGGATCGCGCCAGGCCAATTTATCCGCTTCGCCAAGCCAAGGGCCGTCGCTGTGTGGAGTGGTGCCCTCGACGAAGTAGACGTCCACATTGTCTATGTACTCGTTGTCCGCATGGTACGTAGCGGCTGAAATCAGAGTCACGGGTCCTTCAAAAACTACCTCTGTCTCTGGACTGGTTGAGATTTTGGCGTTCGCAACAGCACCCGCGGTCTTCGGAGCAGGCAAACCTTTGGTGGACGGATTTCCCTTCAACACGGGCAGATTGCGCGCAGGATTCTTCTTCATCGTCATCTCCAAGATCGAGGTGCGGGCGGTCAACGGAACCGGGTATTCGCTGTCACCCGCTCAAGGTCGGGCCCGAGCGCTGCGGGCCGAGCCGCTGCGGAATAGACATTCGCTGCAAGCCAGCTTCGCTCTGCTGGCAGTTCTTCATCCGAAACTTCTCGCCACCAGACCTTCGCGTCTGCTGCCCACCGGTACCCACGCGTGCGCAAAAGGTCCTTCGAATCGAAGTGGGCACCACAGGCCCGAACGATCCAACCGGGTTTCGAACCCGTCGAAATTAGTTCGTTGAGGGCCGTACGACCATCACGATCCCGATGTCTTAGCAGCTGGATGAGTGCATCGACGTCGGCCGATGCCCTATGGCCGCAGTGGTAGAAGCCATTCTGGACCAGCAGATAGCCCAACACACGTCCATCGAAGCCCCGGCTTCGCCAGTCGACCTGGGACATCGAACAGACCCAGGCTAGATCTTGTACCCGGTCCAGGCGCGCTTCGATCCAGGGCCGATCGAATGCACTGTTATGGGCAACGACAAAACTGGCCGAGTTCAGCAAGCGGGTGGCGGCGTCGACGTCGATTTCCTGGCCGGCTAGGTCGGAATCGGTGAGCCCAGTTAGTGCTGAGACCTCCGGTGATAGCGGCTCGCCAGGATCTTCGCGCCACTCGTACGCGCGATCGATATGCGTAATCACGCCACTCCGGTCGTAGCGAAACCTCCTCAGCGCGAGTTCGATTACCCTCCCCGAGCGCCAATCGAGCCCCGTCGTTTCGGTGTCGACAGCGACACCGATATATGGGCCGCGTTCTGTGCCTTCCCCTGTTGCCCCCTCCGGTATCCGGAGTGGATGCAGGATGCGCACGACTTCAGCGCCGGCGTCGCCTTCGCGACCGGCTGCCGTGATAGCAGTCATGACGTTTGTCCCCGCGATGTAGTGGCAGATTGAAGCCGCGCAGCATTCGCGTTCGCGGCTCGACGTTTCAGGCACCCCTTCAGGGGCGCGGTCGCATCAGGCCTGAATGCATTGCTGAATGTCGACCGCAAAGGTCCGGGCAGCAGGCGACGATGCGTCATCACCCATTCGAACGATCACCTCCGCCGTGGCGCGAGGCACCAGAGAAATGACGAGCGGCGAGGATGGATGAAGGCCCAACCGGATGTCAGCGACATCCGCGAGATCGGGTCCGAAGCGCCCAACGAGGCGTGCATGGACCTCGTGTACGTTGTGCGCTAGCGAAGCATGGAAGGCTTGCAACATGACATTGTTGCGCGTGTCCACGATTGTCGCCGTATACAGTCTCAAGCGGGCGTTCGATCCCGTGCTTCGTGGTTTCGGGCGATGCTCTCCTCGAGATCGCCCCTCATAGTAGTGAGTGTACGGCGGCACATCACCCTCGTCGTCATCGGCCATCAGGATATCGAGAGACGCTCTGTCGACGTCGAGGCCAAGGCCGATGCCGTGCAGCACCACGCCCCGAATGCATGCGTCCCGATGCAGGCACGCATCGAGCGCAGCCGCCCCATCGAACACCTCACGTGGCGCAAACATCCACGCCATCGGGTCGTAAGGCACAGCATCGCGCTGAAAACGTGCCGCGGTTTCAGCCGCCACATAAGCAACTCGGCCGATCGCACGGCGCGTTGTGACGACGATCTCATCGTCGGGCTGATCCTCGGTCAGTGGGTCGAGAATGCAAATATCCGGAGATATTGTCTCGTCTTGTGATGAACTGGTCGAAACGTCCTCGCTGAACATCGTGGCCACAATTCGCTCCCAAGTCGCCTGTTCGCCATGTCCTGAGTGGCGACGGCCTCCGGACAACCCCGATATTGAAAACGCAAAAGCATATTTCAATAGTTCCGGAATTAATGTATGGTTATCGGCGCGTAAGGGAATTGGTGCTGGTGACTTGGACCGTTGAAGCGCTGCGCGTAAGGCATAGGAGTGGAAAAGATGCAGGCCATGCGAGTGATGAGCGCGCTTTCGCAGGCGACGCGCTGGAAGGTCTATCAGGAGCTGGTCGCAAAACTTCCTGAAGGCATGACTGCAGGGGATATCGCTCGGGCGGTCGGCATGTCGCCAAATGGCATGACCCCGCACTTCGCGATCTTGTCCGCTGCAGGGCTAGTTTCATCGGAAAAGGTTGGGCGTACCGTGACATATCGGGCGGAAACGGAGCCCGTAGCTGAGCTCAGCGACTTCCTTACCGATGCCGTTGCCCGTGGGCGTGCTGCTCGCACATCGAACGCAAGTTCTATCACACGAATCAAAGATTGATGTTACGCCAGTTGGGGCGTGGTCGGCCACGGGGCGTGCTTAGGTTACGATGAGTACAATAAGATCAATATACATACATAGCTGGCCATTTGGCAGATAGTTTCGGCAGTCCTATAACCATTTTGAATAAAGCGCAGTTTTCAATATTTTCGCTTTAGAGTGATTAAAACGGGGGAAAGCAATGAACGTTTTCGATCTAGATAGAGAGGTTGTTAAAACCTACGAATCTTTTTCGCGATCGTTCGCAAACATAAGGGCGCCTGATCTGCTCGCACAGGTGTCAAAGATCTACGAAGAGGGAATTTTCTGGCCGGAGCCCCTGCTCGGAGTTAATCCTCGGTACCTTTCCGGGCCGAAGGTGACGGATCTTGTTGCTAGTGGCGATCTCGATCCTGCACTTGCGACTATCTTCGCTAAAGGCACGCCTCGCGAACCAATTCGCCTGTATCGGCACCAGGCACAGGCCATTGCTAAAGCGAAGACCGGCCAGAGCTACGTGGTTACGAGCGGAACAGGCTCGGGCAAATCACTGTGCTTTTTCATCCCCATTATCGATGAGATCGTGCGGAGACGACGAGCAGGTGCAGCACGCGGAACCAAGGCGATCATCATTTACCCGATGAATGCCCTGGCCAACAGCCAGCTGGAGGAGTTGCAGGGCTACATTCGAGATTGCGACCTGCCCGATCATCTTAAGCCGACGTTTGCACGATTCACCGGGCAGGAAAAAGATTCGCGTCGCCATCAGATCGTTGAGGAAAATCCAGACATCATCCTCACGAACTTCATGATGCTCGAACTGCTAATGACGAGGCAGGACGATATCGATCAAGCGATGATGAACAACGCGAAGGGCCTACGCTTCCTCGCTTTGGACGAACTGCACACCTATCGCGGTCGACAAGGCGCTGATGTTGCCATGCTTGTGCGGCGCGTCCGTCAGCGCCTTTCCTCCGGCGGCAGCCTCATTTGTATCGGGACTTCGGCAACGATGTCGTCAGCTGATGATGACGGCGAACGGAACCGTGCTGTCGCCGAGGTAGGCAGTCGACTGTTCGGCGTTCCCGTAAGCGAACACGATATCATCAACGAGGATTTCGAGCGGGCGACAAATCCGTCACGAACTGCCGACGGCCTAGGATCGGAACTCGCACGCTTCCTGCAACAAGAAGTCCCAGACCAACTTACCGATGATGACTTGTTCAACAATCCGCTCGCTGTTTGGATTGAAACGCGAATCGGCTTGGAAGAAGGCCTGAAATGCAAGCGCCGGCCGCCTATCACGTTGACGGATGCGGCGAAGCTGCTCGCGTCGGACACTAACCTTGACGAGGCGCTATGCAGGGATCGACTCACCAGGATGCTGGCCATCATCGGGCTTCCCGAATGTGAGCGCGGCGGCACCGGTGAGCGCTCGTTCCTCACCTTCAAACTGCACCGATTCATTTCCGGCGCCGGTACCGCCTACGCGACGTTGCGTCCGGCGCCGAACCGGCTCGTGTCGATCACTGGCGACAAATACCACCCCGATGATCCCGATGCGCGGCTGTTCTCAACCTACTTTTGCCGAGAATGCGGGCAAGAACATCACCCCGTTACCATGCTTCCGGATGGCGCGATTATTCCGCGCGAGATCGACGATCTGCCGAAGGAGGCAGTTGAAGATGATGGAACCAGATATGGCTATATCGTGCCGGTCATCGGCGAAGGGCCTAATTTCTCCGGTGATCCAGAAGACTATCCGGAGGACTGGCTTGATCTAGCTTCACCTACTCCCCGTCTCAAATCAACGTACCGCGGTAAGCAGGAAGGGCGTCTGCTCAAAGTTGGTCCGAATGGGCAGAAAGACGATGCAGGCGTTGCCGCATGGTTCTTCACAGGCGCTCATCGCTTTTGCGCCAACTGCAAAAACATCCTGACCTGCTCCCCAGAATTCATGCCATTGGTAAGTTAGCTCGTCAGATGGAGACGAGCGATGCGGCGAAGCCGATTTACCGAGGATCAGATCATTGGGGTGCTGCGGGAGCATGAGGCTGGCGTGAA